>ONKO01000032.1 GCA_900318445.1 uncultured Bacteroidales bacterium
ATCTTCTCTACTTTCTCCGGAATCACGTCCACGGCCACCACGTCATGGTGCTGGGACAAAAGCGTGGCTATGGAAAGGCCAACGTATCCGGTTCCTGCTACTGCAATTTTCATAGGTTCTCTATCTATCTTCCTTTATACATTTCCTCGTAATACTTCTGGTAGTCACCGGACGTCACGTTATCCATCCACTCCTGATTCTCCAGGTACCAGCGCACGGTTTTCTCAATGCCTTCCTCGAACTGGAGCGAGGGTTCCCAGCCCAGTTCGCGCTGGAGCTTGCGGGAGTCAATAGCGTAGCGGAGGTCGTGCCCGGCGCGGTCGGTCACGTAAGTGATGAGGTCCAGGTCCGCTCCCTCGGGACGGCCCAGCAGGCGGTCCACGGTGGCAATCAGGACCTTGATGATATCAATGTTCTTCCATTCGTTGAAGCCGCCAATGTTGTAGGTCTCGGCCACCTTCCCTTCGTGGAAGATGAGGTCGATGGCCCGGGCGTGGTCCTCCACATACAGCCAGTCGCGGATGTTCTCACCCTTTCCGTACACGGGGAGGGGTTTACGGTGCCGGATGTTGTTGATGAAAAGCGGGATGAGCTTCTCCGGGAACTGGTAGGGGCCGTAGTTGTTGGAACAGTTGGTGACGATGGTGGGCATGCCGAAGGTGTCGTGGAAGGCACGCACAAAGTGGTCGCTGCTGGCCTTGGCAGCGCTGTAGGGGCTGTGGGGCTGGTACTTGGTCTCCTCCGTGAACAGGGTGCCGTCCATCTTGAGGGCACCGTACACCTCGTCGGTGGAGATGTGGTAGAAGCGCTTGCCTTCGTACTTCTCCGGAAGGCTCTCCCAGTAGGCCTTGGCAGCCTGCAGGAGGCTCAGGGTACCCATCACGTTGGTCTTCGCAAACGTGAACGGATCCTTGATGCTGCGGTCCACGTGGCTCTCGGCGGCAAGGTGGATGATGCCGTCCACTTTCTCGTCCTGCATGAGCTTCAAAACGCCCTCGAAGTCGCAGATGTCCATCTTCACAAACTTGTAATTAGGCTTGTTCTCGATGTCCTTGAGGTTGGCGAATGAAACCGGCACCGCCGGTAATGATGAGGGAGCGCTTCATAAATTTTTGGTTACTTCAAGACACACTTCTTTAATTCCCCTCCCGTCTGAATATACGCCGGAAGGGTAACAAGAAAGGCGGACGAAACTTTCTTTCAAGGTTTCTCCGGTTTGTCGCTATCCAGCTGACGCCCCGGCCGCCTGGCTATTCTTATGAGAATAGAGTAAACAAAGGTATGCATTTTTAACGAATTTGACAAAATTTTGCCAATAAAAAAACGGGCCTTTCAGCCCGCGTTTTTGTTTAGTTTACTGATTTACAGTTCTATCACATATTCAAAAAGATACTCCTCCCCTGCCCCCAGGCGGTGCACGAAGTCTTTCTCGGAGAAGTCTCCTCTAAATCCGTCGCGGTCTGCGATGCCGCACCAGGGCTCTATGCACACGAAGGGACAGCCGGGCTTGACGGGTGCCCAGAGGCCGTAGGCCTGCGCCTGCGGGCAGTGCACCGTGAGTACGCGCGCGCCGGATTTGTCCAGGAGCGCCACGCTCGCCACCTGACCGTTTTCAATGAGGATGGCATCGTTCTGGAAGGTACCCCCCGTAATGGGAATGCGGCTCTCGATCTGCCGGGGCTCCGGGAGGAACGCGCGGGATCCTACCCCGTGCACTACCTGCGTCGTTACCATCGGCCTAACCTCCTTACCCTTAGCGTCCAGCAGGAGGAAATACCCATGCACCGGGTCATCGGCCTTATAGTCCGGAAGGAGGAACGCGGGGTGGGCGCCAATTTGGAAGAACATGGGGGCTTCCTGCCGGCTCACTACGCTCCAGCGGCAGTGCAGCGAGTCTCCCTGGGCCACATAATTAGCGTATAAATCAAACTGATACGGGTAATTGGGGTGCTCCCCCGTCATGCGAAGCCCCCGCTCCGACGGCACAAACTCCGCATCCCGCGCAAAGCCGTGCTGCTTCATGGTAAACGCCTTGCCGCCAAAGCGGACGGTGTCCTCGAACGGACGCCCAACGGAAGGGAACAGGATAGGAGCCCTCCGGCCCCAGTAGGCAGGATCTCCCTGCCAGAGATATTCACGGCCGGCCCTCCGGAGGCTCTGGAGCTCGGCCCCGTGCTGGCTTACTTCAAACTCAATCATAGCTACAAAGATAGTTATTTTTTGTATCTTTGCACAGCAAAAAAGTAACAGCTATGATTCAATCCATGACGGGTTACGGCAAGGCCGAAGCCCTTCTTTCGAGCGGCACTCTCACCCTTGAAATCCGCACCCTCAACGGCAAAAGCGCCGACATCAATATCAAAACCTCCCTCCTCCCCAAAGACAAGGAGCTGGAAGTACGTAAACTGCTGGCCGATAAACTCGTACGCGGCACCATCGACCTCTATGTCACCTTCGAGCCCGCCGCGGGGAACGGTGCGCACAGCATCAACGAAGCCGCCTTCCGCGAGTACATGGCCAGCACCGTCGCCGCGCTGGGTGCCCCGGCCGATCCCGCCACCCTCGCCGCCGCCATCCTCCGCCTCCCCGACGTCGTGGATGCCCGCAAGGCCGA
>ONKO01000030.1 GCA_900318445.1 uncultured Bacteroidales bacterium
ACACCTTAAGTTACGAAATTTAACCCGAAAAAGCAAGGATAACCAACTGATTATCAATTGGTTATCCTATTTATTTTGCACGAAATTTGACGAAGATTCGCGAAAAACGCCAAAAATGCGTAATGACCTGCCCGGGGGACCAACCCATTACGCGAAAATCGCCAAAAACGCGTAATGACACGCCGGCCGGGACTAACCGTTACGCGAAAATCGCGAAAAACGCGTAATGACCTGCCCGGGAGACCTTACGGTTCCCAGCCGGCGATGTCCCAGGGGGTGAAACGGTAGTCCAGGGGCTTGCCGTAGCAGGCCTCGTAGCAGGCGCATTTGGCTTCGTAGTCGGCCCGGCAGAGGTCCAGGCTGTTTTGGCGGGGCGTCTTGGCCGGGTCCGGGAAGAGCGGGTCCAGCACGTGCAGCACCAGTTTTACGTCGTGGAAGCCGGGGGCGACCAGCGGCGGCAAATCGACCATCTCTACGAAAGTGGGCACGACGGGCACCTGGTATTCAGTTGCAAAAAGGAAGGCCCCGCGCTTTTCGGGACGAGGCTTCCGGTAGTTGAACCACATTTCCTGCTCGGGGTAGATGAGGATGAACTGCCCGGCGTCCAGGCTTCGCTGCAGGAGGCTTCGGAACGGACCGTTCATGTAGGAGGGTTCGGGAATGAGCGGAATGGTGTCTATATTCCTGAGGATGAATCCGTTCAGCCCCGGCATCACGTAGTTGGTCCCTTGGCTCACCGCCACCAGCGGGCCCCGGCCGCAACGCTGGGCCAGCGTCCGGTGGATGCCGTTGTCGAAGGGGTTGAAGTGGTTGCTGGTGAGGAAGGCGGGGCCCTTCAGCGCAGAAAGCCGCTCCAGGCCTTCGATGTCGTTCACCCCGTCGCTCCAGCGGCGGATCCAGGAATCGACAATCTTCCTGGCCGTGAAACGTTTCAGCCGCTGCAGGGGTGAATCTATGTGCCGGGCGAGGCGGAGGATTTCCGCTTTCAGCTCCGCGGGGGCCCACTGCGGGTCGAAAGGCTCCGTCTTGTCGTTGAACCGTCCTTCCGTGGCGGCCCGGCGGATGTTGTCGATGGCGGCTTCGCGCCCGGGAGTTACGAGGAGCATCGGCGGTGCTTTTTATAGGCCTTCAGACAAAGGGCTGACAGACAGGCGATTAAGAGCTTAGGCGAAGTTCCTGCCGGCTTTCGATGAGACTGCGGAACGAGCGCTCGCTGCGGGTGAGGCGGGCGGCCATCCGGATGAGGCGGCGCACCTCCCCTTTGTACTGCTTCACGGCCGCGGAATCCTGCAGGAAGGCGCGGCGGCGGGCCTTGATTTCGGCCTCGTAGCCCGTTCCGGCGGCATATTTCCAGAAGACCTGGTCGTAAGGCACCTGCTCGTTGAGCCAGGGTTTGGAGGCCAGGTTGAAATGGATGATCTGCGGATTGTCCATCACCGAGAGGCACTCCGACGGCATGGCGTTCCAGTCGGGGTCCAGGTACTGGATGCCGTCCCAGCAGAGGGCGTTGAGGTAGTCCTGGTCGGGGGCCACGGTTTCCAGCCCGTATTTTTCCACCCAGGAAAGGAAGCGGCCCGACAGGTCCACTTCGCGTAAACGCTTCATATTCAGGAGTAAGACGCCGGAGTTAACGTAATTCTTATGGTCGACCCCCACATACTCGTCAATATACTGCATGAACGGGGCGATCTTCTGGATGGAGTAGTCGGCGACGGCGCCCACCAGCCGGCGGCCGAGGGGCTCGCGGTAAAGCCAGGAAATGTCGCCGGGGACCACCAGGTCGGCGTCCAGGTAAATGCCTTTGTCGTACTGCGGAAACAGTTCCGGAATGAAGAGCCGGAAGTAGATGGTAAGGGACGAAAAGGCCCCGAAGCAGTGCTGCGACAGCTTTTCCACGGCGGGCAGCGAGCGGAGAAGGCGGCTCAGCGGATGGAACTCGATGCAGAAGGAGTCGGTTCCGAGGGCCGACAGCTTCCGGCGGTTCTCTTCGGAAATGTCGTCGGTGAGGATGTGGATATGATAGCGGAAATCCGGGGAGGCGTTCTCCCTGATGGAGTGGATGGCGGTGGCAAGGAACGGCGAGTAGGCGTCGTTCACGGAAAAGAAAATGGGAACGATGGTTTTCATACGCATTCTTTGATTTTCACCGGCAAAGTTAGGCCCTCTCTTCCGCCTGGCGAAAGAAATGTTGTTGGGACGAACGTTTTGTGGCGAAATTCCGCTATTTTGGGGTGAAATTGCCTGTTTTGGGACGAATGAAAAAGATTTTGTACATTTGTCCCAGCAAATAAGTGACGATGAAAACCATTCCGCGCGCCTTTTATCACATCCCGGTCACCGTGCTTTTCTTCACGGTGGTGCCCATATTCTATTTTCTGTTCGTCCTCATGTACAACCCTTTCGGGAGCGGCGAACTGATTTCGGCCGGGGTGGGGTACACCCTCCATCTCATCATCACCAGCCTTATCGTACTGGGGGTAATGGTCCTTTCGCGCATCCTCCTTTTTCTCCTCCGCCGGGTGCTGGACCTTAACTGGCCCCTTTATGTACTATGGTGCGTGGGGGAGGCGGTGCTCTGCGGGCTCTTCACCTCCATTCCGCTCGGCATCGCCTACCTGTCGGAGCATACCTATTTTTCGGTCATGAGCCAGTGCGTGCTGTACATGTCGGCCGTCCTGGTCTTCCCCCTTTCCATCCTCTCCCTGTCGGTGCAGGCCTATGTGCTCAACCGCCAGGTGCAGCTGGCGCCGGCCGTAGATGAAAAGCGGCTTCTCCGTTTCTATGACGAGCAAAAGCGCCTCAAGCTGGTGGTGGCCTCGGACGCGGTCCTTTACATCGAGTCGGAAGACAATTACGTGCACATCGTCTATCTGGAAAACGGCCGCGTGCGCCGCTTCACCCTCCGTTCTTCCATGCGCGCCCTGGAGGAAGGCCTGGCCCGTCACGGTCTTGTGCGCTGCCATCGGTCCTATTTCCTCAACGCCCAGCACGTGAACCTCATCCGCAAAGACGCCAGCGGCTATGCCCAGGCCCAGCTGGACCACGAGGGCCTGCACCCCATCCCCGTCTCCAAACGCTACTACGAGGCCCTCATGAAACTGCTGTAAGCTTGGCCGCCAATCCGGTCCGGTCCGGCGGATGGCCCAGTCCGGCGTGTCATTACGCGTTTTTGGTTCTTCGTCAATTTTCGTGCACATATTTTCTAGAGTAGAGGGTGATCTTGATTAATAAGAGATCATTCTTCGCTCTTCCATACATAGACCTCTTGACCGCCTTAACTTTGTTATTGCATCCTTCCATAGGTCCGTTTGTGAACGGATACCTGATTGCATTCTTTATCGCCTTTATGTCTGCAGGAAGTTTGTTTGCAAAAGAACGAAGATGACTATATCCTATGTGTTTGTGATTCGCTATCCATGTATCAAGGTCATCTGTTGACGTTCCAGCCATGACTGCCCTGAAGCTGGTATACACTTCACGAAGCTCCTGTAAGGTCTTGGACCTCCGTATCAGTTCATCAGCGTGAAGTCTCTCTTTGGAACATTCTCCGGTTTTCTTGTTTACACCGAAGTTAGGATTCATAACATACAAACTCATCCGCTTTGTGGATAAAAGATGCAGTCTGGCGCTCCACTCAGCCTGGGCCTCGCTCATAGGCGCAGGTTTGTTTCCAAAGCCCTGTTTGGGTTTATATCCAGGAAAAGACTTTTTCATCCCGGCTATGAGGGCGTTATAGTTTACCACACCGCCGGCCGCAGTGATATCATTCCAGATAGCTTTATATCCCTTCCCTTGTTTGACTCCGGAAAGAATGATGTCCATATGCCTACTCACAGGTTTTGAGGCAGGCACTTTCCTCCCGGTCGGCACGGACATCTCAAGGTGCTTTTTAACGTTAGAGTCTCTAATGTGAAGCATCTCTGCAATGGTCGCCATCGAGTATCCCTGCGCTCTGAGTTCATGGACCCTTGCGAACGCATCTATGTCGCGCGGAGTTGGAGGTTTGTATAACCCGTATATGATTGCTGTATCCTTGTTTGGGTCGCCTATGATATCTGACACCTCTGTCCTGATTTTGTCCATTGACGACTTGAGCTGGTCTGCAACGTGCTCTCCACAGTTCATGACCAGATGGAACTTGTCGGCAACCTGTTTGGCCCTCGGACGGGCGGCCGTTATTGCTCCGGCATAGGCCGATGAACGGTCCCTGGATATCACCGTCGCATGTTTGTATTTGCGAAGTGCCTTCGCAACATCGTCCCTATCCCTGCTTGGGACTATCTCAAGCGGAAGATGGCTCTCAGCATCGATGATGA
>ONKO01000028.1 GCA_900318445.1 uncultured Bacteroidales bacterium
GAACATTCATCAGAATACGAAAACTCAGGAGGATTGTTGTGCAATGTCGATTCTCGAAGGCTCGTATAATAGATACCTTTTTCAGTGGCCTCCAAAAAACACGGGCCTGCGACGCAAAATGACTTGACCTGCGACGCAAAAAGGCTTGACCTGCGACGTGCTTTAAAGCCGTGTGGGAAAGGGGTTAATCACGGTGCGTGAGGCGGTTCATTTTGGTTCGAGACGTCTGTAAGTTGTTGTGAATCAAGTGTGTAAGTTTTTCTCTTTAGGCTGGCTGGGCTAAAGAGAAAAAGATAAGTGGCTGGTAATGAACTGATTATGGGGATTCGCTGATGGCTTGGGCCGGGCGGCATTTGCAGGAATTGGGGAATTTGGCTAACTTTGGGTGTTAATGCGAACTTTTGGAAGTTAAGAGAGAGAAACATGGAAAGTGATTACATAGGAAGTTAATAGAGAGAAGCATGGAAAGTGATTACATATGGGATCCGCTGCGGAGGAAGAGTGTGCGCAATACGCCGGAGGAGGCGGTGAGGCAGTGGTTCATCGGGGTGCTGCATGAGGGCATGAAGGTGCCGGAGCACATGATGGGCAGTGAGGTGGCGTTCAGCCATGCCGGGAAGGACTACAGGGCCGATGTCGTGGTCTACGACCGCAAGGCCAAGCCCCTAATGGTAGTCGAGTGCAAGCGCCCGGAGGTCACCCTGGACCAGAACGTGGTAGACCAGGCCCTCCGCTACAACAACGAACTCAACGTGCGGTACATTGTCATCACCAACGGCCTCAAGACCTTTATCTTTGAGCGCCAGGCCGATGGCTGGCAGTTCATGCAGAAAGCCCCTCTGTGGGGGGAGATGGCCGATGGAAAGGGACGGGCCGATGGCAAGATGGCCGATGGAAAGGACGAAATGAGATGACGATAACACAAGGATATTTGGAGAATCCAGTGTTCAAGCTGGTGAGCGAGACGGCCGGGGAACTGGGCGTGCGGGCCTTCGTGATTGGGGGGTACGTGCGCGACTGCTTCCTGGGACGGCCCAATAAGGATATTGACATTGTGGTGGAGAGTACTCCTGGTTTGGAACATGCGGGCATTGCGCTGGCCAAGGCCCTTGCGGCCAAGACACATGCGCGGGTGAGCGTGTTCAAGAACTTTGGGACGGCCATGCTCAAATATAAGGGCATGGAGGTGGAGTTTGTGGGCGCGCGGAAGGAGAGCTATCACCGGGAGAGCCGGAACCCCATTGTGGAGGACGGGACGCTGGAGGAGGATCAGCTGCGGCGGGATTTCACCATCAATGCCATGGCGTTCTCGCTCAACAAAGAGGACTTTGGCGCGCTGGTGGACCCCTTCGGAGGCATCCGGGACCTGGCGGCGGGTATCATTCGTACGCCCCTGGAGCCGGAGCAGACCTACTCCGACGACCCCCTCAGGATGCTGCGGGCCATCCGGTTTGCCGCTAAACTGAGCACCCCGGAGCACCCCTTCACCATAGTCCCCGAGAGCATTAACGCCATGAAAACCATGGCCGAACGCCTCCAGATCCTGAGCCGGGAGCGCATCGTGGAAGAGCTCAACAAGATGCTCATGACCGAAAAACCTTCCATGGCCTTCGAACTCCTGGAAGAGACCGGCCTTCTGAGACAGTTCCTTCCGGAGCTGAGCCAGCTCAAGGGCGTGGAGACCGTAGACGGCAAAGGCCACAAGGAGAACTTCACCCACACCCTGCAGGTAGTGGACAACGTAGTGCTCTTCGAGAAAGAAGCCGGCCGGGAGCCGGACCTGTGGCTGCACTGGGCCGCCCTGCTGCACGATATTGGCAAACCCGCCAGCAAACGCTTCGTCCCCGGGCAGGGCTTCACCTTCCATGGTCACGAGGTAGTGGGCGCCCGCATGGTCCCGAAGATCTTCGAGAAGCTCAAGATGCCGCTCAACGAGAAAATGAAGTACGTCCAGAAGCTCGTGAACCTTCACCTGAGGCCCATTGCGCTGGTGGACGACGAAGTCACCGACAGCGCTGTAAGGCGGCTCCTCTTTGACGCCGGCAACGACATCGACGACCTCATGATCCTGTGCAACGCCGATATCACTTCCAAGAACCCCGTGAAAGTGGCACGGCTCCGCCGCAACTTCGAGCTGGTGAAGCAGAAGATGGCCGAGGTGGAAGCCAAGGACGAAATCCGCAACTGGAAGAACCCCATCACCGGAGACTACATCATGCAGGTGTTCCACCTGGAGCCGTGCAACGTCATCGGCCAGCTCAAGGAGATGGTGAAAAACGCCGTGCTCGATGGGGAGATCCCTTACACGTTCGAGGCGGCCGATGCCTATATGCGGGAAAAGGCGGCAGAAATGGGATTGATAGATTCTTCGCTTCGCTCAGAATGACAAGAATGTCAGAATGACAAGAATGTCAGAATGACAAGAATGTCAGAATGACAAGAACGTCTGAACGACAATAAAATGTCAGAATGACAAGAACGTCTGAACGACAATAAAACGTCAGAATGACAATTGACGATTATATCGCGTACATTCGGGACGTGCGGAGGTATTCCCCCCGGACGCAGGAACTTTATGCCGATGCCCTGAAGCAGTTCGCCGATTGGACCCAGGAGGCGCCGTCCGGCCTGACCGGTCAGCTCATCCCCTCCAGAATCCGGGAATACGAGGCACATCTGATTGAAAAAGGCCTGAAACCCAGGACGGTGCATCTTCAGATGAGTGCCCTCAGCGGCTACTGCAATTACCTCGTCAAGCAGGGGGAACTGAAGTCGAACCCCGTGCGGACCGTCCGGCGCCCCAAGATGGAAAAGCGCCTCCCGGAGTACTACACCGAAGGCGCCATGGATGCCTACCTCCAGGAATCCGAGCACGCGGCAGGGGAGGAGGAACTCCAGATTCTCCTGAGCACGGACCCGAAGTCCAAGCTGGCGAAAGAGCTCTACGAGCGGCGCCTCAGGCGCCTTGTCGTCAGCATCTTATACAGCTGCGGGCTCCGGAGGGCCGAGCTCATCGGCCTTCAGCAAAACAGCCTGGACGAAAAGCGCCAGACCCTCCGCGTGAGGGGCAAGGGCGACAAAATGCGAGAAATTCCGCTGATTTCTTCGCTCCTTCAAGAAATTTCACTATATTTACGTGCAGCTAGTTTCATGGCGCCCGGGGAAAACCACCCCGAAGCCCCGTTACTTATAACGGCTACAGGAAAGAAACTGTATCCCGAATGGGTGGACAGGGCGGTGAAACAGGAACTTGCCGGCCACGCAGGCATCACCGGGAGGAAATCCCCCCATGTGCTCAGGCATTCGCTCGCTACAGCCCTCCTGGAGGAAGGAGCAGGCCTGAACGCCATCAAAGAGGTGCTTGGCCACAGTTCCCTGGCAGCCACCGAGGTGTATACCCACAACTCCGTGGAACGGCTCAAGGCACAATACATGAACGCCCACCCAAGGGCAAAAAACGAAGACAGACATGATTAACGTTAAGTCCCTCAAGTTCAATGCAGACGAGAAGCTGCTGGACTTCATTGACAAGAAAGTTGGAAAGGTAGAGAAGTTCTTCGACAACATGGGAGACATCGATGTCACCCTTAGCCTGCTGCCCGACGCAGACAACAAATGCGTCAAGCTCCAGACGCACATCCCCGGGGAAGACCTCATCATCGAGCGCAACGCCCACACTTTTGAAGAGGCCGTAACCGAGGCCGCAGATGCTCTCAAGGAGAAGATCGTCCGCGCCAAGGAAAAGAAATTCGCCAAATAGTGGCAGCCGCTAAAAGCTACATAGAGACGGACCGCCAGGTCCGCAGCATACTTGAAGATGTCCGCAGCGGCATCTTCAAGTGTGTATACCTGCTCATGGGGGACGAGCCCTATTACCCGGAGCTCGTCTGCAGTGCCATCATCGGCCACTGCCTCCAGGAGTGGGAAAAAGACTTCAACGAGACCATCTGCTACGGGGCCGATGTCGATGCCGACACCGTCATCACGGCCGCCCGCCGCTTTCCCATGATGGCCGACCGCCAGCTGGTGGTGGTGAAGGAAGCCCAGCAGATGAAGTCGCTGGAAGACCTCGCTCTCTACTGCCAGAATCCGCTGGATTCCACCGTCCTTGTCATCCTCATGCACGGGGCGTCGGCCGATAAGAGAAAAGCCCTCTACAAGGCCGTCCTCAAAACGGGCGTCATCGTGGAATCCAATGCGCTCCGGGACTACGAAATGCCCCAGTGGATTACCTCTTACTATGAAGGAAGGGGCCTAAGGATCCACCCCGAGGCCGCACAGCTGCTGGCCGAAAGCGCCGGAACGGACCTCGGTAAAATTGCCGTAGAGACGGAGAAACTCCTCAAGAACCTTCCGGAAGGCACCACGGAAATTCAGGTGGCCGATGTAGAAAGGAACGTAGGCGTGAGCCGGCAGTTCTCCATCTTCGAGCTTACCAGGTGCCTGAGCTACAGGCAATCGGCCCAGGCCCTCAAGATTGCCGCGCACATTGGTGAGGCACCTAAGTTTGCCCTCCCCATGGTGGTGGCGCCGCTCTTTACGCACTTCTACCGCATCCTCAAGTATCATGCGCTGCTGGAAAAGGGGAGGCCCGCTCCTGCCGATGCCGCCCGCATCCTGGGGGTGAACCCCTACTTCCTCAGGGAGTACGACGCTGCCGTACGCAATTACCCGCGTGCCCGCGCGATGGCCATTATCGGCCTCCTCACCGACTACGACTACAAGGGAAAGGGCGGTGACGCGGGAGAAGCGACGGCCGCAGACCTCTTTACGGAATTAATTTCTAAAATTTTATTGTAATTCAATAATTAATTATTATATTTGCCAAAACTTTTATTGATATGGCAATCATTGAAGTCAAGAATCTAACCAAAACTTTCGGTGAGAAAGTGGCCCTGGACCATGTCTCGCTGGAGATTCCGGAGGGAAAGATATTCGGCCTTCTGGGCCCCAACGGAGCGGGTAAGAGTACCCTCATCCGCATCATTAACCGCATCACCCTCGCCAGCGAAGGCGAGGTCTGGTTCAACGGACACCCTATTACGGAGGCCGATGTCGCCCGCATCGGCTACCTGCCCGAGGAACGCGGCCTGTACCGCAAGATGAAGGTAGGGGAGCAGGCCATGTACCTGGCCCAGCTCAAGGGCATGAGCGCCCGCGAAGCCGCCGTGGAACTCAAGAAGTGGTTTGTCCGCTTTGACATTGCCGACTGGTGGAACAAGAAGGTGGAAGAACTCTCCAAGGGCATGGCCCAGAAGGTGCAGTTCATCACCACAGGAGATTCTCCGCCTCAAGGAAGAAGGCGCTACCATCATCCTCTCCACCCACAACATGGAGAGCGTGGAGGAGCTGTGCGAGAACATCGCCCTCATCAACCACGGCCGCCTGGTGGTTACCGGCGGTACCGACGAAGTACGCCGCCAGCACGGGGAAGACAACGTGGAAATCGAGTACACGGACGACACCCTCGCGCGCCGCACCCTCGTGGTGGCCCGCCCGGAGGTGAACGCCACGCTCCATGGCCTTTTGGAGAAGGACTTCACCATCAACTCGTTCAAGGAGGTTATCCCCCGCATGAACGACATCTTTATCAAACTGGTTAAAGGAGAGGAATAAGGCTATGAATATTAGAAAATTAGGCATCATCATCTCGAGGGAGTACCTCAATAAGGTAAAAAAGAAGAGCTTCCTCCTCATTACGTTCCTGGCTCCGCTGTTCTTTGCGGCCATGTGCCTCCTGCCGTCCCTCATTATGTTCGGTGCCAAGGAAGACACCAAGACCGTGGGCGTTGTAGACCGCAGCGGCATTGTGCTGCCGTATCTGGAAGACAACGACGTCACGCACTACGTAGACCTTGGGGATGCGAGCGTAGACAGCCTTAAGGCCGATCTCAAGGCTGCCGGCCTGGACATTCTCCTGAGCGTCTCCGAGCTGGATCCCGAGACCCTTTCCGTGAAGGCCGAGTGCTTTAGCGAGAAACCCCTCGGCATGGATACCGGCTCCATGATCGAGAACCGCATCAACGACGCCGTTGAGGCCTGCCGCATCGAAAAGAGCGGCATTGCCAACCTGGAAGAGATTATGGCCGGGGTCAAATCCAACGTAAAACTGCGCAGCTACACCATTGACGAGTCCGGCAAGGAGAGCATCTCCGAAAGCGGCATCTACATGGTCCTGAGCATGATTCTGGGCATGGCTATCTATATGTTCATCGCCCTGTTCAGCGGCATGGTCATGAGCTCTGTCATCGAAGAGAAGAGCTCCCGCGTAGTGGAAGTGCTGGTTTCCTCCGTGAAGGCTACCGAGCTCATGTTCGGAAAGATCATCGGCGTGGCGCTGGTGGCTCTCACCCAGTTCCTCCTCTGGATCCTTCTCACCGGTACCATCCTGGGAGTTGCCATGGGCATCATGGGCAAGGACAAGATTATGGACATGATGCATGACGACGCCACCACCGAGATGGTGCAGCAGATGGCTACCCCCGAGGGCGTGCATATGGGAGACACATTGGCTGTCGCCGCCGGTGAACCCACCGGCATGGACGCCATCGTGAGCACCATCGGCAATCTCAATATTCCCCAGATTGGCATTGCCTTCCTCTTCTTCTTCGTGTTCGGCTACCTGCTCTATGCGTCGCTCTTTGCGGCCATTGGCAGTGCCGTTGAAAACGAGGGAGACAGCTCCCAGCTGCAGCTGCCCGTCACCATCCCGCTCATCCTGGGCTTCTTCGTGGCCCTCTATGCCTTCAAGGCCCCCGAGAGCTCGCTGGTATTCTGGGCATCCATGTTCCCCTTCACCTCGCCTATCGTGATGCTGGCCCGTATTCCCTTCGGAGTAGCCAACTGGGAGATTATCCTGAGCATCGGCCTCCTTGTGGCTACCTTCGTGGTGTGCGCATGGGCATCGGCCAAAATCTACAAGGTGGGAATTCTCATGTATGGCAAGAAATCTACCTTTAAAGACCTCTGGAAATGGTTAAAAATGAAATAATTATAGCTACCATATTGGTTCTGAGCGCCGCATGCACCCCCAAGGTGCAGTGGCGCTCAGTGCCTATGGACGGCCACCGCAGCGGGGCGGAATGCCTCACGGCGGAGAATATTGACACCGGCCTGGGGCGGTTCACAGACTCCTCGTATGTGATGCCATCGGGCGCCGTTTTCAGCCTTGAATCGCCGTCGGCGCAGGTGGCGCGGGCCCTTCTGGCCGTGCAGCCGCACATGGCTCCGCTCAAGAAGGTGGTGGGCCACAGCGCCCGCATGATGATGAACCTCAGGGACAACCCGGACCTTCCGCTCGGGAATCTCTTTGCCGATGTCCTCCGCGCCTACGGCAGCAAGTACTTTGGCGTGCCCATGGATTTTGCCATCACCAATTTCGGTGGCATCCGCGTCCCCATGCCCGAGGGCGCCATTACGCTGGAGGACATCTCTTCCATGTTCCCGTTCAAGAACTACCTGTGCTACTGCAAGATACGCGGTTCGCAGCTGACAAAGCTGTTCGAGCAGCTCGCCGGCACCAAGGCCTTCCAGGCTACGTCCGGCGCTACCGTGCGGGTGAAAGCCCACAAGCTGGAGTCCGTGCTGGTGGGTGGGGAACCCATTGACCCCGAGCGCATTTACAATGTGGCTACCATCGACTTCCTCCTGGACGGCGGAGACAATCTGCGCATTGGCGCGCTGTCGGAGGATGTGAAGCTTACGCATGTGCTCCTCAAGGAAGTGATGCTGGACTATGTGGAAGGCATGGAAGCCCAGGGTAAAATCATCGATGCAGCCAGCGACGGCCGCGTAATCATGGAGGACTAGGCTATGAAGAAATTCTTTGTCGGTATTGCCTTGCTGGCCTGCCTGTTCGGGCTGGGCCTTGCCGGAGGCGCCTGGTGGAAAGCGGCCCACACCCCGCGCCTTACCATCCTGCACGTAAATGACACCCACAGCTACCTGGAGCCCGTCCGCTCCGGCGAGCTGGCCGGAATGGGCGGAGCCCTGGAGCGTGCTGCATACATCGATTCCGTGATGCAGGCCGATGGCCCGGAGAACGTCCTCCTGCTCCATGCCGGAGACTTTTCCCAGGGCACGTCCTACTACTCCGAGTTCGGCGCGCCGCTCATGGTGAAGGTACTCAATGCCATGCACTACGACGTAGCTACGCTGGGAAACCATGAGTTTGACAACGGTATCGAAGCCTTGGGTGCCGCCCTATCGGCCTCAGAAGTGCCCATCGTGGTGTGTAACTACGACTTTTCCAACTTTGAGAAGATGAATAGGCGCATCCGGCCCTATGTGATTGTGGAAAAGGCCGGCCGGAAGATCGGTGTGGTGGGCGTCCTGTGTTCCCTGAAGTCCATGGTATCGGCCGAGATATCGGCCCGCCTCGTTGAAAAGGACATGGTGAGCTCCGTGCAGGAGACGGTGAATGCCATCCGTTCCCAGTGTGACATGGTCATTGCCCTCACGCACATTGGCATTGAGGAGCACAACCCGGGAGACCTCCTGGATCCCATGCTCTGCGCCGCCACCGAAGGCATAGACCTCTTCGTGAGCGGCCATTCCCATACGTTTATGGATGAACCCCTCTATGTGAAGAACCTGAAGGGCCGGAAGGTTCCCATCGTGCAGGTGGGCTGGACCGGGTCCTATATGGGAGAACTGCACTGGGAATAATAGGAAAGAGCGAAACGTCCGCCGGGGGCTAAAAAAAGGCCGATGCCCCCGGCGGACGTTCGCTCTTTCCTATATCCAGGCGTTTTTGGTTACAGAATATTCATGGACTGTTCGCGCACCTTTTCCAGTTCGTCTTTCATGCGAACGACGAGCTGCTGGATGCCGGCGTGGTTGGCCTTGGAGCCGGTGGTGTTGATTTCGCGGCCCATTTCCTGGAGGATGAAGCCCAGCTTCTTGCCGGGGTAGGGCTC
>ONKO01000027.1 GCA_900318445.1 uncultured Bacteroidales bacterium
ACCACCAAATAATTCAGAGGTGATTTGCTATTATTTCTGTGGCCTTAGATGGTATTCCAAGGGGTTTTTCAGTGGCCTCCAAAAAACGCAGACCTGCGACGGTTTGGCGGCAGACCTGCGACGGTTTGGCGGCGGAACTGCAACGGTGTGCGTTGCTTCCTGCGGTGCCCTGACCGCATTGGTGAAAACGGCATTCTGTAGGAGCCGACTGTCGCAGGTCCGCAAAAATTTCCTAATCTGCGACACGATATGCTTTGTAGTAGTGATTTGCGTCGCAGTTCAGGCAAAAAACGCAGACCTGCGACGTTCCGACCACAGACCTGCGACGTCCCAGCCGCAAATCTCACCTTACTTCCTGCGTCGAATAAGCAGCAGGCTGGCGACGAGGAGGAGGGGGAATACCGATGCGGCGAGGAGACCGCTTTGGATGAGGGGGCCACCCTGCAGCCCACTCTCCAGCCCACCCTGCAGCCCACTCTCCAACCCACCCTGCAACGCACTGCTGGCCTTGCGGGTGCAGAGTCCCACCAGGGACGGACCCAGCGTGCCGCCCACATCTCCGGCCAGGGCCAGGAGGGCGAAGAGCGCCGTTCCCGCGCCGGGCATGCGGGCCGATGTCAGGCTGATGGAACCGGGCCACATGATGCCGACGGCGAGGCCGCTCACCATGCAGCCGATGAGGGCTACGGAGGGCCACGGGGAGAGGGATGCCGTGAGGTAGGACGCGAAGCACAGCACGCCGGCGGCCGTCATGTAGGCCGATAAGTCCAGATGCTGCCCTTTCTTTCCATACCACAATCGGCCCAGTCCCATCGCAAAAGCGAATCCACAGGGGCCGGCCAGGTCTCCGACGGCTTTGTCAACGCCCAGGGAAGCCTCTGCGAAGGCCGATGTCCACTGCGCCATGGAACTCTCCGAGGCGCCGGCGGCAATCATGAGCACCAGAAACACCCAGAAGGAGCGGTTCCTGAGCAGCTGTCCCATGCTGAGCCCTTCCGAATCTTCTACGATGGGCTCGATGGGGCAAGTGGCAAAGTTGACTATATTGTATAAAGGTATAAGAGCCCACAGGCAGGCCAGGATGCGCCAGTTCTCCAGCCCGAAGAGCGCAAAAAACAGCGTGGACCCCAGGATTACTCCCACGGCGCCCCAGCAGTAGAATGAGTGCAGCAGGCTCATCATGCCTTCCTTGTTGGGGAACGGGCACGCCTCGATGATGGGGCTGCAGAGCACTTCGATGAGCCCGCTTCCTACGGCGTAAACCGTGACGCAAAGGAGAATGCCCACCATGGGATGCGGGAACAGCTGCGGCAGAAAGGCCAGCCCGGCAAGCCCCAGGGCCGATGTAACCTCCGAGGCAATGATGCTCTTCCGGTAGTCGAGGTTCTTGAATTTGGCACAGAGAAAGTCCGTGATGAGCTGGACTACATAAAATACGGCCGGAATAAGGGCCAGGCTGGCGATGGGAATCTGGTACTCCCGGTGAAATGCCAGGAAAAGAAGCGGCGTAAAGTTGGCGACAATGGCCTGCGTGACAAATCCCAGGTAGCAGGCCCGTTTTGTTTTTCGATAGTCTTTCATTTGAGGTACAAAGGTAAGGATTTACTTTTGATTTCCGGCAAGAAGCGTTATATTTGTAAATTGTAATGGAAAGAAGAGCACGCATAGGGTCTACCCTCCTGCTTGCCGTTTACCTGACGGCACTGGCAGGGGTGTTCATGCACCGGCATGAGGCTTCGGGCCAGCGCCAGGAGCCCGAGTGCTCGCAGTGCGTGAACCACCAGCCGCACAGCGGCCACCTTCTCTCCTTCAGCGGCGGTCTCTCGGACTGCGTGCTGTGCCATTTCCTGGGACTACCTTATGTATATACGCGCACGGCGGCCCTCACGCTGCCGGCACTCGTGTATAAGTCGATCGACACCCTGGAGCAGAACCGCTCTGTCTCCGCTTTCCATGACCACGTAAAATCCCGCGCCCCGCCCGTATCTGAATGCCTTTTGTCCCTTTAACACAAAAAACATTCAGATAATATGACAGCAAGCCTAATCGCGGCTGCTTTCATGCTCCTTCCCGTACAGGACACCACCGAAGTGCTGGGGCCTGCCACCATTGTGGGCGACTCCCGTCACCAGGAACTGATGCACCTGACGCTGGGAAGCGTGGAAGTGGGCCGGAACTACATTGAAAACCATTTTACAGGTACCCTCATGCAGAGCCTGAGCACCATTCCCGGCGTGCAGGCGAGAAGCATCGGGTCGGGACAGTCCCAGCCGGTTATCCGCGGCCTGGGATTCAACCGCGTGGCCGTAACCATGGATGGCATCAAGCACGAGGGCCAGCAGTGGGGAGACGACCACGGCCTGGAGATAGACCAGTTTTCCATTGACCGCGTAGAGGTCGTCAAGGGCCCCGGCGCCCTCATGTACGGCTCCGACGCCATCGGCGGAGTGGTCGGCCTCTATACCAATTATCTGCCCACGGCACCCGTCCAGGGGCGGGTGAACCTCTACGGACGCAGTGGCAACCTGCTCGTGGGGACATCGGCCCGCCTGGAAGGCCGCTCCGGCCCCTTCTTCTGGCGTATGCACCTGACGGCGCAGGATTATGCCGACTACAAGGTTCCCGCAGACCACATCGAGTACTACTCCTACGAGATTCCCCTGAAGGGCGGAACGCTCCGCAATACGGCGGGGAAGGAACTGGACGGGGCACTCACCCTGGGGTATGTGGGAAAGACGTTCCGTAACGACCTCAAACTCTCCCATACCTACGCCAAATCCGGTTTCTTTGCCAATGCGCATGGCCTGGAAGTACGCCTTTCGGACATCGACTACGATGCTTCGCGAAGGGATATCGACCTGCCCTGGCAGAGCGTGCGGCACATCCGTGTGCACGACCACGCCCACTGGCACGGGGAAGGCTATGTCGTTGACGCAGACCTTGCCTGGCAGTACAATCATCGTGAGGAAGAGTCCGAACCCGTCTCGCACGGCTATATGCCGGCCCCGGAGGACAGCCACGAGCGCATCTTCCGCAAGCACACCCTCACCGGAAAGGTGGGCGCGAAGGTGAACCTCGGGGCCCGCAATATCCTCCAGGGAGGCGTGGACGCCGAGTTCCAGCACAACCGTCGCGGCGGATGGGGGTTCATCATCCCGGACTTCGAGACGGTTGAGGGGGGCGTGTTCCTCATCGATAAGCATGTCTTCAGCGATGCGTTCAACGTGAACGCCGGCGTGCGCTATGACCACGCGTTTACGGCCATTCACAGCTATCGGGACTGGTTCGTGGCGCCCGGGGCCGATGGCGGCGCGCCGGAGTACCGGGAGCGCTCCGCGGAGGCTCGCCGTCACTTCGACTCGTTCACCTGGAGCGCAGGGGTGGCGTGGAGTACGGGCCGATGGGTGCTCAAGGGCAACATCGGCAAGAGTTTCCGCGTGCCCATCGTGAAGGAGCTGGGGGCCGATGGCGTGAACTATCATATTTTCCGATACGAAAAGGGCAATCCGGACCTGGCTCCGGAGGAATCTTACCAGATGGACCTGGGAATCCACTGGACGGGGGAGAAGCTCTCGGTGAGCGCGGACCCTTTCTTCAACTGGTTTCCGAGCTATATTTACCTGAATCCCCGGAGCACTTACTTCGAGGGACTTCAGATGTACGAGTATACCCAGTGCCGGGTGCTCCGTACGGGCTTTGAGCTGCAGGTGACGTGGAAAATCATTCCCTGCCTTGCGCTGGAAGCCAAGGGAGACTACCTCTTTGCCCGGCAGATGAGCGGCGAAAAGAAAGGCTACGGGCTTCCGTTTGCGCCGCCGTGGCGGGCATCGGCCAGCCTTACGTATTCCTTCCTGACGGACGGATACGTGACGGCGGACGTCCGGGTGGCCGGCGCCCAGCGGGATATCGTGCCGCCGGAAAAGTCCACGGACGGGTGGTATACGCTCAACGTCCAGGCGGGGAAGTCGTTCCCCCTTGGAAATACGGTCCTGAAAGCCGGCCTGCAGGTTGAGAATCTCCTGAACCGGCGTTATTATGATCATACGAGCTATTACAGGCTCATTGGCGTCCCGGAGCCGGGGATCAGTGCATCCCTTATGCTGGGACTTGAATTCTAACTACCATATAAAGAAGATGAAGAAGTGTAAATTTTTTGTTCTGCTGTGCGTGCTCTCGGGCGCATGCAGCAGCCCTTCAAAAGACATTACGGCTCCGGAGATTCTCCCGCAGGGGGATTATGCTTCTCCGGTGAACTGTCAGGCATTTGAGCGCGGCACTTATCTTCCGTTTGCTTATGCTTTCTCAGACGATGTGGAACTGGGCTCTTACAACCTCGAAATCCACAGCAATTTTGACCACCATACGCACAGTACAGAGGCGGGGGAGTGCGGGCAGGAACCGGCGAAAAAGCCGGTGAATGCGTGGATCTTCAACCAGTCCTATGAGATTCCGGCCGGCAGCAGGGTGTATGAAGCGTCCCGGAATATTCCTATTCCGCTCGATGTGGATCCGGGCGAGTATCACTTTATGATCCGGGTGACGGATGCTTCCGGCTGGCAGGAAATCAAGTCGGTGTCTATTCGGATCCTTTAAAGGTATAACCGGCATTCTCGACGGCGGCACGGATCATGAATTCGTCCGCCGTTCCTTTTATGGTGAGGGTGCCACGGGGGGCGCTGGCATCGGCCTTCTCTACGCCGGGTATGTTTTCGACGGCCCGGACGACGGCGGCCTCGCAGTGGGAGCAGTGCATGCCTTCCACCTTGAAGACGGTGGTGTCGGCAGCGGGAGTTTCCCGGCGGCGGAATCTTTCGAGGAATTTCATGGTAAGGGCAAAGGCGATGAGGATAAAGAGGAGGATGGCTGCGATGAGCTTGAAGGTGCTGATGCCTTCGTGGGCATGCAGGTGCTCATGGATGGGGTTGACACTGAGGCCTGCGGCGTTGATGCCAAGGCCGAAGAGCACGGAAAAGACCACGATGACGCTCAGGTAGATGATGGTGAAGCGGGTCCCGAGGGACTTTCGGACCACCAGGATGGAGGCGAGGTTCACGGCCGGGCCTGCCATGAGCATCACGAATGCGGCACCGGGGGAGAGGCCTTTGAGCATGAGGGCGGCCGCCACGGGAATGCTGCCGGTGGAGCAGATGTACATGGGCACGGCCACGATGAGGATGATGAGCATCTGCAGCAGCGGCTCCGAGCCAAAGTGCAGGAAGAATTCGTCGGGAACGGCCACCTGGATGAGTGCAGCCAGGATAAGGCCAACGGTGAGGCGCCCGCCAATGTCCTGCATCATCTCGAAGAAAGCGTAGCGGAGAACGCGGAAAAGCTTGCTGCCGCTTTCCACCGTGCAGGTGCCGCCTTCCATACTTTGGGCCGATGATTCCCTCGCAAAACGGTTTACGAGAAGGCCGCCGCAGACGCCCGTCACCAGCGCCGCCACCGGGCGGATGACGGCAAAGCCGAGGCCCAGGACCGAGTAGGTGGCGAGGATGGAGTCGATGCCCGTCTGGGGCGTTGCGATGAGGAACGAGGCCACGGCGCCGTTTGACGCCTTTTCATTCTTGAGGCCGATGGCGGTGGGAATGACGCCGCAGGAGCAGAGCGGAAGGGAAATGCCCAGCAGGGCGGCGTAGAGGACAGACAGCGGATTGTCTCCGGAAAGGTATTTATTGTAGAAAGTTCTGGGGACGAATACATGAAGAATACCTGCTATCAGGAAGCCTAACAGCAGGTAAGGGGCCATTTCGCCGGTCACGGCGAGGAAGGAATGGATGAAGTTCATTTAGAAGTTGATCTCTACCGACTCTTTTACGAGGGAGTTGATGCTGGCCTTTACGTTGGTTAAATAGTAGACGGCCGTGTTGTCGTCGTTTTCGTCATACATGCTGCGAAGGCCGGGATTGGCGTCCAGCATGGCTTTTTTGATCTCCACGCGGGGGTCTTCCACCAGCGTGGCCGTGATGCGGAGCCATTCTGTGCCGTCCAGGGCCACGATGGAAACCTTGGGGTTGGCGGCAATCTGCTTGGCTACGTTCTTGACGTGCCCGGTCTGGATATAGAGCTTGCCTTCGATGATCTCTGCCGTTCCGAAGGGCCGCAGCTGCGGCTGGTCACCCTCTGCCGTTGCCAGGAAGTAGGTGTGGGTCTTGTGCAGGAACTCCCATGCCTTCTGCATGTTTTCCGGGTTGGGGGAGGTGTAGGCTGAAGGGGTGTTGATCTGGCTGTTGGTCTCGCCAGTTGTAGCCTGTTTGTTGGCGGTCTGTTTGCAGGATACCAGCATGGCTGCTGCTGCCAGGGTGAAAAGGAGAATGTGTTTCATGTTCTCTGTGTTTTTACAGGGCGAATATAACGAAAAAAACTGTTTGCGCCAAGCACGCCGCCGTGCTTTCCGTGGGGTTTGTGGTGTGTCTGGTGCAGGTTCAGGCGGTGCTTGGCGCAGGTTCAGGCGCGAATGGTGCAGGTTCAGCTGGTGCTTGGCGCAGGTTCAGCTGCGAACGGTGCAGGTTCAGCCGGTGCTTGGCGCAGGTTCAGCTGCGAACGGTGCAGGTTCAGCCGTAAACGGCGCAGGTTCACGGACAGGCGGCGCAGGTTCCGGGTGTCAACGGTGCAGGTTCACGGACAGGCGGCGCAAGTTCCGGGTGTCAACGGTGCAGGTTCCAAAACACGCCCGGAACCTGCGCCGCATATCGGCCTTCTATGCACTTCTGCTGGTGCAGGTTTCGGCCCTAAAATGGAACCTGCGCCATTTACAGCAGGATCTTCAGCAGTTTTGTACGGCCTCCTATACATTTTTTTTGATGGAACAAAAAAATGTTAATTATCTTAACAGAAAATATTTTGATGCCGCGATGGCCTTTTCGGGGTTAATTCACCTGGGTGAATGTGCTGAAATACAGAATCATTTTGCTTTTTGAAACGCAGTTCGTTTTGGATTTGCAACTTGTTAAAAAACGTAAATTTGGACCACTGGACCAAAATTCAAAGTCAAATTCAGTAAAGATTGAAAAGAATACTCTATTTTTGTACCAGAAAACAATTCGCCACCATGGCGACAGAATAGTAACTTAAACTTAAAAACTTCATATACACCTAAACTTAAATTATGGAAATGTGTAGTAAGCTCTTACTACCACCATTTGAATCACTAAACTTCTGGAGGCCGGGACTTAGTTCCCGGCCACAATTTTTGTATAGGGGCTGTTGCTGTGGTATCGTCGACTTCTACTCTGGTCCCCACCTCACGCACCTGGAAGGGATACGTCTACTGATGTACGTACAAAAAATCGGCACTGTAGCTAAGTTTTAATGTACGTACATCCGTGCAGACGGCTAGGGACAGGTACTTCTTCCGATGTACGTACAAAAAATCGGCATTCCAGTGAGGTTTTAATGTACGTACATTTTGGTCGTGGCGCTTATTTTGCTGATAATCAGTATGTTAGATTAACTGACGGGTGTGAAATGCAGGCTCACCGGATAATTTCCGTGTTTACAGATTGAAAGTAAGATGTTGATTTACGCATAGATTCGTGTTAGCCTGAAGAGAAAGAACTTCAAGTCAAT
>ONKO01000026.1 GCA_900318445.1 uncultured Bacteroidales bacterium
TGACTTGAAGTTCTTTCTCTTCAGGCTAACACGAATCTATGCGTAAATCAACATCTTACTTTCAATCTGTAAACACGGAAATTATCCGGTGAGCCTGATTTTGGCACCCGTCAGTTGTGCTAACAAATTAATAATTAACAATATAAGCGCCACGGCCACACCTAATAGAACGTTACGACCTCGTCCAGGGGCCGATGGACAGGGATGCGGGGCTCTTCGGCGCGGTAGCCGAGGGCGATGACGGCGAGGATAGTCTCGGAGGCGGGGATGGAGAAGAGGGTGCGGAGGTCATCGGCCTGCCGCATGCCCATGATGAGGGTGTCGAAGCCCATGGCGCGGGCTTTGAGGATGAGGTAGGCGTTGCTGAGCCCGTTGTCGTAGGCGCCCCAGAGGTCTCCGGTGGCGTCGACGGGGGTGCCGCGGAAGAAACCGGACTTTCCGGTCTCGAAGGTGGAGACAATGAGGACGGGGGCGTTGGCGACGCGCTCTTTATTGCCGCCGATGAGCTCCAGGACGGCATTCCGCTTTTCTTCGCCGATGGCTACGTAGTACTTGCTGGGCTGCTGGTTGGCCCAGGAGGGAGCATTCTGGGTGGCAAGGAGCAGCTCGCGGACCTGGTCCTCGGTAATGGTTTTTCCAGGCTCGTAGGCGCGGATACTGCGACGGGAGGTGAAGACTTCGTCCAGGGTGGGAGACGTTACTTTGCTGCCGGTGCAACCGACCATCAACAGAGTTGCCATGAGGCAACCAAAAGATAACATTCGTTTCATTGTCGTTATTAATTTAGTTTATCCACGAAGATACAAGATTTTATTGGTTACTGGAAACTGTATTTGAGGCCCAGTTGCACACGAAACGCCTCGTCGGCGTTGTAAAGCGTCTCGTAGCTGCGGGTGATGCCGGGGTAGAAGGTGTACTCCGGCCGTCCGGAGGCATCGGCCCCGACAAGCGAAAGCACGCGGGAGCCGTTGGAGGCGCTGTTGACCATGGGCATGCCCCATCGGCTGTCAAGCAGGTTGAGCGCATTGAGGAGGGTGAGCGAGAGCTGTAGACGGTGGCGTCCGAAGGTAAAGTCCTGCGTGAGCTTTACGTCCAACTTGTGCACGAAGGGGGCGCGGGCTGCGTAGGCCTCGGCATACTGCCCTTTGTGCGTGCGGAGGTAGGGATCCTGCTCCACGAAGGCCCAGAAAGCTTCGCGCTGCGCGTCGGCGGAGCGGGTGGCATCGGCCCGGAAAAGAATCTCGCTGTCGTCGCGGGGAATGTAGATGAGGTCGTTGGCAACGCCGTCTCCGTTGACGTCTCCCGTGTAGATGTAGCTGTATCCTTCGGGGGAGAAGGCGGTGTAGAGGGCGCTGATTCTGAGGCCGATGGGCGTAAGGTAGGAGGCCTGTGCCGTCACCTTGTGCGGGATCACGAACGGCGTGCTTTGGAGACGCGGCAGGCCGGGGCCGTTTACCTGCGGCATGTTGGTGAAGGCGGAGTAGAGGTCGTTGCCGGGGAAGCCGGTCATTTCACGGAAGTGGGTGTAGGCGTAGGAGGCCGATAGCGAAAGGCCCTTTACGGGCTCCATGCGGATGGCGGCCATGAGGTTGATGCCGTAGCCTTCCTGGGTGTTGGTGAGGTAGGCGACGCTTTTGCCGGGGTTGATCTGCGCTTTGCCGGCGGGGTATTTGAGGCGGCCGTCGGGGAAGGTTTCCCAGGAGGCTGTGTCGGAGAAATCCAGGTTGGGGTTGTCTACGAAGGCGCCGTTGACCGTTTTGTTGAAGATGGCTTCGGCCTCAAGGGTGAAGGGGAAAGCGACGGGGACGGTGTAGTCGGCGGCGAGGGTGGTCTTCCAGGTCTGGGGGAGCTTGAAGTTGCCGTCCAGGCCGATGAGCTGGTAGGGGGCCGTGTGCTCCTTTATTTGTGTGGGAAGGCCGAACTTTGCGATGACTTCTTCCTTGGTTCTGTAAAAGCCCTGGTCCAGCCGGGGGTCGTGGGTGACGGGGACGCCGTTCTCGTACTGGGTGCGGAACTGGACGGAGTTCTTGCGGAGGTTGGCGTAGGAGGGCACGTTCATGAAGTACACCAGCGGGAGGTGGCCCAGGAAGAGGCCGGTTCCGCCGCGGAGGGTGAGGCCTTGCACGGGATTCCAGCTGAAGCCCAGGCGGGGGGAAACGCTCACGTGGGACGTGGGGCAGAGGCCTGTGTCAATCTTGATGCCGTCCCGGAAGGTGAGGGCATAGGCGGCTTCGTTGCGCGCGAAGTCCTGTGCGTTGAACAGGACGCCGTCCAGGCGGATGCCGCCGGAGAGCAGGAAGTTTTCCGTGACGTGCCAGTCGTCCTGGAGGTAGAGGGCGCACTGGAGGTAGGAGATGCGGTCGGCGGGCTGGTCTATGCCGTCGAGGCCGTAGGTGAGGGCGAAGGATTCGGGGGCTTTCTGCTCCAGGAAGTCGTTCAGGGAGGCGTAGCGGTAGTACATGCCGCCGTTACGCATGTAGCAGTTGGTAACTTCCTGGTATTCATGGGAGAAGCCGGCGGTGAGGGTGTGGCTTCCCAGGCGGAAGGTGACGTCGTCCTTGAAGTTGATGACGGTGTTGGTGAAGTCTGTGTAGCGGGAGAAGAGTTCGTCGCCGAGGGACATGTAGGGTTCCAGGGCGCCTTCCAGCATGATGTCTACGTGGGGGAAGCGCTCATCGCAGGGGAGGGTGCGGTACTCGTGGTTGTGGGTGAAGGTGGCGAGCAGCTGGTTGGTGACAGACTCGCTCATGGAGCTGTTCAGGTCCAGGGTGGCCGAGTGGACTTCGCAGTTGTAGCCGTACATGTTGCCGGAGAAGGCCATGGACTGCGGCCCCACGCGTTTGGTGCCGGTGAGGCGGTAGCCGGTATCGGCCGAGTTGTCGTTGGGCGCGTTCCACACTTTGTCGAAGGTGTAGTTGTAGCGGAAGGCGAGCCGGTGGGCGGGGCTTATGTTCCAGTCCAGGCGGGCAAGTGCCTTGCGGTTGGCGCCGTCTCCGGGGAAGTCGGTGGCGCTACCGGGGTTGTAGCCGTAGGTATCCTGGAGGAAGGCTTTGACTTTTTCCATGTCGCTGAGGAGGGTGCGGGAGATGTTGCCGCCGGGCTCTTCGCCGTCCTGCCGGGCACGGTAGAGGATGACCTGGGTGGGTTTTCGCTGCTCTTCGTAGTTAAGGAAGAAGAAGAGTTTGCCTTTGACGATGGGGCCGCCGAGGGTGGCGCCAAGGAGCTGGTTACGGTCCAGGTAGGTGTAGGCCGATGCTTTGAAGGCGTTGGTGCCCGACTTGGTAACGGTGTTGATGCCGCCGCCGATGAAGCCGCTCTGGCGCACGTCGTACGGGGAAATGACTACTTGGATCTGGTCGATGGCCTCGATGGAGATGGGATTGCCGCCGCCGGGAAGGTTGCTGGATAGGCCGTAGTTGTTGTTGAAGTTGGCGCCGTCCACGGTGAAGCCCGTCATGCGGCCGTCACCGCCGGCAAGGCTCATTCCATGGGCATAGGGCGATATGCGGACGTAGTCCTCAATGCTCTTGTGGATGCTGGGAACGGCCTCTATCTGGGCCGATGTGAAATTCTCCGAAGACCCCGTCCTGGTGAGGTTCAGGCGGTATCCCGTCTGGATGACGAGGGCGGCCTGCAGCTCTTCCGGCCGCAGGGTAGCATCCACGCGGGTCACTTCTCCGAGTGGCAGCATGATGCCTTCTGCCACTTCCGTGCAGTACCCCATCTGTGAAAACGTAATGCTATACGGCCCGCCGCTCATGAGTCCCGTAACGAGATACGTCCCATCTTCCGCCGTAATGCCATATGCCGTTGTGCCCGTAGGCTCATGCCGGACCAGGACAACGGCGCCGGGGAGGGGGAGGGGTGCGGTTGTGAGAGTGCTGTTTTGGGGTGCTGCTGCGTGGGTTGTTTGCGTCTGGGGCGCCGGGACTAGCTCCGTAACACGGCCGGAAAGAGTGGCCGTAGTCACCTGCGCCTGGAGGCTGAATCCTGCCAGAATCCCCAGTATTGTCAAAAGTCGTTTCATCATAACCGTAATCTACAGGCTTCTAAATACTCTATGATTATGCGGTTAGATGAGGAATAGTTTTTTTTGCGCTGCAAATATCGGAAAAATTATTCGTTTTCAAAACTGCGCCGTCGGGGATTGGCTTTGACCTGCGACGGTTTGTCGTTCCACCTGCGACGTTTTGGCCTTTGACCTGCGACGGTTTGGCCTTTGACCTGCGACGTTCTTCGTTCCGTGGCAGTCAAGTGTCTTATAATCAATGTGTTAGAGTAACTGACGGGTACTCAAAACATACCCGTCAGTTACTCTAATATGCTTGTAATCAGCTACATAAGCGCCACGTGATTTGACGCATCATTTTGTCTCCCCACCTGCATTGCTCCCTTTTTCCACTACTCCCATCTTCTCACTAGTATGCCTCAGTATGCCTCTGCCGCGTTGACGGAAAAAAGGCATTCTGTGCATTCTGCGTGTCGACGCGGCAATGATTCCGGCGTAATCGCCACAAAAGTCGGCCGCGTTGACGGAAAAAAGGCCTTCTGTGCATTCTACGTGTCGACGTGGCAATGATTCCGGCGTAATCGCCACAAAAGCCGGCCGCGTTGACGGAAAAAAGGCCTTCTGTGCATTCTGCGTGTCGACGCGGCAAGCATTTTGGCGAAAACGGCGCAAAACCCGGCCGCGTTGACAGGAAATCGGCATTCTGTGCATTCTGCGTGTCAACGCGGCAATCGCTCTCGTGGTCTCTAGTGTGATTTGTGTGCTGGCTTCAGCAGCGGTACTGCGGAGGGAGGAAGACCCGCCTGGGTGGCTTGTCCACCCCCGGACGAGGGTAGGGGGAGGGGCCCGCCGGAGACAAGTTCCCGCGAAGCGGGGACGCAGGAAACGGTGGGAGGGGCCGGAGTGAGCAATGGGAGCGAAGGGCGTGAAGCGACCTGGCCTCCCATGCGAACGGAGTCCCCCAGGCGGGTCTTCCTCCCTCCGCAGTACCGCTGCCGCTGCCTTATGTTAAGATTTCAGTGTATTCTAGTTCGATATGCCGTAACGGGTAGAAACACAAAACGTCGCAGGTCGGCAAAATTCTTTTCATCTGCAACGCAAGAACGCGCCAGTGCTCGATTTACGTCGCAGGTGGAACAAATAATGCCCATCTGCTACACTTTACCGTTTAACCTGCGACATTCCGTTGCTTCACCTGCAACGTGCTTCTGTGAGTGTCCGTGGCGTTTAAGTGCTCTATAATCAGCAGGTTAGAGTAGCTGACGGGTGCTCGTAACGTACCCGTTTGTTACTCTAATTTGCTAGTAATCAGTTATGTAAGTGCCACGCATGGCAACCCATTGCGAAAATTCATCAAAAAATTCATCAAAAGCACTGGATTTCACATCAAAATTGCTATATTTGTAGAAAACGATTTGCCATCGGCCCATCTATCGATGGCGGCGATAATCCTGAAGTATGGAAATGATCAAAGACCGCCTGTTTGCGCTGGCAGAGAAATATGTGGAAGAGACGGGGGTATCCGTGTTCCTTACCGGAAAGGCCGGGACGGGAAAGACTACCTTCCTTCGGCACATTGTGGACACTACGTCCAAGCGGGCGGTTGTGCTGGCCCCGACGGGCGTTGCAGCTATCAATGCGCAGGGGAGTACCATTCATTCGTTCTTCGGGTTACCGCTGTGCCCGTATCTGCCGGATGTAAAGGAACTCAAGACCGAGTATCAGATGCCGGAGCGCTTCCATCGCATCAAACGGGAGAAGGAGAGGATTATCAGGACGATGGACCTTCTCATTATCGATGAGATCTCCATGGTGAGGGCCGATCTTCTGGATGCCGTGGACATGACCCTGAAGCGTGTAAGGCACAGTACAAAACCTTTTGGCGGGGTGCAGCTCCTTATGATAGGGGATGCACAGCAGCTTTCGCCGGTGGTAACGGAGCAGGAACGTCCGTATTTGGAGCAGGTATATTCGTCACCGTACTTTTTCCATGCCAAAGCGCTGGCAGGGCTCGGGTATGTTACCATTGAGCTTCAAACAATTTATAGACAAGAGGATACAGAGTTTATTGATATTCTTAATGCAGTCAGGAGCCAGCGGTTAACCCCGTCTCAGCTGGAACGTCTGAACAGCCGGGTGGGTGCGCCCTGCACCGACGACTGGATTCGTCTTACCACTCACAACGTCCAGGCCGATGCCGTGAATGCCCAGCGCCTCCAGGACCTTCCCTCGCCGGAGCACAAGTACCCCTGTATAATTAAAGGTGATTACCCGGAAGCCATGTATCCGGCCCCGGCCGAGCTTGCCTTGAAGGAAGGCGCCCGCGTGATGTTCCTCAGGAACGACCCCGAAGGCCGCTTCTACAACGGCAAGATTGCTACGGTAAAATCGCTTGGGGCAGAGGACATTACTGTGCTGGACGACGAAGGCGAAACCATTCTGGTAGAGCCACTTGAGTGGGAGAACCTGCAGTATTCGCTGGACGAAGCTTCCGGAGAAATTGTGCAGAAGGCCATCGGCTCATTCAGTCAGTTTCCGCTCCGGCCGGCCTGGGCCATCACCATTCACAAGAGCCAGGGACTCACCTTCGATCACGTAATCATCGACGCCGGCGCTGCTTTCGCGTTCGGGCAGGTGTACGTGGCGCTGTCCCGCTGTCGCAGCCTGGACGGCATCTCGCTAACGCGGCCCATCACGCCATCCGTCCTTTTTGAGGAGGCCGATGTCGCCGCGTTCCACGCCTCATTCCCCACGGAAAGCAGCGTGAGTGACGCTCTGCCGGCTTACCAGAAACAGTTTGTCGACGTACTTCGGGCCGATTGCTTCACCTTCGAAGGCCTGCGCCTGCAACTGTGCACGCTGCGCAAAGTCTGGCGTGAGCACGTGGCCAAGTCCCAGTCCAATGCGCTGGTTCTCATTGAAGAAGCCTGCTCGAAAGTGATTGAAGCAGAGAACGTTGCCGTGCGCTTTCGAAGGCAGTTGCAGCAATTGTCATCGGCCCAGCCTTCGCTCCTTCCGGAGCGCTGCACCAAGGCTGCCGGCTACTTCCTCCCCATCCTGAAAGAACTCCCGATACCCCAGATCGGCGCATCCGAAGTGGGTAACTCCGACGCCCGGCAGCGAATCATGCGTATCCTCCAGGATCTCAAACCGCAGTGGGAAATGCATTGTAAGACGCTGGCCGATGTCCTTGAAAACGGCTTTGTTCCAGACCGCTATCGCTCCATCAAAAGCCGTGCACTGCTGGGAGAGTCAACTCCCTCCGGGGCTTCAAAACGCGCTGGCAGCCGTACATCGGCCAAGAAAGTTGCCGAGCCTAAACCCAAAAAGATTCCCACCCGCGAGCAGTCCCTCCTCCTGTATCGGGAAGGCCTCAGCCTGAGCGACATCGCCCGCCGCCGTGAACTGGGCGAGGCCACCATCTTCGATCACCTTCTGTCTTTTGTCGAAACCGGTGAAGTAGACCTTACAGACCTTGTCTCCGAAGAACATATCAAGGCTGTGACCGCCTTCTACAAAGATCACCCCAAGATTACCATGCTCACACCCTGCTACGAGGCCCTCGACAAAGCCATACCCTACGACGAAATCCGTGCTATCCGCAAGTACGTTTTGGAGTAGGGAACAGTGAAGTGCGGTTTTTGCGTGGCGCAGGTGTGCCTCCACCTGCGACGGTAAACTGGCTGGAAACACTCTGTATTCATAACATAAGGCAGCTGCAGCGGCACTGCGGAGGGAGGAAGACCCGCCCGGGTGGCTTGTCCACCCCCGGACGAGGGCAGGGGGAGGGGCCCGCCGGAGACAAGTTCCCGCGAAG
>ONKO01000023.1 GCA_900318445.1 uncultured Bacteroidales bacterium
AGATACGAAATTAATAGCAAACCACCAAATAATTCAGAGGTGATTTGCTATTATTTCTGTGGCCTTAGATGGTATTCCAAGGGGTTTTTCAGTGGCCTCGTTTTTTGACTGAACTGCGACGGAAATCGTGGCCACAGCGCGTATGACGTCGCAGATGAGGAGATTTTTGCCGACCTGCGACGGTTTCGCCACTGACCTGCGACAGTTTCGCCACTGACCTGCGACGGTTTCACCACTGACCTGCAACGATTTCACCACTGACCTGCGACAGTTTCACCACTGACCTGCGATGGTTAGCCACGGGCCTGCAAGGGTTTTGCCACTTACCTGCAACGGCTGGTCATTTTACGTCGCAGGTCAGGTCATTTTGCGTCGCAGGTCCGTGTTTTTTGACTCAACTGCGACGGGAATCATGGCCACAGCGCGTACGACGTCGCAGATGAGGAGATTTTTGCCGACCTGCGACGGTTTTGCCCATGACCTGCGACAGTTTCGCCACTGACTTGCGATGGTTAGCCACGGGCCTGCAAGGGTTTTGCCACTTACCTGCAACGGCTGGTCATTTTGCGTCGCAGGTCAGGTCATTTTGCGTCGCAAGTCCGTGTTTTTTGGCTGAACTGCGACGGAAATCGTGGCCACAGCGCGTATGACGTCGCAGATGAGGAGATTTTTGCCGACCTGCGACGGTTTCGCCCATGACCTGCGACAGTTTCGCCACCGACCTGCGACAGTTTCGCCACTGACCTGCGACGGTTTCACCACTGACCTGCGATGGTTAGCCACTGACCTGCGACGGTTTCACCACTGACCTGCAACGGTTTCGCCACTGACCTGCAACGGTTTCGCCACCGACCTGCGACGGTTTCGCCACTAACCTGCGACGGTTTCACCACAGACCTGCGATGGTTTCACCACAGACCTGCGATGGTTTCACCACAGACCTGCGATGGTTAGCCACGTGTCCTGCAAGGGTTTTGCCACTTACCTGCAACGGCTGGTCATTTTGCGTCGCAGGTCAGGTCATTTTGCATCGCAGGTCCGTGTTTTTTGACTGAACTGCGACGGAAATCGTGGCCACAGCGCACACAACGTCGCAGATGAGGAGATTTTTGCCGACCTGCGACAGTTTTGCCCATGACCTGCGACGGTTTCGCCACTGACCTGCGACGGTTTCACCACCGACCTGCAACGGTTTCACCACTGAAACTTGGCATTTTTTGCATTTTTGCTAAGTTTGGGGCTCGCCGCGTCCTGAAACTTAGCATTTTGGGCAATTTTGCCAAGTTTGGGGGGACGTTGGCGCAGGTTCCGGTGTGGATGGTGCTTAGTCTTTCAGGTACTTGAGCCAGAAGTCCTGGTTGGCCTTTTGGAAGTGGGCGCCCTGGTAGCCGCGGTAGCCGTGCATGCCGTCGGGGTAGATCATGAACTCGAAAGAGGCTCCTTGCTTATGCAGGACATCGATGAGCTGCAGGGTGTTCTGGAAGTGGACGTTGTCGTCTCCGGTGCCATGGGTGAGCTTGAGCATGACCGGAGCCACGCCAGCCTCGGAACCAGAACCTGCGCCAGCGACGACACCAGCACCACCAGCACCAGCAGCAGAGCTAGCCCCAGCACCGGAAACAGCCCCAGCACCGGCACTAGCCCCCACCTTCGTCGGATACCCGCTCAACCTCCGAATCACGGCCGTCTCACGGTAGCCGTCCGGATTGTCCTCGGGCGTGGACATAAACCGTTCCGTGTAATGGGTATCATACAAGGCCCAGTCATAGACACCACCGCCGGCAATGCCATAATGATAATAGGAAGGGGCTTCGGCCACAAGGAGCGTGGTCATGGTGCCGCCGAAGCTGAAGCCCTCTACGCCAATCTTGTCGGCCTTGACGTACGGGAGGCTCTGGAGCCACTTGGCCCATTCGATGAAATCGCTCACTTCCACGGTGCCCAGGCGCTTGTAGATGGCGTCGGTGCCGGCCCTGCCGTTGTGGCCGGCGGCGCGGCAATCGGCAATGAGCTCGATGATGCCGTTCTGCCTGTACCACGCATACCGCGAAGGAGCCACCCAGCGGTCGTGCACCTGCGGGGTGTCGGGGCCGCCGTAGATGTCAACGTGCACGGGGTACTGGCGGGAGGGGTCAAAGTCTTCGGGGTAGTAGATGACGCCCGGCAGCTCCAGACCGTCCACCGTGATGGTGACGATGGAGCCGGTACCATCGGCCTGCCCCTGCATCGCGCCGACGAGCTCGGAGCGGCCCTTGACATCGTGCAGGCGCACCTCCCACGGCGTGCGGAGGTTGGACGACAGCGTCACGAAGTGCTTGCCGTCGGGGGCGAAGCTCACATCGGCCACGTTCATCGCGGGGTCTGTGAGGGCCGATATCTGTCCCTTCGGCGAAACCTTGTACAGCGCTGCGCGCACGTGGGAGTCGCGCTCGGCGGTGAAGTAGACGGTGCCGTCTTTCTCTACGCGTTGAAGGCCGATGCGCCAGTTGGGACCGTCGGTGAGGCGCCGGAGCGTGCTGCCGTCGTAGCTGAGGAAATAGATCTGCTGCCAGCCGGTCTCGAAGCTGCGCACCATGTATAAGCCCTTGTCAGTGAACAGCATATTCTCCATCCAGTCCAGCCAGGTGTCCACTTCTTCGTGGTAGATGGCCTTCTTGGAGCCGTCGGCCGGAGACACCGCATACAAGTCCAGGGTATTCTGGATGCGCGGCTCGCGGGCCACGAAGAACGTCTTGCTGTCGGCTCCCCAGAAGGGCGTCCCGAAGTACTGGTCCTCGTGCGGGTCGAAATCGGCCCAGACAATGCTGCCATCGGCAATATCGGCAAAGCCGATGCGAACCTCCGGGTTGCGCTCCCCTGCCTTGGGGTAATGGGTCTTCCGCAGCGTACCGTCCTGGCCTTTGGCCGAGTAGATGGGGAACATGGGCACCTCCGTGTCGTCAAAGCGGTAGAAGGCGAGCGTCTTGCTGTCGGGGCTCCACCAGAAGGCGCGGTACTGCGACGGCCGGCCGAAGATTTCCTCATAGTACACCCAGCTGGCATAGCCATTCATGATGGTTTCGGTACCGTCTTGGGTGAGGCGGGTTTCCTTTCCGCTGGCGATATCCACGACCCATAAATCATTCGCGCGCGTGAAGGCGAGCTTGGTAGAGTCCGGGCTGTAGGTGAGATTCACGGCACCTTCCGGCTGCAGGGGAAAACGGCTGTATTTCTCAGGAGCCTTGACGCCATCCTTGCGGATTGTATGCTTTTTTCCCACTGTGAGTGAGAAACAGGTGCTGTCTGTGTATGACCCGTCGTAGCTGAATGCTACTTCGTTGTTATTAAGCCATTTGTAGGCTGCAGGAATTTGTCCTTGCGCATTTGCCGTGAGGCCTGCCGCAGCCAGCAGCGAGGCCGCAATAATCCATAGGTTCGTTTTCATGGCATTAAAGGTACGAAATTTTGGCGGGATAGCCATGGGAAATAGGAACAGGTGCGGGTAACCGGTTGAATTTTGTCATGTTGGCTGCACTGGGGGCCAGCCAGAAGTCATCGGCGTTGAGACCTGCGCCATCCGTGGCGGGACCTGCGCCAGTTGCGTCCGGGAACTGCTTCGCGAATTGGTGTTCTGTGTATTCTAGTGGCGCAAGTTCCATTTTAGGCTTGGAACCTGCGCCAACAGAACAGTGTAGAAGGCCGATTTGCGGCGCAGGTTTCGGCTGTGGTTTGGAACCTGCGCCGTTCATGTCTGGAACCTGCACCATTTGAGCCGTTACCTGCGCCACTTGCGTCTTGACCTGGATGGCAGCGTCCCAGCACGTGGAGAAGAGCAAAAAGGCCTCAAAATGCGCATCCAGAAATGCTCCAGCACGTGGGGAAGAGCAAAATCGCGGCAAAATGCGCATCCAGAAATGCTGGATCACGTTTTGGTGCAGGTATGCGGGCTAGACAGCCGAAAGTTAACCAAACACCCTATCCGGGAAATTGACCAGATACACCTGCGAAACCGCACGCGTGAGGGCGGTATAGAGCCACTTAACGTCATCATCGGTGAGATCGTCCTGCCAGAAGGGGTTGTCAATGAAGACACACTGCCACTGGCCGCCCTGGGCCTTGTGGGTGGTGATGGCGTGGGCATACTTGATTTGCAGGGCGCTGTAGAAGGGGTCTTCGCGCACGGCCTCGTAGCGTTTGCGCTTAACGGTAACATGTTCATAATCGGCCCAGACGCCCTGCCACAGGGCTTGCGAAGAGGCAGAGTCCAGCGACGGCGCATCGGACGTGAGCGTATCCAGCAGCACCTTCATTTCCACTTCCTGGTTGCCGTAGTCGGGGAAGGCGAGGCAGGCATCGGCAAAGTGAAGGCTGTAACGCTCCTCGAAGTGCTTGATCCACACCAGCGTGCCGATGTCCCCGTTGGCAATGTAGTCCGTGCCTTCCAGGCCGGTGAGATAGTGGTTCTTCACCACCATGAGCTTCTCGCCGCGGGTAAGCTGCTCCTCGCGGTAGAGGACCTGACCGCGGATACCCAGGTTGTATCGGCCGGCCCGCTTGTTGGAGCGGCACAGCACCACCACTTCGTCCTCGCCGTATCGGCCATAGGCATCGGCCAAAGTTTCCAAAAGGTCCCCGCCGGAAAGACGCTGAATGTCGGGAAAGCCCTCGCAGCGAAGGCCCAGGGAGGTCCCCGAAAAAGGCAGCAGCGACCGAAGATGCGTTGCGTTCACGAGGATGCCCGAGCCCTCGGCCTGCCGCACCACCGACGTGAGCGTCACGAACGATACCCCCCCGAAAGCGGCCATGTAGTCCCGCGACAGCGCCGGCGAAGCGTCCAGCCCCACGGGCGGCAGCTGCGCGTCGTCCCCCATGAGGATGAGTTTGCAGTCCACGCCGGAGCGCACGAAGGACACGAGGTCGGCCAGCAAATCCCCCGTCCCGAAAGACGACCCCTCCGACGAAGAGATGCCGATGAGAGACACTTCGTCCACGATATAGAGCGTGCTGCGGGCCTTGTTCGGCGAGAGCGAGAATGCGCCCACGCCATCGGCCCCGAACGATTTCTGCCGGTAAATGTGCTTGTGGATGGTGGAGGCCGCATGCCCCGCATAGAGCGACAGCACTTTGGCCGCGCGGCCGGTGGGCGCCAGCAGGACAGAAGTCAGCGACAGGTCTTTAAGGCCCGCCACCACCGCCGCCATGGCCGATGTCTTACCCGTTCCAGCGTATCCGTTCACCACCAGGATGTCGCCGTCGTCCGAACACAAAAAATTGGAAACCTCCTTGAGCAGCGACCGCTGGCAGGGCGTAGCCTCGTACGGGAAATGCGCGCAGAAAGCGTTATAAAATAGTTGGTTACGCACGTCCCTGGTACTTTCTGTTAACGAGGGAGGAAATCACGGCAAAGACAGGGAAGATTTCCACGCGGCCGAGGAACATATTGGCCGAGAAAATGAGCTTCATGGGAAGCGGCTCTGCGTCGTAGTTTCCCATGGAGCCGATGCTGCCCAGCGAAGGTCCCACGTTGGTGAGCGTGGACACCGATCCGTGCAACGCGTTGCCGTTGGGGTCTCCGAACAGCAGGCACAGGAAGGTGGACAGGCCGATGAGCAGGATAAACAAGGCCAGATACAGAATCTGGGGATAGATTTCTTCGTCGTGGAGCACACGCCTGCCCATACGCACCTCGAAAACCGAAGATGGATACAGCGTCTTCTGGATTTGCATGTGGATGGCCTTGATGAGCACCATCACGCGGTCTACCTTCATACCACCGGTAGTGGAACCGGCGCAGCCGCACACCAGGCTCACGAGCATGAGCAGGAAGCATGGCAGCATGGGCCAGGAAGCATTGTCGGAGATGGCAAAGCCGGTGGTGGACGCATAGCTCACCACATGGAAAGTGCCGTCCAACAAAGCCGATCCCCAACTCTTGTCAATGCCTCCGAACTTGAGCGAGATGGACGTAACGATGGAAATCACCGCCAGCCACACCAGGTAGAAGCGCATCACGGGGTTTCGCAGCGGCCGCAGCGTCCGGCCCACCAACGCGATGAAGATGAGGCCGAAGTGCACCGACGCCAGGAACATGAACACGATGGTGACCAGCGAAATGAGGGTAGAATCAAATGCGCCGATGCTGAGGTTGCGCGTAGAGAAACCGCCTGCGGCACACACGGAGAATGCATGGCAGATGGCGTCGAAAGCGCTCATCCCTGCAGCCCAGTAGCACAGGAACGCCGCGGCGCAGAGGCCCAGATACACCCAGGCAAAGATGTACACCGTACGGTTGGCCCGGCTCTTATAGTCGTCTCTGGAGAGCGAAGACAACTCCATATTGGTAAGGCGCAGCCGCACCGGCGACGACGTGGGGATAATCAGGAGAAGGAACACCACGACACCCAGGCCGCCGATAAAGTGGGTGGCCGATCTCCAGAACAGCAGGCTGCGCGGAAGCGCTTCTACATCCGAAAGGATGGTGGCTCCGGTAGTAGTGAAGCCCGAAACGCTCTCGAACCAGGCATTGACTACCGTGAAAGGACCGCCCCAGAGGGCATAGGGCATGGACCCGAAGATAAAGGACAGGAGCCACGACAGGAAAATGATCATGTATCCGTCCTTCAGAGAAATCTGGGAAGTCTTCCGCACAAAGAAGAAGGGGAAGATACCTACTATAAAGGTAATGATGAAGCTGATGACGAGCGGTGCCAGCGCACTGTCTGCGCCGTCGTGGAGAGAAATGAGCACCGACAGCAGCATGAACAGGGCGCTGACCAGCAGTGCCATGCCCACATTGCGCGATATCACCTTCAGGTTCATTGCTTGTCTCTAAGGTCTGAGATTCGTTTGCGCAGCGACCGGTTTTCCTCCGTGAGCTCGGTGATGGCAGTATTGAGGTCGTTGAGCTGGTCGTTGCCGTCGAAGGTATAGGTGTAGCGCCTCCGGTAGCCCAGATAATCCCTCATGGCTTCCAGCATGCGGTAAATGGGGCTCACGTAGTACACATGGATGTAGAACATGAGGAGGAAGACCAGGATGATGCCCACCGAGACCGCCACCGTGCTGGGGATGATGCTACGGAAAAAGCCGCTGTCAAAGTCCCGCGAGTTTTGCTCCAGGTCATCGTACAGGGAGGCCGACAGCCGGTCCATGTAGCCGCGCATGCGCCCGAAAAGGGGCTGAAGCCGCGTGAAGTACCAGTCCCGCGTGTTGATGAAGCTGCTCTCGAACACCTCTTCCAGCTCCGTGGAAGCCAGCATGTAGGCCGAATACGCGTAGACGACGGAATCGGCCCAGGCAACGGCAGGGCCGTCTCCCAGATTCTCCTTGAGCTCCTCGCAGCTGCGGAGGAAGCCGTCCTTGTCAAAGGCCGGAACCGCGGTGAGGGTTTCCCCGCCAATAACGGCCAGCATTTCCAGATTGTACGTATCCACGGCGTCTACCAGCTCCTGCGTATGGTGGATATTGTTTACGTTTCCGGCAATAAGGCTGGACACGTAACTCGACATGTGCCGATACTCCAGCCATGAGATGATGCTGGACATGAGGAGAACCACGGCGATGGCACTGAGGGCGAGCGAAATCTTCATCCTCAGGGACAGGCGGAATTCCCGGAACCAGCTTTTTACTTTCACAAACATATCAAGACGCAAAGATACAAATTTTCCCGGGAAGTATTTTATTAAATTATTTTGCAATAATTTCTACATATTGAAAAAATTTTTATATATTTGCGCGTTAACAATACTGTCGATTATGAGAGCAACCTTTTTAGACAAGAAAGATAATAAAAACTCCCTGCTCAAAAAGACCATTTTGTATCTTTGCATTGAGCGTGGAGAACACAGTATCGCCGCCCTCAGCGAGGCCATCGGCGCTTCGGTCCCTACGGCCACCAAGCTCATCGGCGAACTGATGGACGAGGGCTTTATGATCGACATGGGCAAGTCGGGCACTTCCGGCGGCCGCAGGCCCTCCATCTACGGCCTTAACCCCGATGCCGGCTATTTCATCGGCGTGGATATCCGCAACTCCCACGCCAGCATTGCCATCACCGACTTCAAGGGAGGCCTGCTCAAGTTCCAGGACGACATTCCGTTCAAGATGGAAGCCAATGAAGACGCCGTGCACCGCGTGGCCAATGCCATCCGCGAGTACGTGAACCTCCAGAACATGGACTGGAACAAGGTGATGGGCGTGGGCGTGAGCATTCCGGGCCGCGTAAATCCCGTTACCGGCTACTCCAACAGCTACTCCTTTGACGAACACCATTCCATTGCCAGCATCCTGGAAGAGGACCTGAACGTACGCGTGGTGCTGGAGAACGACTCCCGTGCCATGACGTACGGCGAGTACCTCGGAGACGGCCTCAAGGAGAAGAACATGCTCTTTGTGAACGTGAGCTGGGGCCTGGGCATGGGCATGATCCTGGACGGCCACCTCTATTACGGCACGTCCGGATACTCCGGAGAGTTCGGCCACTTCCCGCTCCTCGACAACGGACAGATGTGCCGATGCGGCAAGACCGGCTGCCTGGAAACAGGCGCATCGGGCAGCGCCCTCGTGCGCATGATCGGCGAAAAGCTGGCCGGAGGCCGTGCTTCTTCGCTGGCCGCTACCTTCAAGAGCGAAGGCCGCGTAAACTTGAACGACATTTTCACCGCCATCAACAGCGAGGATATCCTGGCGATCGAGATGGTGGAAAAACTGGGCACCAGCCTGGGGAAAGGCCTTGCCGGCCTTATCAACATCTTCAATCCGGAGCTGGTGGTGATTGGCGGAAAAGTGGCTGTGGCTGCAGGAGACTACCTCATGCTGCCCATCCGCACCGCCATCAAGCGCCATGTGCTCAATATCGCTAACCGAGACACTTCCATTAAACTGACACAGCTCAAAGAAAAGGCGGCCCCGTACGGTGCTTCGCTCCTGGTGCGCAGCCGCATGCTGGGAATGTTGTAAAAAAACTATGCCCCTAATTTCCAAGCGCGGCTCCCTGATGCCGTCATCTCCCATCCGTAAGCTTGCTCCGCTGGCCCGCGAGGCCAAGGCGCAAGGCGTTAAAGTGTATCATCTGAACATTGGCCAGCCAGACCTCCCTACTCCCAGGAAGGCCCTGGAGGCCCTGAAACACATTGACCGCGAGACGCTGGAATACAGCCCCTCCGAAGGATATGCCTTCCTGCGGGAGAAACTGGTCAAGTATTATAAGAGGTATGGCGTAGACGTCACTCCGGACGACATCATCATTACGGCCGGTGGCTCGGAGGCTATCCTCCTGGGCTTTCTGGCCTGCCTGGATCCGGGAGACGAAGTCATCATGGTGGAGCCCGGCTATGCCAACTACATTTCCTTCTCCAAGACCAGCAGCATCAAGGTAAAAACCGTCACCGCACGCATTGAGGACGGCTTTGCGCTGCCTTCGGTGGAGGATTTCGAAAAAGCCATCACCCCGCGCACCAAGGCCATCCTGCTGTGCAACCCTTCCAACCCCACGGGTTATGTCTACACCCCGGAAGAGCTGCAGCGCATCAAGGAGATTGTCATAAAATATGACCTTTTCCTGTTTTCGGACGAGGTGTACAGGGAGTTTATCTACAACGGGAAACCATATGTGAGCGCCCTGTCGCTGGGTATTCGCAAGAATGTAATCATGATTGACTCCGTGAGCAAGCGCTACAGCGAATGCGGTATCCGTATTGGCATGCTCGTCACCAAGAACCGCGAAGTGCACGACACCGTCATGAAGTACTGCCAGGCCCGCCTGAGCCCGCCCCTTCTGGGCCAGATTGTCGCCGCCGAATCCATCGAGGGCACGGAAGACTACGCCAAGGCCTGCTTTGACGAGTACAAGGAGCGCCGAGACTTCTTCATCAAAGGCCTCAATGAGATTCCGGGCGTCTACTCCCCCATGCCGGAAGGCGCCTTCTACACCGTAGCCAGCCTTCCCGTGAACGATGCCGAAGATTTTTGCCGATGGCTCCTCACGGACTTCCGCCTCAATGGCGAAACCGTCATGATGGCCCCCGCCGCCGGCTTCTACAGCACCCCCGGCCTGGGCAAGAACCAGGTGCGCATGGCCTACGTCCTCAAAAAAGAGGACCTCGCCCGCGCCCTCGCCATCCTCAGAAAAGCATTGGAGGTTTATAATCAGCCACGTTGACACGTAGACCGCACAGAATGGCGATTTGCCGTCAACGCGGCAGCAGAAATGGCCGTTTTGCTGGAAAACCTTGCCACGTTGACACGTAGACCGCACAGAATGGCGATTTGCCGTCAACGCGGCAGTGTTTTATGCCGTTTTGCCAAATAACCTTGCCACGTTGACACGTAGAACGCACAGAATGGCGATTTGGCGTCAACGCGGCAGCATTTTATGTCGTTGTGCCAAAAAACCTTGCCACGTTGACACGTAGACCGCACAGAATGGCGATTCGGCGTCAACGCGGCAGCCTTTTATGCCGTTGTGCCAAAAAACGTTGCCACGTTGACACGTAGAATGCACAGAATGGCGATTCGGCGTCAACGCGGCAACATTTTATGCCGTTGTGCCAAAAAACCTTGCCACGTTGACACGTAGAACGCACAGAATGGCGATTCGGCGTCAACGCGGCAGCAGCAACGGATGTACGTACATCGAAAGAGCGCTACAAAGCCGATTTTTTGTACGTACATCATACGAGCACGTGGAGATGCGCAAAAAAGGCCCTTTTTGCACATCTCCACGTGCTGTAGCATTTCTGGATGCGCAATTTCGGCCCTTTTTGCGCATCTCCGCGTGCTGTAGCATTTCTGGATGCGCGATTTCGGCCCTTTTTGCGCATCTCCACGTGCTGTAGCATTTCTGGATGCGCAATATTGCCCCTTTTTGCGCATCTCCGCGTGCTCGTATGGTTTGCTTTACATCCGAGCCTCCACTATGGGAATGAACGAATCTTTTTCTTACCTTTGCAGTCTATGAAGCGACGTCTGGATAATAGCACACTCTGGAACGAAGCCGCCAAGGCTGGTGCGTTCCTGGGCGGGGTGTCTGTTGGGTGCCTCGTGCTCAAGGAACTCGCTGCCGGCTCCGGCAACTCGTTCCTCATTACGGCTGCTTCCATCCTGCTCTGGGTGGTTGAGTTTTTCGGGTGCATTCTCCTGATGAAGGATGTGATGCTCTCCCTTCGCCGCCGTTACGAGGACGTCAAGATTGTAGACACTTACAAGCTGGGGAGAAGGGCAGCGCTTCTCAGCGGCCTTCTTCTGGCATCGGCCCAGGCCCTTTTCATAATGAAAATGCCCGAGGCCCAGATGAACGAGCTCATAGACCAGATGGTGCAGGCCATGCCCATGGGAACGTCGGGCCGCAGCGAGTTGGAGAGTATGATGGACAATTTGCCCATCATCACATTCTTCTCCCAGTGGATCTACTGTTTCCTGTACGGAACGGTGCTTGCTTCCATCATGTCCCGTTATATCTTTCTCCAGAAACTTTTTGGCGGTCCTTTCCCTCCGAAGGAAAGCGACACCCCCGACGATGAGTAAACTATGGACCTTTCCATCATCATTCCCCTTTTCAATGAGGCCGAAAGCCTTCCCGAGCTCAAGGCCTGGATTGACGCTTCCCTCAAGGACTTTACTTATGAACTCATCTTCGTGGACGATGGTTCCACCGATGGGTCATGGGACGTCATTTCCAAGATGGCCGATGAAAACGTACACGCCATCCGCTTTCGCCGCAACTACGGCAAATCGGCCGCCCTGTATGAGGGCTTCGCCGCAGCCCAGGGCGACATTGTGGTCACCATGGACGCGGACCTGCAGGACTCTCCCGAGGAAATTCCCGAAATGGTGCGCATGATCCGGGAAGACGGCCTCGACCTTGTGAGCGGCTGGAAGCAGCATCGCAAAGACAACGCCCTCACCAAGAACCTTCCGTCCAAACTCTATAACTGGGCGGCCCGCAAGGTTACCGGCATCCATCTGCATGACATGAACTGCGGCATCAAGGCATACCGCAGGGAGGTGGTCAAGAATATAGAGGTATACGGAGAAATGCATCGTTACATTCCGTACCTCGCGAAAAACGCCGGCTTCTCCAGGATCGGAGAAAAGCCTGTGCATCACCAGAAACGCAAGTTCGGCGTGTCCAAGTTTGGCATGGACCGCTTCGTGAACGGTTTCCTGGACCTCATGAGCCTGTGGTTCCTCTCCCGTTTCGGGGGAAAGCCCATGCACTTTTTCGGTGCCAGCGGCATCCTGATGTTCCTCATCGGCTTTGTCATGACCATCTGGGTCATCGCCGCCAAACTCTATCACCAGGCTCATGGCCTCCCCTACCGGGCTGTAACGGACCAGCCCCTGTTCTACCTGGCCCTTCTGGCTGTAGTCCTGGGCGCCATGTTCTTCCTTTCGGGCTTTGTGGGAGAGCTCATTTCCCGCAGCGCCGAAGGGCGCAACAACTACCAGATTAAAGAGCGGCTGTAGTTCCGCTCTTTTTTTTGTCCCCTATAATTCGTAACTTTGCAAACTATTTTGCGTGAAACGGAGTGTTTCACGGAGTGAAAGACATTGTAAGTAATAAACTCAAAAAAGATTATGATTAACATCAAGTTCCCCGACGGAAGCGTACGGCAGTATGAAGCTGGCGTAAGCGGTTATGACATTGCGATGAGCATCAGCCCTCGTTTAGCTGAGCAAATCCTGGCTGTTAATATCAAGCGCCCCAACGAACCCGAGACGTCCAAGGGAACCACCATCGACCTTACCCGCCCCATCAACGAGGACGTGGAAATCCGCCTCCTCAAATGGGAGGACGATGAAGCCAAGAAAGTTTTCTGGCACAGCTCTTCACACCTGATGGCCGAGGCCCTCGAGGCCCTGTACCCCGGCGTGAAGTTTGGCATCGGCCCCGCCATCGAAAACGGCTTCTATTATGACGTAGACATGAATGGCCGCACCCTCACGGATGCCGATTTCAAGGCCATCGAAGACAAGATGCTGGAGTTTGCCCGTGAGAAGCAGGAGTTCCAGCGCATCGAAGTATCCAAGGCCGATGCCCTCAAATACTTCACCGAAAAAGGAGACCAGTACAAGCAGGAGCTCATCTCCGAGCTCGAAGACGGTACCATCACCTATTACACCAATGGCCAGTTCACGGACCTGTGCCGCGGACCGCACCTGAAAAACACCGAGGTCATCAAGGCCGTGAAGGTGCTCTCCCTGGCCGGTGCCTACTGGAGAGGAGACGAAACCCGTAACCAGCTCACCCGTATCTACGGTATCACCTTCCCAAAGAAGAGCATGCTCGATGAGTACCTGGTGGTGCTTGAAGAGGCCAAGAAGAGAGACCACCGCAAGATTGGCAAGGAGATGGAACTCTTCACCTTCTCCCAGCGCGTCGGTGCCGGTCTGCCCCTGTGGCTGCCCCGTGGCGCCGCCCTGCGCAATACCCTCCAGAGCTTCCTTGCCAAGAAGCAGGCCGAGTACGGCTACCTCCCCGTGGTTACTCCCCACATCGGTGCAAAAGAGCTTTACGTGACTTCCGGTCACTATGCCAAATACGGAAAAGACTCCTTCCAGCCCATCCACACCCCTCAGGAAGGCGAGGAGTACCTCCTCAAACCCATGAACTGCCCGCACCACTGCGAGATTTTCCGCAGCGCCCCCCGCTCCTACCGTGACCTCCCCCTGCGCTTTGCAGAGTTCGGCACCGTATACCGCTATGAGCAGAGCGGAGAGCTCCACGGCCTCACCCGTGTGCGCAGCTTCACCCAGGACGACGCCCACCTTTTCTGCCGCCAGGACCAGCTCCAGGAGGAATTCGAGAAGGTGATCGACCTCATCCTGTACGTCTTCAAGACCCTCAAGTTCGATAAGTTCACCGCCCAGGTATCCCTGCGGGACCCCAAGAACCCGTCCAAGTACATCGGCTCCGAGGAAAACTGGGAAAAGGCCGAGCAGGGCATCATCGATGCCGCCAAGAAGAAGGGTCTTCCCTATGTAGTGGAAACCGGCGAGGCTGCCTTCTACGGCCCCAAGCTGGACTTCATGGTGAAGGATGCCATCGGCCGCAGCTGGCAGCTCGGTACCATCCAGGTAGACTACAACCTGCCGGAGCGCTTTGAACTGGAATATGTAGACAGCGACGGCAGCCGCAAGCGCCCGGTCATGATTCACCGCGCACCCTTCGGCTCGCTGGAAAGATTCGTCGCCGTGCTCCTCGAGCACACCGCCGGTCACCTGCCGCTCTGGCTGCACCCCGACCAGGTTAAAGTGCTGCCTGTGAGCGAAAAATATGCAGATTATGCGAAAAAAGTTGTAAATCTGCTAAATAATTCCGAAATTCGCGCTTCTGTAGACGACAGAAACGAGACGCTGGGTAAGAGAATCCGTGAGACATCCCTTTTGCGCGTTCCGCTTCTGGTGATTGTCGGCGAGAAAGAACAGGCCGATGAAACCGTGTCTGTACGCCGTGGAGCCGTGGACCAGGGTTCCATGAGCGTGCCTCAGTTTGTGGATTATGTCCGCGCCGCTGTGGCAGAAGAACTGGGCCAGTAAGTTTAACATTTTAAAGGAGCAAAACTATCGCAACGCCTTTTAAACCGAGACCTTCGGGCCTCAAAAAGAAGCCCGTGCAGGCTCAGGCCAGTCAGAAGGACGAGAACGCCCTTCGGATTAACCGTGAAATTACCGCCTCCGAGGTGCGCCTGGTAGGGGACAACATCCCCGAGCAGGGAGTCTATCCCTTCAGCAAGGCCCTGGCCCTGGCCGAGGAACTTGAGCTGGATCTGGTGGAAATCAGCGCCAAGGCAGAACCGCCTGTGTGCAAGATTCTGGATTACCAGAAGTATCTCTATCAGCAGCGCAAGCGCGCCAAGGAGATGAAAGCCAACGCTGCGAAGATTGTCATCAAGGAAATCCGCTTCGGACCCAACACCGACGAACACGATTTCCAGTTCAAGCTCAAGCATGCCCAGGAGTTCCTCCAGGAAGGTTCCAAGGTGAAAGCCTCCATCTTCTTCCGCGGACGCTCCATCCAGTTCGCCCAGCAGGGAGAGAAGCAGCTGCTGCGCTTCGCCGTGGAGCTGGAAGAATTTGGCCGCGCAGAGAACATGCCGGTACTCGAAGGCAAGCGCATGAGCATGATGATCGCTCCGGTGAAGAAAAAGTAAGGTGTAATCCTTATTATGTATAATTAATAATTGTTTAACACAATGGCAAAGCTTAAAACCAACTCCGGTGCCAAAAAGCGCTTTACGCTTACCGGATCGGGAAAGATCAAGAGGAAGCACGCTTATCACAGCCACATCCTCACCAAGAAGACCAAGAAACAGAAACGCAACCTGGATCACTTC
>ONKO01000011.1 GCA_900318445.1 uncultured Bacteroidales bacterium
AAAAATAATAAAAAACACACAATAAAATCGGCTAAAACCACACAAGTTATCAACATTTTTTGGAGGATAGGATGCAGCTTTCGTAACTTACGATATGAAAAGACTGTTCATTTCCGTGGTTTTGGGACTCGTCGCCTGGTCCCTGCCGGCTCAGGAGGAGTCGGTCATCAGGGCGGCCTTGTATCTTTCGGGGGCTGCGTCGGAGGAGGAGATTCCGGCCGATTTGCCGGAGCGTCTGGAAGCCGCGGCAGTCGTGCGCATCAACAACCCGCATCTTCGCGCGAACCTGTTAATAAGCGACTACCAGGCCGCCTCCATCCGCGATTACCGCGCAGCGTACGGCGACATCCTGTCGGCCGAGGAGCTTGCCCTCGTGGACGGCTTCGGCCCCGTCGCCGCCGCTGCGCTCGCCCCCTTTCTCTCCTTCACCTCCTACCGGCTTCCCGGGCAGGCCGATACCGTCCGCACCCGGGCGACCGCGCTCCTCCGCGGGGCGCTCACCACCCTCGGCGGCAAGCTCAAAGCCGGCGGAGAGCTCCCCCGCGCAGGCATCACCTGGCAGGCCGGCGGCGCCTGGCGAAGGGACGGCGTGTGGCGGGCGCAGGCCGATGGCTCCGGGAAGGCCGATGGCTCGTTCTATGCCGATGCCACCCTCGGCCCCTGGCGCCTTCTCGCCGGCCATTTCAACGCCCGCTGGGGCCAGGGCCTCGCCGCCTGGTCCGGCTTCTCGATGGAGAGCCTCTCCACCCTCGACGCCTTCCTGAAACGTCCCACCGGACTCTCTCCCGTATGGTCGTACGCCCCCTCCGGCGTGCATCGCGGCGTGGCCCTCTCCTACGATAGGGCGCACATCCGCGCGGCGGGGTACATCGGCCAGCACAACGACTACGGCCTCCACGCCGACTACCTCTCCCGCACCGCCCAGCTGGGCATCACCGCACTTTGGGCCGATGCCACCGGCTGCACCCTCGCCCTTGACGGCCGCCTCACCTCCCGCCACGCCCTCCTCACGGCCGAACTCGCCTGCCGTTCCCGCTCCGTCGCCTTCAAAACCGCCGCCTCCGGCCGCTGGAACGACTCCTGGAAATGGGCGGCCCAGGCCCGCGCCCTCCCCCGCCGCTTCACCGGCAAAAAGTACGGCGAATACGGCGCCGCCCTGGGCCTCGCCTACGCCTCCCGAAGGGCCGGCAACACCGCTTCATCAACGGCAACGGCCCACCGCGGAACCGACATAAACGGCGGGACGGGCCCGGCTGGCGGGACCCACACGGCATCAGTGACGGTCGACGCCTCGCTCCTGCCCATTCCAGGCACCGATCCCCGCCGCATCCAGATCCGCATCTACTCGCAGTGGCAGTGGCAGATTACCCCGTTCTGGCTCATCGACACCCGCGTCACCGAGCGCTACCGCAACTACGAATCGCCCCGCACCAGCCTCCGCGCCGACCTCAAGTTCACCTCCGCACCCACCTCGGCATCGGCATCGGCATCAGCATCGGCCCCATACACGGCATCGGTCAGCCCGGCCTATTGGCTCCTCACGGCACGGCTGGAGGCAGTCCGCTGCAGCATGTGGGGCTTCCTTACGTATGTGGAAGGCGGCCGCAAGAACGAGTCATCGGCCCTCTACCTGCGTATAACCGGCTTTTCCATTCCTGTCTGGGATGCCCGCATCTACTGCTACGAGCGCGATGCACCCGGCACCTTCTCTGTCCCTGCCTACAACGGCCGCGGTATCGCCTTCTCTGCCGTCGGCTCCCTGAAGCTCCGTCCATTCCGCAACCTAAGCCAGAGGCACCCACTGCGGTTCTTCAGCCTGAAGGGCAACCTCCGCGCCGCCTGCCAGCTCCGCACCGACCGACGCCCTTCCTACACCCTCGCCCTGCAACTCCAGACCGACTTGTAACCACATCTACTACACGAGCGACCTGCAAGCTCATCTACTACACGGGCGACCTGCAAGCTCATCTACTACACAGGCGACCTGCAAGCCCAGCTACTACACGGGCGACCTGCAAGCCCAGCTACTACACGGGCGACCTGCAAGCTCATCTACTACACAGGCGACCTGCAAGCTCATCTACTACACAGAGCTGCTGCCGAACCAGTCCAAAACACACGAAAAAGCCAGCAACGTCATGCCGCGTTGACGAGCAGAACGCACAGAAAGCCGTTTTCCTGTCAACGCGGCCGGGTTTTGCGCCGTTTTCGCCAAAATGCTTGCCGCGTAGACACGTAGAACGCACAGAATGGCGATTTGGCGTCAACGCGGCAAGGGCGTGTCAGGTGAGCACATGGAACGTCGCAGGTGGGTAAGCGAGAAGTAACAGCCATTTATCCCGTGGCGCCTATGGTGCTAATTATCAATTAATTGGCACAACTGACGGGTATGTTTTGAGCACCCGTCAGTTGTGCCAACAGACTGAAAATAAGCAGATTAACCGCCACGCGTCGCAGGTGGGCGCATGAAACGTCGCAGGTGGACGGTCAGATCGTTGCAGATGGAACAGCCAAACGTCGCAGGTGGACGCACGAAACGTCGCAGGTGGAGCGCCACCCACCCGCCTGCACCCGTCTTCCAGCCACCCTGCCACCTTGCTCCCACCTTGCCCCCACCTTGCCCCCACCTCCGCTTCCACAACACATTCCCAAAAAAACACTATATTTGTAAAATTTATATACCAAAACTGCTATGCATAGGATATTCCTTCCATTATACAACTTCTTCCAGGGGCACAAGGCCCTGATGTGGATCCTCCTCATCTCAAGCACGGTCGTATTTGCCTGGTTCGGCATCAAGCTCCGCTATGAGGAAGACATCATGAAACTCTTGCCGGAGACAGAAGAGTCTACAGAACTGGCTTTCGGCGAAATCGACCTCAAGGAGAAAGTCTTCATCCAGGTAACCTCGCGGGACACCCTCCATCCGGTGAATCACCTCGTGCTGGGACAGGCCGTGGAGGAGTTCTGCGACCTGCTTCAGAAGCGGGATTCATCCAGCCACCTCATCAGGGGCATCCTTTCCAGCATGGACATCGAAGCCGGCCTCTCTGCCATGGAATACGGCCTGGCCCACATTCCGTCCTTCATGGACACCACCTGGTACCCACTCATCGAGAAAGCCCTGACCCCGGAAGCCATCCAGGCCCAGATGCTCGAAAACGCCCACCTCATCATGGAAGATGAAACCGGCGACGACACCCAGCTGGTCTCCATGGACCCCCTGGCCCTCAGAAAAATATTCCTGGAGACCCTCTCGGGAGACATGTCCGGCAGCTACAACATCGCAGACGGCCATTTCTTCTGCCTGGACAAGAGCGTAGCCCTGGCCTTCCTCGCCCCCTCCTTCATCTCCACAGACTCCGGCAAAGGCACCCGCCTTGTCAAGATGATCGACAAAGCCCGGAAAGACTTCGAAGCCGCCAACCCCGAACTCCGCGTCCTCGTACACGGCAACCCCATGGGCAGCGTCTCCAACGCCGGCACCATCAAACGGGACCTGGTCTGGACCATCGGCCTGTCCCTCCTCCTCATCCTCATTATCATGGTGCTCAGCTTCCATAACCTCGGCTTCATCCTGCACCAGATCCTCCCCGTCATCTACGGCGCCCTCTTCTCCATGGCCTGCATGTACTGGCTCAAAGGCTACATGTCCCTCATGGCCCTGGGCCTTGGCGCCATCATCCTCGGCGTCGCCATCAGCTACTGCCTCCACGTACTCATCCACTTCTACTACGTAGGAGACGTCCAGAAAATGCTCCGCGACGAGAGCACCCCCGTCGTCCTCGGCTGCATCACCACCGTAGGCGCCTTCCTGGGCCTCCTGTTCACCGAAAGCGACCTCCTGAGGGACTTCGGCCTCTTCGCCACCTTCTCCCTCCTTGGCAACACCTTCTTTGTCCTGGTGTTCCTCCCCCACTTCCTCCACCCCGGCCAGATCAAGTTCAAGCGCACCCACGGTTTCCCCCTCGTCGAGCGCTTCAACGCCCTGCCCTGGGACCGCAGCAAATGGTTCATCGGAACGCTCATCGTCCTCATCGTGGTGGGTATCGCCTTCAGCCCCCGCGTCAAGTTTGACAGCGACCTCATGAACCTGGACTACGACGACCCCTTCCTTGTGGAAAGCCAGGAACTCTACAACCGCACCAACGCCGACGGCAAAACCCACATGTACTTCGCTGCCTGGGACGACGCCAGCCTGGATGCCGCCCTCGAATACAACAAGGCCATCTTCCCCGCCCTCGATTCCCTCAAGGCACAGGGCCTTGTCTACTCCTACAGCCCCGTCACCCGCCTCCTCCTGCAGTCCACCGAAGACCAGAAGACCCGCATCGACGCCTGGAACGCCTTCTGGAACAAAGCCCGCGTAGCCCGCCTCAAACGGGACCTCGGCGCCGCAGCCGCAGAAAACAACCTGCCCTACAACCTCTTCGACCCCTTCCTGGACATCATCTCGAGGCAATATGAGCCCGACAACCTGTTCGAGTCCGGCGTAGTTCCCCCGGGCCTTCTCTCCAACTTCGTGGAGAAGCAGGAAAGCGGCCGCTACATGGTATTCACCGATGTCTCCTACGCCCATGAGAACCAGACGGCCGTCTGGGATGCCCTCACTACCCTGCCCCACGTCTTTGTCCTGGAGCCCTTCTACTACTGCAAAGACCTCGTTCAGGTCATCCACGACGACTTCAGCACCACCCTCTGGATCTCCAGCCTGTTTGTCTTCATTGTCCTTTTAATCAGCTTCCGGAACATCTGGATCGCCCTCGTGGCCTTCTTCCCCATGTTCATCAGCTGGTACGTCATGCAAGGCTACATGGCCCTCCTGGGCCTCGAATTCAACCTGATCAACATTGTCATCGCCACCTTCATCTACGGTATCGGCGTAGACTACAGCATCTTTGTGATGGAAGGCCTGCTCGCCGAAGCCCGAAAAGGCGAAACCCGCATGCTGGACTATCACAAAGCCGCCATCTTCTACAGTGCCCTCATCCTGGGCATCGTTGTCTTCTCCCTCATCTTTGCCACGCATCCGGCCATCCATTCCATCGGCCTCATCACGCTCATCGGCATGGCTTCCACCATCCTCATCACGTACTCCCTGCAGCCCTGGATCTTCCGCATGCTCACAAAGATTCCCTTCTTCAGAAAATCCTTCCGAATTCCCGAATGAACTTAGACGCGACACTTTACCTGAACCTCATCCGCGGCGGCGCCGCCCGTCTCAGTGAAGACCGCGAGAGCATCAACGAGCTCAACGTCTTCCCCATCCCCGACGGCGACACCGGCGACAACATGTACATGACCATCGAGGCCGGCACGCACATCAAGGCCGATGGTACCCTGTCCGAAGCCGCAGAAGCCATCTCGAGGGGCATGCTCATGGGCGCCCGCGGCAACTCCGGCGTCATCCTTTCCCGCATCTTCGCGGGCCTCACCAAAGGTTTCCAGGGCCTGAAGGAGGCCGATGTCCCCGCCTTCACTGAGGCCATGAAATCGGCCGTCAGCGAGGCCTACCACGCCGTCTCCCAGCCCGTCGAAGGCACCATCCTCACCGTCCTGAGGGAAGGCGTCGCCGCGGCCGAAGGATCGGCCAGCCTGGAAGAATACTTTGACCTCTGGATTGCCGGCATGGACCTGAGCCTCCAGCACACCCCCGAACTCCTGGACGTCCTCAAAAAAGCAGGCGTGGTGGACAGCGGAGGTGCAGGCCTCCTGAGCATTGCCGAGGGCATGCGCGACGCCCTGCACGGAAAATCCCAGATCGAAGTCGGAGAGGAAAAAGCCGTTAAGGCAACCCCTGTCAACTTCGACGCTTTCACGGAAGACAGCGTCCTGGAGTTTGGCTACTGCACGGAGTTCCTCCTGCGTCTCCAGCGCAGCAAAGTAGACCTGGAGCACTTTGACGAAAACGTAATCAAGAACTGGCTCCAGGAACAGGGAGACTCCCTCGTGTTCTTCCGCGACGGCAGCATCATAAAAGTGCACGTCCACACCAAAGACCCCGGCGCCATCCTCACCCGCTGCCGTGAATGGGGAGAGTTCCTCACCATCAAGGTGGAGAACATGACCCTGCAGCACCACGAGAACCACATGGACGAGCGCTATAAGCGCGCCCCCAAAGACCTGGCCACCGTCACGGTAGCCGCCGGCAAAGGCCTCACCCAGTGCTTCAAGGACATGGGCGTCGACGCCGTCATCGAGGGCGGCCAAACCATGAATCCCTCCGTAGAGCGTTTCCTGGAAGCCTTCCGGGAAGTGAACGCCCGCACCATCCTGGTGTTCCCCAACAACAGCAACATCATCCTTACGGCCCAGCAGGCCGCCGAGATGTATGCCGATTCCACCGTTGTCGTCATTCCCACCAAAACCCTCGGCGAAGGCTATTACGCGCTCGCAAACCTGGACGCCAGCCTTCCCGTGGAGGAAATGACCGCATCCCTGACAGAAGCCGCCGCAGCCGTCACCACCGGCGCAGTTTCCCGCGCCATCCGCGACACCGCCGAGGCCCACGCCGGAGAGTACATCGGCTTTAGCGGGAAAGACATCCTCGTGGCAGCACCCGCCCGCGAAGAAGCCCTGTGTACGCTCGCCCATAAGTTGAACGCCTCCTCCTCCGACGTCCTCATCCTCTTCTCCGGGGCCGATGCTCCCGCCGACGAAGCCGCCCGCATCAAAGCCCGCCTGGAAAAAGCATACCCCATGACCGAAGTCATCCTCCATGACGGAGGACAACCCGTTTACGACTATATTCTCGTTCTATGCTAAAAATTTACACTGACACTGATACCGATTTCTACCCGGCCCTGGCTGCCGAGTACGGTTACAAACTCATCTCCATGCCCTACAGCATCGACGCCAAAACCGTGTACCCGTATGTGGATTTTGACAGCTTCGATGCCCATGCCTTCTACGACATCCTCCGCGGCGGCGTCCTTCCCACCACCAGCGCCATCTCCCGCGAACAGTACCTCCAGTACTTCGAGGAAGACTTCAAGGCCGGCAACGAAATCCTCTACGTGCACTTCTCCCGTGCCATGACCAATACCTTCGACGCCATGGACCAGGCCGTGACCCAGCTCAAGGCCCAGTACCCGGCCGCCCGCTTCGAGGAAATTGACACCAAGGGCATCACCACCATCAGCTACGCCATCGTGCGCGAGGTGGGAGACCTCGTGAAAGCCGGCAAAACCCTGGACGAGATCCTGGAATGGGCCAAGGCCGAGGTAGACCACTTCGCCATGTATTTCTTTGCCGATGACCTCAAGTTCTTCCGCCGCAGCGGCCGCGTGAGCGGGCTCGCCGCCACCATGGGAACCCTCATCGGCGTACGTCCCCTCATCCACATGAGCAAGGAAGGCAAGATGGTGTCCGTGGGTACCGCCAAAGGCCGCCAGAAAGCCATCCAGTACCTGGTGGACAAAGTGGGAGAGCTGGGAGACGAGATTGAAAAGCACCGCATCTGCATCGGCCACACCGACGCCCCCGAAATTGCCCGCACCATCGCCGGCCTCATCGAGGAGCGCTATGGCAAGCAGGATATCGTATATGTAGACGTGAACCCCACCGCCGGCAGCCACTGCGGCCCCAACGGCGTGGGCGTCTGTTTCCATGCCAAGAGCCGGTAAGATGATTGAGGTAAGAGAAGTCAAAACCGCGAAGGAACGCAGAGAGTTCCTGAACTTTGCACTGGACCTGTACCGGGGCAACCCCTTCTTTGTACCGCCGCTGTACGCCGACGAAAAGAAGATGTTCCGGAAAGACTACGTGTACCGCAGCAGCTGCGACTCCGTCTTTTTCAACGCCTACAAGGACGGCGTCATGGCGGGCCGCATCCAGGGCATCATCCAGAAGGATGCCAATGCCAAGAACGGGGAAAAGCGCTGCCGCTTCTGCCGCTTTGACGCCACCGACGACCTCGAAGTCTCCCGCGCCCTTTTCGGCGCCGTGGAAAAGTGGGCCCGGGAGCAGGGCATGGACACCCTGGTGGGGCCGCTCAACTACTCCGACCTGGAGCGGGAAGGCATGTTGGTAGAGGGCTTCGAGGAGCCCGCCACCTTCGAGGAGAACTACAACGCACCTTATTATAAAGAGCACGTGGAAGCCCTGGGCTTCGAGAAGGAAGTGGACTGGACAGCCAGCCGCCTCTACGGAGCCGAGAGCCCCGAGGCCCTCGAGGAACTGGAGCAGCTGGTAGGCTTTATCTTCAAGCGCTACAAGCTGCACTACGGCACCGCCCGCAGCGGACGGGAACTCCTTAAGAAGTATGCCGACGGCATCTTCGACCTCCTGGACAAATCCTACGAAGGCCTGTACGGCACCGTTCCGTTTACCGAGGGCATGCGAAAACTGGTGCTGGAAAACTTTGCCATGGTCATCAACCCCGAGCACACGGCCGTCATCCTGGACGAGAACGAGAAGATCGTGTGCTTTGGCCTGTCCTTCCCCGGCCTGGCCAAGGCGCTGGTGGGAACGCGTGGCAAATACACGCCGCTCACCCTCCTGAAGCTTCTTCGCGCCATCCGGGATCCGGAAATCCTGGATCTCTGCCTTGTGGGCGTAGAGCCCGAATATCTCAACAGAGGCGTGTCCGGGGCCCTGTCCCTTGCCATCATGAAGATGCTGCGGGACAACCCGCGCCTGAAGTGGGCCGACACCAACCTCAATCTGGAAGACAACTACGCCATCCTGAACGCCTGGCGCCGCTTTAGGCGCGAAGAATGCAAGCGTTACCGTTCCTACGTGAAAAAGATATGATCAAGATCATTGTTGACTGTTTTGGCGGAGACCACTGCCCCGAAGCACCCGTAGAAGGCGCTCTGGCATCCCTGGCGAAGAACCCGGACCTTTCCGTCATCCTTACGGGTGATGAGTCCATTCTGCGCAAGTGCCTGGAGGGAAAGACCTACGATGCGTCCCGCCTGGAGATTGTGGATGCGCCGGAGGTCATCGGCTGTGATGAAAAACCCACGGACGTCGTCCGCCTCAAGCGCAACTCGTCCATGATGAAAGGCATTATTATGCTAAGGGACCGTGACGACATTGCCGCCATGGTTTCCACCGGCTCCACCGGAGCGCTGGTAACGGGCGCACTGGTGCGGCTCGGCCGCATCCCGGGGGTCATCCGTCCGGCCTTCTGCCCGCTCCTCCCCACCATGGACGGAGGCATCGTGGGCGTCTGTGACAGCGGTGCCAACGTCGAAGTGACATCGGCCCACCTCCGTCAGTTCGCCATCATGGCGTCCCTCTACCTGGAGAACGTGTACGGCGTAAAGAGCCCCCGCGTGGCGCTTCTCAACGTCGGGAAGGAGGCCGAGAAGGGGGACGACATGCGCCGGGACGCCTACCGCCTGCTGAGCGAGACGCCGTCCGTGAACTTCGTGGGCAACATGGAGAGCCGGGACCTCCTCAGCGGCCGCTACGACGTAGTGGTGGCCGATGGTTTCTCCGGCAACGTCCTGGTCAAGACCACCGAAGGCACGGCGCTGGAGCTGCTCAAAAAGCTCAAAAAAGACATCTTCTCCCGCTGGATCTACAAGCTGGGAGCGCTCCTGATGAGCCGCATGTTCAAGGACATGAAGGCCTTCATGAACTACCAGAACTATGGCGGAAGCGTGCTCCTGGGCACCTCCAAGGTGGTTGTGAAAGGACACGGCTCCTCCAAAGCGGTGGCGGTGGAGAAGTGCATCGAACAGGCCTACCGGATGGAAGTGTCCCGCCTGTCGGGCCAGATCGAGACCGAGATTGGAAAATATGAACATTACGAGGAATAATTATGTTTGAAAAAGTACAGACCATCCTGGCGAAGCAGCTTCGTCTGGACCCCACCCGGATTACGCCCCAATCTCTCATCAAGAAGGACCTCGGCGCCGACTCCCTGGACATTCTGCAGCTTCTGATGCGCATCGAGGACCAGTACGGCATTGTCATTCCGGACCAGGCCCTGGCCTCCTTTGAGACGGTGGCCGATGTCGTCGAATATCTGGAAAAGCAAGAAGTCAACCTCTAGGTTATGGTACAGGTCTTCTGTAAGAACACGGGCGAAAGCAAGCGCTTCCCGGAGGGCACTTCCCTCCTGCAAATGCTGGGAGAGTTTGACTGCCACAGGCCCTACCCCATTGTATCGGCCAAGGTGAACAACGTTTCCCAGGGCCTCAAGTTCAAGGTTTACCAGAACAAGGACATCGAGTTCATCGACGTGCGGGAGCCCAGCGGCATGCGCGTGTACTGCCGCTCGCTCTATTTCCTCCTGTACAAAGCCGCCTCCGACTGCTTTCCCGGAAGCCGCCTCTACATTGAACACCCCATCTCCCACGGATACTTCTGTCATTTGAGGAAGGCCGATGGTGAGATGCTCACACCGGAAGACCTGAAGCAGCTGGAAGCCCGCATGAAGGAGCTCGTAGAGAGGGACATGCCTTTCCACCGCTACGACGTCCAGACCGACCGCGCACTCAAGGAGTTCCGCAAGGCCGGCTTCGACGACAAGGTGAAGCTGCTGGAGACAAGCGGAGAAGCTTACACGGACTACTACACGCTGGGAGATACCGTAGACTACTATTATGGCAAGCTGGTCCCCTCTACAGGCTATCTGAAGGTATGGGGCATCCAGCCCTACCACGACGGTTTCCTCCTGCAGGTTCCTTCGCACGAAGATCCTTCCCGGACTGCCACTTTCATTGACCAGCCCAAGACCTTCGAGATGTTCAAGGAAGCTTTGCGCTGGAACATCATCATGGGCCTCAGCACCGTGGGAGACGTGAACGAAGCGTTCCTCAGCGGCCGTGCCAGCGAGCTCATCCAGATTGCAGAGGCGCTCCAGGAGAAGAAGATTGTCCAGATTGCCGAGGAAATTGACCGCCGGTACCGCAGCGACCATCCCCTGAAGGTAGTGCTCATCACGGGACCGTCTTCTTCCGGTAAGACTACGTTCTGCAAGCGTCTTTCCATCCAGCTCAAGGCCTGCGGCCTCAAGCCCGTCTCCGTGAGCACCGACGACTACTTCGTGAACCGCGTGGAGACGCCCAAGTTCCCCGACGGCTCCTACGACTTTGACAACTTTGACACGGTGGACCACGCCCTCATGGAAGAGGACATCATGAAGCTCATCGCCGGTGAGGAAGTGTCGGTTCCCGAGTACAACTTTGTCACGGGCCTGAGGGAATACAACGGCCGCAACCTCCGCCTCGGAGACGGCCGCATTCTCCTGATCGAAGGCATCCACGCCCTTAATCCGGCCCTCACATCGCGCATCCCCGAAGAAGCCAAGTTCCGCATCTTCATCAATACACTCACCGGAACCCTCCTGGACGACCACAACATGATCCCCACCAGTGACAACCGGCTTCTTCGCCGCATTGTCCGTGACTACAACAAGGGCGCCTTCACAGCCCGCGAGTCCATCTCCAACTGGCAGAACGTGCTCAACGCAGAGCAGAAGTGGATCTACCCCTACCAGGAAACGGCCGACGCCATGTTCAACAGCGCCTACCTCATCGAGTTCGCGGTGCTCAAGAACCACGCCGAGCCCATCCTCCGGAGCGTTCCCCAGAACTGCCCCGAGTATTCCGAGGCGCACCGCCTCCTCAAGTTCATCCACTACTTCACGCCCGTGAGCGACCGCGAAATTCCCGCTACCTCCATGATCCGGGAATTCATCGGCGGATAAAAAAAACCGGAGCCCCCAGAAAGGGTTCCGGTTTATTTTTCCCTGTTATCCATTAAAAGAGGTAGCGGATACCGAGGGCGATTCCCTGCCAGCCGAAGCCGGAAGCGGGAACAATGTCGAAGGAAGGCTTCCAGTCCAGGGAGAGCTGCAGCGGAATGCTGTCGAAGCAGTATTCGAGGCCGAGCTGGGCACCGACACCGGCCCAGAAGCTGGTTTTGTTGTCGGCATTGGGACCGAAGCCTACATAGGCCTGGGGACCCGCATAAAAGTTGAGGGGGCCGACGGGAGCGATGAGGAAGTCGTAGGCGGCGCCGATTCTCACGGAACCTACGCTCCAGCCCAGATCCAGTTCACCGAAGTTGTTGCCACCCAGGGTGTGCTGATAGGAAAGTTCTGCACCGTAACCGGCGCGGACACCGATGGCGCGGGGCTGTGCGGCTGCCACTGCGGCAAGGCCCAGCACGGCGGCCATGACAAGCATGAATTTTTTCATTTGAGTTTGGTTTTAAAGTGTATAAACGTCAAAAACGTAATGCGAATTTACATAATTTTTCCTAAATTTGCAATTTGAAGCAGGGGTTGGAGACCAAAGACTGGTTTCGCCCGCTGCAAGTATTTAATAAAATGGAAAAGGGACCTATCTCTCAATTCATTACCCACAACTACCGTCATTTCAATTCCGCAGCGCTGGTAGACGCTGCAAAAGCCTATGAAGACCTTCTGAACAAGGGTGGCAAGATGTTCCTGGCCATGGCCGGCGCCATGAGTACCGCAGAACTCGGCCTCTCCCTGGCCGAGATGATCCGCCAGGACAAGATTTCCTTCGTCTGCTGCAGCGCCAATAACCTGGAGGAAGACATCATGAACCTGGTGGCCCACAACCACTATTATCGTGTGCCCGGCTACCGTGACCTCACTCCGGAGCAGGAGCAGGAACTCATCAACAACCACTACAACCGTGTAACCGACACCTGCATCCCCGAGGAAGAAGCTTTCCGCCGTCTGGAAAAGCACCTCGTGGAGGTTTGGGACAAGGCCAAAGCAGAAGGCAAGAGATATCTCCCCTACGAGTTCATCTATCAGATGATCCGCAGCGGTGTCCTGGAGCAGTACTATGAGATTGACCCCAAGGACAGCTGGGTAGTAGCCGCCTGTGAAAAGAACATTCCCATCATCTGCCCCGCCTGGGAAGACTGCACCACCGGTAACATCTTCACCGCCCACGTCATCCGCGGTGAGTATGACCCGCACATGGTCATCCAGGGCGTAGAGGTCATGATGTTCCTCGTAGACTGGTACAAGAAGAACAGCCAGGGCGCCGGCGTCGGCTTCTTCCAGATTGGCGGCGGTACCGCCGGTGACTTCCCCATCTGCTGCGTTCCCATGATGGAGCAGGATCTGGGCTGGACCGGCACTCCCCTCTGGGCCTACTTCTGCCAGATTTCCGATTCCACTACTTCTTACGGTTCCTATTCCGGTGCCGTCCCCAACGAGAAAATCACCTGGGGCAAGCTGGCACCCGAAACGCCCAAGTTCATCGTAGAGTCCGACGCCACCATCGTGGCACCGCTCATCTTCGCCTATGTCCTGGGCTGGTAAGAAGTCCGTCAAAAGCATTTTCGGGAGCCTGTTCCATAAAGAGCAGGCTCCTTCTGCTTCTTCCGGCAAAAAGGCGCTCACGGCGCAGCAGCGGAGCCACATCGAAAAACGGCTCCTCCTCTGGCAGGAAGACAAAGCCTACCGCATCGCAGACAGGACGGTGGCGGAGGCATCGGCCCGCATCGGCACAAGCTCCGTGCTGCTGCACCGGTATTTCGCGGAGAAGGGCCTCGATTTCCGCACCTGGCGGTCCCGTCTCCGCATCCAGGATGCCATGAAGGAACTCATCGCCTTCCCCGAGGACTCGGCCTCCGTCATCGGCCGGCGGGTGGGCATCCCCGACAGGAGCAATTTCAACCGGCAGTTCAAGGCCGTCACCGGCGAATTTCCCGAAAGCTGGAGAAAAAAACAAAAATAAATTTGCATAATTAAATAATTCTTCCCACCTTTGCAGTGTACTAATGAACTAATACACTACAAAGATATGATCAGCGTACAAGATTTATCCTTCAGCTACGGTTCCAAAGGGGTGCTCAAGAACATCACCATGGAACTCAAGGGAGGCAATATCTACGGCCTCCTGGGAGAAAACGGAGTCGGTAAAACCACCCTCCTCACCCTTCTGTGCGGGCTCAAGAAGCCCCTCACCGGCACCATCGACACCGATGGACGCAATCCCTTCGACCGCGAGCCTTCCCTCCTGGCCGAGCAATTCTATCTTCCCGACGAAGTGGCTCCCCTCCCCAACAAGGCCATCAACTTCGGCAAGGAAACGGGCGCCCTCTGGCCGTCCTACGACCACATCAAGTTTGTCCAGATCCTGCGCGAATTCGAAGTAGACGAAAACCAGCGGATGGACACCATGAGCGCCGGCCAGCTCAAGAAGACCTGGATTGCCTTTGCGCTCGCATGCAACGCTCGCCACTACTTCATGGACGAGCCCACCAACGGCCTTGACATTCCTTCCAAGGCACAGTTCCGGAAGGCCATCATGAAATACACCTCCGAAGAGAGCGCCGTCGTCATCTCCACCCACCAGGTAAGGGACCTCGAGGAAATCATCGACCCCATCATCATCCTGGACAAGGAAGACGTACTGGTCAACGCTTCCCTGGAGAAGATTAGCAGCAAGCTGTTCTTCGACTACGGAACCGAGATCCATCCCGACGCCCTGTATCTGGAACGCACCCCCGGCGGCGCCATCCAGGTATATCCCAACACCACCGGCGAGGATTCCAAAGTGAACCTGGAAGCCCTTTTCAATGCCGTTCACGCTCACAAAGATGTTGTAAAAGCTTTACTTGCCTAGCCTTATGAAATCAGAAGTATTCAACGGCCAGCGTTTCTGGTCCTATTTCAAATATGACTTTGTCCAGATGTGGCGCAACAACATGAAGGCGTCCGTGGGCATCGGCCTCTCCGGCCTCATCGCCTATATCGTGGTGGTGGCTTTCAGCCTTATCTTCGGTGCCGGCTGGAACGGCCCCGGCGTCGTTGCCCGCTTTGTGGTCTTCATGCTTGCTTCTGCGGCCCTGGAACTGTATCAGACCCGCACCTACGGCTATCTTACCGACAGGCGCAAAGGTAGTGCCTGGCTCATGAACCCGGCTTCCAGCTTCGAGAAATGGCTGTCCATGATTATCATGACCATCATCGTCATCCCCGTCGCTTTCCTGTCCGTATACCTCCTCACAGACCTTGTTGTTGCCTCCCTGGATCCCACGACAGGCTCTTCCATGCTGCACAGCATCGGCGGCGGCTTCCGGGAAATCACCGAGGAGCTGGCCAAGGTCAACGCCGAATACAGCACCACCTGGAGCCCCTGGGCGTTTGTCCCGGCCGCGCTCATGGGCTGCGCCTGCAACTTTATGTACTTCCTCCTCTGCGGCATCTGCTTCAAGCGCTACAAGATCCTCTACGGCCTTGTCATCACGTTCCTCATCAGCTTCCTCTTCTCCATCCTGCTGTCCCAGTTCGGCATGCAGTATATCAATATGGAGATTGAAGAATTCGCCGATGCCGAGCAGTACATCCGTTCCGTCTTCAACATCTCCATGTGGGTATCCTTCATCATGACCATCGGAATTGCCGCAGGCATCTTCTACAGAATCAAAACAATTAAACATTAATCATTATGGACTTCCACGGAGAAAAACCCATCTATCTCCAGATTGCCGACGTCTTTTGCGAAAGCATCCTGAGCGGCACTCTGAAGGCGGACGAGCGCATCCCGTCTGTCCGCGAATACGGCGCCGAGATTGGCGTGAATCCCAATACTGTCATGAGGGTATACGAGAAACTCACCGCTGAAGGAATCATTTACAACAAGCGTGGCATCGGCTACTTTGTGTCGCCGGAAGCCCGCGAGAAAATCCTGGACACCCAGCGTACCGACTTCCTGGAAAAGGAAGTACCCGTCATCCGTCGCAAGATGGAGCTGCTGGGACTGGACGAAAGCATTTTTAAAAAGTAAATAACCATGAAGAAACTATTTGCCATTATGGCCGTCCTGGCAACCATTGCCAGCTGCCAGATTAACATCAACGGAGGAAAAGCCGTCGTTTGCGAAGGCCCCGTTGTAGAAAAGGAAATGGAAGGTCTCACTGGCTACGAGGGCATCACCGTCAACGGCTCTATTGACCTGTACTTTAGCCAAGCCAGCACCTACTCGGTTAGCGTGAAAGCCAACGAAGAAGTTTATGACTATCTGGACTACAGAGTAGAAGAAGGTGTCCTCATCCTGGGAACCAAGGATAACATCAATATCCGCGCAAAGGAATACAAGGTAACCGTTACCCTTCCCACTCTGTCCAAGATTCACGTTAATGGAGCAGCCGACGTTTACCAGGTAGGAGAATACAGCTCCGACAAGCCCCTGAACATTCACGTGAACGGCGCCGGAGACCTTAATCTCAAGGAAAAGCTGAGCGTTCCTTCCATCTCCATCCACGTGAACGGTGCCGGTGACATCCGCATCCCCAGCATGGACGTAGACAAGCTCTCCATCAAGGTGAACGGAGCCGGAGATGCCACCCTCGGCGGCAAGGCTGCATCGGCCCACTTCTCGGTGAACGGTGCCGGCGACATTGACGCCCGTAACCTCGAATGCACCGACGTCACCACCCAGAAGGCAGGACTTGCATCCATACGACTCTAGTCTAAGTCGTTGTTAGTTAATACTTTGAATTTTTCTCTTTAGGCAAATCAGCCTAAAGAGATTTTTTTAAAATAATATGAATCAAGGACTTAGGTCCTATTCGTAAAAGCGAATGATGTTCTGGGCCATTCCGTGGACGAGGCGGGCGCGGGCCTCGCGGGAGTACCACGCGATGTGCGGGCTCAGGAGCAGGCGCTCCGGGTGCTGAAGGTGCAGGAGGGGGCTGTCGGCGGGCAGCGGCTCCTTCACATAGACGTCCAAGGCGGCGCCGGCGATGAGGCCCTCATCCAGGGCGCGGGCGAGGTCTTCCTCCACGGCAATGCCGCCGCGGCCGGTGTTCACGAGGATAGCCGATGGCTTCATGCGCCGAAACTCCTCATAGCCGATGAGCCCGGCCGTGCGCTCGTTGTAGGGTGCGTGTATGGAAATGACGTCAGAGCGTTCAAGAAGTTCATCCAGGGAAACGCTGGGGTAATCCTTGCAGTGCCCGGTACCGGAGGTGGAATAATAGATGACATCCATCCCGAAGGCTTTGCCGATGGATGCGACTTTTTGGCCGATGGCACCCATGCCCACAATTCCCAGCGTTTTGCCGGCTGCCTCGGTGAAGGGGTGGTCAAAGTCCACGTGCACGGAACTGTGGCTGTAGGCGCCGCTACTGACAAACTCCTGATAGTGGAAGGCACGTCCGAGAAGATTGAGGATGTGCATCCAGGTCGTCTGGGCAACGGAGTCGGTGGAATAGGCAGGCACATTTCTGACAGCAACTCCCCGCGCATCACACAGCGGGACATTGATGTTATTGATGCCAGTACCAGCCTCGCAGATGAGCTTGAGCTTAGGTGCAGCATCCAGGAAGGCCTGGTCTACGATTACCTTATTGAGAAGGGCTACATCTGCATCTTTCACTCTTTCACGGGCTTCTTCTGCCGTAGAAAACGGGTAACAAATAAGTTCACCCAGCGCGGCAATTTCATCCAGGGGAACGCCTCCCACAGATATTGAATCAAGAAATACAATCTTCATTTCATGAAATAAAATGTTCAACATTACCCCCTCCCGAAACCCCTCCCCTTGGGGGAGGGACTTAATAAAGAAACTGAGGCTTGCACAAAATTAGTATTTTTTGCGTATATTTACGCAACACTTATGGCTAATACCGCAGAAATACTAACCCGTATCGATGAAAAGGCTCCACTCAAAATGGTGCTGGAGGCATCTGTCCGCGACTACTGTATTCTGGCACTGGACTTTCTGAAGGACCGCGCCAGCTTTAGCCAGTACTTTGCGTCCCCGCTCAGGGGCCCCGCCGCAGAGATCAACGCGGAGGTTGCCCTCAAAAAACACGCCGGCGAGCGCTACTGCCGCCAGCTCTTCCAGCCCGCGAGTGACCCGCTCCTTGCCGATGCCATCGCAGACCTCGCCTTCGCCCAGTCCGAACGCCTCACGCTCAGCGAACCCTCCGGGCCGCAGGCCGATGACCGCGAACGCGCCATGGTTTACATTGTAGCCGTGTATACGCTCTTTGCGCTCACTCTCCATGACCGCACGGATTTCGCTGCCCTGTTCCTTCAGGCCTGGGACAATTTCAACTGTTTTGCGAGCGCCCGCGTCATCCGGAAACAGTACGACAAAAGCTGGAAAAGTCGCTACGATTCCCTCTTCTATCCGCTGGGATAAAAGTACGCTCAACCCTTCATTCGTCCCTAAATAGGCGTTTTCGTCCCTAAATAGCACTTTTGGTCACTTTCTTTCGTCCCAGATAACATTTCTTTTTCCGGACCAATTATGTGCTGTAATTTTGCATAAAACCTGAAAAGAAATGATCGCCACTATTCCTGCCAGACTCCGACTGGACAACGCAGCCAACATTTATCCGGCATCCATGTCCAAGCACTACAGCAGCTTGTACAGGATGCAAGTCACCCTCACCGACCCTGTCGATACCCATATATTACAGACAGCGCTCCTCCACGTATCAGAGCGCATCCCCACGTTCCGCTGCACGCTTCACTCGGGTGCGTTCTGGTGGTATCTGCACCGCTGCAACGCCCTTCCCAGCGTGCAGCCCGTAAAACCGCTCAAGCACTTTTCATTCAAAGACCAGGACGGCCTTCTCTACCGCGTGAGCGCAGACGGGCGCGCCATCCTGCTTGACGTCTTCCACGCCCTCGCAGACGGCAACGGCGCCATGTGCTTTCTCCTCACGCTCGCCGGAGAATACATCCGTCTCCGCTACGGAGTAACCATCGGCTATAATTCCATGGTGTGGGACCCGAAGGACCGTCCGGCCTATGCCGAGGTGGAGGACAGTTTCAAGACGGTCTTCAGCGGCCGGCACGGAAAACTGGAAAAGAACGTGGACGCCTACCACATCGGCGGGCACACGCTCCCCTTCCTGGGGGTGAAGGACCTTCGCGCCGTGCTCCAGGCCAATGAAGTAAAAAAAGTATGCCGGGAATACGGCTGCACGGTGACGGAGCTCATCACCGCCGCCATGCTCTGGGCGCTGCAGGAGGAACATCGGCAAGACCCTTCCAGCCGCAAGCGCTCGGTCCTCAAGGTGTCTGTCCCGGTGAACCTGAGGCCCCACTACGGCAGCCGCACGGTGAGAAACTTCTCCTCATACGTGAACCTCGGCGTAGACATCAAGGGCGGATATTACAGCTTTGCCCAGCTGGTTAATGCTGTTAAAATGCAAAAGGCCAACGACCTTCGCAAAGAGCAGCTGGAGCCCAAGATTGCCGCCAACGTGGAGCTGGAAGAAATGCTCCTCGTGCGTCTTCTGCCCCTGAAGATCAAGCATCCCATCATCGATATCATCAATCTCCTGCACGGAGACCGCTTCTGCTCCCAGACGCTCTCCAACATCGGCAACATCACCTTGCCGGAGGAAATGCAGTCCTATGTCACCGACATCGACTTCAGCCTGGGACGCCAGCGGGGCAACAGCGGCGCCTTCTCCTGCGTGAGCTATGGCGGGAAAATGTACATCCACATGACCCGAAAAATACAGGAAGACCGTTTTGAAACAGCCTTCCTGCAACAATTGTCTTCCCTGGGGCTCACAATCGGAACCCAGGTGAGTAATCTCGCTTAGCACCTAACATCCTAATAATCAACAATATAAGAAAATCTCTTTAGGCAGAACAGCCTAAAGAGATTTTAGTAAAACGCTGAGAGTTAGCTATTTAAATATGGAGCGAAAAGTCTAATAGAGTTTAAGACCATTCAGCTTGTTCCACTCTCCACGGGTGAAGTCCGGGATGACAACGGGCATGTAACCGTGATTGATGGACACTTCCGTCAGTTCTACCAGAGAACTCCATTCAGCGGCGTCATAGACATCCTGGTCCAGCGGAAGTCCGTTGTGCAGACAGTAGATGAGGCGGGAATCCATGATATAGTCCATACCGCCGTGACCGCCAACCTCGCGGGCCTTGGTCTCGTACTGTTTCAGGATGGGATGCTTGTATGCTTCCATGATCTTGTCGCGCTCGGCGTCGCTCATATAATCTTCGGCATCCAGGTCCTCGGAGTCAATTCCCCTGAGATCCTTGCCGCCCAGGGCCAGTCCCTCGTTCGGATACTTGTTGGCAAAGCCACGGGTGCCCTGAATCTGGAACATGCGGTCATAAGGGCGGGGCGTAACGACGCTGTGCTCTACCAGGATGGTCTTTCCGTTGTGGGTCCGGATAAAGGTCATGGTATTGTCACCGTTGTCATAGTGATCCACATTGCCTTTTCCATAACGGGCCTCGGCAGCCTCCATACCGGAGAAAGCGTCCGTATCCATGGAAACCAGCACATCCATCTTGTCTCCGCGATGGATATTCATCACCTGACAGATAGGGCCGATTCCGTGCGTGGGATAGACATCCCCATGGTGATCCTTATTATAGGTCATTCTCCAATCTCCCTGATAAACGTCCCAGAAGGGTTCAAGGTTGTGGCAGTAAGAACCTTCTGTGTGTACTACTTCCCCGAAGAGGCCTTCCTGGGCCATGTTCAGACAGGTCATTTCGAAGAAATCATAGCAGCAGTTTTCAAGCATCATGCAGTGCTTGCGCGTACGCTCGGACGTATTTACCAAATCCCAGCACTCCTGAATGCTGGTAGCTGCAGGGACCTCGATGGCCACATGTTTGCCATGTTCCATTGCATATACGGCAATGGGCGTATGCAGATACCAAGGAACGGCCAGGTATACCAGGTCGATGTCGTCATTTTGGCAAAGGTCCTTATAACCTTCCTCTCCGGAATACTCATAGACAGCACGCGGAGCGCCCAGGCTCTCAAGGATTTTCTGCCCTTTTTCCACCCGCTCGGGATACAGGTCACAGAGGGCGACGATGGTGCAGTCATCCACGTAAGGAAGACGGCCGACGGCACCTGTTCCACGGTCTCCAAGGCCCACAAGGCCGATTCTTACATGCTCGATAGGGTCTGCCGCGAAACCCAGCATGGACTGCTGGTCTGCCGGCCTTGCCGGAGTATTATAGACAATCTGGTTGTTCTTGACGGTATAGCCGTATTCATCAGCTTTTTTACCGCAGGAAAGGATTAAGGCGGCCATCGCGGCCAGAATCAATAACTTCTTCATATCTTTTGGTTTGTATTTATTCAAGCATCAGCGTGCGGAAATCATCGATGTCCTGCTGGGACACACCCGCGACATCCAGGAGATATTTTTCAACGCCCTGGGCAAACGTGCCTTCGCCAGCCAGACTCCAGAAGTACGGGACGACGTCACTGTAAACCCAGGCCAGACGCGTGTTATGGAAAGTGGGGATTTTGTTGGAAGCCTTGTCGGAAGAGGACACGCTGTAACCCACGGGGGCGAAGTATGTCACCTCATATTCCTTGGCAATAACGCCTTCGCGAACGCCCAGAAGGCCCAGGAGCAGGATGTCGAGGGTACCGGTACGGTCGCGGCCCAGTGAACAGTGGAAGTAAACAGGCTTGTTCCCACGGACACAATCCAGGACAAATTCAAAGCACTGCTTGGTCTTTGCAGCATCGCTGACAAGCATGGTCTTTCCACCCTCCTCAATGACAGGGGCGCAGTGGGCCAGGCCGGGAACAGCCGGCTCGAAGATAACGTCCGATTTTCCGCGCAAATCCAGTTCGGCTCCGATTCCCTCGAACAGTACCTCGGCCTGCCCCTTGGCATTGAGCGGGTAAGGGGTCCATTTTTCGTTCATGCGACCGCCACGATAGATTTTGCGGTATTTCACCTTCTTTCCGTCCAGGCCGGTCCAGCCGCCCAGGTCGCGGGCATTACGGCAACCGCTGCCTTTAGCTTCTACACCTTTCTTTTTGGTGGTAGGGCCCGTAAAGAACACCTGGTGCAGGCTGCCGGTGGTCGTGAAGTTTCCTTCAGAAATGACCTTACCCGTTTCGGTGGTCACTTTATAAGTGTACCGGTCATTCGGGACCAGATTGGTAATATTCACAAAAAGGGAACCGGCGGCAATTTCCATATCTCCGCTCCAGCCCAGGGCATCGGCAAGATGGAGGTTCATTTTCTTTCCTTTTTCCATATCGGATTCACTCCAACGGATACTGAATGCCTGCGGTTTGTCGCCGTCCGGCCATTCCGTTTCCCAATTGGCCCAGGTAAGCGTTTTTCCGTCAAAGCCACCGTAATAATCGAAGATTTTGGTGCTTCGGGGAGTGGCTTCGTCGGGCCAGTCGGGATAATTCACCTCCGTGAGGAACTTCTCCACCAGCGGATTGGTTGCAAGAACCTCGTCCCCGCTCTTGATTTCGGGGGCGGCCCCGGCAAGAGGGTCTCTGCTCTGGGAAACTTTCACAGGAACGCGAGTCTCTCCAGATACAATCAGGATATACATGTCACGGGCACTGCTCCTGGGGTTCTTGGCGCAACTGAGACTTACCTGGATACCGCTGCCACTCTTTCCGGCAGCAGGATCTGCGGTAATCCAGTCTTCTTCGATGGACACAGTCCAGTCGTGGTCGCTGGAAAAAGTCACATTGGCGTTGCCGCCCTCGCAATCCCAGCTGAACTCCCCTGCACCGTCAAGGGTTATAACGGCCGGCGCAGGTTCTACCTCCGGACCCGGTTTGTTTCCACAGCACAGGGCGAGGAACAGCATGCTTACCAACAATCTAGTTTTCATGGCTTATCAGTTTTACTTCAATTAAATAGTTATCTTTGAAAACGGGAGTAATCACAGGATTTGTACCGCTGAGCGTATAGCTCACAGGCTGGTCTGCCGTATATTCGGTTACAGTATAAGAGCATGCGGAGTCCAGACCGCGAAGCGTGATGGGCTCACCCTGCCAGGACGGAGCATAGAAGGAATAGTACATAACACCGCCCTTTTCAATTACGTGGGCTTCCGGCTTGTCAATGCCGTAGGTATAGAGGTTCAGATACGTTCCTCGGGAAAGCATCTTCTCCTTATAGATAGGAACCCACTTGCGAAGAAGCGCCTCCTTTTCCGGGGTGAGCAGGCTTCCGCCGCTTTCCGTTGCATCCGGATTGGCCTTTGGCCAAGTGAATTTTGTACCGATGACACCGCCTACGCCCACCTGCGACGCAAAATCCAGCCCGCCGTCAGAAAGCTCCACGTGGTCTGCATAGTATGCAAGGTCCGGGCACATCGCCGCATAGGCCATGCGTTTCATGCGGATCTGGGCGCTGGACGTGGGGTCCGAGGCCACGGCCTGGTTCATATACGGCAGGTTAAAGAAATTGATGGCGCATCCGCACGGGCAAATCTGCACAACGGAGCCCGGTTTTTGAAGCTGTGCGCGTTTGTATAGCTGCTCAAAGAAGGCAGGGAAACGCTCCTGCGCCTCTTCCGGGGCAGAAAGCCCGCTGGCCGGGTTGTAGTCCGGCTCCGACAGGTTCAGATGCTGTCCGTCCAGCTTGAAGCCGTCAAAGCCCCACTCCCCAAGGAACCGGTCAACGAGAGCAGCCGTATACGCCCAGGTGTACGGGTTCACCGGAGAAAGGTACCAGCTATCCCACCAAGAAATGTCCTCGTGGGAACCGTCGGCCTTCCGAAGAAGCATCTCCGGATGGGAAGAAGCCAGCGAGCTGGTAGAATCGGCCGCCATGGGCGCCCACCAGAGCTTGGCCTTGAGGCCGGCGGCGTGCACGGCGTCGGTCATGCGCCGCATTCCGTCCCGGCCGATGCGCTCGTTCGCATCCCAGTCCCCTTCGCAGATCTGGTATCCATCGTCGATGTCCACCCACTGGAAACCGAGTTCGGCCACCTTGGGAAGGGTGCCGATGACCTCGTTCACCGTGAACGTACGCTCATAGCCCCAGGCACACCAGACGGGCTCGTAAGCCGCATCCGGCGAGACCGGAGCCTGCCAGCCGTAGGAATCGTGCATATAGGACGCAAAAGCGCGCAGCGGCTGGAAGAAATCTCCCTTTCCGCCGGTCACAAACTGTTTGAAGGCAAAAAGCGTATCTCCCGGCGCAAGTACAACGGGCGTATCGAATTCCTGCCGGAGCGCAACGCGCGTGCGGTTTCCCTTGCGGCTGACGGGGAAAGACACCTGCCGCAGGACGGGCTCGGCCAGGCCGATGCTCACGCACGTATCCCGCGTCCAGAGGCTCACGAGCGGGATTCCTCCTCCGTAGTCTGAGTCGTTCATCCCCATGAAATTACGCTGGTAAAAGCCTTCCCCGACGGGAAGGACCCAGTCCTTCCGGGCCGAGGTGGAGGAAGGCTGGAAAGACCATACCTCCTCTCCCTTTACCAGGAGGGCCGATGTTTCTATTGCATCTACGGTAACATCCGTATTGCCCGGGTTGACAAAAGCCACTTTCCGGAGCGTCAGCGGACCGGCCGCTTCCGTCCAGGTGACAATGTCCAGGTTGCGGACGGCCTTTCCGCCCTTGTACGCGCAGTCCTGAGCCGGCTGCTGCGTGCAGGCCAGAGCGGCGAGGCCCATGAGGATCATATATTTTCTCATAATGCGATGGTTTGTCCGAAATAATCCCGGCAGATGCATTTTACCGACTCAAGGGAGTCAAACGCACCCGTTCCGCCGGCCGCCGTGGTGTTAACGGCCCCGGTAAGGTTCCCCGCCTTCTGGCACTCCTCCAGCGGCAGCCCCTTGACAAAGGCGCTCACGAAACCGGAATTGAAACTGTCTCCGGCGCCAATGGCATCCACTACCTTTTTATTAATGAAAGCGGGAAGGAAAGTGCGTGAGCCGTCCTTCTTCACAAGGAGCGATCCCCTGGCGCCGCACTTGACCACCATGACACTGCCAAGGTAAGGAACCACCTCCCGGACAGCGCTGTCGAGGTCCTTCGTGCCGGTAAGCGCCTGCAGTTCCCTTTCATTGGGAAGGAACACGGTCACCTTGGGAAGGACGGAGCGGTAGTCCAGCTTCCATTTCTCCTGAGGGTCCCACTGCGTATCCAGCGAAACGGTGATTCCCTTTTCAGAAGCCTTGTCCAGAATCTTATGGATGTCCCGGAGCAGACCGCTCTGCATGAAAAGGGAAGAAAGGTGAATATGGGAGCACTCATCAAAGACTTCCGGGGCAATGTCCTCAAAGCCCATCACGTCCATAGCGCCCTGATACGTAAGGTTGGCCCGGTCTTCACCATAATTCATGCACACGGTAGCTCCGGTAGGAGTTTCTCCCTTTTTCACATAACGGGTATCCACGCCTTTCGCTTCGAGGGAAGAGCACACCAGCGAGCCGAAGGAATCCTTCCCCACCAGGCCCACGAAGCACACCCTGCTTCCGAGGGAGGCCGCATTGGCTGCAAAGATGGCGGTGGACGAGCCCAGGGTGACGGTCATGTCCCTCACGAATTTCTCTTTGCCAATTTCAGGTTCCGAATCGATACGGTTCAGAATGATGTCTACATTTAGTTCTCCGATGGCTGCAATGTGGAATAATTTCATTTGGTCATAGTTTTTAGCGGCACAAAGATGAAGATAAAAAGTCAATAATCATAGGAAAGTAGAGTTTTTTTTAATAAAAATACGTTTCGTTTGGTTTCGTTTCGAAATTTTACTAACTTTGCCGAGGATATCAAAACCCCAAAACGATATAAACTATGGTATTATTTGACTCCGCCCAAGGCCGGCGCTCCGCCATCCTCCAGCGTCTCAAGGAAGATGCGTCCGTCAACGCTGCCGAAATGAGTAAGGAATTCGGCGTATCAGAAGTCACCATCCGCAAAGACCTCCGTCTCCTGGAAGAACGCCGCCTGCTCATCCGCGTGCACGGAGGAGCCATCAAGGATACGGCCATCTCGGCCGATGAATTCGAAGAGCGTAATTTCCACTTCAAGCAGCTTGTCAACGCAAAGGAAAAGCAGGCCATCGGAAGAGCTGCGGCGGCGCATATCAAAAACGGGGACACCATCCTCATCGACTCCGGCACCACCGCGCTGCAGATTGTCTACAATTTGCAGAACTTCACGGATTTGACCATCATCACCAACTCGGTCCCCGCCATGCTTGAAGCCATCAAATACAAGCGTTTCCGGGTTATCCTGCTGGGCGGAACCGTCCGTGAATCCAGCAATTCCATCGTCGGTCCCCTTGCAGAGTCCAACCTCAAACTCTTCTACTGCGACAAACTGTTTCTGGGCGTAGACAGCATCAGCGTGGAGGCTGGTCTTTCCACCCCCAGCATGGAAGAGGCCAGCACCAATCAGGTCATGATTTCCCGTGCCCGTGAAGTCATCGGCGTATTCGATTCCTCGAAAGTAAACAAGCGATCCCTGGCCTTCATCTGCAACCTGGACAAACTGAACACGGTCATCACCGACACCCACATCCCGGCCGGGTTCCGCAGCTCCCTGCGCTCGATGAAAATCAACATTGAAACCGTTTCGGTTTAGCAGAAACGAAACACCCCGAAGCATTTTTTAAAAGTAACGTAGTAAATTGTTAATCAATCTATTAAAGCTGTTCTGAACCAAAATATTCCGTTTCACAAAATAAATTCGTGATTCGAAACGAAATAATTTATTCGTTTTAGTCTATCTTTGCAGTCGGTAAAATAAAACCACTGCAAAAAATGACACAAGAATTCCACACATACAAAGAAATTCTTCAGCAGCCCCGAGTCTGGGGCAAAGCCTATGAAATCATCCTTTCGCGGAAAGCCGAGATTCTGGCATTCCTGAAAGCAAACTTCGACAAAGACTACACCATCGTCCTCACGGGAGCCGGCACATCGGCCTATATCGGGGACGCCCTGGAACTGGCCCTCTCCAGGATCAACCGGGGCATCCGCTCCATTGCCACCACCGACATCATCACCGATCCGGGCATTTATTTCGACAGTGAGAGCAAGGTTCTTCTCGTGTCCTTCGCCCGCTCCGGCAACAGCCCGGAGAGCGTGGGTACGGTAAAGGCCGTAGAGAAAGCCGCCGGGAAAGTAGCCCACATCTTCATCACCTGCAACGAGGACGGTGAACTGGCCCGCATGAAAGGGGACAACATTCTCACCATCCTCCTTCCTCCAGAGACCAACGACATTTCCCTGGCCATGACCAGCAGCTACTCGACCATGCTCCTCGTGTGCTCGATGATTGCCCGTATCGGCCATATCGAGGAGGACAGGGCCAGCATCGGCCAGCTGTCTTCCTGCGTCGAGGCGGCCATGGCAAAGTATGAGAAAGACCTCTGCGATATTGCCGGAAGAGACTTCCGCCGCGCCATTTTCCTGGGCTCCGGCCCGCTAAAGGGAGTAGCCGAAGAGTCGCGTCTTAAGCTGCAGGAGCTCACCGACGGCGCCGTCATGTGCACCTTCGACTCGTTCCTGGGCTTCCGCCACGGTCCCAAGGCCCTGGTCAAGTCCGACGCCCTGCTCGTCTACCTCCTCTCTTCCAACCCGGACGTACAGCGCTATGAGCTGGACCTCATCCGCCAGATCCAGTCCAGCAACGAGGTCAAGGCCAGCATCATCGTGTGCCAGGAGAAACCGGCGCAGCTGGAGCGCACCTGCTACGACCTCTGCGTGGAAATCGGCCTCACGGACGTCGAAGACTACTACGCGTGCGTATCGCACATCTTCGTGGGCCAACTGCTGGGATATTTCAAATCCATTGCGATGGGGCTCTGCCCGGACTCCCCTTCCGTTTCGGGCAATATCTCCCGCGTCGTGGAAGGCGTCAAACTCTACATCTGAAGCAAATAACTAAAGACCTATATTTTCTATGCCTAAAACAGAAGACCTGCTCCATAGGATTGACCTATTGGAAAAAGAAACAGGCGTGCGCCGCACCATCTTTGCGGCCTGCCCTAATTCCACAGCCGTAATCAGCGCCTCCATCCGTGCCGCCAAGCGCAACAATGCGCCCATCTATTTTGCAGCTACGCTCAACCAGATTGACTGTGACGGAGGCTACACCGGCATGACACAGGCGGCATTCACCCGGCTGATTTCATTTGAAGTGGAGCGCAACCATTTCACCGGTCCCGTCATCATCGCCATCGACCACGGCGGTCCATGGCTCAAGGACAAGCAGCGCACGGAGAAATGGTCGGTCAAGGACGCCATGGACGGCGTCAAGAAATCCTTTGAGGCCGCCGTCCTGGCCGGATACGACCTCATTCACGTAGATCCTACCGTAGATATCAATGTTCCCAAGGGCGAAATCATCGACATCCACGTGGTGGCCGCCCGTACCGTGGAACTCATCGACCACGTAGAGAAATTCCGTAAGAGTAAAGGCCTTCCGGCCATTTCCTATGAGGTAGGAACCGAAGAGGTCCATGGCGGCCTCGCAGATGAAAAGACTTTTGATACGTTCATTGAAGAGCTGAAAAAAGGATTGGTTAGTGTTGGATTGCCCGACGTATGGCCCTGTTTCATCGTCGGCAAGGTGGGCACAGACCTGGATACGACCGTTTTTGACCCGGTGGTAGCCAGGAAGCTCACCGCAAAGGTACGTCCTCTGGGCAGCTACATCAAGGGCCACTATACGGACGATGTAGCCAACCCGGAGGAGTATCCTTTGTGCGGCATGGGCGCCGCCAACGTCGGTCCTGAATTTACCATCAGCGAATACCGCGCGCTCTGCGAGCTGGAAGAAATTGAACGGCAGAATGAAAAGGAAGGCCGTGTCGCCATCCTTTCCAACATAAAGGAAGTGCTCCGCAAGGCTGTCCACGAATCACACCGCTGGGAAAAATGGCTCCACGCCGACGAAGAGGGCAAGGACCTGAATGAGCTCACGGAAGCCCGCCAGGACTGGATCATTGCCACCTGCTGCCGCTACATCTGGCAGCAGCCCGCTCCCCTGGCCGCCCGCAGCCTGCTGTACTCCAACCTGTCCCGTCTGGGCATCGATGCAGAGGAAATCGTCCTGGGCCGCATTGAAAGGGACATGGACAAGTATTTCCGCGCGTTCAACCTCATCGGACTGAACGACCTGCTGTAACGGATGATTATCTTTATTATCTGACCATAAACAATAACCAATCACCAAGCCATGAGAAAAAGTATTTTCCACGTGCTCGCAGTCGTAGCGGCCTTTTTGCTCGCTATACCTGCAACGGCCCAACAGATTACCGTATCGGGCCAGGTTACTGACGCCACGGACGGCCAGCCCCTTGTGGGGGTTGGCGTCCTCCTTCCCGGCGCAAAAGGAACCACAACCGATTACGATGGCAAATATGTGATCAAGGTGGACAAGAACGCCACCATCACATACTCCTCACTGGGTTACAACACGGTTAAGGAAGCCGTCGGCGGCCGCACCGTGATCAACGTTGCTATGCACCCCGACACCGAATCCCTCGAGGAAGTGGTGGTCCTGGGTTACACCACGCAGAAGAAAGCCGAGCTTTCCAGCGCAGTCGTTTCCATCAGCGGCGAGAAGCTCCGTGACGTGAGCACCTCCGACGTAGGAAACATGCTGCAGGGTAAGGTTGCCGGCGTGGTCGTAATGAACGGCTCCGGCCAGCCCGGTGACAACGCCGACATCCGCGTCCGCGGTACCGGTTCCATCACGGCCGGCGCTGGTCCCCTCTATGTAGTGGACGGCGTTGCCGGCGGTTCTTTCAACCCCAACGACATTGAGACCATCACGGTCCTCAAGGATGCATCTGCAACCGCCCTGTACGGTGCCGCAGCATCCGGCGGCGTTATCGTCGTCACCACCAAGAGCGGTTCCGAGGACAAGACCCACGTGGAATTCAAAGCCAGCGCCGGTATCAAGAAAGCGCTGATGGGCACCTTCCGTCCCATGAATTCCGAGGAACTGTACGACTACACCCGCTCCATGTACTCCGCAGCCCTTTTTGACCTGCGTTATCCCGAGTCTCTGCTGGACCAGGATTTCGACTGGGTGAACAACTGCTTCAAGCTGGGCATGGTTCAGGATTACTACGCTTCCGCTTCCGGCAAGGCCGGCAAGGTGAGCTACTTTGCCAGCGCAGACCACTACAACGAAAGAGGTACTCTCATCAACACCAACTTCAGGAAGACATCGGCCCGCCTTAACCTGAGCATTCCCGTTACGGACCGTTTCACCATTGCCATGCGCCTGAATTACGCCAAGTCCTACGACCAGGGCACGTCTTCCTGGCGCACCCTCGAGTATTCCTACTATGCCATGCCCTGGGATGTTCCTTACAGGATGGCCCAGGACGAGGAAGGCAACTGGTATTCCACCGGTGAGTACATCTACATGGACGGCAAGGTCCGCTCCGACAACTACGGCGGCGGCGCCTGGTGGACCCAGAATCCTTCCAACGTGCTGCACAGCGAGACCTACAACTACTCCAAGGGTCACGGCGACTCCCTCACCGGAGACCTTCAGCTGACCTGGAACGTGACCGACTGGCTCACCCTCACCTCCATGAACCGCTACGACGCGTCCAACTCCTTCTACGAGTACTACTGCGATCCCCGCACCTATGACGGCCTCAGCACCGCCGGCTCCCTGGAGAACAGCGACTACGAAGGCTCCGGCTGGGGCACCACCAACCTCGCCAAGTTCCACAAGACCTTCGGAGACCACGACGTGAACGCCACCCTCGGCTGGGAATACGGCGAAGGTTATTCCCGCAACATGGGCGCCTCCGGAGACCACTTCCCCATCGGCCAGCGTTCCCTGTCCAATACGGTTGTCAAGGGCGTGTCCGGCTCCGACTACAGATCACGTTCCTGGGCCTGGCTTGCCCAAGCACAGTATTCCTACCTGGGCAAATATATCGTGACGGCTTCCATCCGCTACGACGAGAGCTACAAGTTCGGCCCCCTCAACCGCGGCGGTTACTTCCCGGGTGCTTCTGCCGCCTGGATTGTCTCCAAGGAAAACTTCCTGAAAGACAACCGCGTCCTCAGCTTCCTGAAAGTGCGTGCCGGTTACGGTAAGACGGGCAACGACAACATCCCCGCCTTCCAGTATCAGGACACCTTCTCCCTCAGCGGCCAGTACAACGGCGTCAAGACCGCTATCCTGGAACGCATGGCCAACCCGAACCTGGGCTGGGAAGAAGCTTACATGACCAGCTTCGGCGTTGACGCCACCTTCCTCAAGAACTGGAACGTGACGGTAGACCTGTACCATACCATCAACAGCAAGATTCTCCTCGAATCCCCCAAGTCCCCTTCCACCGGCTTCTTCGCCATGATGGACAACGTGGGCAAGGTGCGCAACATGGGCATTGAATTCGCCGTGGACGGCAACATCTTCAACAAGAAGAACTTCGGCTGGAACGTAGGCTTCAACCTGGGTCTCAACCAGAACCGCGTCCTCGAGCTTCCCGGCCACAACGACATCGTGATGAACCGCGGTGACGTGAACCAGATCATCAAGGAAGGCGAAGACATCTACAGCTGGTATATGCCCAAATGGCTGGGTGTAGATCCTGCCAACGGTCTTCCCATGTGGGAAACCTTCGTCCCCGACCTTGACGAAGCCGGCAACCCCGTCTACTACATTGACGAGAACGGCAATTCCCAGGTGAAGATGAAAAGCGGTGTCACCAACATGTACACCGAGGCTCCCCAGCAGCTCGTGGGCAAGGCTTCCCCTGCTTTCAGCGGCGGTATCAGCACTTCCCTGCGCTATGGCAATTTCACCCTCAGCGCCAACGGTAACTTTGTCGTAGGCAACAAGATCTACAACAAAAACCGTGAGCAGATGGACTCCGACGGTGCCTACACCGGTCTCAACCAGATGTCCATCGACAATGGCCTTGGCTGGGTACGCTGGGAAGAGGAAGGCGACATTGCCACGCATCCGGCTCTCCTGGCCGGCCGTGCCGACGGCTCCAACGGAACCTCCTCCCGCTATCTGGAGAACGGCAGTTTCTTCCGCCTGAGAAATGTCACCCTCTCCTATAACCTGCCTCAGACCTTCCTCCAGAAGATCAAAATTTCCAATGCACGCGTCTACGTATCGGCCGACAACGTACTCACCATCTCCCGCTTCTCCGGCATGGATCCCGAAGTGCGCCTGGACGGTGACACCTACCATCACGCCGGTCTGTATGCCAGCAACTATCCTGTTCCGCTGTCTGTCGTGTTCGGCATCGACCTCAAATTCTAAAAGAGAGTGCAATTATGAAAAAGATATTTGTTACAGTCCTCGCTGCCCTTTCGCTGGCTTCCTGCAAGATGGATTTCTATTCCTCCGATTCCATGACATCGGCCCAGCTGGCAGCCAACCCTTCCTCCGCCGTATATACGACGGACGGAATCTACACCCTGTTCAAGGATAAAATTGCCTACAAGGGTCAGAGCAGCGGAGAAAGCGGCAACTACTACATCCGCCACTACTTCCAGCTCACCGAGCTCCGCGGAGACAACGTGACCGTTTCCGGCAAGTCCGAAGACCCGTTCACGCTGGCCAACATGTACAGTGACAACCCCACCGAGAAGAACATCTACTATACCTGGTGGATTGCCTACAAGATCATCAATGCCGCCAATTCCAACATTGCGGCCATCGTTCCCGGCGCATCGGCCCTCAGTGACCACCTGCTGGGCGAGAACTACTTCTTCCGCGCCTGCCTGCACTTCCATCTGGTGACGCTGTTCTCCATGCCTTACGTGCAGGGACGTGACAATCCCGGCGTTGTCCTGCGCCGCGGCCTGGACACCCAGGTTACCGAGCGTGCCACCGTGGGCCAGATTTACGACGCCGTGGTGGAAGATCTCATAGAGGCGAAGAAGTACCTCGCAAACGGTGAAAGCGAACGCATCAAAAATGGTGAGAAGGTCTATGTAGGCCTGGATGCCGCCACCGCCCTCCTTTCCCGCGTATACCTTTATATGGGAGAGAACGAGAAGTGCATCGCCGAGTGTAACGAGCTGCTCGCCCACGCTCCCTCTTCCGTAACTACCGGCTACGACTACGCCGACTATCCCACCCACACCTACGACCATCCGGAAACCATCTGGTGCATCCGCCTGGACAACAACGACGACTGGGCCGGCGGTTCCGCCGAGGCTTCCCTCGCCTCCATGTACATCAAGGACGGCAACGGCTGGGGTGAGCACTACTGGAATGACAACCTCATTGACAACTTCCGCCGCTATCCCGAGGACAAGCGCTTCGCCGCCTATTTCTCCATGCCGGAGCACAAGACCTACGAGGAAGGAACAAAGATAACCGTCGTCTTCCCCATCAAGGTGAACGACAAGACCAAGTCCTGCTCCAACGCCTATGCCTTTGACTGCACCAAGGCTCCAGACGGAAGCATCACCTTCAAGTATTCCGGCAAGAACTACACGGCCGTTCCCACCGTCGTGAACACCTACACCGAATACTATGTGAACGACGCCGCATTCCCCGGCGTGAAGACCGACGGCAAGGCCCGTGTCTTCATCCGTCCCAACATTACCCGCAAGAACGGCATCCGCACCAACCTGGGCGGTGACTACACCATCTACTACTGCTCCAAGTACAGCTATCAGGACGGTCTTCCCATGATGACTTCCCCTGTCTTCCTGCGCTGGGGGGAAGTGGTGCTGAACCGCGCCGAGGCCTATGCCAAGACCGGCAAGGCGGCCGAGGCCCTGGCCGACGTCAACACCATCCGCAAGCGCGCCGGACTCACCGGAGATGCTCTCATGACGGTGAGCAACATCGGCGCCCGCGGATATACCGATGCCCTGGAGTGCGTGCTGGATGAACGTCGCCGCGAGCTTTGCTACGAAGGCCACCGCATGTTCGACGTCTTCCGTAACAACCTGCCCATGGACCGCCGCTTTGTTGGCTGCCACGACTGGGAGATTCTCCAGCCGAACGATCCCCGCATCGCACTTCTTCTCCCCCTCGACGAGATCAATGCCAGCGGCATCCCCCAGAACAAGAGATAGACTAAGATTACATAACCAATTTAAGTAAAACAACAATGAAAAAGATTTTTGTACTGCTGGCCATTGCGGCCACCCTGTCTGCAGTTTCCTGCAGTAAGAACAACGCCAATAAAAAAGATAAGGGCGGTAAAGAACAGACCGAATACGTACAGCCCATCAAGATTGACGGTGACTTCAGCGACTGGGCCAAACTGGATGCCTCGAAGGTTGCTACTGCCACTTGCGATCCCGATTGTTCCAAGACTGCCTTGAAACTTGTCAAGGTATATGCCGACAATGTGTTCATTTTCGTTTACTTCGAGTGGGATAAAGAGCAGATTTCCTATGAACCCGATGTCGACCACGTTCCCTTCCACGTTTATATCAACGGTGACGGCAATACGGCTACCGGCGGCTTCGGCGACCAGTGGGCCGATGCCTGCACGGACGTGATGTTCGAAGGTCACCTCTATCCCGACGGTGCTACGCTCGGCTCCTATGCGCCCAGCATCTTCAAATGGGTAGGCGAAGTGAATGGTACCGGCTGGGATGGCTGCTGGGAGGACCTTGGCGACATCAACGGCATTACCTCCGGCGCCGGCATCGAAGGCAAGTATGAGTTCTCCATTGTCCGTGAGCTCTATCCTCTGGGCAAGCTGGCAGACACCTTCTCCATCGGCTTCGACATCCAGCAGAAATGGAATTCCGTGGGCATCCTTCCCAACGGTCATGTAGATGAAGCTGTTGAAGGCTCCACCGAACTTGTCAATTCCCTTACGGTCGTTACCGTCAAGTAAAAGCAATTATTCACATGCCATGGGCGAGCCCGACCCCGCCCATGGCTTTTAAACAAACAGCCGTGAACCGAAATTTCCTTCTTTCATTTCTTTATCTCCCACTGGCCCTCGCATGCGGAAAGAATTACGGGGATAACCTCCCGGGGATGGAAGCCGTTTCCTACGTGCCCACCGATGCCATCATCGCCAATCCCGAGCGCGGCTTTTATTCTGCCCAGGAAATCTTCAGCGTTTCCAGCAAGGGCATCTCCAGGGACGGTGCTGCAGCAAATCGCAAGAACTACCGTACGCTGTATCTTCTGGAGTTCCATCTGAAAGATTTTGTAAACTCAGACATCTCTGAAGAATACCTTCAGACGGTCCGGACCTATTTCCAGTCCATGCGGGACGGCGGAGCCAAGTGCATCCTCCGTTTCTGCTACTCAAACGGCATGAATGAGTCTGACAAACCGTGGGATGCCTCTCCCGCCCAGACGCTCAGGCATGTCGCCCAGATCAAGCCCATTCTCCAGGAATACGACGACATCATTTTCGTGGTACAGGCCGGTTTCATCGGCAGCTGGGGAGAATGGTATTACACAGAAAACTACGACAATGCTTCCCGGAAAGCACTCCTGGAAGCCCTGCTGGATGCAGTTCCCGCATCACGCCAGATCGAGCTCCGCACTCCGGCCTTTAAAATGAATCTTTACGGCTACTCACTAGCCGACACATTAACCCGCGCCACGGCCCATACCACAGACGTAAAGGCCCGCCTGGCAGGGCATAACGACTGTTATCTGGCCAGCGCCAACGACCAGGGTACATTCAATAACAGTAATGAACGCAAGTTCTGGACGGCCGAATCGGCCTACACCATAATGGGCGGCGAAACCTGCGCAACCTCCGCCTATTGCGACTGCCAGCCCAAAGAAACGCCCAAGGCGGCCCACGGAGCCCTGGCCGACCTAGCCCAATACCATTTCACCTACATGAACCAGGGATACCATCAGGGCGTCCTGAACCGGTGGAAAACCGGCGGCTGCTTCGAGGAAATCCAGAAGCGTCTCGGATACCGCTACGTCCTGGACAAAGGACAGTTCACCGAATTTCCTGCAGCCGGAGCGGCGTACCGCATTGTCCTGGACCTGCACAACGAGGGCTTCTCCCCCGTCCAGAATCCCCGCGATGCGGAATTCGTGCTAACGGACAAGGGCGGCAAGGTCCTGGAAACCTATCCCCTGAACTCCGATCCCCGCTACTGGATGGCCGGCGAAAGCGTAACCGTGGACCAGACCCTCACCCTTCCTTCGGGCATCTCCGGAGAAGTGACGCTGTGGCTGAACCTCCCGGACCCGTGCGAAACCCTTCGCAACAATCCCCTCTACTCCATCCGCCTTGCCAACAAGGACGTCTGGGACGAGGAGACTGGTTACAATAAACTGCACACACTGACACTGTAAAACAATAACTTCACGGATGAAGTATATCCTTAACATCATTCTTTGCCTGGTGCTCCTTGCGGGGTGCCAGGCGGGGAATGTTGCATCGTTCTGGGACGGGCGCAGCGTCGCTGTGGAAGATATCACCGCCTCCGAGGAGCAGTTCGCCGCCTTTGCTTCCGCGGCTGTAAAGGCCCCGTCGCAGGACGCCCTCCACGCCATGGATGTTCTCTTTGACAAACTCAAAGAGGATGCTGTGGACTACTTCATCTATGCCGAATGGATGGATGCCTTTTATGACATCCTTTCCCCCGCCCGCAACGCCCTCCTGTACGGGAAGGCCGTGGAAAGGCTGGTCTCCGACGGCATCCTGACAGAAAACGAATACGCTCCTTTCCTCAGACGCCTGGAATGGATGCAGCTGAATACGGAAGGGTCTCCCGCAACCGTTCCCGGCTGTTCGCACTTTGATACGCGCACGCTGGTCCTGGTCCTGGACCTCGGCTGCCCCTCCTGCCGCGAAGCGCTGGAAAAACTGGGCGCAGCCCCGGAATGGAACGGCGTCAGAAAAATAGCTGTAGGCCTCGGAAACGGCCCGCAGCCCACGGTTTCCGGCTGGGAATACCTGTTCCCGGAAAACGGGAACGCCTGTTTTGACTTACACACTTCCCCCGCATATTTTATCGTAGCCGCCGGCGGGGTTGTTGAGAAAGGCTACACCCCTGCACTTTAACCTGATTTCACCATGAGAAAGAAACTATTCTATACGGCCTTTATTCTGCTTCTTCCCTGCTGCCAGTTCTGCACGCAGAAAAACGATGCAGAAGAAGAAACAGTCACCGAAAAGGTGAAAGAAGACGACGGAAAGCCCAAGGCCGGAGAATACACCTTTATCGCCTCTCCCCTGAAGGGCCAGTGGGAAGCGGGAGACCAGATTTACGTCCACGGTTCCTACGGCCCCGCCGCGCAGGTCTTTACCCTCAAGGCCTCCGATATCTCGGCCGACGGCAAGAGCGCAACGCTCAAACTGGAAAACGGCTTGGACTACGTATCGGCCCCGGATTACCTGTACGCTGCCTGGCCGGCCTCCTGCGTCATGAAAGAGGACGGTCTCATGGATGCCCATACCACCTTCGAAAAGGCCGACTGCCTGCTCGCCCAGGCTTACCTCGAAGGAACCCGGTTCCAGTTTGACGATGCATCGGCCCTCATCTCCTTCACCGTAAACGGAGACTTCGACCGCGTGAGCATTGCCGGAGTGCGCCGTCCGGGCCTTCGCTTTACCGCTTATACCAACCAGCATTCCACGGCCCAGACCAGCTTCAGCAAGGTTGGCACCGACGGTTATCCTTTCCGCGAAGAACCCATCGGCAGCGGAAAAACAGAGATCTGGTTCCCCGGCGGCGTTTCGCTGGAAGACGGCTTTACGCTGTATTTCGGGAAAGATGGTTCCTGGCTCAAGTCCTACACTTATTCCGAAGACGCAATCCTGAAGGCCGGCAAAAAGCTCGAGCTGGGAGACATCACCTCCAGCCTTTCCGCCTATAGCGGTCCGGCCCCGAAGATGCCGGAAATGGGAAACCGTACCAAATACACCATCAAACTCAACGAAGTCTCCGGCCTGTGCCTGAGCGAGGGGAACGATTTCCTCTGGGCGCTTGGCGACGGCAGCGAAATGGGCAAGATCTCCATCGAGGGAGAGCTGCTTGCAAAAACCAAGCTGCGCACCACCAGCGGTTCTACGCTGGACTCCGAAGGAATCTCCCTGCGATACGACACCGGCGACCTCCTCATTGGCGGAGAACCGGGCAGCGTCTACAGCATTCCGGCAAAGGATGTCCCTTCCGTCTTTGCCGAAAGCACCTTCAGGGGTGTCGTGAGCCTTTTCACTATCCCGGATGCCAAAAACTTTGACAACGCCGGCGTGGAAGGCATGACCTACTACAAGGACGGCCTGTGCTATGCCGGTGCCCAGACGGGCTCCTACCTCTTCTGCTGCAAGGTGGAGACCGGAGAAGTGCTCTGGAAAAAGAACCTGCGCGAGAAGCACCCCGTCATTACGGAAATCGCCGGCCTGTGCTACGATCCGCTCACAGACTGGCTCTGGGTCATCGACTCCGAGTCCCGCCGCATGTTCGCCCTCACGGCCGACGCCGAGCAGCTTCTGGGCTTCTATTCCGTCAAGGGCATCGACAATCCCGAGTCCATCTGCATAGACCATGCGCACAGCAGCATCTGGGTGGGTGACGACTATGGCTCCACCTCTTACCTTTACCGCTACGATTTCACCGGTCTGGACGATTTCATCATCAAGAATACAAAATGAGAAAAATGCTCCTGCCACTTTGTCTTCTCCTGACTTTCTGTGAAGGAAAGCCGGCCGATGAGCCCGTCGTCGGTCCCGGCGGCGAAGTCACGGAAGAAGAATATGGTGTCAAGGTACCCCTTGAGGCATCTGTCACGCATGTGCAGCCCATGACCGGCATTGTGCTCTGGAACACCAGCAGTTCCGTCAGAAAGAGCTACGTCCAGCTGGAGTTCTCATACATGCTGTACAACGACGTCTGCAAGGAAAAGGACGTATACGACTGGGCTCCGATGGACAAGCTCCTCAAAGAGGTGGCGGGCCGCGGGCACCAGGCCGTCGTGCGTTTCCGCTACACATATCCGGGCTATTCCTGCGCCGTACCGGACTACATCAAGTCCTGGCCGGGGTACGAGGCGACCAACGCCAAGAGTGAAGGCCGCAATACCGAATTCCCGGACTGGCGCTGCGAGGAACTGCAGCGCTTCCACATGGAGTTTCATCGCCGATTCGCCGAACGTTATGACAAAGATCCGCGCCTCGCTTTTGTGGAAACGGGATTCGGGCTTTGGGCCGAATATCACATCTATGACGGTCCCTGTGTGATGGGCCGTACATTCCCCTCCCACGACTTTCAGGCTCAGTTCCTGCCCAAAATGGACGAGTGGTTCCAGGACACGCCCTGGCTTTTCTCCATCGATGCCGTCGACGCCAAATACGCACCCTTCCACAAGCAGAAAGCCCTGCTGGAGCTGGACTTCGGCAACTTCGACGACTCCTTCATGTGTGAGGACTGGAGCGGATACAACTGGGAAAGCTGGTCATTCTTCGGGAAGGACCGCTACAAGAAGGGGCCGGCCGGCGGCGAATTCAGCTACTACTCGGACTACGACCAGAAACACGTCCTGGACAAGGGCGGCATGTACGGCCGCAAGTTCGAGGACGTAGTGGCCAAGGTGCACATGAGCTTTATCATCGGCAACGACCAGCCCGGAAAACAGACGGAAGAGCGCATCAAAGAGGCAGCCATGTCCATGGGTTATCGCTTCGAGATCCGGGAATTCCGCGTCAAGGAGGGTGAAGGCGCCCTGGTGCGCATCGCGAACGTGGGCGTTGCGCCCATCTACCGCGACACATACGTGCAGGTGAAGGGGGTCCGGAGCCGCGAGAACCTGCGGGACCTGATGCCGGGAGAGGAAATGCGCATTCTCATCCCCTGCCGGGCATCGGCCTCATCCATTCCCTCCATTGCCTGCGACCACCTGGTAAGCGGCCAGCAAATAGAATATGAAGCACACGTCAAGTAACACAAATTTTAACCAATAACACCATGAAAAGAACCATCAAGTATCTGCTGATCGCCATGGCGGCCCTCGTGCTCGCCTCCTGCGAGAAAGAGAAGGAGAATCCCATCCTGCACCCCGCCGGGGAGCCGGTCCAGTTCACCTTCACGGCTACTCCTACCTCCGAGACCACGGCAGCCCTCAAGATTGTCGCCGACACCCCGGTGCCGGCCGATGTCAAGATCACTCTCGCGGCCGGTACCGGCAACAACATGCCCGGACTCACCTATCCCTCCGAGCTTGTCATTGCCAAAGGCACCACCGAGGCAACCGGTACGCTCACCGTTGACAAGGATGCCCTCACTCCCGAAGTGAAATATACAGCAGCCATCGCCGCTTCCCTCGCCGGGACCACCTTTGCCAACGTGACTGTCTTCACCATCACCGTACCCAAACCCGCTCCCGTTACCGTGGACGGCGACGCAGCAGAGTGGGCTGGTCTCCCCAGCGACTATGTAACCGAAATTACCTGCCCCGACGGTGCGGAATATGCCGGCATCAAGAGCGCCAAGGTATTCTATGAAGACAAGCTCTACGTGCTGCTTGAGCTCACCGACGACGCCATCGCAAAGGGTGTGGCCGACGGCAAGCTCCGCGCCCACTTCTACTTTGACGGCGACAACAGCAAAACCGACGGTTACTACCACAAATGGAACAAACCCGCCATCGACTACATGCTTGAAGGAAAGCTCTCCAGCGGCGGACAGTGGTGCGCCATCAGCTCGGCATACCACAAATACACCGGAACCGATCCCAATGTCTGGTCCGGTTCCTGGACTTCCGCAGAGGTGTCCCCCACCTTCACCTTCGCAGGAAAGAACAACTACTACGAGTGCGCCATGGATTACTCCAACTATCCCGGCGGCCTGGGCAATGTGATTGGCATCGGCTTCGACATCCAGGACGGCAACTACGCCATGCTGGGTTACCTTCCCTACGGTGGATCCTTGGCCCAGGTGGTCAAAAACGGTGAAGAGATTCCTGCCGTTTCCGAAGTGGAAATCAATATCGACGGTGACTATTCCGAATGGAAGTCCGTTCCCTCCATCGCCGGCGACGGCGCCATCAAGACCATGAAGATGTACGAGACCGCCGACAAGCTCTACTACTATGTGGAGGTTGACAAGAACAACGAGAACATCAAGACCGATGCCACCCTCGACTACGCCCACAAGCTCATGCTCTGCTTTGACAACTGCGACAAAAAGGGAAGCTTCGGCGGAGCCGACTGGGCCGGTGCCAAGTACGACAAGATGTACGGCATCTGGCTCATGCAGAAGGGCGCAGCCAATATGTCATGCACCGACCTGGAAGGATTTGAGCACGCAGAGACCGACGGAGACCTCATGAAGTTCGAGTTTGGCTTCACCAAGCCCAACGAGGCCGTATTTAACGGCGGGGCCTACCTCTACGGTGCCTATGTAAACACGCAGTATGTTGAGAATGCAACCCCGAACGGGGAAGAAGGCGTGCACGCCGGCAGCGCACCCGCCAGCAACCACTGCCTGGCTTACAAGGGTGAGCCCAGAGCCATCACCCTCGACGGCGACTTCTCCGACTGGGTAGCCTATGACGGTGCCTGTGAAGGAAACTGCGGCATCTTCAAGGCCGCTTCTGACGCCGACAACCTGTATTTCTACGTACACAGAACCACCGGCGGACGTTACTCTGCCATCTGGAACGGCGCAGGCTATCTCTACATCGCTTTTGAAATCGATGGAGACGCCACTACGGGTGTCACCTTGAACAGCAACGGCCCTTACGACTACATCGGCTTCTTCTATCCTTACGGAGAGAATGTCATCATCGAAGCTCCCGGTGAAACGGCCGAGTGCCTGCCTGAAGGAACAACCCTCGCCAATATCAAATGCAAGGGCATCGTCGATGAGACGGGGGCGCATATCGAGTACAGCATTCCCCGCGCAGACCTCCCTGCAATCCCGAACGCTCCCATCAAAGTAACGTCCTGGGGCAACAAGGATCTCCACAAAGTTACGCTTACATGTACGCTGTAACCGTTAATACCCTTTCACTGCGAAGCCGACTCCAGCGAGCCGGCTTCGCCATCCTCTGCCTGGTCGCTTCGTGCAAACCGGCAGAGCCATCCCTCCAGTATTACACCACGCCATCCACCTATGAGACCGTCAATGTGAAGATGCCGCCGGCTGGCAATGAGGTACGCAATGTCATTCTCATGATTGGAGACGGCATGGGACTAGAGCAAGTGAGCTGCGCCTGGGTCCTGAACAAAGGGAAGCTCAACCTGGATCTGTTTCCTTCCGTCGGCCTGTCCCGCACATACTGCACGGATCGGCTTATCACGGATTCCGGTGCAGGCGGAACCGCACTTGCCGCAGGCGTAAAGACGGCCGAGAGCCATGTGGGAACCGCCGCCGATTCCACCGACCTGGAATCCTTTCTGGTAAAGGCAAGGAGGCTGGGGAAAAAGACCGGCGTCGCGGTAACCTGCCACTTGGCCGATGCCACCCCATGCGACTTCTGCTGCCACAACGAGTATCGCTACAACCAGGAGGATCTCATCGCCGACTACCTGGAGTGTGGCGTAGATTATATCAGCGGCGGAGGCCTGGACTGGTTTACCGTAAACCGCCGGGACGGCCGGGACATCTCGAAGGAAATGGCTGGGAAAGGCTATACCGTAGCCCTTACGGAAGAGGAGCTCATGAAAGCCGGGCTGCCTGTTATCGGCATACTGGCCCCCGACAACCTTCCCGTCGCACAGGAAAGGGGCGACCTTTTCCGTCACACCGTCCGCCGCGGCCTTGACATCCTTTCTGCCGAAAGCGGCGAAAACGGCTTTGTCATGATGCTGGAAGGCTCATGCATCGACGACTGGCTGCACGGCAACGACATCGGCAAGGCTATGGAAGAACTCCTGGACTTTGACCGTACCATCGGCGACGTCCTGACATGGGCGGCAGCCGACGGTCACACGCTCGTAGTAGTGACGGCCGACCATTCCACCGGCTGTCTCACCCTGCAGGACGGCGACCTTGAGAAAGGAGAGATTGGCGTATTCTTCGCCAGCGAAAGCCACAACGGCATCGCCGTCCCCGTCTATGCGTGGGGCCCCGGCAGCGATGCCTTCACGAGCATCCGTGAGAATGACGAATGGGGCAGAATCCTAGCATCTTATATCCAATGAAAAAGCAACATAACTGGCTGCTGTATGCCATCATCACCATGGTGATCTGGGGTATCTGGGGCGCCTTCAGCGATCAGACCACCCTGCCCAAGACGCTGGTTTACGTAGTCTGGGCCCTCAGCATGGTCCCTTGCGCCCTGGTGGCCCTTATCAATATCCGTTTCAAGTGGGATGTGCGTCCCAAGGCGGCCCTCCTCAGCATGGGCGTAGGCCTTCTGGGCGCCGGCGGACAGCTGGTGCTCTTCCTGGCCCTGGACTATGCGCCCGCCTACCTTGTCATGCCCATGATTTCCGTCGCGCCCATCGTGACGGTGCTGCTGTCGGCCACTTTCCTGAAAGAGAAAGTGTCACGACTGGGAGTCCTCGGCATTGTGCTGGCCTTCGTTGCGCTCGTCTGCTTTGCCCTGCCGGACAATACGGACGGAGCCGTGAGTAGCTGGATCTGGATTGTCTATGCCTCCGTCGTCTTTATCGCGTGGGGCGTTCAGGCCTTTGTGATGAAACTGGCGAACAACAATACACCGGACGCAGAGAGCGTGTTTGTATACATGGCCCTCTCGGCCGTCGTGCTCATTCCCCTCGCCCTCCTGATGGGAAAAAGCTCCGGAGAAGGGGTTACCTTTCCGGAGCTTACCAAAGTTTTTTTCGTACAGATTCTCAATGCGGTGGGAGCGTTCACCCTGGTGTATGCCAACCGTTACGGGAAAGCGATGGTGATTGCTCCGCTGGCAGATGCCTGCGCACCTGTCATCATGTGCGTCATCTCCCTGATCCTATATTCGGCCGTGCCTACGGTGCCACAGTGCATTGGCATTGTCGCCGCCATCAGCTGCGTGCTTATATTCTCACGGGAGTAGAGCATTTTAGGCGCCCAGACGCACTTCCAGACGCTTGCGGATCTCCTGCAGGAACTGGAGGGAGGTGAGGCCCTTCGGGGTAATGCCCTCGGAGAGGTTCACCAGGTCCTTGGTCTCGAGGCCCTCGTTCAGGGTATCGAAGCAGGCAGCCTCCAGCTGGTTGGCGTAGTTGATGAGCTCCGGGAGGTTGTCCATCTCACCTCTCTTACGGAAAGCACCGCTCCAGGCAAAGATGGTAGCCATGGGGTTGGTGGAAGTCTCTTCGCCCTTGAGGTACTTGTAGTAGTGACGGGTGACGGTGCCGTGGGCGGCCTCGTACTCGTACTTGCCGTCGGGGCTGACGAGAACAGAAGTCATCATGGCCAGGGAACCGAAGGCGGTGGAGACCATGTCGGACATGACGTCTCCGTCGTAGTTCTTGCAGGCCCAGATGAAACCACCCTCGGAACGCATCACACGGGCGACGGCGTCATCGATAAGGGTGTAGAAGTACTCGATGCCGGCGGCCTCGAACTGCTCCTTGTAGTCACGCTCGTAGATTTCCTCGAAGATGGCCTTGAAACGGCCGTCGTACTTCTTGGAGATGGTATCCTTGGTAGCGAACCACAGGTTCTGCTTCAGGTCCAGTGCGTACTTGAAGCAGGCGTGGGCAAAACTGCTGATGGACTTGTCGGTGTTGTGCATGCCCTCGATCACACCAGGGCCGGCGAACTCGTGGATCACTTCCTCAATGCGCTGGCCGGATGCACCTTCAAACACCAGCTTGGCCACACCGGGCTCGGTGGTCTGGATTTCCACGTCGCGGTACACGTCACCGTAAGCGTGACGGGCAATGGTGATGGGCTTCTTCCAGAACTTCACGGCAGGGTGGATGGAAGGGATGGTGATAGGTGTACGGAACACGGTACCATCCAGCATGGCACGGATGGTGCCGTTCGGGCTCTTCCACATCTGGTGCAGGTTGTACTCGCTCATGCGCTGCACGTTGGGGGTGATGGTCGCGCACTTGACGGCAACGCCCAGGCGCTTGGTGGCATTGGCAGAGTCAATGGTCACCTGGTCGGAAGTCTTGTCGCGGTACGGCAGACCCAGGTCGTAGTACTCGGTCTTGAGGTCTACGAAGGGCAGGATGAGCTCATCCTTGATCATTTTCCAGAGGATTCTGGTCATTTCATCGCCGTCCATCTCTACGAGCGGCGTGGTCATTTTGATTTTTTCCATGGCTTTTATTTGCGGTTTTTGTAATAATTCATGAGGCAGCCGTCGGCAAGAATCTGACGCTCGTCAGCGGTGAGCGGCTTAAAGTACAGGGTAATGGGCGTGGTGCGGCCGTCGCGGGAAATCACGCGTGCTTCAATTTCCTCGGCGCCGCCCAGGATAGCCTCGCGGATGCCGGGAACAAACACATAGTCCCCCACCTCGTACTCAAAGGGAGTATCCGGGCCGATGGTAAACGGCACAATACCCCAGTTGATGCAGTTGGAGCGGTAGCGCTTGGTAGCGTACTCGTAGCAGATGTTGGCGTCTCCGCCCAGCACCTTCTGGCAGGAAGCGGCCTGCTCGCGGGCGCTGCCGTCACCGGGCTTGTTGGCAAAGACGCAGGAGCCGAAGGAAGTGCTTTCGGCCGATGCACCGGCCACGCTCAGCACACGCTGCAGATCCTCCGTGAGTACTCCGGCGCGGCGGTTGCGGTCGTCCTCCTGGATGCGCTTGGAGCGGCCCACGTACTCGGGCACGCGGCGGCTCAGGGCAAACTCGGAGAGCTTGAGCGGGTTGGAACGGTAGCTGGACGTCTCGCCGGAAGGGATGAGTTCGTCGGTGGTGGTCACGGGGTCGTGGATCACGGCAGCCAGCTCCAGCAGCATGTTCTCCTGCATGGCAGGCATTACGGGCCAGTCCTTGATATTGGGGCCGTAACGCAGTTCTACAGAGAGGTCCGCCTTGCCGTAACCGTTGTAGACGCGCTTCTCGTAGATGCGGCCGTCAAACTGATAAGGCTTGTGGGTGTCTTCGTATTCGATATCGGTAGCAGCGGTGATGACGCCACCGTTTGCAGCCGTAGCGGCAATGGAACGGGCATCCATCAGGGCCACCATGGAAATCTGTCCCTGGCCGGGCTTGGAGCCTTCACGGTTGGGGAAGTTGCGGGTGGTGTGGCGGATGGACAGGCCGTTGTTGGACGGCACGTCACCGGCGCCGAAGCAAGGGCCGCAGAAAGCGGGCTTGATCACTACACCGGCCTCCAGCAGTTCCTCAGCAATGTGGTTACGGGTGGTAGCCAGATACACGGGCGTGCTCTGCGGATAGGCGCTCATGGTGAAGTAGTCGTTGCCGATGGACTTGCCCTTCAGGATGGTCGCGGCCTCGGAGAGGTTGTCGTAGGTACCGCCGGAGCAGCCGGCAATGATGCCCTGATCGGCATAGACCTTTCCGTCCTTGATCTTGGACAGAAGATCCGGATGCACTTTCTCGCCAAAGCGCTTGATGGTATCTTCCTCAATGGCTTTCAGCACTTTCTCCGGATTGGCCTGCAGCTCGTGGATGGTCACGGCGTTGGACGGGTGGTAAGGAAGTGCAATCATGCTCTCCTGAGAGGACAGGTCGATGGTAATCATGGCATCGTAGTAAGCCACCTTGCCGGGAGCCAGGGTCTTGTAGGCCTCCGGACGGTTATGCATTTCGAAGTACTCCTTCACCTTCTCGTCGGTAATCCAGATGGAAGACAGGCAGGTGGTCTCGGTGGTCATCACGTCAATTCCGTTACGGAAGTCGATGGGAAGGCTGGCCACGCCAGGGCCGGCAAACTCCAGCACCTTGTTCTTCACGAAACCGCTCTCGAACACGGCCTTCACCAGGGAGATAGCTACATCGTGCGGGCCGATACCATGCTTGGGCTTACCCTCCAGCCATACCAGCACGACCTCGGGAGCATTGATGTCCCAGGTGTTCTTCAGGAGCTGCTTCACCAGCTCGCCGCCGCCTTCGCCTACGCCCATGTTACCAAGGGAACCGTAACGCGTGTGCGAGTCGGAGCCCAGGATCATGTTGCCGCAGGCGGTGAGGGCCTCACGGGCATACTGATGGATAACAGCCTGGTTGGCAGGAACATAAATACCGCCATACTTCTTGGCGGCGCTGAGGCCGAACACGTGGTCGTCCTCATTGATGGTGCCGCCCACTGCGCACAGGGAGTTGTGGCAGTTGGTCATGGCATACGGCAGCGGGAACTTCTCCAGTCCGCTGGCGCGGGCCGTCTGGATAATGCCCACATACGTGATGTCATGCGACACCATGGCGTCGAAGCGGATGTGAAGCTCCGCTCCACGAGCTTTATTGAGGGGGCTCTGCCCCCTACTATCCCCCGCGGCCTCCGGCCGTTGGTCGCTCGCGGCACCGACATCATGTGCGCGCAGAATCTGGTAGGCAATGGTGTTTTCACGGGCCTCATCTTTGCCAAGAGGTCCTTCCGGGGCGATGGTCTTTCCATCGAGGAGATAAACTCCATTCGGATTGAGTGTTATCATAGGTTAATATATGAGATAAATATTGTCAATGCAAGCATGTCGGCTGCACCGCCGGGAGAAATCCCCTCCGATGCATAGCGGTTACACATTTCCATCAGTTTGTCATTCTGAGCGCAGCGAAGAATCTCATCGGCCTCCCGCTTCACTTCCTGGGCCCTATCGGCCCCAACCCGCTTCACCACGCAAGTATCATCGAGCGTACTCATAATCCTGAGCAGCGTCTTAAGCTCCCCCGCCCCGCTCCGGTAGTACGGCAGCCAGTCTTCAAACACTTGCCGATACCCATCGGCCGCCATTGCCCTCGCCCCGCGTGGAGCTAACTCACTATCTTTCAATTGATAACGCAAAATCGCCTTTGAAATTTCGGCTATGCGTTTTCGCGCAACTTCCTCATTATCAACACCTTCCCTCCACGCCCCCAGCGCATTCAGCACAATGCCCATGCAGAAAATAGCCCCGCGGTGCGTATTTACCCCGCCCGTCGCGGCCAGCATGTCCTTCTCTGCGGCGACACCCAAATCAATAAGCTCGCGGGCCGATGCTGCCTGCGCCAGCCTGGGCCACCAGGGACGAAGCGCATCGATGCCCGCACGCATGGTGCGATAATCCATATCCCTATGTGCACCCGCCGATTCCGGACACACGAGGCCCGGCTTATGCGGCGTATCGAGTTCCTTACGCAATGCCTTATCGGCCAGATACGCGAGCAGATACGCGTGCGTGGAGGCCGGGCACAGAGATGCCGCTTCAGGGAAGCAGCCCTTCTCCAGTGCCCGGCGTACGCGGGAGGCCGATACCACTTCGCCGTGGATTGAGAGCCTCTCAACAAGGGTTGGATTGGTTATTAATTGGTTGTAACGGTTTGTAAGTGCGTCCAGGGGTTCAGACCCCACAAAGCGGACCGTGGCGCCCAGCGCCGGAGCAATCCACTTATCAAACAAGTCCACATCCAGCAGCATCTGCGTCTCCGCTGCCGTGGACAGATCTTTCAGAAAATACGTCGGGAACGTCGCCGCCGATATCACATAGTCCGACCCCTCCAGTACGGTAATACCCTTAGATTCTTCGCTACGCTCAGAATGACATTCCTCTCTGCGCGAGGGCGTTGCGATGGCCGAAGGAATTTGGTTTTTCGGGCCCCGCCCCGAAAAATAAATTCCTTCGGCCGCAGGCCCAGCGGAGCCAGCACAAATCATAGCACGCCTTTCCTCATAAGAAAACATGGACACATCCTCCTTCACAGGAATGACGAACAAGTGATCCACCTGCGAAGCAGCCTGCTGCAGGAGGTACTGATGCCCCAGGGTGAACGGATTGGCATTCATCACCACAACGCCATTGCGGCCAGGGCGGCGGAAGGAGCGAAGGTAGCTGCAATAGTCTTCGAGGCCATGTCCCTTTTCCAGCAGAACAGCCAAAGGTGCAGAAGCGAGAAGCCGAAAGCCCAGGCTCTCGAACACCGCCTGGTACTCCGGCTTGGTGAACACCTTGAAAGAAGGACGGGCATGGTCGCTCATGATGCGCGACACCAGCGGGACCAGGAGTCCTTCACTGCGCACTTCCGGGGCTACAGCCAGGCATTTGAGGACATCACCGGCAATGCCGGCACCTGCCACAATGGAGCCAGCGGCATCCTCCATGACATAATAAGAATCAAGCGATTCCATTCGGAGCCCATTGGCCTCGAGGAACCGCTTTATCTTATCACGGAAGAAGGGAGAGCTCAATGGCACCTCCACTATGTCCTTAGTAATCTCGTATGTATTCATCCTGCCGCAAGCTTTCCAATACTCCCGGTTCCGCCTGCTATGGAATTAACGAGTGCGAAGTTACTCAATAAAAACCGATTTCCCAAGAAATAATTACACATTCCGCAGGCGGCCCAGGAGTTCATCTCCCAAGGCCTCTTTTACGCGAATATGTTCCAGCACAGCAGTCACAAAAGAATTGGACTCGAAGTCTCCGCGGACCTCGGAGAAATCCTTCTCTTTTACTTCCTGGGAGCCATCGGCCCCGAATCCCGTCTGGGAGGCCAGGTTGAATTCCTTGCGGGCATCCTCGTAGAGCTCGCGGTCCAGGCCGATGACCGCCTCTTTCCAGCTCTTTACAATCTGCGCCACCTCAGCAGCCGTAATGGTTTCCAGCGGCATGCCAAAGAAGGTCTCAAACTTGTCGTAGGCCCAGGTCCACTCGGCGTCGTAATACCCCTCGTGCAGCTTGTGGAAAGCGTCGGAGACGGCCCAGATATCCATTTCCCCGCGCTCCACCCGGTCCAGGATTTCGGAGACGGCGTCCCGCGGAACGATGAGGCCGCTCAGGTCGGCCCACTGTCCCTTTCCCACAGCCGAGGTAGGACGCAGCATGGCGCGGATTTCCTCGTCGGAAGCACCAGCCGGCAGTTTCTCCAGGCGCTTGATGAGGGAATTGCCCAGAAACTTGGTAATGGCCGTCTCGTAGTAACGGATGCCCTTCCGGAGCGCTCCGTTCCGGATTTTGGTGCTGTGGTAGGAATAGATGTCGGACAGCTCGCCGGAGGAATACAGGAGGTTTTTCAGAAGCTGAATGCCCTTGAACATCTTCTGGATGGTGTACGGGCTCAGGAGATTGTAGTTGATGCAGTCCAGGCGGTCGGGGTCTTTCCGGGCATCACGCTTGGGCCACTTCTGGGCGTCGCGGACCGTACCCACGCTGCGAAGGTTCACGCCCGGCACCAGATAGGTGGTGTTCTGCTGCTCGATCAGGTACGAGAACGGCAGGTTGGACGTGTCGGAATGCGTCACATGGCGTCCCATCACCAGCGAGAACGCGCCCACGCGGGAAGGCCACAGGATATAGGAGTCGGAGGCCGTCTTGGAGCCGCGTTCCATCACGCCCTGGTGGATGGGGCCCAGCTTGTACATGTGGTTGCTCTGGTTGGAGCCGGAGCCGGCATTCATGAACGAGAACATGCCGGCAATGAGCAGCGTGCTCTTGTGGTGAGTAACAGTGAACGGACCGGCGAAGATGGCGCAGGCCTCTCCGTTTTCCTCCTGGCAGTTGCTGAAAAACAGGGAGTCGGAGGCGCTGTAGCCATGGCCCAGGTGGCAGCACTGTCCAATGAAGCAGCGCTCGACGGACGTATTGTCGCTCACGTGGGAGCCGCTGCAGATGATAAAGTCGTCGGCAATGACTCCGTGCGCAATGGTTACGGGAGCCGTCCGGTTGCTGTGCACGGAGCCGTTTCGGAGCCGGCTGGCACCGCTCACCACGGCATAGTCTCCGATGCGCACGCCATTGATGTGGCGCGTATTGCGGATAGACACACAGTCTCCGATCACGCCCCGCACGCTCTCCTGAGCGGCGGCATAGGCGTCGATATCGGCATTGAGCCGCGCAATGAGCCCGGGTCTGTGGCGATAGAGGGCCAGGAGGTAGGCGATCTGGGCGCTGAGGCGGTCGTAGATCTTCACCTCGCGGCCGCCGGTCTCATTGAGCACCGACACCTCCACGCCGTTACCAAAGCGGCAGGGCCCCTCCGTCACCATGAGGTCCACATTCTCAATGTAAGTGTGCCGGCCGATGTCGTAGTTGGCAATGTAGTTGGAGACGTTCTCGATGAGCGAGTCGTCCCCCACCGTCACGTTGTGGAGAGTGGCGTTGCGAAGACCGGAATGCTTCTTTACGCCGCCGGGGAGCTCGAACACTTCGTTGAAGCTTCCCCACCGCACCGTGCCGGAAAAACGCACGTTGCGGACATACTGGAGCGATTCGGGGTCAGTGATTTCCACGGCGGACCAGTCATCGGCCCGGCAGTCGCGGGAAAGGAGAAAATCAATCTCTTCGGGGGTCAGTTTTCTGAATTCCATAAATATACTTGCTAACGATTTCTTCGATTTTTGAAAGGAGTTCCTCCCGGGTATGGGACTTTGCCCGCATGCAGTAGCGCACTTCGTTGCCGCAGAGGAGGCATCGGCGAGGCGCCAGGCCGATGTCGGCCCGCGAGACAGGTCCCTCCGCCCCCACGACATCAATGTCCATGAGCCGTCCCAGCGGGTGCGTCTCCTCCAGCTCGCAGGTGATGCGCTTGGCGTCCCGCGGCGGCATCGGGAGCGGGAGATAAGCCTCGTACCCCGTGGGAAGGTCCCGTTCGGTGAGCAGCGCGTGGGGGAATCTCGCGCGGAGGGCATCGGCCCCGGCTTTCCCGATGGCAAGGGAGGTGGCGTTCCGCTTGACGGGCCCCGGCAGCTGCACGGTGAGGCACACGATGCAGCAGCCCGGATTCTCATCCAGCATCTTCCGCTGGAGGGCGGCACGCGCATCACGACTGGCAAGGAGTTGTTCTAAGCTTATCATATCCTGCAAAATTAAAAAAAATCTTTATAACTTTGCACGCGCAAAACGCAATCGCATCCCATGGACCTTACCCAGATCAAAGCTTTCGCATTCGACATAGATGGCGTCGCCACCGACGGCGGCGTCCAGTGCACCACGGACGGAGACCTCCTCCGCACCTACGACGCCAAAGACGGATTCGCCATCAGAATGGCTTCCATGAACGGTTTTCCCATCGCCGTCATCACGGGCGGCAGCTCGGAAACCATCCGTAAACGCATGATCGTGAGCGGTGTCAAACCCGAAGACGTGTTCCTGCACTGCCGCGACAAACGCATCGAATTCGGCCTCTTCTGCGAACGCTACCACCTGGACCCGAAGGATGTCATGTACTTTGGAGACGACGTCCCGGATCTGGACCTCATCAAGGCCGCCGGCTGCGGCGTATGCCCCGCCGACGCCGTAGACGAAGTCAAGGAAGCCGCCGACTGGACCACCACCCACCCCGGTGGCAAGGGCTGCCTCCGCGAGGGCATTGAAACCACCCTTCGCGCACAGAACCGCTGGATCTTCAACCCCACCCTTTACAAGGAAAAATTCTAGGCCGATGGATCTTCGGGGAAAACACATCATCCTGGGCAGCGCCTCCCCCCGACGGAAGGAGCTCCTGAGCGGCCTCGACATCAATTTCGAGGTAGACACGCAAAACAGCTTCGAAGAGCGGTTCGGCCCCGAAACGCCCTACGACCAGGTGCCGCTTCTGATGGCACAGGGCAAGTCGCACGGCTTCCATCGGCCCCTGAAGGAAAACGAAATCCTCATCACCGCCGACACCATGGTCATCCTGCCGGCCTCCGACACCCGTCCCGGGGAAATCCTGGGAAAGCCCAAAGACCGTGAGGACGCCTGCCGCATGCTGCGGGATCTCTCCGGCCGCAACCACCATGTGACTACGGCCGTTACCATCCGGGACGCCCGCAACGAGAGCTCTTTCTCCGTTACCACACAGGTGTGGTTCAAGGCGCTAAGCCAGGAAGAGATTGACTATTACGTGGATACTTACAAGCCCTTTGACAAGGCCGGCGCCTATGCCATCCAGGAATGGATCGGGCACATTGGCATCACCCGCATAGAGGGTTCCTATTTCAATGTAGTGGGATTTCCCGTCCAGCGCGTGTACGAAGCCCTGCAGCGCTTTCTTTAGTGCGTAGCCTTGCGGTGGCGGGAGAACAGGCGCTGCGGCAGTTCCATGGCAAAGACAATTCCAAGAACAATGGCAATGGCCACTTTCACGGCCATGAATCCGCTGTGCATACCCAGGTCAAACTGACTGGAAGTAAGGTAGTAAGAGAACCAGAACACGCCGGCGCCGGGCACCAGGGTAAAGATGCCGCACACGATGAACACCTGCGCCGGGCAGCGGTTGGGAACGGCCGCAAAGCGGGACAGGATGCAGATGATGAGGGCGGCGCCGAGGGATGCTACGGGGGCTGTGAGAGAGGCAAAGCGCACCAGCATGAGATAGACCATCCAGCCGGCTACGCCAATGATGCCCGAAGACAGGTAGTGCTCCCGGTCCACCCCATATATTATGGTAAAGCCCAGCGTGCCCACGAAGGCCGCGACTGCCTGCCAGAAGAAGCCGGCGGTCTCGGGGTTGGCCGTCACGCCCGTGAGCTTGATGAATTCCCCAAACAGCGCGCTGTCCAGCATGAAGGCCACCGACACGCCCAGGGCAATGCACACAAAGCCCAGCATGGCGTCGGTCAGGCGTGTGAGGCCGGCCAGGTAGTCGGAGTTGGCGAGGTCCCTGACGCCATTGGTGAAAGGCACACCGGGAATAAGGGGCATTACTGCGCCAATGACAATGTCGCTGAGGCTGGTGCCAAGGCCCAGGCGCCAGCACAGGATGGAGACAAGGGTAGCCACAAAAGCATTGGACACGCCCGCCACGATACGGGACATGTAGCGGGAACTCACGAAGAAGATGTACAGGTACAGGATGAGTCCGGCAATGGCTGCTGCCGCACAGTCCTCGAAGCCGCCGCCGAACACGGCCGAGAATGCCGCCGCGCTCAAGGAAGTGGCGACGAGCTGTTCCCAGAAGGGTTTGACCGGCATTTTCTTAATCTGCTCCAGGCGTTCCCGGGCCTCATCCAGATTGCACCGGCCGGCCGAAATGTCGTAGCTGAGACGGTTGACGGCCGTAACGCGGGAGAACTGCGTGGCCCGGATGGGAATAAAGGCCACGTTGGCGTAGGTAGAAGCCTGGCCGCCGGCCTTGTGCACTTTCTCGGCCTTGCCGGAAGTGAAGATGCCGTTGGAAAGGATGAAAAAATGACCGGAGCTCACACCGAAATGGGTGGAAATCCGGTTCATGATATCTTCTACGCGGGAAAGTTCCGCACCGTTTTCGAGGAGGATGTGGCCGGCCTCGGAGGCTACCTCCAAGACCTCGGCAAAATCGGGGATCTGTTCGTTCTGTTCCACGGTGCAAAAGTACACAAAAAATTCGTATTTTTGCGCCGTGAACGCATTTACCCGGAACATTCTTTTATGGTACTCGGAAAACGGGCGGGACCTTCCCTGGCGCCGTACCCGGGATCCGTATGCCGTCTGGCTCAGTGAGATTATCCTGCAGCAGACGCGCATCGCACAGGGAACGGCCTACTGGCACCGTTTCATGGAGCGGTTCCCCACGGTGGAGCAGCTGGCCGGTGCCTCCGAGGACGAGGTGTTAAGGCTCTGGGAAGGCCTGGGCTACTATTCGCGCGCCCGGAATCTCCATGCCGCCGCCAAACAGATTGTTGCCGCCGGCGGGTTCCCCACCACCCTGGAAGGCATCAAGGCGCTGAAAGGCGTGGGTGATTACACGGCTGCCGCCATCGGGTCCATCTGCTTCGGACTTCCCGCCGCCGTCGTGGACGGCAATGTGTATCGGGTGCTGGCGCGCTATTTTGGCCTTGCCACCCCCGTTGGCACCACCGAGGCCAAGAAAGAATTCACCGCGCTGGCCCAGCAGCTGTTACCGGAAGAAGACCCCGCCGCCTTCAACCAGGGCATGATGGATTTTGGCGCCATGCAGTGCACGCCGCAGAGCCCGGGCTGCCTCACCTGCCCCCTTCAGAGCACCTGCAATGCCTTCCGCACCGGCCGCATCGCGCTCCTCCCCGTCAAAAAAGCGCCCGTAGCCGTGCAGGAACGCCACTTTGACTATATTTACGTGCGCTGTAACGGCTACACCGCCATCCGGCGCCGCGGCCCCGGTGACATCTGGCAAGGGCTGTATGAGCCGGTGGTGATGGAGCGCGAAAGTTCATCTATGCGCGCGGGCGTTGCGATGGCCAAAGAAAAATGGTTTTTCGGGCCCCTCCCCGAAAAATATTTTTCTTCGGCCGGTGGCCAGGCAGAACCAAAATTAATCAAAAAAGGCGTGAAGCACCAGCTCACGCACCGTACTTTGATTGTAGATTTCTACGTTTGGGAAACATCGGCCCGTCCTTCCCTTCCTGACGGCTACATCTGGATCCCCGAAACCACCCTTGACACCTACGCCAAGCCCCGACTTTTCGAACTTCTCCTGGAGGCCGTACGATCTTAAGCGTAATTCGCGGCAAATCCTGCTTTAGATCGTCAGTGCTTACGATCTAAAGCATCTTTTCCGGCAAATCCTGCTTAAGATTGTAAACGGTTCCGGTTGCCGTTATCTTATACCCCTTCAACTCCTTCTCCAGGGCCCGGTGTCCGGGGCATACACTTTCCAAAAGGGCATGGAACGGCTTGCCGTGGTTCATGTAACGGAGGTGGCACAGCTCGTGGAGCATGACGTAATCGGCCAGGTGTGCGGGAAGCGCCACCAGCCGGAGGTTCAGGTTGATATTGCCAAGGGATGAGCAGCTGCCCCAGTTACTCACATTGTTCTTGATGAATACCTTATTATATATAAAGCCATGCTGCGCGGCCAGGGTCCGGAGGCGTGGCGGCAGCTCGGCCTTGGCCCGTACGCGGAGCGCTTCCACTTCTGCGTTCACCGGAGCCTTGCGGGGTTTCCGGCGGCGGGCGATGAGCGTAAAGAATTTGCCGGTGATGGGATTGAAGAAAAGCCTACTCATCTTCTTCCTCGGGCAGGACAATCTGCTTGTACTGGTTCTTTCTCTTGAGCCAGCGTTCCTTGGCATACTGCTGCATGTCGGTGATGGTGTCGTTCTCGTCAATGATTTCCATGCCCAGGATGGTTTCCATGATGTCTTCCAGCGTAATGATGCCCTGGAAGCAGCCGTAGTCGTCTATGATGCAGGCAATCTGGTCACGGGTTTTGAGGAGGCTTTCCCAGATGTCTCCCACGGCGGTTTCCTCGTGGAAAGCGGCAATCTTACGCTTGATGGACTTCAGGCGCATGTCAAACTTGTCCTCGGCCAGGTTCTCCAGGACATCGTAGCGCATGACATAGCCGGTAATGAATTCGGGAGAGTCCGAATAGACGGGAATGCGGGAGTTGTGGGAAAGGTCTTCCTGCTTGTAGAACTGCTTGAGCGTCATGCTCTCGGGCGCAATGGCCGCAACTACACGCGGAGTCATGACATCGTAGGCCTTGATGTCGTCCAGCTTGATGATGTTCTGGATGACCTTGTTCTCCGAGTTGTCCAGCACGCCTTCTTCCTCACCCATATTGGCCATGGCGCTCACTTCCTCGCGGGAGATGCCAAGGTCGGGGTCTCCGCTCGTGATGGTGTCATGGATTTTATCCACCAGCCACACAATGGGAAAGAGGACGAATACCAGCACCTTCATGATACGGGAGAGCCACAGAAGGCCTTTCCAGTGCGTTGTACCGATGGTTTTGGGAACAATCTCGGAGAAAACCAGGATAAGAAGCGTCATGGCGGCGCTGATGATTCCGAACCAATGGTCTCCGGAGAGCTGCGTAGCCTGATGGCCCACGGCAGCGGCACCCAGCGTGTTGGCAATGGTATTGAGAGACAGGATGGCAGACAGGGGGCGGTCCGGGTCCTGCTTATACTTCATGAAGAGGGCGGCGTTGCGGTCTCCCTCTTCTTCCTTCATGGAAATGTAGGAGATGGGGGTGGACATAAGCACCGACTCCAGCAATGAGCACAGAAAGGAAATGCCCATTGTGAGAAGTAAATAGATGATAAGAAGCGTCATAAATATGTAATATCCGACAAATTTACCAAATTTTCCGTAAATTTGCATACTATGAACATGGAACAGATCTTAATTCGCATTTCCGGCAAAGACCGCGTAGGCCTTACGGCCGAGGTCATGGCCATTCTGGCCCGGTACGACGCCCAGATCCTGGACATCGGCCAGGCCGACATCCACAGTACCCTGTCGCTGGGCATCCTCATCCGAATAGACGACAAAGCGTCGGGGCAGGTGATGAAGGAACTCCTGTTCAAAGCCACCGAGATTGGGGTGAACATCGGCTTCGAGCCCATCACCGACGACGAATACGAGGCCTGGGCCGGCCGCCAGGGCAAGAACCGCTACATCCTTACGGTCATCGGCCGCAGCCTCAGTGCCGGGCAAATCCAGTCGGCCGCAGAGATCGTCGCCCGCCACGGCCTCAACATCGATGCCATCAAACGCCTCACCGGCCGCATGAGCGTCAAGCACCCGGAACGGAATGTCCGCGCCTGCGTGGAATTCTCCATCCGGGGCACGCTGGAAGACAAACGCGCCTTCCAGAAGGAGCTCATGGCCCTTTCCTCCGACAGCGGCATGGATTTCTCCTTCCAGAAGGACGACATGTACCGCCGTATGCGCCGGCTCATCTGCTTTGATATGGACTCCACGCTCATCCAGGCCGAGTGCATCGATGAGCTCGCCCGCCGTCATGGCGTATATGACAAAGTTGCGGCCATCACCGAGCGCGCCATGCGGGGAGAGATCGATTTCAAAGAGAGCTTCACCGAGCGCGTGGCACTCCTCAAGGGCCTTGACGTTTCCGTCATGCGGGACATCGCCGAGAATCTGCCCATTACCGAAGGCACCGACCGCCTTATGAGCGTTCTCAAGACCTGCGGCTACAAGATTGCCATCCTCAGCGGCGGATTCACTTTCTTTGGAGAGTACCTGCAGCGCAAATACGGCATTGACTACATCTATGCCAACGAACTGGAAATCGGAGAGGACGGCAAGCTCACCGGCCGCTATGTGGGAGACGTCGTGGACGGCCGCCGCAAGGCAGACCTCCTCAAGCTCATCGCCCAGACAGAGAAGGTGAACATTGCCCAGACCATTGCCGTAGGAGACGGTGCCAACGACCTTCCCATGCTGCTGGAAGCCGGCCTGGGCATCGCGTTCCATGCCAAACCGCGCGTGAAGGAAACCGCCCGCCAGAGCCTGAGCACCATCGGCCTGGACGGCGTGCTCTACTTCCTGGGCTTCAAGGACAGCCACCTGGGAGAGCAAGGCCGGCTTTAACGCCGCCCCGACGATCTTAAGCAGGATTTACGGCAAATTACGCTTTTGTTCGTCAGCACTGACGATCTTAAGCAGGATTTACGGCAAATTACGCTTAAGATCGTAAAACACAGAATTAATGAAGAGAATTGCCATCATCGGAGCCGGAGCGGCGGGGTGCTACTGCGCCGCGCAGCTTCGTCAGATGAAGGCCGATGCTGAGATCACCGTCTTTGAAGCGGGGAGCAAACCGCTCGCCAAAGTAGCCATCACCGGCGGCGGAAGGTGCAACCTCACCAACGATTTCGAAGGAATCAGGAGCCTGGCCGATGCCTACCCGCGGGGCGAACGCCTCATGAAACGCGCCCTCAAGGCCTTCTCGCAGCACGACACCATCTCCTGGTTCACCGCCCAGGGCGTTCCCTGCGTCCTGCAAGACGATCACTGCTGGTTTCCGCAGTCGCAGGATGCCATGGACGTTGTCCGGGCACTCCTCAGGGCCATGAAGGGGGTTGACCTTAGACTCAATACTAAAGTTGTAAGTATCTCTTGTCATTCTGAGCGAAGCAATCCCGCTGGGCCATCGGCCGAAGGAATTTATTTTTCGGGCTTGCGCCCGAAAAACCAAATTCCTTCGGCCATCGCAACGCCCGCGCGCGCCTGTCATTATGAGCCTTCCTTCTGTCATTCTGAGCGAAGCGAAGAATCTACGGGTTATCTTGTCAATGGCGAGCCGTTCGATGCGGTGGTGGTGACAACGGGCGGGGCGCAGCGGTTTCCGTTTCTGGAGGGGCTGGGGCTGGAGATGGTGGAGCCGGTGCCGTCGCTGTTTACGTTCAATGTGCCGGACAAGGGTCTCAGGGCGCTGATGGGCCTGGTGGTGGAGGCACAAGTGGGGCTGCAGGGCACGGCGTTCAAGGCGGAGGGGCCGCTGCTCATTACCGACTGGGGGCTCAGCGGGCCGGCGGCGCTCAAGTTGTCGTCGTATGCGGCACGGTATCTGGCAGAAAACGGGTATCAGGGAACGGTGGGCATCAACTGGCTCAGCGCCAACGAGGGCGAGGTGCGGGCACGGCTGCAGGAGGCATCGGCCCGGAATCCGCAGAAGCAGATGTCCAACACGCCCCTGCTGCAACAGCGGCTGTGGGAGCACCTGGTTCAAAGGGCGGGCCTCAGGCCGGATATCCGCTGGGCGGAGCTCGGGAGCAAGGGGCTCAACCGGCTCACGGCGGTGCTCACCAACGACACGTACCCGGTGAGCGGCAAGAGCAAGTTCCGGGAGGAGTTTGTTACGGCGGGCGGCGTTGCGCTGTCGCAGCTGGACCTGGGAACGCTGGAGTGCAAGACGCATCCCGGCCTCTATTTTGCCGGCGAGGTGCTGGACGTGGACGCCATTACCGGCGGGTTCAACCTGCAGGCGGCGTGGAGTACGGCTTTTTTATGTGCAAAAGCGCTTGCTAAATAAAAAATGATTATCTTTGCGCACGTAGAAACAAGCACTAAATCAATTTTTACCGTATCTTTGTACTTATGGATACGGTAAATCTCATCATCATAGTGGCTGCGGCAATCCTCATTGCCGTAGCCATTGTCGTTACGTGGCTCGTCATGCGCACGCGGCAGGTAAAGGCCTGCAACGCCCTGGAGAACGAACTCATTGCCACTAAGGCTGCCCTCGAAAACGAGAAAAAACTGCACCAGCTGCAGCAGGAATCCTTTGACCGCCAGCTGGAACTGGTGAAAAGCCAGCTGTCGGCCCAGACGGAAAAGCTCCTCCAGCAGCGCGAGGAAGCCCTCCAGAAGAAGGCCGAAGAAACGTTCAAGAACATCGCCGGCCCGCTGGGGAAAGACCTCAAAGCCATGCAGGAGAGTTTCGAGGCATCCAAACGCACGCAGGCCGAGGGCAACGCCACCCTCAAGACCGCCGTGGAGCAGGCCGTCAAGCACCTGCAGGACCAGACTTCCAGCATCGGCAGCAAGGCCGACAACCTGGCCCAGGCCCTCAAAGGCCAGAACAAGATGACCGGCATCTGGGGAGAGACCATTCTCTATAATATGCTGGTAGCCGAAGGCATGGAAGAAGGCCGCGACTTTGACCGCGAAGAAACGCTGCGGGACCAAAGCGGCGCCATCGTCCTTAACGAGGACAGCGGAAAACGCATGAGACCCGACTACATCCTCCACTACCCGGACAAAACCGAGGTCATCGTAGATGCCAAAACCTCCATGGAAGCGCTCTCGGACTGGTATGCCACCGAAGACCCCGCCCAAAAGGAAGACGCCGCCCGCAGGAACCTCCAGGCTGTCCGGGCCCAGATCCGGGGCCTCTCCGGCAAACGCTATCAGGATTACGTGCGGGACGGCTACAAGACGCTGGACTACGTCATTATGTTCATCCCCAACTACGGCTGCCTGCAGCTGGCCAAGACCCTGGCTCCCAACATTTTCCAGGAAGCCTACCAGCAGGGCGTCCTCCTCACCACAGAGGAAACCCTCATGCCGTTCCTCCGCATGATCCGCATCGCCTGGACCAACTACGACCAGGCCCGCAACCAGGAAAAGATTATCAAGGCCGCCCAGACCATGGTAGACCGCGTGGCCGACTTCGCGAAGGCGCACGCCGCCATGGGAGACAAGCTCCACGCCGCCCTAGAAGAATATGAAAAGGTAAGCGCCAAGATCAGTGATTCGGGGAATTCCATCCTCACGTCGGCCCGCCAGCTCATCAAGCTGGGCGTCCCGAAGAACCCTAAGAAACCGCTTCCGGACTCAGAAGAATAAACTGCATGCCGCAGTTCCGTGCAAAAGCAGCGTCGGAGGGGCTGTCCCCTACCATGACGCTGCTTTTCGCGTCAATCTCCGGGAACAACTGCTGCGCCTCCAAAAACATGCCGGTGTTAGGCTTGCGACGGGCGTCATCGTCCGAGACCGCCGTGCAGTAGAGCGCCAGGTCCAGCCGCCCGCCGGCCGCAAGAATATCGGCCATCATCCCTGCGTGGATGCGCGAAAGGTCCTCGTCCGACATCACGCCCTTCCCCACCCCGCGCTGGTTGCTCACCAGCACGATGCGCCGGAACTTGCCCGCCCACCGGGGGAACTCCTCCAGCACGCCGGGCATCCATTCCCACATCGCGGGCGTGCGCACATAATCCCCCGGCAGATGCCGGTTGAGCACCCCGTCGCGGTCCAGGAAAAGGGTATCGGCCGATGCTTCCATGAGGGCCGATGACACCCGCTTCACCGCTTTCCACGCCGGCAGCGCCCACTGCGCCCGCTCGTAGTCCTCGGGAACGCCGATGTCGATGAAATACGCGTCGGAAACCACGCCACCCACCTCGCCGATGGCCGCACCCGGCTCCAGCACCTCCTTTTCGAAGGAGAACCGCTCCGGCAAACTGCTCAGATCCAGCCTGCTGCGGTCAATGGCATACACCCCGCCATTAATGAGCCCTTCAGCGCAATGCTGCTTCTCCTTAAACGCGATAATATTGTGCGTTGGCGTTGCGATGGCCGAAGGAATTTGGCTTTTCGCAAAGCCTTGCGAAAAATAAATTCCTTCGGCCGCAGGCCTTTCGGAAACAGATTCTTCGTGGCGCTCAGAATGACAATTATCAATAACCACCGTACCATAGCGGTCAAAGTCCTTCATAGGCTTGAGGGCCAAGGTAATAGGTTTATCGAAAGAAAAAAACGTAAGGTCTACCGGATAGAACGTATCGCCATTCACCACAAATACGTGGTCCCCCTTGCACATATCCAGCGCCAGGCGAATGCCGCCTCCCGTTCCGAGGGGTTCCTCCTCCACGGCAAAGTCGTAGGAAAAGGGCCACTCATGGTCCTTAACAAAGTCGATAATCTGCTCCCGCAGATATCCCACAGAGAACACCACATGCTCTACCGGATAGGCCGACAGCCAGTCCAGGAGATACTGAAGGAAAGGCACACCGCCAACGGGTGCCAGACACTTAGGAATTTCATGGATAACGGAGCGGAGCCTCGTACCCAGGCCGCCGGCAAGGACTATAACTTCCATGCGACGGCGCCTTTTTCGGTGAACTGGAAGGGCACCACTTTACCCGGGAGCGCCTGGAGGGCTTCGATCACCTCCACGCGTCTGGTGGGATTGACCATGAACATCATGAAGCCGCCGCCACCGGCACCGGAGACTTTTCCGGAGATGGCGCCGGCCGACATGGCCACGTCAAAGGCCTCCTGGATCATGGGATTGGTAATGGCATCGGCCATCTTCTTCTTCTCTTCCCAGGCCAAGCCCAGGATGGTGGCAAAGGCCGCCATGTCTCCGCGAAGGAGAGCCAGTTTCATCTCGATGGTGCTCTGCTTGATGCGGTGCATGGCCTCAATGGCGGTCTCGGAGCCTTCACGGGCGGCTTTTTGCTGCTCGGCAATGATGTGCGCGCCCTCGCGGCTACGACCAGTGAAATAGAGAACCATACTACCCTCGAGCTCTGCCACAATCCAGGGCTTTACCCGGAGCGGGTTCACAATCACCATGTCGGAGGGCAGGAATTCCATAAAGTTGAAGCCGCCAAAGGCAGCGGCATACTGGTCCTGCTTGCCGCCGGCAAGAGCAAGGTCTTTCCGTTCAATTTCGTAGGCGAGACGCGCTAGCTCGTAGTCTCCAAGGGGAAGTCCCATCCACTCGGCGAAGCACTTGATAATGCAAACAACCATAGTGGACGACGTTCCCAGACCGGAGCCGGCAGGGGCGTCATTGTAAGTAGTAATGGCAAAGCCGGCCGATGGTACCGGGCCGAAGTCCTTCACGATGCGGGCGTAGACCCCGTCAATCAGACGCGCCCCGGAAGGCTGCCCCACGGGGACCACGGCCTTCACGGAAGCATCGGCCGCATTGACCTGCATGACGGGAGTATCCAGCGGCTCGATGGTGCAATAGGCCGCCAGGTTGATGGTGGCATTGAGGACGTAACCGCCGAACATATCGGAATAGGGCGACACATCGGTTCCGCCGCCGGCCAGTCCCAGCCGGAGGGGGGCTTTGCTGCGGATGATCATTTACTGAGCCAGTTTTTCTTCGACGGCGGAGATGCGGTAGGCGGCTTCGGGATAGCCGGCAGCCTGGGCCTGGTTGTAGTAGACAATGGCCTTGCGGTACATGGCCTCACGGAACTCGGCCATCTTGCGCTTGTTCTTTCTCAGGCTCACCTCGGGAGCTTCATCCCCCAGGTCTTCAAAGTCTACACCGGCCTGGAAGAGCATCTGGGCCTGCTCGGCCAGAAGCGCGCGCAGGTTTTCCTGCTGGGCAGAGATGGTGGCATTCTGGTTTTCGATGGTGCCGCTCTGCTCGGTGATGGTCTTGTGCTGCTCACTGATGGTAGCGTCGCGTTTGGCAATCTCGGCCTTGAGGTCTTCGATTTCGGCCTCTTTCTGGGCAATCACTTTCTTGAGGCTTGCGACCATGCCGCGAAGCTGCCTGTTGCTCTTTGTAGCTTTTTCCAGCTCATCCAGCTGGTCTTTGATATTGTCCAGGCCGTCTTCGATCTGCTGCACCTGGGTCATCTGGGCCGTGCCGCGCTCCATGTCGGAGCGAAGGACTACCGTACTGCCGCTGATCTGGGACAGTTTCTCGAGGATGTTGTCCACGGACTTGGCCTGCTGGGCATATTCTTCCCGGATGGCGGCAGAGCCGGCCTGCAGGTCTTCATATTCTTTCATGAGGGCGTCGTAGTCCTGGCGGGACACGAAGTTGGGGTCTTTACAGGAGGCCACCATGAAGATGGCCAGTGCCGCTGCAAGGATTATTTTGACAGTTCGCATAGGGATCCTCCTTTTTCAAAACTGATGGTTGTCTTCTTGATGCCGGGGGTGTAGGTAACGGCGCCGGTGCCCAGTTCTTCGGACTCGACGGCGGCGTGTTCCCCCAGTTTGAAACCGTACAGGACGGGGCCGTATACGGTTACGCGGGAAATCTGATACTCACCGGAGGCAATCTGCGTGACCACGGCGGTGGAATAGCGTACGCTGTCGTCTACGGTGGTTTTGAGGGTGTAGTTGCCCGGGAGGGTCTCCAGCACGGAGGCCGGAGCCTCAATGGGCACGTTGTTGTTTTTGGGAGCGCAGCCGGACAGTGCCATGACCGTCAGGGCTGCCAATATGATTGTGTTTCTCATAATCGGATGTCAATAACATACAAATATATTAAAAAAAAGCGTAACTTGCGCGAAATTATGCAGAATATGGAAAACGGAATCTGGTCTTATCTGAAAATTCTGTTCAAACGATATGTTTACCTGTTTGACGACGTAGATACAGAGGATGCTGCCGAGCGCATAAAAGGGGCCATCTGGTTCCGCGGGCCCAATGTCTGGATCCTTGCATTCGCCATCGTCCTGGCGTCCGTCGGCCTCAATGTCAACTCCACCGCCGTCATCATCGGCGCCATGCTGGTGTCCCCGCTCATGGGCCCTATCATCGGCACGGGACTGGCGCTGGGCACCAACGACATGGACCTCCTCAAATCGGCCGCGAAGAACCTGCTCGTCATGGTGGTGATTTCCCTCCTGGCGTCCACCATCTACTTTATCCTGTCGCCGCTGGCGCTGGTGAACCCCACGGAGCTGGAGGCACGCACCTCTCCCACTATCTACGATGTCCTTATCGCCTTCTTCGGCGGTATGGCCGGCATCCTGGAGAACAGCCGCAAGGAACGCGGGACGGTGCTGTCGGGCGTTGCCATCGCTACCGCCCTCATGCCGCCGCTGTGCACCGCCGGCTACGGTCTGGCGCACGCCAACATGCACTTCTTCCTGGGAGCGCTGTACCTGTTCCTCATCAACAGCGTGTTCATCGCGCTGGCTACCTTCCTCATGGTGCGGTACCTGAACTTCCGCAAGATGACCGACAAGGGCCCCGAAATCACGCGACGCCGCAAACAGGCGGCATCGGCCATCTTCATTCTGTTCCTCATTCCCAGCATCTGGAGTGCCTTCAACCTCATCCGGGAGAACAACTTCGCGAGGAACGTGCAGGTGTTCCTGGAGAACAACCGCGTGGCAGGGCCGCACTCCTACGTATACGATTTCACGGTGAAAGGGCGGCATGCCACCATTGACATTGCCGGAGACCCTCTGACAGACAGTCTTCGCACGGTGTATTTGGACAAACTAGGCCAGTTTGGCATCAAAGAAAAGAATGTCACCATCCGGGAGCATACCTTCGGCCTGAGCCAGGAGCAGATGAGTTCCATGATCAACGAAATTTACACCCGGACAGACCTCGAACTGGCCCGGAACGCTGCCATACTGGACTCCGTCGAGGTTCGGCTGAATGCCCTGCAGGCACGGCTGGACTCCCTCACCGCTTCCCCGGCCGACTCCCTCACGGCCCGGTCCGACTCACTAAATTTGTCAAAACTTAACAATTAATTTGCATTTAAACAGGCTATTACGTATCTTCGGCCCCCGAAAACTATTCAAGACCTAATAAATGAAACCTTACCTAGCCTTAGTTGCGTTAGTTAGTATTGTAGGCATGTATTCCTGCGTGAGCCGCAGCGCCGGCGCCACCCGGGAGCATATTTCCACCATCGAAGAACTGGTAGACGCCCAGCCCGTCCATCTCCACAACCATGAGTGCTGGTCCGAGGACATCCTCACCGTCTACAACTGCATCAAGAACAACGGAGCGCCCCGGGAGGTCATCCGCAGAGGAGACACCCTCACCCTGGTTTACGGCACCGACAGCTCCATGGAACTGGTCTACATCCGCGACACCCTCTACTGCGAGGTACTGGATTAAGACTCGCGCGCAGCGGTATATACTTCGCGCGCAGCGCATATACTTCGCGCGCAGCGGCACGCACGAGGCTGGCTCACTCCCCTGAGCCGGCCTCGTTTTTTGTGTGGTTTGGACGAGGTCCCCCTTTCGTTTGGACGAGGTCCCTATGCCGTTTGGACGAGGTCCCATTTTACCCCCTGGACCAGGTCAAGCACATGTGCCTTCCAGGCCACTCAGTGGCACAATCGGTGGACCAGGTCCACGCCCTAAAATGGAACCTGCGCCATTTACGCCAGAACCTGCGCCATCCACTGCATAAACATCGGCGAAAGGCCCGCTGCCCGTGGCGCCTAAACTACTGACTACAAGCTAGTTAGCACAACTGACGGGTATCAAAACAATACCCGTCAGTTATGCTAACTAATTGTTTTACAGTATGTTAAGCGCCACAATCGACCGACAAACCAATCCAGAAGCAGCCAGTCCTGAAGCCACTAGCCTGTAAACAGTCACTGCCTGCAATCACCCCCAGCCCGCAGCCAGCCTTTGATGACTGGCTTATTGTTACTCCGAATCCTGGTGCGCCTGCCCGCCATATACTGGCGACCTCGGAGTGCTACTTCCGTGCAACTGGCAGAAAGTCGCAGCAACTTACCGGGACTTAGAAAAAATTGCTGCCGCTTGCATATAGTTCCGTGCCATTTACACGTACTTCGTCGGCTTACAAAGCAAATGCCCCTGGAGTGCGTCCAGAGGCATTTTTGGAGGTACCAAGCGTACCTTTAATGCTATAGCCAATGGAATGGACTGGAACGTAAATACAATAATAATCAACATTTTAGCTATTTTTGTCTTTCGCAGGATTTCCATTATTTTTCACAAATGTAGCCAATATGTAGCCAACTATTCGGGATATTTTATTATCTTTGTATAGTAACATTTAAGCGACCATGCTATGGCTACTTCTTTCTTCTTTATGACAAAAAATGAGAAGGGTGACGCGCCCCTCTTTGTACGTTTACAATCCCGTAAGCATCACATCAATTATAAGATGACGACGAACCTCATCGTTAATGTCAAAGAATTTGAGGACAACCATAGCGAGACTAGCAAGTGGAGAAAATATAGTGCGAAGAACTCTGCCCTTTGTAAGAAAGTAGATGCCATTGCTGATGCTCTGGACAATTCTTTGGAGAATGAGAAGCCCATTTCAAAAACAGAGATGCGCACGCTCATAGACAGCATCGTGTATGCCGAAGCAAAGGAAGCTGCTGAGAGAAGAAAGCAGGAGAAGGCGCTTAAAGAGGCTGAAGCAAAAAAGATGACTTTGAACAAGTTCATTGTTAAGTATAAGGAAGAAGTGGAGAATGGCGGTCGACAGACTGAACAGGGTAAGAACTACTCCCCTTCCTCCGTGAAGGCAATAAGGGGCGCACTCAATCAGTTTGAGTACTTCCAAAAGGAAAAGAAGCGCACCTACGACTTCAAAGACATTGACATGGAGTTCTACTATGCCTACACGGCTTACCTGAAGAAGAAGGAGTATTCCATCAATTCTATTGGCAAGTGCATCAAGATCCTGAAGGGCGTGATGGCGGCAGCGGAGTCGGAAGGATACCACAACAACCATATCTTCAAGGACCGCAAGTTCAAGGGGGCGCGGGTGGATATCGACAGTATTTACCTCACGCGCGAGGAGCTTGACAAGATGATGAATGTTGACATGAGTAAGCTGAGCCCCGGGCACGAGCAGGCCCGTGATATCTTTATGGTGGGTGTCTGGACTGCGCAGCGTGTCTCTGACTATAACAATATCCACAAGGAGGACTTCAAGACTCTGGTGAAGAATGTGATGAAGGAAGAGCCGGATCCGGAGAATCCTGGCCAGATGCGGGCATGGATTGAGAAGGAGGAGGTGACTTACCTGAACATCCGCCAGCAAAAGACTGGAGCAAAGGTCTCCATTCCCTGCAACTCCCAGTTAAAGGCCATCCTGGAGAAGTATGACTACCAGATGCCGCATCTGGAGGACCAGGTGATTAACCGCTACATCAAGGAGGTGGCCAAGGAGGCTGGTCTGACCGATAAGGTGGAAGTGGAGACCACCAAGGGCGGAACACCCAAGAAGGAGAAAAAGGCCAAATACACCTTAATCCATACCCATACGGCTAGACGCACAGGCGCCACGCTCATGTACCTGGCCGGCATGGATGTCTATGACATTATGAAGGTGACGGGCCACAGCTCTCCCGTGATGCTGAAGAAGTATATCAGGGCCGACCAGCTGGACGTGGTGACCAAGCTCACGGACAAGTACGATTATTTCAACTAGAGTTTAGAGACTCACAATGCCGGATACTGACAGGAACTGACTGCGGTATCCGGTTTTGGTATCCAGGAGGATGCAGCGGGCATGCACCTGGTAGGGATGGATGTCCATGACAATATGAAGGTGACGGGCCACAGTTCTCCCGTGATGCTGAAAAAGTATATCCGGAACGACCAGCTGGACGTAGTAACCATGCTCACGGACAAATACGATTGTTTCAGGCTCACCAAAGTTCCGTGGGAGACTATCCGAAGAGCCTGCATAGCCTGAACATGAAGAATGGTAGATCTGACACTCCTCTGCTGTAAGCCACCTGCGGCGGCGGATGTGCAAGGTCAGTTTTTTGTCCCGGTATACAAGATGTCCTTCTTGCTTTCCCTGCTGTCGAGGGACTGGCTCTCCGCCCATACTAACTCAAAGAAGTCCAGAATGCCTTCCGGCATGAAGAAGCTTAGTAAGTGTTCTAGCAATTGTGCTCGTGTAGATGCATTGTCCATGGGATGGCAGGATGTGTTAAAACAGAGAAAGCGGCCCTTGCTGGGCCGCCCTCCTTGGGTATTATCCATTGCCGCTGTCGCGGCTAAAATAGATAAATTGGTGAATGGATAAATAGGTTAAAAAGCGAGCACTGGCCTGACACTATGGCTATGCGGCTTATAGTCGTAGTCCCATTTATCACTGCTGAAGCCCCACGCGTCGACGTCAACGTACTCCGTAGCAGACCAATAGTAGCCAGATAATGCCGTACCGCCGACGCCAGTGGTGAAATACTCATTTACATTGTCGTCGTAGGTGTAGCTGTCATTATTATATACCGTCGAGCCGAGGTTCTGGAATATCGCACTGTAGTCGCTCTTCTGCGCCACTGCCCAGTTCGACACGGTGGTCTCGCCCAGCGTGGTGTAGCTGGCCAGGCTGCCGCGGGCGGCATCGTCGGGAAGCACCATCAGCGTGGTGCCGGCGTAAGTGGTCACGGACGTCCACTTGTTGATGGTGTAACACCCCTGCGCCGTTGCGTCCTGCAGGGCGAGTATCAGGCCGTGGCCCGTCTCCGTCACCTTGCCCAGAATGCCCACGGCGGGGCGGCCTGCGGGAACGGCAGTCTTCGCGTCGTGCAGATGGCCATCGGCGCACACCACCTTGCCGATGTCCTCGGCCGTGGCTGCAGAGAGCAGCTTGGCTTCTCCACCAAAGCCGAGCACCGGCCTGACACTAAGGCTAACCGACTTATCGTTGATCGTCCAACCATCACTGTAGAAGTAATATGCATAGCCGGTTAACTTGATCTCCGTAGCAGACCAATAGTTGCCAGTAATTGCATCACCGCCAACGCCTGTGGTGATATAGGCATTCACGTTGGTGTCGTAAGTCTTGCCGTTGCTGTCACCAGTCGTCGAGCCGAGGTTGGTGAATATCTCCTCGTAGTCGCTCTTCTGCGCCACGGCCCAGTCGGACACGACGGTAGTGCCCAGCAAGGTGTAGCTCGTCAAGTTAGCGCCGCGGGCGGCATCGTCGGGAAGCACTTTCAGCGTGGTGCCGCCCGCGAAATCGGTCGTGGGAGTCCAGCCGTTGATGGTGTTCCATGTCTGTGACGTTGCGTCATTCAGGGCGAGTATCAGGCCGCAACCCGTCTCCGTCACCTTGCCCAGAATGCCCACGGCGGTGCAGCCTGCGGGAACGGCAGTCCTCGAGTCGTGCAGATGGCCTGCTTCGCACACCACCTTGCCGTAGTCCTCGGCCGTGGCTGCAGAGAGCAGCTTGTAGGCGGGAGCTGCCTCCGCCATCTTCCAGCTCACCGGGTAGCCGTTGCCTTTTGCGTAGGTCTTGCCGGTCAGCGTCTTGGCGTAGTTCTTCGTGCCGTCGGTGGCGGTAACCGTGATGGTGGCATCCTCTGTGGGGCGGATGGCTACGTAGATGGGGCCTGCCGTTGCCGAGCGGTTGACGTTGTAGGTGTTGGTGCCGTCGCTGACGGTCAGCTTCGTGGTGCTGCCTGTGATTTCGCTCGTGCCTGCTTCATTCTTCAGCGTAATGGCGAGGATGGCCAGCTGGTTCTCCAGCGTCAGCGAGGGCAGGTTATCGCCGGCCCAGGCGCCCGATTTCGTGCAGAAGTCGAAATCGCTGGCGAGGGTCGCGAGCGTGCCGTCCTGATTATTGTAGAGGGCGTCGTAGTTTGGTGTGAAGTCGGCATTGGCCATCGCTGCGGGATAGGTGTAGACCACGCTCACATCCTTGTAGGGGTTGTCCAGCGTGAAAGTGAACGTGGCGGACTTTCCTCCATTGGTGATGTCGCCGGCGGTCAGCGGCGCACTCACCGCCTTCTCGTGAACTGTGCCCTTGTTCTTCCAGTAGTAAATAGCCATCGTCTCGCCTTTGGCGAAGGTCTTTACGCCGTTGTCCGTCAGTGCTTTGGTGCCGTCCGCAGCGAAGCCCACGGTGGTGGTCAGGGTGACGATGTTTTCTTTCTGAGTTTCAGGAGTTTCAATCTCCGGGCTCTCCGCCTTGTTGCAGGAGGTCCCAAGCATGCCCATGGCAACGAGGGCGGCCATGCCGATGTGTAATCTTTTTCATTGCTTTCTTCGTTTTCATGGGTTGTTACTCGTCTTCCGGATCGTTCCATTTGTAGTCCTGGAGGGTTTCGCTGCCGGTGCAGATGGCACCTTCGTTTTTCACCTCGAAGATATTCACTTCGGGGGAAAGGTACAGTTCTTTTTTCTTGATTTCCATAGTTTTATGAGTTGTTTGAATTATTGTTCATGCAAGTACACGAAAAGCCGCGGCACTCCTTGCGGAGTCCGCGATAAAATACTGATATGTTATTGATTACAAGACGGTTATACATACCCCCGATTGTGAGGAGAGCATTAGAAGCGAAGAAATATGACAAGGATATAGTCATTTATTCTGTAACCTTTATCAGGGGTTCGCCAAGGGCGGTGGAA
>ONKO01000006.1 GCA_900318445.1 uncultured Bacteroidales bacterium
GTAACTTTGCCTTCAGCATTTTCGGGCATTCAATAGTAACCTTTGTTTAGCACCTTAAGTTACGAAAAATTATCCGAAAATTCAAGGCTAATCAATTGATATTCAATTGATTAGCCATATTTTTTTAGCACCGAAAGTGACGAAGAACCCATTTTAATAGGATTCGGGCATGAATGGTTTTACAATTGATTGTACATCAATACGTTAAGAAATTGGTTCTGCCCGAGGTTGGCATTTTAATAGGATTCGAGCATGAATGTTTTTACAATTGATTGTATCTGATTCTGCCCGAGGTTGGCATAATCAGATAAGACGGCCATCACAGCCACAAATGTCACAATCACCAACCATTTTTGTCAATTATACTGCCCCGATCAATATGCTTTAACCACACCCGGCGTGGACGTATGTACAAAAAAACGGTATTCCAGCGAGGTTTTGGTGTACGTACATCGTATTGGAGATGTGAGCGTGGCGTCTATACACTTGGTAATCAACACATTAGCACAACTGACGGGTATCGAAAACGCACCCGTCAGTTGTGCTAATACGCTCATATTCAAATGTTTAAGCGCCACGCTGCGGCACGGTGGACCAGGTCCAGCACCATTTTGGACGAGGTCACATTTTAACCCTTGGACCTGGTCCAGCACTTATGCCCTGTAGGCACCTGGGAGCCACACTCGGTGGACCTGGTCCAGCACCTTTTTGGACGAGGTCCCATTTTAACTCTTGGACCTGGTCTAGCACTTATTCCCTCTAGGCACCTGGGAGCCACACTCGGTGGACCTGGTCCAGGGCATAGAGTTGGACCTCGTCCAAATCTTGAGTGGACCTGGTCCAAGGCCCGAAGTGAAGACCAAGGCCCGAAGTGGGGACCAGGCCCGAAGTGGAGACCAGCGCCCGAAGTGGGGTCCAAGGCCCGAAGTGGAGCCCAAGGCCCGAAGCCAATCCAGCCCCTGACTCTCTGCCGGGCCCCACACAAGAACCCGGCCCCACACAAGAACCCGGCCCTGAGGCAAGGCGCCTCGTGAGCCGGGTTTAATACGTATGTGCTGGCAGCTTAGAAGCTGAGGGCGATGGCCAGGAAGTCATCGGCCTTGAGGGCGGCGCCACCGATGAGGCCACCGTCGATGTCCTTCTCGGCGAAGAGCTCCTTGGCGTTGGAGGGCTTGCAGGAACCACCGTAGAGGATGGTCATGTCGTCGGCCACCTGGGCACCGAATTTCTCGGCGATAACGTTACGGATGCAGGCGTGGATTTCCTCGGCCTGGGCGGCAGTGGCGGTTTTTCCGGTGCCGATGGCCCAGACGGGCTCGTAGGCGATGACTACGTTCTTCATGTCCTCGGCGGTGAAGTTATAGAGGACGTTCTTGGTCTGGGCGGTAACAACGTCGAAGTGCTTACCAGCCTCACGCTCCTCGAGGTTCTCACCCACGCAGAGGATGACCTTGAGGCCGGCGGCAAGGGCCAGCTGGGTTTTCACGACCAGCTTCTCGTCGGTCTCGCCGTAGTACTGGCGACGCTCGGAGTGACCGAGGATGGTGTACTGGCAGCCCAGGGAAGTGAGCATGTTCACAGCCACTTCACCGGTGTAGGCACCTTTCTCGTGGTCTGCGCAGTTCTGGGCGCTCAGGGCAACCTTGGAGCCCTTGAGGACGTCTGCCACGGGATAGAGGTGGGTGAACGGAGGAGCAACAACCAGTTCTACGTTGGCGGGAAGTTTTTTGGACTTTTCTACTACAGCTTTGGCGAGTTCTACGCCTTCGGGCACGGTGGTGTTCATTTTCCAGTTGCCCGCAACAATGAATTTTCTCATATTAAATAAAAATTAACCTTTATACACTACATAAAAAGATGCCCGGACAAAAGCCGGGCATAACTTTTACTTTACAGACATTACGGCCGAAGCGATGGAGTTGAGTTTCACATCTACGGAGTCGGCACGGGAAGCCAGGATGCAGGGCACCTTGGTACCCACGAGGAAACCGGCCTGACGGACGTCCTTGGCCAGCTTGGAGTTGGTCTTCCAGAACACGTTGGCGCTCTCGATGTTGGGGAACAGGAGGCAGTCGGCGTCTCCGGCCACGGGGCTCACGAGCTTCTTGATCTCTACAGACTCCTTGTCGATGGCCACATCCAGGGCCAGCGGACCGTCACCGATGGCCTTGATCTGGCCGCGGTCGCACATCTTGGCCAGCATGGCGCCCTCGATGCAGGCGGGCATGCTGTCCAGCATCTGCTCGGAGGCGGCGATGAAGGCAATCTTGGGAGTGGCGATGCCGAAGCTGCGGGCCACACCGGTCACAAAGCCGGCCATCTTTACCTTCTGGCGGAAGTCCGGAGCGGGAATCACAGCCATGTCGGTGATGAAAATGAGCTTGTGGTAGTTGGGGTTCTCGATAACACCCACGTGGGAGAGAAGGCCCTTCGGAGGAAGCAGGCCCACCTCCTTATTGAGGATGGCGCGCAGGAACTTGTCGGTGGAGCACAGGCCCTTCATGAGGACGTCTCCCTCGCCGTCGTGCACCATGCGGACAGCCTCGGCCACAGCCTTGAGCTCGTCCTTGATGTCCACGATCTCAAACTTGGCCATGTCAATGCTGCAATCCTGGCACACCTTGGCGATGAGCTCGCTGTCACCCACCAGGGTAACCTTCACGAAGCCCATGTCGGTAGCCAGGGAAGCGGCCTCGATGGTGTGGGAGTCTACGCCCCAGGCAGCCACCATCTTCTTGCAGATATTCTTTGCCTTGAGTTCGGCAAACAGTTCATTGAAATTGGTAATCATATCTTTATTCCTGATTTTCAAGTACTAGATGCATGGTATCGCGGGCAATCACCAGTTCCTCGTTGGTGCAGATGAGGGCCGCCTTCACCTTGGAATCTTCCGTGGTGATGATGGCGTCTTCGCCGAAGGCCACATTGGCTTCATAATCTACCTTGAGGCCCAGGTAGGAGAAGTTCTCCAGCACGCGGCGGCGCAGGCGGCTGTTATGCTCGCCGATACCGCCGGTGAACACGATGAGGTCTACACCGTTCATGGCAGCCACATAGGAGCCGATGTTCTTGATGATATCGTAGGTGAACTTCTTGAACACGAGCTTGGCCTTGGGATCTCCGTTGTTGGCGAACTCGTCCAGTTCACGGGCATCGGAGCTCTTGGTGGAAAGGCCCAGGAAGCCGGACTTGCGGTTGAGGATGACGGACATTTCGTCGGGGGTGACGCCCAGCTTGTTCTCCAGGTAGATGACGGCGTTGGCGTCGATGTTACCCACGCGGGTGCCCATGATCATGCCCTCCAGCGGGCTGAAGCCCATGGACGTATCCACGCACTTGCCGTTCTGGATGGCGCAGATGGAACTGCCGGCGCCCAGGTGGCAGGTAATAATCTTGGAGGAGTTGATGTCCAGGCCGGCCAGCTTGGCGCCCACACCGGCTACAAACTGATGGGACGTGCCGTGCGCACCGTAACGGCGTACGCGGTATTTCTCATAATACTCGTAGGGAAGGCCGTACATATAGGCATAGGCAGGCATGGTCTGGTGGAAAGCGGTGTCGAAGGTAACCACCTGCGGCACGCTGGGAAGGACCTCCTGCATGGCGTGGATGCCCAGAAGGTGGGCGGGATTGTGCAGCGGGGCGAAATCCGAGCAGAAGTCGATCTTCTGGAGGACGTCGTCGTTCACCAGCACGGAGCCGGAGAAGAAGTCTCCACCCTGCACGATACGGTGGCCCACCGCCTCGATGTCCTCGAGCGACTTGAGCACGCCGGTTTTCTTATCGGTCAGTGCGGCCAGGATGAGCTGCATACCCACTTTGTGGTCCGGGATGGGAACGTCGGTCACTATCTTTTCCCCTCCGGTGGGAGCATACTGGAGAATGCCGGCGGGAAGGCCGATCTTCTCTGCGATACCCTTTGCAATGATGTCATAGACATCGTCGCTCTTCATGTCCAGCAGCTGATACTTGATGCTGGAAGAGCCGCAGTTGATTACAAGAATGATCATAAGTTTATGTTTGTACAGTTAATGTTTTCACTATATCCATGCAAAGATACGAAATTATTACTAATTTCGCACATATGAGGGAAAGCGTCAGGAGCATCGAAGCCATCTCCCTGTGCTTCACTGCGGGAGTCGTGACGGGGACGGTGCTGTTCCCGGGCACGGGCCTCCTCCTTCCCGCCCTGCTGCTCCCCGTCCTCGCCCTCCCCTGCCTCTTCCGCAGCCGGCTTCTGGGCGCGCCGGAGCCCGTATCGGCCGGCATCATCCTCCTCACCTTCCTTCTCGCGGGCATCTTCGCCGCGCGCAGTGCCGCCCTTCCCGCGGCGTCCACCATCGGCCCAATCGAAAGGCTGGCCGATGGTGCCGCGCAGTCGCTTCGCTCCGTCATCGGCTCGCTGCCCTTTCCCTCCGGGGAGACGGTGCCCCTCCTCAGTGCCTTCCTCACCGGCGACCGGAGCGGGCTCACACCTCAGCTGACGGCCCTTTTCCGGGACAGCGGTGCCTCGCACCTCCTGGCCCTATCGGGCCTTCACATGGGCATCCTGTACCTGGTTTTCGATGCGTTCACAAAGCCCCTCGGCCATACGCCGGAAGCCCGCCGCCTGCGCTTTGTCCTCCTCACGGCCGGAACCGGCTTTTTCACTCTCATGACAGGCGCGGGGCCGTCCGTCGTGCGGGCGTTCCTTTTCATCATCATCAGCGAGACCCTGCGCCTGAAGCAGCGCCCCCGCAGCAGCGCCCGGGTGTACTGCATGGCCCTTCTCATCCAGCTGGTGCTGGACCCTTCCGTCATCGGGAGCCTGGGCTTTCAGCTGTCGTACCTCGCCATGGCCGGCATCTTCCTTGTCTACCCCGTCCTGGAACGGTGGTATCCGGAAGGAAGCCGGTACAACCCCCTCCGGTGGCTGTGGAACACGGCGGCCCTCAGCATCAGCTGTCAGCTTTTCACCGCGCCCCTCGTGTGGATGCGTTTCCACACCTTCCCCCGCCTGTTTCTCCTGACGAACCTCCTGGTCCTGCCCCTTATGAGCGCCCTCATGATAACGGCGGTTCTCACGGTGGGGCTTGCCGCCATCGGCCTTCCGTGGCAGCCCCTGATAACAACAACAGACGGCCTGTGCCGTCTGCTGCGATGGATTCTCGAAATTATCTGCGGAGTGTAAAACCGGGAGACGCCCACTCCTTCATTTCCCCGTTGGAATCTGTATAAATAAGGTATCCTTCCAGGGCGGGATCTCCGAGGATGAGGATTTGCGCCCCCTGCAGGCCCACCACCATGCACCAGGTGGCGATGGCATCCGACTCTGCGGCGTTGTTGGAAGACACGACCGTAGCGCTGAGCAGGTTATGCTGCACCGGATAGCCGGTACGGGGGTTGATGGTGTGGGAATACTTGCGGCCGTCCCGGATATAGAACTTGCGGTAGTTGCCGGAAGTAACGATGCCGGCCGGCTTGCTGCCCGACGTCCAGATGCCGTCCAGGCCTTCCGGAAGCGCGCGGCCGTCGGAGGGCTGGTCCACGGGGCGGTCAATGCCCACGGACCACGCCTCGCCATTTGGATTGACGCCGTCACACCAGATTTCGCCGATGTCCACCAGCATGTCCTTGGCACCCAGGCTGTAGAGGTAGCCGGCAATGACGTCGCAGCTGTAGCCCTGCGCGATGGCGTTGAAGTTGAGGCGGGGATAGCCGATGGAAGCAGGGTCTATGTAACCGTCCACCACGGGAAGCTCTGCGGGGAGATGTCCCATGCCGCTTTTCTGCAGCAGTTTCTGGATTTCTTCGTCGGAGGGGAAGGAACTGTTGCGGAAACCGAAGCCCCACGCATCGTAGAGCGCGGCGGCCCCGAAGTCCAGCGCACCGCCGGAGCGTTCCCACAGGCGGTAGCCCAGCCGGTACACATCCATGAACATAGCGTTGGAAGGAATCTTCTCACCTGCGTTGAAACGGGAGATGAGCGATTTCTTGTTATAGCCGGAAAGCGTGGTATCTATCTTGACGATGAGGGCATCGATACTGTCCCGGATGGTCTCCACGGGAACCTTGATGCCTTTCATGTTGAGTTTGACGGAATAATTGCTGCCCTGGGCATAACCCGAAATCTGTACATACTGACTGGGCTGGCTGCAGCAGACAACCATTAAAAGCATGACAGAAAGGAATAGCAGTTTTTTCATCTTGGCGCGAAAATTGTGTACAAAATTACAAAATTTTCACGATATTTGCGAACTATATATCAGGAGAATGATGAAAAAATATATCTTACTGGGCACCGCACTTCTTACGCTTCTTGGTGCCGCCAGCTGCAAAAAGACAGACGACGATACCACCAACACACCCAGCCTGAGCGGGTTAACCGTCAACCAGGTACCTCCTTTCCTTCCCAAAGGAAGCACGCTCACCTACAAGGCCAACGTGGATTACATCACGGTCTCCAAAGGTGACATGCCCGGGACCCTGGGCCTTTACTGGCAGGTGAACAGTGCAAAGCGCGACACCCTCACCCGCGACACCGCCCAGAGCAACCCGGACTTCGTGTACACCGCCGACACCCTGGGTACCTATAATGTATTCTGCTATGCCTACGCCACCGGATACTACAATGCATCGGCCTCCAGCTCCTTCATTGTGGTAGACCCCGAGACCGTCCTTACCGATGTCGAGGACCCGTCCGGCGAGGTAACGGTGAACGGCATCACCTGGAAGGCGGGCAACCTCAACAACGGCACCTGCGGCCTCAGCTTCCGCAACTCTTCCGTGCTGGACGCCCCCATGGGCCGCATGTACAACTGGCAGGAGGCCCAGACCGCCTGCCCCGCCGGCTGGCACCTGCCCTCCCTGCAGGATTTCAAGACGTCCTTCGCAGAGACTTCGGGCGTCATCCACTCCGGAGACCTCATGGCCGATGCCTCCTTCCGCGGCGAAAAGATGTGGGAGTACTGGAGCGGGGTCACCGTCACCAACAAATATGGATTCAACGCCATTCCCCTCGGATACATTGACAGCTCGGACACCATCAACACCTACGACAAGTGGGGAGAATATGCCTGCTGGTGGACCTCCGACTCGGCAGGTGGCATGGGCGTCTACCTGTACCTGTTTGAAAGGGAGCCCGAGGCTCTCACCGGAAAGGGAGACAAGGAAAGCCTCTATCTCAGCGTCCGCTGCATAAAGGACTAACGCAGATCCGTTATCACATACTCCTCCTCGGAAAGCGATTTCTCATCCAGTGAGAAGTCGCTTTTTCCTTGCAGCACGCCGTAGACGATATGCTGCAGCTGGAAACGGGCTTTTGTGTTCTCGTCCAGCGTAAGGGTTACGTCCAGTGAGTCGGTCCCGGCAGCGTTGACCCGGATGCGGTCCATGTAACGCCGGTACGAGCCGATGAAAAGGGCGGGATTGGTAAAGAGGTCTTCCTGCTCCACTTTCTCCACCAGTACCTCCCGGGCGTCCTCGTCCTGGGTCCAGCGGGTGATTCCGTTGCTGATGACCTTCAGGCCCAGGCCTTCCAGGATGTATGCGTTCCCTTCCACCGTAACGTCTCCGTCGGTGACGGGCGTGAATTCACTCCCCTGCCGGGAAAGGCTGTAGGTATAGTGGAACGTGACGCGGTGACCTTCCACGCGGTCCAGAAGCGGGATTCCGCCCCCCTGCGCAGAGGCCGCGAGGGCCCATACGGACAAAAAGAGTATGCTTACGATGCGTTTCACTACTGATTGAGGAAATGCTGCAGGATTCCATCCAGTTCTGCGATGTCCTTCACCAGAACCTCCCGCGGCTTGGCCCCGTTCTGCGGGCCCACGATGCCGGCGGCTTCCAGCTGGTCCATCACACGTCCTGCTTTTGCATATCCCATGCCAAGCTTTCGTTGAAGGTCGGAGGTGGAGCCCCGCTGATTGAGCACCACGGTGCGGGCCGCTTCCTCAAAGCGTTCGTCCAGAGCCTTCATGTCCACCATGCCGCCGTCCCCGCTGTCATTTCCCTCGCTGGGAGGTTCGGGCAGGTAATACGGCGTGTTGTAGCTCTTCTGATAGCCCACCTGGTCTCCGATGGATTTCGTGAGTCTCACGATTTCATCGTTGCCGATATAAGCGCACTGCACGCGTTCCATCTCGATGCCGCTGTAGAACAGCATGTCACCGCGGCCGATGAGTTTGTCGGCTCCGGGCTGGTCCAGGATGGTGGCAGAGTCGATGCGGGACGTAACGCGGAAGGCAATTCGCATGGGGAAGTTGGCCTTGATAAGGCCGGTAATGACGTCTACCGTCGGGCGCTGGGTGGCCAGGATGACGTGCAGGCCGGCGGCACGGCCCTTCTGGGCCAGGCGGATGACGGAGGTGGTGATGCTGCGGGCCAGGGCCTTGGACTCGGGACCGGCGCCCACCGACATGGTGAGGTCTGCGTACTCATCGATGACCGCCACAATGTACGGAAGGAAATGATGGCCTTCGTCGGAGCGCAGGTGATGCTCCTTCCACTTGCTGTTATAGAGCTTGATATTGTTGACAAAAGCCTTGGACAGGAGTTCGTAGCGGGCATCCATCTCCACGCAGAGGGACTGCAGCACGGCGGCGGCGTCCTTGGCGTTCTTCACAATAGCGCGGTCCATTTCCTCCTGCTCGCTCACGGCGTTGGGAAGGACGGCCAGGTAGTGGTGCAGCAGACGCCCGTAGGAGGAGAATTCCACCATCTTGGGGTCTATGAACACGAACTTGAGCTCCGACGGGTGCTTGGCATACAGGAGCGAAGCCACTATCACATTGAGGCCCACGGACTTACCCTGCTTGGTAGCGCCAGCCACGAGGAGGTGAGGGGCATCGGCCAGGTCGAAGACCTTCACCTGCTGGGAGATGGTATAGCCGATGGCGACGGGCAGCTCCGCCTTGCTTTCGCGGAAGGCCTCGCTGTTGAGGAGGTTCTTCAGGGGCACGATGGATGCCTTGTCGTTGGCCACCTCGATGCCGACGGAATCGGCCAGTGTGACAATGCGCACGCCGCGCGCCTGGAGGTTGATGCCGATGTCTTCCTGCAACTGCTTGATAGCCGATATCTTGACGCCGGGGGCGGGATATACCTTGTAAAGGGTGACGGTGGGGCCTACGATGGCCGTGACGTCCCGCACCTGGATCTTGTAGCTGGCCAGCGTGTTGCGGATGAGGGTGTTGTTGCGGACGAGCTCGTCCTGCTGCACTTTATGCAGGGCGTTTGTATAGTCTTCCAGAATGGAGAAGTCCGGGGTCTTGTACCGCGGCAGGCCGTCCGGGGGGTCCAGGCGGTTGTCGATGGGTTTGAGCGGTTCCTTCACTTCCTGCTCCAGGGTGTCGTCGGTGACAACTTTGAAGGAGGGGTCTTCCGGCTGTTCTGGTTGTTCTGCACCAGCGTCCGGGGCCACGGTCTCCGGGACCGCAAAAGAGAAGGCCGATGCGGTCCCGGAGACCGTGGCTCCGGACGCTTCGCTAACCTCGTCCTGTTCAACAGATTCGTCGTTATGATGGTAAGGTTCCTCTGCACCGGAGGCTGTATGTTCCGCCGGGGCATCGGCCTCATTTTCAGCACCGGCGGAACATACAGTCTCCGGTGCATCAGTACGTTTATGCCCCATAAGAAAGTCGCTGAAACGCTTGCTCATGCAGTAGAGCCAGATGACAAAAAGGGCGACGAGGATGCAGAGGGTGATGATTTCGCCTACGCGGAAGACGGTCCAGTTCACAAGGGCTGCGCCGGCACGGCCGCCAAGGCCGCCGCCAAAGACGTATTCCAGGTCCAGGAAGCGGCCGGCGAAGGCCAGGATCCAGGAAAGGAGGAAAGACAGGGAGAGCATGCCGTAGAACCACTTCCGAAGGGAGGCGCGGCAGCCGCTCCAGAGGCGCTTGAGGCACAGGACCAGGAGGAAGAGCACAGGGCAGAAGGCCGCGAGGCCGAAGGACTCGGTAACCAGGAAATAGCCGGCCGAGAGCCCCGTGGATGCGGCGGCATTCTGGGCGGCACCGCCGGCCGTGAGGGCGCTCTGGTCTGCCTTCCAGTTGCAGATGTAGGAGATGACCGACACGCTCACCCAGACCGTGAAGACCAGGATGAAGATGTTGGCTGCATATCGGATACCGGCCTGCTGGCGTTCGCTCAGGCCCTCCCAGTATTTCTTGAAAGGATTCATTTCTTGCCCTTTTTACCACGGAAGTTCCGGTTGAACTTGCCGCTCTTGCCGCCGCCGTTACCGCCAAAGTTCAGGTTCATGCCCGGGCGGGCGAAGGAGGCATCGGCCGAGATCTTGGACAGCTCGATGCCTTCCGGCACGCGTACGCGGCCGCCCGAGAGGCGTTCGATGTCCTGGAAGATGGTCTCGTCCGACACGGTGTCCTTGTTCCAGATGAGGTACTGCTGGCGCATGTAGATGGCAAGGGAGCGGATCATGGCGGTCTTCATCTCGCCTTCGGGCTCGCTGGCAATGAGGTCCAGGATGCTCTCGATGTTGCGGCCGTAGTGACGGGCGCGGATGGGCTTGGTGTTGAGCGGGATGGGGTCCGGGCGGCTGTTCACGACCTCCGGGGTGGGCGCAGGGAAAGGAGCGTCTACGTCAAGGTCGTAGCCGGCGATGATGAAAAGGTGGTCCCACAGCTTCTGGGACCAGTTTTCCTGCTGGTGCACCTGGGGGTTCAGGCTCTCCATGACCTTAACCACGGCGAAGGCCTGCTGGGTGCGTTTTTCCCGGTCTTCGATGGCCTTGAGCTGCTCTACCATGTGCAGCACGTTACGGCCGTACTCGGGCATCTCAAGTTTTTCGACTTCTGTATTGTAATAGAGTTTGATGGTGTTCTCGCTTGCTTCCATAGAATAATGTGTTTCAACCTGCAAAGGTAATGAAATTATCTTCCAAATACCAGAGGTATCCGGCAACTTTTGCATGGCCCATCTGGCGGTAGAGGTTCATATAACGCTGCACCTGACGGCTGTAGGACGGATTGGGAGCGCCGAACTTGTAGTCTATGACGTCTACGCTGCCGTCTGCTCCGATGACCACGCGGTCGGGGCGGTATTCCCTTCCGTCCGGGCCGATGACGGCCGCCTCGGAGAGAATGCGCGCACCGGGAGCGAACCAGCCGCGGCCGGAGACGGAGTCCAGGCGCTCCTTCAGGAAGGAAAGGGTTTCCGCACGGGCATCGGCCGGCAGTTCGCCGGAGCGGACGGCGGCTTCGACGGCTTCCGGGAGGTCATCGGCCACCCTCACGCGGGAGAGGATGCCGTGCAGGACGGTTCCGCGGATGCGGCGGCTGGCTTCGAGACCAACGCTGCCGTCGGCGCCAAAGTAATCGGCGGCTTCGGGGCTGAACTTGAGGCGGTTGCCGCTGTCGGCCGGGAACGAGGCGTATCCGGCTTCGAGGGTGACGGAGCCGTCTTCCTCGCGCTTCAGGGTGCTGAGGTCGTAGGGCGTTCCTTCGCAGAAGGAGGTGCTGCCCACAAAGGTGTAGAAAAGGTGCGAGAGGTTCTTGGGATCCTCCGGGTCGAAGCTCTTCGGGAGGGGGGCAGCGATGATCTTGAGGCCGTACTTGGCCCGCGTGAGGGCTACGTAGAAGACGTTGATATTGTCAATGGCCTGGCGGATGCGTTCCTCGCGGTAGTCTTCCTCGAAGAAGGTCTGGGCCGCGCCGCTGTCCAGCTTGACGCGGTAGACGCCATCGGCCTTTCCTTCCAGCTCGCTGCCCCTCAGGGCAGGCGCGCGCCAGCAGGCGCTACCCTTGAAGAGGGTCACTTTGTCGGCGAAGGGGACGATGACGAAGGGGAACTCCAGGCCCTTGGACTTGTGGATGGTCATGACGCGCACGGAGTTGCCGCGCTGGGGAGAGGCGATTTTGGGCTCTGCGTCATTCCAGGCCTTGAGGAAGGCGTCCAGTTTGTTGCCGTTCAGGGAGATCCAGTCCTGGAGGAAGTCCATGAAGGACTGGATGTAGGGGATTTCGGCCTCGAAACGCTCGGGATCGGCCTTCCGGATATCCCGGAGAAGGGCCTCGGCGAGGTCTGTGAGGGAGTGGTAGCCGGAGGGGATGGACACCTGCATGCTGCGGGCCAGGTAACCGGCTACGTCGGGGGCGTCTTCGCGGGGCGGGGCTTCTACCAGCGAGAGCTGGGACACCAGGCGGCGCACGGTGACGGAGGTCTTCACGAAGAGGGAGTCGTCGGATACTACCGGGATCTTGTTTTTGAGAAGCTCGGCGGCGATGGCCGATCCTTCGGCGTTGCCACGCACGAGGATGGCGACATCGGCCCACTCCCCTCCCCTTTCCTTTACCTCGGAGAGGGTGGCGAGGATTTCCGCCATCTGGTCGTCGGAGAAGACCACCTCCACGGAGCCGTCGGCGGGGTCCGGGAAACGGGCGGCCTGGGCGACATCGGCATAGACGGGGCCGATGACGGTGGTTCCGAGGATGCTGTCCAGGCGGGCCGATGCGTAGGCGAAGAAGCGGTTGTTGAAATCCACGATGGCGCGGCAGGTGCGGTAGTTGCTGTCCAGCACTTCTACCCGGGCGGCCGGGAATTCCTGCTGCAGGCGGCTGTCCAGGAGGTCCCAGTCGCTGCCCCGCCAGCGGTAGATGCTCTGCTTGACGTCTCCTACCACCAGGGAATCGCTGCCCTGCGCCACGCTGTTGCGAAGGAGGGGGCGGAAGTTGTCCCACTGGATGTCGGCGGTGTCCTGGAACTCGTCCAGGAGGAAGTCGTCGTAGCGGACGCCCAGTTTTTCGTAGATGAAGGGGGCGTCGGTGCCGTCGATGATGCCTCTGAGGATGGTATTGCTGTCGTCGAGGGACAGGAGGTTTTTCTCTTTCTGGATATCCACGAAAGCCTGACGGAGCTCGGCGGCTACGCCCAGGCTGTAGAGCTGTTCGAGGATGATGCCGGCGGTATTGTAGGCTTTGAAGGGCTGGCCGGTGAAAAGGTCTGTGAAGGTTTTTATCGGAGCGTCAAGAGCCCCGTGCAGGGCGTCCTTCAGATGGGCCTTGGACTTGGAGAACCACTGGTCCGGGTCCTGGGCTTTGGCAAGGAAGGCGTCCGTGGGGCGGGATGTTCCCTTTACGGAGTCTGTGTAATTGTAGAGGGCTTTGAGGAAGCCACGGTTGGAGTCCGCGGGGTCTACCCCGGCCCCGCTCAGGGCATCGAGGGCGGCTTTGGCTGCCGTTTGGACGCGTTCTTCGAAGGTTTTGCGAACGGCCTTGCAGGTTTTGCGGAGGGGTTCCAGGGAGGTTCTGGGGATGTCTTTTCCTTCCGGAAGGTCCCGGAGGCTGGAGGCCATTTCGCGGAGGCTGTCCTCAAGGGAGAAGCGGCCGCGCTGCTCCAGGGATTCGCGAACGCTGCCGGTAAGCCAGTTCAGGAGCGTACGGTCTCCTTCTTCGCTGAGGCCGTCCAGCACGCGGTCTACGCTTTCACTCACCAGGGCTTCGCGGTCCAGCTGCACCTGATAGGATGCGAACTGGCCTATTTCCCGGGAAAACGCGCGCAGGGTTTGCTGGAAGAACTTGTCAATGGTACTCACGGCAAAGGCGGAGTAGTCGTGCAGGATGCCGGAGAGCTGCTGCCGGGCCTTTTTCTGGATTTCCGTAAGGGACCCCAGCTTTTCCAGGTCCTCACGATACGGCGACCCGGCCGGATCTTTCGCCAGCTGGTTAAGCTCCTTCAGGATACGACGCTTCATCTCGTCCGTGGCCTTGTTGGTGAACGTCACGGCCAGCACGTGCCGGTACGCATCCGGCCGCTCGCTCATCATCAGGAGCCTGATGTACTCCCTTGCCAGGTTATATGTCTTGCCGGACCCTGCCGACGCCTTGAGTATCTTGAGCATACCTTACAAAGATAGGGTTTTTCCCGGATTCCGGCAATATCGGGCCGTGCCGTGCCGGGCTCAGCGGCGCAGGTCCCGGGGCCAATGGCGCAAGTTCCGGGGCCGATGGCGCAGGTTCCGGGACCGATGGCGCAGGTCCCGGGGCCAATGGCGCAAGTTCCGGGGCCGATGGCGCAGGTTCCGGGCTCAATGGCGCAGGTTCCGGGGCCGATGGCGCAGGTTCCGGGCTTTTCGGCAATGCCACCGTTCCGCCGTGGCGCTTAACCTACTTATTATCAATTAATTAGAGTAACTGACGGGTATCAAAAAGCAACCCGTCAGTTACTCTAACGCGCTGACTTTCAACGAATTAACCGCCACGACTTTTCGAGGGTTCGCCACACCGGAACGTCCGTCAACACGGTCTGCCGGAGTCATCGGCCACACGCCACACCATGACTATCGGCCACACGCCACACCATGACTATCGGCCACACGCCACACCATGACTATCGGCCACACGACCCGCCATGACTATCGGCCACAGGGTCGGTCACGGGCAGGCGGAGGAACTTGAGGATCTGCTTCCGTGGGGCTACGGTGCGGGTCTCCAGAAACGGGACAAGCGCATAACGACCGGCTTCAGGCATGAGGAAAAGGTCATGGATATCGGCGAGTCCCTTCTCTGCCATCAGGGAGCGTGTCATTTGGGCGTAGACCTTGTCGTCCCAGCCTACGAACTTCTCTTCAATGTCATGCTCGCTGCCTTTTGTCAGGCGCATGGCTTCGAGCATGGCTTCATAGCTGCCAAAGTACGCGATAGCCGCCTCGTAGTCTATTACATTATAAGAGGTCACAATGAAGTCGGCCAGTTGCTGCCGTTCCATGGAGCCCAGGGGCTTAAAGAGCCACTGAAGGGTCTGGTAGCGAAGCGGCTGGTTCTTGCCGGCCTTGTCCCTGACCAGCGACACGGCGCGGCGCAGTGCCTTCGACGCCGATGCGAGCCTGAGCGGCTCGGAGAACGGGTGGTCATTGTGGTAATAAGCCAGAAAGGACCAGCGGTACTCTGCTGCCAGGGCGGAGAGTTTTCGCTCCGGACCGTTGTTACCCAGATAGATAAGGGCCGTCCTTACACTTTTGTCTCCCATCTTGGGAGCACTGCCAAAGGGCTTGAGAAACAAAGGTGTCGGATGATGACACATTCTGTTCTGCATGGAAGCGAAGTGGGTCGTATACTCCTGCACAAAGGCCGACAACTCTTCACTCTCCTGCGCGCGAGTACAGTGGTGCAGGTGGTCTGGCATCAGGACCAGCGACAGAACACTTACCCGGTGCCTGCGGGCCGAGGCACAGATGAACGTGAAACAGGCAAGATAGTCCGAAACGTTGTAAAACAGGACCTCCTCCCCCGCGGTTTTCTGAAAACAGTGGTTAACCGCTCCTGGAATAAACCTTCTTTTATGCATATCTTGGCGGCACGGCCTAATCCGCGCCTTCATAAAGTTAGGACAAGTTTGGCAGACCATCACCCAATCGGCTAAAACAAAATGCAGATTTTTATGTTTTAGCCACTTTCGTTCATTCGTCCCTGAAATCTGGGACGAAAATAAGCGGCTAAAACCACACATGCGACATTTTGACCGTGGCGGCTAATGCGCTGATTAATAACCGATTAGAGTAACTGACGGGTCACTTTTCGATACCCGTCAGTTACTCTAACGAGCTCTCTCTCAGCGAGTTAAGCGCCACGCCCGATGAGAAGGGCGAGGGAGAGACAGCGGGGAGGCCGAGGGCGGGCCGAGGGACAGGGCCGAGGGCAGGCCGAGGGGCAGGGCTGAAGGCCAGGCAGAGGAGCAGGGCCGATGCCAGGCCGAGGGCCGGGGCTGAAGGCCAGGCAGAGGAGCAGGGCCGATGCCAGGCCGAGGGCCGGATGCCAGGCCGAGGGCCTGGGCCGATGCCGGGCCGAGGGACAGGGCCGATGCCGCCCCGGCCCCAGCACCACCCCCAACACCACCCCCAACCGCCTCAACCCCGCACTTGTTAAAATTTCCTAAAAATTTATTGCAATTCGATAAATAATTATTATATTTGCAACAGTAACCAATTCAAGAAGCACTATGATTGCATCCTGGTGGGCTGAATTAAGCCTTGTCATGAAGATTCTGTGGAGCGTTACCCTTACGGCCTCGCTCATCTTTATCATCCAAAGCATTCTCACCTTTGTGGGCGCAGATGTAGACTCGGACTTTGACGTAGACGTGGACACATCCATGGACGGAAGCGACCTGTCCAACATTGACGGCGGTTCCAACCTGTACACGCTGCGTAACTTCGTCAACTTTATCCTGGGTTTCGGCTGGAGCGCCATTCTGCTGCAGGACAGCATCTCAAGCGTGGCCCTGCTCATTCTGGTATCGGCCCTTATCGGCGCAGCCCTCGTGGCGGCGGTGATGTACCTGTTCAAGTGGCTCGCCGGCATGCAGCAGAGCGGCAACATCAACCTCCAGAAGGCGGCCGCGGGCTGCGAAGGCAAAGTGTATCTCACCATCCCCGGCGCCCGCAGCGGAACCGGCAAGGTCCAGATCACCATCAACGGAGCCGTGCGGGAATACGACGCCATGACCGAGAGCGAAGAGCCGCTGAAGACCGGCGTTCCCATCCGCGTGGTAGACTGCCTGGACGCCAACACCTTATTAGTAGAAGAAATCAACACTTATACCGTATAATTATGCCTCAACTGTACCTTATCCTCATTCTGGTGGCTGTAGTGTTCGTTACCCTGTCGGCCATCCTCAAGCGCTATCGTCGCTGCCCCTCGGACAAGATCCTTGTCATCTACGGTAAGACCGGCCGCAATGCAGGCGGTTCCATCTCATCGGCCCGCTGCGTGCACGGCGGCGCCGCCTTCATCTGGCCTGTGTTCCAGGATTATGCCTTCCTGGACCTCAAGCCCATCTCCATCGAGTGCAACCTCACCAACGCCCTGTCCAAGCAGAACATCCGCGTAGACGTCCCCTGCCGCTTCACCGTGGGTATCTCCACCGAGCCCGAGAGCATGACCAACGCCGCAGAGCGTCTCCTGGGCCTGTCCGTGGACAGCATCCAGAACATCGCCACCGATATCCTCTTCGGCCAGCTGCGTCTTGTCATCGCCACCATGGACATCGAGGAAATCAACTCGGACCGCGACAAGTTCCTCGCCAACGTGTCTACCAACGTGGAGGCAGAACTCCGCAAGATTGGCCTTCGCCTGATCAACGTGAACGTCACCGATATCCGTGACGAGTCCGGCTACATCGAAGCCCTGGGTAAGGAAGCCGCTGCCAAGGCCATCAACGACGCCAAGAAGAGCGTGGCCGAGCAGAACCGTTACGGCGAAACCGGTAAGGCCATGGCCGACAAGGACACCCGTATCAACGTAGCCGCCGCCGACGCCGACGCCGTGAAGGGTGAAAACAGCGCCAAGATCGAGATCGCCAACTCCGACGCCCTCCGCCGTCAGAAGACCGCCGAAGCCGAGCGCACCGCTGTCGCCGCCGAAAAGGTGCAGGCCGCCAAGGCTCTCGAAGAGGCCTACCAGAGCGAGCGCGACGCCGAACTGGCCCGTGCCGAGCGCGAAGAAGCCACCCAGAAGGCCAACATCGTGGTGGCCGCCGAGATTGACAAGCAGAAGAAAATCATCGAAGCCGAGGCCGAAGCCGAACAGATCCGTCGCAAGGCAAAAGGTGAGGCCGATGCCATCTTCGCCAAGATGGACGCCCAAGCAAAGGGTATGCTGGAAATCCTCACCAAGCAGGCCGATGGTTTCAAGAACCTCGTAAACGCCGCCGAGGGAGACGCCCAGAAGGCTGTCCTCATGATGATCGCCGACAAACTGCCGGAGCTGGTGAAGACCCAGGTCGAGGCCGTCAAGGGCATCAACATCGACAAGGTCACCGTATGGGACGGCGGCAACACCACCAACGGCAAAACCGCAACCTCCAACTTCATCTCCGGGATGATGAAGAGCGTTCCCCCGCTGGACGACCTCTTCAAGATGGCCGGCATGGAGCTGCCCACCTACCTCAAGGGCGCTACCAAGGCCGATGAGCCCCAGCCCGAAGAACAAAAGTAAGTGCCTATGCCGATCATCACCAATATAGATGTCATGCTGGCCCGCCGGAAAATGTCTTCCGGCGAGCTGGCGGAGAAAGTCGGCATAACTCCCGCCAATCTTTCTATCCTCAAGTGCGGCAAGGCCAAGGCCATCCGCCTGAGTACCATGGAGGCTATCTGCGAGGCACTGGACTGCCAGCCCGGCGATATTCTGGAGTACAGGCCTCAGGAGTAAGGGGCTTTGGCGCCGGCCGTGGCTAGCGAGGCTGTGACCGTGGCTAGCGAGGCCGTGGCCGTGGCGCTTAAGTATCACATTTTCAACGCATTAGAGTAACTGACGGGTGTGGTTTTCATACCCGTCAGTTACTCTAATCTAGTGATAATCAGCAACTTAACCGCCACGGTCAAAAGGGAGGGACGAGCCGAGGACGGAGAGGCGGGCCGAGGGAAGGCCGGGGCGGGCCGATGACGGAGAGGAGGGCCGATGACGGAGAGGGCAAGGCCGAAGGAAGGCCGGGGCAGGCCGGAGAGGCGGGACGAGGGCGGCGAGGCGGGAACGAGGCCGAAGGGTTTGACGGAGTCCGGGAAAAAGACTATATTTGTGTTTTAGCACTGAAACGAGTATGAATACACACGTTGTTATCATGGCCGGCGGCATCGGAAGCAGACTGTGGCCGCTTTCCACTCCGGAAGTTCCCAAGCAGTTCATTGACGTGCTGGGGGTCGGAAAAAGCCTCATCCAGCTCACCGTAGAACGTTTTGCACCGGTGTGTGAACCGGGCAATTTCTGGGTGGTGACCGGCGAGAAGTACGTGGAGCTGGTGAAAGAGCAGCTGCCGCAGATTCCCGCAGAGCAGATCCTCGCAGAGCCCGAAGGCCGTAACACGGCGCCGTGCATTGCCTATGCTTCCTGGAAAATCCAGAAAAAAGACCCCGAGGCCAACATCGTGGTTACCCCCGCCGACGCCCTGGTGCTCAAGACGCAGGAGTTTGCGGAGACCATTGCCAAGGCGCTGGCGTTCACGGCGGAGCGGGATGCCATTGTCACGGTAGGCATCGCCCCCACCCGTCCCGAGACCGGCTACGGCTATATTCACGCCACAGAGGCCCTGCACGGGCAGCTCGTGAAGGTGAGCGAGTTCCGGGAGAAGCCAGACCTTGATACCGCCATCGGCTATCTTGAGGACGGCCACTACTTCTGGAATGCCGGCATCTTCGTGTGGAACGTGGGCACAATCATCGGCGAGCTTCGCGCCTATGCACCCCAGATAGCCGGGGTGATGGACGAGCTGGCATCGGCCTTTTTCACCGAGAAGGAGAGCGCGGAGCTGCATCGGCTATTCCCTACCTGCGAGAAAATCTCCATCGACTACGCCGTCATGGAGAAGAGTCCGCGCATCTACGTGATTGCCGAGGACCTGGCCTGGAGCGACCTTGGCAGCTGGGGCTCCGTGCAAACGCACATTGAGGCCGACGAAGACAACAACGTTACCGTGGGCAGCGACGTCCGCCTCTTCGGCTGCCGGGACTGCTTTGTGCATACCGCCGAGGAAAAGACCGTGGTGGTCGAAGGCCTGGACGGCTACATTGTGGCCGAGTCCAAGGACCGCCTTCTCATCTGCCGCCTGTCCCAGGAACAGCATATCAAAGAATATTCAGCCTAAAATACATGAAAAAAACAGTTCTGATTCTGACGGGTCTTCTGCTCGCATGGGCGGCAGGAGCCCAGACTTCCCGTGAGGAACTCCTTTCGCACATGGAGCTCACGGCCGGAAACTACGCCAACTACCCGGCGCCCACCGGCCACCTCACCCCCGCGCCGGAAGGCTACGAGGCCTTCTACATCAGCCACTACGGCCGGCACGGGTCCCGTTACATGACCAGCGACAAGGCGTACCGGCGGCTCCGCCACCAGCTGGACTCGGCCCGCGCCCTCGGCATCCTCACGCCGTATGGGAAGGACGTGAGAAGGCGCATCAAGGTAGCATCGGCCGATGCCCGTGACCGCGCCGGAGAGCTCACCGCCCTGGGCGCCCGACAGCACCAGGCCATCGCTCGGCGCATGTACGACAACTACCCCGCGCTCCTGAGCCAGCCGCTCCAGGTATCGGCCAACTCGTCCGATTCCCGCCGCGTGATGCTGAGCATGGCCTACTTCGTGAACGAACTCAAGGCGCTGAATCCGTCGCTGAGCGTTTCCATGGACGCCAGCCAGCACGACCTCTATTACATCAAATCCAACAAGGCCATCGTGGTGCCTCCCTGCCCCACGGATGGTATGCTATACGACAAACTGGAGCAGTTCAAGCACAAGCTCCTGAGCGGAGAGCCGCAGATGCAGGCCCTGTTCACGGACCCCGACAAGGCCCGGACATTCATCAACCCGTGCGAGATGGCCGAGGACCTGTTCAAGACGGCCATCGACATGTACTGCCTGCCGGAGCTGGGCATCCGCTTTGACGACCTCTTCGGCGAGAAAGGCATGATAGACGGGTTCCGCGTGCACAACGCCAGCTGGTGCCTGTGGGAGGGCCTCATGCCGGGCTCCGAGAAGAGCTATTACCGCATCTATCCCCTGCTGCAGAACTTCCTGGACGAGGCCGATGCCATGATCGCCGCCGGCGGAAAGGGAATCCGCCTCCGCTTTGGCCACGACAGCATTGTGCTGCCCTTCACCTTTGTCCTGGGCTTCCCGGAAGCTACGAACACGACCGACGACATGGAGAACCTGCACAAGACCTTCTCCATCTTCCGCCTCATTCCCATGGCGGCCAACGTGCAGCTGGTGTTCTTCCGAAAAGACGGCAGCAACGACATCCTGGTCAAGTTCCTGATGAATGAGAACGAGACCTCCGTCCCCGTCAAGACAGACTGTTATCCGTATTATCACTGGTCCGACGTTTCCACCTACTACAGGAACCTGATCGAAGACGCCCACCTCCAGTACCAAACCCCCGAAGAAGATGAAGACTAAGTTTATTGTATCGTTTATGCTGCTCCTGTCTCTGGGGGCAGCCGCACAGACTTCCCGGAGGGAGATGGCACGCGAACCGGGGCGCACCGGATCGGCCTACTTCGCTTACCCTGGCCCGTCGCAGAAGGCCCTCACGCCGGCACCGGCCGGATACGAGCCCGTCTACATCAGCCACTACGGCCGGCACGGGTCGCGTTACATGACCGACAACAAGTACTACGTGCAGGCCATCGGCATGCTGGATTCCGCCGCCCGCACGGGCATCCTCACGCCGATGGGCGCGCAGGTGCTGGAGAAACTGAACACGGCTTATGCCGATGCCCTGAGCCGCGACGGAGACCTCACCAAGCTGGGCGGACGGCAGCACCGGGATATCGCGCACCGCATGTATGAGCGCTTCCCGTCGCTCCTTTCCCAGCCGCTGAAGGTGGACGCGCGCTCCTCTGTCGTGGGCCGATGCATGATCAGCATGTTCTACTTCTCACAGGAACTCCAGGGGCTGAATCCGGCGCTGGAAATCCGGATGGATGCCAGCAAGCGTGACATGCCATTCGTGGTGGGAGACGAGGACGTGGAAAAGCCCGAGGGGGCACAGGCCGATGCACTCAAGGCACGGGTTACCGCCATGCAGGACAAGGCCTACAACCCCGCCCGTCTCAAGAAAGTCCTTTTCACGGACGTAAAGAAGGCCGATGCCTTCGTGGACGGCGTAAAGCTGATGAAAGCCCTGTACAACATAGCGGAGGATATGCAGAACGTGCCGGAGTTGGGAATTGACCTGCTTGGCATTTTTACCCGGGAGGAACTGTTTGCCATCTGGAACGGAAACAATGCCGGATGGCTGCGCCACTGCGGACTCCTGCCGGGGTCTACGCCAAGGTTCCTGGAGCAAAAGCCCGTGCTGGACAGTCTGGTGGCTGCGGCCGACAGGGCTGTGCGTTCTGGCGTCCCGTCTGTATCTTTAAGGTTCAGTCACGACAGCGCCGTACTCCCGCTGGCCTACCTCATGGGCCTGAAGGAAACGCAGGGCTGCACTGCAGACGTGGAGAACCTCTACAAGAGAGTTTCCATTGACAAGATCATCCCCATGGCTGCCAATATCCAGCTCATCTTCTACCGCAAAGAGGGCTCCGAGGACATCCTGGTAAAATTTCTTCTGAACGAGAATGAGACCGCCATTCCCGTAAAGACAGATGTATCACCGTATTACCACTGGAGCGACGTCAAAGCTTATTGGGAGGCAAAATAATTTTGAAAAATTTTTCGAAAAAACATTTGCAGTTTCAAAAAAAGTAACTACCTTTGCAATCCCGATTTGGGACGGAGGACTCGTTAGCTCAGTTGGTAGAGCACAACACTTTTAATGTTGGGGTCTCGGGTTCGAGCCCCGAACGGGGTCTCGGGTTCGAGCCCCGAACGGGTCACAAAAGATACCAGCACTCTTAGCTCAGCTGGTAGAGCAGCTGACTCTTAATCAGCGGGTCTAGGGTTCGAGTCCCTAAGAGTGCACCAAAAGCCAGGCAGAAATGCCTGGCTTTTTTGTACGCACCTTCTCCGATGTACGTACATCGGTGGCCGTGGCGCTTATCACACTGACAATCAGCGCGTTAGAGTAACTGACGGGTATGAATAGCATACCCGTCAGTTACTCTAATCGTTTAGTATTCAAGTATTTAAGCGCCACGGACCACCGCTACGACGAGCCTCGTAAAAACCCTCCTAACGGTGGCCGTCAGCAACCACAAATGTCACAATCGACAACCAATAATATCAATTATACCGCTTTGAGGGCCGCATAGTAATCCCACTGCGGGTAACCGGACATTATTGGTCAAGTTACCGTCAAAAACGGCCTTTTTTGCGGGTAACCGGACTTAATTTGTCAAGTTACCCGCACTACAGGCATTTTAACGCCCATTGAGGGACCTGCGCCAGAGCGACACACACCGCGCAACAATTCTGTCATTTTTCCTATCTTTGCAGATACCACTAACACTGACACACACTAGACCATGAAACACATCTTTAGGTTTTTGCTTCCTGCACTGCTATTCACTGCATGCACCTCTGCTTCCAAGGCAAGGACCGCTGCGGATGGGGATCGGCCTTCGTTCTGGCAGCCCTGGGGGCCAGCCGGAAAACCATCGTAGAAGACTTCGGCCTGTCCAATGCTTCTTATGCTCCGGCCATTGAGGCCTTGTCGGCCAAAGTCGTCGAGAAAGGAGGCGGAGAGGCGGAGCTGGGCTTTATCCGCGCCATGATTGGCGTGAATGTAGAGAATTTCGAGAGTACGCTGGACCTGATTGATGCGCAGTATGGCTCCCTCCAGGCGTACCTGGAAAAAGCGCTCGGTTTTACGCCCGAAGAGCAGGAGAGCATGAAACGGAAATACTTACGCAAAAATGCGCGATTTGAGGTTCTTAAGTGAATGTAGTATGAAAAAACAGATTATCCTCCTTCTACTTCTGACAGCCTGCGCAGGACGTCCCGCTATGGTTGCGCCCTCACTGGACTACCATAATCCCATCATCGGCGGTTTCCATCCGGACCCTTCCATCTGCCGGGTGGGGGAAGACTATTATATCGTGAATTCATCGTTTCAATATTTTCCTGGAGTGCCGGTCTATCACAGCCGTGATCTGGCTCATTGGGAGCTCATTGGAAACGCCCTGAACCGGGAATCACAACTACCTCTGCAGCAGTCGGGGTCGTGGTCTGGCATCTATGCAACTACCCTCCGCTACCATGATGGGCTGTTCTATATGGTCACCACCAACACAACCATCGGCAAAAATTTCTTTGTAACGGCAGAGAACCCGGCCGGTCCCTGGTCCGAGCCTGTCTATCTGGAGCAGGCCGGGATAGACCCGTCCTTTCTCTTTGAGGACGGGAAATGCTATTTCGTGAGCAATCCAGAGGGGCAAATCACGCTCTGCGAGATAGATCCTGTCACCGGGAAGCAACTTACTCCTTCCCGCCCTATCTGGAACGGCATGGGAGGGCGTTTCCCGGAAGGACCACATATCTACAAGATAAAGAATTGGTATTATCTCCTGATATCCGAAGGCGGAACGGAACTGGCGCACTCACTTACGATTGCCCGCAGTCGGAATCCTTACGGCCCTTATGAAGCATGTCCCCACAATCCCATCCTTACACACTGCAGTCATGCTGGGGAAAACAACCCCATCCAGGGAACAGGACACGGAGATCTGGTTCAGGCACCGGACGGCTCCTGGTGGGTAGTTTTCCTGGCCTACCGCAATTTTGGCGGTAGCTACCACCATCTGGGCCGTGAAACTTATCTTGCGCCTGTCACATGGGAAAAAGGCTGGCCGATGGTGAATGGCGGAGCCCCCATCACAAGCGGCACGATGCCGCGGGAAGAAGTAACGCGCACATATGCCTTTGACAAGCCACTTGGCCCGGAATGGATCTATATCCAGAATCCGGATTCTTCCTGCTATGCAATTACAGGCGGCGAACTTCGCCTCGTTGGCAAGGGAGCACTGTCGGCAAACGACCATCCCACGTTTGTGGGCGTAAGGCAGGAAAGCGAAATCCTGGAAACCACGGTGCGGGTGTCTCTGGATGCCCCGGGTATGGCAGGCCTTTCCCTCTACCAGATTCAGGACGGCCACGCAGAACTCTCCCTGGTTCGCAGCAGGGAACATGTGCGTGCGACGGTCCATTACACGCTCAAGAGCATGGACTATGACGCGGCCTCAGTACAGATTTCAGGGACATCGGCCTGGCTTAAAATCACGTCTGACGGCATTCAGTATCAATTCTATGTCTCCGAGGACGGGAAACAGTGGCTGTATCTCGACGCCATCAGTTCCGCGCTCCTTAGCTCGGAAGTCGTTGGAGGCTTCACCGGAATTGTGCTCGGGCTTTACGCAGAGAATACCGTGGCACGGTTCTCATCTTTGTGTATAAAAGAATAGAATTACGGCCTGCCCCCGACGTGAAATCGGACAAAAACGGCAAAAATGTCCGATTTGGCGACGGGCGCAACCCGAAATCGGCGCAGGTTCACGGACAGGCGCCATCGGGGTGCTAGTGGGCTTTTTCGCAACTCCCCACCCGATGTACGTACAAAAAAACGCCAACCCAGTGCAGTTTCGATGTACGTACATCGGTAGCCGTGGCGCTTACAACACTGACAATCAGCGCGTTAGAGTAACTGACGGGTATGAATAGCATACCCGTCAGTTACTCTAATCGTTTAGTATTCAACTATTTAAGCGCCACGCTACATCAGGAAAGAGGCCTTGCCGAGGGGGCGTTTTAATAGGGTTCGGGCATGAGCGGTTAGAAAATAACCCCTGCCCGAGGTTGGCATAGTCAATTATACCTGAAATCGGACAAAAACAGCGAAAATGCGCGATTTGGCGGCGGACCGAACGGGATTTATTCCTAACTTTACGGAACAAAACCACTAGCCATGCACAAAAAACTTTATTCACTGGCGCTGATGGCCGTTCTCACAGCAGCCTGTACGCAAAATCCCGAGAAAGCATTCGAAAAAGACATAGAGGCCTACCGGAAGGAAGTGGGGAACGTGGGTATGGCCGTAGCCGTGGTGAAGGGCGGCGAAATTGTCTACCACAACCAGTTTGGCGTCAAAAACCTTGAGACGAAGGAGCCCATCGCGGAGGACGACCTCTTCCGCATCGCGTCCATCTCCAAGTCCTTCAGCGCCACATCCATCATGCAGCTCAAGGAACAGGGACTGGTATCCCTGGACACGGACGTGAGCGAACTGGCCGGATTCCCCATCCGCAATCCCAAGTATCCAGACACCGTCATTACGCTGGAAATGCTCCTCTCCCACACGTCCAGCCTCAACGACAGTGAAGGCTACTTTACGCTGGACGCCATCAACCCCGCCACCAACCCCAAATGGCAGAACTGCTACAACGACTACGCTCCCGGCGAAGGCTACGAGTACTGCAACCTCAACTTCAACCTGGTGGGAACCTTCATCGAGAAACTCTCCGGAGAGCGCTTTGACCAGTATGTTGTAAACCACGTCCTAAAGCTCCTTGGCATCTACGGCGGCTACTGCGTGGACTCCCTGGACCGGAGCAAGTTCGTGAGCCTCTACAACTACATAGACGGTAAGTACGTAGAAGAGCCGGACGCCTACGAGCCCCGGAGCGAGCGCATCGCCGCCTACAAGTTCGGCTACGACACACCCGTCTTTTCCCCTACCGGCGGCATGAAGATATCGGCCTGCGACCTGGCCCGCTACATGATGATGCACATGGGCTGGGGTACGGCTCCGGACGGCACCAAGATTATCGAAGAGGAAGATTCCCGCAGCATGCAGACGGAGCGCTCGGCCCCCGAGCACTACGGACTTGCCCTGGAGCACGCCTTTGACCGCATTCCGGGCGTTGAACTGGTGGGCCACACCGGAAGCGCCTACGGCCTCCGTAGCGCCATGTTCTGGGCCGAAGACCGTAGTTTTGGGCTGGTATGTATCAGTAGCGGCTCCTTCGAAGAATACGACTCCGACGACAGCCAGATTCTGAACGAAACGCTGCGGCGGCTATACCGGCATTTCTGCGCCGGCGGGGCCCAGCAGTAGTGCCAGCATTTCCCACGCATCGCTGAACTTGTAACGCGCCGGAATATCCTGCCAGCCACGGCCCTTCCAGTCGGCCAGGGCAAAGTCGCAGCCGGCATCCCGCGCGCAGGCAAAGTCGTGCCAGGTATCTCCAAGGAAGAGCACTTCCCGGGGCTCAATAGCCTCCCCGAGCGAACGGGAAGCCAGGCCGATGCAGTGCAGCAGCGGCTCCGGGTGCGGTTTGTGACGGGGCGTATCCTCGCTGCAGACAATATGCCCAAGATAAGGGAGCATTTCCTTCAGGTAAAGATCCTTGTCAAACTCCATGCGGCTGCGGGAGGTCACCACGCCCGTTGCCATTCCGCTGGCCTTCACACGCCGAAGCGCCTCCAGCACCCCCGGCATCGGCCGGATATGGTGCGAAAGCGCCACGAAGTTTTCCTCCCAGCGCTGGCCGAAGCGGTGGGCATCGGCATATCCGAGAATACCGGCCACCTTGCCGCTGGGGATGCCGAAGACCTTGTAGGCCTCCTCATAGGAAACTTCCTTCCCCATGAGCTCGCGGATGGTGACCATGAGCGACTCCACACCGGTCTTTTCGGTGTCGATGAGCGTTCCGTCTATGTCGAATACAGCCAGCCTATACATGACTTTTGCTACTTCTGCGAGAATCGCAAAAGTAGCAAAAGATAATGGTTTGCGCAAGGGGCGCGGCTACAGCTTTTCCAGCGTCAGGCCCGAGTAGCTCTTGTAGGCCACCTGCTCCCTCTTATAAGCCCCTTCGGCATCAAAGAGGAGGAACATATAGGACGTTACATTGTTGGCCGATTGAGGCCCGGAGAGGAGGTAGAGCTTTCCGTCAATGAAGCCCAGCGCCATATTGGTGGTGCCGCCCCAGTAGATGGAAAGGTCGTCCGTGAAGCCCAGCTTGACGGAACTTCCCTTGTAGGTCCCAAGCGCCTGCGGCTCTATGACAATGCAATGGTGTTCTGCGTCGTAGAAGCCGGTCACCTCCGGGCTGAAGTCACGGGTGTTGGAAAGGCCGCGGATGGAGAAGGCATTGGATCCCTGGCGGTAAATATCCACCCTGTATTCCTCCGTCTCCTTGGAAGAAGCCTCGGAGTTGGTCACCGTGGCGGTTCCGCGGAAAGCACCCACAAAGTCCTGCATGGAGACATTGGTGTCAAAGTCGGTGCTCTTGTGGCCCAGCGTATAGGCCGTCTTGCTCACAAGAACCGTGTCTCCATACTCATTGTAGGCCATGACGCAGAGGGTGAATCCGCAGCCCGAAGCCATGTTGTTGAAACCGGTACTGAGGCCCTCCGGGGAGTTGATCTCCTCCGTGAAGGTTTCGTTAATCTGGTTGCCGTGCTCGTCCACATACTGGGCCAGCGTAGTATCATAGAGGTCCAGAATGAGGTCCAGGACATCGGCCCGTACGCAAAGGTACTTGACCTTGGCGGCGTTCTTGCAGCGAAGCTCCCAGAGGAGGGTGCTGTACGGGTCGTAGAGCGGGTTGTCGGACGGGCAGTACCAGTTGAAGAGCGTCACCTGCGGGGCCAGTTCCCCGGTGGGGTCGCTGGTGAAGCGCAGCGTGTACAGATCCTTCTCCGGCTCTCCCTCCAGGTTGTAAGCCAGGGCCACAACCGTATAATTACCCTGCGGGATGTTCCAAAGGTCCGTATTCTCGGAATAGAAGACACGGGGGGCGATAACACCCACCTCTCTGTCGGCCACAAGCGCATTCCGGACGCTCTTTTGCGTCTGTTTGTCGGCGGTGATATCTCCGGAGACAAACGCAACCTTGTACTGCTTGGTATATTCTCCGGGAATAAACGAAAACTTGGGAGCGGCAAAACCGGTCTCGGTCCGGGCAATTCCTTCGTAGACAATCTTCACCGTAGCCGTAGTATCTTCCTCGCCGTCAAAGGTGAGCGTTTCCTCGCCCTTGGCGAAGTAACCGCCGGTCACAAAGTAGATGAGGTTGAAGGTGAACTTGCCCTTTCCGTCATAGGTGCAGGGATAGGAGGCGTAGGCATTCTTGTTGCCGGTATACACCGCCATGTCGGAGACCTGCACGTACTCGTTGTAGTTGCTGTTGAAAAAGCCGATGCTCTGGGCCGGCACCACGCAGGTATTGTCGTCGTTGAGGATGAAGCGGAAGCTCACCCCGCTGGCCCAATCGTTGACCCGGAAGATGTTGGCACCCACGGCCTTGTCCACGGTGAGACCGCCGTCATTGCCGCTGTAGAAGGCATTGTAGTGGAAGGTGGCCGTCTGGCGCACCGTCTCTCCCGCGGCATTGACACGCGTGTACTCCTCCCACTCCAGGGCGAACGACACCTTGATATCCATCTTGTCGGCAAACTGGGTATCCCAGGTGGCATCCGGTCCCAGCGGAGCCTCGCGGTCGTAGATATAGAGCGTCGCCTTGAAGTCGGAGCCCGCCATAAGGGACGCCAGGTCCACCTTGATGGCAACGGGCGTGCTGTACTCCCCGTCCCTGATCTCCACCTTGCCCGGGACGGTAAAATGCTCCTTGTCGTCGCCGATCAGGTTGAGCCACACGGCGTAGGTGCCCGTCTTGCCGGGGCGCGCAATGTCAACAAGGATGGTACCCTCGGTGAGTCCCTTGGTAAACTCTTTGGTGACGGATTTCTGCAGGAAATGGATTTCCTTTCCGTCATCGCTTTTCTCTTTATAGAGTGTACCCTCGCCCTTTGTGCAGGCTGCAAGAGTACAGAGCATCAGCATGAAATACGAAAACTTTCTCATTACGGATTCTGATCTTCGGGGTTAATGTTGGGATTGGCATCAAGCTCGGCCTTGGGAATGGTAAGCACCCAGTCGTAGGTGGCAGGGTTCGTGAGGTTGATGCCGGCGCGCGACATGGCCGTAATGCAGTCGCTGGAGAAACCGTCAGAGGTCTTGCGGTCAATACCCTGTCCCAGGCGGCGTATTCTCCCCAGAGTTCTACGCGACGCTGCACCAGAATGTTCTCCAGAAGGGAGCCCGTCCAGGTGGTGGTAGTGGAACCCAGGAAAGTGCCGGAGTAGTTGTAGGCATTGTAGGAAGGGTTGCGGGGAGCCATGACCTCGTTCATAAGGTCACGGGCTTCGTCGGTGCGGCCCAGGCGAAGGGCAGCCTCGGCAGCCGTAAAGTACATTTCCTCCACGCGCATGTAGATATAGTCTCCCAGCCAGGAAGCCACGTTGGAGAACTTGAACTTCCGGGTCACGTAGGGGCTCTCCTTGTCGGTGGGATCCCACCAGGCGCGGCGGATGTCGCCCGCTCCAATATGGTTGTAGAGGCTGGAGTTGATGAGCTTGGGGGCCGATTGGCCATAAGCGCCGTCCACGCAGTCCATGTGGGTAAAGAAGCCCGCATAAGCACCCGACTGCTCGGAGTTCTCGATGCCGGCGCCCCACATGACGTTGGCGGCCGAGATGGAGTTCATGCCGCTCATGAGCATGGATTCCGTGCCTATAGTGTAGTCCCCTTCCTCGATCACGCGTTTGGCAGCGTTATAGGCGCCTTCCCAGTCGCCGACAACAAGGCAATAACGGCTCTTGAGGCCGAGGGCGGTGTAGAGGGATATCTGGCTCTTGTTCCCCTTATTGAGCGTACTCTTCAGGCCCTTGTCCAGCAGGACGATGGCCGAATCCAGGTCGCTCTTAACCTGCGCATACACGGTCTTGAGGCTGGAGCGGGGTGCCCCGCCGGTCTTGATGCCGGTACCGGTGGTGTAGATGGGCACGCCGGGGTCGTTCCAGCGGGACTCGTCCGTGATGGGGTTGTACGGCGGACGGGCGAACCACTCGGCCAGATAAAGGTAGCTCATGCCGCGGATGGCAAAGGCCTGTCCCACGACGAAAGCGACGTCCTCCTCTTCGCCGGACATGGCTTCGCCGGCGTCGATCACGTAGTTGGAGTCTGCAATCCACTTGTAGTAAGCTCTCCACACGTCGTAGGAGCGCCAGGAGTCCGAGGTATAGAAGGACTTCACATTGTAGATGTGGTCGTACCAGAACCAGCCGTTGCCCTGGCCCTGCATGATGAAGTCATCGGCCATGGCATCCTGTGCGAGGTTGTATGCGGCGATTCCGAAGCACTGGTGCGTGTTGCCGCCGGTGCTCCAGCCGGCCGTCCACATGGAACGGTATACGCCGTTGATGGAGGTAATGGCCGTGCCCGCAGCCTGGAGCATCTTGTCTCCGGAACCGGAGTCGGTGGGAGAGAATTCCAGGGCGTCTTTCGCACAGCCTGCCGCTGCAAGAAGGAGCAGCAATTCGTATATATGCTTTTTCATTTCCCTTTATTAGAAATTAAGTTCGATGCCGGCGACCAGGGCTCTTGCAGGAGTGTAGCTGTAAGAAACACCTCCGGTGAAGTTCTGCTGGGGGTCCATGCCGCCCAGGCGGCTGAAGAGGGCCACGTTGTCGGCGGTGAGGTGCAGGCGGCAGCTCTTGATGGCAGCCTTCTGGGTGAGACGGGTGGGGAACGTATACCCCACGGTGACATTCTTGACGGCGAAGAAGGACGCGTCAATCAGGTAGCGGTCGGTGGCCGCATAGGAACCGCCGATCTCCACCATGGGCACGTCGGTAATGTCACCGGGCTGCTGCCAGCGGCGCAGGATATCCTTGTGCCAGTTGCTGCCGGCATACTGGACCTCCATGGTACCGGAATAGAGGCTGTCGTATACCTTGCCGCCCACCGAATAGGTGGTTAGGAAAGACAGGTCCCAGTTTTTAAACAGGGAGAAGTTCATGCCGAAGCTGCCGGAGAAAAGCGGCTCGCGGCTGCCCATGTAGTACTTGCTCAGGGAAGCCAGGGACACGTTGTCGGTCACGTACTCGTCGCACTTCACGTTGATGGTATTGCCGTCGGCATCCACTCCCCTCCGGTAATAGCAGTAGTAGAGCTGCTTGCCGGTGGCGGGATCCACGCCGGCGCTCTTCGACAGCATGAACGTGTAGATGGGATATCCCTTCTCGATGACGCGGTTGCCGGAAGTGATCTGGTCCTGGGAGGACGTGAGTTCCAGCACCTTGTTGCGGTTCAGGGAAGCCGAGAAGCTGGCATCCCAGCGGAAGTTTCCGCTGTCCACGATGGTACCTCTCAGGGACGTTTCAAAGCCCTGGTTGCGCATGCTGCCCACGTTGTCGTCATATCCGTCGAAACCGGTGGAAGGGGCGAGCGGGTTATTCAGGAGCATGTCCGTGGTCTTGCGGCTATAGTATTCCATGGCTACGGAGAGGCGTCCCTTGAACAGGCTGGCGTCGAAACCGGTATTGAGGTTGGCGTTCTTTTCCCACGTCACATCCCGGTTCTCCAGCTTGCTGGCGAAGGCGCCGGCTTCGGTTCCGTTGGGCCAGGTGTAGTCGTACAGACCCTGCCAGGCGTAGTAGATGCCCAGGTTGTCGTTACCCTGCAGGCCGTAGGAGACCTTGGCGGTGAGGTTGCTCAGCCACCCCTTTGTATCCTTCATGAACGTTTCCTCGCTCACGCGCCAGGAAGCGCCCACGCTCCAGAAATAACCCCGGCGGTGGGATTTGTGGAAACGGGACGACTCGTCGGTACGGAAACTGGCGTCAAAGTAGTAGCGGTTCCTGTAACCGTAGTTGAGGCGGGAGAAGTAACTCTCGATGGCGTAATTGTCGGAGTAGGAGCTGTTGCCGGAGGTGGTTACCGCCGGGTTGAGTTCGTCGATTCCGTCCATGATGCCGGTTTTCTCGCCGGAAGCGTAATCGTAGTGGTAACGGTAGTACTCATGGCCGAGCATCACCTTGATGTCATGGTCGGAGGCAAAGACGCGGTCGTAGTTGAGAATCTGGTTGAAGGTGTAGCTCAGGACGCGGGTGTTGGTCTTGGACAGACGCCCCCCTTGCGCGGCGGCGTTGCCGTGATACTTGTCATTGACGATGGTACGCTGGTAGTCGTTGAAGTCCACACCGAAGTTGGCGCTGAACTTGAGGCCGTAGAGAAGGGCATCCTTATTCACCGTCCCCAGCGTAAGGTAGGTACGGGCCGATGCCGCGTTGCGGTAGTAGTAGGCCTTGTTGTTGAACAGTTCGGCCTTGGAGTTGAAGCCCTGGGCCGTAGGACGGTTGGCATAACCGTTGTCGTCCTCGTCGCCGTACTCGTACTGGCGCTCGCCCGCCCCGTCCAGGACGTCGTTACCGTCCATGTCCTTCAGGTAGACGGGATACACCGGGCCCATGAACTGGGCGGTGTACCACACGTTGGAAGTGGAGGAACCGGAGAAGTTCTGGTAGTCGGCCGCCGTGTGGGCCAGGTTGGCGCTGAAGCCGGCCTTAAGCCAGTCGGTCGCCTGCGTGTTCACATTGACGCGGCCGGTGTAACGCTCGAAGTCCGTGTTCTGCAGAACACCCTTTTCATTGTAGTAACCCAGCGTAATAAGGTAGTCGCTCTTGGCAGAGCCGCCGGAGAGGGAGAACACGTGCTCGGTGCGGGGTGCGCTGTTGTTGGAGATCTCCTTCATCCAGTTTTCGTCCCAGCTGGCCACGGCATCGGCCTTCACAAGACCGGTGTTCTGATCGATGAGGGTTTCCCAGGTATAGTTCTTATAAGGGTTGTAGTATTCGGGGTTCTTGAGACCGCCGATCTGCGTGCCCAGGTTGGCGGCCGCGTAGGCGCTGGCGCTCTCAAGGTCCATGCCGGTACCATACCGGGCGCCGTTGCGAAGGGCCTCGTACACCGTCTGGATGAACTCCTTCGTACCCAGGAGGGCATAGGGAGGAAGAGCGCGGGAGGCGACGCCGAAGGTTCCCTTGTAGGAGATGCTGGTGCGGTCCTCGGCACCCTTCCGGGTGGTGATGATGATGACGCCGTTGGCGCCGCGGGCACCGTACAGGGCACCGGCCGATGCATCCTTGAGGACGGTCATGCTCTCGATATCGGCAGGGTTGATGCTGCTCAGGGAGCCATCATACGGAATGCCGTCCACCACATAGAGGGGCGTATAGTTGGCACTGATGGAGCCGATACCGCGCACGGTGATGGCGGCATCCTCGCCGGGCTGTCCGCCGCCGGAGGTGACGGTAACGCCGGCCACGCTGCCTTCCAGGCTCTTGGTCACGTTGCCAACGGCACGCTTGCGCAGGTCATCGCCCTTCACCACGGCTGCAGAGCCGGTAAAGGACTCCTTCTTGGCCGTGCCGTAGGCGACCACCATGGCGTCGTCCAGTTCCAGGGACTCCTCGTCCAGGACGATATCAATCTTCGTGCGGCCTCCCACCGGCACTTCCAGCGTCTGGTATCCGATGCTGGAAATGCTGAGCACGGCATCGGCCGGCACTTTGTCCAGGGTGTAGTCTCCGTCCAGCGAAGTACTCACACCCATCGTGGTTCCCTTCACGAATACTCCCGCTCCTATGACCGGCAGTCCGCTGCGGTCCGTCACCGTACCGCTCACGGACAGGGTCCCCTGCGCAAGCAGCTGCGTGCATGCAACGAGCAGCGCCGCCAGGGTCATTGCTATCTTGTTTTTCATCTTTTTTCCAACAGTTTCTGATTGTGGATTTCCCTCCAGAGTTCATCTTCCGAGAACGGCATCTGTTCCGTTACCGTCCTTCCTTCCATGCCGGGGATCACATCGAAGATTCCATAGTGAATGGCCGTGGGATTGCTGCGGACGCTGCTTCTGCCGATGGCAGACGGAGCCGTCGCCGCCGGGGTGGTGGAGCCGACGGAATACTTGGTAATCTTGTCCCCGGCCGTGTTAGTGGCCGTTGCAATGAGCGTGTAACTGGTATTGGGATCGGCATTGCAGATAAAGCCAATTCCACCGTCGTTGACATGCTCAACATCACCCTCGGCAATGTCGTGTCCGTAGTCCTCTACCAGTCTGCTGTAGAGACTCTTCGGAACCTCGGCGATATTTTCCGTCTTGAACAGGCCATACCGCACGGCCACGATGTTCACGCCCTTGAGGCTCGCGATGATTTTCTCGGAGGTGGGCTGATAATTCTCATTCACGCCCAGGCTGGTGACAAACCAGGTCTTTTCGTCGGCAATGCTCTTGGTGCCAATAGAATTGACCAGCAGGACTTCTTCTCCGCCGGCATTCTTGGCAAGGGCCGCCACCGTGTAGGAGGTAGCCGACGAGCACTCCGTCACCTTCATGAGACCGTCACGGTCATTCACCATGGACATGAGTCCTTCTCCCACTTCCGTATAATAACCGGGCGTGGAGAGGATTTCCTTGATAGCCTTCTCATCCAGCGTGGGGAATGCCCGCATGAAGGTCTCGGTGGTGAAAGCCCTGTAGCGGATGGAGGTCACATTGTCACCCTTCCAACGGGTAAAGAAGGAGTTGGTGAGGTTGAGTCCCAGCGTAGCCGCATACTGCTTGTCCAGGTACACTTCCTGCGAGAACCAGCTGCAGCTGCCAAAGTTGGGGCCGTCGGTGTAACCGGTACGGGTAGTCTTCACGGTCTTGGTGTAAAGGCCCGTGGTCACGTTGCCCCGCACGTCCATGCCAAAAGCGATGATGTTATAGCTGAGCTCGGAGACGAGACCGCCAATCTTGAAGGACTGGCTGCCGGCTTTGAGGGCCGATGCCATAGCCAGCGGGAAGCTGACGCTCTGCGACTGCGCATACTCCACAATGGCCTTGCGATAGATCTCGATGATCTCTTCTTCGGTGTGGGTGATAAAGCTCGTCGTAGGAATCATATCCTGATAGTAGGTCATCTCCGGCATGGCAAACACCTCGAAGGTGGCATAGTCGGCGCCGGTTCCGGCCGGAGCAATGATAAGGGCCGGGATGTCTTCGCTCTCGGTGGTGAACGCCAGGGTAGCCTCCTGGGAGTCCAGGGAGAGGGTGGCGTCTCCGGTCAGGGCCTTCACCGTAAAGGTGTAATCCTGGCCGGCGTGGAGGTTACTGAACTCCAGGCGGGTTCCCGTGGTAGTACCCTTCTGGCCGCCCAGCGTGTAGCTATACCCGCTGGCGCCGTTGACACCGCTCCAGTTAATGACCGTCTTGGATGCATAGGCGCAGCCAAGGGTAATGATAGGAGCCGGGAGAGGCTTTACCTCGGAGGTAACCACGTTGATGTAAGAAGGCTCGGACGGGACATCGGCCGATCCCTCGCGGGGAAGGGCCGTGAGAGAGAGCGTATACTCGGTGTTCTCCTGCAGGCCGTCCACGACGAGGACGGTGGTGTCGGTGGTTGCCGTGACTCCGGCAAACTCATATGCATACTGGGCTGCGCCCTCTACCCTTCCCCACTTGATGGAGAAAGAGGTGGTGCCCAGGGTGGCTATCTTGATTTCGGGAGCAGACAGTTTGCTTCCCTTCACGGCATCTCCGGCTTCCTTTGCGCAGGAAAAAGCGAGGATGACGGTGAAAAGAAACGCTGCTGCTTTAGATGCAAACTTTCTCATTTCACACTCACTTCTATGGTTTTGACGACAGCCGTTCCGTCAGAGACGCTGACGGTAGCCTCTCCGGGCTTCTTACCCACCAGGGTGAGAACACCCTTGGAGACAGAAACCTCCACTACAGAGCTGTCTGTGCAGCTGTAGGCAATAGCACTGACCCCGAGGAAGTATTCCTTGAGGTCCAGGGTCCTGGTCTCCCCTACCTTGAGGCTCACAGAAGGAATGCCTTCCATCATGCCCACCGTAAGAAGAAGCCGATAGGTGTCGAGTGAGCCTACGCCCATCTTGCTGGCATAGGCAGCCGTGCAGAAGGGATCGATGGGCTTGCAACTGCCAAGAAGAGCGCCGCGGAGCATGTCGGCGGTAAGGCCCTTGCGCTTGTCGACGCCGTAGTAATAGCTCACGGCCAGAGCGCAGGCACCGCTCACGTGGGGGCAGGCCATGGACGTTCCCTGCATGCTGCCATACGAGGAAGAGCCGTCGGCAGCGACCACGGTACTGTAGACGCCGCCGTAATTGGCATCCATCACCTCGTCTCCGCCGGGAGCGCACATGCTCACCCATTTTCCAAAGTTGGTGTAGTAAGAAGGAGTACCTTTATAGGACGTGGCGGCCACGCTCACCACCTTCGGGTCTGCGGCCGGGTATTCCGTGAGTTCGGAGGCATCGTTGCCCGCTGCGAAGATGACGATACCACCAGCCATCGGCCCAACCTGTTCGCCGTTCTCGTCCAGGCCGGCATACTGGATGAAGTAGTCAATGGCTTCCTTCATGGCCGAGTAATTGCCCTTGTTCCAGTCTCCGCTGGAGAGAGCGCCGCTGGCATATCCCCAGCTGTTCTGGGAAATGACAGCGCCGTTGTCGGCGGCATATTTCATGGCACGGGCCGATGCACCGAGGCCGCCGCCGGAGGTGCCGTTGGCGGCAGTACCCAGCGTCTCCAGGGTCATGATGCGCACACCGTCCCCCTTGCCGGAGCCGCCGGCGATGCCATTCACGCCGATGCCGTTGTTGTTCACGGCCGCGATGGTGCCGGCCACATGGGTGCCGTGGCTGTCCTCCTCGCTGAAGGTGATGTCTCCGCTATTGTCAATGAAATTGTAACCATAGATGTCATCGATGTAACCGTTTTCGTCGTCATCGATGCCGTTGCCGGGAATCTCGCCGGGATTCTTCCACATATTGGCGGCCAGGTCTTCGTGGTCGTATTTGACGCCCTGGTCAATCACAGCCACAATCACGTCCGGGTTACCGGTGCAAAGCTGCCAGGCGTCGTAGACACGGGCATCGGCCCCGGCCACGGTGGAACTGGTGAACACCCGGCCCGTGTTGTTGTAGTGCCACTGGTACTCCTGCGCACGCGGGCTTTCGTTGAAGGGGAACGCGGCCGTGGAGGCAAGCCGCAGCGCCTGCTCATATTCCACCGCCTCAACATTCTCGCTGCTTCTGAGATACTCGGCCACGCGGGCCACCGGAACGTCCTTCGAGAAATCGGCGATGAACCAGCGGTCCAGCCCCGCTTCCCGGGTGCGTTTTTCAAAACGCCCGCAGGCGGGGAAAAGCCGCTCGAACCGGATTTCTCCGAGTTCCGGAACCAGGAGGTGTTCTTCCCTGTCCATGCCCGCCGTCGCCTTGGTCACGGCATAGGACGGGCTCACTTTAAAGAGAATCTGTCCGGGAAGGGCGGTGCGGGCATCGCCGATGACAACGGCTCCCGCCTCCTTCCCCTGCGGAGACTCCGGCTCCGCATTCCGAGTACACCCCGCCAGCACGCCAAGCGCAGCCAGCGGGATGAAAAAAGATTTGTTTAGGTACATTTATAAGTTGGATTATTCTTTTACGCAACGGATCTGGCAGGCATACACCATGGCTCCGAAGCCGGAGAAAGCGGCTGCCTCGTTCATCCTCACCCACTCATACTCAAAGTATGCGCTTTCGCCTTCCTTGTACGTGTTAGGGGCGGTAGTCCAGTACATGCCCAGTTCACCGGTGTAGTGGTTGTACACATAGTCCTCGCCGCGCATGGGCACGAAGGTACCCACCACCGGATAGAAGTCTCCGGTGGGCTTCCAGACACGTCCGCAATTTCCGAACTTCTCCCACAGCCAGTGGAAGTCCTCGGTGTACTCGTCCGGCTTGCCGCCGGTGAGGTCGCGGGGGTTATTCTCATCCACGTTGCCAAAGTTGGCGTAGAGTTTTCCTCCGGGCACCTTGTAACCGGCCGGGCAGGGGTCGAAGATGGTCTTGTTCTCGTCCCAGAGCTTTACCTGGGTGACGGATTTGTCGGCCCCCACGCTGGAGACATACCAGGTATAGAGGGAGTTGCTGCTGAACTGCTCAATGTGCTTGTTGGGATACTTGACGCTGTAAGGGATGTTACCGGGATTGGTGCTCACCTTGGGAGCCGTATTGGTGGCGAAGACATCCCAGGGACGGGTGCCGTCGCCGATCTCGGCGTTGATCTCGTTGTCCTCGGGCTCGTTGATGTCGGGATAGCCGTTGGTGCGGTAGGGAGTGCGGGACGGCAGGAACGGATCCTTACGGCCCCACTGGTAGAACATGCCCCGGTTTTCGAGGTTCATCGGCTCGTTGTTCATGGCACCCAGGTTGCGGTCCATGATCTGGGCCACCACCCTGGGATTGCCTTCCAGGTCCGGCAGGATGTGGTCGTGGGCCGTAACCGGCGTGTCGGTGACCCAGATGTGCCAGCTCCAGAGAACTTCTCCGTGAATGTCCTCGATGGCGATGAGGGCGTTGCCCTCCGAACGGCCGGTGGAGAAGGTGATATAGCCGTTATGGTAAACGGGGGTGCCGTCAATGACCTCGTAGGTGAGGGAACGGTCTCCGTCGTGACGGGCTTCCCAGATGAGCGTGGCACGGGTGCCGCCCTCGATGTTTACCCCGTAGTTTTTGATGTAGTCGCTGCCGCCGTCGCCCTTGCCGTTACCTTTGACCGTGGCGCTAAAACGGTACGTTCCATGCGTATGTGCAATGTAGCAGTTGGCAAAGCCGTCGGCGCTGAGGTTGATGGCCTCGCCGGCTCTCTGCACAAGAGAGACCTTCGCGCTCGCAGATTCTTCGCCGCGTACGGCGGTGAACACCAGTTCTCCGGAAAGGGTCTCGGCGCTGGCGTTGACGCCGGCCTTGATGACATAGGCGCCGTCTTCCCCGGTGACTTCAAACCCGGACGGAACTTCCCCGCAGGAGACGGTCCCGTTGCTCGCGAGTGTAATCATGGCCTGGCCGCCGGTGACATCGAAGACGACCTTGCTGTCAGATGCCTGAATGTAGAGGGGAGCCACATATTCCGGGGCTTCCGTCACATTCACTTTGGTGCATGCCGCTGCGCCGGAAAGGGCGAGGGCACAAAGTATGATAGATTTGATTTTCATTTCTCTCATGTATTTTATTTCCAGGTGCCGTCAATCTGGCTGTAGTCGCTGAGGCCGGTGCAGCCGCGGAAGGCAGCCTCAAAGGAGGTAATGGCCTTGAGGCCAGTGGTCTCGGCATTGGCAGAAGTACGTTCATACAGGTGATACTTCACTCCGCCGATGGTGGTGTAGGGAGACTCACCGGTAAGGGAGGTGCATCCATTGAAAAGGAACCTCACAGTGGTGACAGACACCATACCGTCAAAAATACTGGCCGGAACACTCTTCAGGCTGGAGCAGCCATTGAAGAGATTGAAGAGGGTGGTCACTTTCTCGGCGTTGATGACGAAGTCTGCGGCGACACTCTCGAGAGCCGTGCAGTCGACGAACATTCCGGTAATAGTAGCAGCCTGGCCGTAGCAGTCAAACGCCTCGCTTCCAACGGTCTTAAGACTGGTGCAGCCCTTGAACACCTGGGTGTAGGTTTTGACCTGATGGCCCTTGAAGAGCCGGGCGGGAACTGCTTCCAGTGCCTTGCAATCCAGGAACATATTGCTCACCGTGAGCGCACCCTTGGTAGGATTGCCCAGCAGGTCATCCGGAATGGTCTTGAGGTTGTCGCAGCCTTCGAACATGTTGCCAAAATTGTTGGCCGTAGCAGAAGAGCCGAAGAGGTTGTGCGGGGCCTCCACCATATTGTCGCAGTTCTTAAAGCTGTAGCTGAAGTTCGTAGCCTTGTCCATTCCGCCGAAGATAGCCTCGGGGACCGTCTTGATACCGGAATTCTGGAACACGTAGGTTGCGGTGGTGACAGCGTTCAGGTTGTCGAAAAGTCCGGCGGGAACAGTTTCCAGGGCAGTGCAGCCGTCAAAGAGGTTGGCGATGGTGCCGCTGGCAGCGGTGTTGGCTTCGCCGAACATCAGGTCCACACTCTTCAGGGCGGTGTCGTTGAGGAACATCTTGGTCAGGGTCTTGGCCTTGGCACCTCCGGGGAAGACATCAGCCTCTACGGTCTCCAGCGCCTTGCACTCGGCAAACATCTGGTCAAAGGAGGCCACATTCACGAGCGGCTTCAGAAGGCCGGACGGAACGGACTTGAGGCCGGAATTATAGAAGATCCTCGTGGCGGAAGTCACTTTGGCAAGGGCGCTGAATACGGTGCCCGGGATGCTCTCCAGGGCCGTGCAGCCCTCGAAGAGGCTGGTGATGTTGGTAACGGCGGCACCATCGGCAAATGCATCGGCGTTCACCTCCTCGAGGGCGGTGCAGCCGTAGAACATCTTGGAGATGTTGGTTACCTTGGAGCAGCCGGCAAGAAGGTTCGCGGGGACGCGCTTAAGACCGGTGCAGTCCTGGAACAATCCGGAGAAGGAGGTTACCTTCGAGAGGCCGTTGAACAGGCCCGAAGGGAGTTCCTCCAGGGAAGCGCAGCCTTTGAAAATGGAAGAGAAGGAGGTAACGTTCACAAAATCCTTGAACAGATTGGCGGGAACCCGGGTAAGTGAAGAGCAGCCCTCGAAGAGGGAGCTGAGACCGGTCACGGCCGGGAATCCGTCAAACAGGCCTTCGGGAATTTCCTTGAGGGAAGCGCAGTCTTCGAAGACCATGTTCAGGCAGCTGCTCTTGTTGCTGGCCTTGGTGGGGAATGCCGTCAGGGCGCCGGATTCCGTGAAGAGGGTGGCCGGGATGGATTCGAGGAGCTCGCATCCGTTGAAGCAGGACATGAAGGTCTCTACCTTGGAGAAGCCCTTGAACAGGTGCTCCGGGATGGATTTGATGTGAGTCTGGCAGAACGTGCTGGAGAAGTTGGTGTTCTCGTAGTTCTCACCGAAGAGGTTCTCGGGGATCTCCTCCACGGCAGTGTGGTTGAAGGTCATGCGGAAGGTTTCCACCTTGGTCTGGTGGGCAAACAGGCCGGCCGGGATTTTCTTCAGGCTGGTGCAGTTGGAGAACACGGCGTTGCAGTTTGTAATCTCCGGATTGTGGTCGAAGATTCCGGCCGGGATTTCCTCCAACCCGGTCTGGGAGAATACCTGGGACACATCGTCGAGGAGCGGATTCTTGGAGAAGATGTCCTTGTCCACGCGGGTAATGCCGGTAGCACCGAAGGCATTGCACACGCTGTTGAGCTCCGGGCAGTTGTAGAAGATATCGGCCGGGATTTCCGTGATATTTCCGCAGGAGTAGAACATGTTGTCCACCCACAGCAGTTTTTCGGCATATTTCAGGAAGCCCTCGGGAATCTTTTCCAGGCCGGACTGGGAGAACATCTCGCACATGTCAACTACCCCGGCAAAGGCGCCGCGGTCGTCGGTGGGAACGGAAGTCAGGGACTTGCAGGCTTTGAATGCGCCCTCGAGCTCCACGAAGCCCAGTTCGCCCCAGTTGTAGATCTTGGCCACCATGTCGGTGTAGGAAGAGCCGTAGTAGTCACCGTAGCTGAAACGGGGAACCTGGCCCCAGATGGAAACCACATAGAGGTTCTGGTCGGTGTAGGTGTGCTTCGGGGCCTCCGTCACATCTCCCAGTTCCTCCACGGTGCCGTCGCCCCAGTCCACCTTGATGCCGGAGCCCTTGGAGAAAGGCAGGATGGCCTCGTAGTTGACATTTCCGTAGGCGTTGGGCTTTACCACCACGCCCATGATGAAGGCTTTGATGTCGATACCGGCCTGCGACACCACGATGTCGATGGTCTTGACGTTCTTCGCGCCGTCACCGGTAGTGATTCTCACGATGGATTTGCGGGTTTCGGCGTTGCGGTTGTCGGAGCCGGTGAAGGTGAGTTTTCCCACCTCGTAGCCTTCCACCGGGGCGCCGTCCTCGCGCTGGATGTCAAACCAGTCGGACTCTCCTTCCACCACTGCGTAGCTCCAGTCGTAATTGGAGGCAATCTGTACCTCGGCCGTCTTGGAAGGGAACGGTTCCATGGGAACGACCAGTGCGCTGGAAGCGGCGTCCACCTTGCGGTCCTGGGAGACGGCGATGGTCTCGGTCACCCTTTCGTCGCCCTCGCCCGCATACAGGACGAAGGAAGCCTCACGGTCGGTGACGGCCTTGTTGTCGTAGGCCTCGAGCGTGATGGTATTGCCGTTTCTCTTCACGAGCAGCCAGTCAATGCCGGCCGTCTCAAAGTTCCAGTCGTCCAGGGAGCTTTCCACCGTAAAGGAGGCGCTGGTGCAGCCCACGGCGGCAAAGTGGAAGTTATTTTCACTGGCCACGATTTCCGGCGTGCCGTAAGCGTTCTGGGTGGCACTGATGGTAGCGGTGAGGTCACCGGCTTTGATGGTATAGCGGGCCGAAAGCTTCTTTTCCGCTGCATTCTTCCGGGCGCTGATGGTGAGCGTTCCGGCCGTCTTGTCGGCCGTGAGGGTGGCTATGTCGTCACCGTCCTTCGCCACTTCCCAGTCGGCCACATTGGTATTGACATACACAATGACATCTCCGCCCAGGCTCTTGAAGGCCACGCTGGCATGCTGGCTGTCGGAAGCTTCGAAAAGCGTGTTGGCACTCTCGATGCTCAGGGTGGGAGTGACAACCGCCGGCTTTTCCGCTCCGGGAACAGGGTTTTCCATGGTTACTTCCTCCTTCACGCAGGACGCAGCTGCCACAAGGAGGCTTATCGCTGAAAGTAAAACAGTCTTTTTCATCTTTTACTCGGTTCTTTCTACAAAATACATTTCGCCGCTGGCGTAGTAGAGGTCGGAGAAGTAGCCATAGCTCTGGTTGGAAGAGAAATAGCCCACGAGGCCGAAGGAACGTCCTTCGACGCCCCGCACAATCTCCAGGATTTTCACCTCCTTCGTGTGCTGGGGGTCGTTCTCCTCATCATAGCCCTTGCCCAGCTGGCACACCACGTTGTTGGTCTCGAAAGACTTGCCGGCGAAGTCGGGCTCGGCCAGATAGAAGATGGTAAACGAGCCGTCGGGGGAATCGATATCCAGGCAGGCGCGGCCGGTAAGGATGGAAAGGGTTCCTTCCTTCTTGTCGTAGGTGGCCTCGTTCACGGTTCCTTCATGGAAGAGGTTCTTAACCGTGAAGCTCCGGCCATATTCCTTCGCCTCGATGATGCAGGTGGTTCCCACACCGGAGGCGCCGATGGCCTGTCCGCCGTAGTACCAGTCCTCCGCATAGAGGCCGTATTCACCCAGGAAATTGAAGTAAGGGTTATGGGAGCGGGAAATCTGGTTTACGGTAATACTGGACGACTCGCCGTTTTCACGGTTCACTTTCACGGAAGCGGTCCTGTCCTCGGCGCCCTCATTGGGGATGCTCTTGACCTTGACCACACCCGTTGCATCGTCCTTGACGGCAGAGAGCCAGTCGGCCCCGGACTCGACGGTCCACTCGCAGGTGGCGTCCACCGAGAAGTAAACGCTGTCCACCTCCGAATCCAGCTCAATCAGCTCCGGAGCATTGATGACCGTGATACCCATGTTAGCCGACTGGACAATGGTGAGCACGCGGGGCTCGGCCTTGCCAGCCGAAATCTCAACCTTTGCGGTCCTTTTTTGAGAAGACGCGTTCGAGGGAACGCTGATGGCGATTGCATTGGCGGAGGGGGTGAGGCTCACCCATTCTTCCTTGCAATCTGCGGTCCAGGTGGAAAGACTGCCCACGCCGATGATGGCGTTGCCACCTGCCTGGGAAAAGGCCACCTCCGTGCGGGAAAGCACAATGACATCGGCCGTTTCCGTCCTGCTTTTGCTGCAGCTGCCCGCACATGCCAGAAGGCATGCAGCGGCCAAAAGGTAAAAAGTTCTTTTAAACATTTTTGGTTATGGTAAGGTTGAATACTTTCAGCCAGGGTTCAAACGGAATGCGAAGTTAGACATAATTTTTAAATAATTATGCACAATTTCTCGATAATTCGCACCATTATTTTACTAATTTTGACCAAAATTGCATAGATACAAATATTCCCGGCCTTTCGACCGGGAATATTGTGAATAATATGCAGATTTAATGCACTCTACGAGCCTGCAGCCTGGAGGTAATGTCCTCCCACTCCCCTTCCCCGCTGCGGCGGTAGAGCCGCTGGTTGGTGGTGGGGCTGTTGAGCGGGCCGCACTCGGGACGGTAAGGACCCAGTTTGATGTAGTCGAAGTGGTCCCAGAAGACCTCCTCCACTTCCTCACGGCCGCTGTAGACGGCAGCAAGAAGCCCCTTGGAACGTACGTGGTCGGCCAGGTCCAGGAGTGCCTCGGGATCTCTCCCCTCTCCGAGGAAAAGGAAACAGTTGACCCCGAAGTTATCGGCAACGAGGCGGTCGATGATATCCGCCGTAAGCTCCCGGCCGATGTCCTTTCTCAGGAACGGTGAATGGCATCCGACGCAATTTCCCCGGCAGTTGGATATTTCAACGGCCAGGGAAACACGGTCCGGAATTTCTTCCATGACCACGGATGTCATTTCGGGGACGTACTTGATCATTTGCCCGTGTAGAAGCGGTGCTGCGCTTCTTCCTGCCGCATCTCGGAGAAGGAGGACACGCGCTTGAGGTAGCCGATGACACGGGTGAGGTAGTCAAGGTTGGTGCTGCCGCACTTGGGGCAGACGGTGAGGGTGTCCTTGGAGATGAAACCGCAGTCGTTGCATACGGTGTTGCGGCAGTTGAAAGTAAAGTAGTTGGTGCCGTAATGGGCGGCGGTGTTAAGGAGCTGGCGATACTGGTCTTTGGAAAGGTGCTCCGCAATGTTCATGTGCAGGGCGCTGCCGCCGTCCAGATACTTCACATACTCTTCTCCGTGCAGCTTGAACTTGTCAATCATGGACAGGCTCTCGTCCTCGGGGTTGTAGAAGTAGGAGCTGTACATGTTGTGCTTTGCGCTCACGAAGTAGCCGTCCTTCTTGTCCCACTTGTAGTTCTTGCCCGAGAGGTTCTCGCCGGGAACGAACTCCGTATTGAACATGGTCTCCTTGGTGCGGTCCTTGCGGTTGGCCACGTTGATGGTCTCCAGGAGGGTGTTCACGAACTCCTTGTACTCTTCGTTGGGAGAAATCTCAAGGCCCAGGAACTCGGCGGCGTCGGTAAGGCCGTTCACGCCCACGGTAAGGTACTGCTTCTTCATGTCAATGAAACCGGCGCGGTACACGTCCAGCATATCGGCCTTGAGGAAATCCTTGATAATCTCGTTGAAGGCGGTCTGGTACTTGTGCACGCGGAGCGTCTGCTCCGTGACGGCGTCGGCGATATAGCGGTAGAGGACGGTTTTGTCGTAGGAACCCTTCACCAGCGCTACGCCAGGGGTCATGTCCACGCGCTTTTCCATCTTGAAGTACTTGCGGGCGGCATCCTGGATGAGGCGGTTGAGGTTGATGGTCATGACGCTCTTGGAGCCGGTAGCCACCGAGGCCGTACCCATGGAATACTGGTGCGTGGTGTGGTTGTGCTCGTCGTCGGCGAGGTCCTTGAGGGAATTGCGCAGACGGCAGCAGCTGCTCAGGGAGTCCGGGCTGCTCGAGATATAGCAGAAAAAGCTGTGGCCCTTGGCCCACATCTCGGCGGTGAAATCGGCGTACTCCTTGTCGGCGTAATCGTCCCCGCCGTCGGTGAGAAGGGCCATGGTCTCTACCGGGAAGGTGAGGATATAGTGCGTGCGCTCTTCGTTGAACCAGTTCATGAAATGCTTCTGCAGCCAGGAGAGCGTCTCCCACTTCGGGGCCGAGCCGTCCGGGAAGCGGAACTCGCCGAAGACGCCTTCGAAATAGGGCTTGTCAAAATAGCCGATGTTCCAGAACACCGTCTGGTAGCCGCGGTTGCCGGCAGGCATGTTCATGGAGTGCACCACCTGCTGGAAGCAGTTGTCGATGACCTTGGTGAGCGTGCGCTGCTTGGTATTGTTTTCCACGACCTCGTCCAGGCGCTCCAGGTAGTTGTCACCGTAGTCCTTGCGGATGAAGTAATCCAGGTACATGAGGAACTCCGGGGTGGCCACGGCGCCCATGAACTGGGAACTGATGGAATACACCAGATTGATGAACTCACCGCAGAAGCTCTTGAGGTCTGTGGGGGCGATGGATACGCCGCCCAGTTCCTGGAGACCGCTTTCCAGGAAAGGATACATGGTGATGGCCACGCAGTACGGATAACCGGGAGTGCCGCTCTCGTCATGCTTGTAAAGCACGTGGGACTCCAGGTCCTGGATGTACTGGTCGGCGAGCTGCCGGCTGTACAGGGACTTGATCTTGTCCTGCATGATGTAGCGGTTCTGCTTGATGTTGTTCTCCTTGTAGAGCTCGTTGCCCAGCGTCACAATGTTCTTGTGCGTGATATTGGCGTTGGAGTCGAACTTGGAACCCGTAGCGGCGTTGGAAGCCTTGATATAGTCCTTGATAAAATCCCGTTTCTTGCGGAGGTCGGTTCCGCGGTCGAAGGTCTCGATATACTCCAGGGCGACCTTCTTGTTGATGGACATGAGGGAATCCACCACCTGACGGCGGATTTCCTGGCTGGACATCTTGTCATAGATAAAGAGATTGTCCACGACCGAGACCACCACGTCCTCGGGGACGGGCTGGCCCGTATGCACGTAGGCAAGGCGAATGCCGTTCATAAGCTTCTCACGGTCAAACTCTTCGAAGCTTCCATTGGTCTTACGTACTTCCATATCACTAAACTATTTGTTACTCGAAAGGGGCTAAAAGGGACGGACTGCCCCGCGGACAATCCGTCTCACTCTTCTGCAAAATTAAATTGTTCTACCTGGAAAACAGGCCGGGGGCGGGAAAAGTTATCAACAAACTTTTTAACAGCCTCCTAGTATCCGAAGATATCTTCCTGAGTCAGAACCTCAACGGGGCCCAGCGTGCGGAGGAACGCCATATCGAGGTCTTTGGGATCTCCCAGGATGGCATAATAATAGGTACGGCCGCGGATCCAGTCCTCGTGGGTGGAAAGGAGGTCGAACATGGTGAGCTTCATCACCTTGTCGTAGATGAGCTGCTCGCGGGGAACGGTGAAGCCCAGGGACCGGTTGCGGATGTAGGAATAGAGGACCGAGATGCCGGTCACGCGCTGCGTACGGATTTTGTTGGTGATGGCAGCCTTGGCGATTTCCAGGTTCTCCGGAGCTTCCGGCAGGGTTTCGATAATCTCCGCAAAGCCTTCCACGGCCTTGCGGAGCTTGTCGTTCTGCGAGGCGATGGTGGCGCGAAAGTAGTAGTCGTTGTTGGTGAACGAGGGCATGACCAGCGAGGCGCCGGCGTTGTAGGCCAGGGCGCGGGACTCGCGCATTTCCTGGAACACGATGGAGTTCATGCCCGTGCCGTAGTACTCGTTGAAGAGTTCGATGTAGGGAGTCTGCTCCACCATGAGTTTCTCGCCGCGGTTGGAGTACTGCATGTAGTTGAACTGGCGGGAGTTATAGGGAGCCACGAACACCTTGGGCTCGCGGGTGATGAGCTTGGGCTGGTTCACGCGCTGCACCGGGATCATGTGGTCCGAGTTGTGGTGCTCCAGCATGGCCTTCACCTCTTCCAGCGAGGCGGGGCCGTAATAAAGGATGCGGTGCTCGTATTTGAACAGGCTCTGGAAGGCGTCGATGAGTTCCTCGGGGGTGAGGGCCATCACCTGGTCGTTGGTGAGCGTGGTCGCTTTGATGAACTCCGGACCCAGCATCATGTAGCGCTGCAGCGCCGCGTTGCAGCGGCCCTGGCGCATCTTGGCGTCGGAGCGGGAACGGAGGATATCGGCCTTGAGCCCGTCCAGGACGGCGGCATCGGGAACGGCGTTCCGGCCCAGGTCGTCTCCCAGGATGAGCACTTTCTCCGTGTTCTCCGCCAGGCCGCGGAACGTGACGGTGGTGAGCTCGCTGCTCACGTTCATGTTCCACTTAGAGGCCAGGGAGTAGAGATCGAAGGAGATCTCGGCGGCCGAGTGCTCCGGCGTGCTGAGGTAGCGCACGTAGTCGGCCGAGAAAGGAAGGAGGGGGTCTGCGTCCGAGCCACGGTCGAACCAGAGGGTAAGGGTGGCGATGTCGTTCTTGTCGTTGTGCTTGTAGAGAAGCTCCATCCCCTTGTAGGTAGAGACCACCATGTCCCTTCCGTAGTCCACGAAGACGGGCTCGATGGGCGTCACGGGGGCTTTTGCAATTTCCTGGAGGAAGGCGCTCTGCTTGTCACGGTTGGTGACGATGGGGGTAATCCGGGGCGCGTCGATCCGCTTCACGGAAGGGTCGGGGCCGGTGTGCTTGTACACCACGGCATAGTTGCCGGGAACAAGGTGCTCCTGTGCCCAGGCCACCAGTTGCTCCTTCGAAAGGGTTTCGGTCTTACGAATCTTACCCACCTGCTGCTCCCAGGTGAGGCCGTCCACGAAGCTGTCCATCATGAGGCGGGTACGGAGCTCGTTGCTTTCCAGCATGCTGCTCTGGGACAGGCGGTAGTTGGCGATGGCCGCTTCGAGGAGCTCCTCGGAGAAATCTCCGCGGGAGATGCGGTACACCTCTTCCCGGACAATCTCTTCCACTTCCCGGAGGCTCTGCCCTTCCTTGGGGGAAGCCTGGGCCAGGAAGATGCCCCAGTCGGAGCGGGAGTAGGGATAAACATCGGCCTCCAGCACGCGCTGCTTCTGCAAGACATCGAGGTCGATGAGACCGGCCAGGCCGTTATTCAGGATAAGGCTGGCGATCTGGGCGTACTCTGCATCCTCAAAGGTGTTGCCGGGGGTGCGCCAGCCCATGAGGACAAACTCGTTTTCGAAACCGAAGACATCCTTTGAAAGCGGCTGGGCGGCCGGTTCCTCGGGCTCAATGGTGCGGCGGGGAACCTCAGGAGCGGGCGCCCAGGTGCCGAAATACTTTTCGATGGTGGCCACCATCTCATCGGGGTCGAAGTCTCCGGAGAGGAAGATGGCCATATTGCCAGGAACGTAGTAGGTGTCTTTCTGGTGACGGATGGCGCGGATGGAAGGATTCTTCAGGTGATCCTGCGTTCCGATGACCGTCTGGTGACCGTAAGGATGGTGCGGGAAGAGCATCTCGTTGAGGGCGTCGATGGCTTTCTCGCCGTCGTCGGTCATGGACATGTTCTTCTCCTCATACACGGCTTCCAGTTCCGTGTGGAAACCGCGGAAGACGGTGTTCATGAAGCGGTCGGCCTGGATGCGGGCCCAGTTGTCCACCTGGTTGGAGGGGATTTCCTCCACGTAACAAGTGACATCGTCGGAGGTAAAGGCGTTGGAGCCTTCGGAGCCGATGATGGACATGAGCTTGTCGTATTCGTTGGGGATGGCTATTTTGGAAGCCTCGTAGCTCACGGCGTCAATCTCCGCATAGAGGGCTTCGCGCTCCTTCGGGTCCGTGAGGGTGCGGTATACCTCGAACAGGGAGTCGATCTTCTGAAGCAGCGGACGCTCTGCCATATAATCCTGCGTACCCAGGACACGGGTGCCCTTGAACATCATGTGCTCCAGGTAGTGGGCCAGACCGGTATTGTCGGAGGGGTCGTCCTTACCGCCCACGCGGGCGGCGATGTAGGTCTGGATGCGGGGCTCGTCCCGGTTCACGGACATGTACACCTTAAGACCGTTTTCCAGCGTGTAAACGCGGGCCTGAAGGGGATCTCCCTTAACGGTTTCATTACGGCTGCAGGCTGTGAGCGCCAGGGCGGCGGCGGTAAGAATAATCAAAAAAGGTTTCATCATCCAGCAATTAACGAATAGAATTTCCAAAAGTACGCATTTTTTTCGTACCTTTGTACGTTTAAAAGAGAAACCTGTATGAAAAATTTTGTAGAAGAGCTCCGCTGGCGCGGAATGATTCAAGACATAATGCCCGGGACCGAGGAAAAACTGATGGAAGGTCCCAAAGCCGCTTACGTGGGGATTGACCCCACGGCCGATTCCCTGCACATCGGCCACCTCGTGAGCGTCATGATCCTCAAGCACTTCCAGAGCTGCGGCCACAAGCCCTACGCCCTGGTGGGCGGCGCCACCGGCATGATCGGAGACCCCTCCATGAAAAGTGCCGAGAGAAACCTCCTGGACGAGGCTACCCTCAGCCACAACGTAGCCTGCATCAAGGCCCAGCTCTCCCGTTTCCTGGACTTCGACTCCGACGCTCCCAACAAGGCCGAGCTCGTGAACAACTACGACTGGATGAAGGACTACAGCTTCATCAACTTCATCCGTGACATCGGCAAGCACATCACCGTCAATTATATGATGGCCAAGGACAGCGTGAAAAAGCGCCTGTCCCGCGACTCTTCCGAAGGCATGTCCTTCACCGAGTTCAGCTACCAGCTCATGCAGGGCTACGACTTCTACTGGCTGTGGAAGAACAAGGGCTGCATCCTGCAGCTGGGCGGCTCCGACCAGTGGGGCAACATCACCACCGGCTCCGAGCTCATCCGCCGCATGGACGGCGGCGAGGCTTTCGCCCTCACCTGCCCGCTCATCAGAAAGGCCGACGGCACCAAGTTCGGCAAAACCGAAAAGGGCAACATCTGGCTGGACGCCGAGCGCACCTCGCCTTACGAGTTCTACCAGTTCTGGCTCAACGTGGCCGATGATGACGCAGAGCGATATATCAAGATCTTCACCCTCCTGGACCGTGAGACCATCGAGGCGCTTATCGCCCGCCACCGGGAGAACCCCGGCGCCCGCGAGCTCCAGAAGGTGCTGGCCCGCGAGGTTACCGTCATGTGCCACGGACAGGCCGCCTACGACAACGCCGTAGCCGCTTCCCAGATGCTCTTCGGCGGCACGTCCGAAGACCTTAAGAAGCTGGACGAGCGCACGTTCCTGGCCGTTTTCGGAGACGTTCCCTCCTTTGACCTCCCCAAGGCCGAGCTCCCCGTGAACATCATGGACCTTATGGCCGTCAAGACCAATATCCTTCCCTCCAAGGGTGAGGCCCGCAAGATGGTCCAGGGGGGCGGCATCGCCATCAACAAGGACAAAGTGACCGACATCAACGCAGAGGTCACCGAAGCCGACATCGTGAACGGCCACTACATCCTGGCCCAGAAAGGCAAGAAGAACTACTTCATCATCAATATCAAGTAAATGGAAAAACCTGCAAGCACCCGGCAGCTCAAAGTTGCCCGTGAAATCCAGAAAGACCTGGCAGAGATCATCCGAGCCAAAGGCATGGCCGCTTTTGACGGTGCCCTGGTGACGGTGAGCGAGGTCCGTGTGAGCCCGGACCTGTCGGTGGCCAAGGTTTTCGTGAGTATCTTCCCCTCGGCCAAGCAGGAGAAGGTGATGGGGCTCCTGGAAGAGAGCAACAAGGCGCTCCGCGGAGAACTGGGCCATCTGGTGGCCAAGCAGTTCCGCATTGTCCCGGAGCTCATTTTCCTCCTGGACACGTCGCTTGACTATGCGGAGCACATCGAAGAGCTTCTGAAAAAGTGATTCCGCTGCCGCTCAGATTCGCCTTCCGCTACCTGTTTGCCCGGAAGTCCTACAACGTCATCAACCTCATCTCGGGGATTGGCGTAGCCGGCATGGCGGTGGGCACGGCGGCCCTCATCACGGTCCTTTCCGTTTTCAACGGATTCAATGCACTTGTAAGCGATTCCCTCGCCCAGGCCGGCGCCACCCTGGTGGTACGGCCTGCCGGGGGAAAAGTTTTTATCCCGGAGGGCCCGGCTTTTGACTGGCTCTCCCAGCATGCTTCCAGCGTTTCGCAGGTGCTGGAAGAGCAGGCGTTCCTTTCCTTCGAAGACCGGCAGAGCCTGGCCCGCGTGAAAGGCATCGACAGCGTATCCGAAAGCGGAAGCGCCCTTGAGGAGCATATTGTAAGCGGCCGGTGGCAACTGCACCGGGGAGACCTTCCCCAGGCAGTGGGCGGAGCCGTACTTTGCCACAACCTGGGTATCCGTCCGCAGTTTGTCACGCCCCTGGAAATCCACTACCCTTCCCGCACGGGTTCCATTTCGCTGGCGAACCCCGCCGCCAGCCTTGAGACGCAGCGCGTACAGCTCGCGGGCACCTTCTCCATCAATGCGGAGCTGGATGCCAAGCTCATCATCGTTCCCATCGAGGTAATGCGGGAGCTGCTGGACTATGACAAGGAGGTGTCAGCCCTGGAGATTGAATGCGACCCTTCGCTCAAGAAGGAGCTGCAGGAGCGCCTGGGCCCCGATTTCCGCGTACTGGACCTCAAGGAGCAGAACGAGTCTGTATACCGCATGATGCGCTATGAAAAACTGGCCATCTACCTCATTCTGGTCTTCATCGTGGCCCTTGTCGCCTTCAACATCTACAGTTCCCTCCGGATGCTCATCATCGAGAAGGAGGCCGATATGGGAACGCTCCGGAGCCTGGGTGCCCCCGAAGCCCTTCTTCGCCGCATCTTCCTCCTCGAAGGCGTTCTGGTCTCGCTCCTCGGCATGGCCATCGGCCTTCTCATCGGCATCACGGCCGTTATCCTGCAGCAGCGCTTTGGCTTTGTGCCCATGCCTGGCAACTTCGCCGTCACCTCTTATCCCGTAGCGCTCAAAGCCACCGACATCCTCTACACCGTACTGGGCGTAAGCTTCGTGGGCCTTGTCATGGCCTTCATCCCCTCCCGCAAATTGAATTAGGGCCGATTTTACGTCACGGCCTGCGCCAAATCGGACATTTTCGCCGTTTTTGTCCGATTTCACGTTGCGGTCTGCGCCAAATCGGACATTTTTGACGTTTTTGTCCGATTTCACGTCGGGGCTGGCGATTTCGCGTCAGGGAGTTACAGCAGTTTCTTGCGACGGAAGAGCACAAAGACCAGCAGCGTGCTCAGAACCATGAGGCCCAGGATGATGATCCAGTTCCAGAAGTTGGCGTTGGGGTCATCGGCTGCAATGATGGGAAGGCGCACATTCATGCCGTAGAAGCCAGCGATGAGGGTGGGCGGCATGAGGAACACGCTCACCACGGTGAACACCTTCATGATCTTGTTCTGCTCCAGGTTGATAAGACCGAGGACGGTGTCCTGCAGATATTCCAGACGCTCGAAGCAGAAGCTCGTATGGCTCAGGAGGGAAGTGATATCCTGCAGGAGTACGTTGAGGCGGTTTTCCAGGGAGCGCGGCACTTTGGTAGAGCGCATGAGGTTGGAGATGAGGCGCTGCTTATCCACTACGTTCTCACGGACCACCATGGTATTTTCCTGCATCTGGGAAATGTCGATGAGGAGTTCCTGGTCAATGTCTTCCTGGTCATTGATCTGCTTGGCGTACTGGGAGATTTCCTTGGACAGGAGCTCGATCATATCGGCATCGAGGTCTACACGTTGGTCCAGGATGCTGGCGAACACGCTGAAGCCGGAAGGATATTGCCGCGGATTTACCTGCAGGCGGCGCTGCAGTTCCGTGAACGAGCGCAGGGGCACTTCACGGAGCGTAGCCAGGGTGTCATCCACAATGGTGAACGACACGGGCTGCATCATGTACTCGTCCTGTCCCGGGGTAAGGAAGTTGGTGTTGGCGAAAATGGCGTCGTCGGTTTCGAAGTAACGGGACGATGACTCAATTTCCTCCGCCTGTGCACGGCTCTGGATTTCGGTGCCCATGAAAGCCTCCACCGCACGTTTTTCGTCCCCGGTAGGCTGTACCAGGTCTATCCACACGGCGTCCTCCAACTTGATCTGCGGGAAGTCTTTCTCCGACTGGGAGACGAGAATTTTTCCGTTTTCTCTGTAGAAGATACTCAGCATATCTCTTTGACTGTTTTAGCTCCGGGCCAGTCGCACCGGATGGATGAACATATAAGGAACCAGCTGACATTACGGAAAAGTCAGCCTGCAAAAGTACGGAAAAATTTTGAAACTACAAGTGTTTAATCCAGATATTCTGTGGGGTCGAACCCTTCCAGCGCTTCCTTGCGCTCCACGCAGGTGCCGCACTTTCCGCAGTGCTTCTCGCCGCCTTTGTAGCAGGAATAGGTAAGGGAATAATCTACGCCGATGGCTTTTCCGCGCAGGGCGATGTCCCGCTTGGTGATGTTGCAGTACGGGGAAATCACCTGCACGCCATTGTAGGTACCGGCTTTCACGGCCGCCGAGAAGGCGTCGATGAACTCCGGACGGCAGTCGGGATAGATGGCGTGGTCTCCGCTATGGTTCGCCAGCATGATGGCGTCCAGCTCGTAGCTCTCGGCCAGGCCAGCCGCCACGGCCAGCATGATGCCGTTGCGGAAAGGGACCACGGTGCTTTTCATGTTCTCATCGGCATAATGGCCTTCGGGGATGTCTCCCCCGCTCAGGAGAAGGTCACTCTTGAAATACTGGCCGATGAACCCCAGCGGAATCACCAGGTGCTTGATGCCCAGCCGTTTGCAATTTTCCACCGCATAGGCAATCTCGCGGGCGTTGTGCTTGGAACCGTAGTCAAAAGTGACGGCGAGGGCAATGCTGTCCTTGTATTCATAAAGCAGCGTGGTGCTGTCCAGGCCGCCGGAGTAAATCAAAAGAGCTTTCATAGACTGGTTTTTATTTCTTCCACGGCGCTGCGGGCGCTGGCGACGGCGGCCACCACCGTGGCAGGGCCCGTGAGGAAGTCTCCGCAGAGCCATACGTTGCGAAGACCCTGTGCCTCTTCCCGCAGCGCGGGATCGGGTTTTTCACTGATGGCCGTAATGAGCGTATCGCACGGCACAAAGTGCTCGGTGCCTTCGATGATGCGCGTAATGACGCGGCTTCCATCCTCCGGCTGCACGTTTTCGCAGTCGCAGAAGACAACGCCGCCTTCCTTCACCTCCACGGGCGCCTGGAATACCTTGAACTGTACGCCATCGGCCTTGGCCTCTTCCACTTCCATGGGATTGGCGGGCATGTTCTCGAAGGTCTTGCGGTAATAGACCCAGGTCTCGGCACCCCGGCGGACGGCGGTGCGGCAGGCGTCCATGGCTACGTTTCCGCCGCCAATGACAATCACTTTCTTTCCCAGGGTGAAGTTTTCGGGATTCTTGAGGAAAGGCAGGGCCTGCACCGAATGCTCCTCACCGGGAATGCCCAGCGTAGCGGGAGACTCGGCTCCGGCGGCCACAAGGACGGCGTCATACTGGGCCGACAGAGCTTTCAGCGTGACTTCCTTCCCTACCTCCACGTTTCCATGGAAGGAGATGCCGGCATCGGCAAACATCTTCTCGTAGGCGTCGCAGTATTTCTTGTCCAGGCGGAAGGCCGGGATGCCGTAGCGGAGCACGCCGCCCATGCGCGGGTTGGCATCGTAGAGATGGACATCGCCCCCCATCTCGAAGAGCCACACGGTGGCGGCGATACCGGCCGGGCCGGCACCGACAACGGCGATGCGCTTTCCCTCCATCTCCCCGGACTTTCTCTCCAGGCGATGCTGGAAAAGGTAAGCGCCGGAGATTTCCTGCTCTATCTCGTACCACTTCACGGGTACCTGTTTCACATTGAGCACGCAGTGGCCGTAGCAGAACTGCTTCCAGTCGCACACCTGTGAGGTAACGGCGCTGAGGGGGTTGTTCGCAAAGAGCATACGGCCGGCTTCTTCCAGCTGGCCCTGCCGGTACAGGAGCATGCACTCCGGGACGGGAGTGTGCACGGGACAGCCCTGCAGCGCGCATTTGGGCTTTTTACACAGTAAACAACGTGAAGCTTCGGGATTCATGGTTTAAATACTTGTCTATTGGTTATGGAGCGGCCCAGGGTCAAGGAGTCCGCATATTCGAGGTCGTCGCCGAAGCCCAGGCCGCGCGCGAGGGTGCTCACGCGGACGCCGGTCTCTTCGATCTGACGATATACGTAGAAGGCGGTGGTTTCCCCTTCCACGTCTCCGCTCAGGGCCAGAATAATCTCGGCCGATGACGGATCTTCGAGCGCTTTCACGCGCCCGGCTAATTCACTGATGGTAAGGTCCGAGGGGCCTACACCGGCGATGGGCGAAATGATGCCGCCCAGCACGTGGTACACGCCGTGGTACTGGCCTGTGGCCTCAATGCTCATGACGTCCCGCACGCTTTCCACCACGCAGATGGTGCGCTGGTCGCGGGACTTGTCGGAGCAGATGCTGCAGATTTCGTCGTCGGAGATCATGCGGCAGCGTTTGCAGTAACACACATTGTCGCGGAGGGCGTCGATGGCGCCCGTGAAGTGATGGACGTTCTCCGAGGGCTGCTTCAGCAGGTGCAGGGCCAGGCGCAACGCACTCCGTCTTCCCACGCCGGGAAGGGAGCTGATGGCCTCCACAGCATCGGAAAGGAGGGCCGATGGATATGTTTCCTTATAGGGCATGGAATTCTACCAGACCTTCGGCGGGAGTGGCCAGGAACTTGGAGAAAGTGACGCCGTAGGTTTTGCCCATTTCCCGGAGGATTTCGCGGGAGGCGTAACCAAAGCCGCCCACGACACCCACAGGAAGGGGTTTGTACTGCTTGAGGGTTTTCTCGAAGAGGTTCCTGAAGTTTCCTTCTACGAGATTCCGGACGTATTCGTACTTACCGTAGCGCTCCAGGATAAAGGGTGCAAAACCGCCCAGGAATCGGGCCGGGGCCTCACCGCCGTACACTTTACGCACGATATAGAGGTAGTTCAGTTCCGGATAGGTTTCTTTCACTTCTTTCAGAAGTTCCTCCGGCATGTAGTTCTTGATGAAGTCCGTGAGGAAGAGTTTTCCCAGCACGGCGCCGCTGCCTTCGTCCCCCAGGATGAAGCCGCCGCAGTCCACCTTCCAGCCCATGTTCTTTCCGTCGTACTCGCAGGTGTTGGCACCGGTTCCGAGGATGGCGGCGATGCCGGGGTTGTGGCCGCAGACGGCACGGGCGGCGCCCAGCATGTCGGAGGCGTACTCGATGGAAGCGCCGGGGAACCATCGGCCAAAATCTACAGCCGGTTTTTCCAGCAGGCCTGCGGCATACAGGTGGATATCCTCCACGCCGGGGCCGATTTGGGCGGCCGCCTCGCCGATGATCTCGTTCAGTTTTTCCTCCGGAGTTTGTACCAGGTTGAAGCCCGGCGTACGGACGTTCCGGGTGGTTTTGTTTACTACCACGCACCAGTCGGCTTTGGTGGCGCCGCAGTCTATGATAAGTTGTTTCACGGTTATCGGATTAATCTCTCAAAGATACGTATTTCCCGCGGCTTTTCCAATGGATGTAGCCATAGACTGCGCTGCCAATGTACACCAGGTACAGGACTGCCATCCAGTACTGGCCGGTGGTGAGGCAGAGGGTGGTGGTAAGGACATCGGCCACTATCCAGATGAACCACTGCTCCAGGTAGCTCTGGGCCAGCCACCACGTTCCCACCACGCTGAGCATGACGGCTACAGCGTCCAGGAAGGGGGCGGGGTCTCCGGTGGCTTTGAGGACGGGGATCATGACGGCGGTGCCGGCCGTGAAAAGGACGGCGCTGAGAATGCCGGCTTTAAGGGAAACCTTCCGGAGGTGAATGTCGCCTTCTTCCACCTGTCCGCTGGCTTTTCTCCACTGGATGAGGCCCACCACGGACATGGCTACGTAATAGAGGTTCAGGCCCATGGACGCCCACACGTGGGTGACGGCAAACTCGAAGGCGCATGCTGCCCCCGTGAGAATACCAATCACCCACATGGCGTTCTTCTGCAGAATCTCCAGCACCACATAGACGATGCCGGTGACCAGTGCAAAGATTTCTATGGCCTGAATGACCTGGTCCAACTATCGCACTTCGATGAGTTCCACAACGAATTTGAGGGCGCTGCACGGAGGAATGCCTTGGGTGCCGGTTTCGCCGTATGCGAGATGGTAGGGCAGGTAAAGTTCGTACTTGGCGCCTTCGCTCATGAGCTGAAGACCTTCGGTCCAGCCCTTGATAACCTGATTGAGGCCGAACTCGATGGGTTCTCCTCTCTTGTAGGAGCTGTCGAACACCTGGCCGTTCGGGAAGGTGCCCTCGTAGTGGCAGTATACTTTGTCGGTGGCCTTCGGCTTCTTGCCGGTGCCTTCCTTAATCACCTTGTACATGAGGCCGCTGCCGGTGGCTTTCACCTCAGGGTCCTTGGCCATCTGGGCCAGGAACTTCTCGCCTTCTTCCTTGGCGGCGGCGCCTGCAACGGCTGCACGCTCGGAAGCCTCGTCCTCGAGCTCCTTGTAGAAAGCTTCCAGGGCCTCACCGGCCTCTTCCATGCTAATCTCCGGCTTTACTCCGGTGAGCATATCTTTCAGTCCTTTGAGGAAGTCCTCGACGTTATTGACGTGGATACCCTGCTGATAGAAGCTGGATGCCACGCTCATTCCAAATGCGTATGATTTTTTGTCCATAAATAGTTGAATTATCTAAAATCTTGCAAAGATACAAATTTTTCCTTGTACTCCCCTTTTTCCGTCCTTTCCGGATTTTGGTCGACTCAGATTGGAGTCTATCCCTGATAGAAGTTGACGCTGGTCGCAGGTCTGACGGATTTGCGTCGCAGGTCGAGCGGTTTTGTGTCGCAGGTCAGGTGCCGTTGCGTCGCAGGTCGGGCGGTTTTGTGTCGCAGGTCAGGTGCCGTTGCGTCGCAGGTCTGCGTTTTTGGGCCGAACGGGGACGCAAATCGGCCACCAGTGCATTCTAGCGTCGCAGGTCAGCCATTTTTTGCAGACCTGGGACGCTTCTCGTCCTAACCTGCGACAGCAAAAAAACCTCGGAAACAATTCCGAGGTTTTTCTGAGCCACTCATCAGGCTCGAACTGACGACCTGCGCGTTACGAATGCGCTGCTCTACCGACTGAGCTAAAGTGGCAAAACCGATTGTGATGGATCGGGACTGCAAATATACAAACATTTTTTGTAATTTTGCAACAAATTTCTTTGTATGAAGTCTGACATTGTTATCATTGGTGGAGGAGCCGCGGGGCTCATGGCAGCGATCGGCGCTGCGAAAGTGTTGTCTGAAAGTGAAAACGGCGGCACTGTTACTGTACTTGAAAAAATGCCCAAGGCGGGCCGTAAAGTGATGATTACCGGCAAGGGCCGCTGCAACTTTACCAATGTAAAGGACTGGCAGGACTTCAGTACCCATATCCGTACAGACAATAACTTCGTAAGTCCGGCCTGGCACAACCTGACCCCTGAAGGCATGATCGAGCTTCTGAAGCAGAACGGTCTTCGCTCCGTTGTGGAGCGGGGAGACCGCGCTTACCCTCAGAGCCACATGGCCGGAGACGTAGTGGATACGCTGCTGCGTGCCTGCACCCTCGCCGGTGTGAAGGTAGTGACGGACTGCGAAGTCAAAACCATTGACGTAACGCCCCGTGGCTTCAGCCTGGACTGTGTCCAGACCAGCCGCAAGAATGTGCGCATCCCGGTGGAGGATCCCCGCAAGTTAAGACCGGGCAAGCCGGCTCCCACCCGTGAGGAAATCACCATCGAACCGGTGGAATACAATTGCAAGAAGCTGATCATCGCCACCGGCGGCCTGTCCTATCCTGGCACCGGCAGCACCGGAGACGGCTATATGTGGGCCGAAGAACTGGGCCACAGCGTGGAAGCCTGCTTCCCGTCCCTGACCGCCCTCGTGCCTGTTGGCTACAAGGAAAGCAATCCTCTGGCCGGAGAAATCAAACAGGCCTTCCGCGGCCGTACTGTTTACGGAAAAACCAAGGAGCGCAAGATTGCCCCGCTTCCCAAGTGGTATCCCACTTTTGAAAAACATATCGAGCGTGTAACGCCGCTCTCGGACCTTGGCGAACTCTTCAACGGCAACAACTTGGACAACGTGCAGCTCACCCTTTATATTAATGGACAGGAGGCGCAGCAGGAATTCGGTGACATCGAATTCACCGACGGCGGTCTGGAAGGTCCGCTGGGCTTCATGGTAAGCCGCAAGGCCGTGAAGGCCCTGAACGACGGCCAGAAGGTCTCCGTCTCCATTGACCTCAAGCCCGCCGTAGAACTGGAGAAGCTGGATGCCGATATCCATGCCAAATGGGAAGAGGTCATCAACGACGACCGTTCCAAGGGCCAGAGCTTCCAGCGCCTGTTCCGCATCATGCTGGGTAAGCTCATGCCCTGGAATGCCACCCTGGCTTTCCTCAAGACCAACCCCAAGGTGAGCGTAGACAGCCTGGCCCAGGCCATGAAGGACTGGAAACTGGACATCGCTGGTTTCGTGGGCTTCGAGCGCTGCGTAGTTACCGCCGGCGGCATCTCCACCGACGAAATCACCGCCAAGACCCTCGAGTCCAAGAAGCAGCCCGGCCTTTACTTCGCCGGCGAAGTGCTGGACATGGACTGCGACACCGGCGGCTACAACCTGCAGATGGCCTTCTCTACCGGCTACCTCGCCGGCGAATCCGCCGCCAAGGCCCTGTAGCCCTTGTCTTGATAATTACCTTAAGAGGCTGACCAAAAAGTCAAAATGACTTGGGTCAGCCCCTTTTTTTGTTTCCTGGTGCTCATAGTGGTCCATTCGAATGGCCCGGTAGAGTCAAAAACGGCCATTTTTGCTCTTACCCTGCCAAGTTAGTGGACCGCTAGCGTCACAAGTGCCGGAGGAAGGGAGACCCTCCAGGGGGACTCCACACCCATCACTACCAAAAAAGAGGTCAACTCATTTTGAGTCAACTCTTTTTGATATACTGCGGGGAACTTGACATTTTGGGTCAAGTTACCGTCAAAAAAAGCCATTTTTGCGGGTAACCGGACTGAAATCGTCAAGTTACCCGCATTGTGGGCATGATCATGAAGCCGCGCGGCTACGGGAGACGAGGACCACGCCGGAAACGATGACCACGGCGGCCAGCACCTTCTGCCACGTGAGCGTGTCCAGGCCGGTCCAGATGCTCACCACCGTAGTCACCATGGGAGACAGGTAGTTGTACATGCTCACCAGCGTAGGCCGGATGAACTTCTGGCCGTAAGGGATGAGGAAATAGGCAATGACAGTAGCAAAGACAATGAGGTACCCAATCTCCCACAGAACCACCGGAGGCACCGCGGCATAATCCGTAGTCACGAGGCCCCGGAAGGAAAACGGCAGCGCCAGGATGAGGGAGAACAGGAACGACCACTTCATGAAGGTGACCACGGAGTACTTGGCAATGAGCGGCCGGAAAATACCCAGATACAGTGAGAACGAGATGCTGTTCAGGAGCAACATCACAAAGCCCAGCGGAGTAGTGGCCGATGCCCCGCCGCCGTGCACGGAGTTAAAGATGAGAAACAGCACACCCGCCAGACTCACCGCCACACCGCCGGCCTTCTTTCCCGTGATGGGCTCTCCCAGGAAAAAGAACGCGAAGACCATGGTGAAAACCGGTCCCAGCGTACCCAGAATGGCCGTGTCGATGGACGTAGACATGGTAATGCCCACCAGGAACGTCACCTGCGGGCCGAACAGTCCCAGAAACGAAGCCAGTGCAATCTTCGGCAGGTCCTTCCGGTCCACCTTCTCCTTGGGCAGAAACAGCGAGCCCAGCCAGAACAGGGCCGATGCCCCCAGCGCCCGCAGCGTAAACAGCACAATGGGCGCCACCGCCTGCGCATTGGCGATGTCCTTGCACAGCACCACATTGAGGCCGAAGATGAGATACGCCCCGGCAATGGAAAGATGTCCTTTTAACGCGTCGGAAGCCATTACCTTATCCCCAGGAGTTTATGTGTCTGGAGCGACAGCCGCCAGGCAGGATGCGCCATCACATAGGCCGATACTTCGGCCGCATTGGTAACGCCACCCTCATCGCAGGGCTGCAGGAAGTGCCACGTGGCCGGGAAATCGGCCCAGGCCGATGGATCCACGCCGGGAGCCAGCACCAGTTTCACTTCATCGGCCCGCTGCAGGACGACGGTTCCGTTGCCGCGCAGGCCACGCACTTGGTCCTTGGGGCTCAGCGTGACCCAGTCCAGCCCGGCAGGCAGCACACAGGTCCCATTGGTCTCCACGTGCAGCGTATAACCGGCCTCATGGAAGAGCGCCACCAGCGCATCGTCCAGCTGCAGACCGGGTTCTCCGCCGGTGAAGCACACCCGTCGGCACGCACCGCCACAGGCCCGGACGGCAGCGAGGATATCGGCCCCGGACATCTCCGAAAAGCCCTTGTGATCCGTGTCGCAGAACGGGCACTGCAGGTTGCAGCCGCTAAAGCGCACGAACACGATGGGCGTCCCCGTCCAGAAGCCCTCCCCCTGCAGGGAGGAAAATATTTCGTTGACTCTGTACATTAGTCACGCTCGTAAGCGGCCATGTTCATCTCGCTCTCCCACACCTCCACCTTGTAGGCGTTGTCCACGTGGTCGCAGATCCAGCGGGCGATGTTCTCGGCCGTGGGGTTGAAGTCGAACACCTCGTTGAGGTTCTTGTGGTCCAGGGCCGTAGTGATGTCCTTCTTGATGTGGGTGAAGTCCGTCACCATGCCGTCTGCATTGAGCGTCTCGCTCTTGCAGTAGATTTTCACAATCCAGTTGTGGCCATGCAGGGACTCGCACTTGCTCTCATAGGAGAGGTGCAGCGCATGGGCCGACGATATTTCCAGTCGTTTGCAAACGTAATACATATATCATTAAACATTTTTAAGCCAGGAGCCCCGGTAGAGGCGGATGAGAAACAGCATGCCCCGGAACGTGAGTTCCACGGCCATGCACACCCAGAAACCCACCAGGCCGTACATGCGGGTAATAAAGATAGCCGGAAGGATGCGCACCACCCACATGGACCCGAAGTTCATCACGCTGGGCCAGCGGGTATCCCCCGCTCCCACGAAAGCGCCGTAGATAACCAGCGAGGCCGCATAACCTACCTCGGCAAAAGCCTCGATCCGGAGCACCCGCGCACCCAGTTCGATAACCGGAACATCCGGCGACATGACGCCCATCATCTGAGGGGCGAAGAAATACATAAGAACGGCCAGGAAGCCCATGACGGACATGCCCATAAAGGCCGTAATCCAGGCAAAGCGCGTAGCCAGCTCCTTGCGGCGGGCGCCGACGGACTGGCCGACGAGCGTAGTGGCGGCATCGGCAATACCCACACCCGGCATGTAGCACAAGCTCTCGGCCGTGATGGCGAAGGAATTGGCTGCGATGGCGATAGTGCCGAGAGGTGCCACAATGACGGTGGCGCAGATGTAGCCGCCCCTGAGAAGAATGTTCTGCAGCGCCATGGGAGCGCTGATATTCAGCGCCTTTTTCACAGTGGTTTCCTCGGGGTGGAAACTTCCCTTCTCCTGCGTAAGGCTGAGCTCTTTGGAACGGAAAGCCAGGAAGGAGAACATGAGAAGGCCGGTGATCACCTCGGCCAGGCCGCTTCCCAGCGCTGCACCGGCAACGCCCATCTCCAGTTTATATATAAAGAGGTAGTTGAAGACAACGTCCATCAGGCACATGCCAATGCTCAGAAGACTGGGCACCTTCATGTTGCCGCTCGCCTGCAGCATGGCCGCGCACATCCAGTCCAGGAACATGGCCGGCATAAAGAGCGAGAGGATGAGGAAGTAGCGGGAGGCATCGGCCACAATGTCCTCTCCGCCACCCAGCCAGACGGGCAGCTGCTGCGACACGGCAGCACCCAGCAGGCCGATGACCAGGCCGAAGCCCAGCACACATACCAGCGCCTGCCTCAGCACGGCCCGGGCTCCCTTGAAGTCGTTGCCGCCGATGCGGTGCGCCACTTGCACGGAGAAACCGCTGGTAGCCGCCATGCCAAACCCGCCCATGAGCCACATGCACGTGGATACCAGGCCGATGGAAGCACCGGCGGCAGCTCCCAGGTGGCCCACCATGGCGGAATCGATGTACTGCATCATCACCGAGGACAGCTGCGCCAGAATGGCCGGATAGCTGAGCATCAGGCACAGTTTTACCTGCTGCCCGGTGGTCAGCACACCTCCGCTGCGGATTTGTCCCAGCAGTATGTCCTTGGTCGCGCTCATAAAGAAGTGCAAAGATACGGAATTTGTACGCGATTTTTCGTATTTTTGTGCATGCAAATCCAAAAAACCAACGCAGCACGGCTCCTGGATGCCGCCGGAATCCCCTACACCCTGGTTCCTTACGAGGTAGATGAAGAACATCTGGAGGCCTCCCATGTAGCCGAGCAGCTGGGGGAAGACCTGGACCGCGTGTTCAAGACCCTGGTCCTCCGGGGAGACCGTAACGGCCTTTTCGTGTGCGTCGTGCCCGGATCGATGGAAGTAGACCTCAAGGTAGCGGCCAGAATCTCTGGCAACAAGAGCTGCGCCATGATCCACGTGAAGGAGCTGCTGCCCCTTACCGGATACATCCGGGGCGGGTGCAGTCCCATCGGCATGAAAAAGCCCTACCCCACCTTCATCCACGAGAGCGCCCTCCTCTGGGACACCATCTACATAAGCGCCGGCGTGCGCGGTCTGCAAATCGGCATCGAGCCGCAGGCCCTCATCGGCTTCGTGGGTGCCGGCATCTATCCCCTCTAAGCGGCATGCACATCTAGCTATCCGTCAGCTACTTACGCAACCACGGGTGCACCTACGCGTGCACCCGACAATCAGCAACTTGCTGTCATAGAGTGACTTACGCATCACCCGGCAATCGGCCTGTTTTGCGAAAATACGCAGACCGCGAAGAGGGAAATTTGCGAAAAAAGCGCTAACTTAGCGTGGTTATGACACCGCAGGAGGTACTTCAGAAATACTGGGGCTACGAAGCTTTCCGGCCGATGCAGGAGGAAATCATCCATCAGGCATTGGACGGGAAGGACGTGCTGGCCATCCTCCCCACCGGCGGCGGAAAGAGCATCTGCTTCCAGGTGCCGGCGCTCCTGAGGGACGGCATCGCCCTGGTGGTTACACCGCTCATCGCCCTCATGAAAGACCAGGTGCAGAACCTGCAGGCGCGGGGCATCCGGGCCATGGCCGTCCATGCGGGGATGGGCCGACGGGAAGTGGACCTGGCCCTCAACAATGCCGCCTATGGAGACTATAAGTTCCTGTACCTGAGCCCGGAGCGTCTGAGAACGCAGCTCTTTCAGTCCTACCTCAGCGTTCTCAATGTGTCTTTCATCGTAGTGGACGAGGCGCACTGTATCTCCCAGTGGGGCTATGACTTCCGTCCCAACTACCTCCAGATTGGAGAGCTCCGGAGCCGGGTCGACGCACCCGTCATCGCCCTCACCGCCACCGCCACGCCGCTGGTGGCCAAGGATATCATGGCCCGGCTCAAATTTCAGGAGCCCAACATGCTGGTTTCGGGATTCGAGCGGCCCAACCTCAGCTATGTGGTGCGCAAGACGCAGGACAAACTGGGCCAGATCCGCAGCATCTGCGAGGGCGTCCCCGGCACCGGCATCGTGTACGTCCGCAGCCGGGCGAGAACGCAGGAGATGGCCGATGCCCTCAAGGCCGCAGGTATATCGGCCTCCTTCTACCACGCCGGCCTGGGCCCCGAGACCCGCTCCCTGCGGCAGGAAGAATGGAAAAGCGGCCGTACCCGCGTGATGGTGTGCACCAACGCTTTTGGCATGGGCATCGACAAGCCCGACGTCCGTTTTGTGGTACATGCCGATGTCCCCGACAGCCCGGAGGCCTACTTCCAGGAAGCGGGCCGCGCCGGCCGTGACGGCCTGGAATCCTACGCCGTGCTCCTGTGGAACGGCACCGACAAAACCCGCCTGGCCCAGTTGGAGCAGGTTTCCTTCCCCACACTTGAGTTCATCGAGGACATCTACCATAAGGTGCACATCTTCTTTGAGATTCCGTACGATGCCGGGATGGGCCGAATGCTCAAGTTCGACCTGGCCGCCTTCTGCCGGCAGTACAAGCTGCAGCAGGCGCCCACCTACTATGCCATCAAATACCTGGAGCGGGAAGGGCACTGGACCCTGGCCGAGGACATGGACATCCAGACCCGTATCCACATCAACGTAGACCGACAGTCACTCTACTCCGTAGAGCTTCCCGATCCCGCCATGCCCGCCGTGCTGGAAGCCCTCATGCGCATGTACACGGGCATTTTCTCCTTTGCCACGCCCATCGACGAAGATGCCGTGGCCGCCCGCTGCGGCGTAACGGTCCCCATGCTGCGGCAGCTGCTGTATCAGCTCAGCGTGAACCACGTGGTGCGCTACATCCCCGCCGATCACGCCACCGTGCTCCTCATTCAGCACGACCGCCTGCGCCCCGGCAACGTACAGCTGAGCCCGGACCGCTACAAAATGCTCCGGAGCACCTACCGCGAAAGAGTTCAGACCATGCTGGATTATGTGGAAGAAGAGGACGAATGCCGCTCGCAGTTCCTCCTCCGTTACTTCGGGCAGGAAGAGTCCAAGCCCTGCGGCAAGTGCGACCTGTGCCGCTCCGGAGCTGCCCGGCCCATGGAACTCGCCGCCCGGCTCAAAGCCTGGATCGAAGCCCGCGGCGGCTCCTACACGCTGCTGGAACTGCGCGCCGCCTTCGGTACCGCCGAGGACAGCTACCTGGGCGTCCTCCGCGAACTCATCGACCGCCACGAAGTCCCGTCCTACACCGAATAGCCCCTCCGCCGGGTGATGCGTAAGTTGCTCTATGGCAGCGAGTTGCTGATTGTCGGGTGCACGCGCAGGTGCACCCGTGGTTGCGTAAGTCGCTGACGGACAGCTAGATGCATATCCGCCAGGAAACGCCCTACATAACCCGGTCCAGAAAGCGGAAGATAAGGCGGATGCGCTCGGTGAGAATGTCGTAGTTCAAAGACGAAGGGGTATCCTCCGGTTTGTTGTTCAAAAAAGTAATACCGCTAGTGAACATGACGGCAGGAACGCCGTGCTCCAGAAAGATGCGCTGATCGGAGATGCGGCGGAAAAACAGGCGGGTAAAGTCTTTGGAGCCGTAATAATCGTAGCCGATCTCCAGGCCGAAGCCCTTATCCCTGTTGGCACTGGCAAGGGAATTCCGGCGGCTGTCGCCCTCATTCGAAAGCATCATGAGGTACCGCGGATGACCCTCGGTCAGCGGTGCCAGCGTGCCGCCCAGCTGGTCCAGGTTCACCACCAGGGAAATCTGGGAAGGCGTAACGACCGAACCGGAAACGGGATCCAGGAGCTTTCCGGAAGAGATGAGTCTCCACAGTTCCGCAGCCCCGCCCTGGTTCTTTTCCTTGGCATCCAGCGCCACCACAATGAGGCTGTTTCGGTAAATCTTGTGGCAGGTATTCATGCGGGTGACCATGCCGGCAATCTCCAGAAGAGCCGCAACGCCCGAAGCATTGCTGTCGGCCCCGGGATAAAAAGCCCCGTTGAGATAGCCCAGGTTGTCATAGTGCGCCATGAGAATCACATAGCGGGCAGGTGTAGCGCTGCCGGGGATAAGGCCGATGACATTCCGCGCCAGCCCTTCTGCGGTATTGAACCCGTGGAGCCACGCCCCGCCCAGGGGCTGAAGGCCCAGCACGCGGAAATTCCCCTCCAGCCAGGAAGCCGCAGCGCGACCGCCGGGGGTGCCGGTAGCGCGACCGCCGAGCTCGGGCGAGCACAGGTACTCCACGTTGGAGCGGATGTTCTCCGTCTTCAGGACGGCGTCGGCATTGATGGGAGAAATGGTATACCCCTGCCCCCAGGCGGGAATTGCGGCGGCAAGGAAGCTTATGATAAATAATTTTAGTATCTTTGTCATTTGGCGCGAAATTAGTTATTTCGCTGCTGAAATGAAAATTTTTTTAATGAAAAAACAGCTTCGTATCTTCCTCACCCTGCTGGCCGTCGCCATCCCCCTCTGCGCACGGGCCCAGTACGACAAAGACGTCTTCTCCTTCCGCGGCCGAACGGCCCTGCAGGACGGGCGCCTGGGAGAAGCCGTTTCCAACTTCAACATCCTGGCCCAGCTGGACTCCACCGACTACTGGACCTTCTTCTACCGCGGCATTGCCAAGTACAACCTCGGAGACATCCGCGGCGCCCGGGCCGATTTTTCCACGGCCGTCCGCCTCAACCCCGTCTTCACCTCCGGCTACCACTACCGGGCCATCACCGAGAGCCGCAGCGGAGACTACGACGGTGCCCTGAAGGACCTCCAGCGCGCCATTGAGCTGCGCCCCGGATCCTCCGGCCTGTATTTCACCCGCGGCGTCACCTACTTCCTGAGCCGCCAGTTCGAGAGAGCCGTCCAGGACTTTGACAAATACATCCGCCAGGAGCCCAAGGACCCGTCGTCCTACCTCAACCGAGGCGCCTCCTACCTGTTCCTGCAGGACACCACCCGGGCCCTCTCCGACTACAACCATGCCATCAAGCTGGACCGCTTCGAGCCCGAAGGCTACATCCGCCGCGGCGGCCTCATGGCAGCCCGGAAGAATTACAGCGAAGCCCTCAAGGACCTGGACAAGGCTATTGAGCTGGATTCCACCCTTACCCTCGCCTACTTTAACCGTGCCCTGGTTCGCAGCGAAACCGGAGACCTCAACGCCGCCATGAAAGACCTCAACAAGGTGCTGAAGTACGAGCCCGGCAACGCCCTTACGCTCTACAACCGAAGCCTCCTCAGCGCCCAGGTAGGAGACTACGAAGGCGCCCTCTCCGACATGGACCGCGTCATCGCCATCAACCCCGGCAACGTGCTGGCCTACTTCAACCGCGCGGGCTTTTTCATCGAGATGCAGCGCTGGGACGACGCCCTGGCCGACTACAACAAGGCCATCGAGCTGTACCCGGACTTTGCCAAGGCCTACATGAACCGGGCCTACGTAGAACTGCAGCTGGGCATGAACCGCGCTTCCAAGGAAGACTACCGCACCGCGCGCGCCAAAGTGGCCGATTACGAGAAGGCCACGGCGGGCGGGGCCGATTTCTCCGACACCACCCGCAAATACAGCAGCCTCCTGGCCCTGGATGCCGACTTCGCCCGCAGCGGCGGCTTCGAGGACGAGATGCTGCGCCACCGGGACGTTGACATCAACCTCAAGCCGCTCTACCGCTTTGCCGTGGTGGAAAGCGTCGCACCCATCGGCTCGTATGCGCTGGAGCATCGCTACGAGAACCGCCTCCTGGACGCCTTCCTCGCAGCGGCCCCCGTACCGGTGACGGTGACGGCCGATGCTGCCTCCGTCCCCGTGACATCGGCCCTCCTTGCGGAAAAGACCGACGACGCCTTCATAAAAGGCCTGCAGGAAGTGGGTCTGAAGCAGTACACGCAGGCGTTGCAGCACTATACGGAGGCCGTGGAGTCGCCCGAAGAAGGGGCCTACGCCGCCTACCACAAGGCTTTTTACCTGATGAACCGCGGCGCCCTCAGGGCCGAGATGATCGAGTTCATCGCCTCGTTCGAATCCAACGTCCAGACGCTCACGATGGACGACAAAGGCAACACCCGCGCCCGCGTCCGCGAGCAGGTGAGCCGCGAATACGACTACTCGGAGGCCCTGTCCGACATGGAAGCGGCAGCGGCCATCCTGCCGTCCTTCCCCTACATCCAGTTCAATCTGGGAAACCTGTACTGCCTCAGTTCCCGCTTTGTGCAGGCTATCGAAAGCTATGACAAGGCCATCAAGCTGTACCCCTGGATGGGCAGCGCCTACTTCAACAGGGGCCTCGTGCTCATTTATCTCAAGGACAAGGAAAAAGGTTGCATAGACCTTTCCCGTGCCGGAGAGCTGGGCGTAGATGGCGCATACGGTGTCATTTCCCGCTACTGCGACAAGGAGGAGGGCGAGCTATGAGCCTTCGCTTCATCAGTTTTTCCAGCGGCAGCTGTGGCAACTGTTCCCTGCTCCTGGGCCCGCATTCAGGCATCATGATTGACGCCGGCGTGGGCATCCGCCGCATCAAGAAAGAGCTGGAAGCGCTGCACCTGAGCTATGCCGACATATCGGCCATCCTCGTCACGCACGACCACGGGGACCACATCCGTTCCCTGGGCTCGTTCTGCAAGCGCGTGCAGGCGCCGGTCTGGACCACCGAAACCATCCACAACGCCCTGCTGTGGCATCCGTTCACGCGGGATTTCATCGGCCCGTGCCGGCAGGACCTGCAGGCCGGCGTCTGGAACCCCGTTACCGAAGACTTTGACGTGCAATACTTTGTGGTTCCGCACGACGCCACGCAGTGCGTAGGCTACGCCATCCGCTGCGGCGAGGAACTCTTCGTGCTCATGACCGATATGGGCCACACTACGCCCGAAGCCCTGGACTGGGCCTCCCGTGCCACCACCGTTGTAGTGGAATCCAATTACGATGTGGACATGCTCCTCGGCGGTGACTACCCTCAGTACCTGAAAGACCGAATCACGCACGGAATCGGGCATCTTTCCAACGACGCCTGTGCCGAGGCCATCGGCCAGTTTCTGCATCCCGGCCTCCGGAACATCTTCCTGTGCCACCTCAGCGGCAACAACAACACCCCCGAACTCGCCTACGACAGCGCCCGCGCCGCCCTTGCCGCCGCCGGCGTGGAGCCCGGCACCATCTCCCTCCGCGTCCTCAAGCGCGGCATCGCCTCTCCCCTGCTGGTGCTGTAGCCCCCCTCGTTGGACCTGGTCCACCGCCTCTCCCCGACGTATAACACGTTTTTGCCGCAAAAGTGCGTTACAGGTCCCACTCAAGGGTACCCTGTAACGCACTTTTCGGCGTTTTTCGCGTTACACGTCGGCGGGTTAAAGTTTGCACGATTTTTCGTATCTTTGCAATCTATGATCAAAGATTTCATGAAACTCATGCGGCAGTATGCCGCTCCGTATAAAGGACATCTGGCAGGGGCTGTCGTCCTGAACATCCTCAGCGCCGTATTCAACATATTCTCCTTTGCCATCCTGGTGCCGCTGCTCCAGATTCTGTTCAAGGTGAATGACAAGGTTTACACGTTCATGCCCTGGGAGGCGGACGAGTCGTTCAAGGACATTGTCACCAACAACTTCTACTATTATGTGTCATCCTATGCCCAGGCGCATGGCGTAGTGCCGACCCTGGCCCTTCTGGCCGGCGTCATGATCCTGTTCACCATCCTCAAGACCAGCTGCTACTTCGGCTCCAATGCGGTGATGATTCCCATCTCCACGGGAATTGTGAAGGAAATCCGCTGCCGTATCTACGACAAAATCCTGCGCCTTCCCATCGGCTTTTTTACCGATGAGCGCAAGGGAGACATCGTGGCACGCATCACCGGAGACGTGTCAGAGGTAGAAAACTCCATCATCGCCAGTCTGTCCCTTCTGATTAAAGATCCCATCCTCATTGTCATCTACTTCGGTTTCCTCACCTGGTTAAGCCCGGAGATGATGATTTTCACCGTTGTGTTTGCTCCGGCTTTCATCTGGGTGATGGGGATTATCGGCAAACAGCTCAAGCGCAACTCGCTGGAGGCGCAGGCCCTGTGGTCCGATACCATGAGCCAGGTGGACGAAACCCTGGGCGGGCTTCGTGTCATCAAGGCGTTCAACGCCGAGAAGACCATGCGTGGCCGTTTCCACGATATCACGGACCGCATGCGCCGCAAAATTGCCCGCGTGAGCACCCGTCAGGCACTGGCGCACCCCGTGAGCGAATTTCTGGGGACGGTGATGCTCATGATTGTGCTGTGCGTGGGCGGCGCCATGATTGTAGGTGGCAATAGCCTGCTGGGAAACGGCAAATTCATCGATGCTCCCACTTTTATCTTCTTCCTCGTCATCCTCTATTCTGTCATAGAGCCCATCAAGGAACTCTCCCGCGCCACGTACGGCGTACGCAAAGGGCTGGCTTCCATGGAACGAATCAACAAGATCCTGGAGGCCGAGAACCCCATCAAGGACCCGGAGAATCCCCAGCCGCTCGGCGCCTTCGAGCGCAGCATCAAGCTGGAAGACGTGTCTTTCTCCTATGACGGCAACCGCCAGATTCTGGATCATGTGAGCCTGGAGATACCTCGCGGAAAAATGATTGCCATCGTGGGTGAGTCCGGAGCCGGCAAGTCCACCCTCGTGGATCTCATTCCCCGTTTCTGGGACGTTACCGGCGGACGCATCACCATAGACGGAAAGGACGTACGCGATGTCAGCGTCAAGGACCTCCGCGCCCTCATGGGCAATGTGAACCAGGAGCCCATCCTGTTCAACGACACCATCTACAACAACATTGCCTTCGGCGTGGAAGGTGCCACCGAGGAACAGGTCATCGCCGCTGCCAAGATTGCCAACGCCCACGAGTTCATCATGGAGAAGGAGGAAGGGTACCAGACCAATATCGGAGACCGCGGCAGCAAGCTCTCCGGCGGCCAGCGCCAGCGCCTCTCCATTGCCCGCGCCATCCTCAAGAACCCGCCCATCCTCATCCTGGACGAGGCCACCGCTTCCCTCGACACCGAGAGCGAACGCATGGTGCAGGACGCCCTGGACAAGCTCATGTCCAGCCGCACCACCATCGCCATCGCCCACCGCCTGTCCACCATCAAGAATGCCGATGAAATCATCGTGATGCACGAAGGGCACATCGTGGAGCGCGGCCGTCATGAGGAGCTCATCGCCCTGGGCGGCTACTACAAGAAACTTAACGACATGCAGGCGCTGTAATGATCCGTGGACAGAAAATAGCCTTCCGCCTCCTCTTCTTCCTGTACATAGCGGGAGTGTTGTATCTGTGCTTCGGCCATTTTGACAACACGCCGTCCGTACCGCTTACCCTCTGGGGCATCCCCACCGACAAGCTGGTGCATTTTGCCATGTTCTTCCCTTTTCCCATTCTTGCCTTCCTGGCCTTTGACACCTTCACCCAAACCGTCCGTGAGACGCTTCTGTTCGTGGGTGTCACCCTCCTTGTCGGCATACTCATCGCCGTGGGGACCGAAATGGGCCAGGCCAACCTGACCGACTACCGCAGCGGTGACCCGCTGGACCTTGTGGCCGACACCATCGGCCTGTCCGTGAGTTCCCTCATCACCGCCGTCTGGGATATCCGCAAACAGAAAAAATGAAGCGACTTTTCCTTGCTGTTCTCGTGGCTGCGGCCACCCTTCCGCTACAGGCGCAGAAACCTCGTGCCAAAGACTTTACCGAAACCTGTGACTCCCTGTCGCAGCGCTGGCTGCGCCGAAGCGGTGTCTTAAGCTACTTCAAGGTGGACAAGGCGCTGGTCCGCGGCAATACCGTAGACCTGTATTTCTCACAGAACGTCACCGCCTTCCCCTGGCGCGCCGGAGACCCCGAGTGGTTCCGCGCACAGGTGGAATCCCTCTCCCGGAGCGCTCGCCGCGGCTACAAACTGGGAAAGATTTACGCCGGCAAGCAGCCTTTCTCCGCGCTTCCCATGCCGGAGCTCAAGGCCGATGGCCAGTCCCTCCCTACGTCCTTCCGCGTGAAGGACCCGCGCGGCAGTACACCCGCCCTCGTGAGCGGCAGCGACCGGTGGCCTCTGGGCCTGAGCGGCCGACACATCGCCCTCTGGCAGAGCCACGGCTACTACTACGAGGCGGAGAACGACCGCTGGGAATGGCAGCGCTCGCCCAATCACCGCACGCTGGAAGACATCTTCACGCAGAGTTACGTGGTCCCGTTTCTCATGCCCATGCTGGAGAACGCCGGCGCCGTGGTCCTGTGCCCGCGGGAGCGCGACATCCAGACCCGCGAGGTGGTGTGCGACAATGACGAGCCCTTCAGCGGTCCCCGCGGGGAGATCGTCCGCTGGAAGGGCCGCTACAGCGAGACAGGCCGATGGTCCGATGCCGGCACCGGATTCGCCGATGCCAAGGAGGTGTACGCCTTCGGAGACAATCCCTTCACGATGGGATCGGCCCGAAAGACCGACGCTGTCACCTCCGACAAGGCCGATGCCCCCCGCGCCGTCTGGCGCCCCGACATTCCAGAGAAGGGCGAATATGCCGTCTACGTCTCCTACAAAAGCCTGCCTGCCAGCACCACCGATGCCCGCTATACCGTCCACCATCTGGGCGGGGAGAAGCTTCTGCACGTGAACCAGCAGATGAGCGGCGGCACCTGGGTGTACCTGGGTACCTACCTCTTTGACAAGGGGACGGACGGGTACGTGGAACTGAGCGCGCGCAGCTCATCGGCCGGGATTGTATCGGCCGATGCTGTCCGCTTCGGCGGCGGAATGGGCAAGATGGAGCGTGGCGGCCATATTTCCGGCATGCCTTCCTTCGTGGAGGGGGCGCTGTACCAGCTGCAGTACGCCGGAATTGACAGCACCCTGTTTGACGACTGGGACGACGACTATACCAAAGATTATGCTGGCCGCGGCGCCTGGGTGCAGGAAATGGTATCCCGGAAGGTGCCCGTGGACCTTTCGCTGGCCTGGCATACCGACGCCGGAGTAACCCCGAACGACTCCATCATCGGCACGCTGGCTATCTATACCCGCACCAACAAAGGCCTCTCGCAGTTCCCGGACGGGGAAGACCGCATGAACAGCCGGCTGTATTCCGACCTTGTGCAGACGCAGGTTGTGAATGACATCCGGGCGCTGTATGAGCCGGCCTGGACGCGCCGGCAGCTGTGGGACCGCTCCTACAGCGAGAGCCGCACGCCCAATGTGCCGGCGCTTCTGCTGGAACTGCTGTCCCATTTGAATTTTGCCGATATGCGCTACGGCCTGGATCCCTCGTTCCGCTTTACGGCCGCCCGCGCCGTGTACAAGGGCATGCTCAAGTATCTGAGCGCGCGCTACGGCTGCGAATATGCCGTGCAGCCGCTTCCGGTGCATGCCTTCAAGGTGGACTTGGTCCAGGGCAAAGCGGTTTTGAGTTGGAAGGCTACTGAGGATGCTTTGGAGCCTACCGCCGTGCCCAAATACTACCGGGTATACACCCGCGTGGGAGACGGTGGCTTCGATGCCGGCTATGAGGTGAACGGTACGTCGGTTACGCTTCCCATGGAGGCGGGAAAACTCTATTCCTATAAGATTACAGCCTGTAACGACGGCGGCGAGAGCTTTCCCTCGGAAATCCTCTGCGCCGGCTATTCGTCCCTGCATGCACGCCGGGTGCAGGTGGTGAACGACTTCACGCGCGTGGCTGCTCCCGTGTGGTTTGATACGCCGCAGTATGCAGGCTTCCTGGACGATACCGACAGCGGCGTTCCGTGGGGCCGGGACATTCACTTTGCCGGCTCCGTGAACGAGTTCGACCGCGGCCGGGCCTGGACCGACGACGACAATCCCGGCTTCGGGGCCAGTTACATGGATCAGGCCGGAAAACCGGTGGCCGGTAACACGTTTGACTTTGCCGCCGCGCACGGTGCGGCCATCCTGAAGGCGGGCTATTCCGTGGAGTCTTCTTCGGCCGAAGCCTTTGACGGGCTCAGCGGTGCCTTTGCCATAGATATGGTCTGTGGAAAGCAGCTCACGACACGGGTGGGTCGCGGTGCCGTCCCCGACCGCTATCCGGTGTTCTCCGATTCGCTGCAGACGGCCCTTCGGCGCTTTACCGCTTCCGGCGGGCATGTGCTCATTTCCGGGGCCTACATTGGCACCGATGCCTGGGACCATGTGTACCCGGGCGTTCCGGTGGCACCCGAAGCGACACGCGAGTTTGTGCGCACGGTCCTGGGTTATGAGTGGGTAACCAATGCGGGGACTCGTGGAGATGCCGTTCAACCCGCCCGTGGCAGCGGCCTCCCCGCCGTGCATTACAACCGTTCCTGGAGCCCTTCCGTGTACCGGGTGGAGTGCCCGGACGGCATCAAGCCCGCCAGCGCAAAGGCATCCGTCCTCATGCGCTACGATGACAGCGCCCACATCGGCGCTGCCACCTGGTATGACGGTCCCGGCTACAAGGTGGCCGCTTTCGGCTTTCCGCTGGAGACCTCCCCGGAAATGGAGAGCGTGATCCGGGTGGTGCTGGAAAAGTTCTAGCCGGCGCGTTCTAAGCGACGTGTAACGCGAAAAACGCCGAAAAGTGCGTTATAGGTTATCCCTCAGTGGGACCTATAACGCACTTTTGCGGCAAAAACGTGTTATACGTTATTACATTCTCTCCGGAAGCTCGATACCCAGGAGGGCCATGGCGCTTCTGAGGACGCGGGCCATGAGGGCGATGAGGGCGAGGCGGTATTTGAGGACAGCCTCGTCGGATTCCTTGAGGATGGGAGTGTCGTGATAGTACTGGTTGAATTCCTTGGCCAGGTCGTAGGCGTAGTTGGCGATGACGGCGGGGCTCAGGGCGGCACCGGCCTCGGCCACCTTGGCGGGATAGAGGCCCAGGAGCTTCACCAGGCGCACTTCCTTGGCCGAGGGCTCAACGCCCAGGACATCGGCCGCGCCGAAGGACACGGTAGCCTTGCGCAGGATGCTGCAGATACGGGCGTGCGTGTACTGGATGAACGGACCGGTATTGCCGTTGAAGTCGATGGACTCCTTGGGGTTGAAGAGCATGGTCTTCTTGGGGTCTACCTTGATGATGAAGTACTTAAGGGCGCCCAGCCCGATCATGTGATAGAGCTTCTCACGCTCCTGAACGGAGACATCGGCCAGCTTGCCGCTTTCCTCGGAGGTTTTCTTCGCCTCTTCGTACATGCTCTGGATGAGGTCGTCGGCGTCTACCACCGTTCCCTCGCGGGATTTCATCTTGCCTTCCGGGAGCTCCACCATGCCGTAGGACAGGTGGTAGATCTGGCTGGCCCAGGCATAGCCCAGCTTTCCGAGGATGAGCTTGAGCACCTGGAAGTGATAGTCCTGCTCGTTACCCACCACATATACATGGGAGTCCAGGTTGTAGTTGGCAAAGCGGCGCTCGGCGGTGCCCAGGTCCTGCGTAATGTACACGGAAGTTCCGTCTCCACGGAGAACTAGTTTGCGGTCCAGGCCGTCGGCGGTGAGGTCGCACCACACGGAGCCGTCGGGGTCTTTCACGAAGACGCCCATATCCAGGCCCTTCTGGACCAGTTCCTTACCCAGAAGGTAGGTATCGTGCTCATAGTCCACCTTGTCAAAGGAGATGCCGAGGGCCTTGTAGGTCTCATCAAATCCCTTGAACACCCAGCCGTTCATCATGCTCCAGAGCTCCCGCACATGCGGGTCTCCGGCTTCCCAGTCCACCAGCATCTTGTGCACCTCGTCGATGATCTCCGGGTGCTCCTTCTCCATTTTGGCATAGGCCACATAGCAGTCTCCCACCAGGTGGTCTCCTTTTTTGCCGGTGCTCTCCGGGGTGGCGCCGTTAAAGAGTTTCTCCCAGGCATACATGCTCTTGCAGATATGTACGCCGCGGTCATTCACCAGCGTAGCCTTGATGACCTCGTTGCCGCAGGCCTTGAGGATGCGCGACACGCTGTCTCCCAGAAGGTTGTTGCGGATATGGCCCAGGTGGAGGGGCTTGTTGGTATTGGGGCTGGAGAATTCCACCATGATGCGCTTGCCGGTGGAGGGCAGCTGCCCGAAGGACTCTTCGGAAACCATGGCCTGCAGGCTCTCGTTCCAGTATACCGGCGAGAACGACAGGTTCAGGAAACCCTTCACGCTGTTGAAGGCCGATATCTCCGGCACGTTGGCCACCAGCCACTCGCCGATGGCATTACCGGTAGCATCCGGTGCCTGACGGGTAATCTTCAGAAGCGGGAAGGTTACGAGGGTGTAATCTCCCTCAAACTCCTTGCGGGTAACAGAAACCTGAAGTGACGTTTCCGCCACTTCAGTTCCATAGATAGCCAGAATGGCCGCTGCGGCCTTCTGCTGAATAAACTGTTCTGCGCTCATTATCCCAGGTAGCTCTTAAGAAGTTTGCTGCGGGACGGGCTCTTGAGACGGCGGATAGCCTTCTCCTTGATCTGGCGCACACGCTCACGGGTGAGGCCGAAACGCTCTCCAATCTCTTCCAGGGTCATTTCCTGGCAGCCAATTCCGAAGAAGCTCTTGATAATCTCGCGCTCGCGGTCCGTGAGGGTGCTCAGGGCGCGCTCAATCTCGGTATTGAGGCTTTCATTTACCAGGCCACGGTCTGCGGACGGGGAGTCATCGTTGGGGATGACATCCAGCAGGCTGTTGTCCTCTCCTTCCACGAAGGGAGCGTCCACACTGACGTGGCGGCTGCCCACCCGCAGGGTATCGGAGATCTTGTCCTTGGGAACGTCGATCATCTCGGAGAGTTCCTCGTTCGTGGGCTGGCGCTCATTCTCCTGCTCAAAACGGGTAAGGGCCTTGTTGATCTTGTTCAGGGAACCTACCTGGTTCAGGGGCAGACGGACAATGCGGCTTTGCTCTGCGAGTGCCTGCAGAATGCTCTGGCGAATCCACCACACGGCGTAGGAGATGAACTTGAAACCACGGGTTTCATCGAACTTCTCGGCGGCCTTGATCAGACCCAGGTTGCCTTCGTTGATAAGGTCGGGGAGGCTGAGGCCCTGGTTCTGGTACTGCTTGGCCACGGACACCACAAAGCGAAGGTTGGCGCGGGTAAGTTTCTCAAGGGCTTCCTGGTCTCCTTTACGGATTCTCTGAGCCAGTTCCACTTCTTCGTCCGGGGTGACCAGCTCTTCGCGGCCGATCTCCTGCAGGTACTTGTCCAGCGACGCGCTTTCGCGGTTGGTGATGGACTTGGTAATTTTTAATTGCCTCATTCGTTTAACGGTTACGGTTTCTTTCTACTTACTTGCCGAAGCCGAAGTAGAAAGACCGTCCGTTCTGGTCCACACCCTCCACATAGATGGCGCGGGATGCTTTCTTTGCCTTGGCAACGACATCTTCGGGCTTTGAGACAGGCTCACCGTTCACGTACTGGATAATGCCACCTTCCTGGGCACCGGCCTCCATCATCTTGCCGGTAGCAAGGGAGACAATCTCTACGCCGCCTTTGAGACCTTTGGTCTTGGCTGCCTCGGGGCTCAGGGCCTTGAGACGGGCGCCGTAGAAGGCAATGGTGCCATCTACATCCGTTTCGCCGTTCTGCAGTGCGCTGCTCTGGAATTCCACCGTAGCCTCATGCTGCTTTCCGTCACGGATGAAGGTAATGGTTGCCTTGTCGCCGGGGTGATAACTGCCGACCTTGGCCTGGACCGAAGAAGCGTCCGTAATCTTCTGACCATCAATGGCAATGATGACGTCGTTCTTCTTAAGACCCGCCTTTTCTGCGGCACTTCCCTTCAAAACCTCGTTAATATATACGCCGGAGACGGCGGAAAGTTTCATTTCGTCGGCAAACTTTTTATCAACCGAGCCCATGGAAATGCCCAGGACAGCGCGCTTTACGCTGCCAAAGTCCATGAGGTCCTCGGCCACGCGCTTCACGATATTCACGGGAACGGCGAAGGAATAACCGGTATAGGAGCCGGTCTGGGAAACGATGGCGGTATTGATGCCCACCAGTTCTCCCTTCTTGTTCACCAGGGCGCCGCCCGAGTTGCCGGGGTTCACGGCCGCATCGGTCTGGATGAAGGACTCGATCTTGAACTCACCGGAGTAGTCCGGCATGCTGCGGCCCTTGGCGCTCACGATACCGGCGGTGATGGTGGAACGCAGCTGTGCGCCGAGGGGCGAGCCGATGGCCAGCACCCACTCTCCCAGGCGCAGTTTGTCGGAGTCTCCCATGGGGATGGTGGGAAGACCCGTAGCGTCTACCTTAATAATAGCGACATCGGTCACGGGGTCGGTTCCCACGATGGTAGCGTCGTACTGCTGGTTGTTGTTCAGCGTCACGGTGATGCTGGTAGCGCCGGCCACCACGTGGTTGTTGGTCACGATATAACCGTCGGGGCGGATGATGACGCCGGAGCCGCTGCCCTTCTGCTCACGGGACTGGGGCTTCGCGTATTCATCGCCGAAGAAGAAACGGAAGAAGGGGTCGTTGAGCTGGTACTGCTGGCGCACCGTCACCTCTACATAGACAACGGCCTCCACGGCGCTTTCTGCAGCATAGGTGAAGTCCGGGTAGTCGGTTTCTGCCAAATTGACAGTACGGTATTCGACGGCGTTGCCGGCGGCATCGGTAGCCACCACCGGGGTAGAAGTTTCAGGTACGGTTGCCTTCACAACGGCATAAGCGGTTACGCCACCAGCCAGGATGGAAAGCACAGCAGTCATTAATCCTTTTCTCATGATATCTAAGTTTTAGTTTATTTTCCGACGGGGGTATTTTTCAAAAGCTATGCCGATGGAAACAAAAAATTTATTTGCATTCTAAAATATTCTTAATGACTTTGCGTCCACAATGTTTTGCATGAACGCATACCACCATCACCACCGTACCCCACAGGTCCGGTAGGTTTTTCGTATGCATACACCAACCCTAAAAACATGAACGCTTGGCGCATTTATGCATGAGAACAGGCACGTAGCTAAAAACTGAATTCAGAGAAAAAGAAGCTAGTACTCAGTTGCCAATTAATTCTCTCTACCAGAATAGCGGACTGTTGGGAAACAGAATCTCTCACTGGCTGGAATACTACCACCCCAATATCATCAATCTGATACGCATTCTCACCCCATCGGCTATCAACTAAAGGATCCAGATTTGACAGATTCTGCAAGCCTTTGATAAGCCTAGATAGAAATAAAGCAACTTGCCGGGTATGATTCTCAACATTCTTTTCGATGAGATCATCAACTTGTTGCAGGAAGGCCCTCGAAAGAAGTAAGGGATATCCCGTGTTAACAACAGGGATTTCCATAGACTACATAAATTTGGAGACCTTAGAGATAAATTCATCTAAAGAGACATAACCCTGAGAACGAAGGGTCTCCATCATGTTATCCATGGGCTTGAACTGAAGTTCGCTAACGTGGACTTTCCGACCGTAGTTAACGGCAGGCTCATTGAGAGTATTCTTATTCTTGTCCATAAACAATCATTTTGTGCAAACTTACACAAAATCAGAGAAATATACAAGTGTCACCAACGTCCCAATATTTGGGACGTAAGGAGCACCTTGGAAAGGAAATCCCGGAAATCCGGGCTTCACCGCGTGCTAAAGCATTCCGCCAGGACGGGAATCGGGAGAATCCTGTCCTGGCGGAGTGCTTAAAACGTGAACGTACTAGAAAATACGCCAGATGGAGTTGCCCTTGCCACCGAGGGAGACTTCAATGCCCACGACGAACATGTTGGGAATGGTCAGCGGGCAGGAGAGGTACTTCTGCTCTGTGTTCGTGGAGGTATTGCCAGAGTCATACAGGTTAGCAACCAGGTTGAAGTACATCTGCATACCGGCGCGGAAACTGACGTTGAAGTACGGCAGGCGGGAAGAGATTTCACCGCCGACAAAAAGGTCATGGCCCGCCACATGGGAGAAGCCAAAAACCTTCTTGATGAAATCCGGATACCACGCATAGGAAGTCAGGAAATCCACGTCCATGTAATCAAAGATGGCACCGCCCATACGAAGGTCACCGTTCAGGAACAGGCAGGTGACAGCCGGCAGCACCACTTTATTGGCAATGGTCGGCTCATGGTTAAGGGCGGAAGTCGCCGACTTCGCAAACGAAGCCTTGGGATCCGTGGGCATGAAGGCAGTACCCTTCACGACTGAGGTCGAGAGTCCGTGGAACAACCTGAACCGGAGCAGGTTCACCGTTCCCAGAATCTTGTAGTCCACCGGCGTGAGGTCCGCGTGCGAAACCGTCATCGGCCCGGGACCCACCAGATGCATGGACGCAGCCAGCGGGACAAACTCCGAAGCAGACCAGGACTGGATATGATGCTTCTCCTTTTTCTCGTTGTCGAAGCGTAACTTTCCGCGATAGGCGGGATACCGCTTTCCCACACGATGCAGTTCTACATAATAAGGTTTCTTACGCAACGGGATGGCGATATCTGCGGGAAGCTTCATTCCGTCAACGAAAGTACTGTCTCCATGGCGGCTGTTCTTGACGATGAGCTGCAGGTCGGCTTCGTCGGTGGTCACCCGCAGGGGACGCGTCGGTTTCATGGCCACATTCATCGTCGTGACCAGCGTATCCTTATATCCCGGCGTGAGGACGCTCTTCACAGGAAGGAAACCATCTTTTTCGATTTCCACCTCAAAGGACTTGCCCGCCTCGGTTTCCCTGAGCAGGAAGACCTTCGTGGGCGTATTGCCGATATACACACCGTCCACACTCACCTTGGCATCGGCCGGGGCGGAGTCAAAGACATAGGGGGCATAACGTGTCATGGACACATTGATCGTCACGTCCTCATTCTCATGGACCGTGAAAGGATAAGCAGTCTCAACCGACACGTATCCCGGTTTCTTCAAGGTGATGCTGTGGTCTCCCATGCTCACATGATACGCCGTAATATCCTGGACGGCGCCGACGGGCTTCCCGTCTATATAGGCAACGGCATTGCGTGCCTGACCGGCATCGATAAGGTTCAGGCGGCCGTACTTTGCCTTGAGGACCAGGGTGATGGGAAGGACCTCTCCGGCCTTGACCTGCACGTCCTGCCGTTCCTGTTCAAAGGAGGAAGCGGTGGCAGCCACCGTAACCAGGCCCACAGGGACAGGAATCGTACCGTCTTCGTATAAGCTGTAACGCATGATGTCACGGTCGTCGTCGTAGGAGTAATTGTCATTCTCCACGGTGCGGCCGTTGACGATAAGGTCATAAGGACGAAGGTCGTTAAAGCTGAAACCCTCCTGAGGGAGCACAGACACCTTAAGCTTACCGAAGGTGGGGACCAGTTTCAGTTCCAGGTTCATATCCTGGTCTACGCGCATGTCGTCCATGACATTGATCACCGTATCCCGGCCGAAGTAACCGGACTTCTCTATATGAATCCGGTGCGGACCGGAATCCAGTTTTCCTTCCCAGATACCGGTAATGGGCAGGCTGCCGTCTACGATAAGGCGGGCACGGTCCGGGACCGTACGGATGGTCACCTGTTTCACTGTCTCCGGACGGGCATCCTGGGTAACGGTGAACTTACGGGTCTTGATCTTCCCCATCGTTACCGTCACCACGGCACGGCGCCCCATCTTCTTGTCCGGGTTCATCTGCGCCTGCACCTTTACCTGATTGTCTACGACCTTCACTTCGCACCAGGACGCAGAGGAGACAGCCTTCACCAGCTGCGGTTTCGCCGCCACAAAGGCCACGCTATCCTGCGAGCTGCCAAAAGGAAGTTCCACGCTTTCCCGGAGCAGGTCCAGACGGTCACGGTTGATGATAGCCTGGTCGCACTGGGCCGACAGGCTGTTTCCCTTCTGGATCTGTGCGGACGAAAGGGAAGGAAGGTTCTTCAGCGTATTCTTGATAGCCGTACGTGCCTTCTCATACTGACCCTTGTTAAAGAGGTCCTGGGCCACCTGATATTTTCGGTCGAAATCCGGGTTCTGGGCCAAAAGCTGAGTGGTCAGCACCAGCAGACCAATCAGGGAAAGAAGCTTCTTCATATTATTGGGTTAGTTTGGTTTTCATTTCCTGGAGCATAAAATCACCCGGATGCAGGATCAGGGCCTTCTCCACATAGCCCAATGCGATACCCCGGCTGGTTTCATCCTCGAAGAGTTCGTAGTCTTCGTAGTTCGCAATCGCATACTTGTTCCACTCCACGAACATGGAATCCCGCCGCTCGGCAATCCCTCTTCGGGCCGATGCCGTGGAAAACTGCGTGAACTGATATGCGTGCGCCGAATCATTCATGTAACTCTCCCGGAGAGAATCCACGCGGGAAAGGATACCCTCGGCCGCTTCAAGGGAAGCAATCTCTTCCTCGAACGTCTCCAGAATATTGCTGCGGTTGTAGCGCAGCGTATCGGCCTTGTAGACCATGCCCGAAGCCGCCTTTATCCAGGTGGAGCAGAGCTGCCTGTCTGCCTGCGCCTTCTCCTCGGCCGTATTGTTCAGCCAGTACATATATCCCAGGGCGGCAAGTCCCAGGCCGATGATGGAGAAGATGATGATCATCATCACCTTCACGGTATTCTTCTCACGCTGCTTGATGGTCATGCCGGCCTGCGGATCGGCCACTTTCTTCTTGACATCGGCCACCAGCTCTTTCTCGATCCGATAACGGAGAGACAAGGTGCGCCAGTTGATGTTACTGAGCAGGAACTCCAGGTTCTTCGGGAGTTCACTGTTGTCCACAATCACGGGGAAAATGAAGCGGCTGCCCTTGTTGCTCACCGCAAAGGTCAGTTCCTTCTGCGTGAATTCAGAGGCATAGGAATTCTCACTGGCCACCAGCAGCAGCACCTTTGCGCCCATGATGGCTTCGGAAAGGACCGTGGGGAAATCGGCCCCGCCGGATATTCCTTCCCGGTCGATGAAACAAGTCACTCCTTCGGCCACCAGCGCATCATATATACGGTTGGCTATCTCCGAGTCTTTACGGGAATAGCTGATGAAAACGTCGAATTGATTCTCGGTCATGCGATTACTTCAATTATGTGGATTTTATGCGAATATAAGTGATATTTTTAGCATTCCAATAAAATAATTTACTTTTTTTGACACCCATTCCACTTTCATTGAATCAATTAGCCATTTTCACCCACTAAAACGTATCAATTCCCCCTATCCAAAGTCGACCAGTCAGAACCAAAACCGCACAAATGCCTTGCATTATTAAAAAATATTAATACCTTTGCATCCAGATATGTTTATGAACAGCGCACACCATCATCATCACCGTTCTCCCAAGGGCCGGTAGGTGATTCGTGTACAAGAATAATACATGAAAAGGGCTTGCCGGAACGGTGAGCCCTTTTTTCGTGCGCCGTCCGGCAGGAACCTAAAGAATTTAACAATAATACACATGCTTAGATTAGCTATTCAATCCAAAGGAAGACTGAGTGACGAGACCACCGAGCTCTTGAACGAAATCGGCATCGGCCTGGACGACTCTCACCGGAAATTCCTCCTCCAGGCGCCCAATTTCCCTCTGGAGCTGCTTTACATGCGAGACGACGACATTCCCCAGGTCGTCTCCGACGGCACCGCCGCCCTGGGTATCGTGGGACTGAACGAAGTGGTGGAACGCGGGCTCCCCGTACAGCTTGTGAAGCGGCTCGGCTTCAGCACCTGCCGCCTGTCCCTGGCCGTTCCCAAGAATGCAGGCTACAACGGACCCGACTGGTTCCGCGGCAAGCGCATCGCCACCTCCTACCCCCGCATCCTGGGTGACTGGCTCACGGAAAAAGGCATTGACGCTAAAGTGCAGGTCATCACCGGCTCGGTGGAAGTAGCCCCCGCGGCAGGCATTGCCGATGCCATCTTTGACATCGTCTCCTCCGGCGGCACCCTCGTGGCCAACGGACTGGTGGAAGTGGAGAAGGTGTTCTACTCGGAAGCCGTGCTCATCTCTTCCGGTAACCTGGACAAAGCCGGACAGGCCGTCCTGGACGAGATGCTCTTCCGCATTGACTCCGCCATGGTGAGCCGCAGCAAGAAGTACCTCCTCATGAACGTTCCCAAGGATGCCGTGGACGAAGCCATCAAGATTATCCCCGCCATGCGAAGCCCTACCATCATGCCCCTTGCCGCCGAAGGCTGGTGCTCCATGCACTCGGTGGTGGAGGAAGCCGACCTCTGGGACAAAATCAAAAAGCTCAAGGCCCTGGGCGCCGAGGGCATCCTGGTACTCAACATCGACAAGATTATCCCCTAATGGAAACACTCATTAACCCCTCCCGCAGCACCTGGGACGCCCTTTCCGAGCGCCCGCTCGCAGACGACCCCGTGGTAAAAAGCCGCGTGGAGACCATCCTCGCCCGCGTAAAGGAAAAAGGCGATGAGGCCCTCCGGGAACTCTCCCTGGAAATTGATGGCCGCCCCCTCGAGAACATCGAAATCTCCCAAAACGAACTAAACGCCGTCCGGGTATCCCCGGAGATTGAAAAAGCCATCGGGGAGGCTGCCATCCACATTACCGCCTTTCACGCTGCGCAGAAACCCCGCGAGGTGCGCGTAGAAACCGCGCCCGGGGTAACGTGCATCCAGCGGCCGGTTTCCATCGGCAAGGTGGGCCTCTACATCCCCGGCGGCAGCGCTCCCCTCTTTTCCACCGTGCTCATGCTGGCCCTCCCCGCCCGCCTGGCCGGTTGCCGGGAAATCATCCTCTGCACCCCCGCGCAGAGCCCCGAAGTGCTGTACGCCGCCCGCGTGTGCGGGGTGAGCCGCATCTTCCGCGTAGGCGGGGCGCAGGCCATCGCCGCCATGGCGTACGGCACGGAGAGCATCCCCCGCGTAGACAAGATCTTCGGGCCGGGCAACCGCTACGTCACCACCGCCAAGCAGCTGCTCAGCGCCGGGACGGTGGCCATCGACATGCCGGCCGGGCCGTCGGAAGTGATGGTACTGGCCGATGACACCACCCCCGCCGCCTTCGCCGCCGCCGACCTCCTCTCCCAGGCCGAGCACGGCCCCGACAGCCAGGTGATGCTGGTGGCCGATACCCTCCGGACGGCCGAGACCATCCTCGCCGAAGTAGAGCGCCAGAAGGCCCTCCTCCCCCGCTGCGGCATTGCCGAAAAAGCGCTCGAAAAGAGCCGCACCGTAGTGCTGGAGGCCCTGGAGGACCGGATTGACTTTGCCAACACCTACGCCCCCGAGCACCTTATCATCGAAGGCCGGGAGCCCTGGAAGGTGGCCGATGCCATCACCGCCGCCGGCAGCGTGTTCATCGGCCCCTATACTCCCGAGAGCGCCGGAGACTACGCCTCGGGCACCAACCACACCCTCCCCACCAGCGGCTGGGCCCGCGCTTTCAGCGGTGTGAACCTGGACAGCTACTACCGCAAGATGACCTTGCAGGAAATTACCCGGGAAGGCCTTGCGGGCATTAGGAATACCATCGTGAACATGGCCGTGGCCGAGGGCCTGGACGCCCACGCCAACGCTGTAAAAGTAAGAACGGATGAATAGCATCGAAGCCCTGGTGCGGCCGAATATCCGCACCCTTTCCCCCTACTCAACGGCCCGCGACGAGGCCAAGGGCACCCCGGACATCTTCCTGGATGCCAACGAGAGCCCTTACCCCGGCCTCCTGGGCTACAACCGCTACCCGGATCCCCGGCAGAAGGTGCTGAAGGCACGGGTATCGGCTCTTAAAGGCCTTCCTACGGAGAATATCTTCCTCGGGAACGGCAGCGACGAAGCCATCGACCTTGTGTACCGCATCTTCTGCACGCCGGGCCGCGACAACGCCCTTGCCATCGAGCCCAGCTACGGCATGTACTCCGTGGCGGCCGACATCAACGACGTCGAACTGCGTCCGGTGCCGCTGGGAGCCGGTTTCTCCCTCCCGGTGGAGGAGATTTTTGCGAAGGCCGATGACCGCACGAAGCTCCTTTTCCTGTGCTCTCCCAACAACCCCAGCGGCAACGCCTTCGAGCCGTCGCAGATTCTGGAGCTGGTGCGGCGCTTCCCCGGCATCGTGGTGCTGGACGAGGCTTATGCCGATTTCAGCGCGAGGGGCAGCCTACGCGCTGCGGTGCTGGAGCAGCCCAATCTGGTAGTGCTCCAGACCTTCTCCAAAGCCTACGGCATGGCCGGTCTTAGAGTGGGTCTGGCCTTTGCCAGCGCCTATATTATCGACCTGATGAATCGGGTAAAGTATCCGTATAATTTGTCGCAGGCCACGCAGGAACTGGCCCTGAAGGCCCTGGAGACCACCCCTGAAGCCAACATCCGGGAGATTGTATTCCAGCGGGAGCGGCTTTTCAAGGCGCTTTCCTCCTTTTCCTTCGTCCGGAAGGTGTACCCGAGCGACGCCAACTTCCTGCTGGTGAAAGTGGACAAGGCCGATGACCTCTACGAGGTATTGCTCCAGGGCGGCATCATCGTCCGCAACCGCTCCCGCGTGCCGGGCTGCAGCGGCTGCCTCCGCATTACGGTAGGAACTCCTGCCGAGAACGACCGGCTCCTTCAAATCCTCCAAAGCTATGCGTAAAGTCATTTTCATAGACCGCGACGGAACGCTCCTCCGGGAGCCCGCCGACGAGCAGATCGACGCCCTTGAGAAAGTGGCCTTTGTTCCCGGAGCCATCTCCGGCCTTAAGGCGCTCACCGGCCTCGGATATGAGCTGGTGATGGCCTCCAACCAGGACGGCCTGGGGACATCGGCCTTCCCCGAAGATACGTTCTGGCCCGCCCAGAACTTCCTCCTGGACACCCTGAAAGGGGAAGGCGTAGAGTTCGACGACATCCTCATTGACCGGCACTTCCCCGCCGACAATTCCCCCTGCCGCAAGCCCGGAACGGGGATGTTCGGGAAGTACCTGGACGGGAGCTATGACCTGGGGGCGTCCTGGGTCATCGGAGACCGGGAGACCGACCTTCAGCTGGCCGCCAACCTGGGTTGCAAGGGACTGCAGGTGGGGCCGCTCAGCTGGGAAGAGATTGTGGAGACCATCCGCAGCACTGAGCGCAGCGCCGTGGTGGCCCGCAAGACCCGCGAGACGGATATTTACGTCCGGGTAGACCTGGACGGGAAAGGGACATCGGCCATCGACACCGGCCTTAAGTTCCTGGACCACATGCTGCAGCAGCTGGTGACGCACGGCGGCCTGGCCCTGGAAATCCGCTGCAAGGGAGACCTGGAGGTGGATGAGCACCACACCATGGAGGATGTGGCCATCGCCCTGGGTGAGGCCATCCGGCAGGCGCTGGGAGATAAAAGGGGTATTGGCCGATACGGCTTTGCCCTCCCCATGGACGAGAGCCGGGCCATCGTGCTGCTGGACCTTGGCGGCCGCAGCGAGCTGGTGTGGGACGTGGCGTTCACGCGCGAGTACGTGGGAGACGTTCCCACGGAGATGTTCAAGCACTTTTTCAAGTCGCTGTCTTCCTCCCTGCAGGCCAACCTCTACGTGCAGGCGCGCGGAGAGAACAACCACCACCTGGCCGAGGGCATCTACAAGGCTTTTGCCAGGACGTTGAAGCAGGCGGCTGCCCGCAATGTTTTCTCTTATGACTTACCTTCTTCCAAAGGACTGTTATGATAGCGATCATAGATTATGAAGCGGGCAATATCTGCTCGGTAGAGAATGCCCTTTCGCGGCTGGGGGCGACGTATGAACTGACGGCATCGCCGGAAGTGATCCGGGAGGCCGACAAAGTGATTCTTCCTGGTGTGGGCAATGCCGCAAAAGCCATGGAGAGCCTCCGGCAAAGCGGCCTCAACGAGGTAATTGCCCGGCTGCGCCAGCCGGTTCTGGGCATCTGCGTGGGCATGCAGCTCATGTGCCGCGGCTCCGAGGAAGGGCCGGTGGAATGCATGGGGCTGTTTGACACGCGGGTGCGTCGGTTTACGGAAATGCCCGACGCCAAGGTGCCGCACATGGGCTGGAACAGTATCGGCAATCTGGAGAGCAAACTCTTCAAGGGACTTTCCGAGGGCAGTTTCGTGTACTTTGTGCACTCCTACTTCCCGGGCCTTTGCACCGACACCATCGCCACCTGCCGGCACGGGTCCACGCTCTTCAGCGCAGCCCTTCGCTGGGAGAACTTCTATGGCACGCAGTTTCACCCGGAGAAAAGCGGTTCCGTGGGTTCCGCCATTCTCCAGAACTTCCTGGCCTTATGATCAAGATTATTCCTGCCATCGATCTCATAGAGGGCCGATGCGTGCGCCTGACAAAGGGCGATTACGGCCAGAAGAAAGTGTACGACGGTTCTCCTCTGGAGGTAGCCCGCCAGTTTGCCGATGCCGGCGTTTCCCGCATCCACCTCGTGGACCTGGACGGGGCCAAGGCGGGGTCTCCTCAAAATTTGAAAGTGCTGGAAGGCATTGCTTCGGCCGTTTCCTGCGAGCTGGAGTGGGGCGGTGGCATCGGCTCGTCCGAGGCACTGCAGGCCGTCTTTGACGCCGGCGCCACGCATGCCATCGCGGGAAGCGTGGCGGCCCTGAAGCCCGCGCTCTTCGAGGAGTGGCTGTCCCGCTTTGGCGGCCGCGTCATCCTGGGGGCCGATGTCCGGGACGGCCGCATTGCCGTCAAGGGCTGGCTGGAAGAGGCACCCTACACCATTGAGAACCTGGTGGAGCGGTTCCTGCCGCTGGGACTTCGGGAGTGCATCGTCACGGATATCTCCCGCGACGGCATGCTTTCCGGGCCTTCGACGGAGCTCTACGCGCGGCTGCAATCGGCCTTCCCGTCCCTTTCCTTCACGGTCTCCGGAGGGGTTTCCTCCATAGAGGATGTCCGGGCGCTGGATGAAATGGGCCTTGGGAAAGTGATTGTGGGAAAGGCATTTTATGAAGGACGTATTACCTTAAGCGACATTGCATTATGGTCACAAAACGCATCATCCCCTGCTTAGACGTCAAGGACGGCGTGGTGGTGAAAGGCATTAACTTCGAGGGCCTTAAGGAAGTGGGAGACGCCGTCGAGATGGGCGTCCGCTACTCCCGCGAAGGGGCCGACGAGCTGGTGTACCTGGACATCAGCGCCACCCGGGAAGGGCGTCGCACCTTTGCGGACCTCGTGAAGCGCATTGCCCTCGGGATTGACATTCCGTTTACCGTGGGCGGGGGCATCGGCTCGGTGGATGACGCCGCCCGCCTCCTGGATGCCGGTGCCGACAAGGTGACGGTGAACAGCGCCGCGCTGGCGAATCCTTCGCTCATCGGCGAGATTGCGTCCCGGTACGGCAGCCAGTTCGTAGTGGTGGCCATCGACGCCAAGTGTGTGAAAGGCCGATGGATGTGCACCACCCATGGCGGCAGTAAGTTTACAGACCGGGAACTCTTTAGCTGGGCCCGGGAGGCGCAGGAACGCGGTGCCGGAGAGATTCTGTTCACGTCCATGGACCATGACGGAACCAGGGCCGGCTATGCCTGCGACGTGTATGCCCGCCTGGCTTCGGAGTTGTCCGTGCCGGTGATTGCTTCCGGCGGTGCGGGGTCGGTGCAGGACATCGTAGACGTTTTAACGGTTGGCCGGGCCGATGCCGCCCTCGCCGCCAGCATCTTCCATTACGGAGAAATTCCCATTCCCGCCTTGAAAAAGGCTTTGTATGACGCTTCCATTCCTGTAAGAATATGATTTTCGAAGATTTTGATTTGAGTAAGAACGCCGACGGACTTCTGCCGGTAATCGTCCAGGACGACACCACCCTCAAGGTGCTCATGCTGGGCTATATGAACAAGGAGGCTTTTGAAAAGACGGCTTCTTCCGGCCTGGTAACGTTCTGGTCCCGCGGCCGGCAGTGCCTCTGGACCAAGGGCGAGACCAGCGGGAACTACCTGCACGTGGTGTCCATGCTTAAGGACTGCGATGCCGACACGCTGCTGGTGCGCGCCCGTCCCGACGGTCCCACCTGCCACCGCGGCACGCCCTCCTGTTTTGACACCGATGTGGATGAGGGCTTTGTCCGCACCCTGGCTTCTGTGATACGCGGCCGCCACGAGGCCATGCCCGAAGGCTCCTACACCACCAAGCTCTTTATCAAAGGCCCCAAGGCCATTGGCAAGAAGGTAGTGGAAGAAGCCGGCGAGGCGGTGATCGAGGCCGTGGACGGCAACCGTTCCCGCTTCATCTACGAGGCCTCCGACCTCATCTACCACCTCCTGGTCCTCATCGAAAGCCAGGGCGTAACCGTCCCCGAGCTCGAGCGCGAGCTCGCCGCAAGGCACCGGTAGCGCCGGGGCTGTTCCGGGCTCATCGGCGCAGGTTCCGGGCTCAACGGCGCAGGTTCCAGCCTCATCGGCGCAGGTTCCGCATCGGCCGTGGCGCTTAAAACGCTTATTATCAATACATTAGGGTAACTGACGGGTATGAAAAACACACCCGTCAGTTACACTAACATACTATCATTCAACGCGTTAAGCGCCACAGGAAAGAATGCGGAATCTTGCGGCAGGAAGGCTGTTGTTTCCGAGAAAATGATTATATTTGTATGCTTGTAGAACAAAAGAAAAACGCTATATGAATCTGACCATTTCGAGCACCAATCTCCTGAAGGCCCTCATGGATGTATCCAAGGCCATTCCGTCCAAGTCTCCGCTTCCCATCCTGGAGAATTTCCTCTTCGTCCTCAAGGAGGGCAAGCTGGAAATCACCGCCTCGGACTCGGAGCTTACGCTGCGCACCAGCATCGAGGTGGAAGTGGCCGATGAAGACGGCTCCATCGCCGTTCCGGCCCGTCACATGATTGACCTGCTCAAGGAACTGCCAGACCAGCCCGTGGGCATCAAGACCGTGAGCGACAGCTCTTTCGAGTGCACCTGGGCCAGCGGTAACTCGGCCCTGCCGTATTTCCCGGCCGACGACTACCCGGACATCGCCACCACCGGAGCCGACGCCCTCAAGGTGGAATTCCCCGCAGAAAGCCTCGTGGAAGGCATCCAGAGCACCATTTATGCCACCGCCGATGACGAAATTCGCCCGGCCATGAACGGTATCTTCTTCGACCTCGCTCCGGAGAGCACCACGCTGGTGGCTTCGGATTCCCACAAGCTCATCTGCTATACCACCAAGGACGTGAAGGCCTCGGAGAAAGCTTCCTTCATCCTGCACAAGAAGCCGGCCGGCGTGCTGCGCTCCATCATCGGCAAGGATGTGGAGAACGTGGAGATTGCCTTTGACAGCTCCACCGCCCAGTTCACCTTCGGCTGCACCACCATGGTATGCCGTCTGGTCGTGGGCAAATACCCCAAGTACCGCGACGTCATTCCCATGAACAACGCCAACGTACTGCAGATAGACCGTCAGCTGCTCCTGAACACCGTAAAGCGTGTGGCCGTGTGCGCCAACAAGGCCAGCAACCACATCAAGTTCACTCTCAAGGAAGGCCAGCTGGAAATCAGCGCCCAGGACCTTGGCTTTGCCCTGGCCGCCTACGAAAAGATCAACTGCAACTACTCCGGAGAGGAACTCACCATTGGCTTCAAGAGCACTTTCCTCACGGAAATCCTTGCCAACATGAGCTGCAACACCCTGGTGATGAAGTTCGCCGATGCCCGTCGCGCCGCTCTCCTGCTTCCCGCCGAGGAAGAGTCCGAGACCGAGAAGGTCTGCGGAATTTTGATGCCTATCATGATCCAATAAGAAAGTATGGAACTGAACCTCGAACGCCCCCTGCTCTTTTTTGATATTGAGAGCACGGGGCTTAATATTGCCACCGATGCAATCATCGAACTGAGCTTCGTAAAGGTGCTTCCTGGCGGTGAGACCCAGATCAAGACCTGGAAAATCAAGCCGTGGAACTATGAGAAGCACTGCCAGATTCCTATTAATCCGCAGGCATCGGAGGTCAATGGAGTCAAGGATGAAGACCTGGTTAACTGCCCCCGTTTTATCGAGGTTCTGCCGGAGATCATCTCCTGGCTGCAGAACAGTGACCTGGCCGGTTTCAACTCCCTCAAGTTCGACCTTCCCATGTTAAGTGAAGAAATCGAACGTGCCCGCGCCTACTCCGAGCAGCGGCTCTCCAGACCCGAATCCAGGGAGAAGGCACAGGAAATGATTGACTGTATTGACACCGTAGACCTGCATCAGTGCAAGATGGTGGATGTACAGAATATCTATCATCACTTTGAACCCCGTAATCTGCGGGCCGCCTACCGTTTTTACTGCGGTGGCAAGGACTTCGAGAACGCCCACACGGCCGAGGCCGACACCCTGGCAACCTATGAAGTCCTCAAAAGCCAGCTGGACCGTTACGAGAATCCTACGGATTATCAGCAGGAAGTGCTTAAAAATGACGTCGATTCCATGTCCAAGATCGGCCCCCGCACGCGCAATATCGACTTTGCCGGCCGTCTTATCCTGAACGAGGCTGGAGAAGCCGTAGTGAGCTTTGGCAAACACCGCGGCAAAACCGCCCGTGAAGTGTGGAACACCGAGCCCGCTTACTTCGCCTGGATCGAAGGCGGAGACTTCACGCTGGACACCAAACGCCAGTTCGCCCGGCTCAAGGCCCAGTTCCAGAAGGAGCGCAAAGAGGCCCTGAACCGCCCCGCCACCACCGACGAACTCCAGGGCCTGGCCGACAAATTCAACGGGCGCCTGTTCTAAAGCGCCGTCCTTCCAGCACTAGAATCAAGAGGCTGACCAAAAAGTCAAATTGACTTGGGTCAGCCCCTTTTTTTTGTTTCCTAGTGCTCATAGGGGTCCATTCGAGTGGCCCGGTAGAGTCAAAAACGGCCATTTTTGCTCTTACCCTGCCAAGTTAGTGGACCGCTAACCTCACATGTGTCGGAGGAAGAGGTTGACTCAAAAGTGAGTTGACCTCTTTTTTATTAGCCTCCGCCGTGGCACTTAAGTAATTAACTACCAATAGATTAGAGTAACTGACGGGTATCAAAAACGCACCCGTCAGTTACTCTAACTCGTTAATAATAAGCATGTTAAGCGCCACGGACAAAGTGAGACCTGCGCCAAATAGCCCGGAACCAGCGCCAAGCCCCTACGCTTCCTCGCCCTTTACAAAGATCATGGCCATGAGCGGCAGTGCCAGGATGGCCATGGTAGCGCTGATGGGAAGGTAAATACCAAAGTTCACAAACTCCACCACCAGATAGGTCACGAGAAGGAGTCCCACGCCCATGGCACTGCTAATCCAGTAGTGGGCACGGATGTCCTTTTTCTTGCAGATGAGCCGGCTCAGATTGGGAACGCCCAGGGAGATGAAGCCGATGGGCCCGCAGATGCTCACGGCACTGGTCACCAGGCACATGATGGCGAGAAGGAGCCAGGCTTTGTCGGCATTCGGAATCTCGATTTCTTCCTGAAAATGCCGTGTCAGGCGCCCGGCCTGCCACAGGGCTACGCCCAATCCTACCGCGAACAGTACCAGCGAGAAGATGATATCGCCCGTCGTGACGCCCTCCAGCCGGAAGTTGGCGGCACCCCAGAGATAGTACTGCTTGAGGTGGTCGCCGGTGGGCGCATTGGTCACCACGATGGTACCCAGCGAGCCGATGAACGTGCCGAACAGGATGCCGAAGGTAATGAGCTGCTGCGTGTTCACCTTCAGCGTGACGAAAAAGCAGATGATGGTGCAGATGAGCGTGCAGATAAAGCTTCCCACCGTAAGGGAGCACCAGCCGCTCATGGTAGCGGCGGCAGCGCCCAGGCAGGCAGCGCTGCCCAGCCCGAGGCTGTAAACGTCCCCGAGCTGGTTGCGCCATAGATACTGCATCTGGATGCCCCCGACAGGGAGGGCAATGCCAGAAATGAGAACATATAAAAGGCTCAGTAACATCTTTAGAACTTAAAGACAACACCGCCCATCAAGCTGCGTCCCGGCATGGGATAGGAGGAAATAACCTCATAGCGTTTGTCAAGAAGGTTTCGGCCGGTGAGGCGGAAACCCAGCGAGCAGTTTCCCAAGGCGAAGTCCTTGCCCAACTGAGCGTCGAGCGTGTTGAAATTGGGCATGTCTCCCATGGAGTCCTTACGACCAGCCTTCAGTGCCCAGGTCAGTCCCAACGTCCAGCCTTTGAAGCTGGCAATGGGATTCAGCACAAAAGAATGGGCGGCGATGTACGGTAAAGCGGCGCCGGTAGCCTTGTCGGTCGCCTTCTGCCAGGAATAGCGTGCCATACAGGATAACATCCAGTCACCTGCCGAATATTTCACATCGGCCTGCACTTCGGCACCAAAGGTCTGCGCTTTTCCCACATTGTACGGAAGCCATACGGAAGGATCGGTTTCCGTGGGAGCCGACACAATCTTGTTGGTGAGGTAGGTATAGAAGCCATCCACCTTGGCGCCGAAATGCCACGCGCCGGCGTCACGGCCGAAATCCAGTCCGGCATCGGCCAGCCAGGCATCTTCCGGCTTGAGTTCGGTGTTACCGTAGCCGGGATAATAGAGTTCATTAAAGGTAGGGGTACGGAAGGCGCGGCGGCCGAAAGCGACGAGGTCCAATCCCTCCGCAAGCGTCAGACGAAGATCGACCGAAGGGGAAAGGCTGTTCCAGGGGCTTGTTCCTTTATCAAAGGTTCCAGCATACTCCAGGGCGACATCGGCCTTAAAGCGTTCCCAGCGGAAGGCCGATGCTACGGCAGCCACCACTGCCCAGCGCTGATGATCATACAGCGTGGAATTCAGTTTATCGAAGGCGACGTCGGCAGCCAGGGATACGTCCCACCAGGACTTAAGGTGGAACTTATGTGCGCTGTTGAGCTGGAACTCCGTCTGCTTGTAATCCGTATCTCCCCACTCGCTCAGGTAAAGCAGCCTGTCATAGGCGCCCTTCGCCGACAGATGAAGTGTGTAGAGCGGAGAGAAATTCTTACGAAGCACCGCCTGTGCGCCGAAGTTGCGATCCTGCTGCCGGTCGTTTGAAGGCCAGCTGAGAGAACCGGGAGTACCGCGGTCAGAGCCGTTGTAGAAGATCTTGGCATGGAGGTCTCCGCCTTCGAAGGTACCAAAGAGGTCGGCCCCGGCCTGAAGTTGTTTAAAGTCGTTGTTAATTCGTTTATTACCATCGGCAAGCGGGAACTCGCCATTAGTGATGATTCCGCCCGCATGGCCAGAGAGGCTCCAGTCTTTATTCAGTTTTACAGCCACCTTTCCGTAAGGCTGCCAGGTGCCGAACGAGCCGAAGCCCAGTTTTGCGGTACCGGCAACGTTCTTGCCATGGAAGACAGGACGGGCCGTCCGGAAGGATAGACTGTTCTGGGCATAGTCCACCACCACCTGGGAAAGGTCGTTAAGATCCATCATGCCCAGGTCTGCCTGGCCGCTCTGGACATTGCCGACACGGACACCGTCCACGTAGATGGCCGTATGAGCGCTTCCCAGGCCGCGAAGGCTGGCCGATTTAAGACCGGCCGCACTGCCGTAATCGCCCACATAGAGGCTGGGCACAAAAAGAAGAACGGAACCTGCATCCTGAAAAGTGTGAACAGTAACGGTGTCTGTACGGGACACCACCAGACCGCGGTCTGCAACAATGGCAGAAGCCTGCAGCGTGTCAACGGGCGCGCCTGCGGAAAGCAGTGCGGCCGTCGCAAGAAAAGAAAACAGCATTGTATTTTGCGTTTATACCGGCGCTTGTCCCCGAGCCCCTACGTTAAACTTGACAAGGCAGGTCTTCTGACTGCTCCCGGCGCGGCGCCTTCTCGGACGTCATCCCCAAGCTTTTCGGGGGACCTGTCCAATGACATAACTGCCTGACCGTTAAGGAGTTCACAGCTGCGGGCACAGTTCCGGACTTTCACCGGCTTCCCTTTTGAGGCACCCCCGGCACGGGGCGTGCACACCTTTGTCTGGCGCAAAGATACAAAAAAAACCAATAACGCGTTTTTCCCGCAAAAGTGCGTTATAGGTCCCACTCGAGCAGGACGTATAACGCGAAAAAGGGCCAAAAACGCGTTATTGGTGCGGGATGTCCCGCAACCTGCGCCGTTTACGCCGAGACCCAGGCCCCGAATCCTTGTAAATGCTTCATTTTCAACCACTTAATTTTATTTCTTTAGGCTCATCAGCCGAAAGAAAAATAATCAAGTGCTTGATTCACAGCGTGTTATGGTTAAAGCGAGAAGTTACCAATCTACGGAGCGGAAGGGGGGCAGGGGCAGGCCGTTGTCGGTGACGACGTTGGCGCCGGCGGGCCAGTTGTGCCAGGCATAGCGGACGGCGACGGGGGCGGGAACGGCCTCGGAGGTCACGAAGATGTCATTGGTGTTCCAGTCAATCCAGGCCGATGCCGGATGCCACACGTGGTCCTCGCCGGCAAGCTCGAAGCCGCGCAGGACCAGTTTCTCATGGGGGCCGTGGATGCGCCAGCAGTTGCCGGTGGTGGTAACGCCGTTAAAACTCACGCGGGCGGTGGCGCCGTCAAAGGCCACGCTCTTGTACGTGGGCGTTACGGGAAGGTCCCGGAAACCGTAATCGTTCGCAAGGGCCAGCCAGGCCAGGCGCTCCCCCACCTCCTTCTTATAGGGCGGATGGATGCAGTCCTTATGGCCGATGTCGGTAGTGGACGCAATGCCGCTGTGCGCGAGCATGGAAGAAATGCGGTACTGGTTCTCCACCAGGACGGGAAGCTTGGTACCGTCCGGTTCATCGTAGGAATAGGGTGCAATCTGCACCAGATAGTACGGCATGTCGGGGTTTCCCCACAGCCTGCGCCATTCATTCACCATGGAAACGGTAATAAGAGGATAATCCTTCGGATTGTCCAGGTTGGCCTCTCCCTGATACCAGATAAAGCCGCGGGCCGGGTAATGCCGCAGCGGATAGATCATGCCATTGAAAAGCTGCCCGGTAGTCACCTCTTCCCAGTGCAGCGTCTTGGAAAAAGCCACGTCAATGCCCGGCGTCTTCTCCAGCGCATCCACGCTGAGCCATGCCTCGATGGGCGTCCCGCCCCAGTCCGTCACCAGAAGGCCCACGGGCACATCCGGCATAAACTGCGACAGCGTCTTGCCAAAGTGGTAGGCCGTGGCGCTGAAGTGGCGCGCCGCCGCAGGCGTGGAGCACTGCCAGGAGCCCTCACAGTCCTCCGTAAGGACGTCGGCATTGTTCCGCTCCACGGTGTACATGCGCACGAGCGGCGTGGAGGCCGCGTCGCGGATGGTCTCATACGCATTGGCCACGCGCTGGTGGTCCCAGCCGCCCAGCGGCATCTGCATGTTGGACTGGCCGCTGCACACCCACACTTCGCCGACAAGGATGTCAGTGAGGACAATTTCCTCCTTGCCGGAGCGCACCACCAGCTGCTGGGGAACGCACGAAGCTTCCCGCGTAGGGACATCGGCCCGCCACGTTCCGTCGGGCAGCACCCGGGCCGTTACAGGCTTTTTTTGCCAGGAGGCCGATACCTGCACCGTAGCGCCGGGCTTCCCCCAGCCCGTAACCGGCACCACAGCCTCCTGCTGCAGCACCGCATGGCTGGTAAAAAGATGATGGAGCCTGAGCTCCTGCGCATTCAAGGAAATAGTTGCCAGCAAAGCTGCCAGCAACAAACATAAACGTGTTATTCTCATATAGGCAGTCGGTTATTCTTTTGCAAAGATAGCAAAAGATTGGGAAGGTAGCTCAAAACAGCTTCCCGAAACGGCCTGGCTTTCCAAAACAGCAGTACGGAAAGTCTGAAGCGTATACCCCTCCGCCTCCACGGGCAGGGTAAGCGCAACCGTATGGTCCCGCGACCCGAAGTTCACCAGCGCCACGCTGTAAGAGCCGTCCGGCAGCTGCGCCGCCACGGCCGCCACACCGGACGGAAGCGCTCCGGAAAGCTTGAGGATGCGGCTCCCGCGCGGGAAATGCCGGCACATCAGGCTCCAGGTATAATACCAGGGCCGGACGTCTTCCTGCGACGGATCCCCGAATACCTCGGCGCCCAGAATGTTCCACATGCCCCATAGCTTGATGTCCTCCGTCTTCCCCGAGTCTCCGCTACTGTGCATGGCGTCGTCCAGCATCCATGCGGCAGCGCCCGAGAAGCCCGCATTCATCACGCTCATCAGGAGAAGCGGCATGTCCAGGGCATAGAAATCGTCGTACACCAGCATGTTGCAGTCCCCTCCCTTCGTGAAGGGATGCCCCTCCACGCGCTTCCAGTATTCCTTCGCCAGAGCCGCATCGGCCGGGTCGGAGAAATACTTGTAGCCGGCCTCTCCCAGGATGATGGGCGCATCCCCGACAATGGCCTTGAGCCCCCGGAGCGTCTTTTCAAACTCCCCGCTCCGCACGAGGCGCTGTCCGGGATAGGCGTGCATGTCGTAGATGCCCACCTGGGGCACCGTCTCCACCGTCTCCCGCAGCCATCCTTCGGCATCGTAGGCCGATGCCCCGTTGCGGTAGCCGATCACCGCGTCGGGACCGGCAATGCGGACATCGGCGAGGGCGGGATAGAGGGACATCTCGGCCTGAAAATCCCCCACCATCCCCTTCCAGAAGGCGAAGTCCCCGTTCGGGGAAGCCCAGTCTCCGTCGGGCTCGTTGAAGATAACGAAGTACTTGATGCAGGTAAAGCCGTTCTCCCCCACCAGATAGTTCAGATGCTGCACGGAAGCTTTCACCCACGCCGGAGAATCCTTCATCTCCCAGGTGGGCGGGTTGTACTCTCCGTACACCACCAGGATGTCGTTTTCCTGGCAATAACCCAGCAGTTTTTTCAAATAAGCGACGTTGCGGTTGTCGTCAAAGCCTTCTCCGTCAAAGTACGTGAAGGGGCTGTTGATCATGCAGCGCACATACTGCGGCTTCATGTAATCCAGCCGTTCAAACAGCTTGTTCCAGTCCTCTTCGCTCACCCCGGAGCCCCAGGAAAGGGCCTCGTCGTAGGGGTCCCACTCCACGCCGTTTCCCAGGTAGCAGGGATTGATGACTTCGTCTGTAACAGTAAGGCTTACAGGACGGGAACAGCCTGCCGCGGTGAGCAGCAGGCTATAAAATGCAAGGGTGATGAGCTTTCTCATTGGACCGTTATGCCGTCTACAGGGTTATACATCTTGGGAAGGTCGTTGCAGAAGAACGTGTCGGAACGCTTGTACATTTCCTTGAAACTCTCTACGGAAACATGTCCGGGGAAAACGGAGAAATAGTGGTTGCCGCTTTCTGTAGGATCATACTTGTTGCGCCAGGTGACAAGGAGGCTCATCTTGCGGCCCGCCATGGGAGCCGCAATGTTGGTAATCCAGTAATCGGCCACCTTGAAGCCCTCCACGCCGGTTTCGGTAACCCCGGCGGGCTTTTTCTTTTTGGCAGAAAGGGCCGACAGCACTTTAAGGTTATTCACAAATACGTTGTTGTTGATGCCCTGGTAGCAGTCCATCCCGATGAAATCCACATAATCGTCTCCGGGCCAGCGGAAGAGGAAGTCGCTCTCCACCTTCTGGCCGTCCATCTGGGGCGAGATGGCATAGATGAAATTGTGCACGCCGGCAGCTTTCATATAGTCCACGAAATACCGCCACAGGCCGATAAACTCCTGCTCTGTGGTGCAGGACTTGCCCCACCAGCTCCAGGTCTGGGTGTGCTCGTGGAAGGGGCGGATGATGATGGGAATGAGCTTTCCGTCGGCTCCCTTCAGGCCCTTGGCAATGGCGGCCAGCTTGTCCAGCCAGCCGTTGAAAGTGGCCTGCGTGGCGCTGCCCTCCGTGAGAATCTCGGCCACCACCTGATTGTCCGAGTTGTCCCAGGCATCTCCTTTCCCGGCCTTGGGATTATTGAGGTGCATGCAGGCCGTTATGACCATGCCCCGGTTGTAGGCCTGCTTCATGAGCTTGATGCGGAGGGCGTTCTCCTCCACCTCCTTGGTAGAGCGCTGGTCCATCATGGAAGCAAAGTCCAGGGCATACACGCCCGGATAGTCCCCGCACACGGCCTTTGTATCCGAGCCGCCCTCATCTCCATACCACTTGCGGCCATACATGAGGTCGTCGTGGTGCCCGAACATCCAGCCCTTTTCGCGGATGTTCCACAGGTTGGCATAGAGGGCCTTTGTCTCGGCCGTGGCGGCAGCATCGGCCAGTGTCAATGTCACGGGATCGGGGCCCACGGGTTCGGGATTCTGTTTGTTTCCGCCACAGTTCCAAAGGAGCGGAAGCGCCATAGCGGCGGCTAAAACGATACTTTTCATTTACTTTACAATTACGTTGTGGGCCATCTTGTACATATCCGGCAAATCCTCCGAAAAGAACGTGTCGGAACGCGCATAGAGGGTACGGAAACTTTCCTCGGAAGGGTGTCCGGGATACACGGAATAATACACCTTTCCGCTTTCCGTAGGGTCGTACTTATTGCTCCAGGTAACCAGCATGCTCATCTTGCGGCCGGCCATGGGAGCGGCAATGTTCTGGGTCCAGTAGTCCGGGTTCTGGAAGCCTTCCACACCAATCTCGGTAACGCCGCAGGGTTTCACCTTGGCATCCGACACATTCTTAAGGAGCTTGAGGTTATTCAGGAACACCGTATTGTTGATGCCAATATAGCAATCCATTCCCAGAAAATCAACATAATCATCTCCGGGCCAGCGGATGAGGAAGTCGCTTTCACCGGAGGCCTTCACGTTGATGGCGGGCGAAATGGCATAGAGGAAATTATGCACGCCGCGGGCCTTCATGCCATCTACGAGAAACTTCCACAGGGCCACATACTCGGCAGGCGTGGTGCAGGTACTGCCCCACCAGCTCCACTCGTGTCCGTGCTCATGGAAAGGACGCAGGATGACGGGAATCTGGACGCCGTCACTCCCCTTCAGGCTCTTTGCCAGCGAGGCCAGGTTGTCCAGCCAGCCGTTAAACTTGACGTTGGTGGCACTGCCCTCCTTGAGGATTTCGGCCGCCACCTGATTACTGGAATTGTCCCAGGAATCCCCGCCCGTGAGCGGGTTATTGAGGTGCATGCACGCCATTACCACCATGCCGCGGTCGTACGCTTCCCGGATGGTGCGCAGCTTGTGGGGGTTCTCCTCCAGCGTCTGGAGCGCCACGGTACGGCCATCCATGAAGGAAGCCACATCCACGGCATAGATGCCGGGATAATCCCCGCAAACAGCTTTTGTATCCGAGCCGCCCTCGGTGAACTGCCACTTGCGGCCGTTCAGGAGGTCGTTCTGATGGCCGAAGATCCAGCCTTTCTCCCGGATGGCCCAGAGGTTAGAGTAGAGGGCCTTCGTCTCGGGGGTAGCATCCTTGTCTACAATGGAAAGCACTGCCGGCTCTTCGTCCGGACTGACAGGCCCCGCAGGACCGTCCCCCTTGCAACCACTGCAAAGGGGAACGGCTGCGAGCGCCACAAGTAGCATGAAATAATAGCGACGCATTGGCTGGCTATTCGTTAGGAGCCTGTTTGGCGAAAATCATCACATAGAGGAGCGGGCTGTTCACGAAGCGGTCGTAGTCGGACCACTGATAAGCCGTATTCGTGGAAGGAGCATCGGCCAGCTGCATTGCAAGGGCCATGCAGCCTTCGGGAACCACCAGCGCCGACTTTTCGAGGAACACATAGCTTCCAGGAAGGAGCAGCGGAACGGTATAGCTCACCGTCTTGCTCTTCTTGAAGGTTACGGTACCGCCTTCGGATTCGGCCGTGTCCTCGGGATTGTAGGTATAGGTGGTCTCGCTGTGCGGCAGCCAGCCATACCACTGTGAACAGTCAATGGGAGGATCTACGGCCACACCGGCTTTCTTACCCACATAGAGATAATCCCAGTAAGCGCCGTCGGCTCCGGGTCCATAGAACATGGTACCGCTCAGGGAGCCTTCGGCAGAGGGCGTGAAGGTGAGGATGTTGTCCTTCTCCCTGGCATAGTTTCCGTTCCAGCACCAGGACTTGGCGGTAGACTGGTCTTTGGTAATAGCGCCTACGGCGCCGCCATAGACCCACTGCTCCTTCACCTTCCAGTCGCCGGCAAGGGCAAAGACCGGAGCGGGTGCCGGAGGTTCCACGGTGTTCTTTCCCTCGGTTCCCTCGGTCTTCGAAGCATCGGGAACCTCGGCTACGGGCTCAACTGCAATGATGAACAGGCGGGGGCGCTTGACAAACTTGTCGTAGTCGTTGTAGATGTTGGTCCAGTCGTCCACGCCGGAAAGCTTGAAGACAAACGCCATGTTGGGAACAGTAGCCTTCACGTCACGGGAGTCGTCCTTGTAGATCTGGTATTCACCGGCCGGATAGATCTCACCGGTGGTCACATTGCCGTTTGCATCCCGGAAAGAGATGGTACCGTTCACATAATCGCGCACCCAGGTGCTCTCGCCCACGGGAATCTGGCGATAGAACTTGTGAAGGTCAATGTCCGTGTCCCCTTCCTTGTTCTGGGCTGCCTTGAACAGGCAGTTCCAGTGCTTGCCGTTGGCGCCGCCGTAGTGGATGCACTTGCCGGTGGTATTGCCGTCGGCCATGATCTCATCCAGGGTGAACTCCAGGTAGTCGTCATACTCGGCCTCGGGACCGAAGCCTTCGTCGGAGTACCAGCACCAGCTCTTGGTGGAAGGATCCATGAGCGCACCGCCGCCCCATTCGGGACCGGTACCGCCCCAGATCCGGGTGGTCTGGAAGGCATAGGCGCCCAGGAGGGTCTCGGTGAACTCGGTCATCTCGATGGTATAGGCACGGGCCTTTCCGGTGGCCGATGTCACCGTAATCACCGGAGCCGCTCCCGTAAAGTCAATGGTGCTGCCGCGCTGGACGGAAGAAGTGGCCTTGTAGGAAAGCTCCAGGGTTTCCACGGCAACCTTGGACATGTCGCTCACCAGGTTGGTAGCCAGCTGGACGGTGACGGTACCGGTGGTAGCATCTACATCCTTCACCTTGGCCAGACCGGCCTGTCCGGCGAACTTGATGTCCAGGATGCGCCGGTCGTTGTTCCAGCTGCCCTCCTCAACATCGGCCCAGGGCTTCTTGGTGCAGGCGCTCAGTAACACAAGAGCGCCCATGGCGATGAAAAGTATATTGCGTTTCATGGTTACTTGATATTAGGGTTAAGGTCGGTCTCGATGGACGGGATGGGATAGAAGAGAACGTCCTCCTCACTGGTGATACCCTGACCCACCAGGGCCTGCACGGTGTGCAGCTGTCCGGTACGGCGCATGTCGTAGGTAATGTTGCCCTCGAAGGCAAGCTCGGTGATACGCTCCCGGATCACTGCCTGGCGGAAGGTGGCCTTGTCAAGGCCTGCGGGGAGATCTCCCAGACCGGCGCGGTTACGGATGGCGTTCACCAGCGCATAGGCCTTGTCGGTGGGGCCGGCGGCCTCGGCATAGGTGAGGGCGATGTCGGAGTAGCGCATGAGGAAAGGCTTGGTGGAAGTCTTGTCACCCACGAAATCAGGGTCGATGTACTTGCGGCAGAACGGATAGGTGAGCTTCCCGGGATAGGAGGCCGATACGTTTCCGGCGGCATCGTACACTTCCTTGCAGATGAGCCAGTCCTTGCGGAGGTCTCCCGCCTCGTACATGGTGTCGTAGAAGCCGATGTTGGTCCGGTACTCGCTCCAGCCGTCGTGCGTGGGGATGAAGCTGTCGGCGTCTCCCTGCTTGAGGTACACGGTACCGCCGGCGATGTACGGGATGTACATCTTGGAAATCTTGGAATACTGGCCCTCGTTCTCACCGGTGCGGTCCATGCTCATGATGAAGATGTGCTCGGGGCCGTCGGGATAGCGGACGTCGTAGATGTGCATGAGGTCGGGATCCAGGCCATAGGTGGTCTGCTCGGGATTGTCCACCACGGCGGCAGCAGCCTCCACGGCCTTGGCATAATAGGAATCCACGTCAAAGCTCATGTCCTTGTACTGGGGCACCTGATATTCCTTGGCCGATGCCAGGTAGAGGTAGGCCTTGGCCAGCAGGCCCTCCGCGGCAGCCTTGTCCACGCGGCCGGGTTCGGGCTTGGCGTAGTAAGGAAGCAGGCGTTCGGCCTCCTTGAGGTCTGCAAAGATGTAACCCCACAGCTCATCCAGGGATTCGGCCAGGCCGGCGGCGGTGTCGTCGATGGAGGAAACCACCTTCATGTGCACGGGCACGCGGCCGAAGTTACGGGCCAGGTTGAAGTAGGAATACGCGCGCATGAAGTAGGCTTCACCGGTGAAGCGGTTCTTCAGGCCCTCGTCAATCTTCATGGCGGGCACGTTCTCGATGACGGCGTTGGCGCGGTTGATGGTGATGTAGGAGAACTTGAAGAAGTTACCCAGCGTCACGTTGCTGCGGAAGTTGTTCTGGCTCCAGGAGTCCAGGTCCTTGGTGCTCTGAGTGGCGTCTCCCTTGGGATCCAGTTCATCGGTATTCATACCGCCCAGGAACACGATGGCGCGGGAATATTCGATGTAGTTGATGGCATCGTAGATGTACATGGTGGCCGCCTGTGCATCGGCCTCCGTCTTATAGAAACTGCCCTCGGAGTAGAAGCCATAGGGCTTCTCGTCCAGGTTGCAGGCAGCCAGGCAAAGTGCTGCGAGTATGAAAGCGAATTTGTTTTTCATGGCTGCAGGGAATTAAAAGTTAAAGTCAATACCGAAGGTCCATCTTCTCAGGCGCGGGTATCCGCCGCTGTAGATGCCGTTGGCACCCACTTCGGGGTCGTAACCCTTGAATTTGGTGAAGGTGAACGCATTGTCAACGTTCATGTAAAGGCGGATGCTCTCCAGGAACTTGGTGGCTTTCCGCAGCGGGAAAGTGTAGCCCACGGCGATGGTCTGGACACGCACGAAGGTGCCGTCCTCTACCCACCAGTCGCTGAACTTGGTCTGGCGGTCGTCGCGGAGCTTGGGATAGCGGTTGGAAGGATTGTCCACCGTCCAGCGCATGGGAATGTTGGAAGGCTGGCCGAAGGCCTGCGTGTTGATGACGTCGTTACCGAACACACCGTTGAAGAAGATGCTGGCGTCCAGGTTCTTCCACTTCACTTCCAGGTTCAGGGAAGCCAGGAAGTTGGGGTTGGGATCTCCGATGATGGTGCGGTCCTTTTCGTCCACGGTACCGCTGCCGTCCAGGTCTACATAGCGGAATTCACCGGGCTCGGCGTCGTTGCCGGTAAGGCCGGCGGTAAGGCCGTCTTCCAGGCTCTGGACAATGCCGTCCACCTTGTAGCCGTAGAACACGTTCATGGGCTGGCCGATGGCAAGGATATTGGTGTAGCCGCGGAACTGGCCCAGGCTGTTGCCGTAGTACTCATACTGCATGCCGGTATTGGGGTCTGTCATAAGGCCGGCCTCAACGGCGTTTCCAAGGCTCGCCACGCTGTTGCGGTTGCGGGTGAACATGAGGGTGGCGCCCACCTTCCAGTCACGGTCGCTGTACAGGATGCCGTCCAGGGTGAGCTCGATACCGGTATTGCGGATGGTACCGTCATTCACCCACATGCGGTCGTAACCGGAGGACGGGGCGATGTTGCGCTCACGAAGCAGGTCGTTGGTGACCTTATTATACCAGTCCAGGGTCATGTTGAGGCGGTTGCCGAACAGGCTCACGTCCAAACCCACGTCTACCTGCGAGGTGGTCTCCCACTTGAGGTTGGTGTTGGCGATACCGCTCCAGACAGCGTAGATGCCGCCCTCACCGGTATAACCGCTCTGGTAGCCGGGGCCGATGGCCATCTGCCAGGCTCCGTTATAATAGTACTTGTGCTGGCCAAAACGGCTCAGGGTCTGGTAAGGGTTGATTCCCTGGTTACCGGAGATACCGTAGGAAGCGCGCAGCTTGAGGACGTCCAGCCACTCCACATCCTTGAGGAAGCTCTCGTTGTGGACGTTCCAGCTCACAGCTCCCGACGGGAAGTAGGCCCACTTGTTACCGGCGCCGAACTTGGAGGAACCGTCGGCACGGAAGGTAAAGGTGGCCAGGTAGCGGTTGTCGTAACCGTAATTGAGACGCATGAGACCGGAGACCAACTGGCTTTCCGACAGTCCGTTGGAGATGCGGTAGCGCTCGGGGTTACCGGCCTGCAGGTTCTCGTTGCCCAGGGTCTCGTTCACAAAGTCCACGCCCGTCATGCTGGAAGAACGTGCACGATAGTGCTCGTAGGAGTAACCGACCATGGCGGTCACGTGATGCTTCTTGGCAAAAGTCTTGTCATAAGTGCCGTACACATCCACCACAATGTTGTCGTCCTTACCGTTGCTGATCTGGCCGTAACCGTTGTTGAAGGCGCCGGTCTCGGAGTACTTGTTGGGGTTGTAGATGTCCTGGATGCTCTCGCCATGCTTGAGGTTGAACTGGCCGGTGAGCGTGAAACCGTCGAAGATCTTCCAGTCAATACCGGCATTGGCGACGACGCTGGTGCCTTCGGTGGTATTCTTGGAGAGTTCCTTCAGGGCAATGGGATGATAGTAGTCGCTGGCGCTGTACAGCCAGTAGTTGCCTTCCTCGTCGTAGACCGGGAAAATGGGGTTGCGGCTGTAGGAACGGCCGGGATTGTAGTTGCGTTTGCTGTAGGTGATATTGGCACCGGCCTTGAGGATGAAGTTCTTGAACAGCTTGTGGTCAATATTGAACTTGCCGCCGAACTTGCGGTACCAGTCGTTCACATAGACACCGTTGTTGTGGTAGTAGTTGGCGCTGGCCAGGAAGGAAGTCTTCTCGTTGGAGCTGCGCACCTGCACGGTGGTGTTGTTGGAGACGGGGAGCCTGCGGAGCACCAGGTCCTCCCAACGGGTGTTGGTGGTCCAGGTGGTCTGCAGTTCCTGGATGGAAGGATAGTAAACACCGTTGGCGTTCACGGCGCCCACATACTGGGGCGTGAGACCGGCGTTTACCTTGGCTTCGTTCTGGGTGATGGCCATGAGGACGGGATCTCTCCAGAGGTCCAGTTCGGAGGTCATCTGGGACAGGGTGGTCTGCTGGCGCACGCTGATGGTGGTCTTGCCGGCAGCTGCCTTGTTGGTGGTGATGAGGATGACGCCGTTGGCACCGCGGGATCCGTAGATGGCCGATGCCGATGCATCCTTGAGCACCTCCATGGAAACAATGTCCTGCGGGTTAATCTGGGAGAGGTTTCCGGCATCGCCGAAGGGGAAACCGTCCACCACCAGGAGCGGGGCATTGGAACCGTTTACCGAAGAGTTACCACGTACGCGAACGACGGACGAAGCGCCCGGCTCCTGCGAGTTGTTGGTAATCTGCACACCGGCGATACGGCCCTGCATCAGGCTTTCAATGGAGTTGGCGGGAACGTTGGTGATGCCCTCGGTCTTGACGGAAGCAACACTTCCGGTGAGGTCGCTCTTTTTCATCTGACCGTAACCGACCACCACAATTTCTTCCAGGATTTCACTGTCCTCGGACAGGATGATGTTCACCACGGAGCGGCCGCTGACAGCCTCCTCCACAGAGGTGTAGCCGATGAACGATGCCGAGAGAACGGCATCGGGTGCCACCTGGGTGAGCGTGAAGTTTCCGTCACCGTCGGCCGAAGTACCGTTGACGGTACCGACCACGATAACCGATGCGCCCGCGACGGGGGCCCCGGTGGGGTCCGTCACCTTACCGCGAACGGTAAGCTTCGTCTGAGCGAATCCGACGACGGACACTGCTGCCAGCAGCACCGCCGCAAAGAAGGATTTAAGATGTAGGCTCATAACGCGAATGATTGGTTATTAGTTGGAAAAATTTTTAACAGTGTTATACTTTTTTGAAATTATTAAGATACTTTAATAACTCATCAAGCTTGCAGGTGGCCACGCCCACGTGCTTGTCGGCGGCCCCGTAATACACGTACAGCGTCCCATCCACCACCACGTTTCCGGTGGGGAACACGCAGCCGTTGTAGAACCCCTGCGTCTCATAGGGAAGCTCCGGCTCCAGGATGGGCTCCGGCGTGCGGGAGAGCACCACCGTAGGGTCATCGGCCTTCAGAAGGAGCGCGCCCACGCTGTACTGGGCCAGGCCGCCGTCGGCCACGCCATGGTAGAGCATGAGCCAGCCTTCGTCCGTGAGGATGGGAGGCGTGCTGCCGCCGATTTTCTCCTCCCAGGAGTTCGGGCGGCCCGTCAGAAGGAGCGTGGAGGGCTTGTCCTCCCAGGCCAGGAGGTCGTCGGAGAACTTGATCCAGATGGAAGGCTCGGACACCCCGTAGGAAGCGCCCACCCAGTCTTTGGGCCGATGCAGCATCACAAACTTTCCGCCCACTTTCTCCGGGAACAGGATGACGTCGCGGTCGTCCAGGACGGGCGAGGTGAGGCGGCCCAGCCGGCGGAAGCTGCGGAAGTCTTTTGTCATGGCAAGGCCCGTGTTACCCAGGCTCTTAGCCCACGCCTTGGGGGCGAACCCGTCGCAGGCGGGAAGACGGACGACATCGTGCGGGAAAGTCCAGTAGCGGCCCGGCGCATACGGACGGTATGCATACGTAATATAGAAGGTATCCCCCAGTTTCACGATGCGGGGATCTTCCACGCAGCCGCTGTCGGGGCCGTCCTCGCTGGGACCGAAGACCGGCTCCTTCGAAGCGCGGGTAAAATGGAAACCGTCCGTGCTCGTAGCCAGTCCGAAGCGGATTACGTGGTCTTCGTCGTCCCCGGCGGCGCGGTACAGCATGTAGAACGTCCCGCCATCATAGATGACGCCGGGATTGCAGGTAACCAGATTCTCCCACGGGCTATCGTCCAGGGGAGACAGAATGGGATTTCCTTGATACTTATGAAGCTTCATAGGTTAAGAAAACAGGACCAGGATAGCGGCGCAGCCTGCGAGGAGGCAGCCGCCCCAGAAACGGTAATTGCGGTACAGAGGCCCTTTCCGAAGGGCAGCTCCCTCTTCGCGGAACGCCTTGAAGGAGAAGGTGGTATTGGTAAGTTTGTCGGGCTCCGGACGGGGGAACGCCAGGGACGACAGGTAGATGACCACCATGCTGAACACCAGAAGGAAAGGAATGATGAGAAGGAAGTGCATGTCCCCGAAGATCTGATGCAGCCACAGGAGCATCACAACGGCCATCGCAAGACCGCTGAGCAGGCCGATGAAAGCGCCGTTGCCGTTCACCCGCTTGGAGAAGATGCCCAGGAGGAAGGCGGCCACCACCGGCGGAGCAATGTAGGAGAGCATCTCCTGGTAGTACTTCAGGAGAGACCCGAATTTGCCGATGTTCGGAGCCCACAGGGCGGCGATGACAATGATGACGATGGAGGTGATCTTTCCAATCCACACCAGCTTACGGGAATCTGTTCCCGGCCGGGCCTGGGCATAGAAGTCCATGGTAAAGAGGGTGGAAGTGGAATTGAGGATGGCACTGAGGGTGGAGGTAAGAGCGGCCAGGAGGGCGCTCAGCATAATACCCAGAAGGCCCGTGGGCAGGAGCTTGAGGACCAGCGTGGGATAAATCATGTCGGGGCGTTCCATGCCCGGGAAAAGATGGCGGGCGATGACGCCGGGGAACACGATGATAAACAGCGTAACAAGGGTAAGGAAACCGGTGAACATCACGCCCTTGCGGCCTTCGTCAACGCTGCGGGCGCTCAGGACGCGCTGCACCAGTGTCTGGTTGTTGGCCCAGAAGTAAATGCCGGAAACAGGCATGCCCACAATGAGGCCCAGCCAGGGCGTTGCGGGGTCTGACAGCGGCCGGATGAGCTTCACCGACATGTCTCCGGAAGCGAAGAGGGACGAGAGGTAGTCCACGCCGCCGTTTGCAAAGCACGCGAAGGTAAGGATGACAGACCCCACGATGAGGATGACTGCCTGGATGAGCTCTGCGTTGATGGCCGATGACAGGCCGCCGGGGATGGTGTAGGAGGCGGCGAGGAGGGCGAAGACAAGGATGATGAGCTGAAGGTCTGCCGCAGGGAACACCAGCTTGATGATGAGGGCGGCGGCATACAGGGCGCCTGCGGCGTCCAGGAAAATGTTGCCGATGATGCAGATGGCGCTGAAATAGTAGCGCGAGCGCTTGTCAAAACGCTTCTCAAGGAACTCGGGGATGGTGAAGATGCCCGACTTGATATACAGCGGAAGCAGGAAGGTGGCGAAGAAAACCATCACCACCACACCGGTGAGGTTGTAGTTGAAGACCGCCACTCCCGTGTCGTAGGCATCTCCGCACTGGCCGATGAGGGTGGTGGAGGAAATGCTGGCGGCAAACAGGGACAGGCCCACAATCCACCAGGGCATGGAACGGCCGGCCAGGAAATACGAGCCCGCGTCTGAGCTCTTACCGTGGCGGAGGCCCCACCAGATAATAAATATAAGGTAAAGGACGACAATGGAAATATCGATCCATCCTATCGAAATAGTTCCCATAAAGTCAATTGGTTATAGTTTTACGATACAAAGATAGAGGAGATTAGGGAACAATTGTTATATATCGCGGTCAATTAAGTATATTTTTTTGAAATCATGATTTTCATTTTAAAAAAGTTTTGCATCTTTGTGCCATGCAACAGGAGATTGTACCTATCCATAAGGAGGATCTCTTCATCATCCTCAACCACCCGAACGCCAAGTTCGACTACCCGGTGCATTACCACCCGGAGTATGAGATTAACCTGGTGATGGGCTGCACCGGCACCCGGGTGGTGGGAGACTCGGAGGAAGCCTTCGGCCCCACGGACCTTGTGATGGTGGGTCCTTCCCTGCCGCATGCCTGGAAATCGAAGGACGTCACCAACCACGTCATCACCATCCAGTTCTCCCAGGAGCTGTCGCAGTATCCCATGCTCTCGAAGCGCATCTTCGCGCCCATCCGCCAGCTGCTGCAGGATGCCGAGAACGGGCTCAGTTTCGAGGGCCCCGAGCAGGAATCCATCAAGGAACAGATCATCTCCCTCACCCGCATGCAGGGCTTCCAGTCGGTGACGGCTTTCCTGAACATCCTCAGCACCATGGCCAACGCCAACCGCAAGCGCCTGGTGTCGGGCCTTTTTGAGAGCGACCTGGGGTCCAGCACCAAGAGCCGCCGTATCGCCAAGGTGTGCGAGTACATAGACCAGAACCTGGACAAGGACCTCTCCCTCGCCGAGGTCGCAGCCCTCGTGAACATGTCGGAATCGGCCTTCTCCCATTTCTTCAAAAAGCGCACTGGGCTCTCCTATATTAATTATGTAAACAACCAGCGCATCGCCAGGGCCTGCACGCTTCTGTCCGACACCACCCTCAGCGCTTCCGAAATCTGCTACGACTGCGGATTCAACAACAAATCCAACTTCATCCGCATCTTCCGCAAGAAAAAGAACATGACGCCCATCGAATACCGTAAGTACATCGGGCAGATGCTCATCAAATACTAACCCTTTGCAGGTCATGAAGATTGCAGTATACAGCGGAACGTTCAATCCCCTGCACAAAGGGCACCTTGCCATTATGCGGCACCTCACTGAGGAGGCCGGGTTCGATGCGGTGTATCTCATTGTCACGCCCACGAACCCGTTCAAGGAAGGTAAGAAACAGCCTTCCGGGGAGGAGCGGTACCAGGCGGCGCAAAAAGCCGTGGAAAGGCACCCCGAGCTCAAAGTGAAAGTGCTGGACATAGAGCTCAGAATGCCTCCGCCCCAGTACACGGTCAAAACGCTGGATGCCCTGCAAGAAAAAGAGCCGCAGAATGAGTTCACGCTTGTCATCGGGGCCGATAATCTGGCTGCCTTCCAGCGCTGGAAAGACTATGACCGCATTCTCAAAGACTACGGTGTAGCCGTCTTTCCCCGAAAAGGCTACCACCGGGGCCATGACAAAGCCCGCCTCCTCAGGGAAGACCCCACCTTCCGCATCGGCCTTCTAAAAGCCCCCCTTGTCACCATCTCCTCTACCCGCATCCGGGAAGGGATGGCGGCCGGAAAAGACATGAGCTATTGGTTCATGTAGGAATATTTCGTACATTTGTAGACTATGTCTGGAAAAGTTCTCATATTCTCGGCCCCGTCCGGTTCCGGTAAAAGCACCATCGTCAATCATATCCTGTCCCTCCACCCGGAGATTGAGTTCTCCGTCAGCGCCACCTCGCGCCCGCCGCGCGGCGCCGAGCAGGATGGTGTGGAATATCTCTTCTACCCGGCCGATGTCTTCCGCGCCCTGGTCGCCGCAGACAAATTCGTAGAATATGAGGAAGTGTACCCGGACCGCTTCTACGGCACCCTCAAGAGCGAAGTCAACCGCATCTGGGCCAAAGGCCACGTCATCATCTTCGACGTAGACGTCAAGGGAGGCGTGTCGCTCAAGAAGTACTTCGGGGACGCGGCCCTTTCCGTCTTCATCCAGGCCCCTTCGGTGGAAGAGCTCCGCAAACGGCTCATCGGCCGGGCTACCGACTCCATGGAAGCTATCGAAACGCGCGTAGCCAAGGCCGCCGAGGAAATGACCTACGCCCCCAAGTTTGACAAAGTCCTTGTCAACGACGACCTCACCACCGCCTACCGCGAGGCCGAGAATCTGGTAGATACATTCTTAAACAGTTAATATGAAACGAATCCTTCTTGCAACTGCGCTGCTGGCCCTTACGGCCGGCGGTGCATCGGCTACGTCTGCCCGTGAGGAAGCGCGCCTCCTGCGCTTCCCTGCCACCAATGGCAAGGACGTAGTCTTCTCCTACGCCGGAGACCTCTGGACCGTGCCCGTAACGGGCGGCGAGGCTCATCGGCTCACTTCCCACATCGGTTTTGAAGGTTTTGCCCACTATTCCCCCGACGGCAAGACCATCGCCTTCACCGCCGAATATGACGGCAACCGCGAGGTGTACCGCATCCCCGCCACCGGCGGCGAGCCCGTGCGCCTCACCTACACCGCCACCAATCCGCGTGACGACATGGGAGACCGCATGGGCCCCAACAACATGGTCATGGCCTGGAAGCCCGACGGCAGCGGCATCGTGTACCGCAACCGCACCGAGGACGGCTTCAGCGGCCTTCTCTGGACCATATCGGCCGATGGCGGCATGCCCGCACGCATTCCTCTGCCGGAAGGCGGCTTCTGCTCATACTCCCCCGACGGAAGCCTCCTCGCCTACAACCGCGTGATGCGCGAGTTCCGCACCTGGAAATACTACCGCGGCGGAATGGCCGACGACATCTGGATTTACGACGCCAAGGCCGGAAAGGTTGAGAATGTCTCGAACAATGACGCCCAGGACGTCTTCCCCATGTGGGTGGGCAAGGAGATCTTCTATGCCTCCGACCGCGACATGATCATGAACCTGTTCGCCTACAATACGGAGACCGGCGCCACCCGAAAGGTCACGAATTTCACCGAGTACGACGTCAAGTTCCCCTCCACCGACGGCCGCACCATCGTCTTCGAAAACGGCGGCTGGCTCTATCGGCTGGAGCCCGCCACGGGCGTCTGCGGCAAGATTCCCGTCTATATCGGGGCCGATGACATCTACGGCCGCACTACCCGCCGCCACCTCACCTCCGACGACGTCACCAGCTTCAGCGCCGCTCCCGACGGCTCCCGCATGGCCGTCACCGCCCGCGGCGAGGTCTTCGACGTGCCCGTCGGTAAGGGCGTCACCCGGAACCTTACCCGCAGCTCCGGCTCCAACGACCGCGACGCCGAATGGAGCCCGAATGGCCAGTGGATTGCCTGGATCGGAGACGCCACCGGCGAGACCGAAATCTACCTCTACAATGTAAAGGACGGCAGCGTAAAGCAGCTCACCAGCGGGGCCGATACCTATATCCGCGGCATCCAGTGGGCCCCCGACAGCAAGCACATCTACTATACGGACCGCAAGAACCGCTTCGTGGAAGTGGATCCCGTGAGCGGCGCAACGAAAGTGATCATGCAGAACCCGGACGGAGAGTTCTTCGACGTGGAAATCTCCCCGGACAGCGAGTGGATCACCTACACCCGCATGGCCGCCAACGAATTTGACATTGTGTATCTGCGAAACCTGGCAACCGGCACAGAGTATCCCGTGACAGACCGCTGGTACAACAGCGACAGCCCCACTTTCAGCGCCGACGGCAAATACCTCATCTTCTCCAGCGACCGGGACCTGTCCCCCGTTTACAGCCGCATTGAGTGGAACTACGCCTATCAGGACATGCGGGGAACCTACCTGGCCCTTCTGAAAAAAGACACGCCTTCCCCGCTCATCGCTTCCGACAAGGTGGTGAAACTGGAAGAAGAAACGGCACCCGCCGGGAAGCCCTCCGGCAAGAAGAAGGCCTCCCCGAAGCCGGCCCCGAAGGTATCCTCCGTGGATCCCGAGGGCATCGGCGAACGCATCATCAAGATTCCCGGCGTAAAGGGATACAGCTTCTACTGCCATGAGGGTAAGCTCTGGCATGTGGGCCGCGGCGGCACCCGCGTATTCGACTTCGCTACCGGCGAGGACAGCGACTGCTCCGACGCCTCCATGTACCCTGTCACCGGCACCAAGACGGCCGTCTGGTACAAGGGGGAGGATCTCTTCGTCGCTCCCATCGGCCCTAAAGCCAGCCTCAGCGACAAGGCAGACCTGGCCCACATGGCTACCACCATCGACTACTCCGGGGAATGGGCCCAGCTCTACGACGAAGTGTGGCGCGCCTTCCGCGACGGATATTACCTCGAGAACATGCACGGCCGCGACTGGAAGGCCGTCAAGGCCAAATACGAAGTGCTCATCCCCTACGCCAAGACGCGGCTGGATGTGAACTACATCATCGGCGAGATGATCGGCGAGGTGGCGAGCGGCCACTGCTATGTGTCGCCCGGCGAGTATCCCAAGCCCGAGAAAGTGGACATGGGCCTTCTGGGCGCCGAGTTCTCCAAAGTGGAGGGCGGCTTCCGGATTGACCGGATCCTGGAGGGCGCCACGTATCGGCCCGAACTCCGTTCCCCGCTCACCGAGCCCGGCCTGGGCGTGAAGGAGGGAGACGTTGTCACCGCCATCGACGGGGTTTCCCTGGCCGATGTCGACAACCTCTACAAACTGCTCATCGGCAAGGCCGACGTCCTCACGGAGCTCACGGTGGGCGGCCGCAAGGTGGTGGTGAAGCCCATCGCCGATGAAGGACCGCTGCAGCACTATGCATGGGTGCAGAAGAACATCCGCACGGTGGAGAAGCTCTCCGGCGGCCGCGTGGGCTACATCTACATCCCCGACATGGGCCCCGAAGGCCTCAACGAATGGGCCCGCTACTACTATCCCCAGCTGGACAAGGAGGCGCTCATCATCGACGACCGTGCCAACGGCGGCGGAAACATTTCGCCGATGATCATCGAGCGGCTGCAGCGCAAGGTGTACCGCATGACCATGCGCCGGGGCTCCTCGCATGTGGGGGCCATCCCGGAAGGGACGCACACCGGTCCCAAGGTGCTCCTCATCAACAAGTACTCGGCCTCCGACGGAGACCTCTTCCCCTGGAGCTTCAAGGCCAACAAACTGGGCACGGTGATCGGCACCCGCACATGGGGCGGCATCGTGGGCATCAGCGGTTCCCTGCCCTATGTGGACGGCACCGACGTACGCGTTCCGTTCTTCACCAACTACGACGCCGCCACCGGCCAGTGGATTGTGGAGAACCACGGCGTAGACCCCGACATTCTCCTGGACAACGACCCCATCCTGGAGGAAGCCGGCATTGACCAGCAGCTGGAAAAGGCTGTGGAAGTTGCCCTTGAACAGCTCAAGGACCGCAAGCCGCTTCCGGGTGTTCCCGCACCCCGTACCTTCAAGGATTTGGGACTGCCGGAAGTATTTTAAAACTTTTAGTTTTGCATGATTTTTGCTATCTTTGCATCCGGAAAATTCATTATTTTATTCTATAAATTATGGTTTCTTATAAAGAATTAGGTCTTGTGAACACCCGCGAGATGTTCAAGAAGGCCGTTGCCGGCGGTTACGCCATCCCTGCTTTCAACTTCAACAACATGGAACAGCTCCAGGCTATCATCCAGGCCTCTGCAGAGACCAAGAGCCCGGTGATCCTCCAGGTTTCCAAGGGTGCCCGTAACTACGCCAACCAGACCCTCCTCCGTTACATGGCAGAGGGCGCTGTAGAGTATGCAAAGGAACTGGGCTGGAAGAACCCCCAGATTGTCCTTCACCTGGACCACGGCGACAGCTTCGAGCTGTGCAAGAGCTGCGTTGACATGGGCTTCAGCTCCGTGATGATCGACGCTTCCTCCCTGCCTTACGAGGAGAACATCGCCCTCACCAAGAAGGTGGTTGACTACGCTCACCAGTACGACGTAACCGTAGAGGCCGAGCTCGGCGTCCTGGCCGGTGTGGAAGATGAGGTTTCCGCCGAGGAATCCCACTACACCCGTCCCGAGGAAGTGATCGACTTCGCCACCCGTACCGGCTGCGACTCCCTCGCTATCTCCATCGGCACTTCCCACGGTGCTTACAAGTTCAAGCCCGAGCAGTGCACCCGTGACCCCAAGACCGGCCGTCTGGTTCCCCCGCCGCTGGCTTTCGACGTGCTGCATGAGATTGAGAAGAAGCTCCCCGGCTTCCCCATCGTTCTCCACGGCTCCAGCTCCGTTCCTCAGGAGTACGTTGACATCATCAACGCCAATGGTGGCAAACTGCCCGACGCTGTAGGTATCCCCGAGGAGCAGCTCCGTGAGGCTGCCAAGAGCGCTGTCTGCAAGATCAACATCGACTCCGACTCCCGTCTGGCCATGACCGCTGCCATCCGCAAGGTCTTCAACGAGAAGCCCGGCGAGTTCGACCCCCGCAAGTACCTGGGTCCCGCCCGTGACGAGATGAAGAAGCTCTACATGCACAAGATCATCAACGTGCTGGGCTCCAACGGCAAGGCCGAGTAAGCTTTAGCCTTATTATCACTGAAACGCTCCGTGAGTTTTGCCCACGGAGCGTTTTTATAGCTTAAAGCGGCGGAAACTATCCGCGGTACTTGGCAGCCTGTTCGGCGATGAGGTTTTCGTCGTCGAAGTAGTTGATCTGCATGGCCTGCTTCATCTCGTAGAGGGTCTTGGCAGCAACCTCACGGGCGGCTTCGGAGCCCTTGCGGAGAATCTCATACACGCCGGGAATGTCCTGCTCATAGGTGTGACGACGGGCACGGATGGGCTCCAGGCGGTCATTGAGCACGTTGATGAGGAACTTCTTGCACTTCATGTCTCCAAGGCCTCCACGGCGGTAGTGGTCCTTGAGCTCGTCCAGGTTGGCGTAGTCGGGCCAGAAGCGGGCAAAGTCACCTTCTTCGCAGAAAGCATCGAGGTAAGTGAACACGGTGTTGCCCTCTACCTTGCCGGGATCTTCCACCCTGAGGTGGCCGGGGTCGGTGAACATGCCCTTCACTTTCTGTTCCATGGTCTTGGCATCATCGCTCAGATAGATGCAGTTGCCCAGGGACTTGCTCATCTTGGCCTTGCCGTCGGTTCCGGGCAGGCGGCGGCATGCCTGGTTGGAAGGCAGAAGGATTTCCGGCTCTACCAGCACGTCGCAATTGTAAATGCCGTTGAAACTGCGGACAATTTCACGGCACTGCTCCAGCATGGGTTCCTGGTCTTCGCCGGCAGGGACGGTTGTGGCTTTGCAGAAGCAGATATCGGCCGCCTGCGAAATGGGATAGGTGAAGAAACCGACGGGCAGGCCGCGCTGGTTGTCGTTCTCCGTTTCTCCGTTGAAGCCGCGCAGGGCCATCTCGGCCTTCACGGTAGGATTGCGCTGCAGGCGCTGCACGGTGACCAGGTTGGAGAAGAACTGCGTCATCTCATGCAGCTGAGGCACCTGGCTCTGGATAAAGAGCGTCACTTTCTCAGGGTCCAGGCCGCAGGACAGGTAGTCCAGGGCTACTTCTATGATGTTCTGACGTACTTTCTCAGGGTTGTCGGCATTGTCCGTAAGAGCCTGCACGTCTGCGATGAACACGAACATGCGGTCATAATTGCCTTCGTTCTGCAGCAGAACGCGGTTGCGGAGGGAGCCAACATAATGTCCCAGATGAAGTTTGCCGGTAGGGCGGTCGCCTGTTAAGATAATTCGTCCCATATAATCAGTTAAAAGCTCACAAAGTTACAATTTTTCCGTATATTTGAAAAACCAAAACACACTCATGAACCTCACAGACAGACAATCCATCATGGCCGGCATCCTCATCGGCCTGGGCGCATGCGGTTTCCTGGCCCTCGGGGGCCTTACCGGTGCCATCATCTTTGCGTTCGGCCTCATCGGCGTAGTCCTCACGGGTATTCCGCTTTACACCGGCCGGGCTGGCGTCATGACCAGCATCCCGGGCATTACCAAGGTTTGGTTCTGGAACGTCGTGGGTGCCATGGCCGTGGGCCTTGTGGTAGCAGCCATAGGTGGCAGTATGGCCGAAAGTGCCTATAACACTGTCGCGGCCCATGTGGCGCAAGGCCCCTGGCGCGGTTTCCTCCGTGCCGTCGGCTGCGGCCTGGTCATTGATCTTTCCGTCTGGTTCTATCGCAGCAGCAAGTCGCTGGTTCCCGTTCTCTTCGGCATCCCGCTGTTCATCGTCTGCGGCTTCTACCACTCCATCGCCGATGTCGTTTACATCTTCGGCGCCTGGAAGTGGGATATCGATCTCCTCTGGTTCTACCCCATCATCGTCATCGGTAACTACGTCGGCTGCAACGTCCGCCGCCTTCTCCTTCCCGAAACCAATCCTTCCGCATAATCTCGCTCGAAGCTAACTCGCTGAAGCATAGCATATTATAAAAGTCTCTTTAGGCCGATGAGCCTAAAGAGACTTTCTTATTACTTTGATAATCAACTACTTGCGCCGCACCGAGAGCGTCCAGACTAAGAGTGTAAAAAGCACGGAGAGGATGGCCGCGCCCAACCAGAACCATGAGACTACGGAAAAGTCATAACCGACTCCTTCGGTCTTCCCTGCCTGAATGGTCATTCCGCTAACCAGATCCTGAAGGGCGGCGCCAACGTAACTGGCGATACCAACCACGCCCAAGGCGGCACCGGAAGCCTTCTTCGATGCAATATCCACGGCCATCAAGCCACCAAGATAACAGATCAGCGCGCCGATAGCCAGGCCAAACACCACCATGGAGATAATCATACAGACATGAGTTGCCGGGCCGAAAAGGAAGAGGCCCAGGCCGATGACGTTCATCACGCCGAAAATCACGGCAGGAGCATTGCGGCTGCCTTTGAAGAACCAGTCGGACACAAAGCCTGATACAATGGTCCCGATGATACCGCAGATGGAACTGATAGAAATGATGGAACTGGCTTCGAGCGTCGTGTAATCCCTTTGGGCTTCCAAATAGAAAACGCCCCAACTGTTTACAGCATAACGGGAAATATACATAAAAGCGCTGGCGAAGGCAAGCATCCAGATGGCGGGATTACGCAGCACCTCTTTTTGATGCTCCCAGACAGATTTTTCTTCTTCTTTGGCGTGTTGTGCAGCATCAGGAGCGGGAAGGCCGCAACTTTGAGGGGAATCTCTCAGGAGCAATGCCAGCATGGCAGCACCTGCCAGGCCAAGCAGACCGGCAGCGCGAAAACCCCATTGCCACCCCGCAGCAGAAACGACCGCCGCGACAAGAATAAATGTGAGCGCCTCGCCGATATTATGGCTCGCCGACCAAACTCCGTAAAAACGGCCTCGCTGCTTGTCCGGAATCCACCGGGATTGGGCAACCACACCTGCCGGGGCCCCCATGGACTGAACCCAGCCGTTAATGGCCCACAGGGCAATGAATACTCCGGACGGCACACTGAATCCAAGGATCAGATTCACCAGTGCGGCGGCCAGCAGGCCCAGCGACATGAAACGTCTGACATTCACCCGATCAGCCAGGAAACCGTTTACAAACTTGCCCACTGCATAAGTGATGAACAAGGCCGATCCAATGATTCCAAGCTCTGTCTCGGTAAGTGTTCCCGAGTCCACGATAGGCTTTTTAACCACATTCAGGCTAAGCCGGCATACATAGTATATTCCATAGCCTACGGTGGCAGAGAGGAACACCTGCCACCGAAGCCGGGTATATCTTTTATCTTCTGATGTCATCGATCTTTATTCTGTTATTGTCACAATTACACTGCCACGAATGTCCGTGGCCGATGCTCCCGCTTCCAGCGTAAAGGTTCCGGGCACCACCCGCCAGCCGTGGAGAGAGCTGTCGTACCAGGCGAAAGCCTCCCGAGGCAGGTGAAGGACCACTTTCTGTGTCTGGCCCTTTCCTATGAATACTTTCCGGAAAGCCTTGAGTTCGCGTTCCGGACGAGGCACAAGCGGATGGTCCTCGTGAACAAAAAGCTGTACGGTTTCCGCTCCATCCATTTTTCCTGTGTTTCGAATCTCCAACGTCACATCAAAACCGTCGCCGGAAGGCTGGACCGTCAGCGGTCCGTACGAGAACTCCGTATAGGAGAGCCCATAACCGAAAGGATACAGCGGAAGCACACTCTTGTATCCTCTATATCCCACGAAAACGCCTTCTGCATATACGGAAGGTTTCACGGAATGTCCGCGTTTGGAAACGGGGTCGGCCGGCAGGTAGTATGGCTGGGAAGGATTATCTTCCAGGGCGCGGGGAAAAGACATAGGCAAACGGCCGGATGGATTGATACGGCCATACAGGATCTCTGCCAAAGCTTTTCCGCCTTCCTGCCCGGGATACCAAGCCCATAGGATGGCATTAGCCTTGCTCTCCAGGCGCGAGAGATCGGCCGCGCCACCGGCATTCACCACCAGAACCACTTTATGGCCCTTTGCCAGGGCTTCATCCACCAGTGCCTCCTGTCCATCCGGAAGGGAGAAGCTGCGGTCACTGTTCTCTTTCTCTGTATTACTGTCAAAGCCCAGTGCCAGGATCTCCACCGGAGCATCCTCCTGAATCCTGGCCCCAATTTGATTCAGGCCATCCCTGAGAGAGACAGCATAAAGAGGATCCACGGCACCACTTCCTCCACCACAAGGGATACTGTCGGCCCGCGGACCGGAAAGAGCAATCTTCTGACGTCGGTCCAAAGGAAGGATACCATCGTTTTTCAGAAGGACGATGCTCTCTCCCGCCAACTGATAGGCCACTTCGCGGGAGTAGGGGTTGTCTTCCGGGATAGAGGAATCCAGCTGATCACGATCCAGGAAACCAAAAGCCAGATAGGTTTGCAGGATACGCTGCACCTTGGCATCCAATTGCGCCTCGGTCACCACTCCCCTTTCCAGCAGGGGCGACAAAGTCTCTTCGTTGAAGCAAAAGCCACGGGGCATCTCAAGGTCTACACCGTCCTGCATAAGGAGCACGGGAGAATAAGTCGACGTCCAGTCACTCATCGTAAAGCCCTGGAAATTCCATTTTCCCCGGAGAGTTTCGCCGATAAGATAGGGATTCTCTGCACTGTGAACGCCGTTCACCAGGTTGTAACTGGTCATCACAGAAGCCACATGGCCGCGCTCCACGGCAGCCTTGAAGGCAGGGAAATAGATTTCGTTTATGGTGCGTTCGTCTGCAATGGAATTGGTATGATGACGGTCGTACTCCAGATTATTGAGGGCGAAGTGCTTGACAGTTGCCATCACGCCCTGTGACTGAACTCCCTGAATATAGGCGACAGCCGTCTCGGCAGCCAGGAAAGGATCCTCGCCAAAATACTCGAAGTTTCTGCCGCAGAGCGGGCTGCGATATATATTAACTCCAGGGCCCAATAATACATGGACTCCGCGGGCGCGGGCATCCTGGCCCAGGGCAATGCCCATCTTATTTACCAGTTCCGGGTTCCAAGAAGCAGCCGCAGCAACACCGCAGGCAAAGAGTGTACTGCGCGTATTGTTTCGTACGCCCTGGGGGCCGTCGGCCAGACGGACTTCGGGAATGCCCAGCCGCTCGATGGGAGCTATATGGAAGCCATCCCGGAAACCTGCAACGAAGGTGATTTTTTCCTGAAGGGTCATCTGTGCCGTCAAGGCCGCGGCGCGTTCACGATGGGCCGGAGTAATCTCCTGGGCAAAGACAGGAAGCACCGCTGCTGTGAACAGTGCGAAAAGAATCCATTTTTTCATCGGATACCGTATTTTTTCAGAATCTTGAGAACGGGCTTACGGACACTCCGTGCCCAGAGGGTATAGCCATAGTCGCCGGGATGCGTACCGTCCACGGACGTGTAGTGATCGGGCGAAGTGGCATTGGTGGTAGTGATATAGTATACGTCCTTGTATTTCCGGCAGGCTTCTTTCATCAGTTTAGACGCCAGCTCCATACGCTCACGCTCGTATGCATCGGCCTTTTTATTGAAGTTGCGGCGCTCCCGATAGATGGTTTGCTGGAAAATCAGCGGTTTGCCAGGATGGGCAGCCTGCATGGCTTCAATGAAAGGAAACAGACGTTCACGGATCTCGTCAGGAGTAGGGTTGGAAAAGGTGTCGAAGAGGAAAGCGTCCACATCGGGGGCATCGGCCAAAGCTGCAGCAAAATAGTCCTGCAGTCCACATCGGGGGCATCGGCCAAAGCTGCAGCAAAATAGTCCTGCAACCGGCACCGGCCGCTTACGCCCAGATTCAGGAACTGGATGCCCGTTTCGCGGGTCAGGATGGACGGATAGGCCATACCAGCCTTGGAGGTAGAGGCGCCATGGGTAAAACTGGAGCCAAAAACGACCACCCGGTGACGGAAAGGCTGCGGAAGGGCCTCCAGTGTACGCCCCGCCTCTACGCCAATTTTTACTGAGGAGAGCTCGCTGCGTACAGGAAGATACAGCAAGCATTCCTTGGATGTGGTATCCATATCCTGGATGAGTTTGACGGGCTTATCCAAGGAATTGTCGCTTTGCAGGCCCGATGCCGCCCAAAGCCACACACCATCCTTTTTGATATACAGGTCAAAACCCCGGCCCGCAAAACCCGTTGTTCCTCCGCCAAAATAGGGGCGCACATAAACGGGCAAAACGCGGATAGAAGGAGAATCGGTCCGGAAGGCAACGGCCGTTCCCGCCGTCTCCAGAAGAAGCCGGACCTCCTCATCGGTAAATCCCTTATAACGGGCCGTATCCATCCGGTGATAGGGGTTGGGGGTATCCGGAAACACCTGTCCCGTAAGCGTCAATTCAGAAGCTTCCACATAACGGTACCCCTCCTGGGCCGATGCTGCTGCACCGGCCAGAAGGAGCGCCATCATCATAAACAGTTTTCTCATTCAATCGTAATTTTCCGAACTGTTCCACGGCTCGCGTCAGACACATACAAGGTAGAATAGTCGGCACTGAAAACGATATCCTGCAGCGAATAGAATCCGCCCAGCAGGGTTGTCACGACAGCTCCTTCGTAAACGCCGGGCGCCGTCACGGTAATCTTGCGAACAGCGACATCGTCGGTCACATACACATTACCAGAGCCATCCAGCGTCATTCCCTGCAGGTTGGAGGTAAACTTCGCACTCAAGGCCGCGCCATCCACAATACTACCAAAGCCGTTGGCTTTCTCTCCAGTTCCAGCAATGCAATCCACCTGTCCTGCAGTGTCTACTTTATAGATCTTATATCCATTGGTATTCTCCGCAGTGTCAGCGCTCGTTCCGACCAGCAGATTGCCAGCCGGATCAAAGGCCATGCTCAGTAACCTCACGCCTTTTCCGCCGAACGCCGACAGAGGAGCATATACGCTCTGCGTCCCGTTAAAACTGCCCTCATACTTGTAAATACCGGTATCTCTCAGGAGGACATAGGCATTGCCGCTAGCATCGAACTTCACGTCCATAGCATTGGACAAGCCGGATTTCACTTCCGCGACAGAGCGTGTCTGCGCCGTGAGATCCATGGAGAACACTTTTCCTTTGGATTTATCGCTAAAATAGAGATAGTTTCCTTCAATAGCGCCATGCCAGGGATCGCCCAACTTGGAATTATCCCGGAACGTTGTGAAGGTTCCATTTGAAACATCAATGAAGCGAAGGCTCCTCGTATTCGATCCGGCACTTTCCATCAGGATCAGGTTGCCGTCCGGCTGCCTCACAAGTCCTCTTACATTATTGAGTTTACCCTCGGCATTGGCAGCCTTCTGTCCGTCCACGCCGGCCAGTACTTCTGACGTATACTTCGGCAGTACAATTTCCCTCATCGGCGTCATGTGAGCACGTTCCATCACTACGTTCTCCACGTATCGGCCCGCACCGGGGATGGCCGTACCATCGGCAGTAGCCAGACGAACCTCTATGCGGGGATACACATGCTTGCCGCCCTGTTCCACTGGTCCTACAGGAAGCGGGACGTATACAACGAGACCGTCATCGGAAGCACGCTGGGCAGCGGTTGCAGAAGCGATATTCTCAGTAATGGAATATTCATCCGTATGAGCA
>ONKO01000031.1 GCA_900318445.1 uncultured Bacteroidales bacterium
CCTTTTTCAGTGGCCTCGTTTTTTGCCTGAACTGCGACGCAAATCACTACTACAAAGCATATCGTGTCGCAAATCAGGGAATTTTTGCGGACCTGCGACAGTCGGCTCCTACAGAATGCCGTTTTCACCAACGCGGTCAGGGCACCGCAGGAAGCAACGCACACCGTCGCAGTTCCGCCGCCAAACCGTCGCAGGTCCGCTGTCGTAACGTCGCAGGTCTGCAAGCAAGTCGTCGCAGGTCAGTTTATGTCCCGGCGTGGATGACTACTTTGCCAGTGTCTCCAGATAGTAGTCAATTCCGGCCTGCACGTTGGAGATGACACCTTCCGAAGAGTAGGTGGCTCCGGAGACGGCGTCTACTTTCACGTCCTTCACTTTCCGGGCGGGGACACCGTCCCAGGCGTGGAGGAGCTTATCAGCAACCAGCCTGAAATACTGCGGGGTTTCGTCGTTGGGGAGGGCTTCAATGCGGCTCACCTGTTGTTTGACATCCAGGTGGATGAGAAGCGGTGTGGGGCCGAAGCAGCCATCGGCCGCCTTTAATGTTCTGGTATCGATGGTAACCGTGCCATCTTTGTGCCTGGTGACAGGCGCGCCGGGCATAGCTACGGCTGCGACAGCGGCCGACAAGGCCAACACAGCCAACACGCCCAGTAAGATAAGAATACGTTTCATGTTGCAAAGATAGCAAGATCCAGCCTACAACGCTATCACAATTTGTGAGGATACCGTAAAATCCATATATTTGTAAAAAGTAACCACTATGACCAACAACCATAGATGATGAAAAAATTTACTTGTATTACCGCAGCCCTGCTTCTTCTGGCGGGCTGCTCCTCAAAAGACCGCGTCATAGAAATTCAATCCGAGGAAGATCTCTCTGGCCTTACTATCGCTTTCGCCAGTGGCAGCTACTACCACGACATGTATGGTTCCCGTAAGGACATCGGCATTTTTGCCGTCAATGCGGAGGCAGACTGCGTGCAGGCGCTTCAGCAGGGAAAGGCCGATGTCTTCGTGACCGACGAAATCGCCCTTCCCAAGCCCGAGCTGGAACGGCTTCACCTGAAGCGGGCCTTCCAGGGCAAGGAAAACTTCAAAGTGGCCTTTGCCCTTCGCAAAGGTATGGATGAGCTCCGGGCCCAGCTTGACAGCTTCATTGTATCGGCCCCCCTCGAACAGATTATCGCCCACTGGACCGAGGGAACGCCCCTTCCGGAAGAGCCGTACTACGAGATTACGCCCGGCGCGGCTCCCCTTAAATGCATCAGCTGCAGCAACATAGCGCCTATCAGTTTTGTCGCCGACGGGGGCGCATGGATCGGGATGGACCCCGACATCCTGCGCTGGTTCGCGCATTCCATCGGCCGGCCCTTCGAGATGAACTATATCGATATGGGAGCGGCCATGATTGCCCTCCAGAAGGGGCAGGCGGACATTGTTTCCGGCTGTATTTTCATTACCGACGAACGCACGAAGTCCGTAGACTTCTCCTTGCCTTATTATCAGTGCCATCCCGGCTATTTTGTGCGGGACCACGGGAACAAGCACCGCATTACGCTGGGTGAACGGTTCAAGATGAACCTCGTTACGGAGAACCGCTGGAAACTCATTGCCGACGGCCTTCTGGAGACCCTCAAGATTACCCTCATGGCCATCCTCCTCGGAACGCTTCTCGGCTTTGTCGTTTGCCAGGGGCGCCGCAGCCGCCATGGCTGGGCCCGTTACCTTGCAGGTCTGTACGGGGATTTCATCAACGGTATCCCTACGCTGGTGCTGCTCCTCATCATGTTCTATGTGGTGTTTGCGAAGAGCGGGCTGGGCGCCAGCATGATAGCGGTGGTGACGTTCTCGCTGTGCTTTGCGTCATCGGCCGGCTCCATCTTTGACACGGCCATTTCTTCCGTGCCGCCGGGACAGACGGAGGCGGGCCTCAGCCTGGGCTTTACGCCTTTCCGCACGTTCACGGACATCGTGTTCCCGCAGGCGGTTTCCAAGGGACTTCCGCTGTACATCGGGGAATGCATCAATCTTCTCAAGAGCACGTCCATCGTGGGCTACATTGCCATCCAGGACATTACCCGCGCCAGCGATATCATCCGCAGCCGCACCTTTGACGCGCTCATTCCGCTCCTTGTCGTAACGGTCCTGTATTTTGTGGTTGCCTGGCTCATCCAGGTCCTTCTAAACCTCCTTCTAAAGAAACACTGACATGATTAGCATAAAGCATTTAAGCAAGACTTTCCATGATTCCGACGGCACGTCCCTCATGGTTCTGAAGGATGTCAATTGTGAAATAACGCAGGGAGAGGTCATCAGCATCATCGGCCCTTCCGGTACCGGAAAGAGTACGCTCCTTCGGGCCATCAACATGCTGGAGCCGCCCACCGGAGGCCAGATCTGGGTGGACGGCGAGAACATTACCGCCAAAGGTTATCCGCTGCACATGCTGCGTCGCAAGATGGGCATGGTGTTCCAGAATTTCAACCTCTTCGAGCACATGACCGTGCTGGACAACATCACGTATGCGCCCATCACCCTCCTCAAGGTCCCTCAAGAGCAGGCTGTAGCCGAGGCCCTGGAACTCCTCCGGAAGGTAGGAATGGCACAGAAGGCCGATGTTTACCCGTCCTCACTGTCGGGCGGTCAGAAGCAGCGTGTCGCCATCGCCCGGTCGCTGGCCATGCATCCGGAAGTCATTCTCTTTGACGAACCCACATCGGCCCTGGACCCCACCATGGTGGGAGAAGTGCTCAGCGTCATCCGTGCCCTGGCCAAGGAAGGCCTCACCATGCTCATCGTCACGCACGAAATGCGCTTTGCCCGCGACGTGAGCACGCGCATCTTCTTCATGAACGAGGGCGTCATCTACGAAGACGGAAGCCCGGAGCAGATTTTCGAGCATCCGGTGCGAAGTGCCACCAAGGCCTTCGTGAACCGCATCCAGAAGCTCGTCTACGAGATAGACTCCGACGAGTTCGACTACCTGCAAATCCACACGGGGCTCAACCGGTTCTGCCTCAAGTACAATCTGCCCGAGAAAGCAGAGCCCGCCTACGCCCTCATCAATGAGATGCTCTTCGAGCACCTGCGCTCCGTCCGTCCCCTCACCCTCCGCTTCACCTACGCCGAACTCTCCGGCGAAACGGCCCTGGATTTCATGGTGGAAGGAACCAGCGAGTCTCCCCTCTCCCGTGAAGCCGCCGCCAGCCTTACCCCTCGCCTGAAGGCCCTGATCGAAGAGCCCACGGTCCGTGGATTCAGGGTGAAGCTGGTGATCTAGTGGGTTGTGGGTTGAGCCCGGTGGAACGCTCGCAAGTACGCGATAATGACTGATTTGCGTCGCAGGCGGAGGAACGGAACGTCGCAGGTCCGCAAAAATTCCCTGATTTGCGACACGATATGCTTTGTAGTAGTGATTTGCGTCGCAGTTCAGGCAAAAAACGAGGCCACTGAAAAAGG
>ONKO01000029.1 GCA_900318445.1 uncultured Bacteroidales bacterium
CGGTGGAGACAAAGCCGAGACGCAAGCCTGGCAGGCCGAAGAAAGTAAAGGTGGACGACACGCCCAAGAGAAGACCGGGCCGCCCGAAGAAGGTGAAACCGGAAGAGGTGGTGCCAGAAGCACCTGCACAGATTGCGGCGACAGAGCCGCAAACAGAACCTGTGCCCGTAAAGCGCAGACCTGGAAGACCCAGGAAGACTACGGAGAACAGCGAGTAGCACAGGATACTCATACTCAGATCAAAGGACAGGAGGATTTACCAGACCAGCAGGTGATCCTCCTGTCTTGCATTATGCGGCGGCTGGATGAGCATGAGGAGATGATGGAAAGGATAGAAGCCAAACTTGATGTTCTTATGAGCCGGATGGTGGAGAAGGACAAAGCGAAACAGGCACGGCCGTTCATCGACTACATCAAAGACCCAGAACGGGCTCCGGAGATTCTGGCGCAGATGCACCGGTGGATTGACAAGGCTTACCGGGTTGATGCTCTCATCTACATCCAAGCCGCCCTCGATGCAAAAGTATTCAATTGCAAGCCTCCATTCCCGGTTTTAGACAAAGAGTTTCAAGGGCATCTTGGAGCACAATCTTTGTTCTATGACTATGTGGGATATGACTCATATAAGTTTGAACGACAGGCAATGGAACTGGAGAATGCCACCAAGATATTGAAACAAATAACTGACAAATGACATGACAGTATAACTGTGGTACGTAATGCACTTGACTGATACTCAAGCAGCCCTTCGCGGACTCGCGGGTTCGAATCCCGCACTCTATACAGCCGACGCAGTTGTTGCGCCGGCTGCTTTTTTTTGTACACAACTGAACAGGATGAGCCGGAGTTTTATGGAATTCCAGCTTTTTCCATAAATGGGGATGCAACGGGATTGTACATTTGCGATGCCGTCCGGATGGCAGGAGGCCCACCTGACCTGATGAACGGCACCGACGTTCCTTCTCCCGATGGGCCGGGAGTACGGGAACGGGCGGGAAGAGCAATGATCAAAGGATATACCGCAAAACGCAACATCGCCGTGGCCAAGAGCCGGACCACAACGGCGAAAGCCAAAAGAGGAAGGCCGAGGAAAACGTCGGAGCCCCTACCCCAACCACCATCCAATCCCCCGGACCCGGCACCTGCCCAGGCCTTTCCTCTTCTTATTCCTGAACAACTGCGTACCTGTCTGATGGCAAAAGAGGACGTTGAGGCCGTTGTGAAAGGCGTGGTCACGGAACTGCTACAGCAATGGGATGAGCAAAACAGCCAGCGGAAGGTGCCGCTGGGTGAAGCCATGGAGCGCCTTGGTGTGAAGAGCCGCAGCACCATGTGGCACTGGCACGAGAAAGGGTATCTGTTCCAAGAGCACGACGAGAATGGCCATGTCTTCTATCCCGAGTACAAGATTCGTCGGGCCGAGCGCGGCGAACTTCCGGAAGGCATGGTGCTCGATGAGGAGGGCGGGCCGAAAAAGAATGGAGGACGCAGCTATGGCCGCAAGTGATTACCCCAGCCTCTGGAGCGGTATCGAACTGAACTGGGAGAACATCCTGAGCCGCACCTTCTATGGCACCGACATCTACACCTTCATACTCCAGACCTGGTACCCACACGACTTCCTGATGCATGTGAAAGGCGATGACTGCGGCTGGGTCCGCAATCCATGGGACAACTCCCGGCCAAGCCTGCATATCGAGATTCGGAAGATGGATCCTGCGGCGAAGCTGCCGCCCAGACTGGCGGTCCACCACGACAGTTCCGGTCACCTGCCGGACGGCAACGTGATTGACTTTGCCCGCATGCACTGGAGATTGGAAGGGGCCGACTTACTGCTGGCCGTGAATGAAGCCCTGCGACTGAACCTGGGCGTAGACATCCACACCGGCGAGTTCAAACTCCCACCGGCCAATACGGAGACCACCTTTTCCTACTTCAAGGCGCCCATCTCCAACCTCTACCCCTGCAAAAACATCACACTCCTGGATGCCTACCGCTATATCACCGGCCACTGGGGCATCCCGGCGACACAGCGCCTTCGCTCCATTGATGACCCGAAGCTCCAGCGAGCTTTCAAGTCTGCAAACTTTGACTACATCACGCCCTCCGGCACTTTCACCATCCGCGGCAAGAATTACCTGGTCCGACACAGCGGCCTTCTCTGCATTGACTTCGACCATGTACCGGATTTGGAAGAGCTTTTTCAAAAGCTGCTGCGAGACGAGTACTTTGACACCCAGTTGCTGTTCCGGAGCCCCTCCGGCAAAGGGCTCAAGTGGATTATTCCGATTGACCTGGTGAAAGCGAACCATGAGGACTACTTTGAGAGCGTGGCCCAGTACTGCAAAGAGACTTACCACATTGAGCCGGACCGACAATGCAAGGATGCGGGCCGGGCCTGTTTCCTTGCCTACGACCCGAATGCGTATCTGAACCCTGAAAGACGGAGGCAGCCATGAGCAAGAAGACTTTTGAACCAGGTGACTGGAAAAAGAAGAAGAGCGAGATCCTTCGCTGCGCTCAGGATGACAAAGAGCACCAGGATAACGGAACAGCTCAGGATGACAAGTTGGCCGATGAAATTGAGCGGCTGACACTGGCAGTTGAGGCGAGGAAAGTGGACATCACCGGCGATTATCACCAGTGGTTAGAGATTGGCTTTGCGCTGAAGGAGGCTCTGGGCGAGGCAGGCCGGGATTACTTCCTCCGGCTTTCCCGGTTTTATCCGAACTACAGCGAAGAAGAGGCCGACAAGCAGTATGACAAGTGTATGCGCTCGAAGGGCGATGGCATCAAGCCAAGGACATTGTTCTATTTTGCCAAGCAGTATGGGATACAATCCCCCGGCCGAGGGGTTGAGGGTTCTGAGGGTTTGAGGGGAAAACGAATGCCGACTTTTTCCCAGGACCTCCGGGGCAAGCTGCCAGACCTGCTGGATGAGATTGCGCTAAACGCCAACTCCGACGAAGACGCCGACCTGCTCATCCTGGGCTCCATCGTGAGTCTCTCCGCCTGCCTCCCACACCTCTCCGGAGTCTATGGAGACCGGCCGGTGTATCCCAACCTTTTCCTCTTCATCACGGCACCGGCATCTGCCGGCAAGGGCCGACTCACGCTTTGCCGACGCCTGATCCAGCCCATCCAAAACCAACTGAAGTTCCTCTATGACGAGGACATGACCCGTTACCGGAAAGCCAAGGCCGAATATGAGCGGAAGAAGAAACGAGACCCATCCCTGCTGCCGCCGGATGAGCCCAAGCGCCGTACGCTCATCATCCCGGCCAACTCCAGTGCAACAATGGTTTATCAAATCCTGAGCGAGAACGACGGCTGCGGCCTGATGTTCGAGACCGAGGGCGACACCCTGGCCAATGTCTTTGCCTCCGACTATGGCAACTACAGCGACGGATTCCGAAAAGCCTTCCATCATGAGCCGATCTCCTACACCCGCCGAAAGGACCGTGAGTTCGTGGAACTGCTGCAGCCGAAACTCTCCACCGTTCTGTCCGGCACACCCAGGCAGATTGCTTCGCTTATTCCGGACACAGAGAATGGTCTGTTCAGCCGCTTCATTTTTTACTACGTGGACTTCCGTCTGGAGTGGCTGAACATGTTCCCCCAGCACAAAGATACAGACAGTCTGGATGACACCTTCGACCGTATTGGAGAGCGCATTCTGAAACTTTATCAAAACCTTCAGATGAATGCTGGTATCAAGTTCTATTTCACCGCTTCACAGAAATCTAACTTCAATGATTATTACCGCCAGACACAGTGGGATTACTACCATCTTTTTGGCGATGATATCATAGCTTCCATCCGACGTTTAGGCCTTATCACCTACCGCATTGCAATGATTCTTTCCATCCTCCGGATGGCCGATGAGTTGGAGTTTCCGCCGATGCTTTATTGCCATGACCAGGACTTCAAAGCGGCAATGACAATCTCCCGTGTCCTCATTCAACATACCGCTCGCGTGTACAAGGAACTCTCCAGCCATGAACTGTACCGCCCGGCTTCTGAACGCTCCGAAAGGCAGAGTCAGCTGCTGAAGGTTTTGCCCACAGAGTTTGGGACAGCACAGGCCATAGAAGAGGCGCTGAAACTGGGCATCTCGCAAAAGAGCGTGGAGCGTTACCTGAAAGAGTGGCGGGAGACAGAACTCATCGAGCGTATCTCCCATGGCCACTACCGAAAGCACGAGGATTCCCCTCAAACCGACAACCCCTCAAAACCCTCATCCGAGGATAACACACAAAACAATAATACTGAGCAACATGAAAATCTTGATTGACAATGGCCACGGAGTGAACACTCCCGGCAAGCGCTCCCCTGATGGCCGATTCCGGGAATATGCCTGGGCAAGGGAAATTGCCCGTGCCATCGTGGCCGATTGCAAAGACCTTGGCTACGACGCTGAACTGCTGGTGCAAGAGGAATATGACGTTTGCCTCAGCGCCAGATGCTACCGGGCGAACTGCTGGTGCGACCGACTGGGCAAACGCAATGTCCTCCTGGTGTCCATCCACGTGAATGCCGCCGGCAAGGGTGACCGCTGGTACAATGCCACCGGCTGGAGCGCCTATACTTGCAAAGGCCAGACGCGAAGTGACAAACTGGCCGACTGTCTATACAAGCAGGCCGGACTTTGGCTCCCCGGTCACCGGCTGAGAATGGACTATTCGGACGGTGATCCAGACATAGAGAGTGATTTCGCGATTCTCAAGAAGACAGCTTGCCCGGCAGTCCTGACTGAAAACGGTTTCCAAGACTGCGAAGAAAGCCTCCAGTTCTTGGAATCCAAAGAAGGCAAAGAAGCTATCATCGGGCTTCATGTCGATGGCATTTTGGACTTCATTAACCCGAATCGTGAGTACGGATACAAGGACCTGACAAAGCGCAGGAGGTAGAATCTTCGCTGCGCTCAGAATGATAAAACCATTACATAAAGTATAACTTGATATATTTTATATTAATTTATTGATAGAAAGTATTTTTATTTACAAATAATTTGTTATTGTAAAAACATTTTCTTATTTTTGCGCAGGGGTTTGGATATGGCGATATCCGCCATAGCCAAACCCTTTCGTTAACCTAAACTAACACTTTAGATGCGCTATGATTGCTCTTCCTTCCATCGCATTCGGAGGTTTCTCCGGCTCGGCAAAGGGTGTTACGGCTCGTTTTCAGGACGGTCGTAGCATCCTTTCGCTGAAGGCCTATCCCACCGGATACGCCACCGCTTCCCAGCTCGTGCGCCGCTCCGCCCTGTCGAAGATTTCCAAGGCATACAAGAACCTCACAGCCGAAGAACAGAAGACTTGGGAGAACCTGGCCGAGACGGTCTCCGGCAAGTCCGTTTTTGGGCAGAAGGCCAAGCTCTCCGGGAGCAACCTCTTTGTCAAACTCAATTCCAACCGCGCCTATGTGGGCGAGGCGCAGCTTCTCTCCTCTGCCCCAGCCAACTTAGTTGCCATCCCAACTGTGGAGTTCACGGATTACTGCATTTCCGAGAACATCATTCTCTTCACCGGCGTCCCGGATCCGGAGGCGGAACTTCTTTTGGTTGCCAAGATGTCCAACGGCCAGAGCCGTGGTGTATCCAATGGCTGGGACAAGACCGTGATTATCTCCCCCGACAAAGTGCCGGACTGGGGAGACATCGACCTTACGGAGGCATTCCAGAATGTGATGGGCACTAGTCCGGTCAATGGACAAAAGTATTTCGTGGAAATGTACTGGATTGACCCGGCTACCGGCTTTACCGGCGTTCCGGTGAAAGTTTCCCGCGTCTGTCAGGACGGCAGCGCCCACACCGGCCGGGCCCTGGCCAAGAGGACCACGTTCAATAACTCTGACATCGTAGACGATGAGAACAAATTCATCACTGACCTGGATGTGGAGTTTGCACCCGGTTCAACCATTGTCACGGCGGATATCAAGTTTGACGCCACTAAGCACGACGTTCAGGAGGCTTTGTGCAACATCACCAAGGAGGCCTTTGACCGTACCGGAAAGAACTTCACCAGCGTTATGCTCGGCCGGTCCAACGCCAATAAAGGTTATATGCCGCATTTCTTTACTATGTACACCTATGCCTGGGGCCGCGAGTACCAGTTCAAATGTGCCAAGCGTGGCGGCATGTGGGGCAAGATTGGCGAGGTGTTCGGGACCAGTTTAACCTTTGAATTCATCAATTAACCATGATACAGAGTACAGGGAATAACTTCGGCGCCGGAATCATCCAGTTCAAGGATTATCAGAGTGAGCACGAGATTGTGCTGAACGGCAGCTTTGAATACGATGATACCAACGAGGCTTATCAGAATGCCAAGGTGTTGGAAATCTACCTTCCCAACCTGAGTCTAAGCCGTTCCGCTATTGCCGGCTGCTTCAGCGCGGCCATGGGGCCGTATGCATGGATGGGTACCACGGCCAAGTGCTGGATTAAAAACAGGAACACGCTCTGCATCGAGAAGCTGGACATCTGGAACGACCGCCATCAGCGGAAGATCTGGATCTTCACCCTGTTTGGCTTGCGTGGTTTCCACGACCTGCAGGTGACTTTAGAGAAGCTCAAGTCTCCGCAACTGGCCCAGTCGGAGAGACTGGGCTATATCCAGAGTAAATACTACTATGCCAACGAGCACTTCATGCTGCTGGCCTTCGCTCTTAGCGAACTCACCTTCAATAAGCCTTACGAGAAGATTGACCTCGTCACCAATGCGGACGAGGATTTCCCGGATGATGTGGAAGCCGTGGTTCCTTTTGTGACCTGTCAGTGCGACAGCAAGCCCGGCTGCGCCATCATCGAGGGCCGATTCAAAGACAGCGCCCTACTGCTCTCTGGCGTACCCAATGCCATGTCCTATGGTACAGGCTACGTCCCGTTCTTCCATGCCTGGTTGGTGCGGGATGGTGGCGGTGGCGTGGCTCCGGATGTTGACGGACGCATCAGGATTGTATTGGCATCTCAGACCCAGGGCAGTGTCCGCTATACCTACATCTACTCAATGGACATGGATATGGTTGACGGGCGGGTGCTTCTGAATGGACGCATGGCCTTCTCACTGAGCAGTAACCCCGAATCCACCTTCTCCATCCCTTCCATTCCTGACGGAACTCCGACCTGCGAAGCCTTCCTGTTGGCCAAGCACAGCTTCGAGGGAACACTGTCTTTTGGACTGTTGGAACTGTCTGTAAATACGGATCTGGGAGCAAAGACCGTCAAACTTACGAACTATAACAACGAGCCCTATTTCAACGCAACTGCGAAGGATACGGCTGTCTGTGCAAACTTAGAATCTGAATAACCATGCTCACAGTCATTAGCAACAACTTCGGGGCTTCCGAGAACGATATCATCCTGATGCCCAAGCAGACCCGTTATTTTACGGTGATGTTTGGCCAGATCAATGTGACCACTACCGCTGAGGAGTACCGTCGCGCGCCTTTCCTTGAGGTGAAGGTGCAGGAGGACTTCCAGATTGGAAAGAGCCGTGAGGCTGCCGCCTATGTTATCCGCGGAGACGGCGAAACCAACGACGCCACCATTACAGAGGTATTCCTGAAGGACAAGAACACCATCCGCGTCCGTCCCATCCACGGCTACGACGCCGATGGCCAGTATACCATCATTATGTTGTGCCTGCTCACTCCGGAGAATCGAAAGCTGGAACTGGCCCCCGGGACCCGGAAGAGACTCAACTTCACCGTCACCCAGGGCTCGATGACCGGGGCAGAGTTTCTGGCCGTGCTCGATAGCAGCTATGTGGAACTGGTGTTCCGGGCAGACACTTTGACCTTTGATGAGGGCGCTCCCTATGTCAAGGTCTCCCTTCAGGGCCTCCTTTCCTCCATAGTCAGCTGCAGCTGTCCGGTGTTCTTCACCGAAGACTACGCCTCACAGACCGGCAGCAAGTTCTACAATGCGAACATCAACAACGGGGTCCTCACTATTGAGCAGGGCAACGTGACCGAGTCTGCCAACGCATCGCGCAAGTTCTTCAAAGTTGTGATACCCACCAGATAGCCCAAGCCTTATGTCCAACGAGAAGAAAATGCAACTCACGCGCCTTCAAGGCATCATTGCCATCGCGAGCTTCAGCGCCGGCGTCCTCATCGCATGCGTGTGCCTTTTCTTCATCGAGCCACTGGGACAGATTGACACCAGCGCTGTGAGTATCGTGAGCGAGCTGCTTATCCTCTGCGGCGCCATCCTGGGTGTGAAAGCCAGCTACGATGTCAAGTTCCGGAAGTTCCAAGCCGAGTTGGACCAGGTACTGGAGAACGAGAACAAGCCTACAACCTTAAACCTATGAAAAACCTCTTCTCTATCTTTCTGCTCTTCGCCGCCGTTCTGGCAGCCTCTTCCTGCGGTACTGTCCGGCAAACCTGTCCATTCTCCCAGTCGGACAGTACCCGGGTTGAGGTGAGGACGCAGACGAACGCAACGTAACGCTCGATACTTTATCAAGGCTGGAGAACGCCTATGCAAAGAGCGAGGCCAAAGTGACAAACGGCTTCCTTCATCACTCCCTGGAGACCAAACCGGTTAAGCTGCCCGTCGAGGTCAAGACCGAGACCGTCTATAAAGACAGTCTGGTTTACCGGGACCGAATCATCACCCGGAGCGTCGAAATAGAGAGCAAACTCACCTGGTGGCAAAAAGCCCGGATGCACGCTGGAACCGCCACCTTCATCTTGTTAGCTATTGCTATACTATATCTATTACTCAAATCCATTAACCCTCTTAACCTTAAACGCTTATGAAATACATCCCCTCCATCGCATTCGAAGAGATGTCCGGCAGCGCCAAGGGCGTTACCGCAGCGAAAGTCAAGGGCCGCAAGTTCATCAAGAACCGTGGTTACGGCGGCCGAATCGGTACTGTTGACCAGGCCAAGAACAAGGGCGTCATGAAGATGATCACCACCAAGTGGAAGTCCCTGACCAACGAGCAGATCCTCGCCTGGAACAAGCTCGCCCTGAGTCAGGACGCCAAGTCCGTTCTGGGCACCAAAGGCAAGATTTCCGGCCTGAACCTGTTCCAGCGTCTCAACTTCTGGGTCGTGAAACTGGGCGGCAACATCATGCTGATGCCCCCTACCCTCACCGGTGTGGAGACTCCTCCCACCGCCACCATCGTGTGCTCCAGCGCGGCCTTCACCTTCAAGCTGGACCAGGAACTCTCCGACAACGGAGGCATCTACCTCATCATCCAGGCATCCGAAGGCCAGAGCAATGGCGTAACCCGTGGTTACGGCAAGGCCGTCCAGATCATGGACGTCGAGGAGCCCGGCACCGATGCCATCGACATCAAGTCCGCCTATGAGAGCAAGCACGGTGCCCTGGGCACCGGCGCTCCGAAGGTCTTCTTCAAGTACTTCCTGGTGAACTCCTCCACCGGCGAGACTTCCGTGCCGATGCAGGCCCTCGCGACCTACGCCGTGGCAGCCGCACCCGAACCGGATCCGGAGAATCCTTAATCTTCACCGGCCCGGGGTCCGGTACCCAAACCCCGATTCGTTCCAAAAACTCAGCCTCCGCCGTCGCGATGACGCCGG
>ONKO01000025.1 GCA_900318445.1 uncultured Bacteroidales bacterium
GAAAAACAACAAGCTTAAAGCCCTGAAACGCTCCATGTATGGACGGGCTGGCAACCACTTGTTGATGGTTAAAATGATCCGAGCCAAAACGGGCTAAACCTGCACCGAAAGTGACGAAGAACCTTAAAATGCCAACCTCGGGCAGAAAAGTATTTCGTAAGGTGTTGATAATTATCGCATTACGAGTATCCTAAATGCCCGACATCTCACCGGTACATTTTGTCGAGCGGGGAAAGAGGGGATAAAAGGCAAGGAAACCGGCTCTTGAGGCAAGCCTCTTGAACCGGTTTCTTGACGTGTACTAAAACCTAAACCTACATAATAGATGCAGATAAAAAGAAAATGTTGCAGAAAAAATGAATTTTCTGCAACATATTTCTTTTTGTGTGAAAAAACTTACTTAGAAGCTTCCACGGAAACCTTACGGAATTCCTTCATGTCCTTCATGATCTCGAGGGCAGCTTTGCGGGCGCGGGCGCCAGCGGCTTTGTTGCCTTTTACTACCTGAGCTTCGGCGTTCTTAGCGAATTCGGCGTAAGTTGCATTAATTTTTTCAACAAGTGCTTTCATGGTTTTTGGGTTTTATTGGTTCGTTAATTGTTATGGGTCAAACTTTTCTGCAAGTTATGGAAAAAAAAACAAAACTCAAAACCTTTTTTGGGGAAAATTTAAATTTCAGGCAGTTTAGAGCCCGATTTTTCCTCATTTCCCTCTGATTTCTCTTTTTTCTGCACTTGGGGCTTGGTGTTTACCGTGTTCATAGCCCTTTGTATCCCTATTGTAGATACATCCTTGATGCCTTGGATGACACGTGCGGCAAGGTCTGGAACCTGCTCCAATTCTTCTTTGGAGAGTGTGCCCAGGACGTAGTCAATCTGGCCGCCGCGGGAGAATCCGTTGCCGATACCCACGCGGATGCGGGCCCACTGCTCGCTTTCCAGTTTGCGGCTGATATCCTCCAGGCCGTTATGGCCGCCTGACGAACCGTTCGCCCGCATTCGCAGCGTTCCAAACGGCAGGGCTATGTCGTCCGATATGACAATGAGGTTCTCCAGGGGCAGGTGCAACTGCTGCATCCAGTAGCGCACGGCATTGCCGCTCAGGTTCATGTAGGTGGAAGGCTTCAGGAGGACAAACCATCGGCCTTTGAAGGAAACTTCGGCGACGTCTCCGTAGCGGTCGGTTTTAAAAAGGACATTGGATGCCTGAGCCCAGGCATCCAATATCATAAATCCCATGTTGTGCCGGGTTTTGGCGTATTCTGCGCCGATGTTCCCGAGGCCAACAACCAGGTACGTAGCGGCCATTCCGATTAGGCGTTCTTAGCGGCGTCGGCGGCAGCCTGCTGCATGGCGCGGGTGGTCTTCACGGAGCAGATGATGGTGTTCTTGTCGGACACGATCTGCAGACCCTCGAACTTGAGGTCACCGGCTACCATACGCTTGTCCAGCTCCAGAGGAGTTACGTCTACATCCAGCTGATCGGGGAGGTTCTCCATGAGGCCACAAACCTTGAGGCTGCGGGCGCTCTGAACGAACTTACCACCTACGAGCACACCCTTCGGGTGACCGGTGAGGTTCAGAGGAATGGAAATGACGATGGGCTTCTTCTCGTTGACGGCGAGGAAATCCACGTGCAGGCAGTTGTCCTCTACCGGGTGCCACTGATACTCGTGAGCCACGGCGGTGTAGGTTTTACCATTCAGCTCCAGGTCTACGATGTAGGAAGCGGGAGTGTGGGTAAGGCCCTTGAGTTCTTTTTCGTTAACGGTGAAAAGGATGTTCTCCTTCACGTCCTGGCCATAGAGATTGCAGGGAACGAGACCCTGTTCGCGGTAGGCCTTGAGGGCGGCCTTGTTACCTTTCTGGCGGATTTCGCCTTTGAGCGTAAAATGCTTCATTGTTTTGTTTAAATAAAAATGTGTTACTCAGTGCTCTATTGCAAGCACCCCATTGCACCAAAAACCTTGCGGGTTTTTAAGCGCGCAAAGATAGCAATAATTTTCGGAACCACAAAGACTTACTTGCTCTTTCCGTCCTGCCACCTCATGATAGCCTAGTCAAGCCGTGGAGGTAATGTAATGATTACTAGCGCTATAGGTAAAAATGCCTGCCGAAAAATCGATAGGCATTTTTGCGTAATGGGCGCATTGTCAATTAGTTATCTCCACGCTCCGCCGCCATGGCCTTCACCCCCTCGGATGATGCTCCCTCACCTCCTTCTGCCAGCACATACGTATCGAACCCGGCTCATGAGTTGCCTTGCCTCAGGGCCGGGTTCTTGTGTGGGGAGGGGGGGAGGACTCGTCCAAAAAGGTGCTGGACCTGGTCCACCGTGCCGCAGCGTGGCGCTTAAACATTTGAATATGAGCGTATTAGCACAACTGACGGGTGCGTTTTTGATACCCGTCAGTTGTGCTAATACGCTCTGTTTCAGTTACTTAACCGCCACGGTTCGCTTCGTCTTTACAGTGAGGGCTGCGTGGTCGTTGAAGAGTCGGGAAAACTACCCCCTCGGATGATGCTCCCTCACCTCCTTCTGCCAGGTCTTCGTGTCGATGTGCGTGTAAATCTCTGTGGTGAGGATGCTTTCGTGGCCCAGCATCTCCTGCACAATGCGGAGGTCGGCGCCGTTTTCGATGAGGTGCGTCGCGAAGGAATGCCGGAACGTGTGCGGCGAAATCTCCTTCCGGACGCCGGCCACCATGGCCTGGCTCTTCACCAGCTTGAAGATTGAAACCCGGCTGAGGGGCCGTCCAAACCGGTTCAGAAACAGAATGTCCTCGAAACTCCGTTCGGCCGGGACGGGACGTGCGGGCAGGTACGCGCGGATGGCATCGGCCGCCACCTCACCGAGCGGCACCAGCCGCTGCTTGTCTCCCTTGCCGATGACGTCCACAAAGCCCTCGTCCAGGTGCACGTGTGAAATGCGCAGCCCCGCCGCCTCACTCACCCGCAGCCCGCAGCCGTAGAGCACCTCCAGGATGGCGCGGTCCCTGAGCCCGAAAGGCGCCTTCAGGTCCACCGATTCCAGAATGGCCGATACCTCCTCCACCGACAGTACCTCCGGCAGATACTTCCCCAGTTTGGGCGCATCCACGCGGTCGCAGGGATTATCGGCCATCTCGCCCTCCATCACGCACCAGTCAAAAAAACTCCGGAGCGAGCTCAGAAGACGCGCGCCGCTTCGCTTGGAAAGACCCTCGGCCGTCACCTTCCCGAGATACCGCTCAATGTCGGAGGGGCCGATGACCCTCGGCTCCAACTCCACCGCCTCCAGGAACGCCTCTACATCGTGGCAGTAGGATGCCACCGTACTGGGTGACATCCTACGCTCGATGCGAAGATAATTCCTGTAATCTCTACAGAGTCCCGTACTCCTTGCCATATTTGAGCATCTGGGCCAGATAGTCGTCGGTGTAGACGGCCTCGTAATCAACGACGGAACCGTCCTTCACCACCGGCACGATGTCGGGGTTGATGAAACCGCCGTACGGCTTGAGGTTCAGGGCCTTGTAACGCTCCAGCACCTCCTTGTGCAGCTCCGGGTCAATGTGCACGGCATAGGTCTCGATGAGGTTCTTTCCGGCCTCGTAGTCTCCTTCGCTCTTGATGCGCTGGATCTCGGCCAGGAGCTCCGCAAAGAGCGCGCGCAACTTCTTGTAATCGTTCACCACGAAGTACGTCTTTCCGTCACGTACCTTTTTCTCGATTACCTTGTCGGCAGCGCCCTTCTCGTAGCACCACTCGGCAATGAGTTTGCGGTTTTGCATGTGGGCTTCGGTGTTGGGACGGCCCGGCTCCACGCGGGTGAACTGCACCATGAGGCCGTTCCGGATGTAACCCGCATATTCGGCCTTGTAGGCCTCCGGGTCCGGCATAATGCCCAGCTCCACCATCTTGGGGTCTGCGGTATAGTACAGCCCGAAGAGGTCTGCGCGAGCTTCCTCCAGGGCCGATGCATACTCGCCCATGGCCGTGGTGCTCACGCCGGGGAGCAGCTGGCCCGAGCCGTGGCCCAGGCACTCGTGCAGGTCCGTGTGGATTTCGTCGGCAATGGTGCCCCACTTCTTGGCCATCTCCACCTCTTTCTTATTATAGGCGAACTCGGCGAGGGTGCTGGTGGGCATCTCCTGCGCGGCGTAGTCGTAGGTGTGCGTGATGTTGGCGATAGTCACGCTCTTGGAGCCGTGCTCCTTGCGGATCCAGTCGGCATTGGGAAGATTGATGCCGATGGGAGTAGACGGGTAGCTGTCCCCGGAGAGGCAGACGGCGTTGATCACCTTGGCCGATACGCCCTTCACCGTAGCCTTCTTGAAGCGGGGGTCTACGGGGGAGTTGTCCTCAAACCACTGCGCATTGGCGCTGAGGGTCTCGGTGCGGCGGGAGGCCTCGAAGTCCTTGATGTTCACGTAGCCCTCCCAGGAAGCCTTGCGGCCCAGCGGGTCGTTGTAGTCTTCGATGAAGCCGTTGATGAAATCCACCGTACCGATGGTATCCTTCACCCACTCGATGTTGAACTCGTCCCACTTCCGGAGGTCTCCGGTGTTGTAGTATTCGATGAGAAGGCCCAGAGCCCTTCTCTGGATGTCGTTCTCGGCTACCTCGCGGGCCTTCGCAAGCTCCTCGCAGATTTTCTCGATGGCAGGGGAGTAGATGCCGCCCACCTTCCAGGCCAGCTCCTTTACTTTGCCATCGGCCCCCTTCACCACTTTGGTGTTGAGGCCGTAGGAGACGGGATGCGGGTCCTTCGGGTCCACGATGCCGGCGTAGTACTTCTCCACCTCTTCGCGGGTGACGCCCTCGTAGAAGTTGACGGCCGATTCCTTCACGATGTCTCCGGCCGTGTCGGTGGAGCGGCGCTGGGGATAGATGGCGGGGTTGTAGATAATCTCGAGGAGGCCTTCATCGGCCACTCCGGCCTGCTCCATGAGGCTGGCGAAGTAGCTGCGCTCGCAGGCAGGGAAAATCTTGTCCTCCGCGTAGTGGTGGTGAATGCCGTTGGAGAAGAACACGCGCTTGGCGTAGACGAGGAAATCGGCATAGCCGGGGGCCTCGCGGTCAATGCCATCGGCCTCCAGGATGGCCTCCAGCGCATGGCGCACGCGGAGGTTCTCCTTGCAGTTCTGGTCCCAGAGGATGTCGCGGCCGTACTTGGCGGCCTCGGCGAGGTGGTAGGCGTACTCCTTCTGCTGAAGGGTGAGGTTCTCCCAGCCCGGAATCTGGTAACGCATGACCTTGAGGTCTGCAAAGGAGTCAATGGTATACTTGAAATTTTCCCCCTTGGGGGCTTCGCAGCCGGAGAGCGCGGCGGCTACACCTGCTATCATCATCATTTTAACAGTTTTGTTCATTGCGTGTAGAATTGTCTCACAAAGTTAATAAAAATCATTATATTTGTAATTCTGATGAAATGTGAGAGACTCATATGGGCGCTTCTGCTGCTGCCGCTGGCACTGTCCTGTTCCGAGGATGACTTTACGCCGTCCGGGACGTCGGGCAGCACAGACCCTTTCTCGCCCGGTCACCGCGGCGCCGTGGAGCAGGTGAGAAATGTCATGATCATGGTGTCGGGCGGGCACAACTCCCTCTCCGGCTATCTTACCGACGACCTCTATGAGATGGCCGATGGCTATCTCCCGGAAGGAACGGCCGCAGAGACCAACGCCTTCGTGGTGCTGTCGCGCCTGCCGGTGAACTCGCTCTCCACCACATCGGCCCCGGTCCTTTACCGCATGTACAGGACCCCGGAGGGCACGGTGGTGCGGGACACCCTTCGCAGGTGGACTACGGAAGATCGCCTTTTCGGCGGCTCCGTCCTGCACGATGCCCTTCTCACGGTACGGGACCGCATTCCGTCCAAGTCCTACGGCATGGTGCTTTCCTCGCATGCATCGGGCTGGCTGCCCCCCGGCTACTACGATAATCCGTCCCATTTTGACACCATGAAGCGCGGGCTCACCAGTATCGGCCAGGACCTGGACAGCGACGTGTCGGTGGAGATGGACCTCGTGGATTTTGCCGATGCCATTCCCTACAACCTCAACTACGTAGTGCTGGACTGCTGCCTCTCCGGCGGCGTGGAAGTGGCATGGAGCCTGCGCGGAAAGACGGACGTGGTGGCCTTTACCCAGACGGAGACCATGGCCGACGGCTTTGACTACAAGAAAATCCTGGAACGGCTGCTGAAGGAGCCCGTACCCAATCCGCTGGGCGTGTGCCAGGACTTTTACAATTATTATATGGGCAAGAGCGGCGTGAACCAGTCGGCCACCATCTCGCTCATTGACACCCGCCGGATGGATGTCCTGGCCGGGGTGTGCAAGACGCTGTTCGAGAAATACCGCACGCAGATTTCCCGGCTGGACGGCAGTTCTGTCCAGGGATACTTCCGCTACGACCGCCACTTTTTCTACGACCTCCGGGACATCCTGGCCCACGCCGGGCTGTCGGAGAAAGAGCTTGAGGAGCTGGACGAAGCCCTCGGGGAGTGCGTCCTTTACAAGGCGGCCACACCTTTTTTCATGAACGGCAGCCAGTACGGTTTCTCCATCCGCGCGCACTCAGGCCTGTCCATGTACCTGCCTTCCCGGGGAAGCAGCTTCCTCGACAATTACTATAAGACACACATCGCCTGGAATCAGGCAACAGAACTCGTATTATGAAAGAATTTGTCAAGACCACCCTGGCCGTGATCTGTGGCATCGTTGTCATCAGAATCATCGGCTTTATCTTCATGCTCATGATGTTCGGCAGCGCGCTGGCCGGCTCTACCACCGTCCTGCCCCGCACCGGTGTGCTGGATGTTGACATGTCGGCCTTCACCCTGGCCGAGCAGACGGAGGAGTCTCCAATGCCCACCAGCCTTGCAGCGCTTTCCGGCGGCATGGTGCCCGTCCTGGGCGTCAGGGATGCCGTGCAGGCGCTCCATACGGCAGCCTCGGACCCCGGCATCCAGTTTGTGCTTGTGAGGGCCGATGCCCTCTCGGCCGGCATGGCCGATGTCGAAGAGTTCCGGAAGGCGCTTCTTCGCGTCCGTCAGTCCGGCAAGGCGGTCATCGCCTACACAGAGAATCCCGGCAACGGTTCCTACTACCTGAGCTCGGTAGCCGACAAAATCTATATGGGCTCCCAGCATGGCGGTAACAGCATGCTCATCGGCATCTCCAGCCAGTCCCTGTATCTGAAGGACATTCTGGACAAGCTGGGCGTGCATGTCCAGCTCATCCGCCACGGAAAGTACAAGAGCGCCGGCGAGATGTTCATCCGCAATTCCTCTTCCCCGGAGAACCGTGAGCAGAACCAGCGCATGGTCACTTCCGTGTGGGACAGCTTCGTGTCCCAGATGGCCGCTGCCCGCGAAATTCCCATCGACAAGTTCAATGCCCTGGTGGACAACCTGGCTCTCAACTTCCCGGAAGACTTCCTGGAAAACGGCCTGGTAGACGCCCTGGTAGACCATGAGGAGCTGCTCACGAAGCTCTGCACCGTGGCGCAGGTGGCTGACCCCGACCACCTCACGCTCATCCCTTTCGCCGATTATACCATCGCCAGGGCTCAGTCCCTGCCCGGTCGCAACCAGGTAGCCGTCCTGCACATGGACGGAGACATTGTGGAGGGCAATGACTATACGGACATTGCCGCAGACCGCTTTGTCCGCGAGATTGACGCGCTTCGAAAAGACAAGAACGTGAAGGCCGTGGTGCTCCGCGTGAATTCTCCCGGCGGCTCGGTATCGGCTTCTGTAAAAATCCGCCGTGCGCTGGACCTTCTCATGAAGGAAAAACCGCTGGTGGCTTCATTCGGCAACTACGCTGCCTCCGGCGGCTACTGGATTTCCAACGGCTGCCAGAAGATATTTGCCGATGCCACCACCATCACGGGCTCCATCGGCGTGTTCTCCATGATTCCCGAGTTTGGCGGCGTTACCAAAAAGGTGGGTGTCGGCGTTGAGACGGTGGGCTCCAACAAGCACAGCGACATGTTCTCGCTCATGCGTCCCTTCGACAAGGCGGAACTGGATTACATGCAGGCTTCCGTTGAGGATATCTACGACTCCTTTGTGGGCCTTGTCGCCGCTTCCCGCGGCATGGACGTCCCGGCCGTGGATGCCATTGCCCAGGGCCGCGTGTGGACGGGTGCCGATGCCCTCGGCATTGGCCTTGTGGACGAAATCGGAGACCTGGAAGACGCCGTCGCGTACGCCGCAGCCCTCGCCGACTACCACTCCTCCGACGAGTACACGGTCTGTGACTACCCCGAGCCCCTCACTCCCATCCAGCAGCTCATGATGCAGCTGGGCGGTACCGGCTCCGAGCCCTCCATCCTCGCCGATACGCCCTTCGAGGCCCTCGGCCCCGCCGTCTCGGCCCTGAAAGCGCAGGAGCCCGGCGTGGTGTATGCCCGGTTGCCGTACTCGATTGAGATGCGGTAGGGTATGGCGCTTTGCGGCTTTCTGGCCGTGGCGCTCGGTGGCGCTCGGTGGCGCTCGGCGTGGCGCTTAATGTACTGAATATTAACGAATTAGTACAACTGACGGGTGCGAAAATCGTACCCGTCAGTTGTGCTAATTGATTGATTGTTAACCATTTAGCCGCCACGCTGCGGCGGTATGTACTCACACCTGCGCCGTTGGGACCGAGACCTGCACCATTTGAGTCGTGACCTGCGCCGTTTGGACTGAGACCTGCACCATTTGAGTCGTGACCTGCGCCGTTTGGACTGAGACCTGCACCATCGCAGCCACGCCACAGCAGGCCGTTGCTCCACCTGCAACGTTTTTGTGCATCCCACCGGTAACACCTTGGCCGCGTTGACAGGAAATCGGCATTCTGTGCATTCTGCGTGTCGACGTGGCAAGCATTTTGGCGAAAACGGCGCAAAACCCGGCCGCGTTGACAGGAAATCGGCATTCTGTGCATTCTACGTGTCAACGCGGCAATGGCTCTCGTGGCCTGTTGGCTGGCTTCAGTAGCGGTACTGCGGAGGGAGGAAGACCCGCCCGGGGGACTCCGTTCGCATGGGAGGTCAGGGCGCTTCACGCCCTTCGCTCCCATTGCTCACTCCGGCCCTATATTGTGGTTTCAGTGTGGCTCTGCCCTGTTTGCCGTTGCAGGTGGAAACACAAAGCGTTGCATGTGGAAGCACAAAGCCTTGCAGGTAGAACAGCATATCGTTGCAGGTGGAAAGGTGAAACGTTGCAGGTGGAAAGGCTCGTGGCCTGGACAAAACGACCGTGGTGCTTATGTTGTTAATAATTAATGTGTTAGCACAACTGACGGGTGTGTTTAGGTTACCCGTCAGTTGTGCTAAAGCGTTCTGTATTAGCTATTTCGCCGCCACGGGGTACGTTTATTCTGCAAATTCACTATCTTTGTGGCCATTATGAAAAAGCTTCCCAATACCTACGTTATCATAGCCATTCTTATTGTCCTTTGTGCCGTGCTTACCTGGCTGGTTCCGGGCGGGCAGTACGTTACTGCTGCGGACGGTACCCTGTCATATGAGGAAGTGAGCGCCGTGCCGCAGACGTGGCAGGTGCTGTCGGCCATCTACGACGGTTTTGTGAAGCAGGCGGGGATTATCATTTTCATCCTGGTGGTGGGCGGAGCGTTCTGGCTTCTGAATGCCACCGGCGCCGTGGATGCAGGGATCCGGCGTTTCATATCGGCCATCGGCCAGAAAGACAAAGTGGTCCTGGTGGCTCTCACGCTACTCTTTTCGTTGGGCGGTGCCGTATTTGGCATGAGCGAGGAGGCTATTCCGTTTGTGGGCATTGTGGTTCCGCTGGTGGTTTCCATGGGCTACGACGCCATCATGGGGCTGCTCATTGTGTATGTGGCTTCCAATATTGGCTTTTCCAGTGCTTTCCTGAACCCGTTTACGGTGGGCATCGCGCAGGGAATGGCAGAACTGCCGCCTTTTTCCGGCATGGGATACCGCATTTTTGCCTGGGCCTTTCTCACCGGTCTTCTCTGCGTGTTCGTGGTGCTCTATGCCCGAAGGACCCGGAAGGCTCCGGGGCAGCAGGCGCAGGTAGAAGAAGCAGAACCTCTGCAACCCCGCCAGATTGCCATCCTTTGTGTATTGCTCCTTACGGTTGTGGCCCTTATCCTGGGCGTTACGCTCTGGGGCTGGTACATGAAAGAAATCACGGCCCTGTTCCTTGCGATGGGTATCCTTTGCGGCATCATCGCCGGCTTCCCGGCCAACAGGATTGCCGATGAACTGGTCTCCGGCGCCAAGGACATCCTGTCCGCCGCCCTGGTAGTGGGCTTTGCCTCCGGCATTGTCGTCATCCTGCAGGATGGTAAGATAGTAGACAGTATCCTTCACGCCATGCAGAACTCGCTGCAGGGTACCTCTGAGGTTACTTCCCTCACGGCCATGTACGGCATCCAGGCCGTTATCAACTTCCTCATTCCCAGTGCTACGGCCAAGGCTGCCATCACCATCCCCATCATGGCTCCGTTCTCGGACCTTGTGGGGGTGTCCCGCCAGGCCATGGTACTGGCCTTCCAGTTCGGAGACGGTTTCACCAACATGATTACGCCCACCTCGGGGGTACTCATGGCAGCTCTGGCCATGGCCCGCGTGCCGTATGAGAAGTGGGTGAAGTGGATATGGAAAGGAGTAGGAATCCTTCTTCTAATAGGCCTCCTACTCCTCGTAGCAACTCTATTTCTGCCTTTGAACGGCTTCTAGCCTTTCGTAAGCCCGGCAACCACCGCGGCCGTAAATCCGGCCTCTTCCATGGCGTTGAGGCCCCGGATGGTGATGCCGCCGGGGGTGGTGACGCGGTCAATCTCCGCCTCGGGATGCGTTCCGTGTGCACTGGCCAGGTCTACGGCACCTTTCATAGTCTGATACACCGCCTCGCGGGCTTCGGCCGGGTATAGTCCCAGCTGCACGCCGCCTTCCATGGCCGCGCGGGCATAGCGAAGGGCAAAGGCTGTACCGCAGGAGGCTACCATCATGCCGGCGTTCAGGCGCCTTTCGTCCACAATGAGCGTGCGCCCCACCTTGTCAAACAGCGCCTTCACGGTATCATCGGCCTGCCCCAGGATAGCCGATGCAAAGGTCATGCTCTCTCCCACCTCCGCGGCCAGATTGGGGATGACGGTATAGGCGGCCGATGGTGCCACGCCGCTGAGCCAATCGGCCATCTGCGAGGAAGGGATGCCCGCCGCGAGCGAGAGGAGGAGCTTGCCGCCGAGATGCGGCTTGATCTCACCCAGGAGCCCCTGCACAAGCCAGGGCTTGACGCCGATGATGATGACACTGGCCCACTCGGCAGCCTTGGCGTTGTCCAGTGAGGTTTCTATTCCAAGGGCTGCGTACTTTTCGAGCGTTGTCGCATGCGCCGTGGTGACCAGGAGTTTGTGCTCCGGGGCAAAGCTGTGAAGGCCCAGGGCTACGGCACCGCCCATGTTGCCGGCGCCAAGGATGGCGATTTTATTCATACTTCTTACCGGGAATGAAGAGAGAGACCTTCTTGCAATAAGCCTCGTACTCGGGGTACTTGCCGCTGCTGATTTCCTCGGCAAGGGCAGCGCTTCCCTGGAAGAGAACCATCAGAAGCAGGGCGCCAATCACGCTCCAGTTGAGGATGCCCATGCCGGCGCCGATGGAGAAGATGTAGAAAGCCGCCCAGGTGCCCTGCTCGGCAAAGTAGTTGGGGTGACGGCTGTAGCGCCAGAGGCCGCTGGTGTTGAAGCCCAGGTTGTAAGGCGCCGGAAGGTCTTCGAGCTTGCGGCCTTCGCCAATCATGGCCCACTTACGGGTCTGGAAGGCCCATTGCTGTTCATCGGCTACGGTTTCCCAGATAATGAAGCCCAGCATGAGGAGGGCGGCCACAAGGTCTACCCAGCCAAACGGAGCGTCGGACTTCATGGCTACGAGGGCCGGGAACGTTGTCATGAGAACCAGGGCGTTCTGGTAGATGGAAATGAAAAAGAGGTCGAACAGGGTCCAGGTCCAGCGCTTTTTGAAAGCAGGGCCGGAGCGCACCACGGCCCAGCGGTAGTCTTCTTCCCCTTCCCAGAACTTGAGCCGGTAGGCACCTTTGCGGGCAAAGTTGTACGTAAGGCGTGCACCCCAGAGCGTAGCCAGGACGGCCATGACCACAAGGCGCGTAGCAAAGCCGCCATTTGCCGCAATGATCCAGCAGTAGATGATGGGGAGGATGCTCCAGAGTTTGTCCATCTGGGAGTTGTTGCCCGTGAGCTCACCTACGATAAAACAGAAGGCGGCACTGAGGGCGCAGATGGTGCCCAGGGTTTTGAGAACTGCCATCTGGGAATCGTCCAGGGCCGGGCCCATATAATAATAAAGGAGAGGACACACGATGAGGGACACCAGAAGCAGCGTTCCCATCAGGGGAATGTTCATTTTCATATCGATTGGGTTTTAGTTACGTATTGCAGGTCGTGAAGGTACTGCTTTTTTTCGGGATGGACAAATAGGGCGACGGCCGTGGCGCTTAACTGCCTTATTCACAGTATATTAGAGTAACTGACGGGTGCTTGAAACACACCCGTCAGTTACTCTAAAGCATTGCTAATTAGTTAATTAAGCGCCACGGCCTGGAAATCGCTCAGTGCCACGGTCGAAAGCCGCTCAACGCCACGGCCGAAAGCCGCTCAGCGCCACGGCCGGGCCCCTGCCTTACTTCTCTCCGAAGTACCGCTTGTACAGCCCGTAGAAGCCGGCACCGTGGCGGGCTTCGTCCTTGGCCATTTCGTGAACGGTGTCGTGGATGGCGTCATAGCCCAGCTGCTTGGCCTTGGTGGCAATGGCCAGTTTGCCTTCGCAGGCGCCGGCTTCGGCCTCGTAGCGCTTCTTGAGGTTGGTCTTGGTGTCCCACACCACCTCGCCGATGAGCTCGGCGAACTTGGCGGCGTGCTCGGCCTCTTCGAAAGCGTAGCGCTTGAAGGCCTCGGCAATTTCCGGATAGCCTTCGCGCTCGGCCTGGCGGCTCATCGCAAGGTACATGCCCACTTCGGTGCATTCGGCCTGGAAGTCATGCTGCAGGCCGGCCCATACCTCCGGGTCGCAGCCCTTGGCCACACCGGCCACGTGCTCGCAGGCCCACTGGGGCTTGCCGGCTTCTTCCTTGATTTCTACAAATTTATCGGCCTTGGCATGGCAGATAGGGCATTCTGCGGGGGGAGTGTCGCCTTCGTGGACGTATCCACAAACGAGGCATCTGAATTTCTTCTTCATAGTCTTGGTGTTTTTTATGGATTTTGACAAATATAAAAAGTTTTTCGTGGAAAATCACTATCTTTAACGTGAAAATATGATACCATTTCTCGAGCAGGTGGCCGCACACTATTATCCCGGCCCGGACATAGCACAAACATGCTTCCTTTTTCCCAACCGCCGCTCCCTGGTTTTCTTCAAGAAATACCTGGCTGCCCTGGTGAAGGAAAAGGGCGGCGGAGTGCCCCTTCCCGTACCGCCGCTCTACACCGTAAACGACTTCTTCTACCGCCTTAACCACGTGGAAGTCACCGACAAACTGCGTCTCCTCCTGGAACTGTATGCCGTCTATAAAAACCTCAATCCGCAGGCAGAGCCCCTGGACGAGTTCGTCTTCTGGGGAGACGTCATGCTCTCGGACTTCGACGACATTGACAAGTATCTGGTGAACGCCCGGGCCCTGCTGCAGAATGTGGAGGACTTCAAGGCGCTCCAGGACGGAATGGAATACTTGAGCGAAAACCAGCGCCAGGCCATCGAGCACTTTTTATCCCATTTCCGGGATGCCGATATGGGACGTGTCAAGGCGCAGTTTGTCCATATCTGGAACCTGCTGTATCCCATCTACCGGGACTTTAACAAAACCTTAAAGGAAAGGAACCTCGCCTACGAAGGCATGGTGTACCGCGCCCTGGCCCAGCAGCTCAAAGACGGAAAACCCGTGGCAGATATCCTGGAGCCGGAATTCCCGGACGTGAAAAAATACGTATTTGTAGGCCTCAATGCCCTCAACGAGTGCGAACGGCTGCTCCTTCGCCGCATGCGGGATGCCGGCCTCGCAGACTTTGTGTGGGACTACGTGAGCCCGGAAATCCGGGACAAAGCCAACAAGTCCTCGTTTTTCATGCAGCGCAATGTGGAAGAGTTTCCGCAGGCATTCCCCGTAGGCGGGCTCAGCAAGCCCGAAATCACCGTCATCAGCGTGCCTTCCTCCGTCGGTCAGGCCAAACTGGCCCCGCAGCTTCTCGAAGGCATCACCGGAGACCCCGTGGAGACCGCCTTCGTGCTCCCCGACGAATCCCTCCTCCTGCCCCTTCTCAATTCCCTTCCCGAGGAACGCGACAGCGTCAACGTCACCATGGGCTACCCCATGGCGGGCAGTGCCGTATATACGCTCATCACCACCATCGGCCAGATGCAGCTCAAGATGCGCCGCCGGCCGGACGGCTGGTACTTCTATCACCGCGAGGTGCGGGAAATCTTCTCGTCGGGGCTCGTCAAAAAGCTGGCGACGGAGGAAGAATCGGCCGTCATCCGGAAGGTAAAGGCCGATGCCAAATACTACATCCCGGCCTCCGACCTCGCCGGCGGTCCGCTCCTGGAACTCATCTTCTGCCCGGTGATCACGGAGCCCTCGGCAGCATCGGCCCGACAGAACCATGCCACCGAAAACTACCTCAAGGAGCTGGTCTCCTACATCGGCCGGCATCTTTCCCTCGAAGGGGACATGCTCCTGGAACTGGACTTCGCCAAGCGCTGCCACACGCAGCTCAACCTCCTGGCCGGCACAGACCTGGAAGTGCTTCCCGCCACGCATCTGCGGCTTCTCGGACGCATCCTGGAAGGCATTTCGGTGCCGTTCCGCGGAGAACCCCTGCAGGGCCTCCAGATCATGGGCCCGCTGGAAACCCGCGCGCTGGACTTCCGGAACCTTATTATATTCAGCGCCAACGAGGGCATGTTCCCGCGCCACAGCGTGAGCTCGTCGTTCATTCCGCCGGAGCTCCGGAAGGGCTTCGGCCTTCCCACCTACGAGTTCCAGGACGCCGTGTGGGCCTACTATTTTTACCGCATGATCCAGCGCCCGGAGAAAGTGTGGCTCCTCTACGACTCCCGCACCGAAGGCCTCCGCTCCGGCGAAGAAAGCCGCTACATCAAGCAGCTGGAGTACAGCTTCGGCATGCCCGTGAAGCGCGTTGTGGCCTCATCGGCCCTCCTCCCCGTGGAAGAAGAGGGAGACATTCCCAAGACCGAGGCCGATGTCCAGCTCATCCGCAGCAAGGAGCTGTCGGCCTCGGTGCTCAAAAGCTACCTCTCCTGCCCGGCCATGTTCTACTACCAGGTGGTGCAGGGCCTCCGCAAGGAGGACGAAGTGGCCGAGTCCCTGGACGCCAGCATGCTGGGAAACGTTTTCCACCACGTGATGCAGGACCTGTACCGCGGCAGGCCGATGGTAACCCGCGAGGACCTCGCCGCCATGATGAAGGACACCGCCCGCCTCCGCCGCATGATCCGGGCCGAGGTCCTGGATCAGATGCACAGCATCGAAGTCACCGGCCGAAACCTGGTGCTCGAAGAAGTGCTCCTGGACTACGTCCTGGGCACCCTGAAGCACGACGCCGGGCTTCTTGCCAAAGCCGGCTCGGAAGGCTTCCGCATGATTGGCATTGAGCAGCGCCGCACCATGGAAATGGACGGGTTCCATTTCAAGGGCTTTGTGGACCGCATAGACTCTTACATTCCCGGGCAGGTTCGCATTGTGGACTACAAGACCGGCCGGGTAGAGGAGGACGAAATTGTCATCACCGATGCCAACGCCGCCAAGGTGGTGGAAAAGCTCTTCGGCCCTTCCAACACAGACCGCCCCGGCATTGCCCTGCAGCTGTTTCTCTACGATATGTTCGCCCATTCAGACCCCGCCCTGAAAGGCCAGGTGGTGATCAACTCCATCTACTCCACAGGCCGGCTCTTCACCGAGCCCCTCCCGGACTGCCCCGAAAGCCCGGAATTCATCCGCCTCACCCGGGAGCACCTCCGTGAGATGCTTCATGAAATGACAGACACCACCGTTCCGTTCCGCCGGACCGAGGACCGGAAAACGTGCGGGTGGTGCGAGTTCAAGAATATTTGCGGAAGGTAGGAGGCCGGAAGACCTCCGGTGTACGTACAAAAAATCGGCATTCCAGCGCGGTGCCGGTGTTCGTACATTGCCGTCGTGGCGCTTAAGTCGCCTATAATCAGCGCGTTAGCACAACTGACGGGTATGAAAAACGGGCTCACCGGATAATTTCCGTGTTTACAGATTGAAAGTAAGATGTTGATTTACGCATAGATTCGTGTTAGCCTGAAGAGAAAGAACTTCAAGTCAATA
>ONKO01000022.1 GCA_900318445.1 uncultured Bacteroidales bacterium
AAAGTATTGCTACCTCGCGCTGCCCCTCGACTTGCATGTGTTAAGCCTGCCGCTAGCGTTCATCCTGAGCCAGGATCAAACTCTTCATTGTATATTTTTTATAATGCTTAGCTTGTTCCTGACGCTTCTAGTTTCATAAAAGAAACTGACGCTCGTTTACTTGAAATTTGTTACAAATTTCCGGTACTTGCTTGTACTTTCCTTTCAGTCTTTTCAAAGAACTTTCGATTAAAAACCCGCTCGTGTTCCGAACGGGATTGCAAAGGTACTACCTTTTTTTGAATCTGCAAACTTTTTCTGAAAAATTTCTCAAAATTTTCTCACTTTTGACGTTCAGGACCATTTTTTGCTTAAATCATGGCGCAACGTCTGAATATATATATTATATTTGTATCTATGGACAAGAAACTGGTAATCATCCCCACCTACAACGAGAAAGAAAACATCTCGGATATCATCGGCAAAGTCATCTCCCTCCCCGGAGACTTTCACGTACTCGTCATTGACGACGGCTCCCCCGACGGAACCGCCCAGATTGTAAAGGGCCTGGCATCGGAAAGGGTGCACCTCATCGAGCGCCCCGGCAAACTGGGCCTCGGCACCGCCTACCTCACCGGCTTCCGCTGGGCGCTGGAAAACGGATACGACTACATCTTCGAGATGGACGCAGACTTCTCCCACAACCCGGAGGACCTCATCCGCCTGTGGGGCGCCTGCTCCGGCGGCGCAGACCTCGCCGTGGGTTCCCGCTACTCAAACGGCGTGTCGGTGGTGGACTGGCCCATGAGCCGCATCATCATGTCCTGGTTCGCATCGGCCTACGTCCGCACCATCCTGGGCATGAAGGTATACGACACCACCGCCGGCTTCGTGTGCTACAGCCGCAAGGTACTGGAGAGCATAAACCTGGACGACGTACGCATGAAAGGCTACGGTTTCCAGATTGAGATGAAATACACGGCCTGGAAGAAGGGCTTCAAGCTGCAAGAAGTTCCCATCATCTTCACCAACCGCCAGAAGGGTACCTCCAAGATGAGCGGAGGTATCTTCGGAGAAGCTTTCTGGGGCGTAATGGCCCTGAGATTCCGTAAATTCTAGGCTTTCTTCTTTTCAAACAAGTCCTTTCCGCCCAGGTTGAGCTGGGTGAGAATGACGCCGCCGATGGCAATCGCGAGGCCCACCCACTGTGCGCCGCAGAGGAGCTCGTCCCCCAGGATGAAGCCCGCCAGGGCCGTCACCACGGGGTTCAGGGCCTGGAAGATGCTGGACTTGGCAACGCCCAACTTGCCGATGGCATAGGCCCAGAGCGCAAACGCAATGGTAGAGCAAAGGATGGAAAGGCACAGGATGGGTTCCCATACGCTCCAGCTGCCATAGACTTCGGGCGTATAATTCTCCATACCGCGCGTAAGGAACAGCGGCAGGAAAAACAGCGACCCGATGAAGAACTGATACATCACAATCACCGTGGGCTTGTACCCTTCGGTGAGTGCCTTGGTAAGGGTGGCGTACGCGACCTCGGCCACCACGGCCAGCACAAGAACGGCAATGCCAAAGTAGAAGAGGCGGCTCTCTCCGCGGTGCGCCCGCGTCACCAGCACCAGGCCCACAAGGCAGATGACCATGCCCACGATGTGCTGCCAGGTAATGCGCTCCTTGAAGAACATGACGCCGGCAAAGATGGCCAGGATAGGGGTGGAGGCAATCACCAGCGAACTGATGGTAGGAGACCCCGTGAACTGGATGCCGTAGGTTTCACAGAAGAAATAGATGAACGGCTCGCAGGCGGCCAGAAGGAAAAACGTCAGGAAATGCTGCGGATGCAGATACATCTTGTACCCGCATATAATATTGATTATAAGCAGAATAAACGCAGCCGCCAGAATTCTGATGGGCAGAAAGAACTCCACCGGAATCTCCTGCGCCACCAGGCGCCCGGACCAGATATAGGAAAGTCCCCAGAACAGGATGGCCAGGATAGCGGCCCCGTAAGTTTTGAGTTGTTGCATAGTTTATTTGAGAAGTCTCAGGCCAATGCGACGGCGCTCAAGGTCTACCGAGAGCACCTGAACCATAATATGCTGATGCAGTTTGAGTACCTTGGAAGGAACGGCCATCCCGCGGACGCCCATCTGGGACGCATGGATGAGGCCATTCTCATGCAGGCCGATGTCCACGAACGCCCCGAAGGCGGTGAGGTTGGTCACCAGACCGGGCAGTTCCATGCCCACCTTGAGGTCTTCGAGGTCCCGGATATCGTCGGCAAAGGAGAACTCCTGGGCCGATTCGCGGGGATCCCGCCCGGGCTTCTGAAGCTCCTGGATAATGTCATTGATGGTGGGAAGGCCAAAATCCCCTTCCACATACCGGGAAGCCTCAATCTTCCGGCAAAGCTCTGCATTCCCCACCAGTTCCCGGGTGGTGACGCCGAGGTCCCGGGCCATCCGGTCCACGATATGATAGGATTCGGGATGCACGGCCGAGTTGTCCAGCGGGTTGGCCGCCCCGGCGATGCGCAGAAAGCCCGCACACTGCTGGAACGCCTTGGCACCGAGGCGCGGCACTTTCTTGAGCTCATCGCGGCTGGTAAAATCACCGTTGGCCTTCCGGTAATCGGTGATGGCCTTGGAAAGGGCCGGGCCGATGCCGCTCACATACTGCAGAAGGTACGGACTGGCCGTATTGAGGGAAACGCCCACGGCGTTGACGCAGCTTTCCACGGTGTTGTCCAGCTTCTCCTTGAGAAGGGCCTGGTCTACGTCGTGCTGATACTGCCCCACTCCGAGGGACTTGGGATCTATCTTGACCAGTTCTGCCAGGGGATCCATGAGACGCCGGCCGATGGAAACCGCGCCCCGCACCGTAACGTCGTACTCGGGGAATTCCTCACGCCCCACCTCGGAGGCGGAATAGACCGACGCGCCGTCCTCGCTCACGGAGAACACGCGGACGCCTTCCGGCAGTCCCACCTTGCGGATGAAATCCTCCGTCTCACGGCCGGCCGTGCCACTGCCGATGGCAATGACCTCAATTCCATACTTCTCCACCCAGCCGGCCACCTTTTCAATGGCCTCTATCTTCCGGGATGCGGGCGGATGCGGGAAAATGACATCGTGCGCCAGGAGATTTCCCTGCGCGTCCAGGCACACCACCTTGCAGCCGGTGCGGAAACCGGGGTCGATGGCCATCACGCGCTTCTGGCCCACGGGCGGTGCCAGAAGCAGCTGCCGGAGGTTCTCCCCGAACACGTTGATGCTTTCTGCATCGGCCTTCTCCTTGGCCTCGCGGATGACCTCTCCGGTGATGGAAGGGTCCAGGAGGCGCTTCCAGGCGTCGTCCACGGCCTCCCGGATCTGAAGGCCGGCCTCGCGGGAAGGATATCCCTGCGCCTGGCAGTAGTCATAATAAAGCTTGTTGCCGCACTTTTCGCCGTCAGCGTCGATATCTACCTTAAGGTAGCCCTCGTCCTGCGCACGCAGCATGGCCAGCAGGTTGTGGGCGGGAATTTTGCCGATGGGCTGGCTGAAGTTGAAGTAGCTGCGGTACTTGGCGGCCTCGGGGGCCTCGCTGCCGGCCTTGGTCACCCGGGACTGCACCCGGCGGGTGCGATAGATGGAGCGGAGGGTCTCGCGGTTTACGGCCGTCTCGCTGATACGCTCCGCGATAATGTCGCGGGCGCCCTGCAGGGCTTCATCGGCCGATGCCACTTCTCCCTTCACATACTTCCGGGCTTCCTCCTCCGGACGCGTGACCTTCCCCTTCCAGAGAAGGTCTGCGAGGGGCTGAAGCCCGCGGGCCGCCGCGACGGTCGCGCGCGTTTTCCTTTTGGGCCGATAGGGAAGGTACAGGTCTTCCAGTTCGCTCGAAACCACGCACTCCTCAATCTTTGTGCGCAGCTCCGGCGTGAGCTTGCCCTGCTCATCGATGGTCTTCAGGATGGAAGCCTTCCGCTTATCCATTTCCTCGAAGACCTCTGTCCAGTGCTTGACCTCGGCCACCTCCATGTCGGAGAGGCCGCCGGTGCGTTCCTTGCGGTATCGGCTGATAAAAGGGACGGTGCAGCCGTCGGCGATGAGCTGCGCGCAGTTTTCCACCTGCCAGGACTCGATGCCAAGCAGTTTGGCTATATATATAATGTATAGTTCTTTCATACGGAGTACGAAGATAGCGTTTTTCCTGCGTATTTCCAAGATACGGCGATGCCGGCTGCGGGGCCAGCCGGCATCGGAGCAGAAAGGTCCGGCGGCGGTTGATCAGCAATCCCTGCAGGACGTCTTTTGCGGCGCTAAGATAGAGCGTCTCCCCTGGCAGAGCAAGTTCCCCGGAAAGAAAAATCTTATACAGCAAAAGCGCTGTCAGTCAGCACATTAGCAGCGCTAGTAAACAGCATAAAAACACAAAATCGGCCCCAGAGCATGACAAAAGCCACACATGCATGAAATATTTTTGTATTTTTGCCGTTGCAATGGCAGATACATTTCAAGCATACATGTTCCCTACCTCGGTGAAGGAAGTCGAAGCCCTGGGATGGGATTACATCGATATCATTCTCTTCAGCGGAGACGCTTTCATTGACCATCCGTCGTTTGGCACGGCCGTCATCGCCCGCTGGCTCCAGAAGTGGGGCTACCGCGTGGCCGTGGTGCCGCAGCCCAACTGGCGGGACGACCTCCGCGACTTCCGCAAACTGGGAGCCCCGCGCCTGTACTTCGGCCTCAACGCCGGTGCCATGGACTCCATGGTGAACCACTACACGGCCTCCAAGCGCCTCAGGCACGATGACGCCTACACCCCCGACGGCAAAGCCGGCGCCCGTCCCGACTACGCCGTCACGGTCTATACCCAGATCCTGAAAAAGCTCTTCCCGGACGTCCCCGTCATCATCGGCGGCATCGAGGCCTCCCTGAGGCGCCTCACCCACTACGACTACTGGAAAGACTGCCTCATGCCCTCCGTCCTCGTCTCCTCCGGGGCCGATTACCTCTGCTACGGAATGGGAGAGCGTCCCATGCTGGAACTCACCAAAGGCATCGAAAAAGGCTGGTCCCGGCATAGAATGCAACAGATTCAGCAGATTGCCTTCTATGTAAAGGGACGGACTCCGAGCGAGGGAAAAATGCGCTCATCAGAGCGCCCGGCGGAGGCCGTGTCCGACGAAGGAGGACTTATAGGCCGGGAGCCGCAGGGGGATAATAGGGGGGCGGAGCCCCCCTCAAAGGCGAGGGTGGCCATGGGTTCGGGGGATACTGCCCATCCCGGAATCCTTGTGCTACATTCATTTGAAGAATGTCAAAAAGACAAGCGGGCTTTCGCGGAGAATTTCCACTGGATTGAGACGCATGCCAACATGATGCATCCGGACACCATCATTGAGCCGGTGGGAGAGGGGTATGTGCAGATTAATCCGCCGTATCCGCCGGCAACGACGGAGGAGATGGACTCGTTCTGGGATTTGCCGTTCACCAAGCTGCCGCATCCGCGGTACAAGGGAAAGCGCATTCCGGCCTACGACATGATCAAGTTCTCCGTGAACACGCACCGCGGGTGCTTCGGCGGGTGCAACTTCTGCACCATTGCCGCGCATCAGGGCAAGTTCATCCAGAGCCGGAGTGAGAAATCCATCCTCAAGGAGGTATCGGCCCTCAATAACCTGCCGGACTTTGCCGGCAACATCTCCGACGTAGGCGCGCCCACGGCCAACATGTACGGCATGCACGGAAAGAACCTGGAGCTGTGCGACAAATGCAAGCGCCGCAGCTGCCTGTTCCCCAAACGGTGCCCCAACCTCGAGTGCGACCACACGCGCCTGATGAAACTGCTCAGCCGCATTGACAGCACCAAGGGCATCCGGCACAGCTATATCGGGAGCGGTATTCGTTACGACCTCTTCCTCACGGAAGACGGCTTTGTGGACGAGAGCTCCAAGCCGTACCTCAAGACGCTGGTGCTGGACCATACGTCGGGCCGCCTTAAGGTAGCCCCCGAGCATACGGAGGATCACGTGCTGCAGAAGATGGCCAAGCCCAGTTTCCGGCTGTTCGAGCGCCTGAGGAAGGAATTCGACCAGGTGAACCGCGAGGCCGGAACGCATGTGGGACTGGTTCCCTACTTTATTTCCTCGCATCCCGGCTGCACGCTCAAGGACATGGAAAAACTGGCCAACCACCCGGCCCTGAAGGGCATCTGGATGGACCAGGTGCAGGATTTTACCCCTACGCCCATGACCACCTCCTCGGTGATGTTCTACACCGGACTGGACCCCAGGGACATGACGCCCGTGTTCACCGAACACGACCCGGAGAAAAAACAACGCCAAAAGTCGTTTTTCTTCAAGAATTCTTCCAAAAAAAGCGGGAAGCCCTTGCAAGGTTCAAAACAATCCACTAATATTGCATCGCGAAAGAATAAGAAGAAAAGATAAATTATGGCAGAAAGCAAGAAAAGACATGTGGTAAGTTACGAGAAGATGTCCGGGCACCCGGATCTCGCCGCCGCGTTTCAGGAAAAATACCCCAAGGGATTCAGTGATTATCTCACAGACCTTGTCAAATATCCCAAGCCGGACGGCACCTTCTTCTATGCTGTAACTGTAGAGACCGTAGATGCCATTTACCTGGTGAAAATCAACGTTAAGACCGACGACCTCGAAGACGTGGCACGCTGGCTGGAAGGAGAGGAGGACGCCGAGAACGAGGCAGTGGCCGGTGGCAGCGCAGACGCCTCCGACGCTGCAGGAGAAACCCTCCCCGACGACAACATCGCCCAGTACTCCAGCGGTAACGACGACGAGTAGTACCATGGCAAACCGTGGTGGCATAAAGTTCATCTGGGGCCCTTTCCGGGCCCTTTTGCGTAGGGTACCTGAACGCACGGCCCTTCTGGTGCTGTCGGTTCTCACGGGTATCCTGTGCGGCCTTGCCGCCGTGGGCCTCAAACTTTCCATCCACTGGATCCAGGAGCAGCTTTCCTTTACACACGAGTACACGCCGCTGGCGCATCTGGTGCTCCCGGGCGTGGGTATGCTCCTGAGCCTTCTCCTTGTACGCTACGTCATCAAGGACAACATTGGCCACGGGGTTACCAAGGTGCTCCAGGCCGTTTCCAAGAACGAATCCAAAATCAAGAGCCACAACTGCTGGAGTTCGCTCGTAACGAGCGCCCTCACCATCGGCTTTGGCGGTTCTGTGGGTGCCGAGGCCCCCATCGTGTACACGGGCGCCGCCATCGGCTCCACCCTCGGGCGTTATACCGGCATGAGCTACCGCGGCATGACCCTCCTCCTTGGCTGCGGCGCAGCCGGCGCTGTGGCGGGCATCTTCAACGCCCCCCTCGCCGGCGTGCTGTTCACCCTGGAAATCCTCCTTTTTAACCTGTCCATGAGCGGGATCCTGCCGCTGCTCCTGAGTTCCATATCGGCCACCCTCGTGAGCTACCTCATCCTGGGAAAAGAGAACGTCTTTGCGGCCACGCTGGAGCCCTTTGCCATGCGCAATCTCCCCTTCTACCTCATCCTTGCCATCTCCTGCGGGCTGTGCGCCATTTACTTTATCCGCACCACCCTCACCATGGAAGACAAGCTGGGACGCCTCAAGAATCCCTTCCTCAAGTGGTTCCTCTCCGCCCTGGCGCTGGGCATCCTCATCCTGCTGTTCCCTCCGCTGCACGGAGAAGGTTACAACTTCCTGGGACCGCTCCTCAACGGGAAGGCCGCGGAGATAGGAGACACGCCCCTTTCCTTCCTCATGACGCGCGAATGGGCCGTTCCGGTGTTCTTCCTCCTGGTACTCCTTCTCAAGGTGTTCTCCATGACCTTCACCAACGCGGGCGGCGGCGTGGGCGGAACCTTCGGCCCCACCCTGTTCGTGGGTGCCATCGCGGGCTTTGTGGTAGCTACTTCGCTCAATCTTTTGAAGGCCGATGTCCCCGTCTCCAACTTTGTGCTGGTGGGCATGGCCGGGCTCATGGCCGGCGTCATGCAGGCACCCCTCACCGCCATCTTCCTTATCGCGGAGATCTCCGGCGGATACACGCTGCTGGTGCCGCTTATCCTGACATCGGCCCTGTCCTACGGCGTCACGCGCCTGTTTGAGAAATACTCTATTTACACCAAGCGAATCGCCGCAAGCGGCGAGCTCCTCACCCACGAGGCAGACCAGGCCGTCCTCACCCTCCTCAAGACCGACGGCCTTTTGGAGACCGACTTCCTCCCTGTGAGGATAGACGCCACGCTGGGAGACCTGGTGGAGGTAGTCGCCCGCTCGGAGCGCAACATTTTCCCCGTTCTGGACAGCAAAGACCGCTTCCAGGGCTATGTATCGCTGGACGCCATCCGGCAGGACATGTTCCAGACCCACCTCTACGGCAAACGCCATGTATACAACTACATGAGAACCGCGCCGGAGTACATCCAGCCCGACGAAAACATGGATTCCGTGATGCGGAAATTCGAAAAGACCGGCGCCTGGAACCTGCCCGTCGTGGACAGCGACCGCCGCTACTGCGGATTCCTCTCCAAGTCCAAGATTTTCAGCGCCTACCGGGAGGAGCTGAAAGACTTCTCACAGGATTAACCCTATTCCACGTACAGCAGCAGTCCCTTGAGGTATTCTCCCTCGGGGTGGTAGATGTTGACCGAATGGTCGGCCGGCTGATTGAGGCGGTCCAGGATGCGCACGCTGCGGCCCGTCTCCGCGGCGGCCGAGAAAACGGCCAGCGCAAAGGCCTCCTTGTCCACCACCTGCGAGCAGCTGAAGGTGAACACGAAGCCGCCGGGGGCCACTTTTGCGATGGCGGCGGCGTTCAGGCGCTGGTAGGCGCGGAGGGCGTTCTTGAGGGCTCCGCGGTGCTTGGCGAATGCCGGCGGATCCACAATCATGAGGTCGTAGGCACCGTCGGGCACGTTCTTCACAAAGTCAATGGCGTCGGTGCAGTAGGAGGTGTGCTGCTCCGGAGTAAATCCGTTGAGCGCAACGTTACGGTCTACCATGTCCATGGCCCGCTGGGAGCTATCTACGGAGTCTACATGGAGAGCACCGCCGGCCAGGGCATAGACGGAGAAGCCGCCCGTATAGCAGAAGAGGTTGAGCACCTTGCGGCCTTTGGCAAGGGAGCCCACCCGGAAGCGGTTTTCCCGCTGGTCCAGGAAGAAGCCGGTCTTCTGGCCCTCGCACCAGTTCACCAGGAACTGGTTGCCGTTTTCAAGGACAGCGAGTTCGTCTTTCTCAAAGCCCGGAGCCTTGTACAGATAGCCGTCTATGAGATCCAGCCCGGCCTTGAAAGGAGCCGTTCCCGAACTTTTGTCGTACACCGCCTTGAGCCGGTCTCCATAGACCTCCCGGAGGGCGGCGGCAATGGCAGCCTTGGCGCGGAACATGCCCACCGAATGGGCCTGCAGCACACACACGCCGTCATAGTAGTCAATGATGAGGCCCGGCAGGCCGTCCCCTTCCCCGTGCACCAGGCGGTAGCAGGTGGTGGTGGCCGATGTCGCCAGACCGCAGGCCTCCCGGAGCGCATAGGCGCGGGAGAGCATGCGCAGCCAGAAGTCCGGCTGGGTGGGATCCTCGTCAAAGCTGAGCACCCGGACGGCGATGGAGCCTATCTGGTAATGGCCGCAGCACAGCACGCGGCCGTCGGCGGCGCACACGCTCACGAGGTCTCCCTCGGCGGGATGGCCCACGATCTGGGCGATGGCCCCGGAGAATACCCAGGGATGGAAGCGCAGGAGGGACTCCTCCCGGCGGGGTTTCAGGATGACTTTATCCATTGTTTGTCTGATATCGTTCGGGGTAAAGCTCTTCGGGAGTGAGCGGATGTTTTTCGCAGGAGAGGAGCTTCAGGTACATTTCCCGGCACACCCAGGCGTCGGTGGCGGCGTACTTCTGCTGGCCTTCGGAGAGTTTTTCGGCCTCCCAGTTGGAAAGCTGCTGGGCTTTGGAAATCTTGACGCCCAGGATGATGGCCGTCATCTTCTTGACGCTTTTGTCCCGGATGCCGTATTCCCATACCAAGTTCTGGAGGTCTACGAATCCCTTGGGGGCGAACTGGGTGATTCTCTGTAGGCCGCGGACATCGTCCAGCGTGGCGGCTCCCACCTTGAGGATGGAAGGGCTGGCCAGGACCGAGGCCAGGGCCCGGGGCAGGCCGCATTTCTTGAGGCGGAACAGGTAGGCCTTGCCGCTTCCCGAAAGCTGCAGGAGGGCCGTTCCGGTGGAACGCTGTTCCGGAGAGAAAGTGGGACGGGTCTCGGTGTCGAAGCCCAGCACTTTCTGTTTTTTCAGATAACGGACAGCCTGGTCCATCTCTGGACCTTCACTGTCAATGACCACAATCTCCCCGGGGAACGAAGCCAGCTCCAGGGCTGCTATTTCGTCCGGGCTAATAGAGATCTGAAACATAGGTGCTCTGTGCGTAGGCGGCCGATGTCTCAACCAGCAAGGGCATGCCCTCGGCAGACTCGGCGGTCTCGTAATAATGAAGGGCGGGACGGGCAATCCGGTGCGTAAACAGGGAGTGCTCCCGCAGGTTTTCGTAAGTGGCTCTGATGAGGGCGTCCACCGGGTTCCAGAGGGCGAAGCCGGGCGCCATCATGGCATGGAAGGCGGCGTCCTCGTCGGTTCCCTTGAGGCCGATGAGCGAAAGCTCCGACTGCAGTGGCGCCAGGTTCACGGTGACGTCGTCCACAAGGAGGGCGTCCATCACCCGGCCGGTGGCCTGGTATTCCCTCAGGACGCTGCGGAGCTCCGTGCGGATGTCGAGCGCGCGCTCCGGTGCGATGACCGTGAGGTGGGCATCGGCCCATCCTTTGCGGGCAAACACGGACTGCCAGGCGCCGGAGGCCCGCACATCCCTCGTGGTCCAGACGACGAGCGACCGTGCGCCGGAGGCGTAGGCCTGGTCCAGCATGGCGTGCACCGGCGAGAGGATGATGCAGCCGCCTCCGCATAGCTGCTGGAGGGTGTCTACGTCAAAAAGACCCCACTGCGCCTGCAGCGTGGAGGTATAGATGAGCATCTTCGCGCGCTGCTTGCGAAGGAGCGGTTCGGTGTCGGTGGCGGAGCGCCAGCTGAGGCTGTCCCAGGCGCTCACGGCATTGATGACGGCACGCTCCCGCAGGCTGTCCAGGGACTCCTGGCGCAGGGAATCGGGGAGGTTCCGGGCCGATGAGAAGAACTGCGCGTAGGGAGCGCCCACGGCATCCATGATGACGTCGAAGGTTTCTCCGGCGAAATCCGGCAGGGAGTCTCTCACGGGACGGCCGTCCACGTTGTCCACGCGGTCGGTTCCCTGGATGCGCCGGGCCAGGACGATGGTGTTCTTGGGTTCGCCGATGATGGCGATGGAGCCTTCTCCCCCGCGGCGGCCGCTCTGGGCGGCGAGCCGGCCTGCGCCCGTGGAATCGGCCACGATGGAATACACCATGGGGATGGTCGGGCGCGGCTGAACGGGCGTCTCCCGGCAGGAGAGAGCCGCAGCAGCCACAAGAAGAAGGGGTATGACCAGATGTTTTTTCATCATCGTGCAAAATTACACATTTCCGGCTGCATTTGCAAAAGAAAGAACCTCCCGGATCTTGGGGACAAGGAGCGTCTCTATGAATTCTTCCTCCATGAAATGGGTTCCGTCGTATACGGTATAGCTTTTTCCGAAGTACTTCTCCCAGAGGGGGATCTGCACCACGCCGGAGCGCATGAAATGGTCATGGGCGCCGAAGAAGGCGAAGTAGTACTCATCTTTGCCGATGGCCTCGAGCGCAGCCTGCCAGTGCTCCCGGTAGCGCATCATGACCTCGTAGCGGAACTTGAGGGGCTGACGGTCTCCTTCCTTCACGGGATAACGGTGGTGGAGGTACCATCGGCCCAAAGCGAAACGCGCCAGCGGCGCGAATTTCACCAGCTGCGCCGGAGCACCCAGCGCGGGCGACACGAAAAGGTGCGGGATGCCCTTCACGCGAAGGGCCTGGATGGCTCCGAGGGACTCGCCGATGACAAGGTCCGGGCTTAGTTCCCGAACCCAGGCTTCTATTTGGGACCGGCCGATGGGCGGATCAAAGTCATAGGTGCGGATGACCACCCGGTACTTTTGCGGATCCAGGAGCGATTGAAGGCAGCCTGGGATACGGCTGTCGCCGCCCCCGCCCATGCCGTGTATATAAAGGATTGTTTTCATGGGTTGCAAAATTACGAATTTCTCGTTACATTTGTCTTCGCCTTAAAAAAACAAGAAGATGAAAAAGTTAATTGCCATCGCAGTACTGGCCAGTGGTGTATTCTCCGCTGCCATGGCGCAGCCCCGCGCCGCCGCACCCGTTTCTCCTAAAGACTTTACGTTCACCGTGGTGAAGGAAAACCCCATCACCCCCGTGAAAAACCAGTACCGCAGCGGTACCTGCTGGTGCTTCAGCACCCTCTCCTTCCTGGAGAGCGAGATTATCAAGGCCAAGGGCATCAAGGACCCTGCCCAGTATCCGGACTTCTCCGAGATGTTCGTAGTGCGCAAGGCCTACTACGACAAAGCCATTAAATATGTACGCGTAGACGGTAACCTCAACTATGCCGCCGGCTCCGACTTCGGCGATGTGCTGGAGGTAGCCAAAACCTACGGCCTCATCTCCCAGCAGGACTATTCCGGCCTGCAGTACGGCTACGACCTCCCCGTGCAGAGCGAGCTGGACGCCGTTCTCAAGGGTTATGTGAGCGCCGTGGTGAAGAACCCCAACAAGAAACTCACCGCCGTATGGCCCAAGGGCGTGGACGGCATCCTGGATGCCTACATGGGTGAAATCCCCCAGGACAAGGTGATTGCCCCGGACCAGCTGGGTATCAACCTGGACGACTACATCGGCTTCACTTCCTACACCCATCATCCCTTCTACACTTCCTTCGCCATGGAAGTAGCCGACAACTGGCGCTGGACCCAGTCCTGGAACGTTCCGCTGGACGAGTTCATGGCCATCATGGACTATGCCGTGAATAACGGTTACACCGTGGCCTGGGGCGGAGACGTCTCCGAGACCGGCTTCACCCGCAACGGCCTGGCCCTTCTCCTGGACGAGGAAAACAAGGCTACCTCCGGCTCCGACCAGGAGCGCTGGGTAGGAAAGGCCGATGAAGCCAAGCCCGCCGCAAAGCCCGCCGTCAAGGAAGTGAAGGTGACGCAGGAGCTGCGCCAGCTCTACTTTGACGAGAAAACGTCTACCGACGACCACGGCATGCACCTCTATGGCATTGCCAAGGACCAGAACGGAAACAAGTACTATATGATCAAGAACTCCTGGGGAGAGACCGGCGAATACAAGGGCCTGTGGTACATGTCCGAGGAATTTGCCAAGGGCAAGACCCTCAACATCCTGGTAAACAAGAAGGCTGTTCCCAAGGAAATCTTAAAGAAAATCGGCCTTAAGTAAGAGAATGTCTATCAGAAAATATATTCCTAACACCATCACTTCCATGAATGCCCTCTGTGGCAGCATGGGAGTGGTGTTCGCTTTACAGGGGCATCCCAATTTTGCATTTATCCTGATGCTGTGCGCCGCCGTGTTCGATTTCTGCGACGGCCTGGCTGCCAGGCTTCTCAAGGCCTACTCCCCCATGGGAAAGGAGCTGGATTCGCTCTCCGACATGGTGAGTTTTGGCGTACTGCCGGCCATGATGCTCATTGGCACCATGCAGCTCAAGGGCGTGGACAGCTGGACAGAGGTGGTTCCCCTGTTCCTGGCCGTCATGAGCGCGCTCCGGCTTGCCAAGTTCAACATTGACGAGCGCCAGAGTTCCGACTTTATTGGCGTAGCCACGCCTACGGCTGCCATCATCTCTGGCTCGCTGTGCTACTTTAGCTATCACAGCACGGCCCTCGACTTCCTGGTGGCCACGCCCTGGTTCCTGCCGGTTCTCTCGGTAGTGCTGGGTCTTCTTCTTGTGAGCGAAATTCCCATGTTTGGCATGAAGGTGGCTCCCGGGCACAAGCTCCTGGACGCCAAGCGCATCGTGTTCCTGTGCCTTGCCGCAGCCTCCTGCGTCTTTGTGGCGGTAGCGGGCCTCAACTGGAGCCTGGCCGTTCTCATGACTTTTGTCGTGTATATCGTCGAGAACCTCATCATCTACATCCTTCCCGCAAAGAAATGAGAAAGATATTCCTTCTCCCCTGCCTGCTTCTGAGCGTTTCGCTGCAGGCCCAGAAAAAGCCCCTGGACCACAGCGTGTTTGACAGCTGGCAGTCCGTGGCCCATACCGCCATCTCTCCTTCCGGACAGGTCGTCACCTATGAGGTGAACCCGCAGGAGGGTGACGGAACCCTGTACATCCGCATTTCCAGCAAGAAGCAGGACCGCGTGGTGGAGATTCCCCGCGGCTACCAGGCTACCGTCCTGGAGGACGATTCCTACGCCGTGTGCCAGATCAAGCCCTATTTCCAGGCAACGCGGCGGGCCAAGATTGCCAAGAAAAAGGACAAGGACATGCCCAAGGACTCGCTGGCCATTGTCAATCTCAAGACCGGAGAGGTAGTGAAGTTTGCCTCCGTCAAGGGCTACAAGGCCGGCAAGCATGCCCTCAAGGCGTTTGCGTTTGCAAAGCCGGACACAACGCTGTCTGTGTATTACTTTGAGAGCGGGCACATTGACACCCTCCGCAAGGTGTCTGGCTATGCCTTCTCCAATGACGGAGAGCACCTGGCTATTGTCCGGGAGCTGGGCAAGAAAAAGATGAACGCCGGGTTCTATTCCGTCGGCACGCAGGCTGTCACTTATCTTCCCGACACCACCGTGTGGGTAAGTACGCCGGTTTTTGAAGAGAACGGCCCGCGGGCGCTCTTTCTGACGGCGGCCGATACCCTGGAGAGCGGCAGTAAACATGCAGCGCTGCATCTGTGGGATGGTTCATCGGCCCAAATACTGGAGACCTCTTTTGCGAAGCTTCCCGCCGGATGGGGCCTGACGGAGAATTCCAAGCCTTCCTTCAGCCATAACGGGGAGCGCATCTTCGTGGGCGTGCAGGCTTACGTGCCCCCGAAGGACACGTCGCTGGTTTCCTTCGAGACGCCCGGGCTGGATATCTGGAACTGGGATGCCGATGAACTGCCGCCGTATCAGAAGGTGAACCTCAAGCGGGATGCCAGCCGCACGTATACCACCGAGCTCGTGAACGGAGAACTGGTTCCTTTCACGCTTAGCAAGCGGGACCGCCTGTACCTGGGTAACCGCGGAGACGCTCCGGTGCATATGATCGTTCACATTGACAACCCGGTGGAGACGCAGTGGAACTACCAGATGAGTAAGACCATCTCCATTAACGGGGAGAAGGTGTCCGAGGGCGGCCACACGGACTATGAGGCGCTCTCGCCGCTGGGCCGATATGCCATCTGGTGGAGCTACGAGGATCTTCGCTGGCACATCTGCAATACGGCCACGCGGTCGGTCGCTACAGTGGAGGGCCGGTTCATGCTGGAAGACGACGATCACCCCATGCGCCCCGAGCCCTGCGGCATCGCGGGCTGGCTCACAGAAGACAGCGCCGCTCTGCTGTATGACAAATACGATATCTGGAAGGTAACGCCGGACGGAAAGGCGTCCCGCCTCACCTTCGGGCGTGAGAAAAACGTCACGTACCGCTATATCGACACCCGCGACGAGGAGGTGCGGTTTATTCCCGCCACGTCGTTCTACGTGAGCCTTTTTGACAACGTGACCAAGGCGAACGGCTTTTCCTCCCTGGCGCTGGAGAAGAAGGGAAAGGTTTCTCCCATCCACGCCAGCCTGGGCGGTTACAGCTACGGCGGTTTCCTCAAGGCCCGCGACGCCGAGGTACTGCTGTGCCAGAAGGGCAACTTCCGTGACCCCATGGACCTCTACAGGGTGTCGGCAAAGAAAACGGAAAAACTCACGGCCATCAATCCGCAGATCTCTGACTACAACTGGGGTACGGTGGAGCTGTACCGCTGGACGGCCTTTGACGGCACGCAGCTGGACGGCCTTCTGTACAAGCCGGAAGATTTCTCCCCGGAAAAGAAGTATCCGGTGCTCTGCTACTTCTACGAGAAAGACTCCGAGACCCTCTACAGCCACATTCAGGTGCAGCCCATGTGGAGCATCATCAACATTCCGTTCTTTGTCTCCCGCGGCTATGTGGTATTTGTGCCGGACATTGTGTACCATGCTGGTACGCCGGGCGAATGCGCGTACAACTGCATTGTGAGCGGTGCCCAGAGCCTGTGGCAGTTCCCCTGGATTGACAAGGACAACATGGCCATCCAGGGCCAGAGCTGGGGCGGCTATCAGACGGCTTACCTCATTACCCGCACGTCCATGTTCAAGGCGGCCGGCGCAGGGGCTCCGGTGTCCAACATGACATCGGCCTACGGCGGTATCCGCTGGGAAAGCGGCAGCAGCCGGCAGGGCCAGTATGAGATGGGCCAGAGCCGTATCGGCCGAAGCCTGTGGGACGGCATTGAGCTCTATATGGAGAACTCTCCCCTGTTCAAGTTGCCCAACGTGACTACGCCGGTCCTTATCATGCACAACGACAACGACGGTGCAGTTCCGTGGTACCAGGGCATTGAGATGTTCATGGGACTGCGCCGCCTGGGCAAACCGGCCTGGCTCCTGGAGTACAATGACGAGGCGCATAACCTTCGTCAGCGCCGCAACCGGAAAGATTTGAGCATCCGCCTGCAGCAGTTCTTCGACTACTACCTGAAAGGCGAGCCGGAACCCGCCTGGATGCGTGACGGCATTCCTACTGCCAGGAAGGGGTATTACTTCGGGTACGAGCTTACGGGCGGTTCGGATTTTGAGAGCGGTTTGGATTCTGAGGGCGGTTTGGATTCTGAAGGCGGTTTGGATTCTGAAGGCGGTTTGGATTTTGAGGGCGGTTTGGATTTTGAGACCGTTTTTGATAAGTAATTAACTATCAGTGATTTAATAAAAGTCCTCCCAGCAGATCTGCCGGGAGGACTTTTTGTTTTTACTTGATTATCAACTACTTAATCATTACGGAAGCTGTCCCACAATTCGTCAATCTCACGGCGTTCCTTCTTGGTGGGACGGCCCGCACCCCGGTCCCGGGTAACGAAGAAGGTTTCCACGGGCGCTTTGAGTTTGTCAAGTTCGGACTCGGGGGTGAGGTTCTCTGCGTACTGGGGAACCAGGGCGGCGCCTACGCGGTGCTCGGTGGGTTCCACTACGCGGTAGGTATACTCCACGGCGCCTTTGCGGATTTTGATGATTTCTCCGGCCTTTACGTCGCGGGAGGCTTTGGCGCTCACTCCGTCCACTTTCACCTTGCCGCCCTTGCAGGCATCGGCCGCCTCCGTGCGGGTTTTGAAGGCGCGGATGGCCCAGAGGTATTTGTCAATGCGGACGTCCATTACTCCTCATCTACGGGTTCGGATACGATATCGTTCTCCGGGCGGGGATCCATGCGAATCTCCAGGAGCTCGGCGTCACTGGTCTCCGGAAGGAGGAAGAACTCGTTTGTCTCGGCAGGGACCAGGATGAGGTCTCCTTCCTTCATCTTGTAATTCACTTTGTCGGCCTGTATATCGGCCACACCCCGGGTGCAGTAGTAGAGGAGGAACGTATCATCCTCGTCGCGGGTGCTCTTCAGGGGCTGGGTGAGGGCGATTTTATTGACCGTGAACTGGGGGGTGATGGCAATGGCGCCTTTCCCTTCCGTGTCCCGCTTCACCCGGTAACGCTGGAAGTCAATGAGGTCGAAGGCCTCTTCCAGGTGCAGCTCCCGTTCCTCGCTGCCCCAGTCGTGGAGGCGGAACCACAGTTCGGAGGCCTCGGCAATCTCGATGAGGGTTACGTCCTTGGCAGCGTGAACCATGCCGGGCGTGATAAGGTAACTCTCCCCTGCCTTGGGCTTTACGGAATGCAGGAGGGACTCCACTTTGTTCTCGTGGCAGGCCTTGTAGAAATCGGCCGCCGTAATGTCGTCCTTGAAGCCCAGGTACAGCCGGGCGTCGGGGCCGGCCGCCTCCACATACCACAGGGCGGTTTTGCCGAAGGCGTCGTAGCGCTGCTCGGCCACTTCGTCATCGGCCGTCACGTGAAGGGACGTGCGCCCCTTTACGGTGAGCTTTTTCACCAGCACCGGGAACTGCGCATGATGTCACTGAGGTTGTTTCCCTTGAGCCAGCCCTCGGAGGCCATGGAATCGATGAACCCGAGGTCTGCCAGCTTATACTCCACAGCTCCCCACGGCATTTCCTTCCGGTCGGAGAGAAAACGCATGGGCGTTAATTTCTTGTTCTCATTTTCCATATGAGTGCAAAGGTAGCAATTTCCACGGAATTGTGAAGGGGTGAGAGCCATTCTCCCCCGCCGCTACCTGTCGCCTCACCCGCGTAAATACCTTACTACCAACCACTTATCTTTTTCTCTTTAGGCCGAACAGCCTAAAGAAAATAGCCAACACACTTGATTTACAAGCACTTGCAGCGTTTCGAGCCAAGGGCGAGGTGCGGGGCGTCGCAGGTCCGGGGGCGGCACCCCCGAATCGCGAACCAGTCCGCGACGGCAGTTGCGTATCACCGTAGTTTTTACTATCTTTGTCACCCGAATTATATTAGGACTATGAAAAACAGTATCTTTACAGCCATTTGCATGGCAGTTCTTGCCATGACAGCCTGCAGCAAGGACTATCCCAGCACCCTGCCCAGCCAGAAGATTGCGGGCATTTACGAAGCTTCCACCTTCAAGACCGAAATGTTTATGGCGGGAGAGTGGAAAACCATGAGCAACAAGACCAACGAGCGTCAGCTGGCGCACGAATTCACCTGGGAGGGAAACGAGCTGGAGAGCATGACAGACCACAACATGGGACGGTTCTACTCCTTCGGCTATGACGAGAAGGGCCGCATTGACCATATCTACAGCAACAGCGACCAGGACTTCAGCCGCGTCATTTCCTATGACGGTGACGGACACGTGGTTCTTTCGAAGGGTACCATCCGCATGGGTAACGGAACGCTCCTGGCTTCCCAGGACTTCACCTTCACCTGGAAGGGCGGCACACTGGAAAAAGTGGAAGAAGTGTTCTGGTCCCACTACCCCGACGAGGATGAGATCAACCTCACCAGCACCCGCACCTATACCTGGGAGAACGGGAATGTGGTGAAGACCGTCCGCAGCGAGGTCAGGAACGGATCCCCGCTCAATGATACCGTGTACACGTATGAGTACGGCACCGAGGCCAATCCCCTGTATGGCTTTGTTTATACCCTGCACCCTTCGAACGGCATCATCTTCGACTACGAGGGCATTGACTGCCTCAGCCGGAACCTGCCTTCCCGCATCATGCCCGGGAACGACGGCGTCCGCTACGAGTACACTTACAGCGGCAGTCCCCTTGCCAAGGCAGAGAAGCACATGATTGGAGACACCAGCCCCATCATGCACATCTTCACAGATTACAAGCTGGATTTTGAGTACGTGAAGTAATTACCTTCCGCAAATATTCTTGAATTCGCACCACCCGCACGTTTTCCGGTCCTCGGTCCGGCTAAGCGGAACGGTGGTGTCTGTCATTTTCTATACATAAGCTTGAACACCGGCTCGATCCGAGAAAAGTTCGTGGCGCTCAAGTAATTGATTATTAATTGATTAGCACAACTGACGGGTGCGTTTTTCGGCTCACCGGATAATTTCCGTGGAAAAGAGGTCTTTTATAAGTGTCTGATTCCGTGTAAAGTTATAACTTTGCACACATGAAAAAGACCTCAATT
>ONKO01000007.1 GCA_900318445.1 uncultured Bacteroidales bacterium
TAACTTTCGTTTCGACAGGATGCGACAGAATGCGATAAAATGAGGATGGGCACCATTCGCTAAAATGGCACCCATCCGAGTTAATTCTCTGTATTTCAGGTAGTTAAGCCCCTAGTATTCTTCCTCATTCCACATGAAGTCTTCCTTGGTGGGGTAGTCAGGCCAGATATCTTCAATGGATTCGTAGATTTCCGCGTTATCGTCGTCCAGTTCCTCCAGGTTCTCGATGACCTCGTCGGGGGCGCAGGTGCGGGTTGCGTAGTCGATAAGTTCGTCTTTGGTTGCCGGCCACGGAGCGTCGTCCAGTGCACTGGCTAGTTCAAGTGTCCAAAACATATTCTTCTGTATTTTCGCGCAAATATAGGTAAAAAAATGATATAATGAATTTTTTTCGCTAATTTTGCAGTCCTTTTTTCTAAATGAGGCAGTCATGGCATACAGGAAGATAGAGCAGTACGACGAAAATACCACGCAGGAGATAGCCGGTCACATCAAGGCTATCCTGGGACTTCTGGGTGAGGACGTAAACCGCGAGGGCCTTGTCAAGACCCCCGAGCGCGTGGCCAAAGCCATGCAGTTCCTTACGCAGGGCTATTTCCAGAACGGTGAAGAGATTGTCAAGAGCGCCGTGTTCCAGGAGCCCTACAACCACATGGTCATTGTCAAGGACATCGAACTCTTCTCCCTGTGCGAGCACCACATGCTTCCCTTCATCGGCAAAGCCCATGTTGCCTATATCCCCAAAGGAGAAATCACCGGCCTTTCCAAGGTGGCCCGCGTGGTGGAGACCTTCGCACGCCGTCTGCAGGTACAGGAGCGCCTCACCGAGCAAATCCGTGACTGCATTCAGGAAAGCCTGCATCCGCTGGGTGTAGCAGTGGTTATCGAAGCCATGCACACCTGCATGTCCATGCGCGGTGTCCAGAAGTCCAATGCCGTCACCACCACATCGGCCTTCTCCGGTATTTTCCTCCGCAGCGACAAAACCCGCAACGAGTTTCTTAAGCTCATCGAAAAATAATCCCTGCCAAATTGGCAGAAAACGGGCCATTGGCTTATAATTTGACTACTCAGAAGCGACCTCTTCATGGAGGCCGCTTTTTGTGAAATTATAAGACCTATATATATTATGGCAAACAAAGGACAGATTGGAGTAACCACCGAGAACATCTTCCCGGTTATCAAACAGTTTTTGTACAGCGACCACGAGATTTTCCTGAGGGAACTGGTCGCGAATGCCGTGGATGCCACGCAGAAGATGAAGGCCCTGGCCGCTTCCGGCGACTGCAAGGAGGAACTGGGAGACCTTCAGGTGCACATCGAACTGGACGAGAAAGAAAAGACCCTCAAGATTATCGATAACGGTATCGGCATGACCGAGGAGGAAGTGGACAAGTACATCAACCAGATTGCCTTCTCCAGCGCCGGCGAGTTCCTCGAGAAATACAAGGACCAGATTGGAAACATCATCGGCCACTTTGGCCTGGGCTTCTACAGCGCCTTCATGGTGGCAAAGAAAGTGACCATCGAGACGCTCTCCTGGAAAGAAGGCGCCAAGGCCGTGAAATGGAGCTGCGACGGTTCTCCCGCCTATGAGATGGAAGAATGCGGGAAGGCCGACAGGGGTACCACCATCACCCTCTTCCTGGACGACGATTCCAAGGAGTACGCCGAGAAATCCCGTATCGAGGGCCTTCTGAACAAATACTGCAAGTTCATGCCCGTTCCCATCGTCTTTGGAAAGGAACAGGAGTGGAAGGACGGCAAGTACGTCGATACCGACAAAGACAAAGTCATCAACTCCGTGGAGCCGCTCTGGACCAAAGCCCCCAGCGAACTCAAGGACGAGGACTACAAGAACTTCTACCGCACCCTCTTCCCCATGAACGAGGAACCGCTGTTCTGGATTCACCTGAACGTAGACTATCCCTTCAACCTCACGGGTATCCTCTACTTCCCCAAGTTGAAGGACCGCGTGGCCGTGGAGCGTAACAAGATTTCCCTCTACTGCAACCAGATGTTCGTGACGGACCATGTGGACAATATCGTCCCGGACTTCATGACCCTCCTGCACGGTGTCATCGACTCCCCGGACATCCCGCTGAACGTTTCCCGCAGCTACCTCCAGAGCGACGCCTCCGTGAAGAAGATCTCCACCTACATCACCAAGAAGGTGGCCGACCGCCTGGAAAGCATCTTCAAGGAAGAACGCGCCCAGCTGGAAGAGAAGTGGGACAACCTCAAGCTCTTCATCGAGTACGGCATGCTCTCCGACGAAAAGTTCTGCGAGCGCGCCCTCAAGTTCGCTCTCCTCAAGAACACGAACGGCAAGTACTTCAGCTTTGAAGAATACGAGAAAGCCGTAGCCGATGCCCAGACCGACAAGGACAAGAAGAAAGTATACCTCTACGCCACCAAGCCCCAGGACCAGTACGCCTTTATTCAGGCTGCCAAGAACAAGGGCTACGATGTCCTCCTCATGGACTGCGAACTGGACAGCCACTACGTGAACCTGCTGGAGCAGAAACTCACCGACACCCGCTTCGCCCGCGTGGACTCCGACGCCGTGGAGAACCTCATCCCCAAGGAAGACAAGATCAAGCCCGAGATGAAGGAAGACGAGCGCTACGACCTCGAGAACCTCTTCAAAGCCGTCCTCCCCGAAGGGAACGACTACTATGTGGTAGGAGAGAACCTCGGAGAGACATCGGCCCCTATCCTTATCACCCAGAACGAATTCATGCGCCGTTACCGCGAAATGAGCGCCCTGGGCGGCGGCATGAACTTCTACGGCTCCATGCCCGAGAGCTACAACATCACCGTGAACATGGAGAACCCCCTCGTGCAGAAGATCTGGGGCGCCAAGCAGGCCGATGTAAAGCCGCAGGCCGAGCTCCCCGCCGAGGCACCCGAAAGCGCATCGGAGGAGGAAAAGACCAAGGCCCGCGAAGCCCGCGAGGCCGTTCGCAAGGCTCACCGGGCCGATGTCCAGGCCTTCGCAAACGGTAACGAGCTCCTGCACCAGATTGTAGACCTGGCGCTTCTTGGAAGCGGCATGCTAAAGGGTAAGCCCCTGGCCGACTTTATTGCCAGAAGCTACAGCCTCCTGAAATAATCAAAAAAACACCCGGGCTTTTGAAGTCCGGGTGTTTTTTTATTTGTACAGGAAGCGGCGGATAGACATCTTCGGAGTTTTCTCGAAGGGCTTGTCCATGAGCTCAACCTTGGCAATCTGGCTGTAGCCGGGCAGCTGGCGGTTGGCACCCAGGCGGATGTTCTCCGGGATTTCGGCCTTGGCCTCGCTGTCCAGAAGGGCCGTGGCAATGGCCTGTTCGTCGGGGAAGACCAGGGCGACCAGCTTGCCGCCGCGCTCTACCACCACGGATTCCATCACGTAAGGCTGGTTGTTCACCACAGCCTCCAGTTCCTCGGGATAGATGTTCTGGCCGGAAGGACCCAGGATCATGTTCTTGGAGCGGCCACGGATGAAGATGTTGCCATCGGCATCCATGATACCGAGGTCTCCGGTGCGGAGCCAGCCGTCTTCCGTGAAGGCATTGGCCGTAGCTTCCTCGTTCTTGTAGTAGCCGATGGTGATGTTCTCACCGCGGGCCTGGATTTCACCCACCACGTGGTGCGGGTCTTCGGAGTCAATGCGAACCTCGGCCACGTCCACGGCCTTGCCGCAGGAACCGGCCACATACTTGGTCCAGTGCTCATAGGCCAGGAGCGGGCAGGCTTCCGTCATGCCGTAACCCACCAGGTAGGGGAACTTGATCTTCTTGAACAGGCGCTCCACCTCCGGGTTGAGGGCGGCGCCGCCCATGATGAATTCCTGCACGTTGCCGCCGAAAGCCTGTACCAGGCCATCCTTCACCTTCTTATAAATAATGCTGTTGAGGCCGGGAATCTTGGTGAGCACCTTGATGAGCGGCTTGTCCAGGGTGGGCTTGACCTTGGACTTGTAGATCTTCTCCATGACCAGCGGAACGGTGATGAGGAGGTAGGGCTTTACCTCGGCGAAGGCCTTGATGAGGGATGCCGGGGTAGGGGCCTTGCCCAGCCAGTAAATGGACGTTCCGTTGCAGAGGGGATAGAGGAATTCGATCACGAGGCCGTACATGTGGGCCATGGGCAGCATGGATACCATCTTGTCTCCGGCGGGCACGTTGCGCTGGCTGAAGTCTACGTTGGCACTGAAGTTACGGTAGGTGAGCATGACGCCCTTAGGGTCTCCGGTAGAGCCGGAGGTGTAGTTGATGGTGGAGAGGTCGTCCCAGTTGTCGGTGGGGAAGACGACGTCCTCGGGGCCGAACCCCTTGGGGTACTTCTCGGCGAAGAGCTGGTCCAGGTTGTCTACGGTTTCCTGGATCTTGGCGTCGCGGCAGAAGAGTATCTTCCAGTTGTCTACGTCGAAGACCACCTTGAGGGCGGGCATTTTCTCCGGGTTCATCTTGGCCCAGCGGGCGGCGTTGGTGAACAGGGCGATGCTGTCGCTATGATTCACCAGGCCCATGACGCTCTCGGGGGTGAAATCGGCCAGGATGGGGACGATGACCGTCTCGAAGGTATTGACGGCCAGGTATGCGAAGCCCCACTTGGCGCCGTTGTTGGCGCAGAGGGCTATCTTGTCTCCTTTCTGGAAGCCGGCCTTTTCAAACACAATGTGGAAGCGGGCAATGTCCGTTGCCATTTGTGCGTAGGTGAAGGAGTCTCCTCCGATGGTGTTGAGGGCAGGTTTGTTCCAGAACTTTCGGGTTGCGTCCTGCAGACGCTGCAGATAATGCGGATAGTTGGTTGCCATAATCTGTTCTAAAGGTTTTAGTACATCCACAAAGATAGTAATTTTTTTGAAAAATCAGTATATTTGCAAAATATGAGACGCAAACCCATCATAGCGCTTATCTACGACTTCGACGGCACCCTTTCTCCGGGAAACATGCAGGAGTTCGGCTTCATCCAGGCCATCGGCCAAACCCCCGCCGAGTTCTGGGACAAGAGCAACCGCATTGCCGTGGGGCAGGATGCCTCCAACATCCTCGCCTACATGAAACTCATGTATGACGAGGCCAGGGCCAGCGGCATCAAGCTCACCCGGGAAGATTTCGCCCGCTATGGGAAGGACATCAAGCTGTACGAAGGCGTAAGGGACTGGTTCCAGAACGTAAACGACTATGGCAAGGCGCACGGAGTCATCATCGAGCACTACATCAACTCCTCCGGTCTCACGGAAATCATCGAAGGCTCTCCTATTGCCAGTGCCTTCAAGCACATTTTCGCCGGCAGTTTCATCTACGATGAGAAGGGGGAGGCTGAATGGCCCGGCATTGCCGTGGACTACACCGCCAAAACCCAGTACCTGTTCAAGATCCAGAAGGGCATCTTCTCCTCCCGCGACGCCGAGAAAGTGAACGAGTCCCTGGCCGATGAAGCCAAGCGCATCCCGTTCACCAACATGATTTATTTTGGAGACGGAGAAACCGACGTCCCTTCCATGAAGCTGGTCTCCATGTTCGGGGGCAACGCCATCGCCGTCTTCGACCCTTCCCGCCCCGCCAAGAAGGCCGTAGCGCAGAAGCTGCTCCGCCAGGGGCGCGTCAACTTCATTACGCCGGCATCCTACACCAAGGATTCCCGCACTTTCCGTCTGGTCTGCGCCATCATAGACAAGGTCAAAGCAGACAGTGAATTACATCAATTCAGCCGATACAGGTAAATGAGAAAACTGAAAATAGGCATGGTGCAGCAACACTGCACCGCCGACATCCCCGCCAATATAGAGAGCCTGAAGAGCTATATCCGGGAAGCCGCCTCCAAGGGCGCCCAGCTCGTGGTCCTTCAGGAACTGCACAATTCCCTTTATTTCTGCCAGGAGGAAAATGCCCGGCTGTGTGACCTGGCCGAGCCCATCCCCGGCCCCTCCACCGAGGCCTTCGGCGCACTGGCGAAGGAACTGGGCGTGGTGCTGGTGCTCTCGCTTTTTGAGCGCCGCACCCCGGGCATCTACCACAACACTGCCGTCGTCATCGAGGCCGATGGTACCATCGCCGGCAAGTACCGTAAGATGCACATCCCCGACGACCCTCTCTTCTACGAGAAATTCTACTTCACCCCCGGAGACATGGGCTTCGAGCCCATCATGACCTCCGTGGGCACCCTGGGCGTCCTGGTGTGCTGGGACCAGTGGTATCCCGAGGCCGCCCGTGCCATGGCCCTGAACGGAGCCGAGCTCCTCATCTATCCCACAGCCATCGGCGGCGTTCCCACGGACCCCGACTGGGAGCAGGCGCAGCAGCGCCAGGCCTGGCAGCTCGTACAGCGCGGCCACAGCGTAGCCAACGGCCTGCCCGTCATCACCGTTAACCGTACGGGCGTGGAACCGGACCCGACCGGCCACTCTACCGGCATCGATTTCTGGGGCCATTCGTTCGCTACCGGTGCACAGGGAGAGCTCCTCACGGAGTTTGAAAAGGCCGAAGAAGGCGTGCATGTAGTGGAAGTGGACCTGGAACAGTGCGAGTATGTCCGCCGCGGCTGGCCCTTCCTCAGGGACCGCCGCATCGACGCCTACGATGTGCTTCTCAAACGCTTCGGAAAATGAGACTTCCTGCCGAGTGGGAGCCCCAGGGCTTTGTACAGCTCACCTGGCCGCATCCCGATACCGCCTGGTATGACCTTCCGCACGTGCTGGACTGCTATGTGGAGGTAGCCAAGGCCATTACCCGTTACGAGCCGCTTCTGATTGTCTGCCGCGACAAGGCTGAAACCCTTGCGGACATGCGTTCCCGCGGCTTTGAACCATCGGCCCGCATTCGCATGGCGGAATGCCCGCTCAATGATACATGGGCGCGGGACCACGGTGCCATTTCGGTCGTGGGGGAGCAGGGAGAAAAAGCCATCCTCGACTTTGTTTTCAACGGCTGGGGCCTCAAGTTCGGAAGCGACCTTGACAACCAGATTACCCGGAATATCTATGGAAAAGGCGTTTGGGCTGCAGATGTAAAGTATGAGGATATGCGTCCTTTTGTGCTCGAAGGCGGCAGCATCGATACCGACGGCTGCGGAACGCTCATGGCTACGTCCGAGTGCCTGCTGTCCCTTAACCGGAACGAGTATCTTTCCCGGGAAGAGATTGAGGCGCACCTCTCCCATGCATTCGGTCTCAGGCGCATCCTGTGGCTTGATCACGGCGGAATCATAGGAGACGATACCGACAGCCATGTAGACATCCTGGCCCGCTTCTGCAGCCCGGACACCATTGCCTTCACGGCCTGTGACAATCCTTCAGATGATAACTATGCGGCCCTGAAGGCCATGGAAGAGCAGCTTCGCACCTTCCGCACCCTTGACGGAAAGCCTTACAATTTGGTTCCGCTTCCCCTGCCGGAGCCCCTGTACCTGGACGATTACCGTCTTCCGGCCTCCTATGCCAACTTCCTGGTGGTGAACGGCGCCGTCCTCATGCCGGGAGCCGGTTCTGCGCTGGATGAGGTGGCTGCGTCAAGACTCCGCAGCGCGTTCCCGGGCCGTACAGTAGAAGTTATCGACTGCCGTGCCCTTCTTTCCGGACACGGCGGCCTTCACTGCATTACCATGAATTACCCGGAAGGGTTCTAGAACAAAACATTTATGAAAAAAGCACCTCTCAGAGGAGGTGCTTTCTTATTATAATGTATAAGTCTTGACTTACTTAACCTCGATGGTGACCACGCGGTTCTTGGCGGCGCCGTTGAACAGCTGGACAGAAGCACCGTGGGCTGCGGTCTCGATGTTTTCCTCGGAGGCACCGGCCTTCTTGAGGAGGTTGACGACGGTCTTTACGCGCTGCTCGGAGAGCTGCTGGTTGCGCTTGGCAGAGCCGGTCTGTTTGTCGGCGTAGCCGTTGACGGAGAGCTTGGTGTCGGGAGTGAGGACGCTCTGGGTGAAGAACTCCAGGTGAGCCTTCTCACGGGCCGAAAGCTGAGCGCTGCCGCAGTCGAAGTAGAGGGTGATGGGGGAACCGGGCTTCACGTCTACGGCGGTGAAGGTACCGTTCTCATACAGGTAGGTCTGGCCGTTTACGAGCTGACGGTAGGGAGCGAGCTGCTTTTCCAGCTGTGCAGCCTTGTCACGCAGGGCGGCGTTCTCCTTTTCGAGGGCAGCGGCTTTCTCTGCGAGGGAGTTGTACTGCTCCACGGTGAAGGGAACGGGAACTACGACGGGAGTAATCTCGCTGTGGCGGTCGAAGTTGGTCTTGCCCAGGTTAAAGGCCAGGCCGATGGTAGCCGACGGGAACAGGGCCACGCGGTCGGAGTCCGTGGTGTAGGCGGAACCCTTTCCGGCGAGGACCATCAGATCCAGGGTAACATTAATGCGCTCGGTGACGCGGAGGATGTTGAGGAGACCCAGACCGGCAGCCCACTCATGGTTGCGGGTGGTCTTGGCAAAGGGAGTGCGGCTCTTGTTCACGTTCAGAAGACCCATGGTTGCATAGGGAGCGAAATCCCAGAAGCGGTCTGCCTTGTAGCCTGCGATGGAGTTGGAAATGTTCCAGAGGATATCTCCGTGGAAATAGTGGAAGCCGTAGGGCGTATTGGCGTCAATTCCGTTAGCGTCGAAAACCTGCTTGCTGTTATTCCACATACCGTGATATCCCAGACGGGCGCCCACAGCGGGAGTCCACCACTTGCCGAAGTTTACGTCCAAGGCCAGTCCCATTTCTCCCCAGGTCTTGGGCTGGGAAGGATGCATGATGGTAGAATTGATACCGGCACCGATTCCGATGAAGGTGTTGTCAAAGGCCTTGTTGGTCTCGTAGGCACCGCGTTTGGTGTTTTCCTGGGCATTTGCGCCCACGGAAACAAGGAGACTTGCTGCTGCAAGGGCTCCGAGAATCATTTTGATACCTTTCATAATTATGTTTGATTTGTTTTAGTCTATCTTACAACCTACAAATTTAATCCTTTTTTACAGATTTGCAAAGCCTGCCGGACGAATGCAAAGAAAGCACCTCCGAGAAGGTGCTTTCTTGTGATGAATGGTATGGTAAGCGAAACTTACTTGACCTCGATGGTGACCACGCGGTTCTTGGCGGCGCCGTTGAACAGCTGGATGGTAGCACCGTGAGCGGCGGTCTCGATGTTTTCCTCGGAGGCACCGGCCTTCTTCAGGAGGTCGACAACGGTCTTTACGCGCTGCTCGGAGAGCTTCTGGTTGCGCTTGGCGGTGCCGGTCTGCTTGTCGGCGTAGCCGTTGACGGACAGCTTGGTGTCGGCGTTCACGACGTTCTGGGTGAAGTACTCCAGGTGGGCCTTCTCACGGGCGGAGAGCTTGGCGCTGCCGCAGTCGAAGTAGAGGGTGAGAGGGGAACCGGCCTTTACGTCAACAGCGGTGAAGGTGCCATTCTCGTAGAGGTAGGTCTGGCCGTTCACGAGGTTCTTGAAAGGAGCGAGCTCGTTCTCGAGGGCAGCGATCTTGTCCTTGAGGGCGGCGTTCTCTTTCTCCAGGGCAGCCACTTTGTCGGCGAGGGCATTGTACTGCTCGGTGGTGAAGGGCACGGGGATCACAACGGGAGTGATGCTGCTGTGACGGTCAAAGTTGGTCTTGCCCAGGTTGAAGGCGAGGCCGACGGTGGCGGAGAGCGGGAACTCGAAGTGACCGATGCTCTTGATCACGTTCACATTGTAGGTGCTGGCCTTGGCAATCATGGCGCGCAGGTCCAGGGTGATGGCAACGCGGTTGGACACGCGGAAGGTGTTGTAGAAACCACCGCCCATGATCCACTCGTTATCCTTGTTCACGCGGGCGTAACCACCGGAGATGTAGGGGTTCACGTTCCACACGCGGGTCTCTTTGTAACCCCAGAAGGTGTTGATGAAGTTCCAGAGGAGGTCTCCGGTTACGAAGTGCTGCTGAGTCTTTCCGAAACCTTCGCCCTTGACGTCGTTGGAGATACCGAGGTAGTTGATACGGCCGCCGATGAACGGAGTCCACCACTTACCGAAAGCTACGTCGATGGCCAGGCCGCCTTTGCCCTGGGCGAAAGGAATGCCATCCTTGTTCTGGAGGTTGAGACCGGCGTTGATACCTGCACCGATTCCGATGAAGGTGTTGTCAAAGGCCTTGTTGGTCTCGTAGGCACCGCGGACGATCTTACCGTTTTCGTCGCGGTTGGCATTCTCCTGAGCGTTAGCGCTGAAGGAGAAAAGGAGGCTTGCGGTTGCAAGGGCTCCGAGAATCATTTTGATACCTTTCATAATTTAGTTATTGCTTTAAAAAAAACTTCTCTCACTTTCAGGGTATAATCTACCCTATTATCTGTGCAAAGTTATGCAATATTTTCCGGCGAGCCAAATTTTCCGGGAAAAACTTTTTATTATTTTAGTCAAAAGAATGTATCTTTGCAGGGCATCAGTACCTGTATGGATTTCAATTTACAATCTTCATATGCTCCTTCCGGCGACCAGCCGGAGGCCATCGATCAGCTCTGCAAAGCCCTCGAGGAAGGCGTGAACAATGTCACGCTCCTCGGCGTCACGGGGTCGGGAAAGACCTTCACCATGGCCAACGTCATCCAGCGCCTGCAGCGCCCGGCCCTCATCCTGAGCCACAACAAGACGCTGGCGGCACAGCTCTACGGAGAGTTCAAGGCCTTTTTCCCGCACAATGCCGTAGAGTATTTCGTGTCCTACTATGATTACTATCAGCCAGAGGCTTACATCCCTACCACTGACACTTACATCGAGAAAGACCTCTCCATCAACGACAAGATCGATGAGCTGCGCGTAAGTGCGGCATCGGCCCTCATGAGCGGTAGAAGGGATGTCATTGTCATCTCCTCCGTGAGCTGCCTGTACGGCATCGGCAATCCCGACGACTTCCACGACCAGACGGTTACGGTGCGGAAAGGGGAAGAGATGTCCATGACGCGCCTCCTCTATAAAATAGTGGACGCCCTCTACTACCGTACTGAGACCGACTTCAAGCGCGGCTCTTTCCGTGTGCGCGGGGACACCGTGGACATTTTCCTCGGAGGAGCCGATTATGCCGCCCGCATCGAATTCTTCGGGGACGAGGTGGACCGCATCGCGCTCATCGATCCTGTGAGCGGCGCCGTTTTCGAAGAGCTGGAGAAGATAGACCTCTATCCGGCCAAGAACTTCGTTACGTCCAAGGAAAAGGGTGCCAAGGCCGTGAGCCAGATTCAGGAGGACCTGGTGAAGCAGGTAGAGTACTTCGAGTCCATCGGCAAGTTCCTGGAGGCCAAGCGCCTGAAGCAGCGCGTGGAGTACGACATCGAGATGATCAAGGAAATGGGCTATTGCCCCGGCGTGGAAAACTATTCCCGCTACTTTGACGGCCGAAAGCCCGGTCAGCGCCCTTTCACCCTCATTGACTATTTCCCCGACGACTTCCTGGTGTTCATTGACGAGAGCCACGTGACGCTTCCGCAGATCCGGGCCATGTACGGGGGTGATCATTCCCGCAAGGAAACGCTGGTGGAGTACGGCTTCCGCCTTCCCGCCGCCAGCGACAACCGGCCGCTTACCTTTGACGAGTTCGAGGCCGTCACGCATCAGACCGTGTATGTGAGCGCCACGCCGGCCGACTACGAACTGGAGAAGTCCGAGGGCCTGGTGGTGGAGCAGATTGTGCGCCCGACGGGCCTCCTGGATCCGCCCATCGAAGTGCGCCCTACCAAGAACCAGGTGGACGACCTCATGGAGGAAATCCGGCAGCGGGCCGAGAAAGACGAGCGCGTCCTGGTCACGACGCTCACCAAACGGATGGCCGAGGAACTGGACAGCTACTTTGGCCGTAACGGCGTACGCTGCCGCTACATCCACTCCGACGTAGACACGGCCGAGCGGGTGGAGATTATCGAGGACTTCAAGAACGGCCTGTTCGACGTACTCATCGGCGTAAACCTCCTCCGCGAAGGCCTGGACATCCCCACGGTGTCCCTCGTGGCCATCCTGGATGCCGACAAGGAGGGCTTCCTCCGGAGCGGCCGTGCGCTCACCCAGACGGCCGGCCGCGCCGCCCGAAACGTTCACGGCCTTGTGATCATGTATGCCGATTCCATCACCCAGAGCATGGATGAGACCATCCGGGAAACCGCCCGCCGCCGTGCCAAGCAGCAGGAATACAACAAGCTCCACGGAATTACGCCCACGCAGGTGCAGACCCGCGCCAACGTGCTCATGAGCGAACTCGTCAAATCCGGCGAAGATACCACCCACATCTCCGGCTTCCTGAACCCCGTTCTGCAGAACAGCGTAACGGGTCATGTGAGCGCCCCCGACAGCGTGTCCAGCCCCGTGTATGTACCATCGGCCTCCGAGCTGGGCAGGGGAGACGTCTCCGTGGGCCTCGGGCACGACGCCCGCCGCGAAGGGACATCGGCCTACGTGGACGGCTACGTGAAGGCCGACCTTGCCGCCGTCCTGCAGGACCCCGTCATCCGCTCCATGTCCCGCGAGCAGGTGGAGAAGGCCGCCGCCGAGGCCAAGCGCAAGATGCAGAAAGCCGCCGCCGACCTCGATTTCACGGCTGCCGCCAAGTATCGCGACGAAATGTGGGCGCTGGAGGAGTACCTTAAGGTGTGGAGGGAGGTGTAGCGCGGTGGCGACATGCGCCGCGATGGCGGCCTTGCCGTGCTGCCGGCCTTGCCGCGTTGACACGTGGAATGCACCAGAGGCCGATTTCGCGTCAACGCGGCAGCAAAAACGCCCGTTTTGCCCCAAAACCTTGCCGCGTTGACACACAGAACGCACAGAACAGCGATTCCGTGTCAACGCGGACGCAAAAACGGTCGTCTTGCCCGAAAACCTTGCCGCGTCGACACACAGAACGCACAGAACGGCGATTTCGTGTCAATACGTGGCAGTTTAAAATAATTTTGCTATCAACCGTTTTTTTACTATCTTTCGGGAACTATTGGCCAACATAATTCAACATAATGAACTAACCATGAAACAAAATCTATTTTTAACGCTACTCGCACTGCCCGTGCTACTTACAGTTGTCTCCTGCAATAAAGCCAGCAATCAGCACAAAGGCCCTCTTACGCTTGAGGAAGCTATCGAGCTTACTAAAAATGAGTGGGATAAGTATGAATCCGCGATTGCCTGGGATGCGCCCATTCCGGCTAATACAAAAATGGACATCGTACTGGGTGTGATGGGGAAGGAATATGAAGTAAGCCCCGCCTATGAAACCTGGCTCATTGTAGCCGACACAAACCCACTGGCAAACGGCGGACCTCACTACAAGTGGATATTCGTTTCTACAGAAACCGGCCAGATTAGCACACTGATGACCACAAGCGAACCCTTTACAACAGATGAAGAAAAAGACTTCATCCATCACATCATCATTGTAAAAGAAGGGAGAACTATTGAGCCTCATATTGCCCATATTAATTCTTGACTATACGGAAGTATGGGTGTCGTTTAATAACCCATTAGGAGAACAGACAACTGTTGTACGAACGACTTACTGATGAGAAGAATCGCACGACCATTCCTTCTGAGCGCGCTGCTGCTTAATTCCTGTGTGGAAACCATTGTGATGGATACACACGAGGATCTGCCGGTGGTTGTGTACTGTGTGCTGGAAGAGAAAGAGACGCAAACGCTCGAACTGTATTTTGCTAAAGGAAAGTCAAAAGCAGAATACATCCCTGTCACGGATGCAGAGGTCTCACTTTATTGCTATGATGAGAAGGTTGCTAACTTCCATCGTGACGGTTCTGTTTGGATAGTTGACTACCAGCCCGAGTGCGGTCAAATGTACCAACTGAAAATCCAGATACCGCAAAGAGAGCCGATCTCCGCCATAGTAAAAATGCCAGACAACTTCCAAGTATTCTGCTTTTGGGCGCATGTTGATGAACAATGGGACGGTATAGGAGATTTTCCAGACCGCATGTACACCTTCTCATATGAGTTGCGCGTCCTCTACCAAAGCCCATCTCATCCGGATACATACGGAACTTTATTTGCGGGCAAGAGCAATTTATGGGTCTTTCCCTTGTCACAATGGTCAGATGTTTGGCCTCTGCGTGAGGAACCTCAATACAACGAACTCATCACTACAGACCATCCCTATGCAGACTTGTTCAACGTATCCGGGATCACACACAAAGAACTACCTTGCTTTCAAGAAAAGTCATACTCGCAGTTTAATAAGAATTATCGCAACTTACTATTATGGTTATCAAATGATTATCCCGACCTTCCAATGTGCCGGAACTTCGTTCATATCAATCATCCCGCCCATTTTAACAACGGAAAAGATATTTCTTCGACGTCCTGTGCTCACTATTCGACAGGAAGCTTCATCCTTTCAACCAATTTTATCACCGATTTCGAGACCAAAGAGAATCCCCTTAATCCGTTTGCGCCTATCCTCCCCCTTTACCCTGGGTACAATAATTATGAGTTTATCAGTGTCTCAGATGAACTGGATTTATATCTCCGTGATCTATATATAAAGGACCTGAATCGAGATAATTTGACGCAATTGTATTGTACTGAAAACATCCATTCCAACATAAAAAACGGAATCGGCATTTTTGGCGCAAAAATCAGGCGTTTTAGTCGTCCTCCAATGATAGGATACAGAGATGAGAATTAAGCCCTTTTACATTTTAATCACGATTCTGCTCAGCATCAATCTGCATGCGCAAAACGTCGCCGAAATGCAAGATACCTTAACGGCGGCGCATTTAACAGCGCTCCGCTCAGATGCTCCCGTACCAGGAACTCGTATTATAAAAGCGGCGTCACTCCAATCAATGGTTTCAGCGACAGGTGAGGCCGACGTTATCAAGTACGTTCAAACGCTGCCGGGCATATCCACAGGAGCGGAAGGATCATCCGCCATTTATGTACGAGGCGGCAACATCGGCTCAAATCTCATTACACTTGACGGAGTTCCTCTTTACGGAAGCAGCCACCTGCTGGGATTCACCTCTGTCTTTTCACAGGATGCGGTTTCCGAGATGCGCTTCCAAGTTGGCGGGTTTTCTTCAGAGGAAGGGAACCTGACTGCATCCCACATCCAATTGTTTTCCGCCAAACCAAACTTTGACGCCCTCCATTGGAATGCTTCATGCTCCAATTTTATGCTGGGGGCAAGCGTGACTTCTCCCATCATTAAAGACAATCTGGCATTTACCGCTTCCGTAAGAATCTCTCCTATTGGAGTCGAATACGCTCTGCTTAAAGGATTGTTACCCACCAGCTCACAAACCATAAGCGATGCCTCGGCTCTCGTATACGATATCTATTCAAAGATGGAATGGCGAGTAGCGCCCCAACACACACTTGCGCTATCTATTTTCAATAGCCTGGACGCTTATAAGTACATCTATAAGCAGGATTCCAACGAGCAAATGCGCTGGGGAAACCTTGTCGTCAACATGAGCCACACTGCGGAGACAGAGAAGTGGAGACTATACAATTCGCTAGCGTACAACAGTTTTCACTCACGACAGGGAATGATTAAAAAACTCGGAGAAACAGATAACAATCTAGCCATCGGTAACCGAATCCGGGAACTGACACTCCATTCGCGTGCGGTCAGAATCTTTTTAACATATGCCGAATGGCAAATGGGTTTCAAATCTCGTTTTGCTGCCTTTTCACCGGGCTCATCTTCCAGAATTACCAGTCCATCTTTACTGGGACAAAACAGCCCGGAAGCTGGAGAGACTCTTTATAGCAGTACGAACACCCTCCACACACAGTTGTCGTACATGAATATCAACCACTGCGAGTTAAGAGCAGCAGCAAGGGCTAATTTGTACATTGCGAACACGGAACGTGACGGAAAGTGGCGCACACAAATTGACCCTGAAGCCAGCGTGCTTGCCCGCTGGTATCCCTTTCGCTGGCTGGGATTGGAGGCCACGGCAGACTGGACGTTGCAGTACCATCATACCTTGGAAGGTGTCCCCCTGGGATGGTCGCTGGATATGATTATTCCAAGCGATACTCGGTGCAAACCAGAGCGGGCCACGCAGTATTATGCCGGGCTGTTATTTTCGTTTGGAAAGCATCGGATTTCCGTTGGAGGGTATACTAAAGCGATGCAAAATCTGGTCTATTTTACCGATGCGACGCAACTCTTCAGCTCTGCCCTTGCCGCATGGCGAAACAATATCGATGTCGGCACCGGACATTCCAAAGGTATCGAATTCCTCTATGAAAAGGATGGTGAGCGCCTGACCGCCCGCATTGCCTATACCTTATCCAAGACCGACAGAGTGTTTCCCAACATGAATGCGGGAGAGGCTTTCCCGGCCAAGTTTGACAGAACGCATATCCTCAACGCTACGGTAGAGTATATCCTCTCAAAGAAAAGCAACCGCGAGATAGGTTTAACTTCCCTGTTCACATTTCAGTCCGGTCACAGGGAAACCGTCGCCGCCGGAAGTTTTAGTGGCCACCTGCTAAAGGATGAGAAGACGTTAGACGTAGACTGGTTCACTACCACAAACAACTACCAGATGCCCGACTACATCCGTTGGGACATAGGAGCCTACATCAAATGGGAAGAGGCCCGATACACCTCCATGCTCAACCTGGGCATTTATAACGTACTGAACAGACATAACCCCTATACCATTACCTATGATGGAGAAACAAGGGAATGGAAACAGATTTCCCTTCTTCCCATTATGCCCAGCCTGAGTTATAGAATCCAGTTTTGAAGAATTTTTCGTAACTTAGCGGCTATGAAGAAAATTCTTGTAGCCGCTATATTTTTGCTTGGGCTGCTTGCATGGGCAGCAGGGGACGATACGCCCCAGGAACGATATATCAAACGCTATGCTTCCCTTGCCGTTAAGGAGATGCACAGAAGCGGTGTGCCCGCCAGTATCACGCTGGCGCAGGGGCTTCTGGAGTCCGGCGCCGGGCTTTCCCGCCTGGCCAAGGAGGGCAACAACCACTTTGGCATCAAGTGCCATGTGGGCTGGAAGGGGAAGACCATGTACCACGACGACGATGCCCGGGGAGAATGCTTCCGCGTGTACGACTCCCCGGAGGAGAGTTTCCGGGACCACTCGGACTTCCTGCGCTACCGGGACCGCTACAAGTTCCTCTTTGACCTGGAAACTACAGATTACAAGGGCTGGGCTTACGGCCTCAAGAAGGCCGGTTATGCGACAGACCCCAAGTATCCCGCCAAACTCATCAAATACATTGAGGACTACAACCTCTCCCGCTATGACACCATGACGCCGCAGGAAGCTGCCGCCATGCCCGCTCCTCCGCATAAGATCGAGACACCGGTTGTGGTGCGTCCCAACACGGCCGTATCCGTTCCCGTCTCGGAGGAATTCTCCTTCAGCCTGGACCGCAGGCTGTATTCCCTCAACGGAGTTCCTTTCGTGTATGCCATGGAGGGAGAGACCTACGCATCCATCGCAAAGGAGTATCACCTTTTCAAACGCGAGATTCTGCGCTATAACGACCTCAAAGGCAACCCCGAACTCCGGCCCGGCACCATCGTGTACCTCGCCGCCAAGAAAAACAAGGCCCAGGAAGGCCTGGAGAAATACATAGTGGAAGAGGATGGAGAAGACTTCCACGCCATTTGCCAGCGCTTTGCGGTAAAGGAGAAAGCCATCCGCAAGCTCAACGGCCTCAAGGAGCCGGTAACGCTTCACCACCTCGATGAACTGAAACTTCGATAGCCTATGAAAAAGTGGATCTGGATCTGCATTGCTGCCGCCCTGGTCATCGGCCTGTTTGCCGGCGTCAAAGCCTATCGGTACTGGTACGACCACAAATCGCCCAATTTTGAGGGGACTCTTGACGTGTATGTCTACCCCTGGATGGAGCCGGAGACCGTTTGCGACAGCATCATCGCAAGCGGACAAGTCCGTAAGCCCGCCAGCCTTCGCCGCGTATTCAAGGACGTGGAAACCCTTGAAGTGGGCCACTACCGCATAGACTCCACCTGCACCAGCGTATATGTCACGCGCATGCTCCACAAGGGCTGGCAGACGCCCGTGAACCTGACGCTTTCCGGCGCTATCCGCACCCCGGGCATTCTGGCGCGCAAGATTGGCGCCCAGATGCTGGCCGATTCCGCAGATATAGCTTCCTTCATCTACTCCAGGGATTCTCTCAAAACCTACGGAGTAGACTACAAACAGGTATTCACCATGGTCATCCCCGACACCTACCAGATGATGTGGACCGCTTCCGTGCGCGACATCTTTGACCGTTTTGCCAAAGAACGGGACGCCTGGTGGACGCCAGAAAGGGTGGATGCCGCCCATGCCCAGGGCATGACCCCGCAGGAAGCCGTCACCCTTGCCTCCATCGTGGACGGGGAAACCCGCTACGTTCCCGAGCAGCCCACCATCGCCGGCGTATATCTCAACCGCCTGCGCACCGGCATGAAACTGCAGGCCGATCCTACCGTGGCGTTCTGCTTTGACTACGAGCCCCGGCGCATCCTCAAGTCGCACCTCGCCGTAGACTCTCCCTACAATACCTACAAGTACTACGGCCTCCCTCCGGGCCCCATCTCATGCCCGCCCAAGAGCTGCCTGGAAGCCGTGCTGCACCCGGAGAGCCATAACTACATCTTCTTCTGCGCCGATCCCTCCTTCAACGGCAGCCACCGGTTCGCCGCCACCTATACCGAGCACCTCAACAATGCCCGTGCCTTCCAGAAGGCACTCACCGCCCGTCAACGCGCAAAAGCCCAGTAACATGACCACAACGCCCCTCATCGAGAAAGCCCGCGCCGCAGCCGCCGGAGCCCTCAAGGACATAACCCGCCACGACGGAACCCCGTTCATCGTGCACCCGGATGCCGTCGCCGCCATCGTGGCAGATGAAATCGGCCTGCCGGAAGAATGCATCGCCGCCGTGTACCTGCATGAGGCCAGCCGGATGGGCGGCATGGAGGTAAAGGAGGCCGATTGGGGCGCGGCCATCTGCACGCTGGTGGACGGTCTCAACAAGATTTCCACCATCAAGCCCAAGGACACGCGCCTGGAGGCCGAGAACTACAAGAAACTCATCATCCAGTACTCCCGGGATCCGCGCGTGACCGTCCTCAAGCTGGCCGACCGCCTGGAGGTGATGAGAAGCCTCAAGATGTTCCCGAAGGCCAGCCGGGAGAGGAAGATTCTGGAAACGCTCATGCTGTACATCCCGCTGGCCCACCAGCTGGGCCTGTACAACATGAAACGGGAGATGGAGGACATCTATCTCAAATACGCAGAGCCCGAGCAGTACCGGCTCATCACCAACAAGCTCAAAGCCGGAGAAAAGGACCGCGAAAGGCTGATGGAAGAGTTCATCGGCCCGCTCAAGGGAAAACTGGATGCGGCCGGCATCCACTATAAGATGAAGGTCCGCACCAAGGCGGCCTACTCCATCTGGCAGAAGATGATCAAGCAGAAAGTTCCTTTTGAGGGCGTTTTTGATGTTTTCGCCATGCGCTTCATCATAGACTGCGACGGAGAAGACCACGCCCTGGAAAAAGAGCTTTGCTGGAAGGTATTCGGCTTTGTGACAGAAGAATATGAGCAGGACACCAAGCGCCTTCGGGACTGGGTGAGCAACCCCAAGCCCAACGGCTACGAGAGCCTGCACATTACGGTCAAGAACAAGGCCGGCGCCTACATTGAGGTGCAAATCCGCACCAAGCGCATGGACGACATCGCGGAGAACGGCTTTGCCTCCCACTGGTCCTACAAGGGCATCAAACGGCAGGAGACGCTGGACAACTGGCTTAAGAGCGTCCGCTACGCCCTGGAGCACCCGGACGAGAACAAGGAAGACCTGCCGCAGCCGCCCTCGAAGGAAATCTTCGTGTTCACCCCTACCGGCGAGCTACGCATCCTTACGGCCGATTCCACTGTGCTGGACTTCGCATTCGGCATCCACACCAATATCGGCTCGCACTGCGTGGGCGCGAAGGTGAACGGAAAGGCCGTTTCCATCAAGGAAAAGCTCGCTACCGGAGATGTGGTGGAAATCCTCACCTCCAAGAATCAGCACCCCACACAGGATTGGATGAACTGGGTGGTGTCGGCCAAAGCCCGTTCCAAGGTGAAGCAGGCACTTGCCGCCCAGGAGCAGAACAGCGCCGTGGACGGCAAAGAGCTTCTGGAGCGCCGCCTCAAAAACTGGAAGCTGGAGTTCCCCGACGAAATGCGCACAGAGTTCCGCAAGAAATACAACTACCCGGGACTCACCGGCTTCTACGCCGCCATCGGCTCAGGAGCCCTCGATGTGAATGTCATCAAGGACTTCATCCTGGGCGAGGAAGCACGCCACACCGCGTCCGTGGAAGCTGCAGAAGCCGTGCAGGCATCGGCCAAAAACCAGCGCCACTACGAGAGCAAAGACGACATCCTGGTACTTAACGCGAAGAATGTCAAGGGAATAGACTACAAGATGGCCAAGTGCTGCAACCCCGTGTTCGGTGACGACGTCTTTGGCTTTGTCACGCGCGAAGAAGGCATCAAGATCCACCGTATCACTTGCCCCAACGCCGCCCGTCTGCTGGAGATGTATCCCTACCGCATCCAGAAGGTAAAATGGGCCGATACCCCCTCCAGCGGCAGTTTCCAGGTCGGGCTCAAGATTGTAGCCGATGAAGAAAGCGCCAGCGGCCGCATCCTGGAGACCGTAGGCCAGTTCAAGGCCAGCATCCGCAGCTTCACTGTCACGGAAAACACCCGCAGCGGCACCTGGGAGATCTCCCTGAAGATTTCGGTGCCTTCCAACCTGGAGCTGGACAAAGTGCTTTCGCAGCTTCGTACGCTCAAACATGTAGCTAAGGTCTCCAGACTTTAGGCGACTCCGCCTTATATTTTTCCGTGTGATCCCGCCCGGTTTGCCGTTGCAGGTGGAAAGTAACCGTGGCGCTTATTCCGCTAATTATCAACGTGTTAGCACAACTGACGGGCGTCAAAAACGCACCCGTCAGTTGTGCTATTTTGCTGATTATAAGTCATTTAACCGCCACGCCGAGACAGGTCGTTGCAGGTGGGACGATGTGCCGTTCCCCCGGCCGCGTTGACACGTGGAATGCACAGAATGGCAATTTGACGTCAACGCGGCAAGGTTTTTGGGCAAAACGGGCGTTTTTGCTGCCGCGTTGACGCGAAATCGGCCCCTGGCGCATTCTGTGTGTCGACGCGGCCAGGAACTAGATATCGTAGACCTCCCCGTCTGACGTGGCGTAGGTTTCCGGGAAGATGGCGCGGCATTCGGCCTCGTAGGGGCGGATGTCGGTGTTGCGGGAGGAGTAGTGGCCGATGAGAAGCTTGGCGGCGCCGGCAGCAAGGGCTACCTGCGCAGCCTGGGCGGTGGTGGAGTGGTGGCGAAGCGCACCTTGGTCGGCCAGATCATGAAGGTACGTTGCCTCGTGATAGATAACGGTAGTGCCTCTGAGCCAATCGGCCTCTTCGGGGAAGGGGGCGGTGTCGGTGACGTAGGCGTAGCTGCGGGGGACAAAGGGCTTGTAGGCGGCTTCGGAGGCCGGGATGGTGCTGCCATCGGCCCGGAGGACATCCTCCCCGCGCTTGAGGGTGCCGATCTCCGTGAGGGTGAGGCCGTACTTTTCGATGGCCTCCTTATGCACGTTGAACGGCGGTTCTTTTTCTTCGAAGCGGAAACCGAAGGTCTCGATGCCGTGGTTCAGCGGGAACGCCTCAACGCGGAGGCTCTTGGTTTCCAGGATGGTCTCAGGCCCTTTCATCTTCAGGGGAGTGTAGCGGATTTCGAAGCCGATGCCGTCTCCGTAGTAGCTGAGGAAGAACTTGAGGATGGGACCGAAGTTAGCGGGGGCGAAGATGTTGAGGGGCGTCTGGCGGCCTTTCATGCCCAGGGTGGAGAGCAGGCCGAAGATGCCGAATACGTGATCCCCGTGAATATGGGTGAGGAAAAGGGAATCCAGCTTCATCATGGGTACCTTGTGGGCTACCATGGCGTACTGGGTTCCTTCTCCACAGTCCAAAAGGAATAAGCGCCCGTGCACTTGGAGTGCCTGGGCGCTTTGATTCCGGCCCCTTACGGGCATGGCCGAAGCCGTGCCCAATAAGGTGACCTTAAATATATGGGGCGAATTACTCACCCTTCTCGAGCTGCTCCTTGAGGGCGGCCAGGGCGGAGATGTCACCGAGGGTGGTCTTCTCTACATTGCTCTGGACCTTCTTGATGGCCTTCTTGGTGCCTTCGGCCTCAGCGGTTTCCTTGGCCACCTTGGCTTCCTGGTAGGTGCGGACGTGGGACACACGGACGGTGCGGGTGCTGCGGCGCAGATCCACAACCTTCACGGGCAGGGTTTCACCGACGATGGGGGCCTTGCCGTCTTCCTTGATGAGTTCGCGGTTGAAGGCGCTTACCTCGGTGCCGTCGGCCAGGGTGAGGGTGGTGTTCTTGTCACCGATCACGCTCACGGTAGCGTCAACAACGGTACCTACAGGATACTTGGCCTCGAGCTCGTCCCAAGGGTTGGGGGTGAGCTGCTTGTGACCCAGGGACAGCTTGTGGCTGTTCTCGTCGAAGTCCAGGATGACAACGTCAATCACGTCACCGCTCTGAACCATCTCGGCGGGATGCTTGATCTTGTTCCAGGAAAGGTCGGAGATGTGGATGAGACCCTCAACACCGTCTTCCAGTTCAGCGAACACACCGAAGTTGGTGATGTTGCGGACGGTAGCCTTGTGCTGGGAACCCACGGGATATTTGTCGCGGATGCTCTCCCAGGGGTTGGAAGTGAGCTGCTTGATACCGAGGGACATCTTGCGGGCCTCGCGGTCCAGGGTGAGGATGACGGCCTCTACCTCGTCTCCCATCTTCAGGAATTCCTGAGCGCTGTGCAGACGGGGGCTCCAGCTCATTTCACTCACGTGTACGAGACCTTCCACGCCGGGCTCAACCTCTACGAAGGCGCCGTAGTCGGCCACGGCCACTACCTTACCCTTCACGGTGTCACCCACCTTGAGGTCAGGGGACAGGGCCTCCCACGGGTGAGGAGTGAGCTGCTTGAGACCGAGGGCGATACGCTTCTGCTGCTCGTTGAAGTCGAGGACGACAACGTTGATCTTCTGATCCAGGGCGACCACTTCCTCGGGGTGGGAAATGCGGCCCCAGCTGAGGTCGGTGATGTGGATGAGACCGTCCACGCCACCCAGGTCTACGAACACGCCGTAGTTGGTGATGTTCTTGACCACACCTTCGAGGACCTGACCCTTCTCCAGCTTGGAGATGAGTTCGGTGCGCTTGAGCTCCTGCTCGGCCTCGAGGAGGGCCTTGTGGGAAACAACCACGTTCTTGAACTCCTGATTGATCTTGACAATCTTGAAGTCCATGGTGGTGTCCACGAATACGTCGTAGTCACGGATGGGCTTGATATCGATCTGGGAGCCGGGGAGGAAGGCCTCGATGCCGAACACGTCCACGATCATACCACCCTTGGTGCGGGTCTTGACATAACCCTTCACCACCTCGCCGCTCTCGTATGCGGCGTTGACCATATCCCAGGACTTGAGCTGACGGGCTTTCTTGTGGGAGATCACCAGCTGACCCTTGCGGTCTTCGGCGCTCTCAACCAGAACTTCCACCTTGTCACCCACCTTGAGGTCAGGGTTGTAGCGGAACTCGGGGGCAGAAATGACGCCTTCGCTCTTGGCGCCGATGTTCACGACAACCTCACGCTTGGTGATGGCGGTTACAACACCCTCTACCACCTCGTTCTCGGTGACTTTGTTGAGGGTTTGCTCGTACAGTGCCATGGTTTCCTCTTTGGAACCAGCCTGGACACCGTCGTTCTCGAAGGCTTCCCAATCGAACTCCTCGGGAGCTACGGAAGCATTCAGAGCGGCTTTCTTAATTTCTTCAGACATAATAATTTAGATTTGAAAAAACTAGTAGTTAAACATTATTTCCTGAGCTTTTGCCATGGCACGCCTACGCGCGCGTCCGGGAAAAAAGCGGGCAAATTTAGTAAATAATATTTAATCTTCCAAATATCTGCGCCTTAGAACGGCCAGATCGTCGTCCCCGATGCCCATCGCCTCTTCCAGATAACCGGGGATTCCGCCCCAGTTGGCGTAGATGAGCTCCAGCGCATGGCGGAAATTCTTGACACTCACCCCCATGAAGGCGCGGATGACCTCCTTCTCCTCCTCTCCGCCGCCGGCCTCCTCCACCTGCGCGATGAAGTGGTCCACCAGGGGCCGATAGATGACGTTGGAACGGTCAAAGTCCTCGATGATGGTTTCGTTGTCGGCCCCGAGCGCCCCCAGAATGAGGGCGGCGCCAATGCCGGTGCGGTCTTTCCCCTGCGAGCAGTGCCACAGCACCGCGCCATCCTGAGTCTCCACGATGAGGTGCATGAAGGTGGCGTACTGCAGCTGGGAGAATTCACTGAGAATGAGCGAAGGATAGAGCTGCCGGCCCTTTTCCTGGAAGATTTTCATGAACGAGAGCTTTACGATGTGGGCCTGCAGGTTCAGGAAAACGTCCTCGGGGACGGCTTCTCCGCTCTTTTTCTCGGCCTCGATGTCCAGGGTGGGCAGGAGGATGTGCTCCGCGCCCGGAACGGGACGGTCGGGCTGGGCCGATGCTTCCTGGAAAGTGCGGAAGTCAAAGATTTTGCGAAGATGATACTCCTCCGACAGACGGCGGATGTCTTCGTCGGAAGCCTGGTTCAGATGGGCGGTACGCAGAAGGAGGCCCCGCCGGACGGTTTTTCCCCCGATCCGGATTCCTCCGAGGTCCCTTGCGTTGATAACCCCTTCCAGCATAGGCTATTTGTACAGGTGGCGCTTGATGCTTCCCTTGGCGGTGCGCTCGAAGGGAAGGTCTACCAGCTCCACATAGAAAATCTGGCTGAACTTGGGAAGCTGCGCGTTGGCACGGCTGCGGATTTCGGCGGCCATCTGGTTCTGCTGCTCTTCGTTGGTGCCCACCACGGCATCGGCGTGGGGATAGACCAGCGCGACAATCTTGCCGTCGCGGGAAAGCACCACCGACTCTTCTACGATGGGGTCGTTGGAGAGCACCTGCTCCACTTCCTCGGGGTAGATGTTCTGGCCGGAAGAGTTGAGGATGAGGGCCTTGATGCGGCCGCGGATGAAGATGTTGCCGGCTTCGTCCATCACGCCCAGGTCTCCGGTGCGGAACCAGCCGTCCTCGGTGTGGGCGGCTTCATCGGCCGCAGGATTCTTGTAGTATCCCAAGGTGATGTTGGGACCGCGGGACTGGATTTCTCCGGGCACGCGCTCGGGGTCCGAGGACTCGATCCTTATCTCGTGGATGGGTTTGCCGCAGGACCCGGCCACGTACCCGGAGGGCATCTCGAATGCCAGGAGCGGGCAGGCTTCCGTCATGCCGTAACCCACGGCGTAGGGGAGGCTGATCTTGCGGAAGGCCACCTCCACCTTCCAGTTGAGGGGAGCGCCGCCGATGATGATGGTCCTCACGCGCCCGCCAAAGTTGGAAAGGACTTTCTCGCCGATGGACTTGTAAAAGGACATGCGTACGCCCGGAACCGAGCTCAGAAGTTTGCCGGAACGGGAGTTGAGCATGGGACGCACCCAGGTGGTATAGACTTTTTCCATCACCATGGGAACGGTGATGATAAGGGAAGGACGCACCTGCTGCATCGCCTTCATCAAAAGGGACGGAGACGGGGTTTTTCCGAGGAAACAGATCTGGTATCCGGTGCAGCAGGGGTAGATGAACTCCATGGCCAGGCCGTAGATGTGGGCGAGGGGCAGCATGGAGACAATGGCCTCGGGCTGGTTGGAGATGTGCTGCTGGCAGTACTCCACAATGTCTGACATGGCTCCGAAGCTGAGCATGACGCCCTTGGGGTCTCCGGAAGTGCCGGAAGTATAATTGATGATGGCAAGGCCGTCCATGTTGCTGTGGTATTCCACTTTCATGGGGTCCAGGCCGTCGGGGTATTCTTTGTTGAAGGCCGATGTGCGGTTCTCCCAAGCCACCTTGTATTCCGGCGTGCCCCAGAGGAGACGGTCTTCGCGGGCGTCCAGAACACCCTTCAGGAGCGGAAGGCGCTCACGGTCCATACTCTTCCAGATGTCGGAGTCGGTGATAAGGAGCACGCTGTCCGAGTGATGGATGAGCTGCATGGCGCCGCTCGGGGTAAAGTTGGGCAGAATGGGAACGATGACGGCCTCGTAGGTGTTGGCTGCGAGGAAGAAAATGGCCCAGCGGGCCGAGTTGCGGGCAACGAGGGCAATCTTGTCCCCCTTCTTGATGCCGGCTTCCCTGAAAAATGCATGCAGCGTAGCCATCTTGATGGCCAGGTCTGCATAGGTATAGCTTGCTCCTTCAAAGTCACTCAGGGCAGGAGAAAACGCCCTGTTGTGTACTTGATCCTCCAGTTTTTTCAGGTAATGCTTCATTCGTTCTCACTTTGGTTCATTCTGCAAATATACTATTTTTCCCGGAAAAAGCTTCGCGCGCGTGCGCTGCTCTTTTTTATTCGGTCCAAATTGACTATATTTGTCATGCCATGCTCAATCCCGACATACTCAGTGCCATTCCAGAAGCATTCCAGCCCCTCGCCGGGATGCTGAAGGAGATGAACGTGGAGAATGATGTCTACGGAGGTAACTCCTTCGAAATCATTACATGTGGCAGGCGCAAGCGGGAACTTCTTCTGGAGGATATCCGGAAGGCAAAATCCTTCATCCACATCGAGTATTTCCGCTTTGGCAACGACAAAGCCGGCAGGGAAGTGCGCAACCTCCTTATCCAGAAAGCAAGGGAAGGCGTGGAGGTGCGTTTCCTCAACAACAACTGGAGCGGGGTGGTGGCTATCCCCAACTCGTACTGGGAGCCCCTCATCAGGGCCGGCGCGGAAATCATTCCCTTTACCCACATCAAACATGGCATCGGCAAATGGCTCTACCGCATCTTCCACCAGCAGCACCGCAAGGTTGTGGTGATTGACGGGCAGGTGGCCTACACCGGCGGCATGAACCTCAATGACAATTACTTCTTCAAGTGGCGGGATACGCATCTGCGCATGACCGGCCCCATCGTCCCGGCGCTCAACGAGTCCTTCATGGACAGCTGGCGGGCGTCCGGCGGACGCTTCTCGTATCCGCCGGAGCACTATCGCCCGGAGCCCGTGGCCCAGGATGCTCCCTTCACCGGCAAGACGGTGCAGCTGGTGAGCGATTCCCCGGAAACGCAGACATCGGCCATGCTCGAAACCTATGAGTGGGTGCTGGACCATGCCCGCGACTATGTGTACATCCAGACGCCGTACTTTGTGCCGCCGCCGTCCTTCATCGGCTCGCTCACAAGCGCCGCCCGGCGGGGCGTAGACGTCCGCGTCATGCTCCCCATGGAGGTGGACACCCCGTTTTTCGGCACCTGCAACCGTTCCTACTACACCGAATGCCTGCGTGCCGGCGTACGCATCCTGGAGCGCGGCGGCGAGTTCATCCACAGCAAGACGCTGGTCTCCGATGACGCCTTTTCCATCATCGGCGCATCCAACCTGGACTGGCGTAGCTTCCACGTGAACTATGAGATTAACACGCTCATCTACGACCGCGAAACAGCCCTGTACAACAAGACCGTTTTCGAGGAAGACCGCGAACTGGTAAAGGAGTGGCAGCTAGGAGAGTGGCTACGCGGCCGCAAATGGTACCACGCAGCCATCTCCTGGTTCGTCCACCGGGTTTACCGTCTGCTGTAACTACGGCATCTCGTAGCTGGCCGTACTCTTTAGTCCTACGGTTCCGAAATATTTGTCCACCAGGTCACCCTTCACTTTGACGCGTTTGCCGATGAGCTCCGGATGATCCACCAGGTTCAGCGCCTGACGCACCTTCCCGGCAGGCAGTTCCACGGCCAGGCAGGAGGATTTGTCGGTGATGGAAGAGCGGTCGGCAAGGGCCAGGTGGGTGTTTTTGGTTATCCCTTCGGTCTTGACCGTCTTCCCGGCGCTCGTGAGGTCTCCCCCTACAATATAGCCGGCAACCCACACGCTCTTCTCGCCGATGTGGGAAGCGGCTTCCCCGACGGAGAGGGTTCCGCCGCCCTGGTCGCCACCCTGGCCGATGGTGAAGTTCTCGCTCACCCAGCTGCGGGAGGTGTCGGTCTGCACCGTGATGCTGCTCTTTCCGTTTCCGCTGCCCTTCGGGGCACTGATACTCACCGTGAGAATTTCCCGCGCCTCGATGCTGCGCGTGAAGAGGGTCTCGAAGTCGCCGCTGCTGTCGCGGTAGAGGAGCACCGACACGTCGCCGGGCTTCACGTAGGCGATGCGCGTTTCCCGGTAGAGGTACTTGAGCTTGGCATCGGCCTGCTTTACATAGAGGATGCCGTCGGGGTAGGCCTCCAGGAAGTCCTGCCCGGTGCGGAGCCGGATGCCGGCGTTCTGCAGGGTACACTTGAGTTTCACGGTGACACTTTGCCCGGCGGGGACCCGGACCACCTGCTCGTCGCCGTACTGCGGCTTGGAGAAGGCCGGTGAGAAGAAGGCGTCTGAGACAATACCTACGGTGTAGTAGCCTTCCGGAACGTCCAGCACCTCAGGCGAGTCTCCGTAAGGCCCTTTGTAGAGGGTGGCGCCGCCGGCATCGCGCACGGTAAGGATGAAGTCGTTGGTGTCGGGCACCTCCTCGGTGGCCTTGGTGGCGAGGATGGTGTGGTCCAGGGACCAGCGCAGTTGTCCGGACTGGGCCGATGGTGCTTCGCCGGCAAAGTCGTCACAGGCGACGAGAAGAAGCATGAGGGGCATGAGCGTCCCCTTCTTCCAGAGAATGGTTTTCATAAGCGTTTGTTTTTAGTTCCGGACACCGTTGTCCGGATGGCCTAAGGTAGGAAACCTCTTCGGAAGAGAGCGGCTGATTCATAAAAATCTGCATGTGTTTTTTAGCTGGACTGGCTAAAACAGAAAAAATCGTACATTTTTTTAGCCGATTTGCATTTTTCTCCCTTTGCTCGTAAATTTGTAGGCTTAAAAAATTAGATATGTTCGAGAACCTGAGCGAAAGGCTGGAAAGGTCTTTCAAGATACTGAAAGGTGAAGGAAAAATCACCGAAATCAATGTAGCCGAAACCGTCAAGGACATCCGCAAGGCCCTCCTGGATGCCGACGTAAGTTATAAGGTGGCCAAGGACTTTACCACCCGCGTAAAGGACAAGGCCATCGGCGCCAACGTGCTCACGGCCGTGAAGCCCCAGCAGATGATGGTGAAGATCATGCACGACGAGCTCACGGAATTCATGGGCTCCACCGCGCAGGAAATTAACGTCAAGGGCAATCCCGGCGTAGTGCTGGTAGCCGGTCTTAACGGCTCCGGTAAAACCACCTTCTCCGGCAAGCTGGCGCTGCACCTGAAGTCCAAGCGGGGCATGAAGGTGCTCCTCGCCGCCTGCGATACCTTCCGCCCGGCCGCCATCGAGCAGCTCAAGGTGCTCGGAGAAAGCATCGAGGTTCCCGTCTATACGGAGGAAGGGGAGAAGGACCCCATCAAGATTGCGCGCAGCGCCGTCGCCAAGGCCAAGGCCGAGGGATACAGCGTGGTCATTGTGGATACCGCCGGCCGCCTGGCCGTGGACCAGGAGCTGATGGACGAGATATCGGCCCTGCACAAGGCCGTCCAGCCCACGGAAACCCTCTTCGTCGTTGACGCCATGACCGGCCAGGACGCCGTTGAGACCGCCAAGGCCTTCAACGACCGCCTGGACTTTGACGGCGTGGTCCTCACCAAGATGGATGGTGACACCCGTGGCGGTGCCGCCCTTTCCATCAAGGCCGTAGTGGGAAAACCCATCAAGTTCGTTTCCTCCGGCGAAAAGCTGGAAGCGCTGGATGTGTTCCACCCCGAGCGTATCGCAGACCGCATCCTGGGCATGGGAGACGTGGTCTCCCTGGTAGAAAAGGCCCAGGAGCAGTTTGATGAGAAAGAGGCCCGCGAGCTCAAGAAAAAACTGGCCAAGGACCAGTTCACCCTGTGGGATTTCTACAACCAGATCCAGCAGGTGAAGAAGATGGGCAACATCAAGGACCTCGCCGCCATGATTCCCGGCGTGGGCAAGGCCATCAAGGATGTGGACATCCCCGACGACGCCTTCAAGGGCACCGAGGCCATCATCCTCTCCATGACCCCCTACGAGCGCGAGCACCCCGAAGTCATCAACGGCAGCCGCCGCAAGAGAATTGCCGATGGCTCCGGCACCTCCCTCCCGGAAGTGAACCGCCTCCTCAAGCAGTTCGAAGGCACCCGTCGCATGATGAAAGGCGCCGTCACTGGCACCCTCATGCAGCAGATGAAAAATTTCAGACCCCGTTAATTCTGACTATGAATACCCGTTTTCTTGCCGTTTCGGCCGTGTCCCTCATCCTTCTCGGAAGCTGCGGACACAGGCTGAAAGATGGTGACTATACCCTCACCGTCCTGTCTACCAACGATGTACACAGCACCTGGTTTGACTCCACCTACACCGGAGGGGACATCAAGAAGTCCCTCTTCGCCATGAACTACTACATCGACAGCGTCCGCACGGCCGACGGCTTTGACAACGTTCTGCTCGTGGACGCCGGAGACTGCCTCCAGGGAGACAACGCCGCCTACTATTATAATTATGTAGATACGGTAACCCCGCACCTTTTCCCCCGGCTCATCGAGTACATGCGCTACGACGCCATCGCCATGGGCAACCATGACATCGAGACCGGCCATCCCGTGTACGACCGCGTACAGGAAGGGCTCATCCATGCCGGTTCTCCCTTCATGGCAGCCAACGCCATCCGGAACGATAACGGCAAGTCCTATTTCCCGGCCTACCGCATGGTGGTGAAAGCCGGCCTCCGCATTGCCGTCCTGGGCTACAACAACGCCAACATCAAGGCCTGGCTCTCGGAAGAACTCTGGAGTGGCATGCACTTCGAGTCCATTGCTTCCCGTATCCAGGAAGACGTGGATTATGTGCGGCAGCGGGAAAAGCCCGATGTAGTGGTGGCGGCCATGCACTCTGCCTGCGGCCAGGGAGACGGAACCATTCTGGAAGCCGAGGCCCTCGATGCCTTCAACCGCGTAAAGGGCGTCGACTGGCTCATCTGCGGCCACGACCACAGGCCCTATGTGGAAACCCGTGACACCACGGCGCTCCTCAACTCCGGCAGCCACAGCCGCTTTGTGGCCCACGGCAAGATGCATCTGACCGTTTCCGGAGGCAAGGTAGTAAAGAAATCCTTCGAAACCGACCTCATCCCCGTAGACGCAGCCAAGGCCGATCCCGTCATGCGCGAGCACTTCCGGGGGGACTTCGAGGCCGTGCGTGCCTTCACCCTGCAGGAAGTGGGAGAACTGAAAACAGACCTCCGAACCCGCGATGCCTACGCCGGCATGAGCGACTACGTGAACCTCATCCATACGCTGTGCCTGTCGCAGGCCCCCGCAGAGCTGTCCATCGCCGCGCCGCTTACCTACAACGGGACCGTTAAGGCCGGCACCCTGGTGTTCAACGACCTGTTCACCATCTATCCCTTCGAGAACCAGCTGTACGTCATTACCATGACCGGCGAGGAAATCGTCCGCTATCTGGAAGCCTCCTACGACCGCTGGATCAATACCATCTCCTCCCCTTCTGAGCACGTACTCAAGATTGAGCCCCGCGACAATCCCCGCAACCAGCAGAAGGGCTGGTCCTTCATCCACCCTTCCTACAACTTTGACTCGGCCGCCGGCCTCAACTATACCGTGGATGTAACAAAGCCCCGCGGCGGGCGCGTCGCCGTGCAGTCCATGGCCGATGGCAGTGCCTTCGAGCCGGCCCGCACCTATAACGTTGCCATCACCTCCTACCGCGCCAGCGGCGGCGGCAACCTCCTGGACGAGATTGGCATTGACACAGACCGCATTGACGAGCGCGTCGTGGCCCGCTATCCGGAAATCCGAAATATCCTGTACGATTATCTGAAAGAGAAGGGCAGCATAGACCCCGCCGTCGTGGGCGATCCGAAGATCATCGGCTCCTGGCGTTTTGTGCCTGAGAGAATCGCCGCACCCGCCGTGCGCTCCGACTTAACGCTTCTTTTCGGAAGCAGCAGCAAATAGCGTCTCCAGATCCTGCGTCTGGCCCACCAGCCACAGGGTATCGCCTTCTTCCAGCGGGTGCTGGGCATCGGGGATGTGCAGGTTGCCATCGGCCTTCTCTATTCCCGCTACCAGGCAGTGGTAGTGATTGCGGATGCCGCTGTCTTTGATGGCTTTTCCCAGCAGGGGAGAACCGGATTCCAGGGGCATGCGGCGAAGGACCATTTCCTGGGCTGTCAGGTCTTCGGGCAGGGAAGTGTCAGGCTGCGGGAAAGCCGCGCCGAAGCTCTCCAGCCCGGCGTCGGTGCCGATGACCTGGATGCGGTCGTTGGGGAAGAGTCGGTCGGTGGCCTTGGGAATGTTGATGCGTTTTTTGCCGCGCAGGATGGATACCACGTGCACGCCGTATTGCTGCCCGAAGTTGAGCTCCCGGAGCTCCTTGCCGGCCCATTCTACCTCGGGGGGAACGTCGAAATCGGCCAGGTGCAGGTCTTTGTCCATCAGGGAAGACGCGTATTGGGGCTTTTTCTCTCCCAGGTATTCGGCCCGCATGTCGCGGGAACGCAGATTGGTCTGGAAGGTCTTTTCCAGGGCTTTGTAGGAACGCTTGGTCCATTTGTTGAAAACGAGCACGAAGCCCAGGGCCGGAGCCAGCAGGATACTGAGAGCTACGGGCAGGTGGAAAAGCCGGCCCAGGATGACGAAGGGGAATGCGAGGGCGAGGGCATAGCGGATGACCGTCGAGACCAGGAGTTGGGCATGGTTGGCGCTGTCGGCGGCCCACAGGGCGTCGAAGGATTGGGAGCCCCGGCTTTTCTTGACGGCGATGGCCCGCAGGAAGGGAGACAGGCCGATGAGCATGACTACGCCCGTGACCACGTTGGCCCAGATTCCGGGAATCCACTTGGCGGCCAGCGGCTGCAGCACTCCGAAGCCCAGGATGCAGGTGGCTATGGCCATGATTCCGTTGACGATGACCATCTGGCTCACTTCCCTGAAGTATTGTTTTCTCTCGCTGTCCTTGGCTGCGGTAGAGCCCGTGGCCCGGGCATAGTCTTCCAGGAAGGTGAGGACCCTCTGGGGCAGGATCTTGGTGGCCAGCCCGTAAGCGGGTTCGGCCAGGCGGATGACATAAGGCGTGAGGAAGATGGTGACCACCGAAACGGCCACCACTATGGGGTAGAGGAAGTCTCCGGTAACCCCCAGAGATACTCCCAGGGTTGCGATGATGAAGGAGAATTCACCAATCTGCGACAGGGAGAAGCCGCTTTGGAAGGCCATTTTGAGCGACTGGCCGCTCAGGAGTACGCCGATGATGGCAAACAGCGGCTGTCCCAGCACCACCGTTAAGGTAATGATGAGGATGGGAAGCCAGTACTGGGCAATCATCGCCGGGTCTACCATCATTCCCACAGATACGAAGAAGATGGCGCCGAAAAGGTCCTTGACCGGTTTGACCAGCCTTTCGATATGTTCGGCTTCCAGGGTTTCGGCCAGGATGGAGCCCATGATGAAGGCACCGAAGGCGGCCGAGAAACCGGTCTTGGCGGCCACGACCACCATCATGAAACACAGGCCCAGGGATGCCACCAGCAGGGTCTCGTCGCTCATCAGCTTGCGGGTCTTTCTGAGGATGATGGGAATGAGGTAAAGGCCCACCACCAGCCACAGGATGAGGAAGAAGAATAGCTTGAGAAGGCTCATCACCAGTTCTCCGCCTTCAAAATTGGCCGATACGGCCACCGTGGACAGAACCACCATGAGCACCACGGCCAGAATGTCTTCCAGGATGAGGACGCTCATCACCAGGCCGGCGAAATTCTTCTTGGAGAGGCCCAGGTCTTCAAAGGCCTTGTAGATGATGGTGGTGGAACTCATGCAGATCATCCCTCCCAGGAAGAGGGCGTCCATCTTTCCCCAGCCGAAGGCCGTACCTACCAGGTACCCCAGAATCATCATTCCAAAGATGATGGTGAGGGTGGTGATGATGGCAGGGCCGCCCGCCTTCATGATTTTCTTGAAGCTGAACTCCAGGCCCAGGGCGAAGAGCAGGAAGATGACGCCGATATCCGACCATACGTGGATGCTGGCGGTGTCAATCACCGACGGGGTCAGGGAAAAATGGGGACTGGCGATGAATCCGGCGACGATGTAGCCCAGCACAAGAGGCTGTTTGAGCTTCTTGAAGACGAGCGTCATGACACCGGCGCAGATGAGGATCAGCGCCAGGTCTGCAATGAGTGGGGCTAATTCTCCCATTTACTTGGCGTAGGCTACCGACCGGGTTTCGCGGATGACGGTAATCTTTACCTGTCCGGGATAGGTCATTTCGTCCTGGATCTTCTTGGCGATGTCTCCGGAGAGGACTTCGGCCTCCTGGTCGCTTACCTGTTCTGCGCCCACGATCACGCGCAGTTCGCGGCCGGCCTGGATGGCGTAGGCCTTGGTGACGCCCGGGTAGGCACCGGCGAGGTTCTCCATGCCGCGCAGGCGCTTGATGTAGCTCTCGATGACCTCGCGGCGGGCACCGGGACGGGCGCCGGAAATGGCATCACCCACCAGCACCAGGGGAGCGTAGAGCGAAGTCATTTCGGTTTCCTCATGGTGTGCGCCGATGGCGTTGCAGATCTCGGGCTTTTCCTTGTACTGCTCGGCCAGCTTCATACCCAGCAGGGCGTGCGGCAGGTCCGGATCTTCCTCGGAGACCTTGCCGATATCGTGCAGCAGGCCGGCGCGTTTGGCAATCTTGGGGTTGAGGCCCAGTTCACTGGCCAGGATGGCGCAGATGTTGGCTACCTCGCGGGAGTGCTGCAGCAGGTTCTGACCATAGGAGGAACGGTATTTCATGCGGCCGATCAGGCGTACGAGTTCCATGGACAGGCCGTGGATGCCGAGGTCTATGCAGGTGCGCTTGCCGGTTTCCAGGATTTCTTCTTCCAGCTGCTTCTGCACCTTGGTGACGACTTCTTCGATGCGGGCCGGGTGGATACGGCCGTCTACCACCAGCTGATGCAGGGCCAGACGGGCTACCTCACGGCGAACCGGGTCGAAGGCGCTGAGAAGGATGGCGTCCGGGGTGTCGTCCACCACAATCTCTACACCGGTAGCGGCCTCCAAGGCGCGGATGTTACGTCCTTCGCGGCCGATGATGCGGCCCTTGATTTCGTCGTTTTCGATGGGGAAGGTGGTGACTGCATTCTCAATGGCGGTCTCGGTAGCCGTACGCTGGATGGTGTTGATCACGATGCGTTTGGCTTCCTTGGCGGCGTTGAGGCGAGCCTCGTCCATGCAGTCGTTGATGTAGGCCTGGGCCTCGGTGCGGGCCTCGGCCTTCATGGATTCCATGAGCTGGTTTTTGGCCTCCTGGGCGCTGAGCCCGGCGATGGTCTCAATCTGGCGGATAACCTGGCCGCGGAGCTCTTCGTATTCCTTTTCCTTCTCCTGCATGGCTTCTTCGCGGGCCTTGGCGGCAGCCATCTGGGCTTCCAGGTCCTTGGCTTTGCGGTCTGCCTCTGAGAGTTTTTGGTTGAGGGCGTTTTCCTTCTGGCGCACGCGGTTTTCGGCGTCGCGGATCTGGGCGTTTTTCTCGTTCACGGTTTTCTCGTGCTCGGCCTTGAGGGAAAGGTATTTTTCCTTGGCCTGGAGGATGCGCTCATTCTTGATTTTCTCTCCTTCAATCTCTGCTTTCTCCAGAATCTCGTCCCTCTTTCCCTTGAGCATGCTTTTGCGGAGGAGTATGTACACGGCCAGTGCGACGACGGCACCGGCGACGAATCCGATAATGATACTTACTATATTCATTTTATATTTAGGTTTTGTGTGTCAGTCAAAAAACATGTCTGTTTTCCATCACAGAAAACAGACATGTCTTGTAAAAAAGCCGTCAGCATCTAGTCAGAAAATCTTATAGGAATAAGATTTGGGTCCCGGCCGCTTGCTGGTATCCCCCGTCTTGCCCGAAGGGCAAAATCCCGTGAGGTAACCTGGGCCCGCCATCTGCGGCCTGAGTCAACCCGGCGCGTTGAAACGTGTTGATTTCAGCTTTCGATGGTTGACGGCTGTTATTTTTCAATGTCCTTGAGATAGCGCTCCAGGTCTGACTGCAGCTGCTTTTCTTCGCTGGCGCAGCACTCCAGGTCTTTCTGCAGTTTGAGGCGCACCACGGTTTCGTTCAGTGCGACCAGCGACAGAAGGTCATTGGCGGTGCGGCCGGGGTGGCTGCGGGTAAAGGCGGCGAAACGGGCATTGATGGCATCGGCGGCCTTGCGGTACAGTTCCTCCGCTTCCGGGCTCGATGCAGTCAGGTTGAAGATGCGGTCTGCAATCTTGATGCTGATTTTCTGGTCCATTACGCTTCCTCCAGGTAGGAGATGCACTTATCGATCTCCTTGATCAGTTTATCGACCTTGGCCTTGGCGTCGGTGGGGGCGGCCACCGCGAAGGCCTCGGTGAGTTTGCGGGTCTCTATCTCGGACTCCAGTTCGGTTATCTGTTTTCTCAGGGCTTCTGCGGTTTCCTCGCACGCATGTAACTCCTGGCGAAGACGCTGGTTCTCCGCTTTCTCAGCCTCATAACGTGCAATCAGCTGTTTGATCTGTTCTCTGATCTCTTCCAGCATGGCCGGTTTAAATTAGCCCTTATCCTGCAAATATACAAAAATAATTACAGCTGAGCAATCATCCGTTTGAAAATCACCGTCATTTTATCGGCAGCGGCATCGGCGGCTTTCACGATGGCTTCACCGTCGGTTACGTAGTCATCGTCGTCGGTTGCGCGCGCAACGTCGGTGATGACGGACATGCCAAAGACGGGAATGTTGCTGTGGCGGGCCACAATGACCTCCGGCGTAGTGCTCATGCCCACGGCATCGGCGCCGATGTTACGGAAGAAGCGATACTCGGCCGGGGTTTCATAGCAGGGACCGGTGACGGCGATGTACACGCCCCGCTGCAGGGAAATGCCTTCCTCGGCGGCAATCTTCACGGCCTGGCGGATGAGGGCGGGGTCGTAGGGGCGCGTCATGTCGGGGAAGCGCGGCCCGAACTCGTCCAGGTTGGGGCCGATGAGCGGGTTCGGGAGCATGTTGATGTGGTCCTTGATGATCATGAGGTCTCCCACCTTGTAGGCGAGGTTGGTACCGCCTGCGGCGTTGGAGACAAACAGGTATTTGATGCCGAGGCACACCATCACGCGCGTGGGGAGGACGCTCATGTTCATGCCGTACCCCTCGTAGTAGTGGATGCGGCCCTGCATGGCGATGACTGTCTTGCCCGAGAGCGTACCCACGATGAAGTTGCCTTTATGGCCGATGGCCGTGCTCACCGGGAACCCGGGGATTTCCTTATAGGGGATGACGATGGGGTCCTGAATTTCGTCGGCCAGTTTCCCCAGGCCGCTGCCCAGGATAATGCCAACGAGGGGCTGCCTGCCGCCAAGACGGGACTTGACAAGGTCTGCAGCCAGGTGTATCGTTTCCAAGTAACTCATAGTTCCATTTTTATAATCATATTGGTAATGAGCCGGCTCATGCGCTCTGCGGCGGCATTGGCGGCTTTCACGACGTCGTCTCCGTCGTTGACGAAGTCATCGGCATAGTCGTCGTGGGCCTCGTTGGTGATGACGGAGATGCCGAACACCGGCACGCCCGCATGGCGGGCCACGATGACCTCCGGAATGGTGGACATGCCCACGGCATCTCCGCCGATGGTGCGGAAGTACTTGTACTCGGCCGGGGTCTCATAGGAAGGGCCGGTGCCGCCCACGTACACGCCGCGGTGCAGCTTGATGCCCAGTTTGTCTCCCACCTGGACGGCCAGCCGGATGAGGGCGGGGTCGTAGGGACGCGTCATGTCGGGGAAGCGGGGACCGTATTCGTCGAAATTGGGGCCGATGAGCGGGTTCGGGAGCAGGTTGATGTGATCCCGGATAATCATGAGGTCTCCCACATGGTAGGCGAGGTTGGTGCCGCCGGCGGCGTTGGAGACGATGAGCGTCCTGATACCCACGCCAATCATGACGCGGATGGGAAGCACCACCTGGTCCATGCCGTATCCTTCATAATAGTGGATGCGGCCCTGCATGGCGATGACGGTTTTGCCGCCCAGCTGTCCTACGATGAAATTTCCTTTATGCCCCACGGCCGTGGAGACCGGGAATTCCGGCAGCTCGCGGTAGGGGATGACCACAGGGTCTTCGATGTTGTTGGCCAGGCTGCCTAGGCCGCTGCCGAGCACGATGCCCAGGACGGGCTGACGGTCTCCGATGCGGTTTTTTACGAGGCTGACAAGCCTGCCGATGGTTTCAATACGGGTATCCATAGTTAAAGTATGCGATTAGTAGAGTTTCGAGATGCAGTCCCGGGCGGCGGAGAGAATCTCCTCCTCGCCGGGGATATGGCGGCCGCGCATGGCCCATTTCCCGCCAATCATGACGTCCGTGATGACGTCCGAGTGGGCGGCGTACACGAGGTTGGCGGCCGCGGAACCGGGGGAGAGGAAGGCAGGACCGGTGATGTCCACCAGGGAAAGGTCTGCCAGCATGCCCTCTTCGATGGCGCCGGCATCCAGGCCGATGGCCCTGGCTCCGTGTTCCGTGGCACAGGCAAAGAGTTCATCCAGCGGCATGGCAGCGGGATCTTCGCGCCAGGCTTTCTGCATGAGCGCGGTATTTTTCATGTGTTCCAGGATGTCCAGGTTGTTGGACGAGGATGCGCCGTCGGTGCCCAGGCACACGTTGGCGCCGGCATCCCTGAGCTCGTTGTAACGGAAGCGGAAGCCGGAAGCGAGCTTGAGGTTGGAGTTGACATTGTGCACGCAGCTTACACCGCGTTTGCCCAGTATTTCGATGTCGTTGTCGTCCAGGTGCAGGCAGTGGGCGGCGATGACTTCCGGCCCCAGGATGCCCAGGCTGTCAAAGTAGGCGGTTGGGGAGAGCCCTCCATGCGCCTTGCGGCAGTCTGCGTTTTCCACGGCGGTCTCGGACAGGTGCATGTGTACCTTGAGCCCGCGATCTCTGGCAAAGCTGCTGCCCCAGAGCATATTCTCCTCGGAAACGGTATATACCGAGTGGATGGAGATGGCGAACTCTCCCGGCGCCCAGCCTTCGCTGAGCGTCCTTTTATAAAGGCGCTCGCAGGCCTCTCTCTGGCGCAGGACCATTTCCGGATTGTGTGAATCCAGCAGTACGAACGACACCACGGGCCTTACCCCCATTTCCAGGGCGGCCTGCCGGGTGTGCGGGCAAAACCAGTACTGGTCATTGAAAGTGGTGGTCCCGCTCCGGAGCATCTCCAGGCACGCGACCTGCGTGGCCCGGTAGATGAAGTCTGCGTCCAGCCGGGCTTCCAGCTTCCAGATGTTCCGGAGCCAGTCGTAAAGGGACAGGTCTTCGTGGATGCCGCGCAGGAGGATCATGGCCGCATGCGTGTGCATGTTAAAAAAGCCCGGGATGACAGCTTTTCCGCTGCAGTCCTCCACCTCCGTGCCGGGGGGTACGGGGATGGGCTCCCGGCCGATGCGCACGATTCGGCCGCCATCTATGAGAATATTGGCGGGATGTTCCTTAAGCCGGACGTTCCTGAGGAGAATCATCTAGAATGCATCCTCCTGACTTTCCTCTTCTTCCCGGGAAGGGTAGGAGCGGATGGGGGCATCGTGCAGGAGGTCGTGCATGATGAACTTGACAGCTTCCTGCAGACCCTCCTGGAACTTTTCAAAGTCCTCCTTATAGAGGAAGATCTTATGCTTGTCGAAGGTGAAGCTGCCGTCTCTTTCCTGACGGCGCTTGCTTTCCGTTATGGTGAGGTAAAAGTCGTTGTTCCCCTTCGTGCTCTTCACGTCGAAGAAATACGTACGTTTTCCGGCCCTGACGGGTTTTGAATAAACATCTTCTTCACTGTACATACGTAATCCGTTTTTTGTGTTTTGTAACTACAAATGTAGGGAAATAATTTAAAAAACACTAACTTTGCATAAATTTATTTGTTCTATGTTAAATCGACGCATCCTACGAGTGAAGGCTTTCAAGGTCCTGTACGCTTACGCTGAAAACCCGGACCTCTCGCTCAAAGAAGTGCTCTCCAGCCTGGACGCTTCGGCCGAAGCCACTCGGGACCTGTATCTGTATATGCTGTCCATCGTCCCCGCCCTCACGGCAGAGGCCGCAAGAAGGACAGAAGCCGCCCGCGGCAAGTTCAATCCCACCGAAGAAGACCTCCATCCCAACCTCCGTTTCGTGGAGAACGGAATATCGGCCCTCCTGGAGAAAGATCCCGACTTCCAGCGCCTTATAGAGAAGAAAAAGTTCTCCTGGGAACAGCAGGACTCCTTCCTTCACAGCCTCTATGAAACCCTTAAGACAAGGGAGTATTACCAGACGTACATGGCCGCCGAAGAATCTTCCCTGTCCCGTGACGCGGAACTCTGGAAGAACATCTTTGCCAGCGAATTCGAAGACAGCGACGCCCTTGGCGCCATCCTGGAAGACGCTTCCATCTACTGGGCCGACGAACTGCCGTATGTCCTGAACACCTGCATCGGCTCCATGGACGAAATGGCCCGCAGCGGCCGCTGGAGCTTCCCTCCGCTGTATCAGAGCGACATCCTCTCGGCCCGGGGAAAGACCGGCGTGGAGAGCGACCGCGACTTTGTACGCGCCCTCGTTACTGCCACCTACGGCCGTCTCAAGGAGTATGACGCCCTCATCGCCGGTTCGGTTTCCAAGTGGGACCGCGACCGCCTGTATACCACCGACATCGTCCTCATCGCCATGGGCCTTGCCGAGGCCGAAACCTTCCCCGGCATCCCCGTGAGAGTGACTATCAACGAGTACGTAGAAATTTCCAAATATTATTCAACGCCCAAGAGCCACGGGTTCGTGAACGGCCTTCTGGACCGTCTCATCAAGGAACGCATGGCTTCCGGCATAATCAAAAAGAACGTATGAACCTCCTCAGTGCAATCCTCCTGATGGGTCCTGCCGCCGCACCCGCCGGCGCAGACGGCCAGCAGCCCAGCGCCTGGCCCACCATTATCATGTTCGGCGCCATCATCCTGGTGATGTGGCTCTTTATGATCCGTCCCCAGCGCAAGCAGCAGAAAGAACTGCAGAACTTCCGCAGCGGCCTCAAGAAAGGTGACAAGGTGGTCACCGTGGGCGGCATCTACGGAGAAATCGTGGAAGTGAGCGAGAAAACCTGCCTCATCAAGGTGGACGGAGACGTGAAGCTTCGCGTTGACAAGCAGGGCCTCGTAAAGGATTATTCCGAGACTGCCCAGCAGTAAAATCATGTCCGGATTGGAGTACATCCATCCTCAGAAAGGTGGACTGGGCCGGGAATGGATATTCCTGGTCCTGTCTGTTATCCTTGCCTTTCTCATCTGGGTGCTCACCAATCTTTCAAAGGAGTATTCCGGTACCGTGAGCGTGCCGGTGGTGGCCGAGTGCAACATCGAAGGCCACGGAACCGAGTCTTCCAATACGGTTCTCGTGAGCGCCCGCTGCCGGGCCGACGGCTTCCGCCTGGTGCGGGAGGGCAGCCGCCAGGAACGCAAGGTGCTGAAGGTCCGCTTCGACCGGGCCGACATGCGCCGGCTGGGCCCCGACACCTACGGCATCATCGGCGGCGCCAAGAATTCCTATACCAACCAGTTCTTCGGGGACAATGTTCACGTGGAGGCTTTCATCACCGATACCCTCAAGTTCGTGTTCCCCGCCGAGAACCACAAGCGGGTGCCCGTGGAGGTGCCCCTCTCGCTGAGTTTCCGTTCGCAGTATATGCAGAGCGGCCCGGTCGTTGTCTCTCCTGACAGCATTACCGTCTATGGAAACGCCGACCGCCTGCAGGGTATCGAGAAGATCACCACGTCCCGCATTGTGATGACGGAACTTTCCGAGTCCCGGCATGGCGTGCTCCGGCTGAGCGCTCCGCGCGGCGTACGGTTCTCCACCGACCAGGTCAGCTACGAGATTCCCGTTTCCCGTTACGTGGAGCTGCAGGCTACCTTACCGGTCCAGGTGCATAACATCCCTTCCGGCCGTCAGTTGCAGGTATATCCGGCAACCGCCCGGGTGGTGTTTCGCTGCGTTTTCCCGCTCACCCGGGATCCGCGGTCGTCCGTGAGTCTCTATGTGGACTGGCGGGACTTCAGCAATTCCCTTACGGGCCGATGTGTCCCGCGCATGTCCCGCCTCCCCGTGGGCGTACTGGAGTACCGCGTCGAGCCCGAAGTCTTTGACTGCGTAGAACTGTGATGAGCCGCAGAACCACCGTCATCGTGACGGGCCTTATCGGCAGCGGCAAATCGGCCGTATGCGCCCTGCTCCGTGAGCGGGGCATTCCTGTCTATGACTCCGACGCCCGCACCAAGCGGCTGTATGAGTGCAGCATCGGCCTGGTGGAGCGTCTGGAAGAGGCACTGGGGCAGCCTCTCCGCGGGGAAGACGGCCGGCTGGACAGAAAAGCCCTGGCCCGGGTTATCTTCTCCGGGGACAGCGCCCGGGAGACCGTGGAGGGAATCGTGTATCCGCTGGTGCTCAGAGATTTCCGCCGCTGGAGAGCCCGGCAGAAGAACGCCCCCCTTGTGGTGCTGGAGAGCGCCGTCATCCTGGAAAAGCCCCTTTTTGACGGGCTGGCCGATGCAGCCGTGCTCGTGACCGCCCCGGATGCCGTACGCCTGGAGAGGGTGATGCGGCGGGATGGGGCTAGCCGGGAGCAGGTCCTTGCCCGCATGGCCGCCCAGCACATTCCGCTGGAGAAAGTGAGCGTGACCCTTTCCAACGACGGAACCCCGGAGGAGCTGAAAGCGGCGGTGGAGCAGGTCTTTTTCGGTAAAAATTCCTATATTTGTAAGTTAATAGAGAAAACAATAAACGATGAAAACTGATTTAGCAAAAACCCTTTCCATCCGTGGTCAGCACGGACTTTTCACCTATATCGCCCAGTCCCGCGGCGGCGCTATCGTAGAGTCCCTCGAGGACAAAAAGCGCTCTAACTTTGCCGCCAGCGCCGGCATCACCACCCTGGAGGACATCTCCATCTATACCGAGGACGGAGAGGTGAAGCTCTCCGAGGTCTTCGGCAAGATGCACGAGGTGCTGGGAGAGGCCGATGCCCCCACCGCCAAGGCCGCCGATGCAGACCTGAAGGCCCTTTTCGAGAAGGCTCTTCCGAGTTACGACGGCTCCCGCTTCTATGTGTCCCACATGAAGAAGGTGGTGGAGTGGTACAACTGCCTGAAAAAGTACGCTTCGCTGGAGTTCATGACCGACGAGGACCGCGAGGCCGAGGCTCAAAAAGAGGCCTAGCATGACCACCCTTCAGGTCATTACCCTGGGGTGCTCCAAAAATACGGTAGACACAGAGCATCTCCTCTATCAGGTACGGAATTCCTATGAAATCGTGCCGGAAGGGGAGGTGCGTCCCGTGGATGTACTCCTTGTGAACACCTGCGGCTTTATCGGGGATGCCAAGGAGCAGAGCATCCAGTACATTCTGGAGGCCGCTGCCCGGAAGAAAGCCGGAGAAGTGGGGAAGCTCATGGTCTTCGGCTGCCTGTCCCAGCGTTATCCGGAAGAACTGCCGGGGCTCATTCCGGAGGTGGACGGCTGGTTCGGCGCCCGTGAACTGGACCCGCTCGTGAAGGCCCTTGGCTGCACACCGGATCCTCAATCGGCCCACCGCCGTATCCGCACCGACGGCCGCCATCCCTACGCTTTCCTCAAGATTTCCGAAGGATGCAACCGCCGCTGCTCGTACTGCGCCATTCCCTTTATCCGGGGACCGCACCGCTCCGTTCCCATGGAGGTGCTGGTGAAAGAGGCCGAAGAGCTGGCTGCACAGGGCGTGAAGGAGCTCGTTATCATTGCCCAGGATACTACCTACTATGGCCTGGACTTGTACGGGAAGCGCTGTCTGGCGGAGCTTCTTCGGCGCCTGAGCACCGTGGAGAGTATCGAGTGGATGCGCATCCACTACTCCTATCCCGCCGACTTTCCCGAGGACGTGCTGGAGGAAATGGCCGTCAATCCCAAGGTGTGCCGATACATGGACATTCCGCTGCAGCATGTCTCCGACGCTGTCCTTGACAAGATGCACCGGGGTGTGGACGGAGCGTGGACGCGGGAGCTTATCCGCCGCATGCGGGAGCGTGTGCCGGGGGTGGTCCTCAGGACTACGCTCATCGTAGGGCATCCGGGAGAATCGGCCAAAGATTTTGCCGAACTCGTGGATTTTGTGAAGGAGGCGCGTTTCCAGCGGATGGGCGCCTTCACCTATTCCGAGGAAGAGGGAACCTTCGATGCAGAGAACTTCCCGGACAAAACGCGCGCTTCCGTCAAGAAGCAGCGGCTGGACAAGTTGATGGAGGTGCAGCGTGGCATATCCCTTGCATACAATGAGTCCCGGGTCGGAACCGAAGTACGCGTCCTGGTGGACGATTTCACGGACGGCGTCCTTGTGTGCCGCAGTGAATTCGAAAGCCCCGAGGTAGACGGTGAGATCCTGGTTAAATACTCGGCACAGGCCTTTGACGGCATCGAGCCCAATTCGCTCGTCGGAGAGTTTCTCCGGGTGCGCATCACAGGCGCCGATGAATATGACCTTACGGCAGAAGTAATATGAAACGCTTTGCATCTTGTGTAGCGGCCGCCCTGGCGCTGGCCGCCTGCTCCCCGCAGGTATATCCGCTGTACCTGGAGGTGCGTCAGCCCTCTTCTTCCGGGCTGGACCTTTCCCGTAAAACCATGGGCATCGTCTACATGGACAGTGACAGCCCGGCCGATTCCACCTTCGACCGCAGTGCGGCATCGGCCCTGGCACGCGCGCTGGAGGAAGACTACTTCTCCGGAGCGGAGGAGGTGGGCCTGTACCACACGGCCGCTTCCGACTCTGTCTCGCTCGAGAAGATGCACACGCTGGTGATGGATACCGGAAAGGATGTCGTCTTCCTGCTCTCGTCCCATCTCGCAGCGGCCCGGGAGGACGGTTCACTCCCGGTCTCGACGCGCCTGAGCGTGTACGACAGCATGGGGGAGGACAAGGTGTACCGTTATTCGGGATCGGCCATCCTGCCGGCCCCGGGGGGTGCGGATGCCCCTTCGCAGCCCGAGGTCGTGGGCGAGCGCATATCGGCCCGCTTCCTTTCCAAATGGAAGACCGAGCGTTTCAGCTTCTATTATTTTGACCAGATTCTCTCAGACTGGGAGGCGCCCATCGAGCATGTGGAGGAGGGAAAACTGGCGAAGGCCATCGATGCGTGGGCTCCTCTCGTGAAAAAGGGAAACAGCCTCCAGAGAGCCTGCGCCGCCTACAACATGGCCATGGCGTTCTACCTCCTGGAAGACTATGAGATGAGTCTTCTCTGGCTGGACTATGCAGACAAGCTGGAAAATGTTCCGCTGAGCGGAGGACTGCGTTCGAGACTGGCTCCTCATTTGGAAAAGATACAAAAATAGAGTATCTTTGTGAACTATTTTAAAAATAAGTATTTTTAACACATACACACTTTATGGCAAACATCAATCTGAGCAAGTACGGCATCAAGGGCGTAAAGGAAATCCTTTACAATCCCACGTACGAAGTTCTTTACAACGAAGAGACCAAACCCGGTCTCGAGGGCTTTGACAAGGGCCAGGTTACCGAACTTGGCGCTATCAACGTGATGACTGGCGTTTACACCGGCCGTTCTCCTAAAGACAAGTACATTGTGTACGACAACACCACCAAGGAGGGTAAGCCCGGTGAAATCTGGTGGGATACCGAGGAGTACCACAATGACAACCACAAGATGTCCGTCTCCACCTGGAAGGCAGTGAAGAAGCTCGCCCTGAATCAGCTCAGCGGCAAGCGCCTGTTCGTCGTGGACGGCTTCTGCGGCACTCACAAGGACACCCGCATGAAGGTCCGCTTCATTATGGAGGTGGCATGGCAGGCTCACTTCGTGACCAACATGTTCATCCGCCCCAAGAACCAGAAGGAGTTTGACCAGGAGCCCGACTTCGTGGTATACTGCGCTGCCAAGGCAAAGGTTGAGAACTACGCCGAGCTCGGTCTCCGCAGCGAAACCTGCGTTGCTTTCAACGTGACTTCCCGCGAGCAGGTGATCCTCAACACCTGGTACGGTGGTGAGATGAAGAAGGGTATGTTCTCCATGATGAACTACTACCTTCCCCTGAAGGGCATCGCCGCCATGCACTGCTCTGCCAACACCGACATGAACGGTGAGAACACCGCCATCTTCTTCGGCCTTTCCGGTACCGGCAAGACCACCCTTTCCACCGACCCCAAGCGTCTCCTGATCGGTGACGACGAGCACGGCTGGGACAACAAGGGCGTGTTCAACTTCGAAGGCGGCTGCTACGCCAAGGTTATCAAGCTGGACAAGGAGTCCGAACCCGATATCTATAACGCCATCCGTCGCGACGCTCTCCTCGAGAACGTGACCGTGGACGCTAACGGCAAGATTGACTTCAACGACAAGTCCGTCACCGAGAACACCCGCGTGAGCTATCCTATCTACCACATCGAGAAGATTGTGCGTCCCGACAGCCACGGCCCCGCAGCCAAGCAGGTGATCTTCCTTTCTGCCGATGCCTTCGGCGTGCTGCCTCCCGTGAGCATCCTCACCCCCGAGCAGACCAAGTACTACTTCCTCTCCGGCTTCACCGCCAAGCTGGCTGGTACCGAGCGCGGTATCACCGAGCCCACTCCTACTTTCTCCGCTTGCTTCGGCCAGGCCTTCCTGGAGCTGCACCCGACCAAGTACGCTGAGGAGCTGGTGAAGAAGATGAAGAAGAGCGGTGCCAAGGCATACCTCGTGAACACCGGCTGGAACGGTACCGGCAAGCGTATCTCCATCCGTGATACCCGCGGTATCATTGACGCCATCCTGAATGGTGCCATCGACAAGGCTCCCACCAAGGTCATCCCTTACTTCAACTTCACCGTTCCTACCAAGCTCGAAGGTGTTGACACCGGCATCCTCGATCCTCGCGACACCTACAAGAACGCCGCCGAGTGGGAAGAGAAGGCCAAGGACCTCGCCGCCCGCTTCATCAAGAACTTCCACAAGTACGAGTCCAACAAGGCCGGCAAGGCCCTCGTAAAGGCTGGTCCCGCACTCTAGTGATATTCCCCCCGAAATGGGAAAGGCTGACCTGGGTTGCCGGGTCAGCCTTTTTTTGTGGGGTAGGGGGTGAGGAGGGAAGTGGACCTGGTCCAGGGGGTGATGTGGCGTGGACCTGGTCCAGGCTATGTCAATTCTGTGGCGCTTAAGTGCTTGAGTATCAAGTAAATAGCACAACTGATGGGTGCGGTTTTGATACCCGTCAGTTGTGCTAACTCGTTAATAATAAGGTAGTTAAGCGCCACGATGGCGTGCGGACGGGCCCTTTGCCAGTGCACTCCCGGCCCTCTACCACTGCACCCGCAGGTCGTAGAAGAGGCTGTAGCTGAGCAGGAACAGCACCAGCAGCGCTGCGGCACCCCACCAGGGAAGAGTGAGGAAGAAGATGAGGGCCCAGAGGAGGAAGGTGAGGGGACCGGCGACAAGGCGGAAGCCAAAGCGTACGGTGTTGTGGAAGGCGGCGTCCTTTACCTTAATCTTTATAGGCCGAATCTTTCTGGATTTGGCCATTTTTGTACTATTTGCTTTTAAATTGTAACAGTTCTTTTGCGTGTGGACTATAAATTGATACAATAGAAGGTGTATGGATGCTATTCCTGAAAGCGTTATACGATTTAGCAGGGAGTGATAAACTGTAAGTGTTTTCCTTTTTTTCTTGCTTTTGGAGATTATAATTCGTATTTTGCGCCCATAAATTACTTACCTTATGAAGAAGTATCTTTCGGTTCTTCTGTTTTTCTTTGTTTCCCTGCTTGTGGGGGAACCAGTTTTTGCCCAGAAGGGCTTCAAGGTTTCCGGTACGGTGACCGATACGGCGGGCGAGCCCATTGTGGGCGTGTCTGTAATTTGCCCTGCGAATAAACAGGGGACGATTACGGATGGGGACGGCGCTTTTAACATCCAGGCTGCCTCCGGCACTGCTGTCCTTCAGTTCTCCTTTCTGGGATACAAGACGCAGGATTATCAGCTGAAGGGTGACCATGTCGTGTATGTGACGCTTGAGGATGATGCCGAGGTGCTGGAAAATGCCTTGGTTGTCGGGGCCTATGGTACAAAGCAGCGTAGGGAAGATATGGTTGGCAGTGCGTTCCAGGTGAATTCAAATGAGCTTAAATATAAGCCGAAGGCCCGCGTCGATAACTTGCTGGAAGGTCTTGTTCCCGGCATGTCCATTGAGAATTCATCCGACTCTGGCGGCAGTACGCGTGATCGTTTTAATGTGCGAATCCGTGGTCAATCTTCTTTGTATGGGTCTAGCGCACCGTTGTGGGTTGTGGATGGTGTCCCGATGTATACGGGCACTTCGTCCGGGCAAATGCCCGGCGTTTCTCAGACGGTTTCGCCCATTGGAATGCTGGATCCTAATGATATAGAAAGCATCACTGTTTTGAAAGATGCCGACCAGACCACCATTTACGGAGCAAATGCTTCTGGCGGCGTAATCGTTGTTACCACCAAGAAAGGTTCGGCGGGCAATGAACCTCTTAAGTTGAACGCGACGCTCAACTTTGGCGTTTCCATGCCTGATAAGAGTACGATGGTAAAGGTGATGAACGCCGAACAGTACATGGAAGTTGCAAAGGAAGCCTGGACCAATGCGGGCAATCTTCTTTCCAACTTCCCGTATCGGGATAATTACTATAATAGTTATAGTACGACTTCTACCGATTGGTTTGACGCCTACATCGGTACAGGCTCTACACTTTACGCGTCCCTCTCGGCTACGACTGGGACAAAGAAAGCGAAAACCTACGTGACCGGCTCTTACTATCGTAATGCTAATATCATCCAGAAAGATCTGAGTGAAAGGTATTACGTGCGTATGAACAACACCTATACGCCCCGGGATAACTTCAAACTTGGCCTTTCCCTTGGCGCTATTCTGACTGATGATGACATGTTCCAGTTGGGTCACTCCTATCTAGATATACTGCCGATCTTCTCTCCTTATCTTGAAGACGGGAAGACCTACCGTCTGTTCAACAATGTGTGGGACGATGTGAAGGGAGAGTGGGTGATGAAGAAATTCTTGGACAACAAATTACCGGATAGAGAGTATAACCAAAATAATCAGAAATCTGTAAAAACTACTCTGAATGTTGACTTGGATTGGGAAATCGTTAAGGGTCTGAAACTGAATAGTACTTTCGAACTTGACTATCAACATTCACATGAAGATATATATAAGTCCAGAAAGACTCTGGATGGACTGAATTCTAGTCTTCAGCCTCGCGGCAGTTCTTCTAAATACGATGCCAGTTATGCAAACTGGACCCACGTTGATAAGATTTCCTACGAGCACGCGTTCGGCAGACACAAAATGACTGTCTATGGCGGTCTTGAGTTGCATGAGGTACTTCGGAAATCGTCATCAGCATCTGGCAATGGCTTTATGAATGATAGCATTCGCGAGATTCAATATGCGGACGAGAGCACGAGAAAGGGATCTTCCTCCTATTCCAAGAGTAGGACAATGTCTTTCTTCACACGCGCTCAGTATTCCTTCGATTCCCGTTATTATCTGTCTGCCAATTTCCGACGCGACGGTAGTTCCGGCTTCAGTATTTATCAGCAGTGGAACAATTTCTGGTCTGTCGGCGCATCCTGGAATATCCACAAGGAACCTTTCTTTCATGTGGACTGGGTCAAGATGCTCAAACTCAAGGGGTCATTTGGTATTGTAGGTAACTCCCGTGTGGATAATTCCTATCGGGCAGGAACTTATACCTATTCCAATTCCTATTCCTATGGACAATCTGCAGGAGCCGTTTTGTCCTCTATCCCGACGGAGGGTTTGACCTGGGAAACTGTGAATAGGAGCAATCTGGGCGTGACGTTCAATCTCGGAGGCATTGTGGAAGGCGAAGTGGAATATTACTATAATCTGACGAAAGACATGATCAGTAAGATTTATGTCTCCCGTATGATTTCCGATGATCGCCTTTATGCAAATGTCGGCTTTATGCAAAACACTGGCTTTGAGATTAATCTAACCAGTCACAATATCAAAACGTCTGATTTTTCCTGGTCTACGACGTTGAATGCCACTCACAATGAGAATAAGATCTTGGAACTTTACGGAGACATGACCACGGGTTTCTTTACCTACCTGTATGCTCCGGGATACGATTCTCATACTTGGTATCTCGTTAAGTGGGCTGGAGTGGATCCGGCAGATGGTATGCCCATGTGGTATGACAAAGAGGGAAACCTTACAAAAACGTTTTCCTATGATAACCGCCAGATAACGGGGCTCTCGCGTACGCCGATTGTATACGGCGGTCTTGTCAACTCTTTTACCTGGAAGAATCTGTCCTTCTCCTTCCAAATCAATTACAATATTGGGGGATGGGATATTCCGACCTACGCCAATATCTACTTCGCGGATGGCTATGACATCATTACGCAGAATCAGGCTGTTGAAACCTATCTGTACAGGTGGAAGCAACCGGGAGACGTAACCACCTATCCGCGAGTTTCTTCCACCTCGACCAAATCCAATATGGATTCCACCCGAAACCTGTATAGCATGACCAAGTTCAATCTTTCGAACTTTACACTGACGTGGACTTTGCCTCGAAAATGGCTTGATCGTCTGAAGATGGATAGCCTGTCGATTTCGCTTTCCGGATATAATGTGTACTTGTATACGCCGGACCAGAGCCGTACGCTCAATTCCTACAAGACGCTGTCAAACGGTTTCCCCGTAAACCGGAACTTCACGCTGGGGCTTAATGCATCATTCTAAGAGAGACTGCCATATGAAAAAGTATATTATAACCCTTCTTTTGACATTTTCTCTGTCACCCCTGTTTACCTCCTGCCACTTCCTGGAGGTGGAACAGATAGGCAAGAGTGATATACAGTCGTTCTTTTCAGATATAGATTCGGTTGAACCGTCTGTTCTTGGCGCCTATAACCTGTTATTCTCCTTTTACGATCATTACCTAGTGAGTTACCCGGAAGTAACGGGAGATTTGGTGTACCTCTCTGCTACCAACTCCGAATGGTGGAAGATATATGAATTTACTTCTACCTATGAGGAGGAGACATCTCCGGTTGGAGTGATTTGGAAGCGTGGGTACAATCTTATCATGGATTTGGACTATTTGTTGTATTTTGTTCCCAGGCTTCGGGAACAGAATCCTGAGTTGGTGGACAATGCGTTGGCGCAGGCCTATTTTGTCCGTGCGCTAACTTTCTTCCAACTTTGCAACGTTTATGGCCAGACCTACACATTCTCCAATGACGCTTCCCATTGGGGAGTTGGTCTTATGACTTCAATACCGACCATTTCCGACCATATGGTCCGATCTTCGGTAAAAGATACTTACGCGCAGATACTCTCTGATATCCAGTCTGCACGGGAGTTGTTTACGGATAACTATACCTTTGATCGTTACAAGGCATCCCCGTATGCCTGTGACGCCCTCGAGGCCCGCGTCCGTCTTTATATGGGAGACTACGAGGAGGCATACAAGTTGGCTTCAGGTCTTATTGGCCGTTTCTCCCTGGCTCCGCGTGACAAGTATGTGTCCATGTTTACGACGCGTGCCGGCAGTGTGGAAGAAGATATCTTTCGCTTGAATGGTTACCAACAGAGTGGTAATGCTCTTCAGAAACTGTATCGTTACGACAATCCATATGCCCGACCTTCCAATAAGCTCAAAGGTTTATTCGTTGGCGGTGATGTGAGAACAGATTTGTTCAGTTATGATGGAAAGGACGGTAATGGGACGATGAAGCATTTCTCCGACATCTGCATGAAGTTTTATTGTACGGAAGATATTGCTGACGAGGAGAAGCATTATGATCCTGTTGTCTTCCGTGCTTCGGAGATGTATCTGATCGCAGGCGAATGTGCCTGTAAACTGGGCCGCCTGCAGGAAGCGGAAGGATACATCCGCAAATTGGAAGCTCGTGCGCTCGGCATTTCAGAAACGGCTGTCCCGCTCTCCTATTCTGGCGCGGATCAACTGATGGAGATCATTAGCAAAGAACGAATGAAGGAGCTCTGTTTTGAAGGCCATCGTCTGTATGACATCACCCGCCGTCACGAAGCCCTTAAGCGAGATGCCGGGTTTAATACACAGGTTCTTACCATCAATTACCCGGATTATCGTTTCGTTCTCCAGATTCCCATCATCGAGACTGAGACCAATCCGGACATTCAACAGAACCCCAGTAGCAACGCAGACTTATGAAACTGAACTACATTATAATGGCCATCGCATCGGTCCTGGTGGCCGGATGCGCCAAGAACCCGCTGCCGCTTTTTGATGAGCCTTTCGTGTACCTTGAAACGTCTACCGGCTCGGATGTCGCTGTCGTCGGGGCTGATGTAAAAGCCACATCAACGTATTATGTCCGTATTAGCTGTCCCGCCTTTACGGATCCCATTGAGGTGTCGTATGACATCATCTGTGGTGAAGGGTTGACGGACGGCGTAGATTACACGGTCCTGACCGCCGGACGCGTCATCTCATTCCTCCCCGGAATCTGGAAGATGCCTGTCCGTATCCAGTGGAAGGAACACGCCATTGACGAGTCGAAAGACAATACACTGACCATCGCCCTGACCGGGACGCAGCCGGATACGTTTACCCTGGGTTATCCCGGACCCGCAGCCAAGGGAAGCAAGCTGGTCATTACCAAGAAGAATCTTTAATACTAACACTTTATAAAACGAATGCCTATGTCAACGAAACGCTTTTCGTTTGTCGCTGCCGTCCTGGTGGGCGCGGCTGCACTTTCTGTCTCCTGTCAGAAGAAGGAAATCATCAACGCTCCTTCCCTGACCGCCTTTAGCTTCAAGGCTGCTGATAACGCAGTCCTCTCTGAAGATTATGTTGCTACTGTTTCCGGAACGAGCATAAGCGTAGCTCTCCCCGATGTGGATAAGACGGCTCTCGTCGCTACCTATACCGTGGCTGAAGGAAATGTCGTCAAGGTGAACGGCACCGTTCAGACCAGCGGAAAGACGGCTAACGATTTCTCTTCTGAAGTGACCTATGTCGTGACGGATGCCAAGGGCGAGAACTCCGTTTCCTATAAAGTGAACGTGACGCTGGCCCCGGACAAGCACCCGTCCCTGCTCTCGTTCTCCTTTGATGTGGAGAACAATACGGCGTTCGCCAAGACCATCGAGGGCGAGATCAGTGGTACCGATATCGCGGTGGCTGTTCCTCAGCTAGCTGACGTTACCGCCCTCACCGCTTCCTTTACAACCGGCGCTGGTAACAAGGTTACTGTGAACGGAGTAGAACAGGTCAGCGGTGAGACGGTGAACGACTTCTCCGCTCCGGTCGATTATGTGGTCACTAACCTGGACGGCTCGGTGAATGCCATTTATTCCGTAACGCTGAACCGCCAGAAAGGCGAGTGGACGGCTGGAACCACCTACGATGCAGTGCAGGTCCATGCCGGTGCCCGTATTCTGATTAATCCGGTCGATGATACGCCTTATGTGGCCTTTAAGCGCCATGAGCCGAATGACGATACTCCTAAGGATGCGGAAAAGGATGAGACAATGTATGCGATGAAATACGTGAATGGAGCTTGGGAGATGATGGGCGAAGCTTTCAGTGACAAAGTGGGCTCCGATTACGATTTCGCTATTTCTCCGGATGGTACGCCTTTTATCGCGTTTAAGAATGCTTCTGTGAGCCCTTCTGTTACGACGGTAATGAAATATGCGGAGGGCTCTTGGTCCAAAGTCGGAGGTAATTTGGGCACAGCTGCTACATCCAAGATTCATCTTCAGGCTTTGGAAGGAAACAAGGTAGTGGTGTGTCAGATTATGTCGAATAAGACTTTCGTTGGTTACTGGGATGGGTCTTCCTGGACCACCGGTGGCATGGATGCCTTGACAGGTAATCCCCGCCCGTATGAAATCAGGATGGCTGGAGACGCTACCAATGCTTATATGTTCAGCATCAATCGCGCTAAGGCGCTGGATGGTGTTAACTATGGTCACAACGTGATGAAGTTTAACGGTACGGAATGGTCCGGCCTGCGTCAGAATTATCTCCGTGAGGGCGCTACTCAGACCAGTATTTATGGTTATGACATTACAGTCGCTCCGGATGGAACGGTGTACCTGATTACTGGTGACAATGCCGAAGATAACGAAAAGTATCACCACCGTGTGGAAAAGTATAATGCCGACGGAACCTGGTCTCAGGTGGGTGGCACTATTGACTACGTGATTTCTTCCCGTTGTCTCTCGAAGATTGCGGTGGCTCCGGACGGAACACCCTTTGTCGCATACCCCAACGAGTATGTGGATCCTAAGACTATCGAGGTCGTTTATTTTGATGCAGAGACCAAGCAGTGGTCGGCCCCCGTGACCTTGCAGGGGAAGAAGGGCTTTACTGGTGATCCCAACTTGAGTTTTGTCTTCGATTCAAAGGGTAAAGGCTATCTTACCTGGGTTGATGGCAATACACTCGTCATGTACAACTTTGAATAGTCTCCATTACGTTGAAACGTATTCTGACTTTTGTTTTGCTTTTTGCCGCGCTGGCTCTCCCGGCGCGGCAAAAGTCTCTTCCCCAGCGTGACTCCCTCCGTGTGGGGAAACTGAAGAACGGATTTACTTATTATATCCTTCCCAATTCGTATCCCAAGGGCGAGGCGGTGTACCGTCTCTTTGTGAAAGCGGGCTCCCTGTATGAGGAGGACCGGCAGCGGGGGCTGGCGCATTTCCTGGAACACCTGGCCTTCAACGGGACCGAACATTTTCCGGAGGACGGAATCATCCGCGTGCTGGAGAGGCATGGCGCTTCTTTCGGCAAGGACCTGAACGCCCACACATCCTACGGCGAGACGGTCTATAAACTGCAACTGCCCACCGGTGATCCGGCTCTGGTGGACACGACGCTGCTAATCCTCAGAGACTGGGCCCGCGGGCTCACCATCGACTCCCTGCAGGTGGAGAAGGAAAGAGGTGTCATCCTCTCCGAACGTCTCCAGCGCCGCAAGGCCGGTCAGGCTGCCAGCGATGCCTTCCTGGAGGAACTGCTGGGGGATTCCCGCTATACTTACAGGCGCACCATCGGCGACACTTCCGTCATCCGGCACTGCACGGTGAAGGATATCCGTGACTTCTATGAGCGTTGGTATCGGCCTTCCCTGATGGCCGTTGCGGTGGTGGGAGACGTAGACCCGGACCTCGTCGAGGCCCGCATCAGGGAACACTTCTCCTCTATGAAGAACGTCCGTCGGCCTAAGCCCGTACAGTACAGCATCCCGCCCTACAAGGACTTTGAGGTGAAGACGGTCTTCGACTCTACCCTCACGGGAATTGAGCTGGACTTTCTTCAGAAGGCCCCTTACCGCCGCCCCGTGGTAACTGAGGCCGATTACCGCTCCTACCTTCTGCGCAGCGTAGCCAACCGCCTGTGCAAGCAGCGCCTCGCCCGTATCTCTTTCGAAGGCAAGGCCTACAAGGACGTGAGCCTGGGCGTCTCCGGCCTGCTGGGCGTGACCGACGTCACCGATCTCTCCGTGGAACTGCAGAAGGGGAAGGTGGCCGATGGCATCGCGCAGGCCCTCGCTGCCGCCCGCCAGATCCTGGACTACGGCTTTACCGAAATGGAAATCGAGCAGGTCAGACGCAGCCTGCTGCTCTCTGCCCGCAACCGCACCAACCCGCAGAGCCGGACGGCATCGGCCTCGCTGATGGACGAGGTGTACAATGCGTATTACGTGGGCGACGCCCTCCTTTCGCCCCGGACGGAATATGAGCTTGCGCAGAAGTATCTGCCGACGGTGGACTCGCTCTCGCTCGTATCCTTTATTCAAGACATCTACGCGCGCGCGGCCTTCCACGCCATCCTGCGTGCGCCTGCTTCCCTTCGTGGGGAGTGCGTGGGACTGGATTCCCTCATCCAAACATCCTTCGCCCAAAAGGCTCGGCCTTACCGCCTGGCCATGGACATCCCGGCCGAACTGGGCGATATCCCGGCCCCCGGCCGCATCGTTTCCGAACAGTTCCACCCCGAACTGAACCTGGTGGACTGGACGCTGTCGAACGGGGCCCGCGTCATATATCGTCAATCGGCCCTGAGCCGTAATAAGGTGGGCATCTCCGGCTGCAGGGCCGGCGGCTTCAGTGCCCTCGATTCGACGGACTATTACAACGGCATCTTCGCCGACAGAGTGGTCCCCGGCAGCGGCGCCGGCGCATTCTCGCGCGATGGACTGCGCTTCTTCCTGTCGGGCAGCTCGGCATCGGCCCTCTTTGTGGGCGCAGACTCCCGTACGGGCATCATAGCATCGGCCGAGAAAGAGGATATGGAGACCATGTTTCGCCTGCTCTACCTGCGCTGGACGCAGCCGCGCGTGGATGAGGACTACGCCCGCCTGCTCATCCAAAAGTCCGTGGACGCCTACCGCGCCAAGGAACGCGACCCGCAGGAGGAGTTCTCCCGCGAGCTGGGCTGGCTGCTCAGCGGCGCCAACTACACGAACGCGGAGATGACCGACTCCCTTATCCTCTCCCGCGTGCAGCCGGAGCGCTTCCTCACGGTCTTCAACCAGATGTACGGCAGCGCCAGCGGCTATGTCTTCGTGGTGACGGCCGATATCGGGGCCGATGAAATCCGCCCCCTCGTTGAGCAGTACCTGGCCGCCCTTCCCGGCGGACCGGCCCGTACGAAGCGCGTCGCGCCCGACCGCGTGATTCCACAGAAAGATACCGCCCTGGTGCGTCATACTTCCCGGACAGAGCGTACGCTTGTGTCCCTGTATTTCCAGGGCGTGGAACGTCCCGGCCTCTCCCAGATGGAGAACCAGATGGAACTGAGTGCCCTCAAAGCCGTGCTCCGCACGGCCCTGATGGCCCGCCTCCGCGAGGACATGGGCAAGGTTTACAGCGTGGGCGTATCGGCCTCCTCCACGCTCGTCCCGTCCTACCTCGAGCGCACCTCCGTGCAGTTTTCCTGCAAGGAAGAGGATGCCGAACTGCTGGTGCAGGAAAGTCTCCGTGTAATGCGTGAGCTGGTTAATAATCCCGCCTCCATGGAACAGACGCTCGCCGATGTGCGCGCGAACCTCAAGAAGGAGCACACCATGAACCTCCAGAAAAGTTCCTGGTATGCCACCTACGTCCGCGACGCCATCTATAACTCGGAAGAAGACTGGACCCTGCCGGAGCGATATCCTTCGCTGGTAGAAAGCTTTACGGCCGAGAAGGCGGCTGCGAGAATCGGCACAATTCTTGCGCAGCCCATGGTCACGGCAATTTTCTATCCACAAAAATAAACATGAAAAAACTATTCTTCCTGGTAGCCCTGCTTGCAAGCGCTCCCGTATGGGGGCAAGCGTTGCATATTCGTGCGGGCTCGGCCGACCGTGCCTTCCCCATCATGCTCTCTGTTGCGGATTCCCTTTCCGGCGAGCCTGTATCCTTTGCCTCGGTGTATCTTAAACCCGTAAAGGATACCATCATTACCAACTTTACACTCTCCGATGCCAAGGGAAAAGCTATTTTGGATCGTGTGGTTCGCGGGGAATACAACCTGAACGTGGAAATGATGGGTTACAAACCCTACAGGAAGAAGTTTTATTTCACGGAAATCAAGAATCTCGGCAAGATCCTGTTGCAGGAGGATGCCAAGGTGCTGGATGCGGCCAAGGTGACCGCAGCGGTTGCTCCCATTCAAATCAATGGGGATACCGTCGTGTATAACGCTGCCGCTTACAGCATAGCAGAAAGTGACATGCTCAAGGATCTGCTGAAGAAGATGCCCGGTATCGAAGTGGACGAAGACGGCAGCGTAAAGGTGCAGGGCGAGAGCGTGAACCAGATTACGGTGAACGGCCGCACCTTTTTTATGGGAGATCGGCGTGCAGCCCTGGATAACCTTCCCGCCAAGGCCGTGGAACAGATCAAGATCACCGACCACGAAAGTGACATGGAGAAGGTGACCGGCGTGAAGAGGAATTCGGCCACGCGTACGCGCGACATGGACGTTTCCCTCAAGCAGGAATACAAGAAAGGAACCTTCGGTAATGTGCAGGCATCGGCCGGAGCGTCTCTTCCTTCCAAGGAGCAGGACGAGATGCTGGCCTCCGTGCCCTTCCTCTGGAATACCTCGGGCATGCTGTCGGCCTTCGGCGAGAAGGATCAGGTTACGCTGATCGGCAGGGGTGAGAACGTGGATAATGGATCGCGCATCATGGCGCGGCGTTCCGGTGGCCTCACCACCGGCGGCCAGGCGGGTGTCAACTATACCACCGACCGCATCAATAAACTGGACAGCGGTGTCAGTGTGTACTATAACGGATCTTCCAAGGAGAATGCCCAGCGTTCTTCCACGGAGGAATACCCCCTCTCCGGAGATACGGTGCAAAGCGAGCGCACCTCTTCCTCGCAAAATACCGATCATCGCATTACGGCCAGCGTGAGTCTCCGTTCCAATTCCCGGCGTTCGAAGGGCTTCTTATTCTCTTTTGAACCGCGTTTCACTTTCCAGGACGGACGTTCCTCCAGCCTGTCGGCCTCTTCTTCGCAGCTGAATGGAAGCGCCAGCAACAGCGCTACCTCCGAAAGCAGTTCCCATAGCCGTTCCCTGGGTTCACAGGGCTCCCTGATGTTGGCCTTTGGTCGGTTCGCAAAAAAGGGACGTTCAATTAGCGTGAACGGCCGATACAATCTGAACGGCAGCCAGGGGGACAGCAGGGATTACTCCCTTACTCAATATGCCTCTACCGGTAAACAGGAACGTGACCTTCTGTACAAGAACAATGGCGGAAGCGGCAGCGGAAACCTGAGTATTACCTATGGGGAGCCCCTGGGCCAGAACTGGATTTTGCAGGGAAATGTACGCGGCGAGGTATCACGATCCCGGCAGAACAAGAACGCCTTCAATGCGGACGGAAGCGTGAACGATTACTACACTACTGCGTCAGTAAACAATTCCCTGAATGGACTGGGCTCCGTCCTGCTTCAGTACAGTAAAGAGGAAACCATCCTGCAGGCTGGTGTGTCGGTGAGTTCGGATAATCTGTACACTTATTCCAAGTCCCTGGGCCAGGAAAAAGAACTGGGCAAGGGAGAATGGATATGGAACTGGGCGCCCGAATTAAGCCTGAACCTTCCCGGTATTACTGTCCGTTACCTGGGACGTTCGTCGCAACCCAGTCAGAACAGGATGATGTCCCTGCTGGATATTACGGACCCGCTGCGCATCTCGACGGGTAACTTGTACTTGAAGCCCGGGTTTAACCATGATCTTTCTTTTGAGATCAGCAGCCTTCGGCGTCATATTATCCGTGGCGCGTCCTCCGACAGGCTCCTGGCCGATGGTCGGGGAGAGCGCAACAGTATACACTTCCGTATCACGTCCTCCATGCGCCAGAATGACGTGGTTAATGCTACGTGGTATGATGCCGCCCGTGTACGTTACAGCATCCCGGTGAATGCCCACAAGCCTTCCTGGTCAACGGAAGCCTATCTGAGCGGTTACCAGGTGTTGGACAAGCAACAATACTGGCGGCTGATGTTCTCGGGCCGGGTTCTCTATTCTACCAGCATGAGCTATCAGCCGGTGGGAACCCTTCCCGGTATGGACAGCCAGGCCTTCGACTACAACGCCTTTATGGCCGATTTCTGGGGAGACGCATCGGGCAGCCGTTTCTATGCCGGCACCAGCGGCTTCCGTGAAAGCTTCACCCGCCAGCTGGGGTACAACGCGAGCCTGGACCTGAGTTATTCCAGCGCCCGTTCGCTGCGTCTTACATTGTCCAACGAGCTTAACGGCTCTCACGCCTGGTATTCCCTGGATGGGAAGGCCAATACGAATACCTATGTCTATTCCTGCTCGCTGGATGCCAGTTATACGACGCCGCATCAGTTTAAGCTGACCGGCTATTATGGCCTGCAGCGTTTCTTCGGATACTCGGACAGTTTCTCCAAGCTGACCCAGAGCCTGAACCTGTCCTTATCCAAGGATTGGCGTTCTCTTACCTTTACCCTGCAAGGCAGGGATCTGCTGAACGCCGGCCTCTCGGTGTCCCATTCCGTAAGCGCAACAGGCACGACCGACAGCTATCGGCTGTCCATGGGACGTCATTTCCTGGCCGGTGTCGTATGGCGTTTCGGCCGCATGGGCAGCACGCAGATGAGCCGCGCCCAGCGTGCGTCTTCAAGTGTAATGAGTGATTTTGGTAGATGATGAAAAGAATGGTTGTGGCCCTGGTGGGGCTGATTCTGGTGCTGCCGCTTCCGGCGCAGAAGCTGAGGGTGGCGTTTGTGGGGGATCCGCAGGTGGACAGTGAAACGGAGCTTTCCTATGCGCGCAGGTCGGTGTATCGCGAGCTGCGGGAGAGGAAGGATGTGGATCTGGCTATCTTTCTGGGAGACCTGGTGAATGACAAACCGGAGTTGCTGGAGCCTACCCGCGCTACGCTGGATTCCCTGCCGTATGCATGGGCGTGTGTCCCCGGCAACCATGACCGGGATGTCTATAAGGTAAAAGGGAAGGCCCGTGACATGGCCACCTATTCGCAGGTGATCCATACGCCTGACACCAGTTTTGTGTGCTCCGGCGTGCAGTTTATCCTGATGGACGACGTACGCCTTGTAGGAAGCGCCGGCTATGAAGGCGGGTTCCGGGAAAGCCAGAAAGCCTGGCTGAAGGAAGTGCTGGAGGCGGTACCCGAGGACCGTCTGGCCGTTCTGAGTGTCCATATTCCTTTCAATGAATTCGAAGCGCTGGATTCGCTGGAGACAATCCTGGCGATTCATCCCAAGCTGCTCCTGATGTGCGGCCATACCCATACCATGGCACGCCGCATGCTGAAGTTCCCCGGCGGTCTTGAGGTGGAAGAGGTACTTACCGGTGCCGCCTGCGGCTCCTGGTGGCGCGGCCGTCCGGACCGTTACGGCATTCCCTGCGCTACGCAGAACTGCGGTGCACCGCGCTGCTACTATGTGGCGGATTTCAACAAAGGCGGCTACAGATTGGACTATAAGTTGATTGGGGAACCGGAGTCTGTGAAGGCATCGGCCACGGTCGTGGACAGCACCCGGCTGGTGGTGAATGTCTACGGAGGAGCCCTGGAGGGCACCGTGGAGGTGAAACTGCCCGGCCATCACGGCTGGATAACACTTCGGAGGTCGGCCGAGCCTGCTCCCGAGGTGATGGAAACCTATGCGTTCAACAAAACCATAACGGGCCGCCGCTCCGGCAACCCGCTCTTTATCCCGATGCTGCGGGCAAAATCCCCGCATGTGTGGTCCCTTGATGACATTCCCGATGCCGCATCGCTGGAGGGGAAGAAGATTCGAGTCCGTTACAGGGACGCATCCATGCAGTTAGGAGAGACGGTTACATGTCGTAGGCTTTGACATCTACCGTAAAACTATTGTCCTTCAACAGAAAGCGGAGCAAGATTTGAAGCGTGTCGTGGCGGGTAAATGTCTGATTATTAAGTAAATAGCACAACTGACAGGTGCGGTTTTGATACCCGTCAGTTGTGCTAACTCGTTAATAATAAGGTAGTTAAGCGCCACGATGGCGCGAGAACAGTCCTTTGCCAGTGCACTCCCAGCCCCCTACCACTGCACCCGCAGGTCGTAGAAGAGGCTGTAGCTGAACAGGAACAGGATCAGTAAGGCAGTGGCGGCCCACCAGGGCAGGGTGAGGTAGAAGACGAAGGCCCAGAGGAGGAAGGTGAGGGGACCGGCGACAAGGCGGAAACCAAAGCGTACGGTGTTGTGGAAGGCGGCGTCTTTTACCTTGTGGCGGCACATCCATTCGGCCGGGAGCCACATGGGCAGGGACAGAAGGGCTGCGACAAGCCACAGGGGGAAGAGCAGGATCTTGGGGCCGATGGGGATTGCGCACGGGGGCACCTCCGGCTCGATGAGGGCACGCATGCGGCGGGTGAGCTCTTCCAGGAAGGCCTGGTAGCGCGGTCCTTCGGGCATGCCTTCGGTGGCGGCCAGGAACGCATTTACGTCGATGGGGTCTCCATAGGTAATGTCGCAGGTGCCGCGGTAGGTGAAGAACGAGCTGTAGTTGATGCCCACCGGAACTACCTTGGTGGGCCGGGCCAGTGCGCTCTGGAAGGCCATGCGCGCTATTCCTTTCTGCAGGGGCTGCAGTTCGCGGCCCGGCGTGTGGCGGCCTTCCGGGAACATGCAGAACGGCGTGTGGTTTTTCAGAACCTCCTGCACTTCGTCCATGGTCTCATAGTTTCGCAGCACATTCCGGATACCGTCGCGGCGGCGCACCATGGGAAGGATCTTCAGGAAGCGGAGGATTTTGGCTACGGCCGGCTGCGAGAAGATATCGGCCCGGGCGCCAAACACGGTGGGAGCATGGCGGCTCTGCAGCACCACCAGGGCATCCATGAGGGTGTTGGTGTGGTTGGGACAGATGAGCACGGCATCTTCGGACGGAATGGCTCCGTGCACCGTGAGCCTCCGGTAGCTGGCCCGCGTGCAGCAGTCTACATAATACCGGAGTACAGAGTAGAGCCGGTCCCTTTCCCAGATCTTACGCATGCTTCGAGTAGTTGAATATCGTAGCTACGGTGAGGCCGGAAATGATGTGCCAGATGCCCCACCAGGCAGTAATCACCAGCATGCCGCCGTGGGGCGGGAAGCCGGCGAACAGGGTGGTGCCCAGCATGAGGGCAAGGCCCAGGCCGGAGTTCTGGATTCCTGTCTCGATGGTGAGCGTCCGGCGGTCGCGGAAAGGAACCTTGCCGATAGTACCCACGGTGAAGCCGATGGCAAGGGCCAGGAAATTATGGATGAACACCACGATGAAGATATACTTCACGCTCACGAGGAAGGCGTCGATGTTGCTGCTGAAGGACAGGACCACCATGGCTACGAAAATAACGATGGAGAGCCACTGCAGGGGCTTCTTGAGGGCCTCGGCCACCTTGGGCAGGAAGTGGCTGGTGAGAATGCCCAGCACCAGCGGAACGCCCAGAAGGATGAAGATGGTCTTGAATACGTCCCAAAGGGGAATGACAAGCGTGGGAATCTCTGCCGTAACGGCGGCGCTGCTTAAGTAGATGGAGCCCCAGAGCCAGAAGTTGAACGGTGTGAGGATGACGGCCAGCGCCGTGGAGATGGCGGTGAGCGAAACCGACAGCTCGATATTGGCCTTGGCCAGCGAACTCATGAAATTGGAGATGTTGCCGCCCGGGCAGGCCGCTACCAGAATCATTCCCAGACCCATCATCGGCGAAATCCATCCCGTGAGAATGACGGCGAGAAGGCAGGTGAAAGCCGGCAGGAGGACCATCTGGCACAGCATGCCCAGCAGGACCGATTTGGGTTTCCTGAATACCTCCACAAAGATGTGCGGCTTGATGCCCAGCGCTACGCCGTACATGACGAATGCCAGGATGATGTTGATAGTGTTCATGCCACCGGCATTCAGGCTCACCTGAATGCTGTCGATGGTGTTCATTACTTCTTGTGTCATAAGGATTGGGTTTTAGTCGGTTATGGTGAGCCCGTCGTAGGCGGGCAGAATGCCTTCCGGCAGCTGCTTCGAGAACTCCTCGTAGGGCGGGAAGGCATGGCTCAGGTGGGTGAGCCAGGTGTGTCGGGCGCCGATGCGCTGCGAGAGGGCAATGGCTTCCTCCAGGGAAAAGTGCGAATGGTGGGGATGGTATCCCACCGTATTGAGGGTGAGGTGCTCCAGGCCTGCCAGCTTGGGCAGTTCGCTCTGGGGCAGCCGGCTCATGTCGGTAATGTAGGCGATGTTTCCCACGCGGAAGCCCAGGACGGGCAGCTGGTCGTGGTAGCCGCGGATGGGGATGATGTCGGGGTTGTCGTGGGGCGCTTCCCGCACGGCGTTGTCGGAGGGGGAGAGGCTGCCATCGGCTTGCCGATAGAAATAGCCGACGTCGTGCACCCACTCCAGCTCTCCGGTGTTACCCAGCGTATCTATCCGGAAGGGACGCTCGTCGATGAGGTGCACGTGCCACTCCGGTGCGCCGGGGTACTTGTGGTCGGCGAAAGCGTAGGCGTAGTCGCCCCGGAGCGCTTCCAGGACGCGGGGCTCGCAGTAAATCTCGGCCGCCTTCCGGTCTATATAATTAAAGGAGCGGACGTCGTCCAGCCCGCCGGTGTGGTCCTTGTGCGCGTGCGTGATAAGGATGGCATCCAGGTGACGGACGTCGTGCGCAAGCATCTGGGAACGGAAGTCGGGGCCGGCGTCCACAAGGATCGTGAGCCCGTTGTGCCGGATGAGGGCCGATGACCGGAAGCGCTTGTCCCTGGGATCGGCGCTCCTGCATACGCGGCACTGGCAGGCGATGATGGGCACCCCCTGCGACGTTCCGGTTCCAAGAAATGTAAGTTCTGTCATAGCGTAATCTCTTCCAGCGTGTTCACTTTGGCTTTGTCGTAGGGCCGCTCCACCCGGATATAATTGGAGGTATAGCCGCCCATGAGGCCGTTTTTGACGGACGATTCCCAGAGAACGGTGGTCCTGAGGCCCTTGTTCGCGGCCACGAACTCGCCGTGCAGCCTCTCGCACAGCTCCTCCAGCCGGGCCACGCGTTCTGTCTTGATGCGGTCCTGCACCTGGTCTTTCCACTCCGCTGCCCGGGTTCCGGGCCGACGCGAGTAGGGGAACACATGGATGAAGGCCGGGCGCACCCGCTCCAGGAACGCATACGTCTCCTCGAAGAGTTCTTCGGTTTCTCCGGGCAGGCCGACGATGACGTCTATCCCGAAGAATACGGACGGTCCCATCACCTGCCGGATATAGTCGATGCGGGAAGCGAACAGGGCCGTGTCGTAACGGCGTCCCACCCGGCGAAGCAGCGTGTCCGACCCGCTCTGCAGCGGGATATGGAAGTGCGGCTGGAACTTGGTTCCCGACGCAATCCAGTCTACGATCTCCGGTGTGATGAGATTGGGCTCGATGGACGAAATGCGGAACCGCTCGATGCCTTCCACCTCATTCAAGGCTTTCAATAAGTCCAGGAAACTCTCGCCCGTCGTACGGCCGAAGTCCCCCGTATTCACTCCCGTCAGCACCACCTCCTTCACGCCCTCCGCCGCAATGCTCTGCGCCATCTTCACGCACTCGCACACAGGAATGTTCCGGCTCCTGCCCCTCGCATACGGCACCGTGCAGTACGCGCAGAAATTATTACATCCGTCTTGAACTTTCAAAAAGCTACGAGTTCTTTCACCTGTTGAATATGCTCCAAAAGTGTCGGCAGCGGAGGAGGTACTCTCCCCCGAATCGTCGCTTCGCGACCCCTCCCATGCGTCGGGCTCTTCGAGCCCGGACTGTGGGCCCCTCCCTCTTACATGGCCGAGGGTGGCCATGGATTCGGGGGAGAGCACCTCCTCCGCTGCCTTCATCGGCAAATCCAATATTTGTTTCTTTTCTTCGGCGCCATACACTTTCCACACGCCGTCAAGGGTGAGGAGCTGCTCTTTGCGGAGCTGGGCATAGCAGCCGGTGACGACGATGCGGGCGTCCGGGGCGGTTTTGTGGGCGCGGCGGATGAGGTTGCGGGATTTCTTCTCGGCCGTTTCGGTGACGGCGCAGGTGTTGACAAGATACATGTCGGCCTCCTGCGACCAGGGAACGACGTCCCAGCCGGCCGCCTTGAAACTCCTTTCGTATGTGGACGTCTCGGCGTAGTTGAGTTTGCAGCCGAGGGTGGTAAATGCTATTTTCATAGATTCTTCGCTTCGCTCAGAATGACAAAAACACACGGACGTTTGCCGATAGTGACAGGATGCTGTTTCCAGTCGGCGATGCGGCGGGTGCAGATGAACTGGTCCTCACAGGTAAGGTTGGCCGCGACGCAAAGCTGCGTGTTGCCGCCGAGGCACTGCAGCATGTCGGCAAAGAGGGCGTCGTTGCGGTAGGGGGTCTCGATGAGGATCTGGGTCTGGCGGGCCTGCGCCGACCGCTTCTCCAGGTTGCGGAGGGCGGCGCGGCGCTCTTCGGTCTTGGCGGGAATGTATCCCACGAAGGCGAACGACTGGCCGTTGAGCCCCGAGCCCATGAGGGCGAGCATCAGCGATGACGGGCCCACCAGCGGCATGACCTCGATGCCGTGGCGGTGGCACAGCGCAACCAGCAGGGCTCCGGGATCGGCTACGGCCGGAAGGCCGGCTTCCGAGAGCAGGCCCACGTCGTGGCCATCGGCAAAGAGGGAGAGGAAGGCCTCTACCTGCGCCGGGGCGGTGTGCTCGTTGAGCTCGTGGAATTCCAGTTCCCCGATGTGCCCCTTGAGGCCGGCCGCCGAGAGGAACCGGCGTGCAGTGCGCGTCTCCTCCACCACAAAGCGGGTGAGGCCGGGCAGGACGTCCAGGACCGGGGCGGGCAGGACATCGGCCGGATTTCCCTCTCCGAGGGGCGTGGGGATCAGATATAGTTTACCGTATTTCATGGATGACTTTCGATTTTCCGGTGGTGTCAATTTTGAGGACAACTTTTTCCTGCTGGCGCCGGGCCGCCTCCAGGGCCATTTTCTCCCGCTTCTTGCGGCCGGCGAAAAGCTCGCGGAAGAACTGCCCGAAGGAATTGAATTCCCGCTGGTAGGTGATACCGCCACCGTTGCGCTGGCTGTTGTCCAGGTAGTATGTATATTGGTCGGCCGAGTGGGAGAACAGGCTCATGCGCAGCGAGCCGCTCCGGTTCAGCTTGATTTCGATGTCCAGGTCTCCGGCTAACTCGTTGGTGGTGGCACCCCCTACCAGCTGCTTGTTGCCCACGGTGCCGTTCACAATGACGCGGTTATTGAAAAGCTGCGTGCTCACGGCTACGTCAAAGAGGTCCCGGCCGGCCTGGGTGGTCTGGTAGTTGAGGCCAAGGTCCAGCGGAATGTCCAGTTTCTGGAAGATGTTGTTGAGCTGGCCCGACATGATGGAGGATACGTTGGACAGCAGTACCTCCGACCCGTTGGCCGTGATGCCCGACTCGTCGGTGGGCAGGAAGTTTCCCGCAATGAGAAGGTACACGAACTGCTTCTGCACCTTGTCCTCCGAGTTGAGGGCGCTTTCCACCTGGCCCTGGATGACGGGATTGAGGTCCGGTACTTCGATGTCGAAGTCCACCTCCGGGTTCCTGAGCTTGCCGCTGATATTGATGCCGCAGTATACCGTGCGGCGCCCGCTGCCGGTTTCGCCTTCCTCGTAGTAAGAGGGAAGGAGGTTGGACAGGCTGGCTTTGGTGGTGTATCGGCCCTTCACGTCCAGGTCTGTGTTCCACACGTCTCCGTTGAAGCGCAAGGTGCTGCCGTCCTGGATGGTGAAGTTGCGGCTCACGACATTGAGGGCGCTGAAGTGGAAGCTTCCGTCCTGAATGGTATAGTCTCCTCCCAGCGAGAAGCCCTGGGCGCTGCTGGATTCCACTTCGATGGTTCCGCTGCCTATGGCGTTGAGGGAATTCTCGCCGATGTCAATGAAAACGCGCAGCTCCGGCGTGGCCCTGATGCGGGCCGAGAAGCGGAGGTCGCTCTGCTGGCGGTAGGTCTCGCGGGCGGCCTGCATCATGAGCTCGTACGGGTCTTCGTCGTCCGGGGAAGGCGCATCCCTGAAGGTGAGAAGCTCCCGGGAGCTGGTGGACGATGACGAGCCCAGCGGCAGATGGAATTCTCCGTTTCCTGCGCTGGTAGCGTCGATGGATAGCAGAATGCGGTTCAGCGGACCGGTGATATCCACTTTTCCGGTGGCGTAGACGTTGCCATAGGCCAGGGGATTGACCCCGCGCGGCAGCGCCAGGGCCCGCATGCCGGTCATGTCCACGTGGGTGTTCATCCGGATGTCGTCCAGGTGGGACAGGTTGAGCGCGATGCCTCCGGTAACCGTTCCGGTCCCTCCTTCTCCGTCGGTGACGGTGAGTCCGTTGAAGTTGAGCCCCTTTCTGTCCAGGGACAGGGGACCGTCCACGCGGTAGGGAACCCGGGTGAAGTCCAACGTGAGCCGGCCTTCTTCCAGGCGAAGCTGATCACTGGAAAGGGACAACTGGCTGGTTTTTCCGCCCAGTTTGATGTGGCCGGAGAGGAAGCCCGTGAACTCGTGGAAGATGGTATTCAAAAAGTGCTCGGCATAGCCCAGCTCAAAGCGGTCCAGCTCCAGGTCTACCTGCGTTTCCTGCGTTTCCGGTGCCAGGAAGGCCGTTCCCCGGATGGTCCTTTGTCCGTCCAGCGAATTGTGCATGCGGGCACGGAAGCGCTGGCTGTCCTCGTCCCAGATGCTGCTCAGGGCCAGCTGCCCCAGGCGGCGTCCGGCGATGGCGGTGGAGTCGCACACGAGGCTTGCCAGAAGGCCCGGGGTGGGGCTGTCGGATGAAACGACCAGCGCCCGGCCGGTGAGTCGGCCCTCCAGTTTGGGGATGCTCTCTCCGGCGATGGTGTTGACTAGGCCCAGGTCAAACTGGTCCATGGTGAGCGACAGGGTGTCGGGCCGGCTGCGCGAATAGCCGCCGTCCACGAGCAGCTGCTGGTTCTCGTGACGGGCCATGAGCCGGTCTACCTGCACGTTGCCGCTTTCATAGCGGATGTCTCCCGAGGAAATGCCCCAGCCTTCTCCCTTGTAGTAAATGTTGGAGGGCAGGGCGCGTGCCGTGATGCAGAGTCCTTTCTCGCCGCGGGAGAGCTCTCCGGTAGCGTAGAACTGGGCGTGGGTGTTTTCCTCGGCCTCGTTATCGAAGACGTAGCCCAGGCCCACCTGGTTGTCGTCGGCATAGAAGGTGAAGCGGTTGTTGCTGAGCCTGCCGCCGGCGATGGCGATGGTGGAGCCGGTAATCTCTCCGGTGAGGGCTTCGAAGCCGTTGTCCACGTGCAGTTTCATGTCCTTGATGAACTGTTCCCGCAGGGCCAGGCGGCCGGAAGTGACATCGGCCTTCATGAGCCCGGTGCGGTCTATGCTGAGCCGGGCGGTGGTGCCACTATCCACGTAGACGCCCGGTGCCACGAAGGCCAGGAGTTCCTGCAGCTTGCGGTGGACGCTGACCGTTGCCTCGTAGGTGGCGCCGCTGTAGGAAGGCGGGACGTGGGTTTGGGACAGGGCCGACAGGTCTGTCCTCAGGAAGAGCCCCTTGAGGTCTTCCAGAAAGTCCGTGACGGGACGGTCTCCGCTGAACTGAGCGTCCAGCATGTCGCTTCGGAGCGTGATGCGCTCTCCCGAGGGGGCGTCTTCCAGCTGGACGGTGACGTCCGGGATGAGATGCCGTCCCTCTGCGTTTTCCAGGAAGGTGCCTGACGTCGTGAGGGTCCCCTGCGTTTCCCCGTTCTCCCGGGTGAGGGATGCGCGGGCCTCAAGACCGGCCAGGGATTTTCCGCGCCGGTCCAGGTTGAGGGCCTGGAGGTTGACGTGGCCGATGCTGAGCCGGGCGTCAAATTGGCCGTCCTTCACGGCGTCTTCCCTGTAGGTGGCCTTGGCAGTGAGCTGCAGGTTGGGATCCTGAGAATTGAGGACGAAGCTGTAGTCTTTGGGCTCGTAGTGGCCGCTGGCCTCGATGCCGCTGTAGTTGTAGCCCAGGAGCTGCAGGCGGTCTACGCTCAGGGTGTCCAGGCGGATGTGCATGCCGCCGCTGCGGGGCAGAGTGGCTTCCAGGCGGGAGGTGAGGCTCACGGCGCCCAGCTCCTTCATGGCCAGGATGCGGCCCATGTGTACGTCGCGGGTTTCCAGGCGGCCGCCGATCGAGAGGGGCCCGCGCATGTTGTCTACGGCATTTGCGAGGGTGACTTCCGTGGAGATGCGGCCGATGCGGGAGTCGATGTCTCCCGCGAAGGTCATGCGGTTCAGAAGCCCGGTGACGGTGCCCGATATGAGGAAGCGTTCATCGGGAGCCATGTGGTCTGTGCGGAGGTTTACATCGGCCGCCCAGTCCTTCACAAAGTCGTCTAGGTCTTTAAGCTCAAAGCTCAGTTCCCTTACCTGGAGGTCCAGGCGGGTGTTGTCGGTGTCGGGAAGGCCGGTGATGCGGCCGCTTGCCCGCACGCGGACATCCTCGTCCAGGCCTTCCACCATTACATCGTTCAGGTTCAGGTTGGCTACGGGACCGGATACGTGTCCCTTCACGCGGCCGCGGAAGCCCATGTCCTCCAGCCCCGAGGAGAAGTGCGCGATGGAGCGCATGTCCACGCTGGTGCCCTCGGCCAGCCTCACGTCCAGGGATATTTTTGTCTCGAAGTCCTCGTAGTCGTCCAGTTTTCCGTCAAGGTCCAGGGAGGTGATGTTGAGCGTGGTGGCGGGCGAGAGCCGGCCCTGGAATTCCTCCACGTGGGTATTGGCCTTTCCCACGCGCACCTTGCGGGCGCTGAGGTCCTCCAGCCTGAGGCCGGTTTCCAGCTCCTGCACAAACATTTCCTGCGCGCTGGCGGTGATGAGGTCGTCCTGGACGCGGAGGTTGTTTACCCGGATGTGCTCCAGGACCAGGTTGAGGTGGTTCCAGTCTATGACAGACTCGGGGATGACGATGCCCCTTTCCTCGTAGCGGGCGGCTCCCACGAGGTTTTCCATGCGGAAGTGTACGCTGTCAACGACTACGCTGCGGGCGTGGAGGATGTCTCCCCAGCTGTAAACGGATTCCATTTCTTCCTTGTGCTGGATGCGGAAGATGCGCTGCAGGTTGGTGGAGGTGTGGTTCTTACGGTAGGGGTCCTTTTCGATGGTGAGGTGGAAACAGCCGCCGTCCAGGTGAAGGCGGGATACGTTGATGCTTCCTCCCTTGAAAAGGCCCATGATGGAAAAACGGGTGCTCAGGTGCTTGACGTAGAGGAGGGTATCCATGGAGGGAACCTTCGGGGCGCGGTCCTTGATCAGGACCTCGTCCAGCACCAGGGCATCGAAGGGACGCACGCTGGCCTGATGGAAGCTGATATCGGCATCCATCCGGTCCTGCATGTTCTCGATGACCTTGCGGCCCAGGTACGTCTGCACGCGCGGGGACTGGAGCACCACCATGCCTCCTATCTGAAGGAGGAAGAGGAGGCCCAGGATCCAGGCGGTTATGCGGACGGCTTTCTTCACGGGCTAAAAATCGGCCATACGGGATACGGGGGCGACGTCCAGCGGGGTGCGGACGCCGGCTTTGTACTGGAACCAGCCGGCCACGGCAATCATGGCGGCGTTGTCGGTGGTAAACTTGAATTCCGGCAGGTAGGTGTTCCAGTGGCGCTTTTCACCTTCCTCGAGGATGCGGCTGCGGAGACCGCTGTTGGCGCTGACGCCTCCGCCGATGGCGATTTCCCGGATGCGGGTTTCCTTGGCGGCGCGGATGAGCTTGCCCATGAGCACGTCGATGAGGGTTTTCTGGAAGCTGGCGCAGATGTCCTCCTTGTTTTTTTCCAGGAATTCGGGGTCTTTGGCCATCTCGTCCCGCACGAAGTAGAGGAGGGAGGTCTTGACACCGGAGAAGGAGTAGTCCAGACCCGGGATATTGGGCTTGGCAAAGTGGAAGCGGTCCGGGTTGCCCAGCTTTGCCAGGCGGTCGATGACGGGGCCGCCGGGGTATCCGAGTCCCAGCATCTTGGAACATTTGTCGAAGGCTTCTCCCACGGCGTCGTCGATGGTCTGGCCCAGAATTTCGTATTCCAGCGGGCTGTTTACCTTGACAATCTGGGAGTTGCCGCCGCTCACGAGGAGGCACAGGTAGGGGAAGGCGGGCTCCCGCACGGGGACGTCTTTCTGGCGTACGAAGCCGGCAAGGATGTGGCCCTGCAGATGGTTCACCATAACCATGGGAATGTTCAGGGAGAGGGCCAGGGCCTTGGCGAAGGAGGTGCCCACGAGGAGCGAGCCCAGAAGGCCCGGACCGCGGGTGAAGGCGATGGCCGTGAGGTCTTCGGGTTTGATGCCGGCGCGGCGGATGGCCTCCGAGACCACGGGAACGATGTTCTGCTCATGGGCGCGGGATGCCAGTTCGGGCACCACGCCGCCAAAGTCCTTGTGGACCTGCTGCGAGGCTATCACGTTGGACAGGAGCACGCCGTCGGAGATGACGGCGGCCGATGTGTCGTCGCAGGAGGATTCTATACCGAGTATGATGTCTGACATGGATTGCTTGTAAAATATATATTTTACAAAGATAACTATTTTTTGGGTATTATGCCGATTATTGTTACTTTTGCGCCCGTATGAAAGAGTTTGAGATAGCACAGAAGATAGGAAAGGAACTGTCCGAAGCCCAGCTCCGCGAGGCTGCGGCCAAGGCCCTGGGCGTACGGGAGAATATGGTGGGACAGGTGCGGGTCATTCGCCGCAGCATCGATGCCCGCCAGGATGTCCTGTACCGGTACCGGGTTGAGGCTTGCCGCAGTAACGAAACGCTGGAGACATTTTCCGTGGCCCCTTATCAGGATGTCCATGGGGCGGTTCCGGTTGTGGTGATCGGCGCAGGCCCCGCCGGCATGTTTGCCGCCCTCACGCTGCTGCAGAAGGGCCTGAAACCCATTGTGCTGGAGCGGGGAAAGGACGTGGAACGCCGTAAGGTGGACATGGCAAAGCTTTCTCTTGACGGCGTACTGGACCCGGACTCCAATTACTGCTACGGGGAAGGCGGCGCCGGTGCATTCAGTGACGGAAAGCTTTATACGCGCTCCAGCAAGCGGGGAGACATCCGCGAGGTGCTCTGCCAGCTGGTTTCCTTCGGCGCGCATGAGGACATTCTCATCGATGCGCATCCCCACATCGGCACAGACCGTCTTCCGGAAATTGTCAAAAACATCCGCCGCTGCATCGAGGAGCATGGCGGGGAATACCATTTTGACAGCCGGGTAACCGATATCGTCCCCGTATCCGGAGGCTTTGAGGTCCACTGCGGAAAAACCTGCTTCTGCGCTTCCAAAGTCATTCTCGCGTGCGGTCATTCGGCCCGGGATATCTATGAGCTGTTTGCCGCCAAAGGATGGGCCCTGGAGGCCAAGGGATTTGCCCTGGGCGTACGGGTGGAGCATCCGCAGTGGCTCATCAATCAGATTCGCTATCATGGTAAATATCAGCCGTTTATGCAGGCGGCCGAGTATTCGTTCGTCCAGCAGGTAGAGGGACGTGGCGTGTTTTCCTTCTGCATGTGTCCCGGCGGCATCCTGGTGCCTTCTTCCACGGAGGAGGGGACGGTGGTGCTCAACGGCATGTCCAATGCAGCCCGCAATTCCAAGTGGGCCAATGCCGGCGTGGTGGTCCAGATCGAACCCGGAGACCAGCCTGCAGAATACGAGGGGCCTTTTGCCCTCATGGACTTCCAGCGGGATGTGGAGCGTGCTATGTTCCGGTGGGCCCAGGAGCACGGAGCCCGGCATCCGTTCGCGGCTCCGGCCCAGCGCATGAAGGACTTCTGCCGCGGAATTGTGTCCAAGGACCTTCCCAAAACCTCTTATCATCCGGGCGCGCTGTCTGCTCCGCTGCATGAGCTGCTTCCGGAGCATGTGGCCATGCGGCTTCGCCGTGCCCTGCCGCAGGTGGACCGCAGCATGCATGGATATTATACCAACGATGCCCTTCTTTTGGGCGTAGAATCCCGTACGTCTTCTCCCGTCCGCCTTCCGCGCAACCCCGAGACGTACGAGCATGTAGATGTCCCCGGCCTTTATCCCTGCGGGGAAGGCGCGGGATATGCCGGCGGCATTGTGTCGTCGGCCATGGATGGCATCAATGTAGCGCGCTCGCTTAAGTAAACTTGATGATGGCTTTTCCCGTGCGACCGTCTACACAGGCAGTGAGGGCGGTTTCCAGACGTACGTGGCGCAGGAATTCGGTCTCTTCGACGGCTTCCAGGGCGTCCAGGGGACTCAGGTCTATGCTGTCTCCGGGACGGGTGTAGGGATCTACGTTCACATAGCCGGCGTTGAAGGACGTCAGGTTCTGGAAAAAGTGCGTGCCCTGGCTGGGATCTACGCGGAACTCCGGCAGGGAAGCCTCCACCAGGATGCGGGCTTCGGAGATGTCGCTCCAGGCTACGGGAACGCCCAGGGTGGGAATGCTGGAACCCCATCGGCCATAACCGATGAGCACGTATTGGCGGCCATCGGCCTGCATGCGCGCGTTGAGCTCCCGCAGCTGTGCGGCCATTTCCACGGTTTTCATCTTGTCAAAGGCTGCAGCCTTGAGATAGACGATGTCCCTGAGGCCTTCCAACCAGCCGGTCCCGAGGGCGCTGGTGGATTGGACCAGCGCGCCGGAGCAGTCTATCTGCGTCCAGTCTACGTCCGTGTTGAGGCTGTCGGAGGAGATGGGCCTGATTTGCAAGGCGTTGAATACGCCGGTGGAGAGCTCGGCGGCAAATTCCAGTTCTACGCTGCACTGCATCTCTTCGCTGCAGATGTTCAAGAGGGTCTGGACGATGGACGTGAGCGGGTAGGTGTTGTAGCGGAGGATGTGCGAGAACGATACGAACTTGGGGCCCGTGGCGAAGGGGGAGTCCACCATGCGCTGGTTCTCGAAGTCAAAGGTGGAGCACACCTTGGCGAAGGAGGGGAACTGGGTGCATTCGGTGATGGGAATGTGTCCCAGGTTTACGGCGTCGTCCACGCTGGTCTTGAATTTCTCCGGCTGCATGTTGAGCGCGTACATGGACTGCTGGGTCTCGCGGAGGGCGAGGTCCGGCGTGGAAGTCTGGAGTACGTGTTTGGGGTATGCGGGGGAGAAGCGGAGCACCTGCTCGCCGTCCACCACCGATTTGCCCAGGCCGTAGGCCAGCTTCACGATGCCTTCTTCGGGCTTTTCGTAGCCGATGGGATAGAAATTCACGCTGCGCGCCACGCCTGAGAGGGTGGGAAAGAAGTAGTCTCCTTCGTGGGCGCCGCACACTTCCTGGAGGATGATGGCCATCTTTTCCTCGGAGATGACGTTGGCGGTTGCGGTGATGTAGCCGCGGGATGCGGCGAAATACACGGAGGCATAGACGCTCTTGATGGCCTTGGCGATGAGACGCAGCTGCTGGTCCTCGTTCTCCACCGAGGGAATCATGTAGGTGGAGTATACGCCTGCAAATGGCTGATAGTAAGAGTCTTCCAGTTTTGAGGAAGACCGTACGGCGAGGGGCGTCTTCACAACCCGGATAAAGGAGCGCAGCGCCTGCGTGAGGTCTGACGGAAGGTTGGAGGCCACAAACTCGGAGAGGATCTCGGCGTCGGAGATGTCGGAGTTGATCACGTACTGCAGGCCGTTTTCCAGGATGAAGCGGTCAAAGTACTCGGTGGCAATGATGAGGGTGCGGGGCACGGTGAGGCGCACGCCCTCCCATTTGTCGTAGAGGCGGTGCTTATACAGCACGTGGTTGAGGAACGCAAGGCCGCGGCCTTTTCCGCCGATGGAGCCCTCGCCGATGCGGGAGAACCAGATGGTGTCGTTGAAGGTGTCGGGGTTGAAGCGGGCGACCACGCCCAGGCTCTGGCGCACACGGTATTCGTGGATGCTCTCCACGGCCGTGCGGCGGTACAGGTCCATGTCCTGGAAGTTGGTGTTCTTGATGGCCATGCCTTCCTGGAACAGGCCTCGGGCCAGCATCCAGCGGGAAATGTAGTTCTTGCTCTTGAGGCGCTCGAGCTCTTCTTCGGGGAGACGGGCGATGATTTCCTCCGCTCCCTGGAGGTCGTTGGCGCGGGCAAGGACCTTCCCCTTTTTGTCCAGGGCCACGAAGTCTCCGAAGCCGAATTCCCGGCCGATGAACTCGGACAGGTCGTGGGTGAGGGTCTTGGAGCGCTTCATCAGGAAGCCGGCGTGGAGTTCCTCGGCCACGCTTCTCATGCTCTCCTGGGAGCTCTGCATGAGGATGGGCATCTTGGGCAGGTCTTCGCGGATCATCTTGCACAGGTCTACGCCGGCGTCCAGTTTCTCGGAGGCGGGCTTGTCTCCCCGGTGCAGCACGAAGCCGATGTCGGAGATGACGCCGAGGAGATTCTCCTTGTACTGGTTGTACAGGGATACGGCGTCGTCGTAGTTGGTGGCCATGAGGATCTTGGGCCGGGCCCTTTTGCGGAAGACCATCTGCTCTTCGTTGAGGGCGTCCCGGATGGAGGCCACGTTCTGCTGGAGCACCAGCTTATAGAGAAGGGGAAGATAGGTGGAGTAGTAGCGCACCGAGTCTTCTACCAGCAGGATGCACTGCACGCCGCTCTCGAGGATGTCGGCGGGGGCATTCATGCTGTCTTCCAGCAGCTTGATGATGGCGATGATAAGGTCTGTGCTTCCGTTCCAGTTGAAGATGTAGTCCATGGAAGAGTGGTCTCTTCTCTCCAGCTGGCGGTAGACCTCCTTGGAAAAGGAAGTGAGCAGCACGACGGGCATGCCGGGGCTCACTTCCTTCATGCGGGTGGCGAAGTCGAATACGTCCACTTCGCCCACGTTATAGAGGGTGATGACCAGGTCCCAGCGCTCACCGGCAGCCGATTTCTCCAACGCTTCGCGGGTGGAGGAGACCCGCTCGAAGACGGGCGGGCCGCTCAGGTTGAGGTCTGTGTACTCCTGCGCGATGCGCATGTCCAGCCGGCCGTCTTCCTCCAGCGAAAAGTTGTCGTAATTGTTGCATACCAGCAGAATCCTCCGGATTCGGCGGGCCATGAGCGCTGTTGAAGGGATCATACGAGTCCTTGGTCTGTCATGGCGCCGGCCACCTTGATAAAGCCGGCCAGGTTGGCGCCTTTTACATAATTAACGGTTCCGTCTTCCTCGGTGCCATACTTGACGCAGGCGGCGTGGATGTCCTGCATGATGCGGTGCAGGTACTGGTCCACTTCCTCTGCCGTCCAGTGCTGGCGCATGGAGTTCTGGCTCATCTCGAGGCCGCTGGTGGCTACGCCGCCGGCGTTGGACGCCTTGCCCGGTGAGTACAGCAGGCCGGCACCCTGGATGATGCGGATGGCATCGGGGGTGGTGGGCATGTTGGCACCCTCGGCTACGCAGATGGCGCCGCCTTTTACGATGTTCTCGGCATCGGCCGCCTCAATCTCGTTCTGGGTAGCGCAGGGGAGGGCAATGTCGCAGGCAATCTTCCAGGGACGTTCTCCGGGGAAGTACTGGGCCTGCGGATATTTCTGGGCGTATTCCTTGATACGGCCGCGACGGATATTCTTGAGTTCCAGCACGTAGGCCATCTTTTCCTCGGTGAGGCCTTCGGGGTCGTAGACAAAGCCGTCGGAGTCCGAGAGGGTCTGGACGGTGGCGCCGAGGCGCATGGCCTTCTGGGCGGCGTACTGGGCTACGTTGCCGGAGCCGGAAATGTTGACTTTCTTACCATGGAAACTTTCTCCGCGGGTAGCGAGCATCTGCTCAGCGAAGTAGCAGAGGCCGTAGCCGGTGGCTTCGGGCCTGAGGAGGCTGCCGCCCCAGGCAAGGCCTTTACCCGTGAGGGTGCCGGTGAATTCGTCCCTGAGGCGTTTGTACTGGCCGAAGAGATAGCCGATTTCACGGCCGCCTACGCCGATGTCACCGGCGGGAACGTCGGTGTCGGCGCCGATGTGGCGCTGGAGTTCGGTCATGAAGCTCTGGCAGAAGCGCATGACTTCGGCGTCGGAGCGGCCGCGCGGGTTGAAGTCCGAGCCGCCCTTGGCGCCGCCCATGGGAAGGGTGGTGAGCGCATTCTTGAAGGTTTGCTCGAAAGCGAGGAACTTCATGATGGAGAGGTTCACGCTGGGATGGAAGCGGATGCCGCCCTTGTAGGGGCCGATGGCGCTGTTGCACTGCACACGGAAGCCGCGGTTCACCTGCACCTCTCCGCGGTCGTCCATCCAGGGGACGCGGAAGATGATGATGCGTTCCGGCTCTACGATGCGCTCCAGGATTTTCTGGTCCATGAGCTGGGGGTAGGCGGTGACATACGGTGCCACGCTCTCCACGACTTCGCGGACGGCTTGGTGGAATTCGGATTCTCCGGGGTTACGGGCGATGACCTGCCCCATGAAACCTTCGATGTAATTGCGGGTAAAGTTGTCCATAAGAGAGGAATTTATACACTACTTATCCGCAAATATATTGATTAATACGATATATTCAAAATTTTTATTAAGTAATTATTGCAACGCGACGAAAACGGGCTTTTCAGCACTTATGCGGCGGCCCGTATCGGAGAGAAGGCCCGTCTTGCGGCTGCGGCGGTAGAACTCGATGGCGTTGCTGTCCCGGCAGGCTACGATGACTTCGTTCTCGGTGACGGCGAAGTTGCGGGGGTGGGGGCCGGTGAGCTGGTAGCCTACGTAGGTGAGACGGCCGTCTCCAGCTACGGAGAAAATGGCGATGCCGTCATTTTTCAGGCGCAGGCTGGCATAGAGGAATTTTCCGTCGGGAGAGAGGTGGATGTCGGCGGCTCCGCGGGCGTCCACCTGATCGGCCCGAACGGTCTGCTTCATGGTGAACCGGCCATCCTTGTAGTCGTAGACGGCAATTTTGCCGGAGAGTTCCCCGATGACATAGAAGTGTTCCCCTCTCTTGTCAAACAGGATGTGCCGGGGGCCGTACTCGAAGGGAACCATGGTGGCGGTCCTGTAGTTACCAATGCCCGTGGGCGTGAGGGTGACTTCTCCAATGGCGTCTGCGCTGAACTCGCTGAATACGAGTTTTTTACCATCCGGCGTAAAGGCGGCGCAGTGGACGTGGGGTGTGCACTGGCGCACGGGGTCCTGGCCGCCGGCGCTGCTCACGACGAGGGAGTCCAGCGGGCCGATGCCGCCGTCTTCCCTGAGGGTGTAGACGGCCAGCGTTCCGCCGCTGTAGTTGGATACGGCAAGGCGCTCTCCGTCGGTGACGACATGGCAGGGGTCTTCTCCTCCTTCGGGAAGGCCGGTGGGCTGGCTGCCCAGGAGCTCGAAGCCGTTGCCGCCCCAGCGCCAGGCATAGACGGCAGCGGTCTCGTCCGGCATTTCGCTGACGGCGTAGATGCGGTTGCCTTCGAGGGCGAGGAAGGAGGGGTTGGGCATATCGGCCTTGGCGATGGGTTCGCCGGTTTGATAATCGTATGCAAAGAAACCGTCGGAGTAGGTTCCGACAAACAGGGTGCCGGTCTCCGGCCCGCAGGCGGCTGCCAGTAAAATGCTTAGTGCCATTGCTGTTTTTCTCATGCTGCAAAGATAAGAAAATTGGGAAAACTTTCGAACTTTCGTATGATTATGGTAACGGAGACCAGCATACAGTGAACGGCTTCTGCCTGGCCGAGGAAGACATGAAGCTCCGCGGCCAGGCAGAAGGAATGAACCTGTAACGTCCTAGTCCTGCACCGGGCGCACCGGGATGCCGAAATAGCGGACGTTGTAGTTCAAGTATGGTTTAACGCTATTGTACCCGTACAAGCAATAGGCATTGAATGGATTGCTGGTATAAAGGGACGACGACATACAATACAGGGCGGTTTGACCTAATGGATAAGTGGTATTTGTACGTCGGCCTGTAATGGGGATGAAGATATAGACGGAGTGATCGTCCTTTTTCATAAATTTGCACCCTTTTGCACCGCCCAGCGTTGTCCATTCGTAATCTGTGTTCTCGATGAGCTCTGTGATCTCGTCTTTCGTGGGCGTACGCCAGGGGGCTCCCCAGTTGTAGGTGGCGGCGTCGTCCATCGGCTGAAGGGTGACCAGGGCGTCGGTATAATTGCCGATTCCTTTGTTTTTGTCGTTGCAGTACTTGTATAGATAGTATGTATAGCTACCATTGGGTTGTTTGTATGACCAGAAATAACGGTTGGAAGGAATGTTATACCCGTCTTCTTTCCCCGGCCGCCAGATATCATTGCCCGATGCCAGGTTATTCCCCTTGGAATAATAAGGCGTAACCTCTCCCCAGCCGAAAAAATCACCATAATCGTACTCGGAATAGGCGCCCACGTTGACGTTGGCCCACTTGACGCCGGACGGCAGCCCCAGGTCTACGGGCTGGGGAGTAACGTCTGTCCAGCCCAGGCCGGTGATATTGATGGCGCGCCCCGCCGATGCCGAGGTATACATCGTGCCCGTCTTGGAAGTCATGTAACGCTTGCCTTTCACAACCAGGTCAAACTGATAGTTCTGGGATTTATTCCTCGCTGCGTCAACGAGGATTCCGCTGAAAAGGTATCCCTTGGCTTCGGACCCGGTTTTGTTTTCCTTGTCATAGACATAGCCCGGGACGGGATCGCCGGCCACGAGATTGTCGTATTCTGATATGGATGCCGTAGAGAAAATGTGCTTGATGCCGGCGGGCTTCAGGCGGGCGTCCGACAGGCTGGCCACGCCATCCACGGCATCGGCATCATTGACAAAGAACTGTACATACCCCTGGGGAACCTGCATATTGAACCGCCCGGTTACCTTGCCATTCTGTACCTGATAGGAAATCCTGGAACTGAGGTAATAGCTGTAATTCGCGGGGCTGAAGACGTAATAACTGCCGCTCTTGACAACGCTCGCATCACCACCGAACGGAAGATAGACGCCCAGCATGTAGCCGTTTTCATTCTCGGCCAGGGAAATGCCGTGCGGAGTCATCTCCCATTTCGATCCGGTCCATTTCATTTCCAGATAGTTGGGAGTGGCCTGTTTGGAAAAGAAGACGAAAATGACATCTCCGGTTTCCCAACCCGTTTTGACAGCCTTGGTGGAGCCGTCATCGGGAAGGCTGGCACTCAGGTCAAACACAATCTCATTGGAGGCTTGGGGAAGGTTGGATTCCTTGTTGCAGGAAAGAAGAGCGGCAACTGCGCACATCAATAGGATAACTCTTTTCATAACTCTTCCCTTTTAAATAATATCCACAAACTCTATACTGCTGATAGAGACGGCATTCCATTCCGTCTCTCCGCCCAGGCCGGTGAAATCGGCACTCTGCTGACAAATGACGCTTTCTTGCGTCAGCTCCAGGACGGCAGTCTCCGGTGCTTCGTAATGTGTTTTCATTGCCGTTGCGTTGATTGGTTTTGACAAATATAAGCAATAAACTCACTTTCCGCACCTTATGCAATGCCGGTTTTCAGAATATGAAATGAGATTTACAGATAATGACAGTTTCCCCTTCAGGACCCAAAAGGGCGAATTCGGTCCTGGCCAGCTCTAGTTTCGATATTATTTCATCACAGATAAGAAAATTGGGAAAACTTTCGTACTTTTGTATGATTATGGTACCCGAGCTGGTAGAGAAATACATCTTTCTCATGCAGACCTTCGTGGAAGCGGGGGATACGGGGCTCTCGTGGCCCCAGCTGCAGGGACGGTGGGAAGCCCGCTACGGCAGTTCCTACCCCCGGCGCAGTTTTGCCAACCACCGGGCGGGGGTGGAGGAGGTTTTCGGCATTGCCATCGTCTGTGACCGCAGCACCAACCGCTACCGGATAGACCGGGGAGAAAGCGCCATGGACAAGCGCGAGGCCGTGGACTACCTCATCAATACCTTTACCGTGAACAGCTTGCTTACGCTGGGGAAGGAACGCCTGAGCGGCCGCGTGGCCGTGGAAGATGTGCCTTCGGGACAGCGCTGGCTCACCGTGGCCATGCAGGCCATGCTGGACAATGCGGTCCTGAGGATCGAGTACCGAAAGTACCTGAGCGCAGAGACGGATGTGCGCACCATCCGGCCCTATGCCGTGAAGGAGTTCGCCAAGCGCTGGTATCTCGTGGCCTGGAGCGAGGAAGCCGGAGCGTTCAGGACGTATGCGCTGGACCGTATCGTGGCGCTGGAGCGTACCGGAGACACGTTCAGGATGCCCCACGATTTCAACGTGGATGCGCTGTTCCGCGACAGCTACGGCATCTACCTTCCGGAGGGCGAGAAACCTGTCCTTGTGAAGCTCAGGGCCAGCGAACGGGAATCGGCCTATCTCCAGGACTTGCCGCTGCACCCCTCCCAGGTGATGGTGGGGCCGGGGCTTTTTGTCCTCCGCGTCATCCCCAATCCGGGCTTCGTGATGGAGCTCTGCAAAAGGGCCGACCGCCTGGAGGTGCTGGAGCCGCTGGAGCTGCGGCAGGCGGTACTGGATGCACTGAAAAATGCAATTCAATTATATGAACACTAAATTTTTTGCGGCGGCGGCAGCTGCACTGGCCCTCGTCGCGTGCAAAGGCAGCGAAATGAAACCGCTTAATGGCTACATCGGCCCGTCGGACCTTCAGATTACGGACGGGCACATGACTCCGGAGGTGCTCCTTTCCCTCGGGCGCCTGTCAGACCCTCAGCTTTCCCCCGACGGGAAAACCATTCTTTACGGCGTGAGCTATACGGATATCGCCCAGAACCGCAGCGTCCGTAATCTTTTCACGGTGCCTGTGGAAGGGGGAGAACCTACGCAGCTCACCATGGACGGGAAGAGCTTGTCATCGGCCCGCTGGAGCAGGGATGGCGGCTCCGTCTATTTCCTTCAGGGCGGGCAGCTTTACAAGGCGGCCTGTGCGAATGGCGTGCTGGGGCGCCGCGTGCAGCTGACAGATGTGGAAAAGGGCATTGACGACTACCTGCTTTCGCCGGATGAGAGCCAGCTGCTGTATGTGTCTTCCGTGCACAGCGGCGTGGAGGTCCCCTCCGACACAGATCCCCTGCTGGACAAGGCCGAGGCTTATGCCACCGAGGACCTGATGTACCGTCACTGGGATCACTGGCGCACGGAGATCAGTCACACGTTCCTGGCTTCTTTGGGTAACGGCGTCGTGAAGGAGGGCCTGGACCTTCTGGAAGGAGAGCTCTTCGAACTGCCCAACGGTCCGTTCGGAGACATCGCAGACCTTGCCTGGAGCCCCGACGGCCGCTTCGTCGCCTACAGCTGCAAGAAGCTGACGGGCAAGCAGTATGCTTTCTCCACCAATACCTGCATCTTCATTTACTGTCCGCTCACCGGAGAAACGTCCCAGGTGACGTTCCGGGGCGGCTATGATACGCATCCGGTGTGGAGCCCCGACGGCAGCCGCCTCATCTGGCTTTCCATGGCCCGCGACGGCTATGAGGCCGACAAGGTGCGCCTTATGATGGGAGATGTGGTGTACCCGGCTTCGGAGGAGGGACAGAGTGCCAATCCTTCCGTTACCGGTATTTGCGAACTGTCTTCTTCCTTTAAATATAATGTAGACGCTCCCGTGTGGGCGGCCGACGGCCAGTCCATCTACTTTGCCGCCCTCGCAGAGGGTATTCAGGGTATCTTCAATGTGATTCCCGGAGAGGAACCGGCCCGGCTCACTTCGGATACGCTGTGGTTTGACTTTGGTTCGCCTTTCGGCGTGCTGCAGGACGGAACGCTCCTTACTACTTATGCTTCCATGGATTTCCCCACGGAGCTGGTGGCCGTGACCGACAACAGCATCCGTCAGATTACGTTTGAGAACGAGCATCTGCTGGGGCAACTGGACAAGCATGAGACCGAGGCCCGCTGGCTCACTACGGTGGATGGCCAGAAGATGCTTACCTGGGTGCTGTATCCTCCCAAGTTCGACGCTTCCAAGACGTATCCGGCCATCGAGATTTGCCTGGGTGGCCCTCAGGGCACGCTGTCGCAAGGCTGGAGCTACCGCTGGAATTACCTTCTCATGGCTCATCAGGGTTATGTGGTGGTACTGCCTAACCGCCGGGGTACTACGGCCTTTGGCCAGCCCTGGTGCGAGGAAATCTCCGGAGACTACATCGGCCTTAACATGCAGGATTACCTTACGGCGGCACGGAATATCAAGGCAGAGCCTTATGTGTCCGGTGTAGCGGCCTGCGGCGCTTCTTATGGCGGATACAGCGTGTACTATCTGGCGGGCATCCATAAGGATGTGTATGACTGCTTCATTGCCCATGCGGGTATCTTCAATGAAGAGCATATGTATTTCACCACCGAGGAAATGTGGTTCCCCAACTGGGACAACGGCGGACTGCATGAGTTTGCTTATGCGGAAGGCCAGACGGGCCCTGCCGGAGATGGCGTTACCTTTGGCGGCCTCAAGCAGGGCGGTTCACCGTGGAGTACGCTCGAAAAGGCCCGGCGCCATTACGCCAATTCCCCGCATAAGCTGGTGCAGAACTGGCACACGCCCATTCTCTGCATCCATGGCGGCTCCGACTTCCGCGTCCCTTACGACGAGGGCATGGCTGCGTTCAATGTGGCCCAGATGATGGGCGTTCCGTCCAAGCTCATCGTGTTCCCGAACGAGAACCACTGGATTCTCAAGCCCCAGAACGCTCTTTATTGGCACCGCAGTTACTTTGAGTGGTTGGACCGCTGGATGAAGTAGTGTTTTGAGTCTTTTGACCCTTTTGACCCTTTTGACCCGGCTCTGGCGTTTTGCCAGGACCGGTTTTTTGTTGCCAGCATTTCTGGATGCGCATTTTTGCCTTGTTTTGCGCATCCCGGCGTGCTGGAGCATTTCTAGATGCGCATTTTCGTGCGTTTTTGCGCATCCCGGCGTGCTGGTTATGAAATGCGGGAGTAATCCCGGCTCTGATACTTGTCTTTTTTGAGTTCAGCTGCAAGAGATGCGTTGGCAGGAGATACCAACATGGGATCCAAATCCAGAATGTGCGCTGCATAGCCGCGGGCATCGTTGAGAATTAAGCCGTCCTTGGCCAGAGAAGCAATGTTGAGGGAAATGGGAAGGCCGCTCTGCATAGTGCCTTCGAGGTCTCCGGGACCGCGAAGCTTCATATCTTCCTCGGCCAGTTCAAAGCCGTTTTCGGTAGCCACCAGAAGGTCCAGGCGCTTCTGGGACTCTTTTGATACCTTGTTGCCCTTCATGAGAATGCAGTACGAGCGCTCGGCGCCACGTCCTACACGGCCGCGCAACTGGTGCAGCTGGCTCAGGCCAAAACGTTCGGCGCTTTCGATAACCATCACAGATGCGTTGGGAACATCCACTCCCACTTCAATGACGGTGGTGGAAACCAGAATGTTGGCGCGTCCGGCAACGAATGCATCCATATTGAAGGCCTTCTCCTGGGCCGATTGCTGCCCATGCACGATGGCTACCTTATACTGCGGCAGCGGAAATGCCTTCACAATTTCCTCATATCCCAGTTCCAGGTTCTTGTAGTCCAGTTTTTCGCTTTCGAAAATAAGCGGATACACAATGAAGGCCTGCCTGCCTTTGGCAATCTCGTCCCGGATAAAGTTGTGCATGGCGTGCCGTTTCCCTTCTCCCACACACAGGGTGGTTACCGGTTTTCGGCCCGGGGGCATCTCATCGATCACGGAAACATCCAGGTCTCCGTAGAGGGTCATGGCCAGCGTGCGCGGGATGGGCGTAGCCGTCATCACCAGCACATGCGGCGGAATTTGCATATACCCCTTGTTCCACAGCCGGGCCCGCTGCTCCACGCCAAAGCGGTGCTGCTCGTCGATGATGGCGAGCCCCAGCGCCCGGAAGTTGACGGTATCTTCAATAAGGGCATGCGTGCCGATGAGTATGCCGATGCTACCGTCCTCCAGCCCGGCATGGATTTCCCTCCGCCGGGCCGCCGTAGTGGTCCCGGTAAGAAGCGCAGCTCTGACGCCCGTGGGTTTCAAGTACTTGGATATGTTGGCATAGTGCTGCTGGGCAAGCACTTCCGTAGGCGCCATAATGCAGGCCTGATAGCCATTCCCCACCGCAATGAGCGCGCTCAGGACGGCCACCATGGTCTTGCCGGAGCCTACGTCTCCCTGGAGCAGGCGGTTCATCTGGTGTCCGCTCCGCATATCTTCCCGGATTTCCCGGATTACGCGCTTCTGGGCGCCCGTCAAATCATATGGAAGCGCCTTGTAACAGGCATTGAACGCTTCTCCCACCGCTTCCATCTTGAATCCTACGGCATTGCGGCTGCGGATGTATTTCTGCTTGAGAAGCGATAGCTGCAGCAGAAACAATTCTTCAAATTTAAGTCGATAAGATGCCTTGCCCAGCGCCTGCTGGTCCTGTGGGAAGTGAATCTGCCTTAATGCGTATGTAAGAGGGACCAGTCCTTTCTCCTTCAAGACGTACTCCGGCAGGGTTTCCTGCACTGTGGGCAAGACTTCTGCCAGGGCGGCGCTCATCATGCGCACCATCACTTTTCCTGTAATGCCGGCGTTTTTTAACTTTTCGGTGGAAGGGTACACGCCCGTAAGCACACCACTGGTGCCGCTGTCGGGAGCGTCCACCTCCGGATGCACCATGTTGATGCGGTTCCCGAATACGGTAGGTTTTCCAAAGAAGATGAACGTGGAGCCGGGCCTGAGCCTTTCGTGCATCCACTTCACCCCTTTGAAAAACACCATCTCCATTTCTCCGGTTCCATCACTCACGATGGCCGAGAGCCGGCTCACGGCGTTGTATTTGAGTTTTTCGGGCGGGAGTTCGGCTCCGTTCTTGGCAAAAAGCCGCACCTTGAATACGGTTGCCTTCACCTGCACCTGCGCCAGTTCCGGCTGCACATCGGCAATACGCACAATGACGCTGCGGTCAATGTAGCGGAACGGATACAGCCGCACCAGATCTCCCACGGTGGAAATGCCCAGTTCGCTTTGCAAAAGCTCCGCGCGTTTGGGCCCCACCCCCGGCAAATACTGTATGCTTGTATCCATCGTCATATCTATGCAAATATACGTTATTCGCCGCACTTTTCATAGCCTCGCACTGTCCAGCACTCCGGGATGCACAAAAACCCGCCAAAATGCACATTCAGAAATGCTGCAGCACTCCGGGATGCGCAAAAAGCCGCCAAAATGTGCATCCAGAAATGCTCCGAAACCCTTTTTGAGAAAGAGAAGCAAAAAATAAGGCCCAAAAACGCACGAAGTTGTGCCTTCGAGAAGGAAAAAATCGGCCTTGTGGCCCGTTCTATTGCGTTTTTGTGAAATTATCCGTTTCATATTTTTTGAAACGGATAATTATTTGCAAATTTGCTGGCGCAGCAGCGCCCATAATTCATTTTTTAAATTGTTGTGAATTATGGACTCTATTCAAAAACAAACGCAATTCTTTCGCTCTCTTCCTCTTGGCTATTACCACCTTTGCTCTGACGGCTGGCAAAAGGGAAAATTGTTCCACACCGACGAGCAGTATGCATTCGGCGTATCTGGGTTGGCCATTTCTACACTGATACATGGTGTGAAGATTTATGCGTATGAACTCATGCCCAATCACTTTCACATTCTTTTGTGCGCAACGGGGGAACAATGTCTATCTCTCTTTTTTTACGTCATTCGGCGAATCAACAAGAAGTTGAAGGAGGCCGGGTTCCCCTGTCTTCCGGATGACTATTGGTTCAAACTCGTACCCATTAAGAACAAAGAGCAGATGAAGGACCTCATTGTCTATCTGGCCCGTAACAAATTTGAGAAAGGGGCATGCACTCCGTTTGGACACAAATGGGGAACGGGCGGTCTGCCATACAATCAGCTGGCAGAATTCATTACCGGTACCCAAGTGCGCGACATGTCTCAAAGAGAGCTGGAACAACTCGTGGGAAGCCGGACTTCGCTGCCCGCCGATTGGGAAATCCATCCGGTTCTGGGCATACTGCCTAAAAACTTTGTATGCATAGACAAAGTACTTCAGTTGTTCCCGACAGTAAAAGAATATACGACACGCATGGTCAAGCAGTATGAATCGGCCGTTATCATAGCCGATTCGGTGGGCGAAAGTATAGAATGGTCGGCCGAAGAAGCAAAGGACATCCTGATGAATCTGTGTAACAGGCTTTTCCCCGGGAAACGACTCTATGATCTCACGGTCGATGAAAAAGGCCGACTAGCCGTTCAGGCCGATTCTCTATATCATCTTCCGACACCCACCCTTTCGAAACATCTCCAACTCTCCGAATATGTGATTCGTCAATTCTTACATTCGAAAGACTATGGTCTCAAGCGAATCAAATGACTCCAGCACGCCGGGATGCGCAAAAACGCACGAAAATGCGCATCTAGAAATGCTCCAGCACTCCGGGATGCGCAAAACAAGGCCAAAATGCGCATCCAGAAATGCTGGCAACAAAAATCCGGTCCTGACCACGGAACCGCTATTTCTTCATTTTGCCCTCCATGAGGGTATCATATTGGAGGCGCTTGCGGAAGATGTCGATGGCCGTGTAGATGGCGCTCATCATGGAACGGGGATCGGCCTCGTCACGGCCGGCCATTTCATAGGCGGTGCCATGGTCCGGAGAGGTGCGTACGATGGGGAGGCCGGCGGTGAAGTTGACACCATCGGCGAAAGCAATGGCCTTGAACGGGGCCAGCCCCTGGTCGTGGTACATGGCCAGCGTGGCGTCAAAGCGGGCATAGTTTCCAAGGCCGAAGTAACCGTCGGGGGAGTACGGACCAAAGGCCTGGATGCCTTCTTCCTGTGCCTGCTGTACGGCCGGGAGGATGATGTTCTGCTCTTCATCTCCCAAAAGACCGCCGTCTCCGCAGTGCGGGTTGAGGCCCAGGACGGCAATCTTGGGATCCGGGATGCCGAAGTCCCGCTCCAAAGAAGCCTTCATGATGCGGAGCTTACCAAGGATGCTGTCTTTCGTGAGGGTCTTGGAGACGTCACGGAGAGGAATGTGGCCTGTAACCACTCCCACCTTGAGCTGCGAGCTTACCATAATCATGGTTACGTCGTCAACCCCGAACTCTCTTTGCAGGTATTCGGTGTGACCGGTGTTGGAAAAGCCCTCGGCGTTCATGGCGCGCTTGTTGATGGGCGCGGTGACAAGGACGTCAATCTGGCCGTCCTTGAGATCCTTGACGGCTACCTCCAGCGACTTGATGGCCGCCTTGGCACTGTCCGGGGTGCTCTGGCCAGGCTCTGCATAGACATTGTCCGGCAGGCAGTTCACAAGGTTGATCTTTTTCTGTTTTGCCTCGGCCGCCGATGAAATGACATTGATGTCCATGGGGCCGATGTTGTGTACGGTCTTGCGGTAGAAGCCCATGAGCTTGGACGAGCCGTAAATGACCGGCGTGAACGAATCCAGGATGCGTTCGTCGCAGAGAGATTTGATGATAACTTCGTATCCGATGCCGTTGCTGTCACCCTGAGTGATGCCCACGACGAGTTTAGGGAGTGCCATATCTATATATGAGTTGTGTTTCTTGAATGTATCCGGTGTCTTCGGGAAGCCCTTCTCCGTGGTAAGCGGCTACGGCCAGGCGGTCGCAGCGCTCGTTTTCGGGGTGGCCGGCGTGTCCTTTGATCCAGTGGAAGGCTACGCGATGCCGGGCGTAGACGGCGTCGAAGCGCATCCAGAGGTCTACGTTTTTCTTTCCCTTGAAGCCGGTGCGCTTCCACTTGTCCAGCCAGCCTTCGTTGAGGGCCTTCACGACGTAGGAGGAATCGCTCACCACATGGACCTCAGCGTTGTCCCACTTGATTTGTTCCAGGCCGATGATAACGGCAAGGAGCTCCATGCGGTTGTTGGTGGTGCGGGCGAAGCCGCCCGAAAGCTCTTTCTCATAGGACCCGCAGCGAAGCACTACGCCGTAGCCTCCGGGGCCGGGATTGCCGCTGGCGGCACCGTCCGTAAAAAGGTATATGGGTGGCTTCTGGTCCATGTGAGTAACGCTTTGAAGCACAAAGATAGTAAAAAACTACCTTCGATGAAATTTTTGATAAATGGAAAATATAGCGTACATTTGCGTAAATGTGAAGAACCAAACTACATTTATATTATGAAGAAAATTATTGTGATCCTTGCCCTGAGCCTGGTGGCTCTGACGGCTAAAGCGCAGGTTTACGTGGGTGGCGGTCTTTCTTTCTGGGGAAGCGGCAACGCTGCTGCTTTCAGCATTGCTCCCGAAGCCGGTTATTGTTTTGACGACAGCATGGCGGCGGGTCTGAGCCTCGGCCTTCGCTTTGGCAATGGCGCAACCGACCTTTCCATCGACCCTTACTTCCGCTATTATTTTGCCGAGGTGGGTCCCGTCCGCTTCTTTGGCGACGCTCACTTCAACTTCACGCACACGATGGCCGGTGATGCCAGCACTTCCACCTGGGGCATCGGCGTACGTCCCGGCATTGCCGTGAGCCTTACCGACAGCTGGTCCCTCGTGGCTCACGTCGCCCGGTTGGGTTATTATGAGGGCGCCTTTGGCTTTAATCTCAATACCGGATCTTCCATCGGCGTGTACTACGCTTTCTAGGCCGATGCCACCGATTTCGCGCGCAGTCCCTCCGGGGGCTGCGTTTTTTTATGTCCCGGAGAATGTGTATATTTGTAAGCTATGAATAAATTGACAGACTTCGTAAAGCAGCAGGTAGAAGCATCGGCCCGGGTGAAGGAAGCTTTCCTCGCCGATGAGAAAGCCATGGGGACGGTGGCTGAGGTCGCTGCGCTCATGGTGGAAACCTATCGTCGCGGGGGAAAGGTCCTCTGGGCGGGAAACGGTGGGTCGGCGGCCGATGCCCAGCATATGGCAGCCGAGCTCGTGAACAAGTTCCGGCTCAACCGGTCGGGGCTGCCGTCATCGGCCCTCACCGTGGATACGTCCATCCTTACCGCCATCGGCAACGACTATGGGTATTCTGAGGTGTTCTATCGGCAAATCATTGCCTGCGCTGCGCCTGGAGACGTGTTCATCGGCATATCCACTTCCGGCAATTCGGAGAATCTGGTGCGCGCGCTGGATGCCTGCCACGAGAAGGGTGTGCATGCAGTGGCGCTCGTGGGCGGAAAAGCGTGTAAGATGGACGCGTATGAGCACGTCATCCGCATCCCGTCCACCGACACTCCGCGCATCCAGGAATGCCAGACGCTTGTGGGGCATATCCTTTGCGACGTGGTGGAGAGGGAACTGTTTGGCGGGGAAAGTTTTTCTCGGTGTTAAATTTTTTTAGAAATTCGGTAATATCTATGATATTATCGGAAATTTTTACTAACTTTGCCGCGCCTTTGAAAGCAAGAATGTTTAACAAACAATAAATTAACACACAACAATTATGATCAGACTTGGTATTAACGGTTTTGGCCGTATCGGTCGTATGGTTTTCCGCGCTGCTGTGGAGAACTTCTCTAAGGACATCGTCGTGGTTGGTATCAACGACCTCCTCGATCCCGATTATCTCGCTTACATGCTCAAGTACGACTCCGTACACGGTCACTTCAACCACGATATCAAAGTGGAAGGCAACTACCTCATCGTAGACGGCAACAAGATTCAGGTCTTCTGCGAGAAGGATCCCGCCAACATCACCTGGGGCGCTCTCAACACCGACGTCGTTGTTGAGTCCACCGGTTTCTTCCTCACCGCCGAGCTCGCTGAGGCTCACATCAAGGCTGGTGCCAAGAAGGTGATCATGTCCGCTCCTTCCAAGGACGCTACCCCGATGTTCGTTTACGGCGTAAACCACAACACCTACGCTGGCCAGAACATCATCTCCAACGCTTCCTGCACCACCAACTGCCTGGCTCCTATCACCAAGGTGCTCAACGACAACTTCGGTGTGGTCCGTGGCCTCATGACCACCGTGCACGCTGCTACCGCTACCCAGAAGACCGTTGACGGTCCTTCCAAGAAAGACTGGCGTGGTGGCCGTGGTATCCTCGAGAACATCATCCCTTCCTCCACTTCCCTGCGTGTTCCCACCTCCGATGTTTCCTTCGTGGACCTCACCTGCGAACTCGCTAAGGAAGCTACCTACGAGGAGATCTGCGCTGCCATGAAGGCCGCCTCCGAGGGTGAACTCAAGGGTGTTCTCGGTTACACCAACGAGGCCGTGGTTTCCACCGACTTCCGCAACGACTCCCGCACTTCCATCTTCGATGAGAAGGCCGGTATCCAGCTGGACAAGACCTTCGTGAAGGTTTGCGCCTGGTACGACAACGAGTGGGGTTACAGCAACAAGGTTTGC
>ONKO01000005.1 GCA_900318445.1 uncultured Bacteroidales bacterium
CGGCTATATTGACTACATCCGCGTCTGGACGGTTGCCCGCAGCGCATCTGAAATCAAGGCCGGACTCTGCAATGTGGACAACAATACCGAAGGCCTTGCCGCTTACTGGCGCTTTGCTTCCAATGATGACATTGACGGAACCTACCTCGTAGACCGTGCCGGCAACAATGACATCAACTGGGCTGCCATGTCCGAGATGGATGGCGCCAACGTTCGCAAAGAACTCGATCTGGGTGACGCCTTCAAGGCTGCTGTGAAAGCTTATGATGGTAACCTCTGCGCCGGCACTGCTGTAGCAGCAGAATAATCTACCCTACATATCTAAAAAAAGGTGACCTCATATTTGAGGCCACCTTTTTTTAGCCACATCGGCCGACACGCAAGTCGCTGTCATTCAGCTAAATACGCAACCACGGGTGCACTTCGAGGTGCACCCGTGGTTTTATAAAACGCTGACAGTCAATCAAATTCGTCTCACCCCTAGACATATTTAAAAATAAACCTTATCTTTGGGCATTGGATAAATAAAAGTTTATGCATATACTTGAAGAAGCCTCACGCTGTCTGCTCTGCGCAGATGCGCCCTGCACCAAAGCCTGCAAGGGCGGAGACCCTGCCAAAGCCATCCGCTCCATCCGGTTTGACAATGTGGCCAACGCCCGCAAATGGGTGAAAGACTGCACGGAAGAGGAGCTGGAAGCAGCAGAGAAAGCATGCATCCACTATGACTTCCCCATTCGCATCCGGGAGATGGTAAAAGAGCTGCCGGATGCGCCCGAGAAGCCACTCCCCAGCCTGGAGATTGATTTTTGCGGCATCCGCTGTGAGAATCCCTTCTTCCTGGCTTCGTCTGCAGTATGCACGAACTACGAGATGGTTGCGCGTGCACTGGAAGCCGGATGGGGCGGTGTGTTCTACAAGACCATCTGCCTGCAGGAAATCAAGGAAGTATCTCCCCGCTTTGACGCCGTATACGGTGGCGGAAAGAAGGGAGATTTCTATGGCTTCCGCAATATGGAGCAGCTGAGCGAGAATACCGTGGAGATGGACTTCGACATTCTTGGGCGCCTCAAGCAGAATTACCCCTCCAAAATTATCATAGCTTCTATCATGGGGCAAAAAGAAGAGGATTGGGGCAAACTTGCCAAAATGGCCGAGGATGCCGGCTGCGATGCCGTGGAGCTGAACTTCTCCTGCCCCCAGATGCGTGAGGCGGGAATGGGTTCAGACGTGGGGCAGGACCCCGAACTGGTCACTTTCTTCACCGCCTACGTAAAACGCAGTGTCTCCATTCCGGTCATCACCAAGATGACACCCAATATTGCCCACATCTCCGGCCCTGCCATGGGTGCTTATTTTGCCGGGGCCGATGCCATATCGGCCATCAACACCATTAAGAGCATTACCATGGGAGATGGATCTGAGGTGAACGGCTACCAGACCGGATCCGGTTATTCCGGCAGGGCCGTGAAACCCATCGCACTGCGGCATATCCTCTCCATGGTCCAGAACCCCATGATGAAAAACATCGAGTACAGTGGCGTGGGGGGCATTGAGACCTGGCATGACGCCTTGGAGTACATCCGGATCGGCTGCCGCAATGTTCAAGTGTGCACGGCCGTCATGCAATACGGTTACCGTATCATAGAGGACCTGATTTCGGGTCTTAAGACCTATATGGCAGAAAGGGGCGTCCGGCATCTGACAGACCTTGTCGGAGAACTTCGGCCTTTCTTCCGCCTTCCCTCCGACCTGGACCGCAGCAGCATTGTCTATCCCAAGTTTGACACGTCCAAGTGTATCGGCTGTGGCCGATGCACCATCTCCTGCCAGGACGGCGGCCACCAGGCCCTTGTCTTTGACCCGGAAACCCGGAGGCCCCGGTTCATCGGCCCAAAGTGTGTTGGATGCCATCTCTGCCGGCTTGTATGCCCTGTCGGGGCTATTTCGTCGGCGAAGAGGGTAAAAAAAGCTTAAAATATGTTACCAGGACTCGCACTTATTGTCAAATGCCCCCACTGCAAAGCCGAGAAAAGCCTTCTCACGCTGGAGAGCGGCAACACCTTCGGAGGAAAACAGTGGTGGGACCTCAAGACCTTCTACCCTATGCTCCCCCATGTCTCCTGGGTACAGAAGTGTCCTGCTTGCGGCGGATACTTCTTCTATGAGAGGGCCAGGCACCGGGATGGAGACGACTACTCATCCGAAAGGGGTGAACTGGAGTACCCCGATATGAGGGAGGCCCTTGCGGCACTCCGCTCCGGGGCCGGGAAAAAGGACAGGATTAACCTGTTCCTTGAATACATCTGGGCCTATAACGATGAATACCAGAGAGGATCCGTGCAGGAAGACCACAAGCCCTCAGAGGAAGAGCTGGAGGAGTTTCGCGGAGTGGTCCGGGAACTCATCGGTATCTTCTCTGTAGAGAGTAAGCTCATCTACGCCGAGTTCCTCCGTGAGGCCGCACTGTTTGACGAGGCCCTGGAGGTGGTCCGGCAGGAAGGCATCCCGGAAGATGGCATCTACCGCAATCTCGCCGAGACCATCCTCTCCAAGTGCCAGAACAAAGACACTTCCGTGGGGTTGGTCAGCAAATAGGCGTGATGCGCAAATAACTATCCCTCACGCTCCAGCACAAACTCCAGCACGCCGCCGGAGACAATGTCGGAGTATTCGATGTAGGGCTTGTCGTAAGGCTTGCCGTTGAGCTTGACGGACGCAATGTAACCGTCCAGGGGTCCATGCGCCTTGATGACGAACTCACCGCCGGCCACTTTCACCTTCATCTCGGGGAAGATGGGAAGGCCGAACCAGAACCGCGTGCTGGCGGGTTCCACCTGGTAGAAGCCCATGGCGGAAAGCACATACCAGCCGCTCATCTGGCCCACATCCTCATTGCCGGAAAGGCCTTCTACGTCATTGAAGTAGAGCTCATCGTACACCTGACGCAGGCGCTGAGCAGCCCGCTGGCGTTCTCCCAGCATGGAGTACAGATAGATAATGTGGTGACTGGGCTCGTTGCCGTGGGCATACTGGCCGATGAGACCGGAAATGTCCGGCGGGGCCTCACCCTCCAGCTCGGAGGAAACATTAAACAGCGCATCCAGCGCCTCAACAAAAGCCTCACGGCCGCCAAAGAGTTCCTGAAGACCCTCTACATCCTGCGGCACCAGGTAGCGGTACTGCCAGGCATTACCCTCAGTGTAGTCGTGGTTTCCCTGCTCGGGGGCAAAGGGGTTAAACGGCTCGGTGAAACTGCCATCGGCCTTGCGGCCACGCAGGAAATGCGTTTCGGGATCCCAGTAGTGGCGGTAGGAGTGGCTCTGTTCACGGTATTTGGCTTCCACCTCGGGGTAGCCCAGGAAGGCGGCAGCATTGGCCAGGGCGCCATCGGCAATGGCGTATTCGAGGTCATTGCCCACGGCCTCGCGATAGAGGTCGGCGGGAATATAGCCGTACTGGTGCAGGAGATCCAGGCCGCGGTCGTCGCGCTCGTCGGTGTCTACCATGGCCTTGATGAGGTCATCGGCCGGAATGCCGGCATTGAAGCCCTTCACGATGAAATCGGCAAAGGCGATGGTGCCGGGATTACCCACCATGCAGTCGGTTTCGTTCCCCATGAGGTGCCACACCGGGAGGTCTCCCTGCTCCTTGTAAATGTGGTAGAACGTCTTGACAAAGTCGTCAATCTTCTCCGGATGCACAATGGTAGCGAGCGGCATGGCGGCGCGGTAGGTATCCCAGAGACTCCAGGTAGTGTAGTTCTGGAAGTCTCCGTGACGCACGGTGTCGTCGGAGCCGCGGTAGTCTCCATTCACGTCGTTAAACACGGAGGGGGCAATCATGGTATGATAGAAAGCCGTGTAGAAGATGGTCTTTCTGTCGGCATCGGCCGATGTCACCTTCAACTTGCCCAGTTCCTGGTTCCAGGCCTTGCGAGCCTCTTTGCGCGTTGCTTCGAAGTCCCAGCCGGGAAGCTCGGCCTGCATGTTGGCGCGGGCGCCTTCAACCGAGACGGGCGAGAGGGCCACCTTCACGAGCACTTTCTCTGCGGCGTCGGTGTGGCCCAGACGATAGTAGCCGTATTTTCCATCACCCTCCACGTCGAAGGCCTGTGCCGGGCGGGACAGCTCGGCCCAGAAGAAAACCTTCTGGTTCCTGGCCCAGCCGGTGGAATAACGGTAACCGCTGAGGGCTGTCACTTGTCCTTCTTCGTTTCTGATGAGTTCGAAGCCGGCATCGGTGGCCTTGTCCCAGCAGCCGCCGTTCTCGAGGTCAAAGACCACGGTGGCGTCCTCGGAGGCGGGGAACGTATAGCGGTGCAGGCCCACGCGGGCGGTGGCGGTCATCTCTGCCACAATCTGATAACGCTCCAGCGGAACGCTGTAGTAACCGGGCTCTGCCACTTCCTCGGAACGAAGCGCATAGCTGCAGGCGCCTTCGCGGCCCGTCTCTACCGCACCCGTTACGGGCATGACGGTCACGTCGAACAGGTCTCCGATACCGGTTCCGGAAAGGTGGGTATGGCTAAAGCCGATGACCGTAGAATCACTGTCGTGATAACCGGAGCACCAGTCCCACTCCTCAGGAATGCTGGTAGGGCCAACCTGTACCAGGCCGAAGGGAACGTTGGCTCCCACGAACACGTGGCCATGGCCGCCGGTTCCAATCTTGGGATTTACGTACAAGCTGTAGTCTTCTTCTCCGGGGAAAGCGCTGCAGGCAGCCAGGGCCAGGGCGGAGAGCAATAATAGGGGTTTCCTCATAGCTAAAACGATATAAAATGCGTAGAACGGATAAAGATACATATTTTTTTTGTATCTTTGCGTAACGTATGGCAAAAAACGTCACTATAAAAGATATTGCCCGTGAGGCGGGCGTCTCTATCGCACTGGTTTCCTTTGTGATGAATAACCGCGTAGGTGCCGACGGAAAGCAGAAATACCGGGTCAGCGAGGCCACCAAGGCCAAGATCCTGGAAATCGCCGAACGCATGCACTACCAGCCCAGTTCGGCCGCCCGCATGCTGCGCCAGGGAAGAACCCGTGTCATCGGCGTCATCCTGTCGGACCTGGGCAACATCTTCTACGGAATTATTGCCAAGGAGATTGAGAAAATCATCACCCGCAACGGCTACACGGTGCTCTTCGGCAGTTCCGACGAAGACCCCGAGCGTTTTGACCGCCTGGTGCGCTCCTTCCTGGAGAAGGATGTGGAAGGTTTTATTGTAGTGCCCTGCCTCGAATGCGGCCCCTCCCTGGAAAGGATCCAGGCTTCCGGCCGGCCCTTTGTTACCATCGACCGCCGCAATCCCCTCTACGACGTTCCCGCCGTTCTCATCGACAATGTTGGTGCGGCAAAAACTGCCGTCGACGCCCTTCGAAAGCAGGGCGCCAGCCGTATCGGCCTGCTGTCCTATGCCATGCGCATCTCCACCATGATTGAGCGCGAACAGGGCTTCCAGGAAGCAGCCGGAGCCGATGCCCCCATCTACCGCATGGGCTTCCATTCCATGCAGGAAGACACCGATCACGCCGTGGACAAACTGCTTGCAGCAGGAATCGACGGCATGGTCTGCGCTTCCAACGAAGCGTCCGTGTGCCTGATCAAGGCCCTCCACAAAAGAGGCATCGAAATCCAGAAAGACATCCGTATCGTGGGATTCGACTACTCCAATGTATACGACATCTTCACGCCCCGCATCTCCCACATGCTGCAACCGCTTCCCCGCATTGCGCAGGAAAGCACCCAGATTCTCTTCCGTCTCATCGAGAAAAAGGATCTGGGAGAAGACTTCTCCCTGGAGAAAGAAAAGATCATTTTGAACGCAACTCTTATATGAAAAATCTGACCATCGTCGGCCAGCCTCTCCCGAACATGCCCTGGGAGGAGCGCCCCGCCGGCTCCAACGCCGTCCTCTGGCGTTACAGCAACAACCCTGTCATTCCCCGGGACCTGCTTCCGGACTCCAACAGCATCTTCAACAGCGCCGTAGTTCCTTTCAAGGACGGTTTTGCCGGCGTTTTCCGCTGCGATGACACCAACCGCCGCATGACCCTCCATGCCGGTTTCTCCAAGGACGGCATCAACTGGGATATCCGCCCCGATAAACTTGTATTTGACGGAGACTACGGCTATGACCCCCGCGTGGCCTTCATCGAGGACCGCTACTGGGTTACCTGGTGCAACGGCTACCACGGCCCTACCATCGGCGCAGCCTGGACCCAGGACTTCGAGACTTTCCACCAGGTGGAGAACGCCTTCCTGCCCTACAACCGCAACGGCGTCCTGTTCCCGCGCAAGATTGGCGGCAAATTTGCCATGCTCTCCCGCCCGTCCGACACCGGCCATACCGCCTTCGGTGACATTTTCTACAGCGAAACCCCCGACATGGAATTCTGGGGACACCATCGGCACGTCATGGCTCCGGCTCCGTTCGAGGTAAGCGCCTGGCAGTGCATGAAAATCGGCGCCGGCCCCGTTCCCATCGAGACCAGCGAAGGATGGCTCCTGTTCTATCACGGCGTGCTGCGCTCCTGCAACGGCTACGTGTACAGCTTCGGCAGCGCCCTTCTGGATCTGGGTGAGCCCTGGAAGGTGCTGGCCCGCAGCGGCCCCTACCTCCTGAGCCCCCAGAAGCCCTACGAGTGCATGGGAGACGTGCCCAACGTATGCTTCCCCTGCGCCGCCCTGCACGACCCCGCCACCGGCCGCGTCGCCGTCTACTACGGCTGCGCCGACACCGTCACGGGCCTGGCTTTCGGCTACATCCCCGAAATCGTGGAGTGGACCAAGAAAAATAGCATCCTCTAGCGGTGATACAGAACTAACTGGCTATGAGCCACTTATAAAAGCACGGGTGCACCTGGAGGTGCACCCGTGCTTTTGTATCCAACTGAGAATCAGCTACTTCCACATCACCGTAGAAGCGGAAGTGAGTGCGGAATGCGAGACGCGGTAGCCGCGGGAGCGGCCGTCGAGGAGGGCGCGGGTGGCAGAGGCCGATGCCCGGGAGACGGTGAGCCGATGTCCGTCCGGCAGCGTAATCTCGGCCGATGAGAACCGCGGCCGCGTGAGGGTGAAGGCGGGCTCTCCGGGGCAGTCGGGGTAGAAGCCCAGCATGGAGAACACGGCCCAGGCGCTCATGGTACCGGTGTCGTCGTTGCCGGGGATGCCGTCGGGGGCATTGCGGTAATGTTCTGAAAGGATGCGTTCTACCTGCTCCCAGGTATACTTTTCATAGCCCTTGAAGCGGGAGAAGAGGTAAGGGTACACAATGTCGGGCTCGTTGGCAGGGTCGTAGAGGCCCTCGTCAAAGACATGCCTGAGGTTCTTCACAAACGCTTTGGTGCCACCCTGGAGCCGGGCATAGCCGGCTACGTCGTGCGGCACGGCAAAGCTGTAGTTCCAGGCGCTGCCCTCATGGAAGCCGGGCGCATTGGAGAAATCGGCCCCGTCCTCCGGATTGAAGGGAGTGAGGAACGTGCCGTCCATGTTAATGGGACGCAGGCACTTGAATTCCGGGGAGTAGTAGTGCCTGTACCCCAGCGAGCGCTGGTAGAAGCGGGCGGCGTCGGCCTCCCGGCCCAGCGAAGCGGCCAGGCGCGAAAGCGCATAATCGGCCACGTAGTACTCCAGCGCATGGGAGACGGAGTTGTCTCCGGAGAAGTCGGCGGCAAAATAGCCGAGGGGCACGTAGCCCAGCGATACGTAAGGATCGTTGTCGGGGCGCATGCGGTTCTGCGCGCCGGGCGTATCGGCCGATTTCAAAAATGCCTCGTAAGCCGTCTCTATGTCAAAGTCCCGGAGCCCGCGGAGCCATGTGTCGGCGATGACGCAGATGGCGGGGTCTCCCTCCATGGTCCAGGTCTCGCGGCCGTAGAGCTCCCACTTGGGCATCCAGCCCCACTCGCGGTACTGGTCTATCATGGAGCAAACCATGTCGGTCTGTTTCTCGGGCCAGAGCAGCGTCATGAGCTGATGCACATTGCGGTAGGTGTCCCAGAGCGAGAACACGGTATAGCGCGCATGGCCGGGCTCCACGCGGCCCACGCCGCCGCCCGCAAGGGGTGAACGGTACTCCATGAGCGGATACTCGCCGTTTACGTCGCTGAGCACGTTGGGATGCAGGAGCGTATGGTAAAGCGCCGTATAGAAGATGGTCTTTTCGTCGTCCGAGCCGCCTTCTACCCGGATACGGCCCAGATGCTGCGCCCAAAGTGCGTCGGCCCGGGAACGGACCTCGTCGAAGCAGAAGCCCGAGGGCTGCTCGGCATCCAGGTTCTCCCTCGCATTTTCAATGCTTACGAAGGAAACGCCCAGCTTGAGGAGAATCTCCTCTCCCTCTGCCAGGGAATCGTAGTGGAACCAGCAGCCGATGTCGTCACCGCTGAGTTCCCGCGCATAGTTTTCATAAATCTTGTACTTCCCGGCATCGGCATCCCAGGCAGCCTCGGCCGTCATGGGCCGCTGCTTTTTCCAGTAGCCGGAGGCCGACGGAACCTTACTCACCCGCAGCACAAAGTAGATGGGGAAAACGGCCTCCCGGTTGTAGCAGAAGGTTCCCATGAGCTTGGAGCCTTCCACCTCAGTGGCCGATACCCGCCGCACGGAGGCGCCGCTCTCGTTGGTGAGGCCCTCCCCCAGATTGAGGAGGATGTTGCCCTCCCCGCCGGGGAACGTGTAGCGCTCGATGGCGGTGCGGGTGGTAGCGCTTACCTCGGCCCTGATGCCGCTGAAAAGTTCCAGCGAGTAGTAGCCGGGATGCGCCACCTCATCCTTGTATTCAGTTCCGTACATGTGATAGTCTACCTGAAGAGGGCCCGTGGTGGGCATGGTGAGAAGGGACCCCAGCTCCGGGCAGCCCACGCCGGAAAGGTTCACATGCGAAAAGCCTGTAAAATAGCTGTTTTCCTCCACATAGGGCGTGCTCCACCACCGGCTGTCCTTGTCCCAGGCATTCATGGAGGAGCCCATCACGTTAAACGGGCTCACGCTCATCATGCCGTTAGGCGTGACGGCGCCGGGATTGCAGGCGCCGAAGTTGGACGTGCCGATAAAGGGATTCACCCACTCGTTCTGAGCCTGAGCGCCCAGGGAGAATGCAAGGAAAAGAAATGCGGTCTGGAAAAGATGTTTCATCGTCACTTGGATTAGCATACAAAGATACAATTAATATTTGCTATATTTGTAGGATAGAAAACAAGAATAACCTATATGAAAAGATTCTTAACGACCCTCCTGTGCGCCATGCTGGCCCTCGCCGCGCAGGCACAGACCGTCAGCATTCTGAACGCCGCCACCCGCGAACTCCAGAGACGGGGTCTCGAGGAAGGAGCGGTCCGCGCCCGCCTGATGGAAAACGGAATAGACCTGGAAGCCATTCCCCGCAGCGAGGTCCTTTCCTACCGGGACCGCATTGTCACCATCCTGGACCAGATGCAGCATGAAAAGGAAGCTGCAGGCCGCCTCACGGAAGACATCCTGCAGGACTCCACCCTGGTGGCCCCCGCCGAAGAACCCCGCACCACTCCCGATGAGGAAGCCGCCGAGAAAGCCATCGAGAAGAACGGGCAGGAGAATACAGGTGGGCATGACATCTATGGCCACGCCCTGTTCACGGGCCACTCCATGGACGTATTCCGCACCACGGACGGCGCCCAGGCACCCGACACATATGTTCTCGGAGAAGGTGACGAAGTGCACATTTCCATCTTCGGCTCCTCCCAGACAGAGATTCACCAGCGCATCGCGCCCGACGGCTCCATCCAGCCCGCCGGCGCCACCAAGATCTTCCTCAAGGGCCTCACCCTGGCACAGGCCCGCGCGGCCGTCAAGAGCAAGCTGGCCCAGCACTACTCCTTCCGCCAGGACCAGATTGCCGTCACCATCACCACGGCCCGCACCATCACCGTGAACATCTACGGTGAAGTGGGCGTGCAGGGCGGCTTCACCGTGAGCGCCCTCAACACCGCCTTCAATGCCCTGGCGGCAGCAGGCGGTCCCACCGCCATCGGCTCGCTCCGCAACATCCAGCGCTCCCGCGCCGGCAAGACCACCCGCCTGGACCTGTATAAGTTCATTACCGGCGCCCTGCCCGGAGACCAGTTCGACCTCCAGAACAACGATATCCTCTTTGTTCCCGTAGCAGACAAAGTGGTAACCATCGAGGGTGCCGTATTCCGTCCCATGCGCTACGAGATTACGGACGGGGAAGGCCTTGCAGAACTCATCGGCTATGCCGGCGGCCTCACCTACGAGGCCTATCCGGAGTTCATCCAGGTAGAGCGCTTCGAGGACGGCGAAAAGATATTCCGGGAATACAACCTGCAGAACGTCCTGTCCGGCGCCCAGGCAGTGAGCCTCCGCGGCGGAGACATCGTTCGCATCAAGAGCGTGACCCGCCCCATGGAAAACTATGTCCACATTGGCGGCGATGTCTACTATGGCGGCAACTTCGACCTTACCAAAAACCGCAGTCTCCAGACGCTGCTGGACCATGCCAAGCCCCGCTACACCGCCCGTACGGAGTACGTACTGGTATCGCGCACCCGGCCGGACGAGACCGTGGAAGTCCTCACGGTTCCCTTCCCCGGCGTTGACGGCCATCCGGACTTCATGCTCCAGGGCCGGGACTCCGTGAAGGTGCTGCAGCTCTCCGACTTCCGCGAAGAAGGCACTGTCAGCGTGGCCGGCCAGGTACGCAAGCCGTTCACCCGCGCCTTCGGCGTCAACGACCGCATGAGCATCGGCCAGGCCATCGAACTGGCCGACGGCCTGCGCCCCAGCGTATACCCGGTTGCCTACATTACCCGCACAGACCTCTTCAATCCCAGCCACAAGGAGTACATCCCCGTCAACCTCAAGGAAGACCGGGAAACGCTCCTGAGGCCCGGTGACGCGCTCCTCATCTACGACAATACCACTTACAACCATATCGGCGAAGTGCACATCAGCGGCGCCGTGAATAATCCCCTGGGCACTACCTACGACGCCAGCCTGGGCGTGAAAGACCTCATCACCATGGCGGGCGGCCTCGAAGAAGGTGCTGCCCTCGACCGTGTGGAGGTATTCCGCCTCAACCTGGAGGGGAAAGAAGCAAAAATGACCCGCATTCCCCTGTCGGTGGACGAGAACTTCAATCCCACAGAGCCGTTCAGCCTGCAGCCCTACGACCACCTGGTGGTGCGCATGAAGACCAACTTCGGGCAGTCCCGCACCATCCAGATCAACGGACGCGTGCACTACCCGGGCGTCTATGTGCTGGAAGACTCCCGCACCCAGCTGTCGGAGATCATCGCCATGGCCGGCGGCCTGCAGGACGATGCCAGCCCCTACTGCGTACTCACCCGCTCCTACGGGGACCGCGGCCCCATCGGCCTCAACCTCAAGGACGCCCAGCACCACAGGAAAAACCTCAAGTACGACCCCATCCTCATGGAAGGGGATGTCATCAATGTAGTGCGGCAGGAAAACACCGTGACCATCCTCGAGACCGGAACCCGCTTTGGCCAGTATGTGCCGGATGAGTTCTCTTCCAGTCAGAAGAGCATCGTCTACCAGGGACCGCACAGCGCCAAGTGGTACATCAACCACTACGCCGGCGGTTTCCAGAAATTTGCAGACCGCAACAGCGTTACGGTCACCCTGCCCAACAACCAGAGCGAGGGCACCAAAAAATTCCTCTGGATGCGCATCTATCCCAAGGTACAGCCGGGCTCCGTCATTACCCTGAGCATGGACCAGAAACGGATAGAGAAAGCCGAGGAACCCAAGGAGAAAGTACGCTGGGACCAGGTGGCCGCCAGCACGCTGAGCGCCCTCACCTCGGTGGTTTCCATGATTCTTCTCATTGAACGACTCAACTAGCCCTATGGAAGAGAACGAAATTGACATCGTAGCCCTCATAAAGAGCATGTGGGCCGGCCGCAAGGTCATCCTCATCTCGACTGCCGTGTTCCTCGCGCTGGGTATTCTGTCGGCCCTCACCATGAAGAGGACCTACACGGTGAGCTCCGTGATGGTGCCGCAGCTGGGGCAGTCGCGCAGCAACGCCGCGCTGGCCCGTCTGGCCGGCCTCAGCGCCTTCGAACTTTCCGGCGGCGCCCCGCAGGACCTGTCCCCGCTCGTCTATCCGCAGATTGTGGGCAGCGTCACCTTCCGGCGGGAGCTCATGTACACGCCCCTTCACTATGAGAAGGTAGACACCGCCATCTGCATGTTCGACTACGTCCGCGACTACGGAAAGGCAACCACCCTGGACAAGGTGCGCAAGTACACCATCGGCCTGCCCGGCACCCTCGTCGGCGCCGTCAAGGGTCTTGTCAAGAAGGATGCGCCGGAGCAGGACTTCCGCCTTCTGGCGGCCGGAGAGGCGGCCGGAGAGGCGGCGGACGGAGAAGAAACCGTGCGCCCCATCGTGCTCACCAAGGAGGAGCAGCGGATGATCGGTGTCGTCGGCAACTGCGTAAACCTGACGGTGGAAAGGAAGGAAGGCTACCTGACCCTCATTGTCACGGGCTCGGAGCCGCTGCAGACGGCCGAACTCGCCGTCAACGCCCAGCGAATCCTGCAGGAACACATCACCAGTTTCCGTACAGAGAAGGCGCAGAGCCAGCTGGAATACATGCAGGCCCGTTACGACGAGACCAAGGCCGAGGCCGAGGCGTACCAGATTGCCCTGGCCACGGTAACCGACCGTTCCCAGAACATGACCACAACGCGCGCCCGCATTGAGCGGGACCGCCTGCAGAGCAAGTATACGGTGGCCAACGCCATCTATACGGAGCTGGCCAAACAGCTGGAACAGGCCAAGATGCAGGTGAAGCAGGACACGCCCATGCTCACCATCATCCAGCCCATCACCGTTCCTAGCAGCCCGTCAAACAGCCGGGCCCGGACCATCATGATCTGGACCTTCTTCGGGGTTGTACTGGGCTGCGGAATTGTCTTCGGGAAGAACTACCTGCCCAAGTGGAAGGAGATGTTCACTAAAACCGATACAGATTAAGTCCGGTTTCTTCGTCGGCGCGGCGGCCGGGCTTCAGCTCCGGGAAAGCGTCTACGGTAAGCTCGCAGGCACCGCTGATTTTTGCATCCAGGAGATGACCGCCCACACAGGTGTAGTCTCTCCTGGATGCCGTTATATGGACATGCAGGTAGGGCTTTCCGTCCTTTTCGGAGATATTGCCGGTGAGATTGGTGATTTCCATCTGCTCGCTGAAGGTTTTGTCCACATACTGCTTGGTGGCGGGATCCAGGAAACGGAAAGTGGCTTCATTGATGGCGCCGAGGCCGCCGATGGTACCGGAAAGGATGTTCTGGTCCTTGCAGAAGGCAGTGAGGGCTTCCATCAGGCTCACATGGTTGTCTACGCTGAGAACGTAGTGATGCTGGTCTTGAATGAACTGATACATTAGGATATAGGTTCCAGATGAAGGGTAAACGGGAATGACTCGGTCTGGGCTTCCAGGCTATAGCCGAAAGTGGGGAAAAGGAAGAGGACGCGGCTCTTTACAGGTACAGCCCATACGTCCCCGTAGAGCATGGCGCCGCCATAGAAGGTGGCACTTTCTCCCCCTTCCAGCGCCACGTGGCTGCCGGTGAGGGCATAGCCCTGCTCTTCCCGGCTTGTCCAGGAGCCGTCCCCCGGGCTGATGCCCTTGTACACGGCTTTCTCGGCCCGGGTCCCGGGCCCGAAGCTGAGAACAAGCAGGGAATCCTTGCGGACGGCGGCCCAGACAGTGCCGCTCAGGGAGCCGGCATCCACCGGGCCGATGCGGGAGAAGTTCTTGTTCTTGCTGTTTTTGAGGTGCGAGAAGGTGCGGGTGAACTTGCGGCTGGCGCCGCCGTCTTCGGTTATCATGACGGAATGGCCGCTGGCAGTCCAAGTTCCGTTGGAATACTGGCATTTGCCGCTGGAGGGTTCCGACTGGACAATGGTGACACGGTCTCCGGGGCCAAAGTGGAGCCAGGCCTGCGTTTCTCCCAGCTCGTAGAACCAGGAGGTGTCCGGAAGCTGGATGTACAAAAAGTCTATGTTGCAGGACACTGTGGCAAGGAGCGACACCAGCAGCGCTATGGTACGGAAGATGCTTTTCATGCGCACGGAGAAACGGTTCAGCGAAAGCAAAATTAACAATTATTTTTCGTATTTTTGCACTCGAACAAGTGAAATCATGAAGAAAGCAATCCTCCTGGCCCTTACAGCACTGGGCCTGTCCCTTATATCCAGCGCCCAGACGGTGCGCACCAATTACCGCGCCGGCGGCATCACCCACATCTCCACGGAATACGAGGAGCTGAGCCTGGGAGAGGTTCCGGCCCAGGTCCGGGTAGAACTGGCCGGTTTCCAGGACGGTTCCACGCTCTATCTTTTGTACATCAACCTGGTCCAGAAAAACGCTACAGCCGTTCCCAAAGGTGTGAAGATGGCCGTGAACCTGCAGGGAGGGAAACTCATTCGCCTGGAGCAGATCGGAGAGGATTCGGCCACCAAGCGACGCCTGGACAACGGCCTGTTCCTGAACCGGCTCAAATATGCGGCCGAGGCCTCCGACATGGAGAAAATGGTCCGTAGCGGCATCAAGAGCCTGGACATCATCACCGGCTGGAATCCCGAGGACTACCTGCCCGTGAACTTTGACAAGAACCAGCTGGGAGAGCTCCTGAAGCGTCACTGCGAGGCCATCCTGAAGGCGGCCGATACCACCATTGAACTGGAGGCCACGCTGTCCGGTTATACGGAAAACACCAACAGCATCCTCACAACGGCCAATCCGCTGGTTGCGCGCGGTGCCAGCTTCGACTACAACCTCCTGCTGTCGCACCTCTACTATAAGAACAACAACGAGGAAGACCTGGACCTGGCCTTTGTAATCGGCACCAAGGAGCAGTACCACATTCCCTACGATGCCGCCGTCCGCTTCATGCTGAACGATGGCACGGTCATCGGCCTGCTGCAGACGCGGGACGACGTAAACTTCGTCTATGTGTATCCTACGCTGGAGGACCTGAACCGCATGGTTACCGTGGGCATCAAGACCCTTTCCATAGACTATGAAGGCGGGATTCTTACCGATACTTTCCCGGCACGGGAAGACGGCGGCCTCAGTTTCTCCGAGGCCGTCAATCAGGAACTTCAACTGCTGCTTTCCCTGAGCTCCCGCTAGAGGTCTTCCTGGTACTTGCAGAGTTTACGCACTGCGTGAATGATTTCCTTCTTGAACAAGGGCGTTTCGAACCCGGTCTTGATGGGTGTGAGCCGGTGTAAATCCGAGCCGCAGCGCTGGTAGGCGCCATCCTTGAGCAGGGTATAGGCTTTCCTGCGCACCTCGGGACCGTACAGGTTGCAGAGGGAAGGCAGGTTGAGCTGGAAAGAAACACCTTTATTGAGGAGCTTTTTGTACTCCTTGTCTCCCATATAGACATAGCGTTCCGGATGGGCCAGAAGAGGGCGGTAGCCTTTCTGCTGAATGCGCTCGAGGGTTCCCCAGAGGTCAAAGGGCGGGCTGAAATAGGACGTTTCCACCAGGAGGTAATCGTTCGGGAGCGGAAGGAGGTCTCCCTTTTCCAGGCGCTCTTCGAAAAGATTGTCCATCATGTTCTCTGCGCCCAGATGCAACTGGATGGGGCCCTTGTAGGCCGCCTGTACCTCACGAAAACGCTTGCGAAGACCTTCGGTGGTGTTGGGAAAGTCCTCCATGATGTGAGGGGTGAACCATACGTCCATTACTCCCATATCGGCATAGACAGAAAGATACTTCAGCGTTTTGTCCATGCTCCTGACACCATCGTCCACACCGGGGAGCATGTGACAGTGCCAGTCAGTCCATCCATGAAGCACTCCGCTCGCGAGAAGGGAGTGCTTCGTTGAAAATAGCCACATAAAAAGATTAAGGTTATTCCTTGCTGCTCTCGGAATCGTCGTTTCCGTAGGCATTGCCGTAAGAGCCATAGGTACCGTAGCCGCCGCCGTAACGGTAGCCATACTTATAGCCATACTTGTAGCCGTACTTATAGCCGTAGCGGCCACCGCCGTCGGTGCCGTTCAGGAGCAGGCACATATTCTTATATTTCTGGTGTTTGTAGTACTTTTCAATCTCGGGGAGCATAGCGCGGTCCAGCACACCGGCGCGGATAACGAACAATGTGGTATCTACGTAGCGGTTGATGATGTCGGCGTCGGTCACAATTTCCACGGGCGGGCAGTCCAGGAAAATGTACTCGTACTCTTTCCGGAGCTCATTGATCATGATTTCCAGTTTGGGATCGGAGAGGAGCTCGGAAGGGTTGGGAGGAAGGGTACCAACGGGGAGGATATCCAGACCGGAACCTTCGATATTCTTCACAATCAGGGGATGGAAATCGGGCTCCTTGCCGGCCAGGTAGTTGGAAACGCCTTTCTTGGGGCTTCCGGCAAACACGGAGAGGGATTTCTTACGAAGGTCAAGGTCCACGGCTATCACCTTCTTCTTCTTGATGGCGAAGGCGGTAGAAAGGTTGGACGAGATAAAGGTCTTACCGGAACCGGGGTTCACGGAAGAAAGCATGAACACACGGCCTTTTCCTTCTTCCTGGCCGCGCATGAATTCCAGGTTGGTACGGACTACGCGGAAGGCCTCGTTGATAACGTTACGGCTGTGCGGCTTTACCACAATCTTGCGGTCCGAGGGGTCTTCCTTGCGGGACACCCAGGGAATGAGGTGATCCCACAGGTGCTGCTTGCGGGCAAACGCCGCGGGAATTTCACCCACAAACGGAGCGGTCATGTTCTCCAGGTCCTGGCGGCCGCGGACGGTGGTATTGGTAATTTCCAGCATGTAGATAAGACCGAGGGGAAGGCCGAATCCAAATACAAGGGCTACGAGGAGAATCATCATGCGCTTGGGAGAGATGGGCTGCGAACCGCCGCCGGGCATGCTCACCACGCGGTTGTTGTAGGCGGTGAAGGCCTGGGAGAGTTCGTTCTCCTCACGCTTCTGGAGCAGGAACAGGTAAAGGGCTTCCTTCACTTTCTGCTGACGTTCGTCGCTCAGGAGCTGGCCGGCCTGCTGGGGGTTGCTCACCACACGGGCATCCAGCATGCTCTGGGTGTCCTGGTAAGACTGCAGCAGCATGTTCTGGGAGGTGATGAAATTCTCGATAGAGGAGATGATGACGGCCGACATGGAGGCAAGCTGCTGGTCCAGGTCCTTGACCAGGTAGTTTTCCTCGGAGCTGCTTTCCACCAGGCGGTTGCGCTGGAGGAGGGCCGTATTGTACTGGTTGATGACGTTTGCGATGTTGGTCTCCTTGAGGCCGGTGTTGGCCGGGAGGAGTTTGCCACGGGAGTCACGGATATAGGTGAGGATGTACCGGGCAATGGAAATCTGGTTGTTGATTTCCGTAATCTGCTGGCTGGCCTGCACGGAGAGCTGCATGTCCATGCTGGCGGCTGCGCTGAGGTCCGGCATGCGGTTGCGGCTCTTGAAGTCCGAGATGCTGCTGTCCACGTTGCCCAGTTCTTTCTCGATGACGCGGAGACGCTCGGCGATGAACTCGTTGGTGCTGGTGGTAATGAGGTTCTTGTCCTTGATCCACTGCTCATTGTACACGTTCACGAGCATGTTGAGCACATCTACGGCACGCTGGGTGTTCACGTCATTCATGGTGAGGTTGATCACCGTGGCGTTTTTGTCGGCCAGGGCTACGGTGAGGCGGGACAGGTAGGCGCGGGCCGTGCCGTAATACCCGCCACGGCTCACAAGAAGGTCTTCCTTCCATTCGCCGCTGAAGTAAGGGTTGGCTTCAAGGATGACGCGGCCGGCCACCGTCTGGACGGTGTCTCCGAGAGCAGCCGTAATTTTGTCCTTGTATTTATGGCGCTGATAGCGGAAACCCTTGAGGGTAAACTGGTTTTCTTCTTCGGGAACGACGGTGAAGGATACTCCGTCATTGTTGCCGAGGTCCAGGAAGTTTACCGTGACGGGCAGGCTGGAGCCGTAAAGGGTGCGCTTGTAAAGACGGTGTCCGGGCGTGAAGAAACCGCCATTGAAGGCATAGTTGGTTTCCAGATGCAGGCGTTTCACTACCTCCGTCATCATGTCCGGAGAGGTGAAACTGATGATTTCGTTGCTCACGTTCACGCGGGCCATACCCAGTGCCATGTTGGCAAAGTCGGAAGAGACGTCTCCGATGGAGCTGTTCTTCTTGGTGTCTTCCTTGATGAGGATGGACGCCTGACGGGTGTACACCGGCGGAGTCTTGAGGATATAGACAGAGGCAATGAGAAGGCACAGGAGGACGGAGCCCACAAACCACGGCCAGCGGGCCACGCACATGGTCCAGAGTTCACGGATGGAGAGGACCTGCTCTTCCTGCTCGAAACTATTGTTGTTCTCTTGGGACATATCTTATTTGGTAAGTAAAACGACAATGGTGGAAGTGACGGAGGTGACGGCCGATACCAGGGAAATCCAGAACGAAGGCGTGAAGGCACTGTTGGCAACCTCGGTGGACTCGCGGCGGCGCTTGGGATTGGGCGTCACGTAGACAATGTCTCCCTGCTCCATGTAATAGGCGGGGGAATTAAAGACAGACTCGGCCTTGGTGAGATTCATCTTGTAGAAGCGCTCGCCGTCCTTGCCGAAATCACGGATGACGGTGATGTTCTCGCGCTCGCCGTTGATGTTGAGGTCTCCGGCCAGGGAGATGGCATCGAGGACGGTGAACTCGTCACGGTCAATGCGGTAACGGCCGGGGCGGCTCACTTCTCCCAGTACAGAAAAGCCCAGGTTCATGAACTCAATGGTGACCACCGGGTCCTTGATCTGGTTGCTCTGGATGAGGAGTTCCTTGATGTGCTCGGTAGCCTCGGCGCGAGTAAGACCCTGCACGAAGATTTTACCGAGGACGGGGAAATCGATGCAGCCTTCGGAGTCTACGGTATAACCGGAAATGGCGTTGGCTGTGTTCATGTTTCCAATGTTGCCGCTGCTGCCGGAGAGGGACTGGGCCTCACCCAGGCGGCGCGTCAGGTAGGGAAGGTTGAACATGGCGGCAATCTGGGGCTCACGGCAGTTCACGATGACGGAGATCTGGTCCATAGGCTTGAGCCTTATGGGATTGGATTTGACAGCCTCGATGAGCGCGTCATCGTAGGTATCCTGCATGTAGACGATGTTGGTGGGCGTGCTGCAGCTAAAAAGTGCAGCAGAAACGGCCAGCGTAACAAATACCTTCTTCAGTTTCATATAATTTAGGCGTAAGGGACTGCAAAGTTACGAATAATTTTTGTGTTTACCGCCTACTTTACGGAAAAGAGCATCAAATTGGGCCGTTTCCGCTTAAAAAAAAAGCCCAACACGCTTTCTTTCAAGCGGTTGGGCTTCTGTGATTCCGTTGGGATTCGAACCCAAGACCCACAGCTTAGAAGGCTGTTGCTCTATCCAGCTGAGCTACGGAACCATCTCTTAAAGAGAATGCAAAGTTAGTATTTTTTTAACAAATGTCAAATCCCGGACAGGGCTCCTTCACGGCGATAGGCGCGGGGCGAGAGGCCCAGCCGCATCTTCACGAACTTCCCGAACGTGGAGAGGCTGGAGAAACCATAGTCCACGGCAATCTCCTTGATGGAGCGGTCCGAGAAACGCAGGAAGACATGGCTTGCAATGTTCATCTCGCCGTCGGCATAGTTCACCTGCCGGTCGTCAACCGCGAATTCCCGGGCTACGCCCACATCAAACGCTTCATCTACCAAAGAAAGTAAATCGCGAATCTCTATAATTTGTTGGTTATCAGTGTGTTAAGTTTTTCTCTTTAGGCTGATCGGCCTAAAGAGATTTTTCTTTAACATTGATAATCAGCTACTTAGAGGGGGTGCGTCGAACGACCTTCCAGCCAATCCAGCCCACCAGGAAGGACATGAGGGGGGAGAGGATGTTAAAGAGGCAGAAGGGGGCGTACACCAGCGTGGGGACGCTGAGGATGGTGGCCTGCGTCATGCCGCAGCTGGACCAGGGATAGAGCGGGGATGTGACGGTGGCCGAGTCTTCCACGGCGCGGGAGAGCAGCCTGTTCTCATAGCCTTCCTTCTCGAAGGTGCTCCGGTAGATATTGGACGTAAGGATAATGGACAGGTACTGGTCGGAGACAATGCCGTTCATCATGGAGCCGGTAATGACCGTGGAACCCACCAGGCCGGTACGGGTGCGGGTGAGCGGCGCCAGGATGCGGGAAAGGTCTGTGATCATGCCGCTGGCATACATGGATGCGCCAAAGCACATGGCCACGATGATGAGGAAAATGGTGTCCAGCATACCGCGCATGCCGCGGGAAGCCACCAGCTTGTCCACCTCGGGGACACCCGTATCCAGCGAAACAGAATTGTAGATGGTCTCCACAATGCCGGCAAAGGAGACGCGCGCTGCGCTTCCTTCGGTAATCCCCTGGCCGATGGTGCGGATTACCTCCGGCTGGAACACGAGGGCAGCCACGGCGGCGGCAAGGGCCGATAGGGCCAGCACCACGATGGCCGGCAGTTTCTTCCAGATGAGAATCACTGTTAGGATGGGGACCAGCATGAGCCAGGGCGTAATGTGGAACGTACCGGAGAGCGTTTGGGAGTACACTTCCATGGAAGCGTCCGGAGCGCCGCCATGGGTGAAGCCCAGGACACCGAACACCACCAGCGTAATAAGGATGGACGGCACCGTAGTATAATACATATACTGGATATGGTCAAACAGGTCCACCTTGTTGATGGATGCGGCCAGTACGGTCGTGTCCGAGAGGGGTGAGATCTTGTCGCCGAAATACGCTCCGGAGATGATTGCACCGGCGGTCATGGCATCGGAGAATCCCTCGGCCCGTCCTATTCCGAGAAGCGCGACACCCACGGTGGCGATGGTGGTCCAGGAAGAACCGGTCATCACCGAAACCAGCGCACACAGAGCGCAGGCGGTAACCAGGAATACCTTGGGGCTGATGATCTTGAGGCCATAATAGATAAAGGCCGGAACCACGCCACTCATGGTCCAGGTACCGGAGATGGCACCGATGAACAGCAGGATGATAATGGCCGTAGCCACACTGCGGATGTTCCCTTCCATTTCCTGTTCGAATGTGCTCCACGGGATCTTGTAGAGCCACATACCCAGCGCAATGCAAAGGCCGGATGCAACCAGAAGGGCCACCTGGGACGCACCCAGGATGGAGTCTCCCCCGAAGATGGAGATGTTCAGCGCCAGCATAATCACAAGGACGCTGATGGGGATGAGGGAGATAAGCGTTCTCTTTGTGTTCGTTTTCATTGGGCGCAAAGTTACAAAAAAATTTCGCTTCTCTGTAACTTGTTGTGCCACAATGCCAATAAAAAATCTCTTTAGGCCAATCAGCCTAAAGAGATTTTACATATGCATTGATAATCAGTCTCTTGCGAAAGAGCGACTACTTCACCATTCCGCTGAAGCCCATGAAGGCCAGGGCGAGAATACCCACGCTGATGACGGCGATGGGGACGCCTTTGAAGGCCTTGGGGATGTTGTTCAGGGCAAGGTGCTCGCGAATGCCGGCGAAGATGACCATGGCAAGGCCGTAGCCCAGCGAGGTGGCGAAGGCGTAAACCAGGGCCTGGCCCAGGTTGAGCATGCCGCCGGGAACGAAGGCGAACTCCTTGGTAACCACGTTGATGGCAACACCCAGCACGGCGCAGTTGGTGGTGATAAGGGGCAGGAAGATACCCAGGGCCTGATACAGGGACGGGGAAACCTTCTTGAGCACAATCTCTACCATCTGCACCAGAGCAGCGATAACCAGGATAAAGGCGATGGTCTGCAGGAACGTAAGGCCGAAGGGCACCAGCAGGTACTGGTTAATGAGGTAAGTAACCAGAGTGGCCAACGTAATCACAAAGCACACGGCCATGGACATACCGGTGGCGGTGGACAGCTTATTGGATACACCCAGGAAAGGGCAGATACCCAGGAACTGCGCCAGGACGATATTATTGACGAAAATCGCCGAAATGATAATCAGAAAATATTCCATAGCCTAGTTCTTTTTAACGAATTTGTTGAACAGGACCATCAGGTAACCCAGGCACAGGAATGCGCCGGGAGCCATCACGAAGGCCAGCATACCGTCGTTGCCGCCTATGAAGTTATAGCCGAACACGCTGCCAGAGCCCAGGATCTCACGCACGAGACCCAGCACGGTGAGCGAGCAGGTGAAGCCCAGGCCTACGCCGAGGCCGTCACAAGCACTCTCCACCACGCCATGCTTGTTGGCAAAAGCCTCGGCACGGCCCAGCACGATGCAGTTCACCACGATGAGCGGGATAAACAGGCCCAGCGTCTCATACATGGCCGGCATAAAGGCCTGCATAAGGAACTGCAGAAGCGTCACGAAGGTGGCGATGACCACAATGTACACGGGAATGTGCACCTTGTCGGGCACCACAGGGGCGATGGCCGATATGGCCATGTTGCTCAGGACCAGCACAAAAAGCGTAGCCAGACCCATGGACAGACCGTTGATGGCCGATGTTGTGGTAGCCAGCGTAGGGCACATGCCCAGGAGGAGCACGAAAGTGGGGTTGTTCTTGACAAGCCCGTCGGTAATCATCTTAAGTTTACTCATGGCTCAGTGCTTTAAAAGTGTTAAGCGCATTCTCCACCGCCAGGGTGTAGGCGCGGGAAGTGATGGTGGAAGCCGTGATGGCGTCTACGTCACCGCCGTCCTTTTTCACGGACAGCTTCTTGATGGAAGGATCGAAGCCCTTCCACTGGTTCATGAACTTCTCGTCGGTGGTGCACTTGGCGCCCAGGCCGGGCGTCTCGGCATGCGAAAGGACAGACGTATTGTAGATGACACCGTCGGGGGTGATGCCCACAATGAGGGACAGGGGGCCGCCAAAACCGACCGTAGTGGTCTCGATGGCATAACCCACAAGGGTCTCGCCGTCGGTGGCCGTATAATACTTGCCCTCTTCGTTATAAGTAACCTCCGTAAAATGAGGCAGAACCTGGGCAATGGCCTTGTTGGTTTTCTCTGCCGCCGCCTTGTCAATGGGCTCCTTGGTGAGCACATAAGCGCCGCCCAGAATACCCGAGCACAGAAGGCAGGTAAGGCCCAGCACCAGTACCATATTGGTAAGATTGGATTTTACAGCCATGACTTATTCCCTCCCGAATTTTTTCTGGTGGAACCACATGTTGAGAAGCGGAACCACGGAGTTCATGATGAGGATGGCGAAGGAAACGCCTTCCGGATAAGACCCGAAGTAACGGATCATCATGGTAAGGAAGCCGATGCCCACGCCGAAGACCACGCCGCCCCACAGGGACATGGGGGAAGTCACATAGTCGGTAGCCATGAAGCAGGCGCCCAGGATGAGACCGCCGGTGAGGAGGTTGAACAGAGGGTCGGTGAAGCGGGAAGGATCGATGCTCCAGAAGATGAGCGACGTAAGCGCCACGGTAGCAAAGATGCTGAGGGTAATCCACGGCTTGATGACCCGGCGAACGCACAGGTACACGAAACCGGCCAGAAGAGCCAGGGCGCACACCTCACCGGCACTGCCGCCGATGTTGGCAAACAGGAGGTCGGAGTAGTTGTAGGCCGATGTCAGTTCCTGAACCGAAGACCCCTGCATGAGGCCTTCCTGAATGGCACCGAGGGGGGTGGGGCCGGACACGGCATCCACGCCGAAGAGACCCTGCGGCTGGCTCCAGGTGGTCATGTAGGTAGGGAAGGAAACCAGGAGGAACACGCGGCCGACGAGGGCAGGGTTCCAGATATTCTGGCCGATACCGCCGAACGTCATCTTGGCAACGCCCACGGCAACGATGGAGCCGATGACCATCACCCACCAGGGAGTGGTATACGGCACATTCAGGGCCAGCAGGATACCGGTGATGACGGCCGAGAAATCGCCCACGGTAGAGGGCTTCTTAAGCATGTATTTGGTGATGGCCCATTCCAGCAGCACGCAGGAGGCCACGCTCACGCCCAGCACCAGCAGTTCCTGCCAGCCGTAGAAAACCACGGAGCAGATGACGGCGGGAATGAGCGCAATCACCACGTCCAGCATCAGGGACCTGGTAGAGTCCTTGGAGTGGATATGAGGAGAAGGTGATACGATTAATTTACTCATGATGAACTATTTCTTAGCACGTGCACGAATGGCAGCCATAACAGAACCCTTTCCAATACGGATGCTGTCCAGCAGCGGAATGTGGGCGGGGCAGGAATACAGGCAGCAGCCGCACTCGATGCAGTCCTGGGCGGCATTGGCCTCCAGGGCCTCTACATCCTTGTTGCGGGAGAGCTTTACAAGGAGGAACGGCTCCAGACCCATGGGGCAGGCGTCGGCGCACTTGCCGCAGCGGATGCAATTGGTTTCGGGAGCACGCTTGGTCTGGGCCTCGGTCAGAAGCAGCAGGGCGCCGGTTCCCTTCACGGTAGCGGCATCCAGGTTGGCCACGGCACGGCCCATCATGGGACCGCCGCTGATGACCTTGGCAGCCGACTCGGGAACGCCGCCCAGATAGTCGAGGATATAACGCAGCGGAGTACCCACACGAACCAGCAGGTTGGCCTGACGGGGGAAGCACTCGCCCGTTACGGTAACGGAATTGTCCACGATGGGCTTGTTCTTCTGGACAGCGTCGTACACGGCGAGGGCCGTAGCGACGTTCTGCACCACGGCGCCCACGCTGATGGGAAGGGCGCCGGAGCCCACCTGACGGTGCATCACAGCGTCGATGAGCTGCTTTTCACCGCCCTGCGGATACATCATCTTCATGGACATGACCTCGATACCCTCATAGCCCAGCCTCTTAATCACTTCCTTGATGTGAGCGATGGCCTCGGGCTTGTTCTCCTCGATGGCAATGGTGCAGGGAACGTCTCCCATCACCTTGCGGAGGATGGCGGCGCCCACAACCACCTGCTCGCCCTTCTCCAGAAGGGTGCGGAAGTCGGAGGTAAGGTAAGGCTCGCACTCGCAGCCGTTGATGATGACGCGCTCGCACTTGGAGCCCGGAGGCGGGCTCAGCTTCACGTGCGTGGGGAAGGTGGCGCCGCCAAGGCCGACGACACCGGCCAGACGAATCTTCTCGATGGTAGCCTTGTTGTCTGAAGGAAGCTCGGTTACGAGGGTGTCGGTGGTATCGATACCATCGGCCCACTCATCTCCCTCCACGGCAATCTCGATGTGCGTGGCGGGACGGCCGGCAAGGTCCGGGCGCGGGCCGATGGACTTGACGGTACCGGAAACCGAGGAATGGATGAAGGCGCTCACAAAGCCGCCGGGCTCCGCAATCACCTGGCCCACCTTCACCTTGTCTCCCACGGCCACGCAGGGAACGGCGGGTGCGCCGATGTGCTGGGCCACGGAAATATACACGGTAGGGGCGATGGGAAGCGGCTGAATGGCGCATTCCCGGGAAATCTTGCTGTCGTGCGGATGTACGCCGCCGATAGAGAATGTATGCTTAGACATTGGCAGCCTCCTTTGCTTTTTGTTGACGTTCCTTGATGCGGGCTTTCACGGCATCCTTGTCCAGCGGCTTGGGGAAATTGACGCCGTGAATGGCACCGGTAGGACACATGGCCTCGCACTCGCGGCACAGCTTGCACTTGGCCGGGTCGATGTAGGCAATGTTGTTTTCCACGGTAATAGCCTCGTGGGTGCAGGTCTTGGCGCAGATGCCGCAGCCGATGCAGGCATTGGCGCAGGCCTTCTTGGCGGCAGGTCCCTTGTCCTTGTTCACGCAGGAAACGAACTCGCGCATGCCGCGCGGTCCTTTCGGGCGAAGCTCGATGATCAGCTTGGGGCAGGCCTTCACGCAGGAGCCGCAGGCGGTGCACTTTTCCTCATCCACCACCGGAAGACCGGTGACGGGATCCATGGAAAGGGCGCCGAACTGGCAGGCATTCACGCAGTCGCCGCAGCCCAGGCAGCCGAAGGCACAGCCGGTGTCTCCGGTGTACAGGGTGGATTTCACCGCGCAGGAAGCGTAACCGTCGTATTCGTTCACGCGGGGACGGGCCTCGCAAGTGCCGTTACAACGGACGACGGCCACCATGGGAGCCTTGGCTTTGACCTCGTAACCCAGGATAGCCGCCACCTTCGCCATGGTGTCGTTACCGCCCACGGGACAGTAGTTGTTGTCCAGGTTGGGAGCCTTGACGGCAGCCTCGGCGAAAGCACGGCAGCCCGCGAAACCGCAGCCGCCGCAGTTGGCACCGGGCATGACCTTCTCCACCTCGTCGATGCGGGGGTCTTCCTCCACCTTGAACTTCTGGGCCACAAGGTACAGGACCAGCGCAAGCACCAGGCCAAGTACGGTCACTACCGCAATAGTCCAGATAATTGTACTCGTCATAGTTATGATTTTATTGTAAAGTTGTATTCATTCTTGAGCCGGTCGCGGAACAGGTACAGTCCCAGGTAATACAGGCCGATGGAACCGAGCCCCACCACGGCGGCAGGCACCTCCGCCATCCCGAAGGCCGTGAGGCCCAGGATAACGACGAGGAGGATGACAAGCGGGATAAAGTACGCCAGCCACACGGCTTTCATGCCCATGGAGGCCTTCAGGAGCACTTCTACCTCGTCTCCCACCCGATAGTTCGCATAAGGGTCAGTGGCCACTTCCACCGCTTTCTCGGCGATGTCTGACATGCCGCACAGACCGGCGGCGTGGCACTCGGAGCACGCTCCGTGCTGCAGAATGGACACCGTAGTGGTCTCGGGGGTGATCCGGATTACCTTACCTTTATGTGATATGCTTTCTTTTCCCATTACAGTTTTGCTTCCATTTCATTCTTGAGCCCTTCCCAGCCCTTGAGCCAGGCCCACACCGTTCCCATTCTGAGGGGCACCATGACGGCCAGCGGAAGGTGGTTGGCATCATCGCTGAACCACGCCTGCAGCTCCTTGTCTCCCTCGAAAAGGGCACCGGCCACCACCGTGCAGGAGAAGCGGAGGGCGCGGAACTTTCCCTGCTTCCGCACCTTGAGCACCTCCGGTCCCAGGTAGGTCACCTTCACTTCGTACACTTTATCGTCTATGGCGAAGGGAACCCGGACGGGGCTTCCCGCATCGGCCTTCTCCCAGTCCAGCCCCCTCAGATAATAGATGAGGCTCACGAGATCGTTAGAGAGGCCCTTTACCGGCATTTCCTTCCGCTCCGGGGCCTGCCCGTTGTAGGCGACATCGGCCCGGATGATGCCGGCTTCCCAGTCGTACACAAAGTGGTTGGCGGCGGTGTATCCGTTCTCATAGGTGTCCCGGACGGCCTCCAGCGGGCGAATCTCGTCGGGGGTGAACCAGGTCTGGAAATGCTCCCTCATCTTGAAGAACAGGTCAAAGAAAGGGGCCGATTTCACTACGCAGGCGGCATGGTACACCCGCGCAGAGTCGGGGCCGAAGGGCACTTCCTCCAGTCCCAGGCGGGCCTGTCCCACCTCCGTATTCACGGCTCCCCACTTGAACATGATACCCATCTGCACGCTTTCTCCCGCCTCGAAAGGAGCCTCCTTACAAAGCGGAATTCCCTGGGCGGAAAGCGCCAGGGAAACAAGCATAATGCACCCTATGAGAATCAAGCGTCGCATACTAGAAGTCGTTCTGGGCATCAAAGTTATAGTCCGGAGCATCTCCGGCGGCCGGGGAATTGGCGGCGCTGGCCACCGGGCCCTGGCTGGCATACACGTCCAGGCTCTGATCCGGTTCCACAAACTTGACCTGATTGGCCTTATATTTCATTTCAATGTCACAGACCTCACCGTTACGGTGCTTGGCAATGACAATGATGGCTTTTTCCTTGTCCTCGGGGTTATCCGACATGCCCACGAAGTCCGGGCGGTGGATAAAGATGACCATATCGGCATCCTGCTCGATAGAACCGGACTCACGGAGGTCGCTCAGCTGCGGCTTGCCGGTACCGCCGGTACGCTGCACGGCATTACGCGAAAGCTGCGACAGGGCGATGATGGGAATGTTCAGTTCCTTGGCCGTGGCCTTGAGGGTACGGGAGATGGCCGCCACTTCCTGCTCGCGCAGGCCGCGGAGCTCTACCGGGCCCTGCATCAGCTGCAGGTAGTCCACCACGATAAGGCGCACGCCCTTCTGCTTGACAAGGCGCTTGGCCTTGGTGCGGAATTCCATGATGGGAATGCCGGGGGTGTCATCAATGTAGAGCGGTGCCTTGGCCAGACGCTTGAGGGTGTTTTCCAGCTGGACCCACTCGTAGGGTTCGAGTTTGACGCCGCCCTTGATCTTTTCGCCGGACAGGCCGCTTTCGGTGGTGATGAGTCGCTTTCCCAGCTGGTCGGCGCTCATTTCCAGGGAGAACACGGCTACGGGCATATTAGCCTCGACGGCCGCATTGCGGGCGATGTTCAGGGAGAAAGCGGTCTTACCCACGGACGGACGGGCGGCCAGGATGATGAGGTCGCTCTTCTGCCAGCCCTGGGTAACACGGTCGATGGACGGATAGCCGCTGGGGACGCCGGACGGGCCGGTGATGTTCTGCAGCTCCTGCAGGTTGTCGAGGACGGAGTTGATGATGGAGCCGATATCCTGTACATCCCGCTTCACGTTGTTCTGGATGGCGGCAAACACTTTGGTCTGCGCGGTGTCGATGAGGTCGTCCACGTTGGTGGACTCGTCGAACGACTGCTTGAGGATGTCGTAGGAGGCGGTAATCAGATCCCGCTGGATGGTCTTCTGCTTGAGGATCTTGATGTAGTACTCGATATGGGCCGCCGCGCCGATGTTCTGCGAGAGGTTGGCGAGCACAACGGGGCCGCCGATGGCCTCCAGATTGCCCTTCTGCCGGAGCTTCTCGCTCACGGTGACAAGGTCTATGCTCACGTGCTCGTTCACCAGCTCCGACATGGCCTCGAAGATCATGCGGTGCTGGGGATCGTAGAAGCAGGAGGCCGAGAGCTCTTCCATCGACTCGTCGATGGTGGCGGGCTCTACCAGCATGGCACCGAGCACGGCTTCCTCCACATCCAGAGCCTGAGGGGGCTTGTTCCCCATCAGGGTCTCCAGATTCAGAGGTTCCTGCGAACGCGGCTTCTTGCTGCTGGCTGCGGCCATAGGGAATGCTTACTCGGAGAAGTCGGGGTTGATGATGATACGGCCGCAGTGCTCGCAGATGATGAGCTTCTTGTTGGAAGCCACCTCTACGCGGCGCTGGGGAGTGATGGTGTTGAAGCAGCCACCGCAGGAGTCTCCGTTGTAGATGCCCACGACGGCCAGATGGTTGTGCACACTGGCACGGATGCGCTCGTAGGCGCTCATGGTGCGGGCGTCAATCTTGGCGGCGCAGGCCTCGCGGCGCTCCCGGAGGACGGCTTCCTCCTTGGCGGTCTCTTCCACGATGGTCTCGAGCTCGTGCTTCTTGGCGGCGAGGTCTTCCTGACGGATGCTCAGGAGGTCCTTGATCTCGTCCAGGCTGGCCTTCTTGGCACCAATCTCATAGCGGGTGTCATTGATGGTCTTCTCTGCAATCTGGCGCAGGAGCTCCTGGTTCTCGATTTCCTTGTTCAGGGAATCGTACTCGCGGGAGTTGGAGATGGTCTCCAGCTGGCGCTGATATTTCTCGATCACGCTCTCGTGCTCGGCGATGGCCAGCTTGGCCTCGGCGATGTTGCGGTTGTACTGGTCCACGACGGCGCAGATTTCGGCGCTGCGCTCCTTCAGACCGGCGATCTCCTCTTCCAGGGCGGCTACCTCGGCGGGAAGTTCACCCCTCAGCTGGATGATCTTGTCAATTTCGGAATCCGCGGCCTGAAGCTCGTACAGGGTCTTGAGCTTCTCCTCAACGGGCATATCGGAATCGGCGAAACTCTTCTGCAGGGAGACAAAAGTTTCATGATTGTCGATAGGGGCCTGCACTTTGGCGGCGGTTGTTTTTTTGGTACTTGCCATATCTTATAAATCGATTTATATTTACATCACAAAATAGTGGACCGGATTGCTCCTGTCCAGCTCGCTGCTTTTGTAGCTTGCAAAGGTAGGGAATTTTTTCCGGATTTGCGCAACGAAAATGTCTACAATCTCCACTTCGCTCTCAAAATGGCCCACATCCATGAGCATGAAGCCTTCCGGAGTAAAGAAGCTGTGATAGGAAATGTCGGCGGTGATGTACAGCTGCGCGCCCTTGGCCCTGGCCTGGGCAATTTCTCCGCCGCCGCTGCCGCCAAGAAGCGCGACCCGGGTGATGGGCGTCTCCAGGGGCTTCGAGCTCTTGATAACCCGGAGGCCGAACTTCTGCTGCACGTAGCGCAATGCCTCCTGTCCGGTCATGGGAGCGGGGAATTCGCCGATGCAGCCGAGGCCGACGGTACCGTCTTCTTCGGGCACCATGATGCTCACGTTTTTCAGTTCCAGCCTCCTTGCCATGGCACCGCTGACACCGGTGATGACTTTGTCGGCCGTGGTATGGGCGGCATAGACGGCCACGCCTTTCCGGATAGCCTGCATGATGGCGGCTCCCACGGGGTCTTTGCTGTCAATGCGCCGCACACCCTTGAAGATGAGCGGATGGTGCGTCACCACCATGTCGCAGCCTTTCGCCACAGCCTCGTCAATGAGGGCCGAGGTGCAGTCAAACCCCACCAGCACGCCATGGACTTCGTCCTCGGGAGAGCCGATGATAAGGCCGCTGTTGTCCCAGCTTTCCTGGATGCTGAGCGGTGCGAATGCTTCCAGCACCGCGGTAATATCGCCTACTTTCATCGCTAGAGTGATTTCCTTACCTGAATGAGGTCTTCACGGATTTGCCGGAGCATGTCCAGCACCTGTACACGTCTTTCCACAGTACGGTGGTCTTCTTTCAGGCGCTGCCGGGCTCCCTCCAGGGTGAGGCCCTGGTTTTTGAGGAGGTACTGGATCTGCCGCAGGGTTTCGATGTCTTCGGGGTGATACAGCCGGTTGCCCTTGGCGTTTCGCTGGGGTTTTACGAACTGTTCAAAGTAATTGCTCCAGTAGCGCACGGCGGAGGGATTCTCCCCCAGTTCCTGTGCGACTTCGCCCATGGTATAAAGAAGTTTGCCCATAACAGTGCAAATATAGCAAAAATTATCCCCGCTTCGAAGGCTGGTGGGAGAAACTTCTCCGGGGGCCTTCCGCCTCCAGCCACTTCTCGTGGTCGAAGGCTTCTCCCGGGAACGCGTACGGTCCCTCATGTCCGATGCCGAAGGCCAGGTACGTGATGGGAAGCCCCATGTCCAGGAACATTTTCTCGTAGAAGGTCTGGACCTGCGTTACCACCTCCGGGACGCGCTCTGCGTGGGCGTAGACATCTGTCTCACAGGTATATACCTCCAGCTTATTCACCTCGGCCACAGCCCGGGTGTATTCGAACAGGTAACGGGAGTCGGTTTTGAGGTGGACGGTGCCGCCGGGCTTCAGGAAACGGCGGTAGCGCTCCAGAAAAAGCGGCGAAGAGAGGCGGGCGTTCTCGCTGCCGCGAAGCTGCGGGTCGGAGAACGTAAGCCAGATCTCGCTGACTTCCCCGGAACCGAAAAAGGCGTCGATGAACTCGATGCGGGTGCGCAGGAACGCAACGTTGGGCAGGGCGTTTTCGGTGGCGTACTTGGCCCCTTTCCACAGGCGGGCGCCCTTGATGTCCACCCCGATATAGTTCACGCCGGGATTGCGGAGCGCCAGGGCTATGGTGTAGTCTCCCTTTCCGCAGCCCAGTTCCACCACGATGGGGTTGTCGTTGGCAAACATTTCCTTTCCCCAGTTGCCCTTGATGGCGTGGTCCCGGAGGCGGAGTTCCCGGCTTCCGGGTTCCTTATCGAGGATAGCCGATGCATCCGGTTGCAGCAGGCAGCGGAAGGTCTCGTTCTCGGCAAATTTCTTCAGTTTTCCGTGTCCCATATCTTTCTTGTAACAAGTCCCATCCCGCAGAGCCCTTCGGGGCGTTCGGGGACGGTAATCTCCAGCGTCCATTCTCCCCACTGCGCCGGCACGACATCGGCCCTGTATGGCGCATAAGCCTCGTGCGAGAACTGCGTCGGGCCGTCCGAGACGGGGAGATAGACGGTTTCGCGGAAGACGGAGTCGGCGGGGTCTTTCCACATCATCTCAAGCCGGACCTCGGCCGGATATGCCTTCGCGTCGATGCGCGTGTAAAGGTCAAAGTCGTAGCGGGCCGTGCTGTCGGACATGTCCACGGTGAACCGGTACGGGCCGTCCCCCCGGATGAAGGCTTCGGTGGAGGCAGGCCGATGGCAGGACAGCGCCAGGAAAGGCACAAGGATGAGCACCCAGCGTCTCATTACGCTTCCTTTTTCTTATTATTGTTGCCGCCACGTCCCTTGGAACGGCCACGGCGGCGTTTTTTCTTCTCGGGGTCAAAGCGGTTGATGGCGTCGTCCCCCACGGCCGTGATGAATTCCGGCGCGGCCACTTCTTCCTGCTTGAGCGTGGCAGGCTTCTCTCCCCGACGGTTCATGGCCTGGATTTCGCGTACCTCGGAGGCCTTCAGGGGGAAGATCTGCGCCAGCGAACCTTTTTCGTAGGAGAAATAGAGGGTTTCGGCAAGGATGTCGGTCTTCACCAGCCAGGCCTGGCCGTCCTCGAAGTCCAGGGGCTCGCTCACGCGCGGGATGCGGGAGTGGGCGTCCAGGTAGGCTTCCACCTCGTAATTGAGGCAGCACTTGAGCTTGCCGCACTGGCCGGCCAGTTTCTGGGGATTCAGGGACAGGTCCTGGGTACGGGCCGCCGACGTGGTGATGCTCTTGAACTCGGTGATATAGTTGGCGCAGCAGAGCTCACGGCCACAGACACCCAGGCCGCCGATGAGGCCGGCTTCCTGGCGCGCGCCAATCTGCTTCATTTCCACGCGGATGTGGAATTCCTCGGCAAAATCCTTGATGAGCTGACGGAAGTCCACGCGGCCGTCGGCAATGTAGTAGAAGATGGCCTTGGTGCCGTCTCCCTGGAACTCCACGTCTCCGATTTTCATCTCAAGGCCCAGGTTTGCGGCCAGGACGCGGGCGCGGATCATGGTTTCCTGTTCGCGGGCAATGGCTTCCTGCCAGCGCTGGATGTCGAAGGGACGGGCTTTGCGATAAATCTTCTTGAGGTCTCCCTTCCGGGGATCTACTCCCTTGCACTTCATCTGACGGCCTACCACGGGGCCTTCGAGCGTCACAATGCCCAGGTCGTGGCCGCTGGAGGCTTCCACAACCACCAGGTCTCCGGTCTTGATGCTCTGGCCGCTGCCGTTGACGTAGAATCCTTTGCGGGTGTTCTTGAAGCGGACCTCGTAGTAGTCGTTAAACTGCTCCTGGGCAATGCCCTTCAGCGTATCGTATACCTCCAGTTTGCAGCAACCCTGCCTGTAGCGGATATCCTGCTCCCCGGTAGCCTCATCGGTCGCGATGGAACAGCCGCGGAAACAGTCAAACTGGATGGTTTCGTTGGAATAATCGGTCATACGTTTTGAATGGTATATAATTGATTCACCATGTCGGTGAAGAGGATTTTCTGGTTTACGTTTCGCTCGACAAGGAGGAGGGAACGGTCCATGACGGCGAGGGCCCGCCGGGCGAAGGTGGGCTTCAGGCTCCGGGCCATGCGGGCGTAATAGTCCTCAGTCCCTTCCGGGATGCGGGCCAGCTGTGGCATTTTCTGAAGGAGGAAAATGCGGCGGAGGTCTTCTCCGGCCAGCTTGCAGAAGTTTTTCTGCTGCTCCCTCACTTTGAGATCCGACACGGCTTCCCCGGTTTCGAGGGCCTTGAGGAAATCCCGGGCGACGATGGCGTCAAGGATGTCGTGGAAAAGGTCCTGGAGGGCGGCGACGCCGGCGGCTTCGCGGGCGTGGACCTCAGCTTCGGCTTCCAGGCTCAGGGGCTGGATGCGCATGTGCAGGCAGCGGGAAGAGATGGTGACGAGCACTTTCTCCGGGGCCTGCGTAATGAAGATGAAGAGGGTTTTCTCCGGCGGTTCCTCCACCATCTTGAGGAGTGCGTTGGCCGCCTGTACGTTCATTTTCTCGGGGAGGTAGACAACAACCGTGCGGTAGCCGCCTTCCACGGCCGAGAGCGACAGGCGTTCCAGGATGCTGCGGGCCTCGTTCACGGAGATATTGCTCTGCTTTCCTTCGATGCCAATGGCGGCATAGAGCTCATTTTCATAGAAATAGGGATTGGAAAGGAGCAGTTCCCGGAACGGGGCTATATATTGGAGAGACACCGGTTTGTCGGAGCCGGCCACGGGAAATACGAAATGGATGTCGGGGTGAATGAGCTTCTCCACGCGGGGGTTGCCGCCGTAAAGCTCATTCAGGAAGTTCATGACGATGGGGAATGCGCCGCCGCCATCCTCCTGGTTAAGGAGCATGGCGTGCGGGATGTGGCCGCTCTCCACCATGCGGTGAAGGGCGCTTACGACTTCCTCATTGCCAAATACGCGCATACTATTTCTTTCTTCGGCCTACAAATTCGGCTAACTTTGCAAGATACAACTTTTCTTTGGATTCCGGAAGGATTTCCAGGCAGGAAATGGCTTTTTCCGTACAGGAATCTATCACTTTGCCGGCTTTTTCCACTCCATCGCACTCCTTGACAAAGGCGGTGACATCGGCTATATATTCCGGATGATCCGGGATATTCTTCACTTTTTCGCGGATGGCCTTCTGCGTAGCGGCATCGGCTCCGTCCAGCGCGCACAGGAGCGGCTGCGTTATTTTCTGTTCTTTGAGATCGATGCCCACGGGCTTGCCGATGGAAGAAGCATCTTCCTCATAGTCAAAGATATCGTCCTTGATCTGGAAGGCAAGGCCCAGGTTGAGGGCGAAGTCTCCCATGGCGCGCACAGTAGGTTCGGGGGCACCTACCGAGAGGGCTGCCGACATGGACGCGCTTTCGAACAGGGAGGCGGTTTTCCCGTAGATGATGCGCATATAATCGGCCTGGGTGGTATCGGCCGATGCCGCCTTCTGCATCTGGAGAAGTTCTCCCTCCGTGAGATGGCCGATGGTCTGGGCGAAGAGGCGAAGGACGCGGTCGGCTTCCCGGCGGGCGCCGAGGACGAGCCGCAGGCACTTGGCCAGCCAGTAGTCGCCGATGAGAACGGCGGCGCTGCCTCCGAGAAGGGAGGCTACCGTGGGAAGGCCGCGGCGCTCGGTGGCGCCGTCCACGACGTCGTCGTGCAGGAGGGTGGCGTTATGCAGGAGCTCGGTGGCAGCGGCATAGCGATAGGTGTCTTCGGGCGGGGGCGTGGCAATGCCGGCGGCCTGGGCCACCAGAAGGGCCAGCATGGGCCGCATCATCTTGCCCGGATGTTCCCGGAGGCTGCGGTTGGTGCTGTCCAGGAGCTGGATATCGCTCTGGAGCGCCGCGTTGATGAAATTGTTCACCAGCTCCAGGCCGGGCTGCAGGTAAGTTTTTATTTCCTCCATTATGAAAAGATGCAGCGCGCGAACTCTGTTGCTTCACGCGCTGCCTGTTTTGTGCATTTTGTCAGTAACTGCCTTATTAAAAGAAGATACCGGCAGTAATCTTGATACCCTGGTAGTTGGTGTCCTTGAGGGCGTTGGTAACCTGCTCACCGGAAGCATTGGCCAGGGCGCCCAGGTTCTTGAACCACTCTACACGGAGCTGAAGGTGCTTGATAACGTCTACACCAACACCTACGCCAAAGCCCCATTCCAACTTGTTGGTCACATCCTTTACGGCAGCTTCGTTACCGGTCACCTGATATCCGATGAAGGGCTCGGCCACCAGGAACGGACGGGCTACAAGGAGGTCAAGACCTACCTGAAGGCCGGCAGAGGCTTCCACGTAGCCGGATTTGTACTGCACGTTATCGATGGTGGTACCCTTCATGTTGTAGGTGAGGGAAGGCTGGAGAGCCAGGGCGCCGAAATTGATCTTGTAGGCAACACCGGCATGCCAGAGACTGGCGCTGGTTACTTCCTTGGCGGCATCGGAAAGCTTTGTGGTAGAGGAGGTGTAACCTCCCACGATGCCGAACTGTGCGTGGGCCATGGTCACGGAAGCCAGGGCCACGACGATAACGGTTAAAAGTTTTTTCATACTGTTAAATATTACAGGTTTGCATTGATTTTATCAACCAGGGCGTTCTTGGGCATGGCACCCACCGTCTTGTCCACAATCTGGCCGTTCTTGAAGAACAGCAGCGTGGGAATGCTCATAATGCGGTACTGGGCGGCCACTTCGTCGGCGTCGTCCACATTCACTTTCACGACTTCCATCTTGCCGGCCATTTCTTCTTCGACCTCGTCCAGGATGGGAGACAGCATGCGGCACGGACCGCACCAGGTGGCCCAGAAGTCCACCACAACCAGCTTCTCGCTCTGGAGAAGCTCAGCAAAATTATTGTTTGTTGCTACTTTTGCCATTGTCTTTCATTTTAATGGTTAATAACGTACAAATATAAGTATTTTTTCCAAAACAATTCCCCTACGCCGCCGTTAGCCCCGCCGATGCCACCTCGCCGTCGGCCCCGCTCCCCCTCGTCCCCGCTCCCCCTCGTCGGCCCAGCTCGAGCTCCATGCAGGCGCTGCTCCCGGCACCATACAGGCGCTGCTCCCAGCACCATACAGGCGCTGCTCCCAGCCGCGTTGACACATAGAATGCACAGACGGCCGATTTGGCGTCAACGCGGCAAGAAAATCGGCCCAAAACGGCAAAATGCCGGCCGCGTTGACACGTAGAATGCACAGAACGACGATTTGGCGTCAACGCGGCAACGACGCCTTCCCGTCGCAACCGGACGCCGCGGTATCCCCGCCGTCCCCCGAAGCGCCATCGGCCGTCCCCGGAAGCACCGCCGCCCCCCCCGAAGCGCCATCGGCCAGCATGGCCAAAAAAGTTATTTTTCTGCCACATTACCGGCTAAAACAGAAAAACTTCGCCGAAAATCGGCTAAAACATCGCTTTCTTTTAGCCGATTGTTGAATGCGGGAGCAGGATTCACTATGTTTGGAACATGAAAGAGTCCTATCATATTTGCTTTACCTCGCACCAGGAGGTCCTGTTCCGTGACGAGGAAGACCACGGCATGATGCTGAACCTGATGGCACTGCGTGCCTATTCCTCTGATACCGAAATCCTCGTGGAGGCAGAGATGTCCACACACGTGCATCAGAACGTGTTTTCCGGCAGGCCCATGGAGTACGCCGCCGCTCTCCGCATGTCGTATACCAAGTACTTCAACCAGAAATATGGCCGTACGGGACGGTTTGGGGAGAAATACACCTACCTCCTGAAGGTCGAAGGATTCAACCACCAGATGGTGCTTGAGAGTTATATCCTTCGAAACGGGCTGCATCACCAGGCTGCTGCAACGGCCCTTGGCTACAAGTACTGCACGGCACGGGAGCTGTTCGTGGAGGATATCGGCCTGTCTTCAGAGAAGGCTGCTCCCCTTTCACGAGCCGACATCGCCTCCCGCCTGCCACGCCACGCCGAATTCCCCGACGAGTTCCAGATGGGTGCCGATGGTGTCTTCCTCCGGAGCAGTTTCATGGAGATACGCCGGGCCGAGCAGTTCTACGGTTCTCCCCGCAACTACCTCTATCAGATGAACCGGCTGAGTGACGAAGACTGGACACGCAGCCAGGAGGCAGACCATACCGGAAATCCCATCACGCTGGACATGCTGGAGCCCGGGTATGAGGGCAGCATCGATCAGCTGCTGAGGAACGAGAACGGCCGCGCATTCAGCCGGACCCGGCTGCAGGACATGGACGTATGCAGACTGATAGACAAAGACATTCTGCCCGGCTACGGCGTCACTTCCGTGTACCAGCTCACCGGAAGCCAGAAGCAGCGCATCGCCCGGGAGCTCTACTACGAATACCACCTTCCCGAAGCCCAGATCAAGCGATGCCTGGTGCTCGGCTAAGTGGGGCGGGTGCCGCAAAGCCGTGCCGCCACTACTGCCGCCGATGCCTGGCCGCCACTGCCGCCGATGCCTGGCCGCTACTGCCGCCGCCCATTCTGCCGACGCGTGCTTCCCGGCCTTCCTCCCGGCCTTCCTCCCGGCCTTCCTTCCGGCCGCGTCGACACGTGGAACGCACAGAATGGCGATTTGACGTCAACGCGGCAAGGAAATCGGCCCAAAACGGCAAAATGCCGGCCGCGTTGACACACAGAACGCACAGAATGGCGATTTCGTGTCAACGCGGCAAGCGTAAAGGGGGAGGCGATGCCGTGGCAGGGCCGATGCCCGCGCCGAAGCCGTAAGGGGGGAGGCAATGCCGTGACAGGGCCGATGCCCGCGCCGAAGCCGTAAGGGGGGAGGCAATGCCGTGACAGGGCCGATGCCCGCGCCGGAGCCGTAGAAGGGCCGGCCTATGCCAGCGCCGGAGCCGATGCCAGCGCCGCAGCAGTGCCGGCCCGGCGCTACAGCGCGTCCTCCACGGGGAGGGCGTAGGCGCGGAGGCCGAGGGCGCGGTTGGCGGCGTCGGTCTCGCGGAGGGCGGCCATCAGCTTGGGAGCCAGGGCGTCCTCCACAACCGTGAGGAGGGCGTGGTTCTGCGTGGGCCAGGCGTGGTTCCCGAGGTGGGGTTCACCGTCCACGGAGCCACGGCCGCCAATCTCTTCCCACACGGTGTAGCCGCGCTGGCCAAGATTCTCCAGAAGCTCCACAATCTCCTGATTGTAGGCCTGGTTGTATGCGATAAAGATTGCTTTCATAGATTCTTCACTTCGTTCAGAATAACAACTACCTGCGGGCAAGGCGCTTTTCGCGGCGTTTTTCGCGGTGTTCGCACAGGCCGCAGTACACCACGGGAATCAGGACCAGGGTAATGAGCGTGGAGACAGACAAGCCCCAGGCCACGGTGGTACCCAGGCCGTTCCAGAGCTCGGAACCCTCGCCGCGACCCAGTGCCATGGGCAGCATACCCAGCACGGTGGTGAGGGTGGTCATGAGGATAGGACGCAGACGGGCCTTGGCGGCCGATACGGAAGCATCACGCACGGAGTAGCCTCTCTCCTGCAGCAGGATGGTGTAGTCGATGAGCACGATACCGTTTTTCACCACAATACCCAGGAGGATGATGATACCCACGGCCGACATCATGCCCACGGCCAGGCCGGAGGCAAGGTTTCCGAGGGCCACACCCACAAAGGCGAACGGAATGGAGAACATGATCACAAACGGTCCCAGGAAACTTTCGAACTGGGAAGCCATCACCATGTACACCAGGATGATGATGAGGAGCGCAAGGAGAATCATGGAGCTGAACATTTCCTGCTGCTGCTCGTAGTCGCCGCCGATACCCCAGGTAAGGCCCTGCGGCAGCGGATTCTTCTCAAGGTGGGCCTGTACGAACTCCACACCGTCGCTGAGCGTCATGCCGCTGGCCACGATACCGTTGACGGAAATGTAGCGGTCACGGTTTTTGCGCTGGATGGTGGGCGGAACCTTGGACTCCACAATACGGCCCAGGTCCTTCACTTTGAGGGAACGGCCCTGCGCATTGGTAATGACGATGTTCTCCATATCCTCCATGCTGGTGCGGAACTCCGGGGCATAGCGTACACGGATGTTGTACTCCTCACCGTCTTCACGGTAGTAGGAAGCCACGGAGCCGGACATAGCGGCCGACACGGCCATGGCGGCGGTTACGGAGTTAAGTCCGTTGAGCGCCAGCTTTTCGCGGTCAAAGTCCACTTCGTACTCAGGAGTATACTGGTCACGGGACAGGATGGCCTGGGTGAAGACACCGCTTTCCATCATGGCCATGCGAAGGTTGCGGGCGGCATTCTCGGTCTCGTTAAAGTCGTAGCCGTAGATTTCCAGCTGCACGGAGGCGCGACCGCCCATACCCATGCCTTCCGTCACGTTGAAACGGTTGAGCTCGGGGAAGAGCTTGAGGTCGGCGCGGATGACATCGGCAATCTCGGACACAGAACGCTTACGGTCTTCCATGGACCCCACGTTGATGTTCATGGAGATAAGGTACGTACCGTTCTGCTGCATGGAGGCGAAGGCATTCTCGGAGTCGGCCTGGCCGAAGCTGTAGCTGAGAACCTCCACCTCGGGGACATCGGCCATGATCTTCTCATAGATGCGGGCGGCGACGTCACGCGTAACATCCTGCGCCGTGCCGATGGGCAGTTCGATGGTAGCCCTCAGGCGGCCGGCGTCGGAGTTGGGGAAGAATTCCGTCTTCATGCGGGGGACGTAGACAGCCATCACGGCCACAAAAATCACCGCCGAGGCGGCCAGGATGAGCTTCTTGTGATTCATACACCAGGCAATCAGGCGCGAATAACCGGCCGATACGCCGTCCAGGAACTTGTTCACATAGCTGAACACCCATACATAGAGCTTGTTGGTGGTGGGCTTGTTGTTCATCAGGAGTGCGCACAGCATGGGAACCAGCGTAAGGGCTGCCGTTGTGGACACAATCATGATGATGGACACGATGAAGCCCAGCTGCCGGAACATGATGCCGGCCATGCCGCTCATCATGGTAAGGGGCAGGAATACGCACAGCATGGTGAGGGTAGAGGCAATAACCGAGATACCTACCTCGGCCGTACCGTGCACGGCGGCTTCCGTGGGCTTCTCTCCCCTCTCCAGGTGCGATGTCACGTTCTCCAGCACCACGATGGCATCGTCCACCACCATGCCGATGGCAATGGACAGGGCGCTCATGGAGATGATATTGAGGGTGTTCCCCGTAAAGTACAGGTACATCAGGGAAGCGAGGAGGGCGATGGGGATGGACAGCACCACGATGAGGGTACCCTTCAGGCGGCCCAGGAACAGGAACACCACCAGCATCACCACCAGGAAGGTAATGAGGATGGTCTCCTTCAGGGAGCCGATGGTCTGGAGGATGTTGCGGGAGTTGTCCACCACCGTGGTAATCTTGATGTCGGCAGGAAGGTTTTTCTCCAGCTGCGCCAAGGAGGCCTTGACCTTGCGGATAACTTCAACGGTGTTGTAGCCGGACTGCTTCTGGATGACAATCTGGGCGCCGCGGACGCCGCCCGTATAGGACTCCTGCGACTTTTCCTCAACGGTATCGATAACGCGAGCCACATCCCTGAGGTAAATGGTACCGCCGTTGAAGCTGCCCAGCACCACGTCCAGGAGCTCGGAAGGATCCGAGAACTCCTTTTTGATGCGGAGGGTATAAGTATCGGAGCCGATATCAATGCTGCCTGAAGGGATGTTTCGGTTCTCGGCCGCGATAATCGAAGAAATAGCGCTGATGCTCAGGTTATAGGCTTCCAGCTTGGAAGGGTCCACATAGACCTGGATTTCACGCTTGGGCGCACCGGCTACCGACACGGTACCCACACCCGTCACGCGGGCCAGCGGAGTGGCCACACGCTCGTCCAGGATCTTGTCGAGGGCGCTCACGCTCTGGTCGGCCGTAGCCGAGAGAATGAGGATGGGGAGGTCGTCGGCGCTGAACTTGAAGATAAAAGGAGAGGATGCGCCGTCCGGGAGCGCCTGGCTCACCATGTCCAGTTTGTCGCGGACGTCGTTGGTAGCTTCGTCGATGGGTGTTCCGTATTCGAATTCCAGGGTGAGGACGGCAATGTTCTCACGGGAATTGGACGTAAGGTTCTTCAGGTTGGGAACACCGTTCAGGGAGTTCTCCAGCACTTTGGTGAGGTTGGTTTCCACGTCCTCGGCCGAAGCGCCGGGATAGGAACTCATCACCATGATGGTGTTGGATTCAATGTCCGGGAAATTGTCTACCGGGAGCTGTACCAGGGAGAACACGCCCATGATGGCGAGTGCCAGGAATACCAGCGCGGTAGTTACCGGATGCTCTACGGAAGTTCTGTAAATGCTCATAGCACGTTCACCTTAACGCCGTCTCTCAGGAGGGCCTGTCCTTTGACCACCACGGTGGCACCTTCTTCCAGGCCGGAGAGGATCTCATATTCTGCGCCGATATGGCGGCCGATGGTAACAGGCAGATAGCTCACGGTTCCATCGGCCTGCAATGCGAAGATGAAGCGGGTGCCGGTGCCCTCCTGCTTGACAAGGGCGCGGTCCGGGACGATGACGCTGCGGCGCGTGCCGAAGTTCACGGTGACGCGGGCATACATGCCGGGGCGGAGGGCCTTGTCAGAATTGGCCACGGACACTTCGGCCTTGAACGTATGCGTGGCGGGGTCGATGGTAGGATAGAGGCGCTCCACCTTGCCCGTGAACTCACGGCCGGGGATGGCGTCTACGGTCAGTTTGACGTTGTCACCTTTCTTGATCTTGGTGTACTCGCTCTCGCTGATACCCACGAGCAGTTTCACGGGCAGCACCTGCTGCACCACGAACAGGGGGGCGCTCATGCCGAACATGTCGCCGGCGTCAAAGTTGCGGGCCGATACAAAACCGTTGATGGGGCTGCGGAGGATGGTGTTCTCCCGGAGGTTGTCCAGGTTGGACTTGCGTACCTTGTAGCCCAGTTCGGCGGCCTCGAAGTCGCTCTGGGAAACGGCGCCCTCTGCGTAGAGGCTCTTCAGGCGCTCATACTCGATTTCGTCGTTCTTGACCTGAAGCTCCAGCTGGTCCAGCTGCAGGCGGTCCATCTCGGCCAGGACCTGGCCCTTCACTACATAGTCTCCCACTTCCACATTGATCTTGCGGATGCGGCCGCCCTGCTGGGGCATGATATTGTTGACGGCCCAGGCCTGGACGGTGGACGCATAGGATACTTCCATCGGCACGTCGCGAACAGCAGCCTTGGCCACTTCTACGTTAGGGACAACCTCCTCGGTGGAGGCTGCGCCGGTATTCTGGCTGCTATTGCCGCAGGAAGCGGCAGCAATGGCCAGAGCGGCGATCATTGCAATTTTCGTCGTTTTCATATATCGTCTTCTATTTTTCTTCGGTGAAATCGTAACCCAGCGTCTGCTCCAGGCCGGCCTTGGCCACTACGAAACTGTAGACGGCCTGCGCAGCCTGCAAACGGGTCTGGGTGAGGGTGAGCTCGGTGTTGTTGAGGTCCGTGAGGGTGCTCTTTCCCACCTCGAAGCTCTTGGAGGCAATGTCGTAGGCTTTCTCGGCGCTTTTCATGGCCTGGGAAGCCGCCTCATAGGTTTTCATGGCCGTATCCATGGTGGACAGGCTCTGGCGGATGCCGATGCGCAGCTGACGCTCGGCGTTCTCCCGCTGGAGAGCCAGCTGATCGGCCTGCACGCGCGTCTGCTTGATGGTGTGATAGCGCTGTCCGCCGCTGAAGATGGGGATGCTCAGGGAGAGGGCGAGGGTGCTGGAGGGCAGCCATTTCCACTGGCTCAGGTTGAACTTGTCGCTCTGTGTGTAGTAGTTGTAGCTCACCTGCATGGCCAGCGAGGGAAGATAGGCATACTGCTGCATGCGAATCTGCTTGGCCAGCATCTCGGCCTGCGAGGAGAGCTGACGCAGCTGGGTATTGCGGTCCAGGGAGGCCTCGGCGCCCTCGTTGAGGTCATAGAACATGTGCTCCGCATAATCTTCGAGCTTGCCTTCCACGTCTACGGCACGGTCCAGATCCAGTCCCATGACAGCCTTCAGCTGCCAGAGGCCCAGGTAGATGGAGTTCTCGGCGTTGTAGAGGTTGGGGATGGCTGCGGCCAGGGTGCTCTGGGCACGGGCCAGGTCCATCTCGGAGGCCTTGCGGGCGTTGTAACGGTTCTCGGTGAGCTTGTAGTTCTGGACGGCGTTCTCGTAAACGGCGTTGTACACGTCATAGGAGGCCTTGGCCATGAGCACGGCGAAGTAGGCCTGCTTGACGCTGGCCACGGTTCCCAGACGGGATTCGCGGGCCTTTTCCACGGCCAGTTCCACCTGGTCGCCGGTAATCCGGAGGCTTTCCCACAGCTGGAAGTTCACCAGTGGCATGCTGGCGCTGAGGCCCAGCTGTACCTGGTTGCGGCGGCCCATCTCGATGGGGTCGCTGGAAGAGGACTGGGTGCTGGGGTCGGGCTGGGGAGCCACGTACGGGACAAAGGGCGTATTTGTAGCAGTGTAGAGCTGCTGGATGTAATACATGATGGGCTCGAAGGCGCTGGTGAACATGGAGGCCATGCCGCCGCCGGAAGAAGAGCCGGAACTTTCATCATCCGAGCCGAAGAATACCTTCTGCTTCTGGATGGCATAACTGTAGAGGCCAGAGGCGTTGATCTGGGGGAACAGGGCGCCATACGAACCTTTTTGCGCGTACTTGGTACGCTGCACTTCCATATCGGCCACTTTCACCGATGTATTCTCGGAAAGGGCTATCTTGAGGGCGTCGTCCAGGGAGAGCACCAGCGTGCTGTCATTTACGGGACGTTCCTGCCCTGAAAACTGCGCCCATGCGGCCGAAGGAATCAGCAGCGAGAGCGCCAAAGCTACGTTTTTAAGACTCATATAACCAACTAACATAAGACGCGATTGTACTACAACAATCGCGCCACTAGCAGTCAGCTAATTAAAAATTTTTATTTTCTGTGAACAGCCTGTGCAGGAAGCCTTTTCGTGAAGGCATAAACCAGGAAACCGATGCCCAGAAGGACAAAGGGAATGCTCAGGATCTGGCCCATGTTCAGGAGCATGTCGGCCTCGAAATCTACCTGGTCGTTCTTGACGAACTCGATGAGGAAACGGCTGCCGAAGCACACGATGAGGAAGATGCCCACAAAGGTTCCGCGGTACATCTTGTCCAGCTTCTTCCAGTACAGGGCCATGAGCACCAGGCCCAGCAGCAGATAGGTTCCGGCCTCATAGAGCTGGGTGGGATGGCAGGGAACGGTTTCGCCGTTGCGCTGGAACACAAAACCCCAGGGCAGGTCCGTGGGACCGCCGTAAATTTCCGAATTGAAGAGGTTTCCGAGGCGGATGAAGCAGGCAGCGAAGGATACCGGAATTACCAGATGGTCCAGCACCCACACAAAGTCGAAGTCGTTTCGGGGGCCGTACTTCTTTGCATACCACCAGATGCCGATAAGGAGGGCGATGGTGCCGCCGTGACTGGCCAGGCCGCCCTTCCAGGGCATGAAGATTTCCAGGAAGCCCTGCAGGCTGCCGAAATAATAGTCCGGCTGATAAAAGATGACATGTCCCAGGCGGGCGCCCACGATGGTGCAGATCAGGAGCATGTACAGCATGGGATCCAGGAGGTTCTCTCCGATTCTTTCCCGGCGGAAGAAACTTCTCATGATGTACCAGCCCAGGATGAAGCCGCTCACAAACAAAAGAGAGTACCATCTGAGTTCAAATCCGCCGATGTGCAGGATGGCGGGATCCACGTTCCAATTCACAGAGAGAAGTTCCATCATATAAAAATAGTCGGGCCCCTTGGAGAGCCCGACTACAAATATAGCAATAAATTTTTACTCCTGGATAGCGGCAATGCCGGGGAGCACCTTGCCCTCGATGGCTTCCAGCATGGCGCCACCGCCGGTGGAGACGTAGCTCACCTTGTCGGCATAGCCCATCTGGGTAACGGCAGCGACGGAGTCACCGCCACCCACCAGGGTGTAAGCGCCGTTCTTGGTGGCCTCGGCCAGGTCTTCGGCAATCTGGAGGGTACCCTTTGCGAAGTTAGGCAGCTCGAACACGCCCACGGGACCGTTCCAGAGGATGGTCTTGGAAGAGAGGATGATCTTCTTCCAGTTCTCCAGGGAAGCGGGACCGGCGTCCATGCCTTCCCACTCGGGATCGATATCGTGCGTGGAGAAGATGCGCTGGGGGGTGTCGTTCTCAAACTTCTGGCCGGCGACGGTCTCAACGGAGAGGGAAACGTTCACGCCCTTTTCCTTGGCGGTCTTCAGGATTTCGAGTGCATCGGGGATGAGCTCGTCCTCGTGGAGGGACATGCCGATGTTACCGCCCTGGGCCTTGATGAAGGTGTAGCCCATACCGCCACCGATGATGAGGTTGTCCACCTTGCCTACGAGGTTCTTCAGGACAGCCAGCTTGGAGCTCACCTTGGAACCGCCGATGATAGCGGTGAGGGGGCGCTGGGCATTCTTGAGCACGTTGTCGATAGCCTTGATCTCACCTTCCATGAGGTAGCCGAACATCTTGTCGTTCGGGAAGTACTCGGCGATGAGGGCGGTGGAAGCGTGAGCACGGTGAGCCGTACCGAAAGCATCGTTGATGTAGCAGTCGGCATAGCTGGCGAGCGTCTTGACGAACTCCTTCTGGGAAGCCTTCACGGCAGCCTTGGCGGCCTTCTTCTCCTCGTCGGAGGCGTCGTCGGCCAGGCCGCGGGGTTTGCCTTCTTCCTCGGCGTAGTAACGCAGGTTCTCGAGGAGGAGGGCCTCGCCGGGCTTCAGGGCATCGGCCTGGGCCTTAGCCTTCTGGCAGTCATCGGCGAACTGGACGGGAACGCCCAGGCACTCGCTCACGCGGGCCACGATGTGCTTCAGGGAGAACTTGGGATCTACCTTCTTGGGACGGCCCAGGTGGGACATGATGATGACGGAACCACCTTCGGCGAGCACCTTCTTGAGGGTGGGCATGGCACGGCGGATACGGGTGTCATCGGTGATTTCGAAATTCTCGTTCAGGGGAACGTTGAAGTCTACGCGTACGATGGCTTTCTTGCCTTTGAAGTCGTACTTGTCAATGAATTGTTGCATAAGTTGTATGTGTGTGTAAAAACTTTCGAGCCCACAAAGTTAGCAATCTTTGCCCGATTTTCAAAAAGGGCTTTCCTTGGCAATATTCCCCCTTTTCGCGAATATTCATAACGCGCTGTCAGCCAATGCTTTAAGTTTTTCTCTTTCGGCTGTTCTGCCTAAAGAGGATCCGTGGCAGCATTGACAATCAGAGGTTTACAAAGATTCGCCCATTGACCGTGCCGGAGCTCTTTCTCCAAAAATGACTATCTTTGCAAAAATTTTGGAGCTATGGCAGTGGAATTCCCCGCAAATTATTGGAAAGATTACGAGCTTCTGGACAGCGGCAACGGCGAAAAGCTGGAGCGCTTTGGCAAGTACGTGCTGCGCAGGCCGGAGCCCAAGGCTCTGTGGACGCCGTCCATGAGCGAGGCCGATTGGAAACGCCTCCTGCACGTAACCTTCCAGCCCGGTGCCGGCTTTGGCAAGGCGGGCAAGGAGGACAGCGGCACATGGAACAAGTCTAAGCGCATGGACGACCAGTGGAGCATTGCCTACAACGGTGCCCCGGATCCGGAGACGCACGCTGCCAGCGACCTGCACATTGCCCTCAGGCTGGGGCTCACCTCCTTCAAGCACGTGGGTGTGTTCCCCGAGCAGGCCCCCAACTGGGAGTTTATCTTCAAGGAGACCAGCCGCCTCGCCCGCATCCACAAGGCCAACGGTCTCCCGGCCCCCAAGGTGCTCAACCTCTTTGCCTACACGGGAGCCGCATCGCTTGCCGCCAAATGCGCCGGGGCCGATGTCACCCACCTGGACTCCGTGCGCCAGGTAGTCACCTGGGCCCGCGAGAACATGGAGCGCAGCGGCCTGGACGGCGTGCGCTGGGTGGTGGAAGATGCCCTCAAGTTCGCTAAGCGCGAAGCCAAACGCGGCAACAAGTACGATGGCATCATCCTGGATCCCCCTGCCTACGGCCACGGCCCCGACGGCGAAAAGTGGAAACTGGACGAGCTCCTCTTCGGCCTGCTCCAGAATGTATCGGCCATCCTCAGCGAGCGCGACGCCTTCATGGTCCTTAACCTCTACTCCAACGGCTACAGTGCCGCCCTCGGCGAAACCGTCGTGCGCGAAGCCTTCAAGGGCCAGTTCAAGGAAATGACCTCCGGCGAGCTCGCCTTCAACGACTCCTTCGGCAAGGTGATGCCCCTGAGCATCTACGTACGCCTCAAGCGATAGCTGCATAATCGGCTAATTACCAGCACACTAAAAAAATCTCTTTAGGCTGTTCGGCCTAAAGAGATTTTTCAATAACGCTGATAATCAACTAGTTACAAAGATTCGAGATTACTTGAGCGCCTTCCCGATCTGGACAGCGATGGACTGCCAGTGAGCCTGTGTGGCGGGGTCGGAGGACTTGGCCTTGGCGGCCTTCTTCTGGATGGCGAGGAGCTCGCCCAGAATGAGGGCACGGCTGGAGTAGTTTCTGTAGGCGTCGGAGTTCACCACGGTAATGGCTACGGCCACAAAGCGGTTCTGGAGATAGCGGCGGTAGCTGGAAACCTTGCCGCCCTTCTCAAGCTCCGTGAACACCATGCCGTGCAGGTCCTTCATGTACTCTTCGGGGCTGTAATTGCCGGCCGATGCCTGCGCAAACTGGCCCATGCGGTCCATGCGGATGGGACTGAGGAGGAAACCCGCACCCACTACATTATTAATAATAGGATAGAGCTCCTTTTCGGGGCTGTCGGTAAGGTTGAAAACATAGGGCTGCTCCACCAGCCAGGAAGGACGCGTGAACACGCGGGCATTCAGGAACTCCAGGCACTTTTTCTGGTGCTCCCGGGGGACGGGGGCGTATTTGGGACCGGCCTGCTCCACGCTCTTATTCGTAATGTAACGGCCGCCGATGTTCTGGGCCACATGCCCCATGTAGCGTCCGTACTGGGACACCACGGCGTCGTACATCCGGTTCAGGTTGGTATACATATTGGCCTCCTCGGTATTCCAGGCAGGAAGCTGGCCGATGATGCGCTGAAGGTTCAGGATACCATACTCGCTGGCCGCCACGGCATCGTCTCCGAGGTCTTCGCTCTGGGCGCGGGGATCCTGGTCGTTGCCCTCACCGCCAAACCACAGGCGCGGCTCGGCCTCCAGGCGGGCGATGATCTCCTTGTTCCACCACAGGTGATCTTCCTTGGGATCGGAGATGTACGTGGGCTTGTAACCATACTCGATGGCCCACTTGTCATAGAGGTTGATGCGGGGATACAGACCGGCCTTTTCAATATGGTCTTCGGGCTGGGCCACATAGTTGAAGCGGGCATAGTCCATGATACTCACGGTGTGGCCGTTTTCCTCCACCCAGGCCTTGTCGCGCAGTTTCTCCACGGGAGTAAAGCTGGATGAACCCTTGTTGTGGCGGAGGCCCAGCGTATGGCCCACCTCATGGGAAGAAACAAAGCGGATGAGGTCTCCCATGAGTTCGTCGGAGAAGCGGAAGCTGCGGGCGCGGGGATCCACGGCGGCAGCCTGCACCTGATACCAGTCATGCACCAGCGTCATTACATTGTGATACCAGCCGATGTGGCTTTCCAGGATTTCACCGCTGCGGGGATCGTGCACGTTGGGGCCGTAGGCATTGGCAATGGGGGAAGCCAGATAGCGGATGACGGAGAAACGCGCATCTTCCAGGCTCATGCCCAGTTCCTCGGCATTCTCCGGCCACTCCTCGGCACGGATGGCGTTCTTCCATCCGGCCTGCTCGAAGGCGACCTGCCAGTCATTGACACCGGCAATGAGGTACGGACGCCACCGCTTGGGCGTAGCGGGATCGATATAATAGACAATGGGCTTTACGGGCTCTACGAGCTCTCCCCTTTTCTGCTTTTCTACGTCCTCGGGACGGGCTTCCAGGCGCCAGCGGGTAATGTAGCGGACAGGCTCCACCCCCTGCTGGTCATCGGAGAAATGCGTATAGCCGCCGGCGAAGTAACCGACGCGGGCGTCGAACCAGCGCTGCTGCATGGGTACTTCCGGAAGCAGCAGGAAGGACGTATTGAGCACCATCGTAACCACGCCGGCCTCACGGCCCGCAGGAAGGCTGCCCGAACGGGCCGGACCGCCCTGATTGCCCTGCGGCTGGTTGTAGGCAAACGTCTTGGTCACCGTCACCTCCGTATTGATGGGGTAGGTGCGCATGCTCCCGATGAAGCTGGCATCGGCCTTGATCCCGCCCAGATTGTACTGTTTCTTGGTGGCGGCGTTCAGGGAAAACACCTGAAGGTCTCCCTCGAACAGGCTGTTGGCCTTGATGCGGGTGGTGCCGGCCGATGCTTCCTTCTCGGGCTTGAAGGACGCCACAATGGGGTTCTCGGAGCTCACGCGCACCGCCTGGGCGATGGCATCGGACTCGGGAGCCTCCACGTTGACGACGTCTACCCGGAGGAGGAGGTTGCCGTTAGGGGCCTTCTCCCAGTACAGCATGGCATCGTTCACCTCTTCACCGCCGTACTCGCCGGCACCCATGGTATTGGCGGCGAAACGCGTCACAGCCAGGATGCGGCGCCCGAGAAGGGTGTCGGGGATTTCCAGGAACCAGTCTTTCTCGTTGTGGGCAACGGAAAAAAGGCCCTGGCTGAACTCCAGCTTAACGGGAGCCTCTTTCTTTTCTTTTTCTTTCTCTTTCTCCTGGGCCGAAGCCGAAACGCAGAGGGCCAGGGAAAGAAGGAATAGCAGCGTTCGTTTCATATTATTACTTTACTTCAAGTGTATCTTCACGTTCAAGGGCATACTCGCTGCCCGAAGCGGCGTGCAGGAGCTGCTCCAGGGCATCGACCATGGCCGTTCCCAGCGTCTTGTCTCCGTACTGCTTGCACACATCGGCTACATAGAGGAGCACGCGGCTGGCGGTCTCGAATTCCTGCCGGCCCAGGCTTCCCCACTCCAGGAAGAAGCGGCTGGTCTCAAGGAGCTCATCTCCCATGCGGGTGGCCAGTTCGCGGGCTTTCCCGGATTCTCCGAGATAGTAGTAGTTCTCAATGATCTGGGCCACCATGTAGTCGTTGCCGCTGAAGCCCACGGAAATGCTCTCCAGCGGGAAGTTCTCCTCAGGGAAGACCTCCTGGCACATATCCAGCATTTCCAGGGCCTTCTCCGTCTCACCGGCATCGATGAGCGCGTTGGAAACGGTCAGGAACAGCTGACGCTGGGAAAGCACGCCCAGGAAGGTGTACATATTCTGATAGTCCACAAAATAGTCCTTCCGCTTCAGGGCATCCCACTTGTAGACCGTCTTCATCTTCTCATATAGGCCGATGGCATCCACCCTGCCGGCATCCGTAGAGCTCACCTTGTTGCGGATGGGCGTAAAGCGGTAGGAGAAGCCGTCATACATGAGGTAATCCTTGATTCCCACGTTGAGGTCTCCGCCCATGTTGAGCAGATTGAGCGGACGGTCCCACTCATAGTTGGACAGCAGGTCCAGCATGAAGAGTTCCGGCTTGGAAATGTAGTTCTTGTCCTTGGAGATGGTGAGCGTGATGCTGTCGGGAATCTCGGAGGCAAATTCCTCAGGGACAATACCGTATTTGATGCAATTCTCCCTGTTTACGGGAATTACCAGGTTGCGGGCGCAGATGAAATCCAGCTTGAGCCCGTTTTCGAGGGCCACCTTCATCTTGGGGTCGCGGAACACGTCCATGACGTCTGACAGCAGCATGGGAGATCCGTCGTCGTAGGCAATGTACACGAACTCGTTGGTTCCGTACAGATACTGACGGGCCGGCACCTTGAGCGGCAGCGGAGCGCTCTCGTTGCATGCCCACTTCATCTGGTCAATGTACCAGTCGGTTCCGAGCAGGGACGTATTCACCACGCGGACATCCGTGCGGATTCCTTCAATCTCCTGCGCATACCACAGCGGGAAAGTATCGTTGTCTCCATGGGTGACGAGCATGCCGTTTTTCCCCACCGAATTGAGGTAGTTGAAGGCCATCTCGGGGGCCGTGTACCGATGCGAACGGTCGTGGTCGTCCCAGTTCTGGGCGGCCATGAGGGCCGGAACGCCCAGGCACAGCACGGAAACGCCGCAGGCGACGGCCTTCGCCGGCACCTTCTTCATGAAGGCCGATGCCGACAGCCACTCGTGGAGCGCCACCACGCCCAGGCCGATCCAGATGGCGAACATATAGAACGAGCCCGCATAGGCATAGTCGCGTTCCCGCACCTGGTACGGAGGCTGGTTGAGGTACAGCACGATGGCGATGCCCGTCATGAAGAACATGAGAAACACAAGCCAGCTGCCGCGCTTGTCCCGGTCAAACTGGAACACCAGGCCCAGCAGGCCCAGCAGCAGCGGCAGGAAGAAATAGTGGTTCTTGCCCTTGTTGCCGGCCAGCGGAGAAGGAGCGTCGGACTGGTCTCCGAGGCGCACGGCGTCCAGGAAGCCGATACCGCTTTCCCAGTTGCCGTAGAAAACGTTCCCGGGCACCGGGGAATGGATGTCGTTCTGGCGCCCCACGAAGTTCCACATGAAATAGCGCCAGTACATCCAGTTGAGCTGATAGTCAAAGAAGTAGGCCAGATTGGCCCCGAAGGTGGGCTTGCGGTGGGTAGCCCCCTTCACGCGCGTGCCCTTTCCCTGCGTGTAAGACTCGTAGAAATCGACGAAGCGGGGATCGGCCGATGACCACATGCGGGGGAACAGCATCTTGCCCTCCGGGCGGTAGGCGGCATCGGCGGGGGCATCGGCCTTCACGTACTTGCCGTCCAGCGGAGCCCAGTACTTGTCCTGCGTGAGGTCGTAGGGCGCGTCGAAGTACTGGCCGTAGAGAAGCGGCGTGGAGCCGTACTGCTCGCGGCTGAGGTAACGCACCAGCGTATACGGGTTATCGGGCTGATACTCGTTGGTGGGCGTTTTCACGCTGGAGCGGATGATCACGATGGAGAACAGCGAGAAGCCGATGACCAGCGTGGTCACGCACAGGGTGACGGTATTCCAGAACACCTTTCCGCTGCGGAGGGTGGAGAACAGCGCCCAGAAGCACAGGCCCAGGAGGGCCACCATGAAAAAGACGGCGCCGCTGTTGTACGGCAGGCCAAAGCCGTTCACGAAGATGCGGTCAAAGAAGGCCGCCAGCTTGGGAAGGTACGGAATGAACAGGTAAACGAGGAGGAACTCGATGACAACGCCGATAGAAAAGATGCCCGCCAGCTTCCCGAAGGAGAGCTTGCGTCCCTCGTTCATGCGATAGTAGTACATGAACACGAAGGCCGGGATGGTAAGGAGGTTCAGAAGATGAACGCCGATGGACAGACCCATCAGGAAGGCGATGAGCACGATCCAGCGGTTGGCGTGCGGCTCGTCGGCGGTCTCATACCAGCGGCACATGGCCCAGAACACCAGCGCGGTGAACAGCGAGCTCATGGCATACACTTCGCCTTCCACGGCACTGAACCAGAACGTGTCGGAGAAGCAGTAGGCCAGCGCTCCCACGGCGCCTGCGCCAAAGATGGCAATCGCCTTGGAAAAGCTGATGGCCGATACCCCGTCCTCCGGGGCCTCGGCCTTTTTTATTGCCCCGGAGGAAGGGGCATCGGCCAGAAGCCGTTGTGCGAAGAACACGATGGTCAGGTACAGGAACATGACCGTGAGCGCACTGAGCAGGGCGTTCATGGCATTGATGGCCACAGCGGCATGCGCGGCATCAAAGGGAATGGAGAACAGGCGGGCGAAGAGCTGGAACACGGGGTTTCCCGGAGGATGGCCCACTTCCAGCTTATACGACGATGCAATGAATTCTCCGCAGTCCCAGAACGATGCGGTGGGTTCTATCGTGGAAAGATAGGTGGCCGATGAGATGACCAGGACGGCCAGCGCCACCCCCCAGTTCCACTTGTTGAAGGTTTTCTTGTCCATAGAATACAAAGGTAAGTATTTTTTAGTTGTAGAAAAATGCTATCTTTGCGAAAATTTAAACCTATACCAATATGTCACAGTATTTTTACGACATGATTCCCAAGGAGGAATTTGACAGGATTCCCTATCTTCCCACCATGGGACAATTTGTCGACTGGTTCACAAAAGAGTACGCTTCCATGCCCGCTCTTTCTGATACCGTTAACACCATCAACTATGAAGAACTGGGCCACCGCGTGGCCCGCCGCCGCGCTTTCATCGAAGGCCTCGGCCTTCCCAAAGGCTCCCACATCGCCATCTTCGACCGCAACAGCCAGGATGCCATCGAACTGTTCCTGGCCGTCACCAGCGCCGGATACGTTGCCATGAATTTCCCCTCGGCCCTCCCTGAGATGGCCATCGTGGGTTCCTGCATGAAGTTTGACATTGCCGCCATCTTCGTCCGCGAGGAGTTCATGCCCCTCACCGGCAAGCTGCAGGGCGTGAAGGTGCTCCCCGCCGCCAGCATCGCCGAGACGGAGGCACCATCGGCCCAGATAGACCCCGAAAGCCCCGCCGCCATCTTCTTCACCGGAGGTACCACCGGCCAGCCCAAGGGTGCCGTCCTGAGCCACCGCGCCCTCATGAGAGGCAACTACAACGCCGTTTTCAAGCCCGGTAAGGTCATCGGCGTACACCGCTATATCGCCATTCTGCCCCTGAGCCATGTGTTCGGCCTCATCGCCGGCACCATGGGCTGCTTCTATACCGGCAACCTCATCTACACCTGCGAGGACATGAAGGCAACCATCGGCAAGCTGCCGGTCCTGAAGCCCACCGTCCTCGTGATAGTGCCGGGCATCTGCGACATCCTCAGCGGTCTTGTGAAGATGTACGGTCCCCAGTTCCTGGGCGGCAGTCTCCGCATGATCATCGCCGGCGCCGCCAACGTGCCGCCGCGCCTGGTGGACATCTTCACCAAACTGGGCGTTGAGTTCTGCTTCGGCTACGGCCTCACGGAGGGCGCCAACCTCACCAGCGCCAACGCCAATGCCGTGGAGAAGCCCACTTCCATCGGCAAGGTCTATCCCGGTCAGGAGACCAAGGTGGTGGACGGTGAGCTCTGGATCAAGGGAGACAACGTCTTCTCCGGCTACTACAAGGATCCCGAAAAGACGGCCGAGGCCCTTACCCCCGACGGCTGGCTCCGCACCGGAGACCTCGTGCACTTTGACGAGGAAGGCTTCCTCTACATCACCGGACGCATCAAAAACCTCATCATCCTCGCTAACGGAGAGAATGTGAGCCCCGAGACCCTCGAGGAGCCCTTCTATGCAGACCCCTGCGTGCGCGACGCCATGGTAAAGGAGGACGAATTCAACGGCCGCCAGGTAATCGCCATCGAAATCCTGCCCTTCATGCCTGCCTTTGACGGCAAGCCCTGGGAAGAAGTGGAGGCTTACATGAACGCCCTGGTAAAAAAGGTGAACGCAACGCTTCCCAGCACCCATCAGATTGTGAAAGTAACCGTACGCACGGAGGACTTCAAGCGTACGGGCAGCATGAAAGTATCGCGCATATGACACGGGAAGAAGTATTTGAAGGACTCAAGGAAATCCTCACGAACATCCGCCCCAACACAGACCTGAGCAAAGCCGGTTTCGAGACCGAACTTGTCCGGGAACTGGGAGTGGACTCGCTTACCATGCTCATCCTGTCGCTGGCCGCCGAGGAAAAGTTCGGCATGCACTTCCCCGACGGCGCCCCCGCCCCCTTTACGGTGGGAGACGTCTGCGACGCCGTGCTGGCAGCACAGAAGTAACCTCCGCGAACCGCATCTAATCGGCTCTACATCAACGTATTAGTAAAATCTCTTTAGGCTGCTCGGCCTAAAGAGATTTTATTATAGTACTAATAATCAACCATTTACATGCAGTGCGCAATGATAGACATTTATGGGAAAAGTTGTATATTTGCAGGTTACTAAACCAAACGTGATGCTAAATCTGACCATTGTTCCCGTAAAAGGGAAGCGTATGCTGCGGCAGTTCATCCAGTTTCCCCTGGATCTTTATAAGGATTGTGACAAGTGGGTGCCCGCTTTCGAGGACGACGAATACAAGTCCCTGGGCCCGGAGAATCCCTCCCTCTCGTTCTGCGACAGGGAACTCTACCTCGCCTTCCGCGGGGAAGAAGTGGTGGGCCGGGTCGCTGCCATCATCAACCACAACGCCAACAAGAAGTGGGGAGAGGAAGTGGTGCGCTTTGGCTGGATAGACTTCGTGGAAGACTTCGAGGTGGCCAAAGCCCTCGTGGATACCGTGGCCGATTGGGGCAAAGCCCGCGGCGCCACCAAGATCAAGGGTCCCCTGGGCTTCACCGATATGGACCGCGAAGGCCTTCTGGTAGAAGGTTTTGAGAACGAGAGTCCCTTCACGGTTATCTATAACTACCCCTATTACGGCGAATTCCTGGAGCGAATGGGCTTCACCAAAGACGCCGACTGGACGCAGCGTTTCATCGAGTTCTCCGACAAACTGCCCTCCATGTTCCAGTACGCAGACCTGGTGGAAAAGCGCTACGGCGTACACATTTACCGCGCCTCCACGCTGCGCAAGATGGCCCGCCGCGGCCGTGAGATGTTCCACGTGCTCAACAGTGCCTTCGCCGGCCTGTACGAGTACAGCCAGCTCTCCAAGGAGCAGATAGACGGCTATGTCAAGCAGTATGTCCCCGTTCTCAACAAGGACATGGTAGCTTTCGTGGTCAATGACAAGGACGAACTCGTCGCCTTCACGGTAACCATGCCGCACATCAGCGCTGGCGTCCGCAAGGCCAAAGGCCGTATCTTCCCCTTTGGCTGGATGCACATCCTGCCCGAGCTCAATCCCCGGAAAAATCACATGGCCGAAGGCCTCCTCATCGGCGTACTCCCTGAATATCAGACCAAGGGGGCAGCCCTTCTCATGTTCAAGTACCTGCACGAGAACTTTATCAAACTGGGAATCAAGCGCATGCTGCTTAACCCCCAGCTCGAAGAGAATCACAAGGTGCAAACCTTGTTCGGCGACTATGATCCCAAGCCCTACCAGCGCCGCCGCTCATACGTAAAAGCGATTACCCTGTAAACGCTTGATTATTAGCACTCTAACAAAATCTCTTTAGGCCGATCAGCCTAAAGAGAAAAACATAGAACATTGATAATAAACAGTTTAGGCGGGGTGCGCATTATTTTTCGCCGATGAACATACGGCAAAGGCCGAAGGTGAAGGCTTTGTGGCGGACGCGGGAGAAGCCGGCATCGGCCATCATGGCGCAGAAGGCCTGCGGGGAAGGAAATGCGTGCACGGAGGCGGGGAGATACTGATAGGCAGCCCTGTTGCCGGAGATGAGCCCGCCAATCCAGGGCAGAATGTGCATGAAGTAGAGGTCATACAGCCAGCGGACGGTCTTGTTCCGGGGAACGGACAGTTCCAGGATGACCGCCTTTCCGCCGGGTTTCAGCACCCTGTAGAACTCCTGAAGGCCTTTCTCCTTGTGTTCGAAGTTCCGGATGCCGAAAGCACAGGTGACCCGGTGGAAGCTTCCCTCTTCATACGGGAGGTTTTCGCCATCGGCTACCTGTAGACGGATGCGGTCGTGCACGCCCTCATGCGCGGCCTTTTCCATGACAAGGGCCATCATGCCCTCGGAGATATCGGCCCCGATCACCCGCGAGCCGGAACCCGCAGCGGCGGCAATGGCAATGGTGCTGTCCCCGGTGCCGCACGCTACGTCCAGGATCTGCTGCGGCGTCCCGTCCACAATCTCCTTGAGCGCATGCTTTCGCCAGAGCTTGTCCACATTCAGGGACATGACATGGTTCAACTTATCGTAAGACGGAGCAATTCCGTCAAACATTTCCTGGATTTTCTCTTTTTTGGGCATGTCTTTAATTCGAAGTGACTTAAAGCGACCATCAGGTCGCCGGCCGGGCCCGGGATTTTTCGCAGAAAAATCGTAGAGGGCGAAAAGGCCGCAGGGGGATAATAGGGGGGCAGCGCCCCCCTCTACGGTACAGGATCATAACCGCTCCCGCCCCAGGGGTGGCAGCGGAGAATTCGTCTCACGGAAAGATACAGCCCCTTGAAGGGGCCATGCTTGCGAAACGCTTCCAGGGCATACTGGGAGCACGTGGGAGTAAAGCGGCACGACGGCGGCGTAAAGGGGCTGATGCACACCTGATAGAACTTGATGAGCACCACCGCCGGGAAAATAAGGATATTCTTAAGCGTTGGATGCATGGGCGATGGCGGTAAGGGCGGCAGTCATGTCGGCATAGACAGCCTCGTAGGGAAAGACTTCCCGGGAGGTATACACAAACAGGACGTCCACACCGGAGCCCAGCAGCGCTTTCTGCCTGCGGTAACTCTCGCGGATGCGGCGTTTGAGAAGATTGCGCTTAACGGCGCGTTTGAAGTTTCGCTTGGGGACCGATACCACAATGCGTGAAAGGTCTTCCGACCCTTCACGAACGAGATACTTGCACCGGAGGCACCCGGCCGTTACACCCTTGCCATGCTCGAACAGTTCTGCGACGGTTACAGCACCGCAGAGACGTTCGCTTTTAGTAAGGGTTTCATCGGCCATCATGCATTAAAGGCTTTCCAGGTAGAGTTCGATGGCACGGGCCACCGAAGGGGCTTCCGGAGAGGGAGCCTTTACGTCGATGCGAAGGCCTGCTTCCTCCATGGCCTTCACGATGGAACGGCCATAGGAAACCATCTTGATGTCTCCCTGCTTGAAATCCGGAAAATTCTCCTGGAGAGATTTGACGTCGGCGGGGTTGTAGAAGACAATCATGTCAAAGTCTTCCAGCTTGATGTCCTTGAGGTCATTGCTCACGGGCTTCACGAACACGCCGGTGGAATACTCCAGTTCACGTTCCTGGAAGAGCCCGGCCAGGGCATCTACGGAAGAGCCTTCGGTCATGGTGATGAGGAACTTCTCCCCCTTGTGCTTGGGGCCGATGAGCGTAACCACGCTCTCCGGGGTTCCGTCTCCGAAGAATATCTTGCGCTTGCGGTATACGATGTGCTTCTGCAGGTACATAGCCACGGCTTCCGTGGTGCAGAAGTACTTCATGGTCTCGGGGATTTTCACCCGCAGTTCCTCCGCCAGGGAGAAAAAGGCGTCAATGACGTGACGGGAAGAAAACACAATAGCCGAATACTCCAGGAAGTTGATGCGCTGGGCACGGAACTCACGGGAAGTGAGGGGTTCAATCCTGAAAAAGGGAGTAAATTGGAACTGGGCGCCGAACTTCTCCGTTACGGCCTGATATTGTGTGAGAACGCGCGGAGCGTTCTGGGATACCAAAATCTTCTGGATGCTCATTTTTCTTTCTACTTCTCTCTACAGTACGATTGCCGAAACGATTAATGCCGCACTGGGCAAAATTTCGAGCGCGCAAAGGTACAAAAAAGTTCGCAAAGGATTGCAAAATAATGCTAATATTTGCGCACGACGAACAAGAAAAGCGAAATATAAAGTGAAGATTTCAACTTGCAGAACTTTCTGAATAACAGCATTTTCGCATCCAAAAAGTGCTAAAACACCCGTTGTAAGCAGTGCTAATACTACCAGCAGGATAAAATACGTGTAGGCTGTACGCCGCGACAGGCAGTAAAAGTCATTATTGCGCCGCGGCTTCAGAAAGGAATACATGGCAAGCCTCACAAGGGCAAAAACGGCAAACACGCCAATGAGCACCGGCAGGCGCCATTCCTCTCCCCAGATATACAGGAAGGCGGCGTCGTACACCTTGTAATAATACGTGAGGAGCGCTGCAGGCAGCAGCAGCACAAATGCTACCAGCCTGCGGTCATTGCTGGCGCGGACGCTGCTTTCCAGCGAAACGCTGCCGCGGGCCCTGAACAGGCTGTCAAAAAGCAGCGGTGCCAGGCTCAGGAACCGGGGTAAAAAGGCAATGGCGGCCAGGATAAAAGCCACCGCCAGGCCGATGAACAGCACAGAAAAACCCTCCGGTGTTACAGGGGGTTGTCCGGAAGGGGTTTGTTCCAGCAGCAGACGACTGCTGGTAAAAGGCTCTTGGAGCAGCATCAATTTCCTCTTTTGGCGTTGTAGCCCAAGCCCTGCAAAATAGATACCACTTTGTCACGAAAATCTCCCTGGATGGTGATTTCTCCGTCTTTTGCGCTGCCTCCAACGCCAAGTTTGGTCTTGAGCGTGCGGCCCAGTTCCTTGAGGTCATCGGCCTTTCCCACAAAACCGGTAATGAGCGTTACCTGTTTGCCGCCACGGTTGCGGCGGTCGATCCCCACGATAAGACGCTGACGGGACGGAGGAAGCGTCTCTGCCTCCTCCGTCTCCGCGGTCGTGTACTTAAAGTCCGGGTTGGTGGAGAAAACCACACCCAGCCTGTCTTTCCAGTCGTTCTCCATGCCTAACGGTTTCTGTCTGCCGCCTGAGCCAGTGAGCGCAGGTGGGCGTTCAACTTGTCATTGCCCACCAGGCTTTCCAGCGTGCAGTGCATGCGGTAGCGCCAGTAGTGACGGGGGATGGCCGGGATGTTGATGCGTTCATCGGCCGGATTTCCCTGATACCGGACCTCTCCGTCGGTGGCCAGCCAGTCCTGCAGGGGCAGGATGGCGAGCATGGCGGGCGAATGCATATGCTGGCCGATGATAAGGTCTGCCACCCAGGGCTCGCAGAAATAGGGGGCGTCTCCCTCGCAGCCCAGCACCTCGTTATAGTAGCGCTGGGTGAGGGCACGGTCCTCTTCCCACCATGCCCGAAGGGGTGAGGTGTCATGCGTTCCCGTAGCGCAGACGCACCAGTAAGGATAGCTGCCGGGATGGCCGAAGGCATCGCGCGGATCCTTGGGCATACGCTGGATTTCCAGGCTCAGGATGTTCAGCTGTTCCATCACGGAAGGCACGCAGGCGGGAATCATGCCCAGGTCTTCGCCGCAGGCCAGCATGCCGGTGGAGCGCAGGAGGGCCGGAAGCTTGCGAAGCGCGCTCTCCCGCCAGAAGTCGTTGTGACGATGCCAGAAGAAATCTTCCGAGAGCTTGTCATACCGATACTTCATCTCGGGGGAAAGCCAGGCATACTGCTGAGTCTTGTTGCCGGAAATGCGCGGATGCCAGTGGTCCTTCTCGCGGGGATCTTCCACAAACAGGACATCGGTTCCCTCCCCTTCTCCGGGACGGAATCCCTGCGCACGGAGCTCGTCTCCGGAATAGGGCAGCGCCGGATTGAAATGGCCCATGAGCCCGCTCTTATACTGGGACGGAATTTCCCAGATGCGGAAGAACCCGAGGATGTGGTCAATGCGGAACGCATCGAAATACTGGGACATCTTGCTCATGCGGGCACGCCACCAGGCATAATTGTCCTGGGCCATTCTCTCCCAGTTGTAGGTGGGAAATCCCCAGTTCTGGCCGTCCTCGGCAAAAGCGTCCGGCGGGGCGCCGGCCTGGCTGTCCAGGTGGAACAGTTCCGGGTGCTGCCAGGCATCCACGCTCACGCGGGATACGCCGATGGGAAGGTCTCCCTTGAGGGCGACACCATGAAGGTGCGCATACTGGACGGCTTCTCTGAGCTGGGCGTCCAGGACAAACTGCAGATAGCAGTAGAAGCCAACCTCGGCCGCATTCTCCTGGGCGAAAGCCGCCACCTTGCGGGCGCTGTATACGGCCATTTTGCCCCATTTCTCAAAGTCCGGACTGCCGTGCTGGTCCCGGAGCACGCTGAATACGGCATACGGAAGCAGCCAGTCCTCGTTGGACTTTACAAAGGCCCTGTACTCCGGCGACTCCAGGGCCTTTTTCCCCTTCGCACCCTTGTAAAGGCTTTTCATGAGTTCAAGTTTAGCGGCATTCACCGCTTCGTAATCGATAGCCGGAAGGGCTTCCAGTTCCTCCTTTCTGGCCTTGTAGGCAGCATCTTCCTTCACGCCGGCGGCGGGCAGGTGGATAAACTGCGGATGCAGGGCGAAGGAGCTCACCGCATTGTACGGATAGGAGTCCTGCCAGGTATGGGTCATGGTGGTGTCGTTGATAGGCAGAAGCTGCACGACGCTCTGGCCGGTTTTCACCGCCCAGTCCACCAAATGTTTGATGTCATTGAATTCGCCCACGCCGAAGCTTTCCTCCGAGCGGAGGGAGAAGACGGGGACGGCAATGCCGGTGCCTCTCCACGGGCGGGTGGGGAACGTGGGCTGGATATCGGCTATGACCAGCTGCGTATCCTGCGGGGGCACCTCCCCGAAGAAATGGTTGGGGCCTTCCTCCCACAGTTTGATTTCCAGGGTTTTGCTGTCCACGATGACAAACTTGTACTCCATGGGCTCGGTGATATCCAGGGAGATCACCCACCAGGGGAAGGTTGCGTCGGAGAGCAGATGGACCTTCTTCCAGTCTCCCAGTTCGCGCCCCGATCCCACGAGACCAACGGACTCGCTGCTGCGGACCTCGGGGGCAGGGATGCGGATACACACGTTGCCAAGGCCCGGAGCCTCCCCCCGGGGATGGCGGAAGGAAGCGCCGTCCGGGCGGCGGAAGATAACGTCGCTGAAGGCCGATGCGTAGAAGGCGGAATTGGCTGGACGTCCTTTCCACTGCGAGCGCACGATGATATTCTTCTGGGCCGACGGGGAATTGAAGCGATGGACGCGCCATTCGCGCTCCACCACCTTTCCCTCACGGACAACCTCGAAGGTGAAATAATCACCGTCGTGGATGTCGCGGCCATTCAGCATAATCTGCCAGAGGCCTCCGAAGGAGTATTCCATGGGAATACGGCGTTTGCCGATGCGGAGCTGGATGTTTTCGCCCCACTGTGTATGATACTGGAGTTGGATGTTTGTGGTCATAGTTATGTGTTGCTTTACAAATTTACATACAAAGTGACGATTTACCAACGACTTCCGGCCACTTTTCCTCCGAACCGTTCATTAATTGCGACGAATGTATCAAAAATTCGTATTTTTGTACCAGATAAACTGACGAAAATGAAAAAACTGCTGCTGAGTATTTCCCTTCTCCTGTGCGGCCTTGCCGCCCCGGCACAGGAAGGATATGTATATACGGACGCGTCCGTCTTCCCCGTCTACGGCAAGGCGCACAGTGAGGAAGGCCCCCGTTACCGCCGGCTGCCGGAACGCCTCCACGGCGTAATCCGGGACCAGCTCTGGGACCTCGGCACCAACTCGGCCGGGCTCTATATCCGCTTCCGCACCAGCGCGCCCTCCATCTATGCCCGCTGGACCAACACGGGCTTTCACATGCCGCACATGACCGACTGCGCCGTGGGCGGCCTGGACCTCTATGTCCGCATAGACGGCCAGTGGCGCTTTGTGGGATCGGGGTTCGAATGGGGCGCCATCAAGGCCGATCACCAGAAAAAACTGGTGGGAAACATGGAGCCTCAGGAACGGGAATACATGCTGTACCTGGCCCTTTATGACGAAGTGAAGTCCCTGGAGCTGGGTGTCCCGGAAGGTTACACGCTGGAGCAGCCCCTCGTGGAAAGCCCGGTCGCAGACAGCCCTGTTGTCACATACGGCACTTCCATCCTGCAGGGCGGCTGCGCCTCGCGTCCCGGCATGGCCCACACCAATATCCTGGCCCGGCGCCTGGACCGAACCGTCATTAATCTGGGCTTCAGCGGAAACGCCTTCCTGGACCTGGAGATTGCAGAACTTATGGCCTCGGTGGAAAAACCGGCCGTGTATGTACTGGACTATGTACCCAACGCAAAGCCCGCGCGCATCCGGGAAAACGGAGAGAAGTTCTACCGCATCTTAAGGAATGCGCACCCGTCTACTCCCATCATCTTTGTAGAAGATCCCCTCTTTCCCCACGGTATTGTAGATAAGGCCATCGCCGAGGAAGTGCGGGGCAAGAACGAAGCCCAGAAGGCCCTGTTTGAGAGCCTGCAGGCCGCCGGAGAGAAAAACATCTACTACCTCGGAGCGGAAGGCATGACCCTTCCCGAGGATTTTGTGGACGGCGTCCACTTCACCGACCAGGGCATGGTCCATTACGTGGAACACCTCCTGCCCCTTCTGGAGAGCGTTCTGTAATGGAAGCCACGGTCGTCAAGAACGCAGGCAGCCATTACCTGCTGTCTCCCCTGCCGGAATGGAAACTGTTTCCGGCCGTGCTGCGCGGTAAAATCCGCCTCAAGGGCAGTTCCATCACCAACCCCATCGCCGTGGGAGACCGCGTGGAGTATATTCCGGACGGGGATACCGCCGTCATCACGGAAGTTCTTCCGCGCCGCAACTACCTCATCCGACGCTCTACCAACCTGTCCCGGCAGGCACACATCATCGCCGCCAACCTGGACCGCGCCTATGTGGTGGTATCGCTGTATTTCCCGGAGGTAAAACTCCCCTTCCTGGACCGCATCCTTGTCACCTGCGAACTCTACGGCATACCCGCCACCATCGTCCTTTCCAAGACCGATATGTACCGGGAAATGGCGGCCGATGAGCTCACGCATTTCCGGAGCATCTACGAGGGCGCGGGATATCCGGTCCTGGAAACGTCCGTGCGCACCGGAGAAGGCATCGAAGCACTCCGGGAAGCCTGCAAGGGGCACGTCAACCTGTTTTCCGGAGAGTCCGGCGTAGGAAAATCGTCCCTTATCAAGGCCCTGGACCCTTCACTGGATCCCAAGGTTGGCGCCATATCGGCCGCCCACCTGCAGGGCAAGCATACCACCTCCCTCTATGAGATGTATCCGCTTTCTTCGGGCGGCTACGTCATTGACTCCCCCGGCATCCGCGGCTTCGGCCTGGTCGACGTGGAGAAAGAGGAAATCGCCCGCTATTTCCCGGAAATGCTGCGGGCCTCCGAAGGCTGCCGGTTCACCCCCTGCACCCATACCCACGAGCCCGGTTGCGCCGTCAAGGCGGCCGTAGACGCCGGCCTCATTCCTCCGGAACGCTACAATTCCTACCTGGGCATGCTGGAGGAAGACAAGAAATTCCGATGAAACTCAGCCGCGAAATCCTTCGCTTGGCTGTTCCCAGCATCCTGGCCAATATCACCGTTCCCCTGGTGGGCATGGTGGACATTGCCGTGGTGGGACACCTGCCCGTAGAGTCATCGGCCACCCTCATCGGCGGCATCTCCATCGGCACCATGCTCTTTGACCTGCTGTACTGGAACTTCGGATTCCTCCGGGCCGGGACGGGCGGGCTCACGGCGCAGGCCTACGGACGGGGAGAGGACACCGGCGGCATCCTGGAAAGGGCGCTCCGGCTGGCACTCTCTTCGGGACTGGTCCTGATTGCCCTCCAGTGGGCCGTGGTGTGGCTCGCGTTTCTCATAGTAGACTGCAGCCCCGAGGTTCGCGCCCTGGCCTCACAGTACTTCTACATCCGCATCTGGGCGGCTCCGGCAACGCTTTCGCTCTTTGCCTACAAAGGCTGGTTCATCGGCCTGCAGGACTCGGTGCGTCCCATGACGGCCGACCTCCTGGTGAACGGCGTCAACATCCTCCTGTCCATCGTCCTGGGCATGCGGATGGGCTTCGCGGGGGTGGCCATCGGCACAGCCGCCGCCCAATGGTGCGGCTTCCTCTATTGCACCCTGGCTGCCCGTCGCCGTTTGCGAATCGGCCATAAATCCCTCATCCTCAGCAGTTTACGTTTTTCTCTTTCGCCTGTTCAGCCTAAAGAGAAAAACTTAACTAACGATAACACAGCGAGTTATAGTGCGAGCGCCTTTTTCACGCTGAACCGGGATCTGTTCTTAAGGTCCGTCGGGCTTATTGCCGTGTACATTGGTTTTACGGTGCTGAGCGCGCGGTACGGGGACCTCATGCTGGCCGTCAGCGCCATCCTGATGAAGCTGCTCATGATCTTCAGCTACTTCACCGACGGGTTTGCCTATGCCGGCGAGGCCCTTGCGGGCAAGTTCATCGGGCAGGGGCGGGCCGATGGCCTTCGCGCCACCATCCGCCAGACGTTCGCGTGGAGCGGCGGCGTGGCGGCCCTGTTCATGGTGCTCTACGGCGTGTGTGGAGTGCCGCTTTTCCGCCTCATGACCTCTGACGCAGCGGTAGTGGAAGCAGGGCGGCAGTTCCTGCCGTGGCTGCTCCTGATGCCGCCCATCGGCTGCGCGGCCTTCATGTGGGACGGAATCTATATCGGCGCCACCGCATCAAAAGAGCTCAGAAACAGTACGCTTCTTTGCGCTGCGGGCTTTTTTGCCGTATGGCTATGCGGCCTGGCGCTTTTTGGCGGCCGCTCGGTGGCACCCGAAACCGCCATCCACATTCTCATGGCCGCATACTTTGCGCACCTTGCGGTGCGAACCATTTACCTCACGGCAAGAAAAAGCGCAGTACATATCTAAAAAATCCCCGCCTCCAGAGATGGAAGCGGGGATTATTATAGCAGTTTTCTAAGAGACTTAGAAGGAGTAGCGGACGTTCAGGAGCATCTGCCAGGTGGAAGCAAGGCCGTTCATGGGCTTCCAGGTAGGAGCAGTGAACGTGTATTTACCGCCCTCATATTTGAGGATAGCGTTGGAGCTCAGCGTCTGGTAAACACCCCAGTTGCTGTTGAGCATGTTACCGAGGTTCTTGATATCCAGGCCCACCTCGATGGTCTGCTTCTTGCCGGCGATGTTAAAGTACACCTCCTGGGCAACGCGGACGTTGATGCGGTTCAGGAAAGGAGCCACCATGCCGTTACGCTCGCTGTACTGGCCGCGGTGCTTGCTCAGGTACTTGTCGGAAGCGATGAACTCTTCGTAGGCAAGCTTGTTGCCGGCATCGGCGAAAGGCATGCTTTCCAGCTGCTCGGCAGTAGGGATGTAGATGAGCTGGGAAGCCTTACCGGCACCGCTCACGTTGTTCATGAGGTAGCTGAAGCGGCTGTAGCTGAAGTTACCCATGTAGGCAATGTTGTAGCCCTCATAGAAAGCGCTCAGCTTGGTAGCAGTGTGACGGCCTTCGCCAATGGTGTAGGAAGCGTTGGCGATCACACGGTTAGGGGATACATAGTAGGCGTAACCCAACATAGGCTCGTTGACGCCGTTGATGGTCTGGATGTTACCAAATTCGGAGATCTGGTCACCGGCACCGTCGGAGAGAGTCTTGGAACCGCTGCGGGTGTAGGCGGCGGAGAGGTCGAGACCGAAGGGGAAGGACTTGCTCAGCTGAGCGGTAACGGAGTAGTAGATACCGTGACCGGCGTTGTTCACATTGTGCACATAGTAGCCGTTCATGGTCTTGCCATCGCTGTTCTTTACGCCTTCGGCCACCCACTTGTTGCGGGCCTCAGGCTCGCCGGGAAGCTGGACGGTACCCTCCTGCTTGTAACCGAGGGAAGTAGCGTAAACCTCGTTGAAATTGTAGCTGAATACACCTTCCACGGTACCCTTGATACCCCAGGGCAGGTTCGCGTCAACACCGAGGGAAGTCTTCCAGGAAGCAGGCATCTTGAGGTCTTTGGCGATGATGGTGGTGCTGGTGGGAGCGGTCAGTGCCTTCTTCTCCCAGCCACCCTTGCTGTTCCAAAGGTTGTTGATGATCTCGGAACGGTCGGCGTAGAAAGCAGGAACGTCGGCGTTCTTCTTGGCAATGTACTGATACTGCAGCACGTTGGAGTTACCCATGGCAGAAACCAGCCACACGTTGGGGATACGGCCGGTGAAGATACCGGTACCGCCACGGACAACCAGGGAACGGTCCTTCAGGACATCCCAGTTGAAGCCGATACGGGGAGACACGCTAATGGTGGTCTTGGGGAGGTCGGCGGTGGAAAGGCCGGCGAAAGAGCTGTTCGGATTATTCTCAGCTACTTTGGCGAAGTCCTCGTTGAGGTTGTTGTTCGGGTTTTTGACGATGGGCATTTCGAGACGCAGGCCGGCGGTAAGCTTGAAGTAAGGAGAGAAGGTAATCTCGTCCTGAGCGTACAGGGAAGCCTGGGAGTAGTCGAAGGTAGGATAGGTCTGGGAAGTAGGATCGTCCAGGTTGGCGTGGGTAATCATGAAGGCGGAAGCCATAGGCTTGGTGCCCTTGCTCTCGACGTCGGTCTTGAAGGACTCCCAGCTGTCATACACATACCAGCCGGCGCCGCCCTGCATGAAGCCGTTCTTGGCGCGGTTCCACTCGAACTGGGCACCTACGATGATGTTGTTGATGCCGGCGTTGAAGCTGTACTCGTCGGTAGCGGTGACGGTGTTCACGTCACGGAGGTTACCGTAGGTGAAGGGATCGATACCGATGGTGGTAAGGACACCATACTTGTCACTGCTGCCAGTGGGCATACCATCGTTGGACATAATGTCTACCGTGGGGAAGGTGCTGCCCTCGTAGGAACGGGGCTCGAACTGGTGGGAGTAAGCCACACGCAGCATGTTGTTGCCCTTGCCCAGACGGGAGTTGAGCTCGGCGGCGATGGAGGTGAAGTTCTGCTCCTGATAGTAGCGGGCGGCCTCATAGAAGAGAGCGTAAACGCTCTGGCGGCCGGCGCTGTTGCGGTTGAAGGAAACGTCCTCGCCGTTAGGGCCGACGAAGGAGGAATCGTTACCGCCTACGGGGCTCATGGAAGTAGAAGGCATGGAGGAGTAGAAGTTCTTGGTGTGGCTGAAGCGGACATTGAGACGGTTGGCGTCGTTGATGTTCCAGTCCAGACGGGCCATTACCTTCCAGTCCGGAGTCTTGAGGTCGTAACCCTGGTAGCGTCCGGGGTTGTAACCGAATTTTTCCTGAACGTAGGCAGCCATGGCATCCATCTGCCCAACGGTAGGACGGTTGGCAGAGATATCGGCAGCGAACGGATCGGAAGCGCTTGCGCGGGCTACGCGGGTAGAACCGGCAGTGGTATCGAAGGTGTACTCACCGTTCACGAAGAAGAACAGCTTGTTCTTGATGATGGGACCACCGATGGAAGCACCGATGGTATGATTGAGAGACTTGCTGCGGGCAACATCCTTACCGGCCACCTTGTAACCGTTGAAGGCGTCGGAGGTATAGTAGTCGTATACGGAAGCGTGCCACTCGTTGGTACCGGACTTGGTAACAGCGTTGATGGAACCGCCGGTGAAACCGCTCTGGCGGACATCGAAAGGAGTGACGTTCACGTTGATCTGCTCCAGGGCGTCCAGGGAGATAGGAGAACCGCCGGCAGGGAGGTTCTGGCCGATACCGAAAGCGTTGTTGAAAGCAGCACCGTCAACGGTGACGGAGGAACCGCGGTAGTTACCGCCGCCCACTGCGAAACCGCTGGTGGAGGAAGAAGCCTGGGGAGTGAGGGCCATGATGTCGTTCATGCTGCGGGAGACCGTAGGGATGCTCTGGATCTGGCGGGAGGTGATGCTGGTGGCAGCACCATTGCGCTCGCGGCGGAAACGGGACTCATCGGCTACGACCACAGCTTCGGAGAGCTGCTCGGAAGCCTCGGCCATCCAGGCATCGAGGGTGGTCTGCTCACCCAGCTGCATGGTGACATCGTTGAAGATGACGGTCTGATAACCCAGGTTGGAGATCTCGATGGTGTAAGGGCCACCGGCGCGCATACCGGTAATGTAGTAACGGCCATCGACGTTGGTCACGGCACCGTAGGTGGTACCGGAAGGAGTGTGCGTTGCAATAACTGCAGCACCAATCACAGTTTCTCCCTTTTCGTCGGTAATCTTACCACCGAGGGAGGACGTGGTCACCTGAGCAAAGGCGACACCGCTCGCAATCAGCGTAGTGACTGCAAGCAGAAGAGTTTTGAAGAGATTCTTCATAAATAAAATAGGTAGAATAAATATTGATACTAACGTATTCTCCACTAAAACGGCCGCAAAGATAATACTTTTTAAGGATAAAAAAAAGAAAGGCTTTCCCTTATAACTGGAAAGCCTTCTTAATCATATCTACGCTGTCGAGTAACTCCCACCCGAAGAACTGGACAATCTTCTCTGTTCCCTGCACCTTAACTGTCTTCGTATAAGGCTTCCGGCCCATGTGCCCGTAGGCGGCCGTAGGGGAATAAATGGGATTCTTAAGTCCGAATTTCCGGATGATGGCAGAGGGCCGGAGGTCGAAGATATCGGCCACCTTCGCGGCAATCTCTCCGTCGGAGAGGCCTTTTGCCGCCGTGCCGTACGTATCTACGAAAACGCTCACGGGCCGGGCGACGCCAATGGCGTAGGCCAGCTGCACCAGGCACTGGTCGGCTACGCCGGCGGCTACCAGGTTCTTGGCAATGTAGCGGGCGGCATAGGCGGCACTGCGGTCTACCTTGGACGGGTCCTTGCCGGAGAAGGCTCCGCCGCCGTGCGCTCCCCTTCCGCCGTAGGTGTCCACAATGATCTTGCGGCCGGTGAGACCGGTATCACCGTGGGGGCCGCCGATGACAAATTTGCCGGTGGGGTTCACGTGGAGGGTATAGTCGTGGATGAGGGCTGCGGTCTCGGCCGGCAGCTCTGCCTTGAGGCGCGGGATGAGGATGTTTTCCACATCGGCCTTGATCTGGGCCTGCATGGCGGCGTCCACGGCAGCCTGGCCAAACTGGGCCACGGCTTCCTCGTAGTTCATCTTTCCGAGGGATGCCGGCACAAATTCGTCGTGCTGGGTGCTCAGGACGATGGTGTCCACCTTCACGGGCTCATGCGTTTCCCCGTCATATTCGATGGTAAACTGACTCTTGGCGTCGGGACGCAGGTAAGGCATGAGGGCCAGCTCATGGTGGCGGATATCGGCAAGGATGAGGAGAATCTTGTGGCTCAGGTACAGCGGCAGGGGCATGTAGTCCTCGGTGTCGCGGCAGGCATAGCCGAACATCATGCCCTGGTCTCCGGCGCCCTGCTCCTCCTCGGAGGCACGTTCCACGCCGCGGTTGATGTCGGCGCTCTGCTCGTGGATGGCGCTGAGCACACCACAGCCGTTGGCGTCGAACATATACTCGGCCTTGGTGTAACCGATTTTGCGGATGGTATTACGAACGGTAGTCTGGATATCTACATAGGCCTCGGCCTTCACCTCTCCCATCACCACCACCATGCCGGTAGAGCAGAAACTCTCGCAGGCCACCTTGGCCTCCGGGTCCTGCTTGAGGAACTCATCCAGGATGGCGTCACTGATCTGGTCGGCCACTTTATCCGGATGGCCTTCGCTCACCGATTCGCTGGTAAATAAGTAATTCTTAGCCATAATATAAAAAAATTAGCCCCGTGCGTATATGCGGAGGCTAAAAAACACAAAACACTGATATGAATGTAATTTTAGCATTTTTTAACGTGGTTGCAAGCAGCCAAATCTATCCACATATTTTTGGGGGCTGCAAAGGTAGAACAATTTTTTTAATCCACCAAATTTTTTTCATCTTTTTCACGTTTTGGACCAGGTTCGCCACTGCCATGGACCAGGTCCGCCACTATTTTGGACCAGGTCCAGGCTTAGTCCCACCCTGTAACGCACTTTTGGTCCTTTTTCGCGTTACTGCCCACCCTTGAGCGGGACCTGTAACGCGAAAAACCGGGAAAAACGCGTTATTGGTTATAAAGAATCAATAGTCCCCGCGGTCCATCTCGCGCCGCACGTCCTTCTCCTTGATGGACTGGCGCTTGTCGTACTCCTTCTTACCCTTGGCCAGGGCGATGACCAGTTTGGCAAATCCGTTATCGGCAATGAAGAGTTTGACGGCGGCGATGGTGAGGCCTTTTTGCTTGTCGGCCTGCTGCAGATGGCGCAGTTCTTTCCGGTTCAGAAGAAGCCGACGGTCCCTTACGGGCTCGTGCTGGCCCCAGCTTCCCCAGTGGTAGGTTGCGATGTTCATGCCACGCACGAAGAGTTCGTTTCCTACAAAGAAGCAGTAGGCGTCCTGCAGGGAGCACTTCCCGGCACGGATGCTTTTAATCTCCGTACCCACCAGCTGGATGCCGGCGGTATAGGTTTCCAGGAACTCGTAATCGAACGAGGCCCGGCGGTTTTTGATCTGTATGGAACTCTTGGCTTTTGGCATAGGATTGCAAAGGTAGCACTTTTTTCGTAATTTCGCCCTCTATGAACAAGACACAGCTTCTCCCCGACCGCCCGGGCATTCCGCCCATGGCCAAGCTTCCGGACCCCGAGACCGTGGATCCGGGAGAACTTCTCCGAGCCTATGAGTCCGGTGAAATTGACCTTATCTGTATCCTCGGCCCCACTGCCTCCGGTAAAACGCGGTATGCGGTGGAGCTGGCCATGGCACTCGGAAAGGCCGAGATCCTCTCCGCCGACAGCCGCCAGGTCTACGCCGGCATGGACATCGGCACGGGAAAAGACCTTGGAGAGTACGGAGACATCCCTTATCACCTCATTGACATCGTCCCGGCAGGCATGAAGTTCAATATCTACCAGTATCAATCGGCCTTTGCCGATGCCTGGGCCGATGTCCGCCGCCGTGGCGCCATCCCCATCCTGTGCGGGGGCTCGGGGCTCTATATTGAATCGGCCACCCGCGCCTACAAGTTCGAAAAGGACAACGGCGTTCCGGCGAGCAGCCTCCCGCAGAGTGTATATTATATAGGTACGCTGGTGACCCGCGAAGAGCGTGTGGCGCGCATCGACCGCCGGCTGGAAGAGCGCCTCGAGGAGGGGCTGGTGGAAGAAATCCGGGGCCTGCTGGAGAGCGGCATACCGGCCGATGACCTTATCTACTACGGCCTTGAGTATAAGTTTGTGACGCAGTACGTACTGGGCCAGCTCAGCTATGAAGATATGGTTGTAGCCCTCGGGAACGCCATCCACCAGTTTGCCAAGCGCCAGATGACCTGGTTCCGGGGCATGGAGCGCGACGGCGTACGCATCCACTGGGTGCGGCCCTGACCAGTAACGCGTTTTTCTCGGTTTTTCGCGTTACAGGTCCCGCTCAAGGGTGGGCAGTAACGCGAAAAAGGGCCAAAAGTGCGTTACAGGGCGGGACTGAGCCTGGACCTGGTCCACCTTTTAATCCATACTCTGCTCCGTAATCACGGACAGGTAAATCATGCGGGAATACTCTTCGGGGGAAAGGGAGGCGAAGAAGAAGTTGACGGGGTCGCAGACGCGGCCGCGGCGCCGGATCTCGAAGTGAAGGTGCGGCGCTGGAAGCGTGGGAGAAATGCCGACCGTTCCAATTTGCTGGTCCCGTTTTACGCGGCGTCCTTTCACCACCGACATTTCACCCATAAGGCAATACCTTGACACATAGCCGTTTCCATGATCAATCTCCACGATGTTTCCAAGGCCTTTACGGGAGCGGACCACCTGCGAAACCACGCCGTCGGCCACGGCATAAACCGGGGCACCCTGCGGAGCCACCAGGTCCAGGCCGTCATGCTGCACCTGCAGCTTGTACACGGGATTGTACTTCATGCCAACAGATGCACCCGTCTGCACATAGGACATGCCATGCAGCGGCAGCGACAGCGGCGGAACGCTGTCCCTCTCTTCCCGCAGGATACGGAAGACTTCCTCGAAATTGGCATCCACACTTCCGGCCATGAGCATCAGGGTGCCTGACGTAGAAGCCGCCGTGCTCAGGTAATAGGACTCCGTCAGGGAATCGGCGATAGCCACCATGCCGGCCGGCGAAACAGGGTCGGCCGATGGTACGGAAGTTTTGAACAGTCCCTTATAAATGTCGTTATCCCGTACGGAAAGCCCCTCGAGGACATCGGCAATCAGCCTTTCCTTCTGAACCATCTTGTCGTAGCGCTGCCGGTACAGACGATTTTCCCGCTGCAGCTGCCGTTCCTCGTCGGTGGAGAAAAACAGGGCGAACAGCACATACAGGGCAATGGCAAAACTCACCGTCGCCACCAAGTGACGGAAAACGATACCCAGGATGGTACGGAACTTTGACGTTTTACGCTTACTCTCTGACATTACTGTTCGGGTTTGCGGACCATGTTGAAATAGTCCTGGGGAGAGATGTCCATATCCAGATACAGCGCAGGATTCTGATAATCCTTGCGGTACATAACCTCGTAGTGGAGGTGCGGGCCCGACGAGCGGCCGGTATTGCCGGTTGTGCCGATGCAGTCTCCGCGCCGCAGCTGCTGCCCCACGGAAACGTCAATGCGCGACATGTGGGCATAGCGTGTCCTGTAGCCGAATCCATGGTCTATCTCCACATGGAAGCCATAGCCCTTCTTGCGGTCAGTGGCCACCTTGACCACTACGCCGTCACCGGTAGCATAGATGGGATTGCCGGGTTTGCAGGCGAAGTCCATGCCGGTGTGCCGCTTGCTGGCGCCGGTGAAAGGGTCGGAGCGATAGCCGAAGCCGCTGGAGAGCCGATACGTGGACGGATCTGTATTGATGGGAGGAATGGCCGGAATGTGGGCGGCCATGTCACCTGCGCTTCGCTGCAGATGCGCCACTTCTTCAAAGGACTTGGACTGGATGAAAAGGCGCTTTTCAAGGACATCCAGGCGCTGGGTTACTTCGAGGAGCGACGTTCCCTTGAGGTCTTCGTAGCGGTTTTCTCCACCGAAACCGGCCTGCCGCACGTTCTGCGGGATTTCATCCATGCCGTAGACCGAGCGGTAAATGCGGTCGTCCCGGATTTCGAGCTGGCTGATGGCGTCTTCGTACTGGTCCAGCAGCTGACTCATCTGGTCTATACGGGTTTTCCACTCCGAGTTCTGGTAGCGAAGGACGGCCGTCTTGGGCAGGGTGAATCCCAGCACCGACGCATAGACCCACATGTAGAGGATAAAGAGAACAAGGCCAAGCGAACCTACCAGCGGCAGGCTCCACCACTCTTTCTTGGGAGAGGACTGCCGCTCATAGGTGAGCGTCTCCGGGTCCAGGATATATTTGGGTTCTTCTTTCTTAGCCACGTCTCGCAAAGGTAATCATTTTTTGCGAACCACGTGTCCATATGCACAATCTGTGCCCCCGGCAAGGAAAATCAGTTAAAAATGCTTAAATTTGCAGGCTATATTTAAATTGTATATATGACATCTAAAGAGATTCGCCAGAAGTACCTGGATTTCTTCGCTTCCAAGGGCCACACCATAGTGCCGTCGGCCCCCATGGTCATCAAGAACGACCCCACGCTCATGTTCACCAATGCGGGCATGAACCAGTTCAAGGATATTTTCCTGGGCAACAGCGCCCCCAAGTTCCCCCGCGCCGCCGACAGCCAGAAGTGCCTTCGCGTGAGCGGCAAGCACAACGACCTCGAGGCCGTGGGCCACGACGGCCGTCACCACACCATGTTCGAGATGCTGGGCAACTGGAGCTTCGGAGACTACTTCAAGGCCGAGGCCATCGATTGGGCCTGGGAACTCCTCACCGAGGTATACAAGATTGACAAGACCAAGCTGTACGCCACCGTATTCGAGGGCAGCGAAGAAGACGGAACCGCCCTGGACACCGAGGCGCAGGCCGCCTGGCTGAAGCACCTGCCGGCCGACCACGTCCTCACCGGCAACAAGCACGACAACTTCTGGGAAATGGGAGACACCGGCCCCTGCGGTCCCTGCTCCGAGATTCACATAGACCTTCGCAGCGACGAGGAAATCGCCAAGGTTCCCGGCCGCGAGCTGGTGAACACCGACAACGACGAGGTTATCGAAATCTGGAACCTCGTGTTCATGCAGTACGAGCGCAAGGCCGATGGCCACCTGGAGTCCCTCCCCGCCAAGAACATTGACACGGGCATGGGCTTCGAGCGTCTTTGCATGATTCTCCAGAACAAGAAGAGCAACTACGAGACCGACGTCTTCTCCGGCCTCATCGGCCAGGTGGAAACCTTCAGCGGCCACAAATACGAAGAGGGCGGCAACGTCCAGGTGGCCATGCGCGTGATCGCCGACCACATCCGCGCCATCGCCTTCTCCATCGCCGACGGCCAGCTGCCTTCCAACGTGAAGGCCGGTTACGTGATTCGCCGTATCCTGCGCCGCGCCGTCCGCTACGGATACACCTTCCTGGGCTTCACCGAGCCCTTCCTGTGCCGCCTCATCCCCCAGCTGGTAGCCGATATGGGAGAAGCCTATCCGGAGCTCAAAGCCCAGCAGAAGCTCATCACCAGCGTCATCAAGGAGGAAGAAAACGCCTTCCTGCGCACGCTGGAGCGCGGCATCCGCATGCTGGAAGACAACATGGCCAAGAACGCCGCCACCAAGGTGGTCTCCGGTACCGACGCCTTCGTGCTGTATGACACCTACGGATTCCCCATCGACCTTACCGAGCTCATCGCGGCCGAGAAAGGCTACACCGTAGACATCAAAGGCTTCAACGTGGAGCTGGGCAAGCAGAAGGAGCGCGCCCGCAACGCCACCGCCAACGAATTCGGCGACTGGATGGTATTCCAGGAGGCCGATGTCGTCTTCGAAGGCTATGACACCCTCCGCGTGGAAGGTGCACGCCTCCTGAAGCAGCGTACCGTAAAACAGAAAAACAAGGAATACTTCCAGCTGGTGTTTGACCACACGCCCTTCTACGCAGAGATGGGCGGCCAGGTTGGCGATACCGGTTATATCGAGGGCGAGAACGGAGAACGCATCCAGATCCTCAACACCGTGAAGGAGAACAACCTCACCATCCACCTGGCCGAGCGTCTTCCTTCGCACAGCACACAGGCCTTCACCCTGGTGGTGGACAATGTGCGCCGCCGCCATATCCAGAACAACCACACCTGCACCCACCTGCTGCACCAGGCCCTCCGCGTAGTGCTGGGCACCCACGTGGAGCAGAAGGGTTCCTTCGTGGGACCGGACTACTTCCGCTTTGACTTCTCCCACTTCCAGAAGATGACCGACGAAGAGCTCCGCACCGTGGAAATCCGCGTGAACCAGCTCATCCGCTCCGACTTCCCGCTCGTCGAGAAGCGTGACGCCACCATGGAGGAAGCCCGCAAGATGGGCGCCATGGCCCTGTTCGGCGAGAAGTACGGAGACGTGGTCCGCGTGGTCCGCTTCGGAGACTCCGTCGAGCTCTGCGGCGGCACCCACACGCCCCGCACCGGCACCATCGGCCTGTTCAAGATTGTGTCCGAGAGCGCCGTGGCCGCCGGCGTACGCCGCATCGAGGCCGTCACGGGCGCCCAGGCCGTGGAGAACATCCACCACATGGAAGACCTCCTGAAGACCGTAAAGAATATCTTCAACAACGCCCCGGACCTCACCGGCGCTATCGAGAAACTGGTTGCCGAGCACGCCGAGGCCCGCAAGCAACTGGAGGCCGTAGCAGGCGAGAAGGCTGCCGCCCTCGCCGCCAAACTGGAGGCCGAGGCCCAGGAGGTGAACGGCGTGAAGCTGGTCAAGTTCGACCACTCCATGGACCCCGCCATCGTGCGCAACGTGGCCCTGCTTTTGCAGAAGAAGGTCCAGAAATTCGTGCTGGCCGGTGCCTTTGCCTTTGACGGAAAGCCCAACCTGGTGCTCCTGTACTCCAACGACCTTGTAGCAGCAGGCAAAAACGCAGGCAAGGACATCCGCGAGGCCGCCAAGTTCATCCAGGGCGGCGGCGGCGGACAGCCCGGACTTGCAACGGCCGGCGGCCGCAACCTCGAAGGCCTCTCCGAGGCACTTGAAAAACTTGTAAGCATCGCATCGGCATAATTGAAAAAGCTTGACCAGTTCCTGCTCAAATCGTTTGTGGGTCCGTTTTTCGCGATCCTCGCGATTGTCACGTTCATACTGGTCATGCAGTTTCTCTGGCTGTACATTGACGAACTGGTGGGAAAAGGCCTGGAATTCAAGGTAATCCTTGAGTTCCTCATGTGGGGCAGCTGTCAGACGCTGCCCATGGCCATCCCGCTGGCTACCCTCCTCAGTGCCATGATGACGCTGGGAGACATGGGTGAGAAGTTCGAGCTCACGGCCATGAAGGCCTCGGGCATCTCCCTCGCCCGTATCCTGGCTCCCATGACGGTGGTCGCCGTCCTCATCTGCGTAGGTGCTTTCTACGTGGGAGACCGGCTGGTCCCCTACTCCATCAACCAGATCTACACCATGCGCGACGACATCGGCCGCACCAAGAGTGAGATCAAAATCCCCACCGGTACCTTCTACGACGGTATCGAGGGATACATCCTCCGGGTGGAGCGCCGGGACAAGAAGACGGGCATGATGTACAACATCCAGGTGTACGACCACACCACAGGCAAGGGAAACACCCGCCTCACGGTAGCCGACAGCGGCATCATCCGCATGTCCAAGGCCAAGGACTACCTCACCTTCCAGTTGTTTGACGGCATCAACTACCAGGAAGAGAACCGGCGCAGGTACAGGGACACATCCCTGGCCCTGCAGCGCATCCAGTTCCACAGCCAGGAAATGGTGATCCAGCTGGAGAACTACGCCTTCCACCACTCCGACAGTGCCCGCTACGGCGAACAGGTCCGTTCCATGAACCTCGCGTCCCTGCGGCATGGCTACGACTCCCTCAGCAATCTGGAGCACCAGGGCACGCTCAAGCACGTTCGCGAGTTCAGCCATCAGAGCTATATCGGCTACCGGGAGCAGCTGGACACGACGTGGCGGCAGAAAGAGGAGCGTCCCCGCCTGGAGGGTCCCGGGGAGAGCCGATGGAAAAGCCTTCAGGACAAGAAACGCGGCCTGGAAAAAGCGGCGGCCAATGCCCGGCAGTATGAGAGCCTGGCCCGCGGTCAAACGATGGAAGCCTACGACTACACGCGCCTTATCTACCGGACCGACGTCGAAATCTGGAAAAAGTACGCGCAGGCGCTGGCCTGTCTGCTGCTGTTTTTCATCGGCGCGCCGGTGGGTGCGCTCCTGAAAAAGGGCGGTCTGGGGGCGCCGGCGGTCATTTCCATGCTGTTCTTCGTGCTGTACTGGGTCATTGACATTACCGGCGAACGCCTGGCCAACAATGGTGCCACCACCGCTTTCGTGGGCAAGTTCATATCGGCCTTCGTACTGGGGCCCATCGGCGCGTTCCTTACCGTGAAGGCGGTCAAGGATGCCAGCCTGTTCAACCTGGACGGCGGCAAAATCTGGTTCCGTAAGATCAAGAGTAAATTCTTCCGTATGTTCAGAAAGACACGTATCGTATATATGGGAACGCCCGAGTTCTCCGTAGGTCCACTGGATGCCCTCATGCAGAGCGGATTCAAGGTAGTGGGCGTTGTCACCGTCCCCGACAAGCCCAGCGGCCGCGGCCTCAAGATGAATGAGAGCGCCGTCAAGAAGTACGCTGTAGAGAAGGGGCTTCCGCTGCTGCAGCCGGAGAAACTCAAGGACGAACAGTTCCTCAAGGATTTGGCGGCATGGAAGGCCGACCTCTTTGTGGTGGTGGGCTTCCGCATGCTGCCGGAGGTAGTCTGGAGCATGCCCAAGCTGGGAACGTTCAACCTGCACGCCGCCCTGCTGCCGCAGTACCGCGGCGCCGCCCCCATCAACTGGGCCGTGATCAACGGCGAAAACATCACCGGTGTCACTACTTTCATGATTGACAAGAAGATCGATACGGGCGGCATCATCCTCCGTACCGAATGCCATATCGAGCCCACCGACACGGCCGGAGACGTCCACGACAAGCTCATGGAACTGGGCTCCCAGCTGGTGCTGGAAACCGTGGAAGGCCTTGTCCAGAAGAATGTGGAACTGCGTGTCCAGCGCAGCTTCATCCAGGGCTCCGAGCTCCTCAAGCCCGCCCCGAAGCTCACGCGCGAACTCCAGCACATTGACTGGAACGACACCACCCGCCACATCTACAACCTCATCCGCGGCCTGTCTCCGTTCCCCTGCGCTTTCACGGAGTTAGTAACAGGTGAGGCAGCTCCTGTCCAGCTCAAGATCTACTTCGGGGAAATGCGCACGGACCTCCATGCCACGCCCGGAACCGTTCTCAGTGACGGAAAGACCTACCTGGCCATTGCCACCGAGGACGGCGCTATTGCCATCACAGACCTGCAGCTCGCCGGCAAGAAGCGCATGGACGTCAAGTCCTTCCTCCTGGGCTTCCGCAATCCTACTTCCTATGTAGCCACCCAGGGCACTTCCAAAGCCGAGATGGCCAAGGCCCAGCCTGTAGAGGATGAATAGCATCGTCATACTGTGTAACGGAGCGTTCCCCACGCAGCCCTATCCACTGTATCTGCTGGATTCGGCCGAGGGCGTGGTGTGCTGCGACGGTGCCCTTGTGAAATGGCTGGAGCATACGCCATCGGCCCGTCCGCTCATGGTGGTGGGAGACATGGATTCTCTCCCCCAGGAGCTCCAGGAGCGTTTTGCCTCCACGCTGTTCCACGAGACCGAACAGGACTACAACGACCTCACCAAGGCCATGCGGTGGGTGCTCCGCGAGCATCCGGAAGTGTCCGAGATTACCATCTTGGGCGCAACGGGGCTGCGGGAAGACCACACCATCGGCAACCTGGGACTTCTCATGGAATATACACGCATGTTCGAGCTGGGAGAGCGCAAGGTGTCCATGGTCTCCGACTACGGCACCGCTTTCGCCATCACCGACTCCTGCGACCTTCATCTGGGCGAAGGACGGCGCTTCTCTCTCTTCTGCGCCGACAATTCCGTCCACATCTCGTCCGAAGGGCTGGTATGGCCCACGGACGGGGTTGTCTTCGACGCCTGGTGGAAAGCTACGCTCAACCGGACATCGGCCCCCATCGTTTCCCTGCACTTCTCGCATCCGGCGCCGGCGCTGGTGATGGTGGACTAAGGCCCCGTTTTTGCTAACGCCCTCATTATCAGCCGATAATAAAATCTCCTCCGGGCGAAAACGACCGGAGGAGATTGTGTAAAATGCTGATAGTTAGAACGTTAACAAAAACGGATATTGCATGCATCCTATTTGATTTGTACTTATGGCAAAACTATGCTACATTTGTAGCAAGTGAAACCAGTTTTTTAAGTATTATACCATGAGATTAATTGCTAAATTCTCGCTCGTTCTGGTAGCTTTTATGATGACTGCCCCAATTTGCATGACTGCACAAGACAAGACCATTAAAAGGAAAGTTGCCATTGGACGTTTCTCCAATGAAACGCAGTATGCTAAAGGTCTGTTCTATGACAAAGATAACGATCCTATGCGTAAGCAGGCACTCGACATCTTGTCTTCCAAACTTGCATTAAGTGGTAAGTTTATACTCCTTGAGAGGGATGATCTCGATGTCCTGGTTGCAGAGGCTGGTGATGGTATGAACAAGATTGGCGCAGACTACATAATTCTTGGCTCCATCACGGAGTACGGCCGTAAAGCAGAAGGGCAGCAAAAAGTTTTCTCTTCTACTAAGACTCAGACTGTTGAGGCAGGAGTAAGCATTCGGCTGGTAGAAGCATCCACTGGTCTTATCATTTATTCCGACGAGGCGAAGGGCTTTGCTGAAACGTCCACTAAACAGACGCTGGGAATTGGTGGCACTGCCGGATTTGACGCGACCCTCAGCGATAAAGCTATCTCCGCTGCGCTCAGCCAGCTTGTGGAGAATATTATCAATAAGTGCATGGATAAGCCCTGGCGCTCTTATATTCTCTCTGTAGAAGATGGAACCTATATTATTTCCGGGGGCGCGTCTCAGGGACTTGCTGCCGGTGATGTTTTCAACGTATACAAGAAAGGAAAGACAGTAAAGAACCCTCAGACAGGGTTTAATATTGAGTTGCCCGGCCAGAAAATAGGGATGGTGACGGTTGTCTCAACATACGGAGAGACTCCTGAGACAGAAATCTCTTTCTGCACATACGAAGGAGCCGGTTTTGACATAAACAACCTCTCTGAAATATACATATCTGATAAATAATTCATGTCTATGAGAAAATTTATATTATCCTTCCTGGGCGCCATCATTATAACGTCTTGTGGAGTGGGCTCCTATTCCGTCTCCTCTGGAAAAGCAGATGAGGCGATGGTTTCATTTGTCAGCTCCCAAGAAATTGCTATCTCTGTAACTATTGATGGCGAGAATTACAGTCTCGTCAGTGTTAAGGCCGATGCCTGGAAAAAAGACAGAAACATCAAAAAGACCGCAAAGAATACCATTTACATTGCACCAGGACAGCATGAAGTGGCGGTCCAGATAGAAGGAAAGGAAGTTTGTCATAAGAAGATTTTTGTTTCGACACAGGAACACAAAATTATTGAACTATGAGAAGATTGATTGTCCTTGCTGCGGCTGCCTTGCTGTTGTCTTCTTGCGGCGTTAGTTCCTTATACTATTGGGGCGGTACGCAGAGTGGGGCTACCGCCTATGAGAATTTGGCTTATCAGTCTTATGACAAACAGACGCCCAAAAGTCTTTGCAAACTGGTAGCGCTTTATGAGAAAATGGTAACCAAGCCTGGCGGCCTCCGTCAGGTCCCTCCTCCCGGTATTTGTGCCGAATACGGATACCCTTTTACTCCAGGGAGAAACTGCCGTTGTCTTTGCTGAGAATGCATCGGCCAGTGAAAAGCAGTTGTTCAAAACGGATGATTACGGTGCCTTCTTTGCAGCGAGAGGCAAGGAGATGCTAGAAAAGGAGATGGAGTATTATCCCGAGTCCGTTAAGTTTATCCAACCACTTATTAAAAAACTGACGAAGTAGCATGAAGAGACTTTTATATATTTGCCTGCTGGCAGTTATTGTCAGTTCATGCGGCCTTACGAGCCGTCTCTCTCGCGAGACCCAATATGCATCCATGTACGAGAACATGCCTACGACAGTTCTTGTAATGCCTCCCATCAATAACACTACTCACGTAGAAGCGAAGGACTTGCTTTATACTTCAATCAGCCGACCGCTTGCGGAGGCTGGCTATTATGTCATCTCTCCTCTGTTGGCAATGGATATACTTAAATCCGAAAGTGCATACGATTCCGAACTATTTATCGATAAACCTTTAACGGCGTTCCGCGATTTCTTTGGAGCCGATGCCGTGGTGTTCTCTCAGATTGATGACTGGACTAAACGCGGTTTCGGCATAGATACGAAGATTCGGTATATAATCAAGTCGGCTATCTCCAATGAGGTGATCTTTGACAGAACCTGCAATTTACATCTGGATCTTTCCGTAAACTCTGGTAATAGTGGCGCAATTGCAGCACTCATTGAACTGGCGGCATCGGCCATCGTTACGGCAACTACCGACCACATTGTGGCTGCCAGAAAGGCAAATTACTATATCTTCCGAGATATTCCTCGCGGGAAGTATAGTCCGGACTACCTCAAAGACCAAGGTGTGCTGGTAGATGCTAAGGACATTACCGTCACTGTGAAATAAAAAGACAGGCCCCATCGGCCCACCCCCGCCTACTTCGCGGCCTCGGCCAGGATGTTCTCCAGTTCGTCGCGGTCCATGTTGCCTTCGAGGCTCATGAAGGTGAAGTCTTCGGCGTCACGGGAGATGAGGATGAGGGAGGAGACCTTTTTACCGTCCCCGGCGGTGAAAAGGCGGGTGGTTTCACCGTCCTCCTTGGCCTCGAACAGGAGTTCGAACTTCTTTCCGTCCAGAAGCTTTTTCACATCGGCCTGCAGCTGGACGGCAGCACTCGAATTCTCTTCCACTTCCAGCAGATAAAACCCGGAGAGCGTGTTGATAATGGGCGTGAGGTTCACTTTCTCGCCCTGGCTGTTCTCCATGTCAACATCGGGGAGTTTACCAATCATGCGGAACATGGCGGGGGACACGTAGACGGCGCTGACGCCATTGAGGTCTGAATACTTGTTATAGAGTTCCTTCGCGCTCTGGGCAAAGGCGGAGACTGCAAGGAAAAGGGCAGTCATAAGGGTGAGTATCTTTTTCATTTCCAATAAGCTATTTTGTTGTCAATTTCGGTTTCCTGCTTTTCCAGGATAACGGCGCCTTGCGAAACGGCTTCTCCCATGCGGCCGAAAGCCTCTTCGATGGCGGCATAGGCCAGGTACGGGTCCGAGAACGTGTCCTTGGGCTCGGGAGTGCGCAGGGTAGCGGCAAGGCCGATGCCAGCAACTACGGCTACAGAGGCGGCGATGCTCCAGACGGCGGCGTTGTGCCGGCGGGGCAGCCTTACGTGGAGGTCTTCCGGAACGGGGATGGATTCATCGGCCCCGATTCTCTCCCAGTCCTCTGCCGAGAGTTTTTCTATGTCCTCAATGCGTTTCATAGGCTTTGTTTGAGTTTTTTGCGGGCCAGGCTCACCTGAACCCTGATATTAAGCGGACTGAGTCCTGTTTTCTGAGCAATCTCTTCGTAAGACAATCCTTCGAATACCCTCAGCTGAAGCAGGTGCTTCTGCGTGGGAGGCAGCCCCTCAATGGCTTTCCGCACTTCCCGGAGCCTCTCCCGGTTTTCCAGTGCTGTGTCGGGCGGTGCTTCCAGGGCCGCGGCTTCATCGGGTTCCTCCGTGGGCCGGGCCCGCCGGATGCGGTCGATGCAGAGGTTTTTCAGGAGCATCGTTCCGTAGGCCGATGGGTTCCCGATCATCTCCAGATGGTCCCGGAGGTTCCACAGTTTGAGGTACAGCTCCTGGACGGCGTCCTTGGCATCGGCCTCGCTCTCCAGCATATAGAAGGCCATGCGGTAGAAGCGCGTCTGAAGGGGCATCCAAACGGTATGGAATACCTGCTCAGTCATTGTTCACGGCGGCCATCAGTTTGTCCAGCGTAACGGAGCCGCGCACACAGATGATGGTTCCGTCAGGATCCCAGAGAATGCAGTCACGGATTTCATCGCCCTTGTCGATCCCGTAAATGCTGAGCTTGTCTCCGTCATCTTTTGCTTCCAGGATGAGTTCCATGCCGGAGAGGATTTGCTTCGCTTTCTGGACAAAGCGCGCCTTGACGTCGGCCTCGGCATCCTCGAAATCCAGGATGGAGACCCTTTTGATTCTGTTGAAAGCGCGAAGGACCGCGCGGTCTTCCTCGTCGAGGTCGCTGTCGGAGAGGGCGATGGTTTTGAGGAGGGCTACTCCCAGGGGGCCCACCGAGATTCCGTCAAAGCCCTCGTGGTGACGGTACTCATTGATGAGCGTTTGCATCTTGCCTGCCGGGTTTCCCGCCAGGGCCATGGTAACGGCGAACAGTGCCGGTCCCATGAAAAAAGTAAGAGTGAGTAATAGTTTTTTCATTGTCAATTCTCAAGCGCTTGCTTTCTTAAGACGCAGAACGGAGTTATTTGTTAAAAGAAAAAAACTGAAATCGGACAAAAATGGCGATTTTGACCGATTTCAGTCTGGCTCGTTCCCAAAATCGGACAAAAAAGGCAAAAATGTCCGATTTTGGCCGACGGCTTACTGGTGGCGGCTGAAATTGCGCGAAGCGAACGGGAAGGAAATGCGCAGGGCGCTGCGCCAGTACTCCCACGTGTGGCCGCCGTTACGCACGCGCAGCTCGCTGTGGATGCCGGCCGCCTTCATTTTGAGGTGCAGTTCCACCGACAGGCGCATGAGGGCGTCGTCGTCTCCGCAGTCCAGGAACCACGCGACGGTTTTAAGCTGGCCGATGGTCTCTTCGTCGGCATTGTCCACAAAATCCAGGGCCGAATGTTCCCGCACGGACAGGTCCGTGATGACAAGTTTGCTGCCGGGCTTGTCCGTTCCGCGTACTTCACGGTGCTTGTTGTCCAGCCAGGCGCTCATGCCATAGGCGCTGGAGAACATGTCGGGGTGGCGCTGGGCATACACGATGGAACCGCCGCCGCCCATGGACAGGCCCATGATGGCGCGCTGGCCTTTACTGCCGCCGCAACTGAATTTCTTTTCGGCCGCAGGGAGGAGCTCCTGGAAGAAGAAGTCCTCGTAAGGCCAGTTCTCTACATTGAAATAGCCGTTCTGATAGCCGTGGACGTCATTGTCACCTGCGTTGGGCATGATGATGACGGTCGGAACCAGTTCGCCGCTGGCAATGAGTTCGTCGGCCACGCTCTTGGCATGGCCGGTGTTTACCCAGTTGGTGTAGTCTCCGTAGAGGCCGTGCAGCAGGTAGATGACGGGGTAGTGCTCCGAGGCCTTGTAGCCGGCGGGAAGATACACATTGTACTTCTGCTCACATCCCAGCTTCTTGCTGGCGATGGACTCAGTGACAACTTGGGAGGGCTGGGCCGATGCTGCGAGCGCGAGCGTCAGTGCCAGCAGGGAGAAGACTAGCTTTTTCATGGTTACGGGTGTACTAGGGTGCCCACCTTTTCTCCGGAGAGGAGTTTGGTGAGGTTGCCGGTGGCGTTCATATCAAAGACGATGATGGGCATCTTGCCGTCGCTGCACAGGGCGTAGGCAGTCTGGTCCATCACCTTGAGATGCTTGGAAATGGCCTCGTCGAAGGAGAGCTCGTCGTACTTGGTAGCGGTGGGGTCTTTCTCGGGATCGGCCGTATAGACGCCGTCCACGCGGGTGCCCTTGAGGAGGGCATCGGCCCCAATCTCGAGGGCCCTGAGCGCCGCACCGCTGTCGGTGGTGAAGAAGGGGTTGCCGGTGCCGCCGGCGATGAGGGCTACGCCCCCGCGCTCCATGACCTTCACGGCGTCGTCCCTCATATAATATTTGGCATGGGGCTCCATGGGGGTGGAGGTGAATACCACGGCGTCTACGCCCTCGGCCTTGATGAACATGCTAAGGGCCAGGGAATTGATGACGGTAGCCAGCATTCCCATTTTGTCTCCGTCCACACGGTCGAAGCCTTTGCCCACGCCCTGGAGGCCCCGGAATATGTTGCCGCCGCCGTTGACGATGGCAATCTGAAGGCCGGCCTTGGCTGCAGATGCAATTTCTTTGGCATATTTTTCCAACCATTCGGTTTCCAGGCCCTTACCGGCCGGACCGCCCAGGCTTTCGCCGCTGAGTTTGAGTAAAACGCGTTTGTACATGAATGTCGTGGTTAAATAATTATAACAAAAGTATCGAAATATTGGGAAACTTCCAAGAAAGATTCCTATATTTGCATAATTGAAACAAACCTGACAACAACAATAATGGCTAATTTTTTAACCTCCTCCATCGGCAAGAAGTTCATTCAGAGCGTCAGCGGCGCTTTCCTTATCATCTTCCTGCTTCTTCACGGTACCATCAATTTTTTCTCCGTCATTGATTCCCTTCACGGAAACTTTGGCAAGGTAGCGGCCGACAACATGCCCTACACCCACGGTGACGGCTGGTTCCAGCTGGGCTGCGACTTTATGTCCTCCCCCGTCATCACCATCATGGTTCCCGTACTGGCTCTCGGTTTCCTCATCCACATCGGCTACGGCATCTGGCTCAGCGTCCAGAACTTCCAGCGCCGCGGCGGCGTAAAGCGCTATGAGGTTTCCTCCAAGGCCAAGAACGACAGCTGGAGCGCTAAGAACATGTTCGTGCTGGGTATAGTCATCCTCGGCTTCGTGTTTTTCCACCTCACCCACTTCTGGGCCAAGATGCAGCTGCAGGAATTCACCGGCGGAGAGGCAGAGAACCCCTACTTCCTCCTTCTCAAGACCTTCGGCAACGTCTGGGTCCTTGTAGGTTACATCCTGTGGTTTGTTGCCATCTGGCTGCACCTCAACCACGGTTTCTGGAGCATGTTCCAGACCATTGGCTGGAACAACAAGAAGTGGCTTGTACGCCTTAAGGTAATCAGCACCATCGTCGCTACCCTCATCATCATCCTGTTCGTTGCGACGGCCGTCAACGCCTACATCGAGGCCAACTACGTAACGGCTTCCGCCCAGTGGACCGAGGCCATTATTGCAAATATTTAATAAATTTCTTGCGATTCTCATTTTCATTCTGCATCTTTGTAGCCGTATGAGAAAAAGCAACAATAACTGGTGGCGCGCTTACAGTCCAAACCTGTAAGTCGCTTCGCCGTAGTTATACATGAATAGAAGGCCTGCTGACTTACAGCAGGCCTTCATTTTTTATGCAATTTTTTATAAACATCAAATAACGAACTGATATGAAACAGAAAAAGTACCTGCTCCCGGAGAGCGAAATTCCCACTCATTTCTTCAACATCCAGGCTGTAATGCCCCACAAGCCCCTTCCCTTCCTGCACCCGGCCACCCGGCAGCCCCTGAAGCCCGAAGACCTTTACCCCATCTTCTGCAAGGCCTGCGCCGACCAGGAACTGAACCAGACCGATGAGTGGATCCCCATCCCCGAGCCCGTCCGCGAGCAGTACGCCGCCTACCGCTGCACTCCGCTGGTGCGTGCCTACGAACTGGAAAAGGCACTCGGCACTCCCGCCCATATCTACTTCAAGAACGAGAGCGTTTCGCCTGCCGGCAGCCACAAGCTCAACAGTGCCATCGCCCAGGCCTACTACGCCAAGGAGCAGGGCATCACCAACCTTACCACCGAGACCGGTGCCGGCCAGTGGGGCGGTGCCCTCAGCTATGCCACCAAGAAGTTCGGCATCGACTGCGCTGTGTACATGGTAAAAGTGAGCTACGAACAGAAGCCTTTCCGCCGCAGCATCATGCAGACCTTCGGTGCCGCCGTCACTCCCTCCCCGTCCATGAGTACCCGTGCCGGTAAAGACATTCTCACCGTCAACCCCAACGACCGTGGTTCCCTGGGCTGCGCCATCTCCGAGGCCATCGAACTGGCCATGAACACCCCCAACTGCAAGTACGCGCTGGGCTCTGTCCTTAACCACGTGTGTCTGCACCAGACGGTCATCGGCCTGGAAGCCGAGAAGCAGATGGCCCTCACCGGCGAGTACCCCGACATTGTGATTGCCTGCTTCGGCGGCGGCTCCAACTTCTGCGGCCTGGCCCTGCCGTTCATGCGCCACAAGATCTCCGGCGAGAAGAACACCCGCTTCATTGCCGCTGAGCCCAGCTCCTGCCCCAAACTCACCAAGGGCAAGTTCGAGTACGACTTTGGTGACGAGGCCGGCATGACCCCGCTGCTCCCCATGTTCACACTGGGCCACAGCTTCAAACCCGCCTCCATCCACGCCGGCGGCCTGCGTTACCACGGTGCAGGCGTTATCCTCTCCCAGCTCATGAAGGACGGCTACATGGAGGCCGTGGACATTGACCAGCTGGATTCCTTCAAGGCCGGTGTGCTCTTTGCCCAGACCGAAGGCATCATCCCCGCTCCGGAAAGCTGCCACGCCATTGCCGCCACCATTAACGAAGCCCTTAAGTGCAAGGAGTCCGGCGAGCAGAAGACCATCCTTTTCAACCTCTCCGGTCACGGCTTCGTGGACATGGCCGCCTACGACAGCTACTTCTCCGGCGAAATGCAGAACTACACCGTTACCGAGGAAGAACTGGCCAAGTTCATCGCCAGCGCCGATGCCCTGAACAAATAGCCGTTTTTGTTAACGGCCTAATTAGTAGTGTATTACGTAATCTCCTCCGGGCGGAAACGACCGGAGGAGATTTTATTATCGGCTGACAATGAGCAGATTAGCAAAAACGGCATTCGCGCACCGATGGCACAGGCCGATGGTGCTGAGACGGGCCGGCGGGCGCTAGACCGGCCGGGTCTGGGCGAAGAGCCAGGCGGCGACGGGGGCGGGGAGGCGCGGGGAAAGCACTTCGCAGACGTGCGCGTTGTAGGCGTTGAGCCAGGCGCGCTCATCGGGCGACAGGAGCGAGACCTCCAGGCAGGAGGTGTCGAAGTGGCAGAGCGTGAGCGTCTCAAAGCCCAGGAACGAGCCAAATTCGTTGTCCCCCACGGGACGCACCATCACCAGGTTCTCATGGCGGACGCCGTGCATGCCTTCGCGGTAGAGGCCGGGCTCGTCGGAGACAATCATGCCGGGCTCCAGGGGCTGGGGGTTGAAGTTCTGGCGCACATCCTCAGGGCCTTCGTGCACCGTGAGGAAGAAGCCCACGCCGTGGCCGGTACCGTGACCAAAGTTGCGCTTGGCCCTCCAGAGCGGTTCGCGGGCCAGTGCGTCTATCTGGCACCCGGCCGTTCCGCGCGGGAACAGGGCCATGGCCAGTCCGATGTGCCCCTTCAGCACCAGCGTGTAGTCTTCCCGCTCCAGCGGCGTGCAGGGGCCGAGGGGCACCGTACGGGTGATATCCGTGGTGCCAAACAGGTACTGACCGCCGGAGTCTACCAGATACAGGCCGTGAGGCTCCAGGAGAGCCGACCCCGTATGCGGCGTGATATAGTGCGGAAGGGCCGCAGAAGGCCCGTAAGCCGATATGGTTTCAAAACTGTCTTCCCGGTAACCGGGCACCTCCGAGCGGAGCCGGCCCAGTTCCAAGGCAGCCTCCCACTCATTCACGGAGCCGATATGGCGCGAAACCCAGTACAGGAACTGCTCCATGACAAGGCCATCCTCCAGATGCGCTTCCCGCATGCCCTCTACCTCGACAGGGTTCTTCACGGCCTTCCAGAGCGCAATCGGAGAGGTAACCTCCCGCACTTCCGGCAACAAGTCTCCGTCCTCAACGGCATCCCGGAGCGCGTAATTCACCTGCGCCGGGTCCAGGCAGATGCGGTCTACCCCGTCCAGCCGAAGAGTTGCCAGATCGAAGTTGACATCATCGTAATCCTTAATGGTAACGCCATCGGCCTCCAGTTCTTCGAAACTGGCGGCGGTCTCCGAATCCGGGTCCTGGAAAACATCCTTGCGCACATACCAGAAAACATCGTCCAGGGTAACGAGAAGATACGAGATAACAACGGGAGTGTACTCGATGTCCTCTCCCCGCACGTTGAGAAGCCACGCAATCTCATCCAGAGCCGTAACGAGGATGGCATCGGCCCCCTCAAGCACCAGCCACTTGCGAAGGCGTCCCAGGCGAGCTTCGCGGCTCTCCCCCACCAGGTCCTCACCCAGCGTGATGACGGGCGAGACAGGGATGGCGGGGCGGTCGGTCCACAGCGGAGACAGGATATCCGGCACCGGGATAATCCGGGCCGATGGCACCGCTTCCTGCAGCGTATCCACCGCCTCAACGCTCTGGCACAGGCCGTCCACGGCGATGACCGGTTCGTCCAGCCCCAGGGAGGCAATCCACTCCGGGATGGGCACCTGCTCAGGCACACGCATCTTGTGGAGCTCGATTCCGGAGCCCTCCAGCTGCCGCACGGCCTGGATGAAATAGCGGGTATCCGTCCAGAGTCCGGCATGCTCGTGCGTGACAACAATGTCCCCCGCCTCACCGGTAAAACCGGAGAGCCACTCCACCTGTTTCCACCGGGCGGCGGGGAATTCGCTCCCGTGCGGATCGCTGCCTGTAAGGATGACGATATCCCACCCATTTTCCCGCATAAGGGCCCTCAGGGACTCTACCCGGCCCGAAAAGATTGATGCCATAGTACGAAATTTGCACAAATATAAGTATATTTGCCAAAATTAAAACAACTTGCTATGACAGAAGATCCGCTCGAAAGAATTGAACGCGAAGAGCGTGAAAGAAAAGAGAAAAAAGGTCCCCGCACCGTTATGACCGCTCTGGCCGCAGTTGCCGCAGTCCTTGCCTGCATACTGGCCTACATGCTGTATCAACGCAATACCCTTGTCAATCAACTGGAAGGAGAAAAAGCAGAACTTGCCCAGCAAATGGTTGCCCTCCAGGAAGATTTCTCGGCCCTGAACTCGGACTATGAGAACATCAATCACCAGCTTGACACCTCCCGCGAACAGGTTGCCATGCTCATTGAGAAACTGAACAAGACCCAGGCCACCAACCGCGCCAAAATCCGTCAGTATGAGAAAGAGCTGGGCACCCTCCGCGCCATCATGAAGGGCTACATTGTCCAGATTGACTCCCTCAACACCCTCAACAAGAAACTTACGGCCGATGCCGCCGCAGCCCGCCGCGAAGCCGCCGAAAGCCGCCGCGCCAACGAAGAGCTGAGCGCCCAGGTAGAGAACCTCTCCACCCAGGTAAGCGCCGGCAAGGTGCTGCGTGCCCGTGCCATTTCCCTCGCCGGCTACTACGGCAACGACAAGCAGGGAGACCGCCACAGCCGCGTCCGCTACATGATCGCAGGCCTCTCACTGGTAGAGAACTCCCTGGCCGACCGCGGCCCCGTCCGAGTGTACGTGCGCGTCAAGGATCCGGAGGGCGTGCTCCTGATGAACAACGAATCCGTAGAGTTCATCGTGAACGGACAGGCCCTGCAGGCCACCGCCTCCCGTGAAGTGGACTACGAAGGCTCCGAGGTGGACATGTCCATCTACATCAACGACACCGGCGAGTTCATCAAGGGCGTCTACACCCTGGAAGTATACACGGAACAGAGCCTTCTGGGCCGCGCCGAATGCATGCTGCGCTGATATGATCTACATCCACGTTCCCTTCTGCAAGAGTTTTTGCACGTACTGTGACTTCTACTCCGAGATAGCGGAAGAAGGCATGTTCAGCCGCTATACGGATGAAGTGTGCGAGGAAATCCGCCGGCGCAGGAAGGAAATGGACAGTCAGCTCCACACCCTCTACTTCGGAGGCGGCACGCCGTCCCTGCTCCCGCTCGGAGACCTCACCCGCATCCTCCTCACGCTGGACGAAGTGGGCATGGGCGGTCCCTACAGGGAATTCACCCTGGAAGTAAACCCGGAGGACATCCTGGAAAAGGGTCTCCCCTACCTGCAAAGCCTGCGATCGCTGGGGGTAAACCGTATCAGCATGGGCGTACAGTCCTTCAACAACACCCTGCTGCGCTGGATGAACCGCCGCCACGACGCCGAGGGCGCCCGGCAGGCCTTCCGTCTCATCCGGGAAGCCGGTTTCCAGAACGTGAGCATAGACCTCATCTTCGGGCTCAGCAACCTTTCGGGAGACGTCTGGCAGAAGACCATCGACGAAGCCGTAGCCCTGAATCCGGAGCACATCTCCTGCTACCAGCTCACCGTGGATGGAGACAGCGTGCTGGCCATGCGCCTGGAAAACGGAGAGTACGAAGAAGCCTCCGATGAAGTGTGCCGCCGCCAGTACGACATCCTCTGCGAAAAACTGCGGGTTGCCGGCTACCACCACTACGAGATTTCCAATTTTGCCAAGCCCGGCTTCGAGGCCGTCCATAACAGAGGCTACTGGGAGCGTCGCCCGTATGTGGGCCTGGGCCCTGCCGCCCACTCCTTCAGCGGCCGCGGCCGCAGCTGGAACAGCGCCGAGCTGGACGGCTACACCCACACCGAGGAATCCCTGAGCGTGGAGGACGAGAAAGTGGAAACCCTGATGCTGGCCCTGAGAACCTCCGACGGGGTAGACGCCGAATTCCTCCAGGCCAACTGCTTCCCCGGCAGCATTGAGCAGCTCATGGCCGAGGGTGCCCTGATCAAAACAGGGCGCCGCTACCGCATTCCCGAAGACCACTTCTTTGTTTCCGACGAAATCATCCGACAACTGGTATGAAATACATCAGAAGATCTGTAAAATACTTTATCCAGCTCACCCTCATTTTCACCGTGCTCATCGCCATCCTGATGCTGTCGGGCATGGTGGAGAAAGACGTCGCCGCCGCCTTCCGCCGCGGCTGGGACTCCGTCTGGATGATCCTGGGCGTATTTGCGGCCATGTCGGCCCTGTACCCGCGGTTTGGCTACACCACCCGCAAGGTATCCGTCAAGGGAGAGCCCTCGGAGCTCTGGCCGGGAGTAGAAGAAGTGATGAAGGGCCGCGGCTATGAGAGCGCCGGTGAAGCGCCGGACGGAGGCCGCCGTTACCATCTGGGCAGCGTCGTCAACCGGGCTGCAAGACTCTGGGAAGACACCATTACCATTACCCCGGTGCTGGGAGGATTCCAGGCAGAAGGCCTGGCAAGGGACCTGGCCCGGGTCATCTCATCCATTGACCATAAATTTAACCGCTATGAGTGATTCTCAAGGATTCAAGACCGTCGCCACCTTCACCGACAGGGTGCAGGCCGACATGTGCGTCGCGCTGCTGGGAGACAACGACATCCCCGCCGGCGTGTTTGGCGCAGACTCCTCCTATCCTTCCCTGGGCTATGCCAGGCCTATCGAAGTGAAAGTGAATGAAACCGACTACGAGGCGGCTATCAGCATCCTGGCAGCCTCGGCCAAGGCAGAGTAGAACTCCTGTCCAAAAGCTTCTGTAAGCGGCCCGCGGAGGAATTCGTAAACCCGGATTCCTTCGCGGCGCCCTTTTTCATAGGCCTCCTTGCAAATAGCCCACCGGTGCAGGTTCAGGCCCACCCGGCCGCCGCCGAGGTCTGCCACCCGGATGGGATAGAGGCTGCAGGAAATGGGCTTGCGGAAAGATCCCTTCCCCGCGCAGAACTGCCGTTCAATGGCGCACATGCAGCTGCCGTCGGCCGTAAAATGACAGTAGGCACACTCCTCGCTGCCATCCACGACGGGCGTCACCAGGTCTCCGTCCCGGTCAATTTCGAAGAACCCTTTGGCATCTATCGTCGCACGGCCCTCATCCCGCATGAGCGGGCTGTAGATGGGATAATTGGCCTCCAGAGGCTCCAGCTCCTCCTCCTTGAGGGGCGCACCGCTGTCTCCGATGATGCAGCACTTTCCCTTGCACACGGGATAGTCGCAGGCGAAAAACTCCATCACCACGTCCTCGGACACAAGGACGTCTCCAATCTCGATGATTGTACCAAAATCTTTTCGCTTACTCATGGGTAATGTATTCGATGCGTCCACCCTCGGAAAGGGCTTTCAGGAAGGACTGGACCTGTTCGCCGTCAATGTCGGCGATGGACTCGGCGTAACGGGAAGTGATGTCTTTGTTGGCCGAGTAGCGGGCAAGCAGCGAGGAGACAATGCCCTCCGGCGTAGCCAGGACCTGGCGCACATGCGCATCCAGCTTCTGCTTCCAGGCCTTGATGTCGGAGGTGGAAGACTCTTCCGCGGCGGCATCGGCAATGGCCGCCCGTACGGAAGGAAGGGCCTCGAGCGGAGCGCCGGGGCACAGAATGAGCACCTGGAAGCGCTCCTGCGGCTGCACGCAGTAACGAAGCTCCACGCCGGCTTTGACGCCGTATCCGGCAAGATGGCGGGCCAGTGACATGCGCAGGGCATCCAGCGCCACCTGAGCCGTATAGAAATGGCCGGCCGTCATGCTCATTTCGGTATCCATGAGTACGTAGAAACCGGGCGCTCCGGTACCGGTCAGGGCAGAGACACCGCTGAGCGTATGCATCTCTACCGGATGGCGCACCACCGACCCGCGAAGGGTGCGGAAACCGCCCAGGTACTTCATGAGCATTTTCTTGACGCCTTCCTCGGGGATGTCTCCCGAGAGAATGAGGACACCGTCATTCACGCGTGAAAAACGGTCTTCAAAGAACTTGTGGGCCTTGGTACGCACGTCGTCGGACGGTACCCGGGCCGATACATACGGGCTATAGGCATAGCCGGGATTCAGCGCCTGGAAGAGGGTTCCTTCCAGCGAAGGGCCCTGGAGCTGCTGCTTCGCGCGGAAAGCGTGGAAGGCATCGGCATTGGGAGTACGCCGGTTGGCGATGGCGAGGAAGGCCTTGAGGAGCAGGGAAAGCTTGTCGGACGGGGCGCTGCCGCTGATGTCCATGCTGTTGAGCTCCACATGCGTCTGCATGGAAATGCCATTTGCAAGGAGCATATCCTGGAAAGTGCCGGGAGCAAGGCCGGCCACATTATACAAGGGCAGAAGCGCTCCGATGTAAGCTCCTTCGCCCTCGGAGAGACCCTGTACCTGAGACAAGCCTCCGTTCAGCTGAAGGGCATAGGAGAAGTAGCCTGAGCCTTTCACCTGTTTGTACACGACCCGCATGCCGTTGGAGAAAGTCCAGAGCACGCCGCCGGAAACAGGTTCTGCCCTTTCGCTCTTAAGCTTGACCTTGGACGGGCTCACATGCAGGGCGGCGGTATCGGCCGAGTGCCAGGAATAATCCTTGCCGGAAGCGACTACGGAGCCATACAGGTAATGAAGGTTATAATCAAAGAGAAGCTCGTCGGTGTCCAGGGAGTCCGGAGCGCCCGTAATGGCCAGGGTGAAATTGTCCAGGCGGCCCCAAAGAGCCTGCGCGTAACGGTTGAAAAGACGCGTCTCCACACTGTCGGCCACGTTTTTCCGGGAAAAATAGCGCAGCGTCTCCGCACCGGTAGCCAGATGTGCTCCATACAGGAAGTGTCCCATGCAACGCTCTACGTATTCACGGGCAGAAGGTGTGACCGCCGCCGCCCGGTGCATGCCCGGCAGCAGCACCTGCTTCACGTCGGAAAACTCCGCGGTGGAAACGCCGAAATCGTCCAACTCTCCAAGGGTCCGGGCCATCACCTTCATGGCCAGGGTGAGCTGCTCCTTCGGAACTTCCACATACACGGTATGCCGTTCGTCTCCGCCATGGGACTCACTTCTGCGCGCATCCATGCCAATGTAATAGCCGTCAATTCCCTCGTCGGAGAGGTTCCGCGAGAGGCGGTGGCGAAGCAGCTGCCGTATCTCGGCCCCGAACTGGCGGGTGACCACAGCCTGAGCCGTATTCATGAGCTCCCGCGGGATGCGGGCCGATGCATAGGTCACGGCAACCCGGGAGCGGCCCTCGGTAGTGACGTCCACAACCGGCACCGATGTAGGGGTCCACACATACGAATCGTCAATTTCATGGGAAGGCATGCGCGGAACCAGCATGGAGAAGATATCCATCTTCTTCTTGAGCTCCACGGCATCGATGTCTCCACACACGATCACGGCCTGGCGGGCACGGGATTCGGCCACGCGGGCAAAGGCAAACAGCAGGGTGGAATCCAGCACGTCCCCCTTGTAGAAGGGGACGTCCGAGAACCTGTAAATGGTATTTCCGTCAACTTCGGACACAAAGCCCTCCGGCCCGGGCGCAATGCCCATACGGCTGAAAAAATCTGTGTCCAGCGCATCCAGCCGGGCATCCGGCAGCATCTCATTCTCCTGAACCACAGCTACATGCGCATAGCCTTTCTCCTCAGGAGTATGTACCATGTAATACGTAACGCCGCTTCGCAAAGTGCCCATTTTGACGGCAGGATCGGCGGGAAGTTGGGGCAGTTCAACCTGCGCTGGCACGGTTATTGACCTTACCAGCAGGCACGCGAGAACCGCGATGAAGTTTTTTATGTATAAATTCGTCATTCGTCCGTGCAAAATTACAAACATTTTTGCTATTTTTGCAATTCACGTGCTAGTTAGAAATGTATAACCTCAAAAAATAAACACAAAACAATGAAAAAGTTATTTGCCGTCATTGCAGCCTTCGGGCTGGCCGCCACCATGGCCTTTGCACAGGATTACAACGAAGCCGTCGATGCTTTCAACGCCGGCGCCCAGGCCCTTGAAACCAACAAGACCGAGGCCCTGGCCAACTTCCGTGCTGCCCTGGAGAAAGCTCAGGCCATTGAAGGCGACGAAGCCGCAGAACTCGTTGCCAAATGTAAGGAAGCCATTCCCGGCGTCCTCCTGTCCATCGCCAAGGAAAAGATCAACGACGGTGCCTACGACGAGGCCATTACCGTGCTCACCGAAACCCAGACCGTAGCCACCGAATACGAGGCTTCCGAAGTAGTCGAGGAAGCCAAGAGCCTGGTTCCCAACGTGTACATGCGTAAAGGTTCCACCCTGCTCAAAGAGAAGAATTTCGCCGGCGCCGCCGCAGCCCTCTCGGAAGTGACCAAGCTCACCCCCGAAGACGGCATGGCTTTCCTGCTGCTGGGCCAGGCTCAGATGCAGGCCGGTTCCCCCGAGGCCATAGCTTCCCTGGAGAAAGCCAACGAGCTGGGTGAGACCCAGGCTGTCAAGCTCCTGTCCACCAACTTCCTCAAGCAGGGCCAGGCCCTTCTGAAGGCCGGCAAGAATGCCGACGCCATCGCCGCCCTGGAGAAGTCCAACAGCTACGTCGAGAGCGCCAACGCCTACATGCTCATGGCCAGCGCCTACACCAAGAGCGGCAAGAGCAGCAGCGCCATTGATGCTTACAAGAAGTATCTGGAACTTGCCCCGAACGCAAAGAACGCCGAGGATATCATCTTCACCATTGCCGCCACCGCCCAGAAGGCCGGCGACAAAGCTACCGCCAAGGAATACTACGGCAAGCTCTCCGGCAGCGCCAAGTACGCCGCCCAGGCCGCCGCTCAGCTTAAGACGCTGTAACTGTCATTTCGCATTCGGCACAGTTAAAAGTTAGTTGGAGCCGCTCTTTCCCGTTTCGGAGGAAGAGCGGTTCTGCTTTTTTAACTTTGCCTTGACGGGGGCACAGGCCCAGCTGGTGCCGGATGCAGTATTTGGTACGCATGAGTTCACCATTGTTATGGTATTCCAGCCGGAAAGAAGTATTGGGCTGTTTGGCACCCCGGTAGAGCGGAAGCGCCTGAACAGGCAGCTGGTCCAGTTTCAGTGCCAGGTCCCGGCGAATACCGTTGAGAAAGGATGCCGCCACAAAGGGCATGTCTCCCTTCACGGTGAGGGAATGTACGAAGAAACTATAGTGTCCGCTTCGCTTTCCCAGCTGGGCGTGCAGGGTTTGGATCATTTTCTCCGCATCACGGGCCGCATCGGCCGGTTTTTCCACCCGGACGCTGACGGTACGACCATCCTCCGTTTGCGCGTTGACTTCAATGGCACTGCCTATTTCCACAGACAGTTTCACGGAGATTTCCCGTACAGGCTTTGCTGCTTCCAGCTGCTTTTCAAACGCTGTGCTGATGTTGCGGTAAAGCCGGGTGCCTTCTTTGAGGGCATCTACCTTCTTGCACTGAACCGTATACCCTTCGCAGACATCGGCCCTGACGCCGCCGCCCTCGAAGGTGAATCCGTCTCCGTTGGACAGTTTTACGTCCGGTGATGCCGGATCCAGGATAAAACCGGCAGGGGTTAGGCGTTTGACTTTTCCCACATACTCTCCGCCGCCCTCGGCAGCCCACTGGCCACGCTTCCCGTCCAGAAATAACTCTGTATAGCCACGGTTGAAGGTTTTATTGAGGTCCGGGGTGAAGCCTCCGCTGACATGTCCAAAAGAGGCCCGGCAGTACTCATCAGGGAAGCGCGCGACCAAGCGGTCCAGTGCCTCGGAATAGGCCTTGACCACATTGCGCACATAAGACTCTCCTTTTAGGCGACCTTCAATCTTGAAGGAGCTCACACCGGCTTTGGCCAGGTCTTCCAGACGATGATACAGATTATAGTCCTTGAGGGAAAGAAGCGGTTTATTCTTAATCAGTACCTTGCCCTCTGCATCCTCCAGGTCGTAGAGGCTGCGGCAGGGCTGGGCGCAGGCACCGCGGTTGGCGCTGCGGCCGGTAAGGTATTCTGAGAGATAGCACTGGCCGCTGTAGCACACGCACAGGGCTCCGTGCACGAAGAATTCGATTTCTGTATGGACCGCTTCACTGATGGCTTTGATCTGTTCCAGGGACAGTTCCCTTTCCAGCACCAGGCGGCCAAAGCCCAGGCTCTCCAGCCCGCGTGCTTTTTCCGGCGTGCGCAGGGCACACTGGGTGGAGGCATGCATGATAAGGCTGTCACTCATGGAAAGCACGGCGGGGTCCTGCACGATGAGCGCATCCACACCGGCCTTTTCCAGGTCCTGCACCAGTTTCTGCGCCAGAGGCCTCTCTTCCGGCTCCAGAAGTGTATTGACCGTAGCATAGATACGAACGCCATAACGCCTCGCATATTCGCACAGCCGGGCAATATCTTCCAAACTGTTTCCGGCCGCCTGCCGGGCCCCGAAGAGAGGCCCGGCGATATATACGGCATCGGCCCCGCAGTCTATGGCTGCGATGCCAATGTCCGCCGTGCGGGCGGGCGCAAGCAATTCCAATGCTTTCATGCCGCAAAGATACCACTAAATCTTGAGAATTTAAATGAGTTCCAGCACAAGGTCTACATCTCCGAAGCGGACGGTGGAGCCGCTGTTGCGTTCGATGAAGGAACGAGTGAGGGAGCCGCGCCAGACAATGTCGTCACGGGAGTAGAGAGGCAGTTCCAGCTCCACGCCATAGCTCTGGGACTTCACTTTCACGGTGGCGTTGCACTTCCAGGAGGTGCGGGAGCCGCCGTCGTCCTCAATGCACATGAACGCCGCCGAAGACAACTGGGGGGTCCATTCCGACACCAGGATGGCATTGAAGGGAATCTCCTTCCCCACCCATTTCCGGCGAACCACAATCATGAAATCGGTGATGACGGGATCGTAGAGCCGGAGCTCGGCCTCGGTGCTGGCGGTGAAGTCTTCCAGCGCGCCCATTTTCACGAAGAACTCCGCGGCACCCGCGAACCAGGTGTCAAACTGCCGGTGCGCCGTAAAAGAGCGCAGCACCAGGGTCTTTATCTCTGAACTGGAAGGCGATTTCACCAGGATCTCACCGCCGCCGTTTCCCCAGTCGGGGTCTTCGCGCCGGCGCAGTTCCAGGCTCTTGAACGGGGCGTCGGAATTGCGGTTCACCACCCACACCGGGCGCTCATCGGCCATCTTTTCGTCTACCATCAGCTTTTTCACCGAGCCGTCGGAGAGGAACGCGTACCCCTCATTCTGCTCTGCGCCGTCACCGGGGTCGAAGGTAATCACGGGAGGCGTATGACCGTCCCATTCCTCGGAATTGGGCCAGTAGATCTGGACGTCGGAAAGGGCCAGCGAGTCCAGCCATGCGCGGGCGTCCCGGCCATCGGCCTTGGTGGGAAGCATGGCCTCCCGAAGGGCATCCCGGAGGGGATGGGCGTAGGTTTCGGCTTTGGTTGGGGCCGATGCGCCTACCCCCGTCCCGGGAGCGGCGAACAGCTCGCACATGCGGTATTCCTCGTCGTAGCCGTTGGAGGCCGATGCCGAGGCGGCGTCATGCACCTCCTTCAGATGTCCTTCTTCGAGGGGAATGGAGGAGAGCAGCTGCGCCACCTCCTGGAGAGTGACGAAACGGGGCTCGCTGACGGGGCCGTGAGAGTAAACTTCCATTCGGGAACAGCCGCTCAGAAAGGCGGTGAAAAGGGCCGCGGCAGATGCGGCAAGAATAGCACTGTACTTCATCATCTTTTTTTTTTCTACAAAGTACAGAATACTTATCCGTTTCATCAAAAATGAAACGGATAATCGACAAAAAAGGCCTTGCAGCGCTGTGCAGGGCCTATCTCATGTAAAACACAAAGCGATTTTTGTCGAAAAAATCGGTCACTGTTTCGCTTTGGTGGAAGCCTGAGGAGCGAAAAACCTCCACCGTCTCGTTTCCGAGGGCCTCGTTGATCTCCGTAAGACCCTTTCCCTCGGGGGCGAGGAAGCGCTGTGACCAGCGGGCAACCGCACGGTAGAAAAGGAGCGGATCCGAGTCGGGGACAAAGAGCGCCAGGGCGGGTTCGTAGTCCAGCACGTTACGGCGCATGGCCGGCTTCTCCTTCTCCATGACGTAGGGTGGATTGGAGAGAATGAGGTCAAACTGGCCGTGGTCGTACTGGAAAGATTCCCCGTTTTCCAGGACATCGGCCTTCACGAAGGTGGGAGCGACGGCTCCCGTCTCCTTGAGCTCTTCCGAGAAATCCTGGCTGCGCGCCACCTCCAGCGCTTTATCCGAGATATCCACGCCCACGACGCGGGCACCGGGAACGGCCAGGGCCACCGACCAGGCAATGCAGCCCGACCCGGTGCAGAGGTCCAACACCCGCACGGGCTCGGCCTGTTTTCCGAAGGGAATGCGCATGCGGCGGGTCATATCGGCCAGTTTCACCGCCTCCTTCACCAGGAGCTCGGTCTCGGGACGGGGGATGAGGACATCCGGGGTGACGCGGAACGTGCGGCCGCAGAACTCGGACTTGCCCAGCACATACTGGATGGGCTCCCCGGCCCCAAGGCGTTCCATCGCCCGGGCCAGCGGCTGCTCCCATTTCCTGTCAATCTGGTACTGGGGCTCCACGATGTGCGTGTAGCTTTTTGTGCCGATGATCTCCTCACACAGCATAAGAACGATGCCGTGTGCCTCCTCGGCGGGGTACAGTGATTCCAGGGCTGCAGTACCCTGTTTCAGAAAATCTGTCAGAAGCATGGACTAGGAATTCTCAATGATTGTAGTGAGGAAGTCCGTGATGCTGATGCCGGCGGCCCGTACCATCTTGGGAACGAGGGAAGCGTTGGTCATGCCGGGAATAATGTTCACTTCCAGGAAGTAGATGCCGTCCGGGGAAGAGATATAGTCCATGCGGACAAGGCCCTTGCAGCCCAGGCAGCGGTAGATGTTGCGGGTGATTTCCTGCACCTTCTCCGACAGTTCCTGGGGAATTTCTGCGGGGCAGACCTCCTGGCTGAGGCCGTTGTACTTGGCGTCGTAGTCGAACCAGCCGGTAGAGGAGATGATCTCGATGACGGGCAGCGTCCGTACCTCCCTGCCGTCAAAATAGGCGGCGCAGGTGAGCTCGTGCTCGCTGGGGATGGCGGCCTCGACGATGACCGTATCTCCCTCCACGAAGGCATAGCGGATGGCAGCCGGAAGGTCCTCTGCCTTCTCCACCTTGGTGATGCCGAAACTGGAACCGCCGCCGGTGGGCTTCACAAAAAGGGGCAGGCCCAGGCGCTTCACGGCCCTGTCGCAGAACTCTTCCACGTTGTCTCCCTGGCGGATGAAGGCATCGGGAGCCAGTTTCACGATATCGGTTCCCCTGAGGTAGCTCTTGCAGGAGTATTTGTCAAAGGCGATGGTGGTGACGAAGGCGCTGCAGCTGGAATGCGGGATGCGGAGCATCTCCAGGTATCCCTGCAGGAGGCCCGTCTCGCCGGGCGCACCGTGCTGCATGATGTAGGCAAAGTCGAACTTGATCTTCTCTCCCAGCACCATCACGGAAAAGTCGGACTTGTCCACTTCGGGCTGGGCGCCCTCGGGGAAAGGCTGGCGCATGGAATTGGCCTTGCGCATGGCCACCAGCTTCCACTGACCGAAGCGGGCGAAGATTTCATACACATCGTAACGGAATTCGTCGATGCGGGATGCGGTGAACTCACCGCTGCGGCACGACACTTCCCATTCCGACGAGTCGCTGCCGTAGATTACAGCTATGGATTGATATTTAGACATTATTCGAAGTAATAGTTCTCAAGATCAGTTTTTTCGGGGGTGGTCTCCTCATCCATGGGCGTGCACCACGAGCCCTTGAGGTGCTCGGGGAAGACGTCGGTCTCGGAGATGCCCAGGGTAGGGTCTGAGAGCACCTTCTTCATCCAGATGCCCCAGATGGGAAGGGCCATGTTGGCACCCTGGCCCAGGTTGGTGCTCGCAAAGTGCACATAGCGGTCCTCAGCGCCCACCCAGACGCCGGCGGTGATGCGGGGCGTATAGCCGATGAACCAGCCGTCGGAGTTGTCGTTGGTGGTGCCGGTCTTGCCGGCGATCTCTCCCTTGAGGCCGTACTTGACGCGGAGGCGCACGCCGGTGCCGGCGTCCACCACGGCGCGCATCATGTGGATCATTTCACCGGTAGCACGCACGGACAGGGCTTCCCGCCTGCGGTCGCTGAACTGGCCCAGCACATTGCCGTCGCTGTCCTCGATGCGGGTGACGAAGATGGGAGAGGTGTACACGCCGCCGGAAGGGTAGGTGTTATAGGCGGTGACCATGTCGTAGACGGAAAGGTCTGCCGAGCCCACGCAAAGGGCCACCACAGGGTCTACAAACCCGCCGATACCCATCTTTCGCATCATGGACACCATGGACGGGGCACCCAGCTGCTTCATGAGGTAGGCCGATACGGAGTTGGAGCTGTGTGCGAGGCCCCAGGTAAGGTCTACCATGGTGCCGTCGGCGTGAGGGTCCTGGGGAGACCAGGTCTCTTCCTCGGTGCCGGTGGCAATCACGACGGGCGAATTGAGAACAGCGTCGCAGGGCGTCATGCCGCTTTCCATGGCCTGGGTATACAGGAACGGCTTGATGGTGGAGCCCACCTGACGCTTTCCCTGGCGCACGTTGTCGTACTTGAAGTAGCGGTAGTCCGGTCCTCCCACGTAGGCGCGGATGTGTCCGGTGCCCGGTTCGATGGCCATGAAGGCGGCGCGGAAGAAGGACTTGTAGTAGCGGATGGAGTCGTTGGGGGTGAGGGTGGTGTCCTTGTAGCCGGGGGCTTCCCAGGTGAACACGCGCATCCTCACCGGTTTGTCAAACGAGGCGTCGATTTCCTGCTGCGAATAGCCGGAAGCCTTCATCATGCGGTTACGGTCGCTCCAGCGGCGGGCCTGCTGCATGTTCTTTTCGATGACGGACTTTTCGGTGTCGGCCATGAAAGGCGGATTGCGCCGGTACTTCAGCTCCCGCCAGAAAGCGGGCTGAAGGTCCTTGCCCAGGTGCTCGGTGATGGCTTCCTCGGCATAGCGCTGCATCTTGTAGTTGATGGTGGTATAGATGCGGAGGCCGTCCCGGTCCAGGTCGTAGGGGGTGCCGTCGCTCTTGAAGTTCTTGTTGAGCCAGCCATACACCGGGTCGTCGGCCCAGAGAAGGGAGTCTACCTGGTAATCTTCGTAGAAGTAGTAGGAGCTGCGCCTGGGAGCTTCGGCGTTCATGGTGCGGCGGAGCATATCGCGGAAATACGGGCCGATGCCGGTGGTGCGGTCTCCCTTGCGGGTGGCCAGGACGATGGGAAGGGCCTTGAGGGAGTCCCGCTCTTCCGGGGTGATGTACTTCATCTCTCCCATGCGCTCCAGCACCAGGTTGCGGCGCCTCAGGGCGCTCTCCGGGTTGATGGCGGGATTGTAGCGGGTGGGCTTGTTCACCATGCCCACGAGGACGGCGCTTTCTTCCGTGAGCAGTTCGGAGGGCTTTTTCCCGAAGAACTGGCTGGCGGCAGAGGAGATGCCGTAAGAGTTGGAGCCGAAGAAGATGGCGTTGAGGTACATGTCCACAATCTCTTCCTTGGTGTAGTTTCTCTCCAGTTTGATGGCAGTGATCCATTCCTTGAGCTTGATCCAGACCATCTTCGCCTTCCCTACATGTTCTCCGCGGGGGTAGAGGGTCTTGGCCAGCTGCTGGGTGATGGTGGAGCCGCCTCCCTGCGAGGAGTCGTGGGAGAGGAGCGTCTTGAACAGGACGCGGCCGAGGGACTGCAGGTCCACTCCGGAGTGCTCATAGAAGCGCTTGTCCTCCGTGGCAACGGCGGCCTGGACCAGCGAAGGGGCCAGTTCCTCATAGCTGACGAAGGTACGGTTTTCTATATGATAAGTAGTAAGGATCTCCCCTTCTTCCGCGATGACCTGGGTGGCCAGCTTGGTGTCGGGGTTTTCCAGCTGCTCGATGGAGGGGATGTCGGCAAAGGCCCACACCAGGATGAGAAGAAGGATGAGCGCCGCGAACGGAGTGACCAGCAGAAACCAGAACCACTTAACTATTTTTTTCTTGAGTGCGTCTGTCATGGGCAAAAAAAAGTGTTTTCACAAGACCTTAGGTCTTGGCAAAATTCAACCTGCAAAATTAATCAGAAAATTTGGATTTATCCCCGAATTCTCCCTTACTTTGCAGAAAAATTGAAGGTATGAGTGGAATCAATTTAGTGATTGTAGAGTCTCCCGGAAAGGTGAAAACCATCCAGCAGTATCTGGGTAAGGATTACCTTGTCAAGGCCTCCATCGGCCATATCCGGGACCTGGAAGAGCATAAACTCAGCGTAGATGTCGCCAACGGATTCAAGCCGGAATACATTGTCCCCGCGGAGAAAAAGAAGGTGGTGGCAGAGCTCCGGAAGCTGGCCGCCGAGGCCGGGACCGTGTGGCTTGCTTCCGATGAGGACCGCGAGGGAGAGGCCATTTCCTGGCACCTTCGCGAGACGCTGGACCTGCCGCGGGAGAAGACCCGCCGCATCGTGTTCCACGAAATCACCAAGCCGGCCATCCTGGAAGCCATCCAGCACCCCAGGGACATTGACATGAACCTCGTGGATGCCCAGCAGGCCCGCCGCGTGCTGGACCGCCTGGTGGGTTTTGAACTCTCGCCCATCCTGTGGAGAAAGATTCAGCCCAAGCTCAGCGCCGGTCGTGTGCAGAGCGTGGCGCTGCGCCTTATCGTAGACCGGGAGAAGGAGATCATGGCCTTCCGCCCCGAGCCGTACTACCGCGTGGAGGCGACTTTCCAGCCCGAGGGGTCATCGGCCCGGGTGAAAGCGACGCTGGACACCCGGTTCTCCGGTGAGGAGGAGGCCCGGCGCTTCCTCGAGGACAGCATCGGCGCGGTGTACTGCATAGACTCGGTGGAGAAGAAGGAAGGCGTCCGCACTCCGGCGGCTCCGTTCACTACGTCCACCCTTCAGCAGGAGGCGGCCCGCAAGCTGCATTTCCCCGTAGCCACCACCATGCGCGTGGCCCAGGGGCTGTATGAGCGCGGTCTCATCACTTACATGCGTACCGACTCCACCAACCTCTCCTCGCTGGCTCTCGGAGCTGCCAAAAAGTTCATCGAGGAGAACTACGGAGCTTCCTACCATCACTTCCGCAAGTACCAGACCAAGTCCAAGGGAGCGCAGGAGGCGCACGAAGCCATCCGCCCCACCTATATCGAGAACGTGGCCATCGAGGGCACGCCGCAGGAAAAGAAGCTCTATGAGCTCATCTGGAAACGCACCATCGCCAGCCAGATGGCCGAGAGCCGCGTAATGAACACCACCCTCAAGGTGAGCTCCGACCGGCGCCCCGAGAAGTACGGCATCCAGTCCATGGAACTGCTCTTTGACGGATTCATGAGAGTGTACCTGGAAGGCCGGGACGACGACGAGCCCGCCGACGCCGAGGAGGTGGTGCTCCCGCAGCTGAACAAGGGAGACATCATGCTGGAAGCCGGTGTGAACGCCCTGTGCAAGTTCACCACCCCGCCGCCGCGCTACTCCGAAGCCACCCTGGTGAAGAAGCTGGAGGAACTGGGCATCGGCCGTCCTTCCACCTACGCCGCAACGGTGGACACCCTCACCCGCGGCCGCGGCTATGTGGCCAAGGGAGACAAGGAGGGACAGAGTTTTCAGGTGACAAACCTTTCCCTGAAGGGCGGCGTCATCAAGGCTGCCGGGAAGAAGGAGACGGTGGGGGCCGAGAAAGGAAAACTGCTGCCGCAGGAAATCGGCCTCATCGTGACGGATTTCCTGGTGAACAACTTCACCGACATCCTGGACTACGACTTCACGGCCAACGTGGAGACGGACTTTGACGAGGTGGCCGAGGGACGCAAGGCCTGGCCCGATACCATCGCCGCGTTTTACGCGCCTTTCCACAAGCACGTGGAAGAGGTGCTCAAGGAGCGGGGTTACAGCAACAAGGTCACCCGCGAGATTGGCGTGGCCCCCGACGGAGACAAGGTGATTGCCGCCTTCGGAAAGTTTGGCCCCTACGTGCAGAAGGGCGAGGGCGAGCGGCGCCAGAGCGCTTCGCTGGGCAAGGGCCAACTGATTGAAACCATTACGCTGGCAGAAGCCCTCAAGCTGCTGGAACTCCCCCGCACTGTGGGCCAGCTGGACGGGGTTGACGTTGTGGCCACGCGCGGAAAATTCGGCCCGTACTTAAAATACGGAAGCAAAAATGTGAAACTTCCCCGTTCGGCCGATCCTCTCACGGTTACTCTGGACGAGTGCGCGGCGCTAATTCGCGAAGCATCAGAAGAAAAGCCGGCCAATGAGAATATTGCCGAGTTTGGTGACATAAAAGTTGTAAACGGCAGATACGGACCATATATTAAGCAGGGTACTTCCAATTTTAAAATTCCTAGGGGAACGGACGCATACTCCCTTACGGAAGCTGACTGTCAGTCAATTATAGCCCAATCGGAGCCTACAAAAAAATATAGCCGCAAACGTGGAAAATAAAATTTTTTTGTATCTTTGTGGCGGTTAGTACTAAAATGTAAGTTGTATGTCCAGTTACCACATTGATCCGGTGGACCAGAAAATCCTGTCCTTCCTTGTAAAAAATGCCCGTATGCCGTTCCTTGAAATTGCCCGCGAATGCGGCGTTTCCGGTGCAGCCATCCACCAGCGCTACAAGAGGCTGGAAGCAAACGGTGTCATCACCGGGTCACGCCTGCAGGTAAAACCCCAGGCACTCGGTCTCAATGTGTGCGCTTTCATCAGCATCACCCTGTCGGAAAGCACCAAGTATCCGGAGGTCATCGCCAACCTCAAGAAGATTCCGGAAATTGTTGAGTGTCACTTTGTCACCGGCAAGTATGCCATCCTGGCCAAGGTTTACTGCCTGGACAACGACCACCTCATGGAAGTGCTTCTGAACACCATCCAGAAACTGCCCTACATCCAGAGCACCGACACCATGATTTCCCTGGACGAGCCCATCGAGCGCCAGGTTTGGGTGAAGGATTTCAAGAGCACCAGCTATACGGGCCGTGACTAGCGTCACGTCCCTTCTCGCTCAACTCTTCTGAGGGGGCTCCGCCCCCTTAAAAACCCCCGCGGCCTCCGGCCGGCCGCCCTGCAGGGCGGCTATTCTAACTGGGTGATGAGGAGTTGTGCTATTTTCAGATCATCTGGAGTTGTGATTTTGATATTGTACCGCTCGCCTTCGGTGAAGGTGAGCGGTATTCCGTATCGGCCGGCCACGGAGGCGTCGTCGGTGAAGAGGGTGTCGTACCCTTGCGTGTAGGCGGCCTTGATGTCCCTGGCGCGGAAGATCTGGGGGGTCTGGGCGCCGTAGATGCGACTGCGGTCGATGGGCTCGCCGGTGGAGCGGAGGGTTCCGTCGGCCTGCTTCTGAAGAACCTTGAGGGTGTCGGTGACGGGGAGGACGGGAATGACGGCGGGGACTTGGCGGGAGAGGGCGAAGAGCGCGCGGATCTTGTCCACAGAGATGAGCGGACGCACGCCGTCCTGGACGGCTACGATGGCATCTTCGGGGACGAATTCGAGGGCGTTCTTGACGGAATGGAAGCGGGTGAAGCCGCCTTTGACAAGACGCTGCGGGCAGGTGAAGCCGGCCTTGACGCAGTATTCCCGCCAGTAGGGGATGTGGTCTTCCGGAAGGACGGTGATGATGCGGATGCCGGGCATGGCTTCCATGAATTTTTCGATGGTGATGCGAAGGATGGGCTTGCCCTCCAGCTCCAGAAACTGCTTGGGGACAGCGCTTCCCATACGGGTGCCCTGGCCGCCAGCTGTAATAATCACAAAAAATTGTTCCATCAACGCATTTGTTTTATGCAAATGTAAGATATTTTTCGTAATTTTGAAGGTTTATTAGAATTAAGAAAACCGCTATATGGCATTCCGCTTCCTAAACCAAGAACTGGCTATGGACCTTGGCACCGCCAACACCATCATTTTCCAGAATGATCAGATTGTGCTGGACGAGCCTTCCATCGTAGCCATCGACAACCAGACGGGAAAGTGCATCGCGCTGGGCCAGAAGGCCAAGATGATGCATGAAAAGACCAATCCCGGCATCAAGACCATCCGCCCCCTGAGGGACGGTGTGATTGCAGACTTCAACGCCGCAGAGATGATGATCCGCGGCTTCATCAAGCAGGTGAACGCCCGTCACCGCAGCATATTCGCCTCCAACCTCAAGCTGGTTGTGGGCATCCCTTCCGGTTCCACGGAAGTGGAGATCCGCGCTGTGCGCGACTCCTCCGAGCACGCTGGTGGCCGGGACGTGTACCTGATCTACGAGCCCATGGCTGCGGCCCTCGGTATCGGCCTGGATGTGGAGGCGCCGAAGGGCAACATGGTCGTTGACATCGGAGGCGGCACCACCGAGATTGCCGTCATTTCCCTCGGCGGCATCGTCCAGCAGGAGTCCATCCGTATCGCCGGCGACGTGTTTACGGCCGATATCCAGAACTACCTGCGCCAGCAGCACGTCATCAAGGTGGGTGAAACCACGGCGGAGAAGATCAAGATTGCCGTGGGCGCCGTCATCCCCCAGCTGGACGTGGAACCCGATCCGTTCCTCGTGCGCGGTCCCAACCTCATGACCGGCCACCCGGTAGAGGCCCTCATCCCCTACCAGGAAATCGCACACTGCCTGGACAAGTCCATTGCCCGCCTGGAAGCCGCCATCCAGCAGACGCTGGAGCAGACTCCCCCGGAGCTCTACTCCGACATCGTGGAGAACGGTATCTTCCTCAGCGGCGGCGGTTCCCTGCTCCGCGGCCTTGACAAGCGTCTCTCGGACAAGATGAATATCCCGTTCCACGTTGCCGAAGACCCGCTTCGCGCCGTGGCCCGCGGTACCTGCATCGCCCTCAAGAACACGGACAACTACTCCTTCCTCATGCGATAAGACATGCGTAAACGGACAACGTGGCTGTCATCACTTGCCAATGTGGTCATTTTCATTGTTTTGGAAATGGCCGCATTCCAGTTGATAAGCTATCAGGCTCCGCTTCAGCACACCTGGGCCGCCAGGGGCGCGCACCTTTTCATGGCCAAGGTCTGGGGAGGAGCCGACAACATTGGCTATTATTTCTCCCTCAGAAGCGCCAACGAGAAACTGGCGAAGGACAATTTCGCCCTTACGCAGGAGCTCCTGAAGGCCCGCGAGGCGCTGCGGCGCGTCCATGTGGACACGACGGCCCTCATGCCCATGCCCGGGTTCACGGCCATCGCGGCCGAGGTTGTCAAGATGAGCCGGCACGGACAGCACAACTACCTCATCCTGAACAAAGGTTTCGAGGACGGTGTCCAGGAGAAATCAGGCGTCATCACCCCCAGCGGCGTGGTGGGTATCATCGACGCCGTGAGCGCCCATCACGCCTTTGCCTTCTCCTTCCAGAACAACGACATCTCCATCAGTGCCCGGCTGCGCCAGGAAGGCGGCAGCGGTCTTCTGGTGTGGGACGGCGTATCGTCGGGGAAGGCGCTCATCAAGGAGATTCCCCTGCAGTACAAGTACCAGCCCGGAGACACCGTGTACACCAGCGGCCACTCCCTCGTTTTCCCTCCCGACATTCCCCTGGGCATTGCCGGCGGCTCGCGCGTAATAAACGGCGCCACCAACGAGATTGAGGTAAACCTGTTCCAGGACTTCAGCTCCATCCGTTACGTGACGGTGGTCCATAACAATTCGTTTGACGAAATTCAGCAGTTTGTGCAATGAGACGGTCCATTTTCTGGTTAAACTACGCCCTGCTTGTCGCTGTGCAGCTGCTGCTGTCCAATTTCCTTCGCGTGAGTCCCTATATGATGCTCACCATCCTGCCTTTCATGGTGCTGTGCATCTCCATCCGGGTGGGCACCGTGGGCGCCATGTTCATTGCGGCGGCCACTGGGCTTACGGTGGATTTCCTCACCGAAGGGGTCATCGGCCTCAACACCATTTCCCTCATTCCGGTGGCTTTCTGCCGCAACGGCATCATCCGGCTGGTGTTCGGAACAGAGCTGTTCGCCCGCCAGGAAGACTTTTCTCCCCAGCGGAATGGTTTCAGCAAGACACTTCTGGCCCTCCTCATCGCCCAGAGCCTGTTCCTTGTCATCTACATCTGGATAGACAGTGCGGGCATGCGTACCCTGTCCTTCAATGCCCTGCGCTTTGGCGTATCGCTCGTAACGGGCATGCTGGTTTCCCTGTTTACGCTGGGCATTCTGGCCCCGGATCCGCGCCGATGAGTCAGGATGGACGTCATATCCGCCTTCTGATTGGCCTGGGAGCGGCTGTCCTGCTGCTTCTGGGCAAAATTTTTTCACTCCAGATCCTAAATCCCAGTTATAAGGAGGACGCAGACCGCAACTCAACCATCTACGAGACCATTTACCCCACCCGCGGTGTCATCTACGACCGCAACGGAACCATCCTGGTGGGAAACAAGGTTGCGTACGATATCCTAGTGAGCCCGCGGGAGGTGCAGGCTTTCGACACCCTGGCGCTGGCTACGGTGCTGGACGTGGACGTCACATTCATCCGCGAAAAGCTGAAGGAGTACCGGAGGAGGAGGTCGGCCATCGGCTTCCAGTCGGTTACCATGCTGCGCACCGTGCCGGCCGAGACGTACATGCGCTTTGACGAGGTAAAGTACAAGTTTCCGGGCTTCCGCGGGCAGGTTCGCAGTATCCGCGACTACCCCGTGAACGCCGGCGGAAACCTCCTGGGATATGTGTCGGAAGTGAACCAGGCCTATATTGACAAGCATCCGGGAGAATACCGGAGCGGAGACTATGCCGGCATGACCGGTATTGAGGCGGCCCGGGAGGAGGAGCTTCGCGGAGAAAAGGGCTATCACATTTTCCTGCGAAACTCCCGCAACCAGATTGAACAGCCCTACAAGGATGGAACCGAGGACAAGGAGGCCATCCCGGGAAAGGACATTGTCACTACCATCGACGCCGCTCTGCAGCAGTACGGGCAGGAGCTCATGGCTAACAAGGTGGGAAGTATCGTGGCCATCGAGCCGGAGACCGGGGAAATCCTGGCGCTGGTGAGCGCGCCGGGTATTGACGTAAACATGCTGGCCGATATCGGCAAGTACTGGAAGGAAATTTCGCAGAACCCCTATAAACCCATGTACAACCGTGCGGTGCAGGCTTCGTATCCGCCGGGATCGGTGTTCAAGCTGGTGAACGGGCTCATCGGCCTGGAGGAAGGCGTCCTCCGGCCCGAGATGAGCTATCCCTGCCACCAGGGCTACCACTTTGGTGCCGGGCACAAGCTGGGCTGCCATGTGCACAAGAGCCCGCTCAACATGGAGGAGAGCATCATGATGAGCTGCAATGCCTACTACTGCTACGTACTCAAGAATATCCTGGACCAGCGCAAGTTTGACAATGTGGCCGAGGGCCTGGACCACTGGCGGGAGATGGTGATGAGCTTTGGGTTCGGGCGCAAGCTCGGGAGCGATTTCCCGGCCGAGCTCAGCGGCAGCATTCCTTCCTCCAAGACGTACAACCGTGCCTACGGACGCGGAAGCTGGAACTCCACTACGGTGATTTCCCTTTCCATCGGCCAGGGAGAAATCCTGGCGACGCCCATGCACCTGGCGAACCTCTGCGCTACCATCGCCAACCGCGGGCACTACTTTATTCCGCACATCATCAAGGCCTCCGAGGGCGTTGAGATTGACGAGCGGTTTACCCAGCCGCAGTATACGATGGTGGATACTCTGCATTTCCCCAAGGTGATCAAGGGCATGTGGCGGGCGGTGAACTCCGGCCCGGGCATGGGCGGAACGGCAGCCATCGCACATGTGGATTCCCTGGACATCTGCGGAAAAACCGGTACGGCGCAGAACCCGCGCGGAGCCGACAACTCCGTGTTCATCTGCTTTGCGCCGATGGACCATCCCAAGATTGCCATCGCCGCTTATGTGGAGAACGGCGGTTTCGGCGCCACGTATGCCGCGCCCATCGCATCGCTCATGGTGGAGCAGTATCTGAAGGGAGAGACGTCCCGCCCCTGGCTGGAGGAGAGGATGAAAGAAGCCAACCTGATGTCCCGCGTAAAACATGACTGAGCTGTCTCAACATAAGAGGAAATCCATTGACTGGGCGCTGATAGGGGTGTATTTCCTGCTGGTGCTCATCGGCTGGGCCAATATCTTTGCCGCCACCCATACGTCGGAGGCGGACTCCATCCTGGATTTCTCTACCCGCGCGGGCAAGCAGTTTGTCTGGATCCTTACGGCCCTGGGGCTCGCGGCCATCATCCTGTTCCTGTTGCCGGCAAGGCTCTGGGAGGGAATTTGCATTCCACTATACGGGTTTGTGCTGGGGCTGCTGGTGCTGGTGATATTCGTGTCTTCCAACATCAAGGGGTCGCACTCCTGGTTCAGCCTGGGGCCTGTCAGTTTCCAGCCGGCGGAGATATCCAAGATTTCGACGTCCCTGCTTCTGTCGTGGTGGGTGAGCCAGCAGGGCTTCCGCATGACACGCATCCGGGACTTTCTCATATGCTGCGCCATCATCGGCGTACCCATGCTGGCGATTATAGCGGAGAGCGAGACGGGCAGCGCACTGGTGTATACCGGCTTTATCTTTGTGTTGTACCGAAAGGGGCTTTCCGGATGGTGGCTGGGGCTCATCGGGCTTGTGATTGTGCTGTTTATCACCACGCTCACTACGTCTCCATACTGGTCGGTAGTGATCCTGATCGGGGTGCTGGTCGCCTGCAATGCCTATATGCAGCCGGCCCGCTTCTGGCATCGGATGGCCATTTGCGGAGCGGCCGTACTGGTGGTGTCGCTCCTTCCCAGTCTGCTGGAGTGGCTCTCGGGCATGGTATCGGCCCGGATGGACTACCTCACAAATCGCATATGGGTTCCGACGGCCGGAGAAACCGGAAAGTACTTCTGGAGCTTCATTACCCGTATACGGCCGCTCTATGTGATTCTGGGCGGGGCCGGCGTGGCTATCCCGCTGCTCATTTACTGGGCCTACAAGAAGAAAGATACGTTCCTGGCCGTTTCCGTTGCTGCTTTCGTGGCCGGTGTCCTGCTGGTGTTCTCTACCGATTATATCTTCAACAACGTGTTGCAGGAACATCAGCGTTCCCGTATCGAGGTGCTGCTGGGCATGAAGGAAGACCTGGCCGGTGCAGGCTACAACGTGAACCAGAGCAAGATTGCCATTGGCAGCGGCGGGCTCTTTGGCAAGGGCTACCTGCAGGGCACCCAGACTACGTTTGGCTTTGTGCCTGAACAGAGTACGGACTTTATCTTCTGCACGGTGGGAGAAGAGTGGGGCTTTGTGGGATGCCTGGTGGTAATTCTGCTGTATGTGTTCCTGATTGTGCGCCTTATCATGGACGCCGAGCGGTGCCGGGGCCACTTTGCCCGCGCGTATGGGTACTGCGTGGCCGCGTGCGTTTTCATGCATCTGTTTATCAATGTGGGCATGACCATTGGTCTTATGCCCGTGATTGGCATTCCCCTGCCGCTGCTTTCCTACGGCGGGTCCTCGCTGTGGGCGTTCACCATTTTGATTTTTATCTTCCTGGCGCTGTACCGGGACGAGAAGAAGTACTTCTAAGGGGGGGGCTGGTGGCTTGTGGCGGTCGATGGTGGTCGGTGGTGGTCGATGGTGGCCGATGGTTTCGCTTGTGCCAGGCATTGGCACAATTGCTATCGTCCTGCAAATCAACGACTTACAATTACACCTCCTGCCCGAACTAGCCAAAAGAAGCAACTTCGGGCAGCCTGTTTTTCGTAAATAACTAATAGTCAGCCAATTACAAAACGTCCCCTGCCCGGACTTCATTCCCGGTATCTACGTGTAAGGCTTTTCAAAAAAAATGCTTACCTTTGCAATCCCACATTTTGCCTTGGTGGTGGAATGGTAGACACGAGGGACTTAGACCAGTTCTTTGAAATAATTATTTGTAAGAGACGAAAGTTAATTCTATCTTTGCCTCTACCATGAAGAGTCATTATACTAAAGAAGACGTCATTGTAGCGGTGGCAGAGAACAAATCAATTGCCGGAGTACTTCGACAATTGAACTTGCGCCCTATTGGTGGTAACTACAAGACAGTCCATCATCTTATTAAAGAATATGGATTGGACACCTCTCATTTCACAGGACAAGGATGGAACGTTGGCCTTGAGTTTAAGCCCAAGAAGGCCATTACGGACAAAGAAGTCTTTGTTGAAGAATCGAACTATCGTTGTTCCTGGAGATTGAGAGAACGCTATAGAAAAGCAACTGGGATTAACCACTGTGAAGTGTGCCAATTATCGGAATGGCAAGGACAGCCGATTCCGCTTGAGATACACCACAAAAATGGCAATAATACGGATAATCGCATGGAGAACCTCATGTTATTATGCCCCAATTGCCATGCCCTTACAGACAATTATAGAGGAAGAGCACAATTGAGTGCACTCTCTGAAAAGAGAGATGTAGAATGCCGTAAATTCAAGGAAACCTTAACGAAGATAGTCGAAGGCAATCTTGAGCCAAGCCTTTGAAAAAGGAAGGTGCAGAGACTAGACACGGCACACCTAAAGGGCATTGCCCCACGGTGAAGGAATAGTCCAGACCACAAACAGAGACTGGTGGCGAAAGCCATAGTGGTACGAAAATCCCTTGGCCCGAAAAGGCCGTGCGGGTTCGATTCCCGCCCGAGGCACGAATTTACCGCGTATTAGATTGATAATCAATCTTGTACGCGGTCGCTATTTTCTCTTACCCCACCCG
>ONKO01000010.1 GCA_900318445.1 uncultured Bacteroidales bacterium
CTACTTCTTCGCGTCCCGGTTTTGTCCCGGTTTTGTTTGAAAAACCCCGTAATTCGCTATAATTAGCGCAGTTACGGGGCTTTTGGGTGGATGATGGGGCTCGAACCCACGACACTCGGAACCACAATCCGATGCTCTACCAGCTGAACTACATCCACCATGTTTGGGACTGCAAATGTAAGGCTTTTTTCCGGTTTTGCAAAATTTATTTTGTAACTTTGCGAACTTAGCAAAAACTTACAACAGAATATGGCAAAACGTGAAATCAAGTTTTCCCTGGTGTACAGGGACATGTGGCAGAGTTCCGGCAAGTATGTGCCGCGCGTAGACCAGCTGGTAGAGGTAGCTCCGGCTATCATCGACATGGGCTGCTTTGACCGCGTAGAGACCAACGGCGGCGCTTTCGAGCAGGTGAACCTCCTGTTTGGAGAAAACCCCAACAAGGCGGTGCGTGCCTGGACGGCTCCTTTCCACAAGGCCGGTATCCAGACCCACATGCTGGAACGCGGCCTTAATGCCCTGCGCATGAATCCGGTTCCGCTGGATGTACGTGAGCTCATGTTCAAGGTCAAGAAGAAACAGGGCACGGACATCGCCCGTTCCTTCTGCGGCCTCAACGACCACCGCAACCTCAAGGGCTCTGTCATCGGCGCCAAGAAAGGCGGCATGATTTCCCAGGTTGCCCTTTCCATCACCTATTCTCCCGTACATACGGTAGCCTACTACATGGACATCGTAGATAAGGTGGTAGAATACGGAACCGATGAAATCTGCCTCAAGGATATGGCGGGCATCGGCCGGCCCAACTTCCTGGCAGAGCTTGTCACCGACATCAAGAAGAAATATCCGCATATCAAAGTACAGTACCACGGCCACACCGGTCCCGGTTTCTCTCCGGCATCCATGCTGGAAGTGGCCCGCGCCGGCGCCGACTACCTGGACGTGGCGGTGGAACCCCTCTCCTGGGGTAAAGTGCACCCGGATGTCATTACCATCCGCGAGATGCTCCGCTGCGACGGCTTCCAGGTCAAGGACCTCAACATGGACGCCTACATGGAGGTGCGCCGCCTCACCCAGAAGTTCATGGACGACTTCCTGGGTTACTGGATCAACCCTTCCAACAAGCAGATGACCTCGCTCCTCGTAGGCTGCGGCCTGCCCGGCGGCATGATGGGTTCCATGATGGCCGACCTCAAGGGCTTCCAGGGCGCCATCAACGCCGCCCAGCGTGCGCATGGCCGTCCCGAGATGAGCCTGGACACCCTTATGGTCAAGCTCTTCGAGGAAGTGGAGTATGTATGGCCCCGCCTGGGATACCCGCCGCTGGTTACTCCGTTCAGCCAGTATGTGAAAAACACGGCCCTCATGAACCTGTTCAACATGCTTAACGACAAACCCCGCTGGACCACCATCGACAAGGATACGTGGGGCATGATTCTCGGAAACATGGGCAAGCTGCCCGGAGAACTCGCACCCGAAATTGTGGCCCTGGCCAAGGAAAAGGGCATGGAGTTCAGCACCGGCAACCCGCAGGACAACTACCCCGACGAACTGCCCAAGTTCCGTGCAATGATGGACGAAGAAGGCTGGGATTACGGAGAGGACGACGAAGAACTCTTCGAACTGGCCATGCACGAGCGCCAGTACCGTGACTACCGCAGCGGCGTTGCCAAGGAACGCTTCAACGCGGAGCTCAAGGAACTCAAGGCCAAGGCCGGCGCTCCCATTGTGGTGGAACGCGCCGTGGTGGAGATGCCCAAGTTCTCCATTGACGAATACGTAGCCAAATACCCCAAAGCTACTCCCGTCCAGTGCCCCGTCAAGGGTCAGCTGCTGTGGGAGATTGACGTAGACGATGCCTCCAAGGCCCCCATCGTAGGCCGCAAGGTCAAGGCTGGAGAAGTTATCGGCCACGTCCAGACCTTCTATGGCCTGGAAGATGTTGTCGCTGCCGTCGACGGCCTTTTTGTCGCCGTCCTTTCGAAGCAGGGAGACAAAGTGGAGAAGGGAGAGATTGTGGCGTTTATTCAGTAAGCGCAAATCGCGCATTTTTGGCTTTTTTGTCCGATTTCAGGTAAAGGCAATCCTGAAATCGGACATTTTTTGCATTTTTGCCCAATTTCAGGAAGCGGGAATAAGATATGAAAAAAATCACTACCTTTGTCAGGATGAAACTTCTCAAACATATTGGCATCTTTCTTGCTGTGGCCCTCCTGGCCAGCTCCTGCGGCATGTCCAAAATCAAGGACATATCGCTGTCATCGGTGGGTATAGCCTATATTGTCCCCACCTCCATGCGCTCCATGGACGGCAAGCTCCTCCTGGGCATCAACAACCCATCCATCAGTTTTGCCGTGCAGGAAGTGACGGGTACCATCCGCTATGAGGAAAAGCCCATTGCTCACTTTTCCACCGGAAGCATCGAACTCCAGGGAAAGACAGACCAGGTGTACGAGCTCCCCTGCACGGTCACCCTGGCCGATGGTGCCTCGCTGCTGGATGTGCTGGTCATCGCTTCCAAAAGATCGCTAAACGGCTTAAAAGTCGACGTCGATATTTGGGGAGGACTTAAGAAAAACGGTGTCATCAGGGCTCCGCTCAAATTCCGGGACCTCGACATCTCCAAATTTTCAAAATGATGAAAAGAGTATACCTCATATCCCTGCTGCTGGGTCTCTCGACGGTACTGGCATCGGCCCAGGAACCGGACAGCGTGGCCGCTCCGCTGGATTCCACCCTGCTCGGGCGCAACATCCTGTCGGTCATCGGCCCCGGCGTGGAAATTTCCCAGTCGGCCACCATCAGACTGGCCCTGGACCAGTATGTGCAGTCCAACGCGGAAAAGCCCATCACGGGATTCCGCATCCGCGTCTATTACGACAACGGTCCCCAGGCACGCCTTCGCTCGGAAAGCATCGAAAAGGCGCTCCAGTCACAGCTGGACGTTGCGGTGTACCGCTCCTTCGAGAGCCCCAACTATAAAGTAAGCGTGGGAGATTTCCGTTCCAAGGACGAGGCCCTGCGCATCTATAACGCTCTGAAGGGCACTTATCCCACGGCTTACATCATCAAGGAGTCCATCAATTATCCCCGCTAATGGCTTCTATCAAACAGGGACTCGAACAGAAGCTGCAGCAACGGCTTTCACCGCTTCAGATCCAGACCATCAAGGTAATCGAAATGCCGGTGCAGGCCCTGGAGCAGTATGTCCGGGAGGTAATGAACGACAACCCCGTCATCGATGACGAGGCACCCAAAAGGGACGACGAACCCCGTGACGTCTCCATCTCCGAGGTAGAGGAGAAGGAGCAGAGCGGCGGTTCGCTGGAAGAGAACTACGGTCCCCAGGACGACGACATCCCTTCCTACAACCTGCATGTCAACAACTGGGGCAAGGACGAACGCCCCGAGTACAATACTTTCTCCGTCAAACAAAGCTTCACCCAGAGTCTTCAGGAGCAGCTGGGATACCGCAATCTTACGGAACATCAGCGTACGGTGGCGTCCTTTATCATCGGCTCGCTGGATGAGGACGGCTACCTCCGCAGGGACATCGAGTCCCTGGTGGACGACCTCGCTTTCCGCGCAGGGGTGGAGTCATCGGCCCAGGAAGTGGAAGACATGCTCGCGGTAATCCAGGAGTTCGAGCCTTCCGGCGTGGGCGCCCGTGACCTTCGCGAGTGCCTGCTCATCCAGCTGGAGGACAAAAAACGCACGCCTTCCATCGAGAACGCCATCCGCGTGATTGCCGATCAGTTCGATGCGTTCAAGAACCGGCACTTCCAGAAAATCATGACGCGGCTGCACCTCAGCGAAGAGGAAATGAAAGGCGTCATGGACGAGATTCGCCGGCTCAATCCTTCGCCCGGCGGGCAAATCGACGACTCCTACAACGACCAGGCCCAGCAGGTGGTTCCGGACTTTCACCTGGACTACGAAAACGGTCAGCTCATCCTGACCATGCCGCGTTTCAACGTGCCGGAACTCCGCATCAACCGCAAGTACTCGGAGATTATGGAGAACGGACGTCTGTCCGACTCCAAGGCCGACAAGGAAGCCGCCTCTTTCGTGAAGCAGAAGATCGATTCGGCCAAGTGGTTCATCGAGGCCCTGCGCCAGCGCCAGAATACGCTCCAGAGCACCATGCAGGCCATTATCGACTACCAGCACGATTACTTTGTAGACGGAGACGAGAGCAATCTGAAGCCCATGGTGCTCAAGGACATCGCAGAGATTACGGGCTTCGATATCTCCACCATCTCGCGCGTAGTGAACAGCAAGTGGATCGAGACGCACTTCGGCGTGTTTCCCCTGAAATACTTCTTCTCCGAAGGGCTCGAGAACTCCGACGGCGAAGAGGTGTCTACGCGTGAGATCAAAAAGGCTCTCCGTGAGATGGTAGACGGGGAGGACAAGCACAATCCGCTCACCGACGACGAACTGGTGGACGGACTCTCGGCCCGCGGCTACAAAGTGGCCCGGCGCACCATCGCCAAGTACCGTGCCCAGCTGGATATCCCCAAGGCACGCCTGCGCCGGGAGCTGTAAGGATTTTTTCGTATCTTTGCAGCCCATGAAAAAGAAAGCATACATTGAGACATACGGGTGTCAGATGAACGTGAATGACACCGAGGTGATCTTTTCCATCCTGGCCGATGCCGGCTACGAGAGGACGGAGAAGATGGAAGAGGCAGACCTGGTGATGGCCAACACCTGCAGCATCCGCGACAACGCCGAGCAGCGCATCTGGGGCCGCATCGAGGTTTTCCATCAGCTGAGAAAGGCTAAGCCCGGCCTCATCGTAGGCATCGTAGGCTGCATGGCCGAGCGCCTGAAGGACAAGCTCCTGGACACGCACAAGGTAGACCTTGTCGTGGGGCCGGACGCCTACCGCTCGCTGCCCCGGCTTCTCGATGCCATCGGCCCGGACAGCCCGCAGATTGACGTGTTCCTTTCCCGCGACGAGACCTACGCCGACATCACCCCGGTGCGGACAGACCGCAATGGGATATCGGCCTTCATCTCCATCATGCGCGGCTGCAACAACGTATGCTCATACTGCGTGGTCCCCTACACCCGCGGGGCCGAGCGTTCCCGCGACGCGGCTTCCATCGTGCGCGAGGCCTGCGACGTGTATCAGAAAGGTTATAAGGAAGTTACGCTGCTGGGACAGAACGTGGACAGCTACCTGTGGAAGAGCGGAACCGAGACCGTCACCTTTGCGGGGCTGCTGGAGAAAGTGGCCGGTATTGCGCCGGACCTCCGCGTCCGTTTTGCCACGTCCCATCCCAAGGACATCTCCGACGAGGTCATCTATACCATGGCCCGGCATAAGAATATCTGCAAGCACATCCATCTGCCCGTCCAGAGCGGCAGCTCCCGCATGCTGGAAATCATGCGCCGCAAGTACGACCGCGAGTGGTACCTGGAACGCGTGGCCAAGATCCGCGAAGTGATGCCCGACTGCGGCCTCACCACCGACGTCATCGCCGGTTTCTGCACGGAAACCCTTCAGGACCACGAAGATACTCTCTCCCTGATGGAAACCGTGGGCTTCGACTGGGCCTTCATGTTCGCTTACTCGGACCGTCCGGGCACCCTGGCCAACCGTACCATGAAAGACGACGTTCCGGCCGATGAGAAAAACCGCCGCCTCAACGAAATTATCCAGCTGCAGAATCGCAAGTCGCTGGAGCGCTACCGCGCCCAGATTGGCCGGAAGGTGGAAGTTCTCATCGAAGGGCCTTCCAAACGGGATCCCGGCATGCTCTGCGGCCGTGCATCCAACAACATGATGTGCGTGTTCCCGGCCCAGGGCCGCAGCGCCGGCACCTACACCGAGGTAGAGGTGACAGACTGCACCTCCGCTACCCTTATCTGCAAATAGAACCTACTGGATCTTTTCTCCGAAGGCCAGGTCACCTGCATCCCCGAGACCCGGGATGATGTAGTTGTGGCTGGTGAGTTCTTCGTCGATGGCCGCAACCCAGAGCGTGAAGCGGCTGTCCAGGTGCTGGAGCAGGTGGTCCACCGCATACAGGCTGGCTACCGGGCACACCATGTGGACATGCTGCGCCGTACCGCCTTCCTCCTCCAGTTTGGCAAGGGCCTCCTCCATGGAAGCGCCTGTAGCCAGCATGGGATCGGCCACGATGAGGGTCTTGCCCTCCAGCGGCGGGCAGGTGCAGTAATCGGCGTGCACCTTGAAGTAGTCTCCTTTTCCAAATTTGCGGAACGTAGAGAGGAAGGCACACTCGGCATGGTCGAAGGCGGCCAGAAGCCCGTTCTGGATGGGAAGGCCCGCCCGGAGGATGGCGGCCACTACCAGCGGGGTGTCCACCGTCGCCACCCGGGCCACGCCCAGTGGGGTGGTCACTTCCTTTTCCGAATAGGACAGCGTCTTGGATATCTCATAGGCAAACAAGGCCCCCACGCGCTCCAGGTTGGTGCGGAACCGCATGCTGTCTTTCTGGATCTGGACATCCCTTATTTCTGCGATGTAATTACCAAGGACGGAATTGTTTTCTCCAATGTTGACAAGTTTCATAGCCGGCAGGTTTTAGCTTCCGGTTACAAATATAGTACTTTCTCTATAAAGACCAAAGGCTTACAGCTGCCCGACACGCTCTTCCGAGAAGGAAAAGAACGAGCCGTCGGCAATGACCACATGGTCCATCAGGGAAATTTCCACGGCGGAGAGCGCCTTCCTCACCATCTCTGTCTGGTGGATATCGGCCGGCCCGGGAAGCGGAGACCCGGAAGGATGGTTATGCACGAGGATAACGTAGGAGCTCTGTTTCTCGATGGCCCGCCGCAGAATCTTTCCGGTATCCACCAGCGTGCTTTCCATGCTGCCCGAACAAATCATCTCCCGGCCCAGGAGGAGGTTGGCCCTGTTCAGAAAAAGGGCCCAGCATTCCTCATGGTCCAGGCTCTTCAGTGCAGGGATCATGATTTCATAAACTGTTTCGGGGGAATGGATGGAACGTCTGTCGGCCAGGGCGCTCTCCTCCAGGGCTCTCCGGCCCAGTTCCAGGGCGGCCGCAATGATTACGGCACGCACCTCCCCTATCCCCTTTTGCGTAATGAGACGCTCGAGGGGCATGGCGGCAAGCAGCGTAAGTTTTCCGGAGGCGCTCACCATCACCTCCTGCGCAACCTCCATCACATTTTTTCCGTCCACACCGCTTCCGATGAGGACAGCCAGGAGTTCCGCATTGGACAAGGCCTTTGCACCGCGCAGGCGCATTTTCTCCCGGGGCCTTTCGTCCGGGCACAGATCTTTGATTCTCATGGCGCTAAGCTCGGGCTCTCATCCTCGGCACGCCGTGACAAAGATAAGGATATTTTTTTTGGCCGATTTTCGCGAAACGCCGTAACTCACTGAGTATCAACGCGCATGCAAAATCTCTTTGCACCGGGCAGCCTAAAGAGAAAAAACTAAAACACTAAGATTCAGGCAATTACAAAGATTCGCGAAAAGCGATGTTTATAAATTGGTGGAAAAAAAGGGAAGACTTTGTAATAAAATGGAAAAGAATTGCTACCTTTGCAGTCAAGCGTGAAAGTATTTGGTTAGACAGTAAACAATGGTCAGATTTTACGGAACAGCCAGCGGAAAAGTAGACGACAAGGGGCGCATCGTGCTCCCTGCCGCCTTCCGTGACGCCATGGTGCGCGGCGGCTCCGAGAACATGACCCTGATTGTCAAGATGAACGTCCAGCAGCGCTGCATAGACCTGTTCCCCGCAGAGGAGTGGGAGCGCAGGAGCGAGAAAGTGCTGGAAACCATTGATCCCGAACTGAATGCCGGAGACGCTATGTTTTGGACCAAGTACAATGACGGCGTCTCCACCCTGGTTCCGGACGGAAAACTGGGCCGCCTGAGCATCCCGTCAGAGCTGCTTGCGAGTGCAGGTATCACCAAAGAGGTAGTATTCGGCGGCGTCGGCTACAAGCTCCAGATCTGGAATCCGGAAACCCGTAAGGCCAGCCTCCTTTCCGAGGAGGAGTTCAAGCAAACCGCCCTGAGACTATCCGAAAGAAAGTAAGGAGGTCCCAGAGATGCCAGAATATCATATCCCTGTACTGCTGACGGAAAGTATTTCCGCACTGGTCACGAATCCCGACGGTATATATGCCGATGCCACTTTCGGAGGCGGTGGACACACCGCTTTCCTACTTTCACGCTTAACCGACGGCGGCCGCGTCATCGCCTTCGATCGTGACATCGATGCCATAGCCAGGGCTCCGAAGGATCCCCGGCTCACCCTTATCCACAACAACTTCCGCTTCATCGAGAACTATGCCCGCCACGAGGGCGTCGTGTTCGACGGTATCCTGGCCGACCTGGGCGTATCGAGCCATCAGTTCGACACCGCCGAGCGCGGATTCAGCTTCCGCTTCGAGGAGGCTCCGCTGGACATGCGCATGAACCAGGAAGCCCGGCTCACGGCGGAAGAAGTGGTGAACACCTACAGCGAGGAAGACCTCGAACGCATCCTGCGCCTCTGGGGAGAGGTGGACGGATCCCGCAACATGGCCCGGCTCATTGCCGATGCCCGCAGCCGCCAGCCCCTCCACACCACCGGAGACCTGGACAGCGCCATCGCCCGCATGCTTCCGAAGGGAGCCGAGCACAAAGTGCTGGCCAAGGTGTACCAGGCGCTCCGTATCGAGGTAAACCAGGAAATGCGCTCGCTGGAGAAGTTCCTGGATGGCGCCGCCCGGAGCCTCAAGCCCGGCGGCCACCTGGTTGTCATCACCTACCACAGCCTGGAAGACCGCATGGTGAAAAACTTCATCAAGACGGGAAACGTGGAAGGGAAAGAGCAGAAAGACCTGTACGGCAACGTCCACGCGCCCCTGGAGGCCGTGAACCGCAAGCCCATCCTGCCCGAGGAAAGTGAAATCGCCGGCAACACCCGCGCCCGCAGCGCGAAGCTCCGGATAGCCAGAAGGAGGGACGCGGAATGAACCTGAAAACCATCTGGCATGCCATCCGCAACACGCTCAAAGCCATTCGAAGCGGAGAACTGCTGCTGAGAATCCGGGCCGACAAGTACTACATGCACATCATGTACCTGTTCCTGCTCATGTGGATGACCATCCTCCTGAGCCTGCAGGTAGACAAGACCCTCTCCCGCGTGGGAGACAATAAAGTGGCACTGGAAAGACTGCGCATCCACCATGCCGAGAAAGAAGCAGCCCTTGTGAAGCTGCACAGCGCATCGGCGGCCGAAACCCGCCTCCGCGAACTGGGCTCCGAGGCCCGCCTGCCCCAGGAACCCGCTACCGTAATCAAGACCCGATGAGAAAACAGAGTGAAATAAAGGACAACATTCAAAACCGCGACAGAATTCACGTGGTGATGTTCTTCCTGTCCATTCTGTTCATGGTACTGGGAGGCTTCATCCTGGCATGGATCATAAAGATCCAGGCCACGTACACGGTGGACCCCCGCGTCATCGGCCTGTTCCGTCCCGTGGAGCAGAAACACGTGGAGACGCCCGTGCGCGGAAAGATCCTGGCCACCGACGGCCGTCCCCTTGCCATATCGGCCCCCCTGTACGACCTGTACATGGACTGCACCGTCCGCAAGAAGGACTATGCCGAGGACGGGAAAGACAGCCTGGAGCGCGCCTGGAAGGCCAAGGCCCGCGAACTGGCCCGCTACCTGAGCGCCGAGTTCAAGGACCGCAGCGCCGACGAATATGCAGGCATGATCCTGGGCGGACGCCAGAAAGGCTCCCGCTACCTGCGGGAAGGCCCCTACACCGGAGGAATCATCGTCCAGGAACACGAGGAACGCATATACCCCTACGACTCCCTGGCCCGCCGCGTCATCGGCTACGTGAAGGAGCAGAACCGCATTGGTCTGGAATCCAGCTTTGACGCCGTGCTCCACGGAACCGAAGGCTACGAGTGGCGCCGCGTCACCGACAACAAGCGCTGGATCCGGGACCTGGATTCCACCTCCGTGAAAGTGGAGGACGGGGCCGATATCCGCACCACCCTCAACATCGATTTCCAGGACATCGCCGACAAAGCCCTCCGGGCCCAGATCAATGCCAACGAGGACATCCGCGCCGGCATCTGCATCATCATGGAAGCCAAGACCGGAGCCATCCGCGCCATGGTGAACCTCTCGCGCGGAGCCACCCCCCAGACCGTCCTCTGGGAGCGGGAGAACCTGGCCCTCCGCGAAGTGGGCGAACAGGGTTCCGTGATGAAGACCGTCACGCTCCTGTCCGTGGTGGAAGACGGTTACGTAAAGAGCCTGGAGCAGACCATCCCTACCAACAACGGACTGGTTCCCAAATACAACCAGGACGTACACATCCTGGACTACCAGCGGGAAACCGGCCGCCGCGCCATCAGCGTGATGCACGGCTTCGAGATCTCCTCCAACTACGTATTCGCCTATCTGGCCGAGAACTACTACGGCAAGCAGCCGCAGGAGCTCTTCGACCACATTTACTCCTACCGGCTCGGAGAGGCTTTTGACTTTGACATCACCGGGCTCGGGAAGCCCGTCGTGAACCGTCCCGGCACCGCCGGATGGAGCGGAACCACCCTGGGCACCACCGCCTACGGCTACGGCATCTCCGTAACGCCCCTCCACGTTGCCACCTTCTACAACGGCATCGCCAACAAAGGACGGATGATGAAGCCCTACCTGGTGGAAAGCATCGAGAAAGACGGCAAGGTGGTAAAGCAGTTCGTGCCCTCGGCCCTGAACGAGAGCATCTGCAGCGCCGCCACGGCCGATACCGTCACCCGCGCCCTCCGCGCCGTGGTAAACAGCGGTACCGCCACCCGCCTGAAGGGAGCCAAACTTCCCGTCTGCGGCAAGACCGGCACCGCCCGCGTAGTGCTAAGCCCGGAGGAGCGCAAGGGCAGCCGGGACCCGTACCAGGACGCGCTGGGGCAGCGGAAGAACCAGGGAACCTTCGTGGGTTTCTTCCCGGCCGATGCCCCCAAGTACACCATCCTCGTAACGGTGTACTCCTATGCCTCGCACAAGAGTTTCTACGGCGGTACCCTGCCGGCCCTGGCCGTCCGCGAGATTGTGGACAAGATTTACGCACTGGACAGTGACTGGCGTCCGCAGCTGCGCCGCACCGCCCATGTACCCGATATGAAAACAGAAGAGAAATGAACTGCAGAGAATTCACACGTATTACCGCCGATTCCCGGAAAGTGATTCCCGGGACGCTGTTCGTCGCCGTAAAGGGCTACGCCAGCGACGGCCACGACTATATTGCCGATGCCATCGCCAAAGGGGCCACCGGCATTGTCTGCGAGACCCTGCCGGAAGGGCTGGAAGGGAAAGCACAATTTGAAGTGGTGGAAAACAGCCGCAGGGCGCTGGCCATCCTTGCCGACGAGTATTACGGACACCCGTCCCGGAAACTCAAGCTGGTGGGCATCACCGGCACCAACGGAAAGACCACCACAGTAACCCTCCTCTACAACCTGTTCCGCAGCATGGGCCACAAGTGCGGTCTGCTCTCCACCATTGCCAACTATGTAGGGGACGAGCGCTACGAGACCGAGAACACCACGGTAGACCCCATCACCCTCAACGAGCTCCTCTCCCGCATGGTGGAAGAGGGCTGCGAATACTGCTTCATGGAGGTGAGTTCCATCGGCATGGAGCAGGACCGCGTCACCGGCCTTGACTTCGCGATGGGCATCTTCTCCAACCTCACCCACGACCACCTGGACTACCACAAGACCTTTGCCGAGTACCTCCGGTGCAAGAAGCTCTTCTTTGACAACCTGCCCAAAGACGCCATCGCCCTGGTGAACGTAGACGACAGCCACGGCAGCGTGATGGTACAGAACACCCGCGCCCGCGTAGTTACCTATTCCGTAAAGGGCCTTGCCGACCACACTGCCCGTATCATCGAGCAGAGCTTCGAGGGCATGCAGCTCAAGATAGACGGCACCGAGACCTGGTGCAAGCTCATCGGCGCGCACAATGCCTACAACCTCCTGGCCATCTACAGCGCCGCCGTATGCCTGGGTGCAGACCGCACCGACACCCTGGTGGCCCTGTCCGCCCTGGAAAGCGCCCCCGGCCGCCTGGAGAACCTGCGCGGTCCCAAGGACCTCTCCGTCGTAGTGGACTACGCACACACGCCCGACGCCCTCGAGAACGTGCTTACCACCCTCCGCTCCATCGCCCAGGAACGCCAGCTCATTTGCGTGTTCGGCTGTGGCGGAGACCGGGACAAGACCAAGCGCCCGGAGATGGCCCAGATTGCCGAGAGACTGGCCGACCGCCTGGTCATCACCTCGGACAACCCCCGTACGGAAGACCCGGACGCCATCATCGAGGACATCAAGGCAGGCCTTTCCCCCAAGGGCATGGCCAAGTCGCTGGTCATCACCAACCGCCGTGAGGCCATTCGCACAGCCATCCTCACGGCTCCCGAAAGCGCCACCATCCTCCTGGCCGGCAAGGGTCACGAGACCTACCAGATCATCGGCCACGAGAAAACACATTTTGACGAAAAAGAAATCGTGGAAGAAACCTTCAAACTCATCCTCAAATGATCTATCACCTGTTCCAATATCTGGAGTCCATCGGGGCCGATTTTCCCGGCCTGGGACTGATGCACTACCTGAGCTTCCGTGCCATGATGGCGGCCGTAACGGCCGTCCTGGTGGCCATGTACGCCGGCAAACGCATCATCCGCCTGCTGCAGCGCGCGCAGATTGGAGAAACCGTCCGGGACCTGGGCCTGGCCGACCAGATCCAGAAGAAGGGCACCCCCACCATGGGCGGCATCATCATCATCCTGGCCATCCTCACCGGCGTGCTCCTGTTCTGCGATCTCACCAATATCTACGTAATCCTTCTCCTGGTGAGCACCCTCTGGTGCGGTGCCCTTGGCTTTACCGACGACTACATCAAGGTATTCCGCCACAACAAGGAGGGCATGAGCGAGAAAGGAAAGCTCCTGGGCCAGATTATCCTGGGCTTCATCGTGGGCATCACCGTATGGATGAGCCCCGACATTGTGGTGCGGGAAAAGGTGGAAGTAAAAGAGAGCATCGAGCGCACCCTGGAGACGGAAACCACCGTCACCAGCGGCCGCTATGTACAGGAAGACGTGGTGAAGAGCACCAAGACCACCATTCCCTTCGTGAAAAACCACGAGTTTGACTACCGCTGGCTCTCGCCGGTAAAGGGCGCCTGGGGCTGGTATGCCAAATGGGCCATCTACGTGCTCATGATCGTCCTCGTAATCACCGCCTGCTCCAACGGCACCAACCTCACCGACGGCCTGGACGGCCTGGCGGCAGGGACATCGGCCATCGTGGGCGTGGTGCTGGGCATCATGGCCTGGCTGGGAGGCAACCTCATTGACTCAAAATTCCTCAACATCATGTATATCCCGGGCTCCGGAGAGATTGCCATCTTCATGAGTGCCTTCGTAGGCGCCCTCATCGGCTTCCTCTGGTTCAACTCCTTCCCCGCCCAGGTATTCATGGGAGATACGGGAAGCCTCACCATAGGCGGCATCATCGGCGTGAGCGCCGTCCTCATGCGCAAGGAGCTCCTGATTCCGCTCCTGTGCGGAGTGTTTTTCACCGAGAGCCTGTCGGTGCTCATCCAACGCTTCTGGTTCCGCTTTACCAAAAAGCGCACGGGCGTCGGACACCGCGTGTGGAGCATGACGCCCCTCCATCACCATTTCCAGGACAAGAAGGCGCCGGACGGACCGGTCCTTTTCCCCAAACCCGTTCCCGCCCTGCACGAGGCAAAGATTACCGTCCGTTTCTGGATTGTCGGAATTATACTGGCAGTTAGCACGTTAGCACTTTTGAAGATTCGATAAACCATGGCAAGAGTAGTTGTATTAGGTGGAGCCGAAAGCGGCGTAGGAGCCGCAGTTCTGGCCAAAGTCAAAGGATTCGATGTGTTCCTCAGCGACAAGGGACAGATCAAGAAGGAGTATGCCGATACCCTGAGGAAGTGGAACATCCCCTTCGAGGAAGGGCAGCATACAGAGGAGCTCATCCTCAACGCCGACGAGGTGGTAAAGAGCCCCGGCATCCCCGGCACCGTTCCCATGGTGCAGAAAATCCGCGAGAAAGGAATTCGCGTGGTGTCCGAGATTGAATTCGCCAGCCGCTATGACAGCGCGAAGAAAATCTGCATCACCGGGTCCAACGGAAAGACCACCACGACGTCCCTTATCTACCACGTCCTCGTGCAGGCCGGCCTCAACGTGGGCCTCGGCGGCAACATCGGCAAGAGCTACGCTTACCAGGTAGCCACCGAGCACTTCGACTACTATGTCCTGGAAATCAGCAGTTTCCAGCTTGACGACATTTACGACTTCCGCCCGGACATTGCCATCATCACCAACATTACGCCCGACCACCTGGACCGTTACGACCACAAGATGGAAAACTACGTGGCCGCCAAGTTCAAGATTACGAAGAACCTCACGGAGGAAGACTGCTTCATCTTTGACTCCGACGACGCCATCACGGTGGGCCACCTGAACAAGATTGTGCTGCGCTGCAAGATGCTGCCTTTCTCCCAGGAGAAGGAAGTGAAGCAGGGTGCCTTCCTCCGGGACGACAAGATCATCCTCCGCATGGACAAGGAGGAGACCGACATTTTCCTTCAGGAGCTGGCCCTTGGCGGCAGACACAACATCTACAACTCCATGGCCGCCGCCCTGGCCGCCCGGGCTGCCGGCATCGAGAACGAGGTCATCCGCAAGTCCCTGGCAACGTTCCAGCCCATCGAGCACCGGCTGGAGCCCGTCCTGAGCATCAAGGACGTTCTCTACATCAACGACTCCAAGGCCACCAACGTAGACAGCGCCTGGTATGCCCTGGAATGCCAGAAACGCCCCGTCGTATGGATCGTGGGCGGCACCGACAAAGGCAACGACTACAGTGTGCTTAACGACCTGGTGAAGGAAAAAGTGAAGGGCATCGTGTGCCTTGGCGTTGACAATGCCAAGATCCATGCCGCCTTCGGCGGAATGGTGGCGGAGATGGCCGATGCTCTCAGCGCGAAGGAAGCCGTGGAGAAGGCGGCCGCCATGGCAGCGCCCGGCGATGTGGTGCTCCTGAGCCCCTGCTGCGCCAGTTTCGACCTTTTCAAGAATTACGAAGACCGGGGCGAGCAGTTCAAGGCTGCCGTCCGCAACCTGTAAATCCCCATGGCAGAGGAAGAAAAACAAAGCATAGGATTCACGGGACACCTCGTCAATCTGATGGACCGCTTCACGGGTGACAAGGTCATCTTCCTGATCGCCCTGTTCCTGATGCTCATCAGCGTTATCTCGGTGTTCTCCAGCACCCCGCGTCTCGCAAACGACACGGGCAGCGACCGCATTACCATCATGGTGGACCAGCTCAAGGTGGTGGCCATTGGTTTCTTCCTCATCTTCACCCTCTACTTCGTGGGCCGGGCCGACTGGTACAAGAAGGTATCCATGCTGGGCTACGGCGCTTCCCTCATCGTGCTCATCATCCTGGTCCTGAAACTGAACCTGGGCTTTGTCCGCGCCGGAGAAGTCAACGGCGCCTGGCGTGTCCTCGTTGTCGCCGGCAAGCAGATCCATATCTACGAGTTCGTCAAGCTGTTCATGATCATGTACCTGGGCTGGGCCCTGGACACGTTCAAGAGCGGGGAGTTCAAGTGGGCGCCCCGCCTGGCGCAGCGCTTTGAGAAACTGGCCTTCCTCGAGAAGGACATCTACCAGAAGATACTCTATATCTACTTCCCCATCCTGAGCACCACGCTCCTTGTCATGATGGGTTCCAACTCATCGGCCATCTTCATCGGTATCATCATGGTGCTGATGGTGCTGGTGGGCGGTATTGACTGGCGGGACATCGGCGTGGTAGTAGCGGCGGGACTCGTTGGCATCGCGCTCATGTTCGGGGCCTACAAGGCCGGCTGGCTCAAGGAGAGCCGCATCGGGACGGCTATCGGCCGTATCACACAGGATGACGAGGCTACCATGCGCCAGCTCATCTCCTCCAAGCGCGAGTCTCCGGAATGGCGGCAGGCACGAGCCAAGCTGGACCAACCGGTAGGCGCGCTCCTTGCCATCAAGGAAGGCGGAGTCTGGGGAAAGGGAATTGGCCGAAGCACCCAGAAATACCAGGTCCCCGTCATTTTCGGAGACTACATGTTCAGCTTCATCGTGGAGGAAACGGGCCTCTGGGGTGCCGGCATCCTCCTCATCCTGTACTTCAGCCTGCTGGCCCGGGGCACCCTGGTAGCCAAGATGTGTGACAAGTATTACGACAAGATGATTGTGGTGGGGCTCATCATCCTGGTCACGGGCCAGGCGTTCATGCACATGGCGGTGAACGTCCATCTGCCCCTGGTTCCCCAGACGGGACAGACGCTCCCGCTGGTGAGCCACGGCACCAATTCCTTCCTGGTCTTCAGCGTGGTGTTCGGCATCCTCCTGGCCATCTCGAAGGACGCCAAGGAAAACATGGCCCGCAAGGAGGCCGAGGCCGAGCCCATCATCGAACATAACTGGACGCAAGATACAACGGCATAATGGAATATAAAGCAATCAGAGTCATCATAAGCGGAGGCGGTACGGGAGGCCACATCTTCCCGGCCGTTTCCATCGCAAACAAGCTCCGGCAGCTGAACCCTGCCACGGAGATTCTCTTCGTGGGGGCCGAGGGCAAAATGGAAATGGAGAAAGTGCCGGCCGAGGGATACCGGATTGTGGGGCTTCCCATCGTGGGCATGCAGCGGCAGCTGAACCTGAGGAATCTCCTGAACAACCTCACCGTTCCCTTCCGGGTGCTGGACAGCGTCCGCCGGGCGCGCCGCATCGTGAAGGAGTTCCGGCCCGACGTCGTGATTGGCGTAGGCGGTTATGCCAGCGCTCCCCTTCTGTGGGCTGCCACCAGCATGAAGATCCCTGCGCTCATCCAGGAGCAGAACGGCTTTGCCGGTCTCACCAACAAAATCCTGGGAAGCCGCGTGCAGTCCATCTGCGTGGCTTACGACGGCATGGAGCGCTTCTTCCCGAAAGACAAGATTGTAAAATCCGGAAATCCCATCCGCGAAGCCGTGTCGCATCCGGCCTCGGAGGAGATGATCGCCGAAGGCATGTCCCTCTACGGACTGGATCCCGCCAGGAAGCACCTTTTCGTGGTGGGCGGCAGCCTCGGAAGCCGGACGCTGAACAGTGCCGTGGAGCACTGGATCCAGGACGGATGCCCGGGCGGAGAAGACGTGGAGATTATCTGGCAGTGCGGCAAGTACTATAAAAAGGGGGTCGATGCCTTCATGGCCGAACACCCCGACATCACCCATGTACGGCCCTACGATTTCATTGCACGCATGGACCTCGCCTATGCCGTGGCCGATGTCGTCATCTCCCGCAGCGGCGCCAGTTCGGTGAGCGAGCTCTGCGCCATGGGAAAGGCTACCGTATTCGTTCCTTCGCCCAACGTGGCCGAAGACCACCAGACGCACAATGCCCTGGCGCTGGTGCGAAAGGAAGCGGCCATCATGGTCCGGGACAGCGAGGCGGTGGAAGAGCTGATGTCTACGGCCATCGGCCTTCTGAGAAACGACAAACGCCGCAGCGATCTGGAAAAGCATGCAGAATCCATGGCACTGCGCAGTGCAGCCCAGGTAATCTGCGATGAAGTTTATAAACTGGTATGAAGAACGTCTATTTCATAGGAATTGGCGGCATAGGCATGTCGGCCCTGGCCCGCTACTATAAATTCAAGGGCTACGAGGTGGCCGGCTATGACCGCACGCCCTCCGACCTTACGGCCCAGCTGGAGAAGGAAGGGATTTCCGTGCACTACGAAGACCGGCCCGACCTTGTTCCCGCCAGCGTGGAGGACACGCTCGTGGTGTACACGCCGGCTATCCCGCAGGACCTCGGAGAACTGCAGAAGGTCATGGGCGGAGGATACAAGGTGCTCAAGCGTTCCCGTACGCTGGGAGAGATTACGCGCGGACAGCGCTGCCTGGCGGTAGCCGGAACACACGGAAAAACCACTACCTCAACGCTCACGGCACATATCTTTACAGAAACAGGAGAGGGCTGCAGCGCTTTCCTCGGCGGTATTTCGCGAAACTACGGCACCAACCTCCTGATGTCCCGGAACGAGACCGTGGTGGTGGAGGCCGATGAGTTTGACCGCTCTTTCCTGCAACTGTTCCCGGAGATTGCCGTCATTACGGCGGTGGATCCCGACCATCTGGACATCTACGGAGACTATGCACACGTGGTGGAGGCCTTCAAGGCTTTCGCCAGTCAGGTGACGGGCACGGTGATTGCCAAAAAGGGCACGCCCATCGGCCCGGAAGATACACGCGCACGCGTGCTCACCTATCACTATACCGACGAGGGGGCCGATTTCTGCGCGCTGAACCCCCGCCCCGACGAGTGCGGGTATTTCCACTACGACCTCAAGTATCCCGGCGGTATCCTGAAGGACATCCGCGTGGGAGCGCCCGGCTGGGTGAACGCCGAGAACAGCGTCGCGGCTGCAGCCATCGCCCTCACCTATGGACTGGAGCCGGAGGCTATAAGGAAGGCCATCGGCACGTTCGAAGGCGTAAAACGTCGCCTGGAGGTGCATGTGAACAGCCCCAAGCTGTCCTATATCGACGACTACGCGCATCATCCCGCGGAGCTGACATCGGCCATCTCCTCCATGCGCGACATCTTCCCGGGACGCCGGATCACCGCCATCTTCCAGCCGCACCTGTACACGCGGACACGCGACTTTGCAGCCGAGTTTGCGGAGGCGCTCTCGGCCGTGGACAAGCTCATCCTCCTCGATATCTATCCGGCCCGCGAAGAGCCCATTCCGGGCGTTACGTCGGAGATGATTTTCAAGGATGTGACCGCGCCGGAGAAGGTGCTCATCAAGAAGGAAGAGCTCATGGATTACCTCTCCGATGAGCCGCTGGACGTGCTGGTGACCTTTGGCGCCGGCAACGTGGACCGCTATGTCGAACCCATTACCCAGCTACTGAAAAGCCGCTTATGAAACCTTTCTTCCGAAAAGCACTGGGCCTTGCGCTCGTCACCTCATGTGCCGCCCTCTGGATAGTAACGACAGGGATGTCGGTGCGGGAGCGCCGCACGCGCACCTGCCAGGGGAAGGGCAGCCTGGACGTGACCATCGCCGATTCGCTGGAACGCCAGTTCGTGCGAAAGGCCGACGTAGCCCGGTGGCTGGAGAAAGAATACAGGGCTTATGCCGGACTCCCGCTGGACAGCGTAGACCTGAACCGCATTGAGAAGCTGGTCGGGGCCCACTCGGTGGTGCGCGATGCGCAGGCATGGCTCACCGACGACGGCGTCCTGCACGTGGAGCTGAGCCAGCGGCAGCCGGTGGTGCGCTTTGACGACGGCACCAACGGGTATTATGCCGATGCCACGGGGTTTGTGTTTCCGCTGCAGTCACAGGGCAGCGCAGACGTTCCCGTGGTCAACGGGCACATTCCCATGAAGATTCCCCGCGGGTTCAAGGGGACGCCGGCCGATGCCGCCGAGAAAGCCTGGCTGGACAAGATGATCGGCCTTATCAATACCATCACGGGCACGGTATGGGAGCATAACATTGTAAAGATTACCGTCAATACGAAGAGAGACCTTGTCCTGACGCCCCGTGAGGGACAGGAGCAGTTTATCTTCGGGGAGCCCGTGCGGGTTCAGGAAAAACTGCGCCTGATGAAGGCATATTACGAGAGCGTGGTGCCGGCACGGCCCGGTTACCGCACCGTAGACCTCCGGTACCGGGGGCAGCTGGTTTGCAGAAAATAAAAACAGATATATGGAAGAGAAGTACATTGCGTCGATCGATCTGGGAAGCTCGAAGTTCGGGCTCTGCGTCGCCAAAGTCACGGGCGACGACGTCCAGATTGTGTACTATAAGGAGACGCCCTCGGAGGGCATCCGCTACAGCATGATTGCCAATCCGCTCAGGGCTTCGCAGCGGCTCCGGCAGGCCGTCGAAGAGGCGGAGAAGGAGCTGATGATCAAGATTCTCCAGGTGGTGGTGGGCATGCCCCGCAACGAGGTGGCGCAGGTGACGGCATCGGCCCGCATCGAGCGCACGAATCCCGACGACTATATTACCACCGAGGAGGTACAGGCCCTGAAGTCCATGGCCCTGGAGACCTATCCCCTGCCCAATCCGGACAGCCAGATCATGTACGGTGCCGTGGCACAGTCTTTCTCCATTGACGACGAAATCCAACTGGTGGAAAGCGACGTGGTGGGCACGCTGTCCAGCTCGCTGGAAGGGAACTTCAAGGTGTTCATCGGGAGCCGGAAGGCTACGACGGCGCTGGACAAGATCTTCAACAGCCTGAACATTGCCGTGGCCAAGAAGTATTTCCTCCCGGAGGTGGTCGCGAGGACCGTGCTCACGGAGGAGGAGTGCATGGGCGGCGTGGCTCTTGTGGATGTGGGTGCGGGGGTTACTTCCGTCGCCATCTACCACGGGGGGATCATGCGTTACTATGCATCCATACCTTTTGGCGGGAAGGCCATCACCAATGATATCCGTACGGAATGCTCCATTTCCGAGGACCTGGCGGAGAAGATCAAGAAGCGCTTTGGTGCGGTGCAGCCAGGAAAACTGGCCACACTGGGAGAGAAGGTGCTGCAGATTCGCCTGACGGAGCCGTTCAAGGAGGTTCCGGTTCGTTATATCTCGGAAGTGATTGACTGCCGTGCCCGGGAGATTGTAGAGGCTATACTGTATTACATCCAGGAAAGCGGCCTGCAGAATTCCCTCAGAAGCGGCATTGTCCTTACCGGCGGCGGCGCCGAGCTGGTCAACTTCAAGAGTCTCGTCGAGGAGATGTCGGGCTACAATGTACGCAAGGGATATCCCCGTTTCACGTTCTCGGCATCGGCTGGGAGCGGGGTGTACTCCACTGCGGCGACATCGGCCATCGGCATGATTCTGTCGGCCAAGGATGACAATCTGCCCGACTGCGTAAGCGCGCCGGCGGCGGGTGAGAAGGAAGAGGAAGAGGAGACCGTGGAGGTGGAGGTAAAGGAGACGCTGTTCGAGCCTGACGATTTCGGGGAGGCGCAGCCGGTGGAGAAGCCGCAGAAGACAACCCGGGTCAAGGTATCAAAGCCCAAGAGCGAGAAGACCGGCATTTTCAGCATTTTCTGGAAGAACGTGGAAGACTCCGCCCTCAAGTTTTACGATAACGCCAACAAAGAAGAGTAATTATGAACGCAGACATCAATATCATTCCCCGCGACTGGGAAGAGGATTCCGCCATCATCAAAGTGATCGGAGTGGGTGGAGGCGGATGTAACGCGGTCAACTATATGTACAAGCAGAACATCCAGGGCTGCAGTTTCATCGTGTGCAACACCGACGCGCAGGCGCTTGCTTCCAGCGAGGTTCCGGTGAAGATCCAGATGGGACAGAACGGCCTGGGAGCCGGCACCGATCCTACGGCCGGACGCAATGCTGCGCTGGAAAGCCAGGACGAGATTGTCCGCAAGGTGCTGGACTGCGGGACCAAGATGCTCTTCATTACGGCCGGCATGGGCGGCGGTACGGGTACCGGTGCCTCCCCTGTCATTGCCAAGATGGCCAAGGACCGTGGCATCCTTACCGTGGCGGTTGTGACCATTCCGTTCAAGAACGAGGGCAACGAGAGCCAGTCCAAGGCCGTGGACGGCATCCATGAGCTCGAAAAGAATGTGGACGCTCTCCTTATCATCAACAACGAGAAGCTGTATCAGTTCTTCGGAGACACGTTGATCCAGGAGGCATTTCCGAAGGCGGACGAAGTGCTGGCCACGGCTGTTCGCGGCATCATCGAGGTCATCAGTTGCCCCGGTTACATCAACGTGGACTTCCAGGATGTGTGCAAGATGATGCGGAGCTCGGGCATGGCCCTCATGGGAAGCGGAGAAGGAACCGGCAATGACCGGCTGGAGATGGCCGTGAAGGGGGCTTTCGAGAGTCCGCTGCTGAACGACTTCGACCTCAAGACTGCCAAGAACGTCCTGGTGAACATCACCACGGGCAACAATGAGCGCGGCGCCAAGATGAGCGACCTCGAGCGCATTGACGATATGATCTCCGAGTACACCGGAGATGCCAATCATTTCAAGAAGGGCATCATCTGGGACAACGATCCCGAGTTCGGCGACAAGGTGCGCATTACGGCCATTGTCACGGGTTTCGAGATGGATCTGGGCGGTCTGGGCCTGGACAAGAACCTGGGAAACCTCGTGATCATTGACGATAACTTCGAGTGGGAACAGGCCGAGCATGGCGGCGAGATGCACATCCCTGCCGGTCCCGAGCCCATCAAAATCGGTTACAACAACTCCGACAACGCCAGGCACTTCAACTTCGCCACCGACCGGCGCCCGGTCCTCTGCATTGAGCCCGGTGCTCCCAAGAGCGACCTCGAGATCACTCCCGCCATTCGGCGTAAGCACTGACACGCAAGTCGCTGACAGATAGCTAGTTATAGATTATCGGGTGCACCGCGCGGTGCACCCGACAATTCTTAAGTGGTTGAGGGTTAGTCACTTATCCATCACCCGAGCTGTCGGCGAGTCCAATCGGCTAAAACACAACAAAAAGCAGCTAAAACCACACTTTGTTTTAGCCGGTTGTTTTTTTCTCAATTTTTATAACATATAATTGTGATCTCAAATATTTTACGTCTATGAGAGGTCACAGGAGAAAGTACCACTGGGAAGGCTTCGAACATGTCTTCCACCATGCAAAAAAATATCGTGTCATCTTCTATTCCCAGGAAGACAGGCTTGTGTTCTACACAATTTTTTCCATCATGGCCTGGGGCTACGGGATCAGCGTCCTGGCGCTGGCTCTGATGTACAACCACTATCATGCGCTGTTCAAACCGGCGTCTCCCCGCGTGCGGGCTTTGTTTATCGGCACGGTTGTATCTACCTTTGCAAAAGCATTCAACAAGGACTCCGGTCATAAGGGTGCCTTGTTTGAGAAAGCATACGGGAACGCCCCCAAGGTTGGCGAAAAGAAAATCCGCACCTGCATCTCCTACTGCTATAACAACTCTGCAGAAAAGAAACTGGTTACAAGAGCCGAGCAGGATCGCTGGAACCTTCTGGCTTACGTCGATAACGACCACCCGTTCTCTGAGCCAATCATCCTGAAGAAGACGTCACCTCACCTTCGCGCCGCCCTGAAAGAGGTCGATGCCCATGTCGCAGACCACGCCTACCTGCGCTATGCGTGTATCCGCCGCCTCTACCGCAAACTGTCGCTCAAGGAAAGGGAGCAACTGACCGACTACATCATAAGCCGATACTTGCCGCTTGACAAAGAGCTACTGCTCAGCTTTTACAAGGACTACCATTCCATGGTTACGGCCATCAACTCCAATACCGGAAGCGAGTACGAGATTCGGGAAGAGTATCGAAATGATTCCGACGAGCCTTATACTCAGATGCTGAAAGTAGTTTCCAACTCTTCCTTTGCATCCAATCCCCACGCCATCCTTTCGGCCTCCCCCGAGAAGAAGCTCCAAATTGCCAATGCCCTGAGAAAGATGACATGTGCCAAAGAGTATCAAATAAGCCGATTTCTGCACCTCGAAGAGTGATTCGCAAAACGCTGTGGCTCAGCGCTTTATAGATTGTCGGGTGCACCGCGCGGTGCACCCGACAATTCGTAAGTAGCTATAGGATAGCTATTTGCGTATTACGTCAAACTCATGCTCGAGAGTGCCCGTTGGAATTGTGCATGGAATCCGCTAAATTTGCAGATTCAATTCAAAGACACATGGAAAGAAGAACCCGCGTAAGATTTGCCCCGTCACCTACCGGCCCGCTGCATATGGGCGGTGTGCGCACGGCACTGTATAACTACCTGTACGCCAAGCAGAAAGGCGGAGATTTTATTATCCGCATTGAGGATACCGACTCTCACCGTTTTGTTCCGGGAGCCGAACAGTACATCATTGAAGCACTGAACTGGTGCGGCATCATCCCCGACGAAGGTGTGGATGAGAACGGAAAAGTAGTGGAGGTTGCTTCCGAAAAGCATCCCCATGCTCCTTACCGCCAGAGCCAGCGCCGGCCCATCTATCGGCAGTATGCCGAGCAGCTCGTAGCAGCCGGCTGGGCTTACTACGCTTTTGACAGCGCCGATGAACTCAATGAAAAGCGTGCTGCAGCCGAGGCCAAGGGCGAAACTTTCATGTACAATGCCGCCTCCCGTGGCCAGCTCCGCAACTCTCTCAGCCTTCCCGAGGAAGAGGTAAAGCGCCTCCTGGAAACCACCACCGACTGGACGGTGCGTTTTAAGATGCCGGAGAACCGCGTCGTAAAGATGGACGATCTCATCCGCGGCCATGTGGAAGTGAACACCGACACCCTGGACGACAAGGTGCTGTGGAAGCGGGCCGATGAACTCCCGACCTATCACCTGGCTAACATCGTTGACGACCACCTGATGGAAATCACCGAGGTCATCCGCGGCGAAGAGTGGCTGCCGTCCCTGCCGCTCCACTACCTCCTGTACGAGGCCTTCGGCTGGACTGAGACCATGCCCCGCTTCGCTCACCTGTCCCTGCTCTTGAAGCCCGTGGGCAACGGCAAGCTCTCCAAGCGTGACGGCGACAAACTGGGCTTCCCGGTGTTCCCGCTGGCCTGGAAGAACCCTGAGACCGGAGAAGTATCACATGGCTACCGCGAAGACGGCTACTTTCCCGAGGCCTTTGTGAACCTCCTGGCCTTCCTGGGCTGGAACCCTGGCGACGACCGCGAGATGTTCACCCTGCCGGAGCTGGTACAGGCCTTCTCCCTGGATAAAGTCCAGAAAGCCGGTGCCAAGTTCAACCCCGACAAAGCCAAGTGGTACAACAAGGAGTATCTTCGTCTGAAGACCACCGCCGAGCTCACCAACCTCTTCATCCCCGTGCTGGAGGGCCATGGCATCAAGGTGGTGGATTGTCCCTGCAATGCCCTCACCGCCGGAGCTACCTTCGAAGGATTCGGGGCCGATTTCGCCAATCACATCTTCACGCGTGAGTACGTGGAGGCAGCCGTGGAGCTGGTGAAAGAGCGTGCCACCTTCGTGGCCGACATGTGGGACATCGCCCATTTCCTCTTTGTGGCTCCCGCCGATTTCGAAGCCTTCGGCATCAAAGCCGGAGCCGGCCTGCCTTCTAAGCCCGTAGACCCCAACCGTCCGATCGATCCGCGTGCCAAGGTGTTTGACGACGCTGCCACAGCTCCTTTTCTCGCCAAGGATGTAGACAAGTTCTGGAAGCCGGAGCATTATGAAAACTGCTTCGAAGTAACCCAGTACATCTCCGGTGCCAACTTCGGTTTTGACGATCTGGACGTATATCGCGGCGCCATGACCTCCGAAGCCCTGGAATCGGCCATCGAAGAGTACATCAAGATGCGCGAGTATCCTATGGGAAAAGTGATGAACAGCCTGCGCCTGGCCCTTACCGGTGCCGCCAGCGGTCTCGGAATCGCCGCCATCCTCGGCTTCATCGGCCGGAAGGAGTTTGCCCGCCGTATGACCTACGTAGCCGAAAAACTCGGCCGCATCTAGCCTGACACACAAATAGCTAACTCTCAGCCACTTATGAATTGTCGGGTGCACCGCGCGGTGCACCCGACAATCTATAAAACGCTGAGCCACAGCGAATTGCGCGTCAGCTATTCGAACAGGGCCAGGGCGTCATCCAGGGAGAGAGCGTCCGAAACGCGGAAATCGCCGCTGCGGGAGCGGATGAGGCTGCCCAGATGGGCGCCGGATCCGAGTGCTTCTCCCAGATCGCGGGCAAAGGCGCGAATATACGTTCCTTTGGAACAGCCAATGCGGATAACGGCCTCCGGAAGGCCCAGGGCCGATGTATCGGCTACATTAATGCGCGAGGAAGCGCGGCTCTCCGGGTCCAGCGGAGCGGCCGGCGAAGACGCTCCAAAGGAAAGCAGTTCCAATTCAGAAATCACGATGCGGTTGCGCTGGAGAGAGTCCATTGCAGCCGCATCGAGTTCTTCTAAGCGTCCCTGTCGGTACAGCTTCCGGGCCAGTTCGTAAGCACGAACGCCATCTACGCTCTTGGCACTGAAAAGCGGAGCCACCTGCTCCTGCTCCCCGAGGAAAGCGGGAAGGGCGGCGCGGACGGCATCGGCCGATATATGTTCGAAGGGAAAGCGCCGGTCCACCTCCTTCTCCAGGTCGTAGGAAGGGGTCGTTGCACCAAAACGGATGCCGGCGATGTACTCTTTGTCGTGGTCCTGCAGCATCTGTGCCTTCTTGCAGGCATCGCCGATGCACACAAGCAGCACCCCGGTTGCCAGCGGATCCAGCGTTCCAGCATGACCCACCTTCAGGTTCTTCTTGCCGAAATGACGGATAGCCCTCCACTTGAGCTTACGGATGACATCGGCCGATGTCCAGCGATACGGCTTGTCAACGGGAAGGACGATGCCCTCCGGATAATCTTCGATACTATGCGAGAGTACCTGCCCGGGACGGGGAATCAGGAAACTCATTTGCAGGGGATTTTGTCAATGCGCTTCTGGTGCCGGCCCCCTTCGAAAGGAGTATCCAGCCAGGCGCGTACGATGGCCGATGCCATGGCATAACTGACAAAACGGGCCGGCAGCACCAGCACGTTGGCATTGTTGTGCTGGGCGACGAGCTTGCCGATGGCCGTCCCCCAGGCCAGTCCCGCGCGGATGCCCTGATGCTTGTTCAGCGTCATGGCCATGCCGTTGCCGGTACCGCAAAGGGCGATGCCGAGGTCTACCTCGCCGCCCTCGACGGCCGATGCCAGCCGATGCGCATAGTCCGGATAATCCACACTGTCCGGAGTATCCGTTCCAAAATTGACTACCTCGATGCCTTTATTCTGGAGCATTTTGACCAGCTTGAACTTATAGTCCACGCCAGCGTGGTCGTTGCAGATACCAATTTTCATAGCGTTCACGATTGATTCCGCAAATATACAAAAAAAAGGAGAGGAAAAGATATTGTAGTTTTGCATAATTTCCATTATTTTTGCAAGTCGAAAAAACGAAGCGCATACCGTTTAAGCATGAAGCCCAACGCCTTAGCAATCATAGCATTCCTCGTTCTCATGGCCGCCTGTTCCGCCCCCATGGAAACGCGCACACCCATTTACGTGTGGCAGTCCATCAACAGCCATGTTAACCCGGACACGCTCCAGGCCAGCTTCCACGAATGGAAAGGCCACGGAGTGACGGGTGTCTGCATCGAGTGCAAGGATCTGGACCTCATTCGTGACGTATCGGCCCGCGCCCACGCGGAAGGGCTGGAGTACCATGCCTGGGTTCCCTCCATGATGAGGAAAGACATGCCCCACGAGTGGTATGCCGTAAACCGGCTGGGCCAGAGCTCGGACCAGCACCCTTCCTATATAGACAACTACCGCTTCCTGGATCCCGCCAACCCCGACGTGCAGGCTTTCCTGGAAGAGAAATACCTGGAAGTGGCCCGCATCCCCGACGTGGACTATGTGCGCCTGGATTTCATCCGCTACCCGGACGTCATCCTGCCCCACGCCCTGACCGAAATCTACGGAACGGATAACGACCAGGGCGAATATGCCCCCGCAGACTACTGCTACTGCGACAACTGCGCCCGCATCTTCATGGAGCAGACCGGCATTGACATCCGCCACGTGGAAGACCCTTCCACCGTGTTCCAGTGGGCCCAGTTCCGCTGTGACCAGCTCACCCTGTTCGTGGACCGCATGGCACGCGCCATTCACCAGGTGGGCAAGAAGGTGAGCGTGGACGTATTCCCCGGCCCCATTTCCTATGCAGAACGCATGGTCCGCCAGCAGTGGAACCAGTGGACGGTGGACATGTTCTTTCCCATGAACTACAACGCCTACTACGACGAAGGCCTGGACTGGCTCTGCAGCGTAGTTTCCGAAGAAGTGGAAGCGGCCGGTCATATACCCGTGATGAGCGGTCTACGCATTTGCCGGGATTGGGAACACCGTGATGAATACACTCACCCCAAGGATGGCGGCCTCACGCCCTCAGAGATTGGTACGGCCGTAAAAAACTCCCTGGAAGCCGGTGCCAGCGGCATTTGCCTTCTCAGCGCCTACCGCATGACCCCCGAACACTGGGCGGCCCTGGAAGAAGCCCTTAAATAATATTTGGCAAATCCGAATATTTTACTTAATTTTGCAAGCTTTTTTGCGGGAAGGTCCCGCAGAACCTTATAACCAAACAAAACTCATTGCACAATGGCAGAATATTTACAGCCTGAGAAAAAGCAAGAGATTTTCGCGAAGTACGGAAAGTCCAATAAGGACACCGGCTCCCCTGAGAGTCAGGTTGCTTTATTTTCCTACCGTATCGCTCACCTGACTGAGCACGTGAAGAAGAACAAGAAAGACGTGGTAACGCGTCGCAGCCTTCTTCGCCTGGTCAGCAAGCGCCGCCAGCTTCTGAACTATCTTCAGAAAGTTGACATTGAGAGATACCGCGCTATCGTGAAGGAGCTGGGTCTCCGCCGATAAGCATCAGGATAGGGAAAAACGGGGGTACGGATGCAAGGCATCCTACCCCTTTTTTAGTAAAATCGTTCCATAGGGGAACAGACGAAATACGACGAAACAATAAAGAAATGAACATTATCAAGAAGACCATTGAATTGCCCGACGGTCGGGTAATCGAGATCGAGACCGGCAAACTGGCCAAACAGGCCGCCGGTTCTGCCGTTGTGAAAATGGGCGGCACCATGCTGCTCGCCACGGTCACCTGTGCCACAGAGGTGAAAGAGGGCACCGACTTCATGCCCCTTACCGTGGATTACCGTGAGAAATACTACGCCGCCGGCCGTTTCCCCGGAGGCTTCCTGAAAAGGGAGAGCCGCCCCTCGGACTACGAGGTGCTCATCGCCCGCCTGGTGGACCGTCCCATCCGTCCGCTCTGGCCCTCCGACTTCCACCTGGAGGTTTTCGTTAACGTGATGCTCATCTCGGCCGAGAAAGACATCCAGCCCGATGCCCTCGCCGGTCTGGCAGCATCGGCCGCCCTTGCCACCTCCGACCTTCCCTTCGGCGGTCCTGTGAGCGAGGTGCGCGTTTCCCGCATTGACGGCAAGTTTGTCATCAACCCGGGCTTCGAGGACAACAAGAGAGCAGACCTTGACCTGATGGTCGCCGCCACCGAAGAGAACATCATGATGGTGGAAGGCGAAATGAACGAGGTTTCCGAGCACGACATGCTGGAGGCCATCAAGTTCGCCCACGAAGAAATCAAGAAGCACTGCCGCGTGCAGAAGGAGCTCATGAAGGAGCTGGGTACCGACGTGAACAAGCGTGACTACCCGCACGACGAAGAAGACGAGGCCCTGAAGACCGCTGTGCACGAGGCCTGCTACAACAAGTGCTACGAGCTCGCAAAGAGCGCCAAGCCCAAGCACGAGCGCGAGGACGGCTTCAACGCTATCCGCGACGAGTTCAAGGCCCAGTTCTCCGAGGAAGACCTGGAGCTCAAGGGTGCCATGATTGACCGCTACTACCACGACGTGGAGAAAGAGGCCATGCGTAACCTCGTCCTGGACGAAGGCAAGCGCCTGGACGGCCGCGCCACCAACGAGGTGCGCCCCATCTGGTGCGAGGTAGACTATCTGCCCTGCGCCCACGGCAGCGCCATCTTCACCCGCGGTGAAACCCAGTCCCTCGCTACCGTAACCCTCGGTACCAAGATGGACATGAAGGAGATGGACGAGGTTCTCATCCAGGACGACCAGCAGTTTGTCCTGCACTACAACTTCCCTCCCTTCGCTACCGGCGAGGCCAAGCCTCAGCGCAGCACCGGCCGTCGTGAGATAGGTCACGGCAACCTCGCCATGCGCGCCCTCAAGCCCGTGATTCCCACGGCTCCCGAATTCCCCTACGCCGTACGCGTAGTTTCCGATATCCTGGAATCCAACGGTTCCTCCTCCATGGCTTCCGTCTGCGGCGGCTGCCTGGCCCTCATGGATGCCGGTGTCAAGATCAAGAAGCCGGTAGCCGGCGTGGCCATGGGCCTCATCACCGACGAGACGCACCCCAACGACCGTTATGCCATCCTCACCGATATCCTCGGAGACGAAGACCACCTCGGTGACATGGACTTCAAGGTAACCGGTACCAAGGACGGTATCACCGCCACCCAGATGGATATCAAGGTGGACGGCCTGTCCTACGAAGTACTGGAGAAAGCCCTGGAGCAGGCCCGTCAGGGTCGTCTGCACATCATGGGTGAAATGCTCAAGACCATCCCCGAGCCCCGCGAGGACTTCAAGCCCTTCGTACCCCGCATGGTCCAGATCGAAGTGGCTTCCGAGTTCATCGGCGCCATCATCGGCAAGGGTGGCGAGACCATCCAGGGCATGCAGAAGGAATTCGGCACCACCATCACCATCGACGAGGTGGACAACGGAGACGGAACCACCAAGGGTGTTGTGGATATCTTCGGCACCGACAAGGCTGCCATGGATGCCACCCTCGAGCGCATCAAGGGTATCTGCGCCGTTCCCGAGGCCGGCACTGTTTACCACGGCAAGGTGGTGAGCATCCTGGAATTCGGCGCCTTCATCGAGATCCTGCCCGGTAAGGAAGGCCTGCTCCATGTGAGCGAGATTGCCTGGGGCAAGACCGAAAAGGTGGAAGACGTCCTCAAGGTTGGCGACGAGGTAGACGTAAAACTCCTCGAGATTGATGCCAAGACCGGCAAGATGCGCCTTTCCATGCGCGCTCTCACCGAGAAGCCCGAAGGTTATGTGGAGCCCAAGCGTGAGCCCCGCGGTCCCCGCCGCGAGGGTGACCGTGGCCCGCGCCGCGAAGGCGACCGCCGCGAAGGCGACCGCCGCGAAGGACGTGGCCCTCGCCGTGACGGAGACCGTGGTCCCCGCCATGAGGGTGGCGACAAGCCCCGCAGGCCCCGCTTCGAAAACGAAGAGAACAAGGGCAGCGAGCCCGACACCTTCTAAGTAAAAAAAAAAGAGTGACTCCGTAAGCGAGTCACTCTTTTTTTTTATATTTGCGGCGAAGAAGCTGAAAATGACCGGCGAAAAAGAAAAATACCTGGTTTTGTCTGACAGTGAACTCACCGCCGCTATCCGCGACGGGGACGATCGCGCTTTCGACGCCCTTTTCCTGCGCTGGTACCCCCAGGTGCGCCGTTTTCTCCTCACACTGGTAAAGGAAACGTCCCTCTCCGAAGACCTCGCGCAGGGCGTATTCATGAAGCTGTGGCTTTTCCGTAGCAGACTGAACCCTTCCCAGTCCCTTAAGAACTACCTCATGGTACTGGCGCGGAATGCTGCCCTGGATTTCTTCCGGTCCAAGTATCATACCCTTGAGGCCGATGTCGCTACCCCGCCCGAGGAAACCGCCCCCGAACGCACCGAGCAAAAGGCCGAATTCACCGAGATCAATATCCGCATCCGTCAGGCGGTAAAGGAAATGCCCGCCCAGCGCCAGGAAGTTTTCCTCATGAGCCGCGTCCAGCACCTTTCCAACGAGGAAATCGCCCATAAACTGGGCCTCAGCGTGCGCACCGTGGAAAAGCACATCCAACTGGCCTTGAAAGATCTTCGCATTTTTTTGAATTAAGCGTTACGTAGGAGCGCCCGTTCATTCGTTCTTTAAGAGAAAAACAAGAACGACATGAACAACGCAATCACTCCCCAAACCATCCAGGACTATTTGAAAGGCAGGCTCACCGGGCCCGAGCAGGCCCGCGTGCAGGAATACCTGGCCACCCACATGGAAGACCCCGAGGTGCAGAAGCTCCTGGACAGCTGGTTTGACGATTGCCGCCAGGAAAGCGACGCCTCCGGCCGGGAAGCCCTGCGGGCCACCCGCGAGCGCCTGGGCATTTCCCGCAAACCCGTCCGTCTCACCGGCTGGCTGGTTGCAGCTGCCGTGGTCCTTCTCATGGCCCTCCCCTTCACCTTCCGCGCCGGCTACAACACCCACCCTGAGACCGCTCCTGTTGCCTGGAACGAAGTCACCGTTCCCATTGCCGAAACCCGCGAAGTCACACTCCCCGACGGCACCGTCCTCACCCTCAACGCCGGATCCCGCGTCACCTGGCCCGATTCATTCCAGGCCGACAAACGCGAAATCTTCCTGGATGGTGAGGTGCTGGCCCAAGTTGCAAAGAATCCCGAAAAGCCCTTTATCATCCACTCCGGAGACATTAAAGTAAGCGTATACGGCACCATCTTCGACTTCAAGTCCTACCGGGACGCTTCCGTAGTAGAAGTCATGCTGCGCGAAGGTTCCGTGGGCCTGGACGTCCCTGCCGGAGAGGGCCGAAGGGAGGTACGCCTCACCCCGGGAGACGTGATCCAGTACAACCGCGAGGGCGGAGATGTCACCCTCAGCCGTGTTTCTCCCGAAGACTTCAAGACTTTTGCCGACGACCGCTCCTTCAGTTTCATCAACATTCCCCTCAAGGACATTGCCGCCAACCTGGAACGCTCCTTCGGCACCCCCATCGTCATAGCCGATGAGCGCATCGCCAACCAACGTTTCCTGGCCTTCTTCACCAACGGGGAAAGCCTGGACACCATCCTCAAACTGCTGGCCCGCAACGGCAACCTCCGCATAAGCCGCAGCGGCAGCATGGTCTACCTGCACCGGAAGTGACGCTCCCTTCCCCAGCCCATCAACACTATTCAACAACATAACCCATAATTAACACATGAGCAAAACAGTTTTACAGCGCTTTACGCGCATGGCAATGCTGTTGGCAGTCCTGTTGCTTCCGCTGAGCCTCCACGCCCAGAACATGACGCTCCAGCTGAAAGATGTGACTGTCCAGGAGGCGGTAACCCGCCTTCAGTCGCAGGGTAACTACACCATTGTCGTGAACTCCGAAGTGGTGGACCTTCAGAAGCGGATTACCGTCTCGGCCAAAGACCAGCCGCTTGACAAAGTACTCGCCCAGATCTTTGCCGGGCAGAATGTAGAATTCGTCATCAACGGAAACTCCGTTTCGGTGAATCGCAAAAGCGCCCAGCCGGCCAGCCAGGAAACCAGTTTCCACGGTTTCGTGACCGACCGTAACGGCGAGCCGCTCATCGGCGCCTCCGTTTTTGAGAAGAAAAGCGGCAAATACGCCCTTACGGACGAGAAAGGTGCCTTCTTCATGAACGGTATCCGTTTCCCTGCTATCTTTACGGTATCCTACCTGGGCTTTGACGACCAGGAGGTCACTCTCACCGGCCGTGAGCGACAACCCTACACCATTGTGATGACCAGCGAGAACACGGTACTGGACGAGCTGGTGGTTGTAGGATACGGCACCCAGAAGCGCGTAAACCTCACCGGCGCCGTGTCTGTGATTGATGGCGCCACGCTCAACCAGCGCCCCGTGACCAACACGGCCATGGCCCTGCAGGGAGCCGATCCTTCCATCGTGCTCACGAATGGGAACGGCTCCATCGAAGCCAACGAGTACAGCCTCTCGGTCCGCGGTAAGGTATCCCTCAACTCCGGCAGCCCGCTCGTGCTCGTTGACGGCGTCGAAGGCAGCCTGTCACTGGTGAACCCCAACGATATCGAGAGCATTTCTGTCCTCAAGGATGCATCGGCCTGCGCCATCTACGGTGCGAAGGCATCGGCCGGCGTAATCCTGGTGAACACCAAGAGCGGCGACGGCGAAGAAGGAAAGGCCTCCGTCAACTACAACGGCCGCTTCTCGCTCACGAGCAATACCACCTCCACCGACTTCATGACCACCGCCTACGACTACGTCATGATGACGAATACGTTTAACCAGACACTCCAGGGAAACCCCGCCTGGACCTTCTCCGACGAGCAGATTCAGATGATGTATGACCGTCGGGCCGATGCCACTGAAAACCCCGCACGTCCGTGGGTTCTCCCTGACGCCACCGGTACCAATACCTACCTGTACCTGGGTAACTTCGACTGGTATGGATACCTCTTCAAGAGAACTCGTCCCGAGACCGAGCACAACATCTCCGTCAAGGGCGGCACCAAGAAGATGAACTACTATGTGAGTGGCCGTTACCTCTACCGCGAAGGCCTGTTCAATCAGGGCGCCGAAGACAAGGTGAATAACTTCTCCTTCCGCGCCAAACTTAACGCCGAGATTACCCCCTGGCTGCATTACTCCAACAACATCTCCTACGAAAAGTCCAACTACAGGTATGGCGGATTCTGGGAGCAGGATGGACAGGGAGGCCTGGTCGAGGCCGGTATCCTCTGGAATACCACCCAGAACGTGGGTCCATTCTATGTCCCCTTCAACCCCGACGGCACGGTGAACATCCAGCCGGGCTACATGTACGGCGCCACCTCTCCCCTTTTCAGCGGCCGTGGCGGCGTATGGATGAATGACGCCAACAAGAACGCCCACCTCAAGAACGCCCTCACCCTGACCAACCGCTTCACCTTCACCATCGCGAAGGGGCTGAAGTTTGTGGCCGATTACACCTATCGCCGCAACGACAACCTGAACACCTACCGCAGCCTTCCCACGCCCAACTGCTACGACAACGCCAACAAGCGCATGTACGTCGGTAACGGACTGGACGGCGGTTATTTCAGCAACGGTTCCGTGTATGACTTCTACCGGGAGGTCCGCTACTATCAGGACGGTCACGTAGTCAACGGCTACTTCTCCTACGACGGTTCCTTCGGCAAGCACAATGTGGCTGCCACCCTGGGCGCCAACTTCGACGACTACCGTTCCTCCAACCTCACTGTGCACCAGAAGGGTTCCCTCAGCGAATCCCTGTCCTATATCAACCTGGCATCGGCCACCGAAATCTCCACACTCGCAGAAAGCAACAGCTCCTACCGTACGCTAGGCTTCTTCGGCCGTATCAATTATAACTACGCAGAGAAGTACCTCCTGGAAATCTCCGGCCGCTACGACGGAACTTCCCGCTTCCCGAAGAATCACCGCTGGGGCTTCTTCCCCTCCGCATCGGCCGGCTGGCGTATCAGTGAGGAGCCCTTCTGGGCTCCCATCAAGGATACCTGGAACAAGGCCAAGCTCCGTCTGAGCTATGGTACCCTGGGCAACCAGCAGGTGAGCAATTACTACTACTTCGACACCATCTCCCTGTCCAAGCTTTCCTATTCCTTCAACGGAACGGATGCCGCCCAGCGAGCCACCATGTCTTCCCCCGTTTCCAGCGGACTCACCTGGGAGACCGTCATTTCCTACAACGTCGGTCTGGACCTGGGCTTTTTCAAGGACCGGCTGAATATTACGGCCGATGCCTATATCCGGGACACGAAGGACATGCTTACCAAGTCCATGACCCTTCCGAACGTCTATGGTGAAAGCGCTCCCAAGGAAAACGCAGCCGACCTGCGCACCAGAGGTTATGAAATCTCCGTGAGCTGGCACGATGCCCTGAAAGTGAACGGCAAACCCCTCTACTACGGAGTTACCGCCACCCTGGGTGACAACATTACCAAAATCACCAAGTTCAACAATCCCACCAACCTCCTCACCGACAACTACGTAGGCAAGACCCTCGGCGAAATCTGGGGTTTCCATGTGATTGGCCTGTTCGACAGCGACGAAGCTGCCGCCGCCTGGGCCGATGAATACGACCTCAGTGTGGTAAACAAGGCCGAACTCGCCTGCAAGGCCCCTTTCAACAAGGTGCTCGCCGGCGACATGCAGTTCGAAAACCTGGACGGCGAAACGCACATGAAGGACGGCAAGCCGGCCATCAACACCGGTTCCAATACCCTGGAGGATCCTGGTGACCGCCGCGTTATCGGTAACAGCCTTCCCCGTTACCGCTACTCCCTGAAGGGCGATTTCTCCTGGAACGGAATCGACCTGAGCATCTTCTTCCAGGGCGTAGGCAAATGCGACTGGTATCCCGATGCCAACTGCGTATACTTCTGGGGCCCCTACTCCTACAGAAGACCTACGTTCATCCCCACAGACATGCAGAAAAACTGCTGGACCGAGGAAAATCCTGCCGGATACTTTCCCCGCCAGCGAGCCCAGCTGGTCAAAAACAGCGTCGTGAACGACCGCTATCTCCAGAATGCCGCCTACCTGCGTCTGAAGAACCTCACCATCGGCTACACCATTCCCTTCAAGGGTGCGGCTATCCAGAAGTGCCGCGTGTACTTCAGCGGAGAAAACCTGTTCTACCTGTCTCCGATGAAAAAGTACACCAACACCGTGGATCCCGAAGTGGCAACGACCTCGGCTTATGGCGACTGCCTGTATCCATATGCCAAGACCTTCACCTTCGGCGTAGACATTACATTCTAATTACAGGAGGAAAGAAATATGAAAAACATATTCAAATTATTGTCAGTAACGGCCGCCGCCCTGGCCCTGACCGCCTGCGAGGACTTCCTCACCAAGACTCCTGAGACCAATCTCGCCCCCGAGAACTTCTTCTCGTCCGAGAAGGAGCTGGAACTTTGGAGCAACTACGAATACTCAACGCTGCTGAACGACGCCACGGACTATGCCGAAATCAAAGGCGACGACTTCATCGGACGCGGCCTGAGCGCCATCCAGAAAGGCACCCGCACCAATGCGACCGGCGGTCTCTGGACCCAGAGCCACTGGGGCTACCTGAGACACATTAACCAGTTCTTCGAGAACTGCAAGAACTGCAGGAGCGAGGAAGCCCGCGCCAAATACGAGGGTGTCGAGCACTTCTTCCGGGCCCTCTACTACTATCAGATGGTCCAGTATTATGGCGATGTCCCCTATTATGATTCTGTTGTAGGGTCGGCCGACGAGGCTGCGCTCTTCCAGGCACGCGATTCCCGTGGATACGTCATGAAGAAGGTCATCGAAGATCTGGACAACGCCGCCATGAAACTGCCCGAAAGCTGGCCCGACGGCTGCTTCCGCGTGAACAAGTACGCCGCGCTGGCCCTCAAGTCCCGCGTGGCCCTGTTCGAGGGCACCTTCCGCAAATACCACGACGTGGCCGATGAAACCTATGCCGAGGAAAATGGTTCCACCATTACCCTGAGCGCTGAATGGTTTCTCAACCAGGCTGCCGAAGCTGCCCAGAGCGTAATGAGTTCCGGCAAGTACAGCCTGTACACCACCAGCAGCGACTCCCACTGGAAAGCTTATCGCGACCTGTTCCAGCTAGAAGATCTCAAGGGCAATCCGGAAGTCATCTTCGCCAAGCAGTACGATGTTACCCTGGCAATTCGCCACGGACTTCAGTTCGACCTCAAGAACGAAACGTACAGCGCCACCCGCCGTTTTGTGAACCACTACCTGCGGAACGACGGCACCCCCATCCAGACCCGCGAAGGCTGGGCCACCGAACAGTACTACGAGCAGTTCCAGCGCAGAGATCCCCGTATGGCCCAGACGCTCCACGGTCCCGGCCACTTCGGTTATCTGGATCCGCAGATGAAGGGGGCGGTCGAATCCATCGACTTTGCCCGTACCCTCAACGGTTACCGTGTCATCAAGGGCGTGTCTGACGGCAGTCACGAGAATGCGACCACCAGTACCACCGACTGGGCGTTCATCCGCTACGCCGAGGTCCTCCTCAACTATGCCGAGGCGCATGCCGAACTGGGAGACCTTACCCAGGCCATGATTGACAAGTCCATCAAACTCATCCGCGACCGTGCCGAAATGCCCAATCTGACGCTTCCCACCGTGCCCGATGCGCTGATGACCGAGTACTATCCCCATGCCAAAGGCACCCAGCTTGCCGCCATCCTGGAGGTACGCCGCGAACGTGTGGTAGAACTCTTCGCCGAAGGTTTCCACCTGTGGGATATGATCCGCTGGAAAGAAGGCAATCCTCTGACGCCTGACGGCAACAAGGTGGCAGGCGCCCCGATGGATCCGGCCAGTTTCACGCCCGGCTACAAGGGAATCTACATCCCGAACCTCGGTGAGTTTGATACCGACCACGACGGCAAGATGGACCTTCTCATCTATTCCGGCTCCATGCCCGGAACGGTCAGTTCTTCCATCCCGGCCACAAACCGTATCCAGGTGAATGCCAACTCGCTCACGCTGTCTGACGGAGATCACGGTTACATTACCCGTGACGCCGCCGAAGACTATGTGTGGAAAGACCGTGACTACCTGTATCCCGTTCCGCTCGGACAGATTCAGGCTTACAATGGCAAGTTAACCCAGAATCCCGGTTGGGAATAGTCCATGAAGCATATTCGCCCCATATTGGTTCTTCTCCTTGCCGCCCTGCCTCTGACATGGGCGTGCGGCAAGGCGACGGAACCGGAAGCCGTCTTTGAAGTCTCACCGTCTTCCCTGACGGTAGACGCTCCGGGAGGCCAGGTCTCATTCAGCGTGCTCTGTTCCGAAGACTGGATGGCCGCTGCGGACCAGTCCTGGGCCCGTTTGCAGACGGTGAAAGGGACCGGTTCCAAAGACAAGGTTACCGTCAAGGTCTCCGTTTCGGAGAACGAGCTGGCCGAAACGCGTTCGGCGTCTGTCAGAGTGAGCACCCTGAGCGGGAAGAAAAAGACCGTGGAACTCATCCAGGTTGCCGGAAGCGGAATTCCTGCTGTAAAAGGAATCGCTACCGCAGCGGATCTCCTGGCCTTTGCCGCGGCCGTGAATAGCGGTGGCGCCGTGAGTCCCTTTATGGTAGACGGAGAAGTGACGCTCCTGGACGATATTGATGCTTCCTCCATCCGGGAATGGATTCCCATAGGGACAAAGGAGAACCCGCTTCGCGAACCCTTTAACGGGAAAGGACATGCCATCAAAAACGTGTCCTGGACCGTGGATGCCGAGAAGTATCCGGATGCAGGTTTCATCGGCTATGCCCGGAATGCCAGGATTACCAACCTCGTCTTTGGTTCCGAAGAAAGCGTCGTCACCTACAGGGGGAACGCCTCCGGCAGCATCGGCGGCATTGTCGGGAACGCGGTCAGCGTCACGCTTACCGCTGTCACCAACAAGGCAGCGCATAAGGTAGCCACCGGTTCTTCGTCCCTTTGCATGGGCGGTATTTGCGGAAAGGCCGATGCCGCCTCGCTGCTGGGAGACGCCGAAATGAAAAGAAAGGCCTGCGTGAATGACGGCGCCATCAGCGCTTCCTTCGCATGCCGGGTAGCCGGACTGGTCGGTTACAACGAAGGCACCATCACGGGCTGCACCAACAACGGTGCCGTTACGGGTATCGCCTCGAACAGCTTCGGCCCTGCCTGGGGCTGCGCCTACAACGCCTCGGCCGACAAGTTCACCGGCAATTCCGGTTACGGTTCCGTGAACGGACGGGCCGCTGTTCACGCCACGGCCGTATACCCCGCCAGCGCCTATCACCTGGAGGACAATACGGTGGACTGGACACAGGATACCTACTACGACTGGGAGGTTGTGGAAGAGAAACAGCTTCACGACGGCGTCAAGTACAGCCATTATTCCTGGACCGGTATGCCCCGCCACATGCATGTGTTGGAGATAGACCTGAGTAACCCCGACATCGAACTCACCACCGCCTATGCCAACGAGCAAGTTCCCAATCCTAACGCCAACAAGAACAACAACAACGGCAAGAATCTCCGTGAGACCCTGTCGGAAGTCTGTTCCAGAAGGCGTGCGGAAGGGCAGAATATCCTTGCCGGCATCAATACCGGATTCTTCGATTCTAACGACGGCATTTCCCGTGGCTACCACATCGAGGAAGGCGAGCCCGTGTACATCAACAATCCGGCCGTGACCGGTGCACTGGTGAACCACGCATGGGCGCTGACCATCTTCACTGACGGGACGGCATCCTGCGGCAAGAAGAGCCTGAGCGCAAAGCTCGAGGCCGGCGGCAAGACCTACTCCATTTCTTCGGTGAACGATACCATCCTGCGCCATGCCAGCGTGAACTATCCCATCAATATGTACACCTACCGCTACAAGCAGACCCCGCATCCTTCGAAACCCGGCATCACCAACCCGCTGGCGAAGAATGTCCTGTACGTAGTGGCCGAGTATAAGGAGGAACCCGTGAAGGTGAACGCCGGCTGGGCCGATGCTGAAGTGAAGGCCTTGTACGACGGAACCGGAACGCCGCTCTCATCGGCCCCCTATCTCTTCTCCGCGAACGAAGTAGGCTTTGCCGTAAGCGGTACTGCCGCCGGGACACTCCTTTCTTCGCTGAAGGCCGGGGACACGGTAAAACTCAAGTTCGACATGTCCATCGAAGGCGAAACCAAGCCCATCTACACCCAGAACAGCAGCATGTACCGCCTGATGGAGAACGGCAGCGACGGCAGTAATACTCCGCCCGCGGGCAACAACCTCCATACCACCTACGATCCCATGACCTTCCCGGTTGTGAGTGAGGACCGGAGGACCGTATGGCTCATAGAGGTCGACGGACGCCAGCCCAGCTATTCCTACGGAACGAAGGGCTACGAGATGTTCCGCATTGCGAAGAAACTGGGCGGCTGGAACATGACCCGCTTCGATGGCGGCGGCTCCTCCTCCATGTGGGTATATGATCCCGGGAAATCTTCCGGCAAGACCGTTAACCGCGTCTCCGACTCCAAGGGCGAACGCAGTTGCCTCAACTACATGCTTGTAAGAGTGAAATAATTAATAATACGAACTATATGAAAACTGTCAAACTGATCTGCGCATCATTTACAAGTCTGATGCTGGTCTTTTCCTGCATGAAAGAGGCCAAACAGATTACCTTTTCTTCGGACCCGGCGGCCCTGAACGAGGTGCCCTGCAAGGATCCCGACGACCAGGTCCTGAACCTGACGACCAATGCCAACTGGATTGTGGTCACCCCGTCCTGGGTGAAGGCCGATCCTGTCTTCGGCAGCGGAAGTGCCATCGTGAGCTTCAAGGTGGAAAGCACATACATCAACGACAAGACTGATGTCGCTCCCCGTTCCGGAGAGATTGTCTTCTCCGGCGGCGGCAAGTCCTACGTCGTTCCTATCAGCCAGCTGGGCTACACGGTTCCCTACGACCCTTCTGCCAGCATCGGCGGTATTCCCGACGTGGATGAATTCATGAAATTCGTCCAGGCCGTGAACGAAAACGAGGGCATCACCCGCTGGCAAAATGCCAACAGGGAAGTAGAGCTGCTGGCCGATATCAACCTTTCCGAGTACCAGGAGTGGACGCCTATTGGGTGCGTAGAGTCGGTCACCAACGGCAACTATGCCGGTGGATACGCCGGCGGCACTCCCTTCAAGGGTGTCTTCAATGGCGGCGGTCATACTATCCGGGGCTTCAAGCCCACCATCAAAGTCACGGAAAACGGCACGTTCGGCCTCTTCGGCGTACTGGAAGGTGCGACCGTCAAGGACCTCAACCTCGAAACCGACTTTGTCATTTCCGCAAAGGCCCAGGCCGATGCCGGTGTCCTCGTGGGAACGGCCATCTCCTCCACCATCCAGAACGTGAAGGTGAGCGGCAAGATTACATCGGCCGGTACCGAGACCGACAACAAGCGTTTTGCCCTGGGCGGCATCGCCGGCTTCGTGTTCAATACGGGAGACGGCATCAGCCTCATCAAAGACTGTACGGTCAGTCTCACCGTCAACGCCGACTGTGGCAGTAATACCAAAAACGGCGCTACCGCAGCCATGTACGGTGGTGTAGCCGGTTTCGTAACCACTTCGCAGGACAATTCGGCCAACGATATCGTGGGCTGTGTAAACAATGGCGAAATCAACGCCAAACTGGGCCGCTGCTCCGGTATCGTTGCCACGGCCAATTTCGGCGGTCATTTCAAGGACTGCACCAACAACGCCCATCAGATGAATACCTTTGCCAACGGACGTATCGGCAATGTGATTTCCGTTCTGTACAAGAATGCCGTTACCGATGGCCTGGTGAACAACGGTAACCTCACGACAACAGCCTCCGACACCCATGCCGGTGCCATCGTGGGCTTCTTCAACGACGACGCCATTGTGATGAGGGGCGGTAAGAATACGGGAACAGTCATTGCCGCGAACACCAATCAGAGAGGCCTCATCGGCGCTAATATCAGTAAGTTTGCCGAGATCAGCGGCGTTACTGTGAGCGGTAAGCTGGGCACCTACAAGGAGGACGGAAATCACGATATGGTGGATGTCAATGCCGGCAACTTTGAGCAGTACATCGGCGCTGTATCCGATGCCAACCGCGCGAAGATTTCGGGCCTTACCTGGGATGGTGCGCCGGCGCCGGTCATTGAAGGCATCGCTACAGCCGCCGACCTCAAGGAATTCGCTTCCCTGGTGAAGAGCGGCGGCGATGTAACGAAGTTCATGGTGGACGGCGTCGTTGTCCTCGGTGCCGATATTGACCTGGGCGGCGAGGAATGGACACCCATCGGAGCAGGTTCTGTCACCAGTGCCGGTGTCATTGCCACGGGCGACGTCCCCTTCACGGGCGTATTTGACGGCAAGGGACACACCGTAGATAATTTCAAGGTAAGCATTGCGGCCGATGCTGCCAGCGACTATGCGGCCGGTCTTTTCGGCATCCTGAACGGTGCTACCGTGAAGAATGTCGTCATCGGCTCCAAGGCCGTCTTCGAGGGAAAGAGCGCGAAGGCATCTTACATGGGCGGCGTGGCCGGATTCGCACTGAACGCTACCATTGAGGCCTGCACGAACAAGGCTTCGATGAGCCTGACGGCAGCCACGGATAACATCCGCGAGTGCCTGGGCGGTATCGTGGGTGAGATGTATACGGCCGAAGGTGACAGTTACGCCAGCTATGTGAAGGGCTGCGTAAACGAAGGCGCCATCACCTCCAAGAACTCCGTCAATACCAAAAATGGCGGTACGGGCCTTTCCGTCGCCGGCATCGTGGGATTCTCGGACGGTAAGAATTTCAACTACATTCAAAGCTGTACCAACAAGGTGGCCATCGCCGCCGAAGCGACCCGCCTGGCCGGCATCGTGGCATCGGCCAATGCCAAGACCAAGGTGGAGGATTGCATCAACGAGGGTAAGATTTCCGGTACGGACGTGAAAGCCAGCAACAGTCGCATCGCCGGTATTTGCTCGGCCGGCAGCACGGATGACACGTTCACCCGCTGCATCAACCGGGGTGACATTGTCTTTGACAAGGCGGGCGATACCACACACGGCTATGCTGCCGGTATCCTGGGCCAGGCCAACAATCCCATCACCATTGATGCCTGCGAAAACTACGGAACCATCCAGTCAGACTTCTTCAAGGTCAGCGGAGATGTTTTCATGGGTACCATTCTGGGCAACGCCAACAGCAAGGCGGTGAACATCAAAAACTGCAAGGTCGGTGGTAAGATTGGTCCGCTTACAGAGGATGACACCTACAAGATTGTTACCCTTACGGCTGAGAACTATGCCACCTATATCACCCTCTGCAACTCCAAGGGTACCAAGTGCGTTTTGGAAGGAAATGTCTTTGCCAACTGATATGTTTGCAGAAAGCTTATTTACGAAAGCTGCCGCCGTACTGTCGGCGGCAGCCTTTCTTCTCACGGGCTGCGGCAAACCGGCTTCCGCAGGCAGCGAAACGTCTAAGGACAAGATGAGTTTCCTGCAGAACGAGTGTGTGGTTTTCGTGGGAGAAGAAGTGGACGTTCCCATTTCCTATCAGGTATTCGAAAGGGGTGTATACGTCAAAGCCAGCTATGACTTTGGAGACAACCCGTGCGGCGTAACCATCAGCTCTACCGATCCCGGTGTTGCGTCCGTTTGGGCCGGCAAGGTAAAAGGCCTGAAGGAAGGAACCGCCACGATCACGCTGGCCTCCAATCAGATTGTAACCAGCGGAAAACTGGCCGTAACCGTAAAGAAAAGCGGAACTGCTCCCTCCTCTTTCACCCAGGACATTACCCAGCCGCTGACGGCCGATATGATTGTCCTTCCCCTGGGGCTTCAAACCGGCATGCAAAGTTTCGACATTGACAAGCGCGGGCAGTTCTACATGTCCACGGAGGATGCCACTTCCATGCGCGTGTGCGCCCTGAACAAGGATGGTTCCACAATTGGCGCCGACATGGTGCTGCCCAGCGGTGGCCACGGCGACGGGTTCAGCATGGAACAGGATTCCGACGACATCTATTTCTGGACCAGCGGCACGCTGGGTGAGCATACCGAAAACGGCGGGTACTCCGGTGGCAAGGCCAACGACCCGGACGTACACCTGATTTGCCGTCACAAGTTCAAGGCCGGCGTCACGGAATATGCCGAGGATGCCGTAGAATGCTTCTACCTGAACGACAACGGCGCCCGCTTTGCCGATGTGGACACCGAGCATGACGTACTGGCTCTCTGGACATACGAAAACAACAGCGATTACATCTATATATATAAGTTGTCCGACATCCGCAAAGCCTCCAAGGTTACCAAGAAGGTTACCCGTTCTTCCCACAACCAGGGGAAGGAGGTTTCAGCCTACAATTTGAATAGCGTCAAGGCTGTTGCCAGGTTTTCGTGGAAACGGAAAGGCGTAACGACCGGCGATACGAATGCCGGTGCCGTCCAGGGCCTGTGCGTGTATGATAACCGTATTTATGTCACTTCAGGTGCCAAAAGCGACGAAGCAACCCTGATGTCGGTCATGGACTTTGAAGGAAATATTTTACAAAAGCTCGTGAAAGTGGGCGTTTCTGTAGACAAGCAGCAGCTGATGAAGCTGAACCTGTCTTCCGACGGTACATTTGAGCCCGAAGGAGTCCATATCCGTAACGGCGAAATGTATCTTGGGTTTGTGGGAGATTACCCCACGGCCGGGTCCAGAAAACATACCTGTATCATTAAACTGAAATAAATATGAAAAGAATTCTGTGGATACTGGCTGTTGCCGGTGCCGTCCTCTCCTCCTGTACGTCCAAGTCTTCTGAGCCCGCCAACAAGGCGGAGCAGGTGATTGCCGCCCTGAACGATCCTGCCTCCAGGTATGTGGTGGTGGCCTGCCACCGCGGCGACTGGCGCAACTATCCGGAAAACTCGCTGGGCGCCATTGAGTCCGTGATCCGGATGGGAGCCGATATTGTGGAGATAGACCTGAAACTTACTAAGGACAGCGTTCTGGTGCTGAGTCACGACCGCACCTGCAACCGCATGACAACCGGTAAGGGTGACATCTCCACCATGACCTACGACTCTCTCGCCACCTTCAACCTGAAAACGGCTCACAACGTAGCCATTCCCGGCACGCGCATTACTACCTTTCAGGAAGCCCTGGAGGCATGCAAGGACCGGATTGTCATCAATGTGGACCAGGGTTATCAATACTACAACCTGGTGGTAAAACTCACCGATGCCATGGATATGACCGACCAGATTCTCATCAAGGGCAAGAAAGCCCGCGAGGTGGTGGCCCGGGAAATGGAGGGCAGCCGCATGATGTACATGCCCATCATCGATATCCAGAAGCCGAAGGGGAAAGATCTGTTCGCCCAGTACGAAGACTGGTATGCCCAGACCGGCGAAAAGCCGCTGGCCTACGAAGTCTGTTTCTCCGAACTGAACGAAGAAGTGGAAGCGTGCTGCCAAAAAGTCATTGCACAGGGTTCCAAGCTGTGGATCAATACCCTCTGGGCCTCGCTCTGCGGCGGATACGAAGACGATGCCGCCTTTGAAGGAGACCCCGACAAGGTCTATGGCAAAATCCTGGATCTCGGGACCTCCATCATCCAGACCGACCGCCCGGAGCTGCTCATCGGCTGGCTCAAGAAACAGGGGCGCAGATAAAAGACAACTGCTATGCAAAGACGTGATTTCCTCAAGAGCCTCTCGCTGGCGGCTGCCGGCAGTGCGCTCATCGGCCCAACTGCCGGTGCGGCCGATCTGTTTTCTCCTCCGATGGATGCACCCGAGGGCATCGAGCCGCTTACGGGCCTTTCTCCCGTTCGGTCCCTGGAGCCCCTCGTGAGCCGTCCCATCAGTGTCATCATCATCGGATGCGGCAACCGCGGCCGCACGTATGCCCAGTTTGCCAAGAAGTTTCCGAAGGGAATGACCGTAGTGGGCGTATCCGACATCCTGGACGACCGAAAGGACTACCTGGGAGACATGTACGACGTCCCGGCCGATATGCGCTTCGGCCATTACCGGGAAGTCTTCGCGAGCGGGAAGAAAATGGCCGACGCCGTTGTCATCGCCACGCCCGACGACCGCCACTACGACCCCTGCATGAAAGCGCTGGAACTGGGCTACGACGTTCTGCTGGAAAAGCCGGTGGCTCCCACGGCCAAAGAGTGCAGGGCCATCCGGGAGATGACCAAGAAGACGGGGCGCATCGTGGCGGTGTGCCATGTGCTCCGCTATGCCCCCTATTTCATGGCCCTGCGGGATGTGGTGAGAAGCGGCGTCATCGGCGATGTGGTGAGCATCCAGCACATGGAGCCCATCCAGTATGCCCATATGGCACATTCCTATGTGCGCGGCAACTGGCGCTCTTCCAAGATGACCACCCCCATCATTCTGGCCAAATCCTGCCACGACCTGGATATTCTCCGCTGGATCATCGGCAAGCCCTGCAAACAGATATCGGCCGATGGCAGCCTCAGCTTTTTCAAGAAGGAGAATGCACCGAAGGACGCCCCGCTGTACTGTACCGACGGCTGCCCGCACGAGAATCAATGCCCCTACAATGCGCTGGACATCTATACCAGGCAGAAACTGCATCTCGGGGTGTTCGACCTCAAGGGCAGCAAAGACCCGGCACTCATCCTGAGCCGCCTCAACGATCCCCGTTACCACAGTTATGCCCGCTGCGTCTTCCACTGTGACAATGACCAGCCGGACCACTACGTGGCCAACATGGTCTTCGAGGACAATGTCACCGCTTCCTTCACCATGGATGCGTTCGCCCCCAAGGGAGGCCGCCGTACCCGCATCATGGGCACAATGGGTTTCATTGAGGGTGACATGAAGGAGTTCACCGTTACGGACTTCCTCACGCGGAAACCCCGGTTATGGAACATGAAGGTGGCCGAAATCCCCGAATATGCCCAGTCCGGTCACGGCGGAGGCGACCATCGGCTGGTCCGCGACTTCCTGGAAGCGGTGGACCGGCATGACCCGTCCCACCTTTCCAGCAGCATTGACGTTTCCATCGAAAGCCATCTCATGGGATTCGCCGCCGAGCGTTCCCGCCTCAGCGGCCGCAAGGAAAAGATCTGATATTTCATAGTGGCTGAGAGTGTTTGAGGTATCCGCTTTTATTCTTATATTTGAAGCATGAAACGTTTAACCACACTCTTAGCCACGCTACTTGTCAGCCTTTCCGCCTTCTCGCAGGAATACGGCGTAGTCAATATCTCTGTTTGCAACCTTAGAAGAACCGCCGACTTTGACGCGGAAATGGTTTCTCAGGCCCTTCTGGGAACGCCCGTGCACGTGCTTCAGATCAGCGACAACGGCAATCCCTGGCCGCAGGTGCAGACGCCCGACTCCTACACGGGCTGGGTGCACTATGCAGGCATCAAGCGCATGAGCTTCGAGGAGTACCACGCCTGGAACGCTGCGCCCAAGGTGGTGGTGACGGCCCTCTTCGGCCTGGTTAAGGAGAAGGCCGATGGGAAGAGCGCTACCCTCTCCGACGTTGTTGCCGGAGACCGCCTCAAGTACCTTGGAAAGAAGGGATGCTGGCTCAAGGTGGAATTCCCCGACGGCCGCACGGGCTTCATCCACAAGAGCGAGGCAAAGACCGAGGCCGATTGGCGGAAGTCCTTGGACCAGAGCCCGGAGGCTATTCTGGCATCGGCCAAAAGCATGCTCGGATTCCCCTATCTGTGGGCCGGCATGTCGCCCAAGGGCATAGACTGCAGCGGTCTTGTGAGAACGGCTCTCTTCATGCACGACATCATCATTCCGCGCGATTCCGGTCCCATGTCCCGCGTGGGAGACCGTATCATGGACCGCAGCGAGCTCATTCCCGGAGACCTCGTTTTCTTTGGCAAGTACCGGGAGGACGGTTCGCCGCGCGTCTCGCACGTGGGTTTCTACCTGGGAGAGGGCCGGTTCATCCATTCCATGGGGCTGGTGCAGATTAGCAGCTTCAACCCCGAGGACCCCTGCTACGATGCCTACAATACAGGCCGATACCTCTTCGGGGGGCGCGTTCTCCCCTACATCAACCAGCACGAAGAACTAACCACTACACTAACCAATACCTATTATGCAGAATAGACGCGATTTTCTGAAAACCGGCGCCCTCGCTGCGGCCGGCGTGGCCCTCATGGGCTGCAAAAGCGGCCCGCAGTCCTTCAACATCGTGAAGGGTGACGGGAAGCTCCACCTCAAGTTTTTCCCCTATGAGCTCAAACTGGCCCACGTGTTTACCGTTGCCAGCTACAGCCGCACCACCACCCCCGATGTCCAGGTAGAGCTGGAATGGGAAGGAGTAACCGGCTACGGAGAGGCCTCCATGCCCCCGTACCTGGGCCAGAGCGTGGAAACCGTCACTGCATTCCTCAGCAAAGTAGACCTTTCGCAGTTTACAGACCCCTTCCAGATGGAAGACATCCTCTCCTACGTGGACAGCCTCTCGGAGGGTGACGGAGCTGCCAAATGCGCCATCGACATAGCCCTACACGACCTTGTGGGCAAGCTCATGGGCCAGCCCTGGTACCGCATCTGGGGCCTGGATCCTGCAAAAGCTCCCTCCACTACGTTCACGATCGGGATTGACACGCCGGAAGTGGTGAAGGAGAAAACCCTGGAGGCCGTGGGAAAATTCAATATCCTCAAGGTCAAAGTGGGTTTGGACACCGACGAAGCCATGATCAAGGCCATCCGTGAAGTCACCGACGTTCCGCTGGCCGTAGATGCCAACCAGGGATGGAAAGACCGTTCCAAGGCCCTGGATGAGATATTCTGGCTCAAGGAGCAGGGCATTGTGATGGTAGAGCAGCCCATGGCCAAGGAGCGCCTGGACGACATTGCCTGGCTCACCGAGCACAGTCCCCTCCCCATCTTTGCCGATGAGAGTATCCAGCGCATGAAGGACATCCCGTCCCTCGTTGGCGCCTACAGCGGCATCAACATCAAGCTCATGAAGTGCACGGGTATGCGGGAAGGCTGGAAAATGGCCAATATGGCTCGTGCCCTGGGCATGAAGGTGATGGTGGGCTGCATGACAGAGACCTCCTGCGCCGTGAGTGCCGCCGCACAGTTCTCCCCCTACGTAGATTTTGCAGACCTCGACGGCAATCTGCTCATCGCCAACGACCGCTTTGACGGCGTCAAGGTGGTAAACGGAAAGCTTACGCTCCCGGACCGCCCTGGCATTGGCGTCATTCCACTTTAACTATAACCAAAACACAAAACTTATGGGATTCATCATTTACATCATCGGTCTGGTACTGGCCATCATGGCTGTCCTGGACATTTTCAAGAAACCGATCAGCCCTGTGGGCAAGTTAATTTCGGCCGTTCTGGTCCTTCTCACCAGCTGGGTGGGCCTGGCCGTGTACTACCTCTATGCAAAAGACCATCTCACTGAGTGGTTCAAATAATCTATCAGGTTGCAAAGTCCAGATTTTTTCGTAACTTTGCAACCCCCAACGGTGAGTTGTCCGAGTGGTTGAAGGAGCCTGCCTCGAAAACAGGTTTGCGTGCGAGCGCAACGGGGGTTCGAATCCCTCACTCACCGCAAAGATTAGCAAAAAAGCGCAACGAGCTTACTCGATTGCGCTTTTTTGGTAAGCTTTGCAAAGCCCGCCGGAGGCAACTCGTTTTCGTGCAAAGATTCTAATCCCGCTGGGCTACCGGCCAAAGAAATTTATTTTTCGCAAGGCTTTGCGAAAAACCAAATTCCTTTGGCCATCGCAACCCCTCGCGCCATATTGATCAGACTCCAAGCACGCCGGGATGCGCAAAAACCCCGCAAAGTGCGCATCCAGAAATGCTGCAGCACGCCGGGATGCGCAAAAATGCATAAAAATGCGCATCTAGACGTGCTGAAGCAGAGAGTAAAAAGAAGAACTACTCCTCCGGAGCAAACATCGGGTCCCAGGAGGGAAGCAGGATGGGCTTTTGCTGCATAAGGGCCATGATGTCGGCGGGGACGTACTTCTTTTCCACCACCAGGCGGAACATGTACTCGTTGAACCACTCGTCGGTCATGATGATATTACCCATGTAGCCGCTGGTGGCACCCCAGCTGTTTTCCACCATCCACTTCACGGGCTTGTCCTCCTTGAGGTCCACGGCAATGAGGGTCATGGCGTGGGTAGAGCCGCTGGCATGGGTGAGGATGCGTTCCTTCTTATTCATACCAAACTTGACACCCATCAGGGACTCGTAGTCAAAGTTGGCGAGATCTGCCACGCCACGGCTGCGGTCCAGGAACTTACCCACGTCGCAGGAGAAATACAGGGCCGTATTGTCCTTGATGGAAGCAATGGCCATTTCCTTGATGCGATCCATGGGAAGGTTGAGATATACCCAGTTCTGGCCGTCATACACGTGGCGGTCGTACTCGATTTCATAGACCTTTCCGTACTCGACAGCCGGGTTATTCATCACCATGATATAATTATTCTCCAAGTCCTCACCTACAAATTCCTCATAGAACGACTTGGGAGTGTAAGTATTCTCGCTCACAAACTCTCCCTTGGAGTTGTAGCGGGCCCAGGTGAACTCGGTGGGAGGAACGCCCAGGCAAAGGGCCAGCATGCGGTATACCTCCTTGAGCATGGCCACTTTCAGGGCCTGCAGCTCCTTGGGTTTGGCTGCGCGAAGGGCCAGGGCATCTTCCCGGAGCTTGGTCTTGATCTGGGTGCTCATCTGGGAAGTGCTGTTGGCAGCCAATGTCTCCGGCATCACCTCGGAAGGAACCACGCCGTACTTCATCACCAGGTTGGAAACACCGGTGAACTGACCGCCGTCGTCCAGCGGATGCGAGAGCAGCCAGTCCACCTTGCGGTCATCGATGGGAAGATCCCGGGTATCGATGATCCCCTGCAGGAAGAGGTTGGACTTTTCCAGCTGGTCATAGAAGAAAAGGTAGTTCTGCGAGAAGGTGAAAGCACCCAGGTCGTGCTTCTGGATCATGCGGGAGCGAAGGACATTGAGCCCGGTGAAGAGCCAGCATCGGCCCGACGATTTCTGGTCTGTACGGCCCTTGGTGACCACCATGTCGGAGAAGTGGGTGTCAATCATCGCAATTCGATTGGCCGATGTTGCCAGCACATTGATGGAAGCGCTGTTAAGCGCATTGCGGAGGGCCTTGTCCGTGGCGCTGCCTTCGTAGGCACCGGAGATTTCCTTCAGCATGTCGGCCGATATCCCGCCCTTCGGGTTTCCGGCAGGTTTCTGGGCAAAAGCTGAGAGGGTCAGGGCCCCGGCTGTAAGTAGGAGAATGATTCTTTTCATAACAGGTTATATGTTTGGCGCGTAAATATCGCTATTTTTTTGGTGAGAGACAATATATTGTTATCTTTGCTGAGCTAAAGCAATGAAACAGATTTAATTTCAGCCTGATAACACTTACCTCACATGAAAAAACTTACCACCTTTATCCTCCTGTTCCTTTCCGCTGCCCTTTTTTGCATGGGACAGCAAAAGGTGAATGTAATGGTAGACATTGAGAACATCGCCCGCGGCGGTTCGCTCCCCAAGCCCACCTATAATGGCACGGAGAAAGGAATTGTCGTTGTCCAGGTTATCGTGGACAAACAGGGGAACGTGACCGGGGCCACGCCCGGGGCAACAGGCTCCACCACGCAGGACAGTGCGCTCCTGACCGCTGCGGAAGCATCGGCCCGACGAGCCCGCTTTACCATGAAAAAGGACGTCGACGGCCTTAGCACCGGCAACATCATCTACGGATTCGGCGTGGAGCTTTCCCCCGACAACATCCCCGGCAAAGGCGTCCAGGGAGACTACATCTCCATCAAGGACCTGCTGGATTATCACACCGACGGTACGTTCACCATCCAGGCCTTCTACTTTGGCATGAGCGACCCCGACTCCCTTACCTTCTTTGTGCAGGAGAGAGAGGATGAGCTGTTCCCCATCCTGCTGGCCGACAATGGCGCCGAAACCCAAGACCAGATAGCCTTTCTCCAGGAACTCAAAGGTGGAGAACCCATTACCATCAAAGGCACCCTGACAACGATAGCCATGGGGAAAGAGTCCTTGAAGGGATTCACGGATGCCACCATCCTGGAGATGCCGGTAAGAAAAGCGGAAGACGTCACCTTCTTCCTCGAAAAGCCCGAGTCCGTCCTTTCAAGGCCCACGTTCCTTGGAAGGGAAGCCAATTACTTCTCCTTATGGGTTAACGATCGGCTAAGATACCCCGCCGAAGCCCGGCGAAAGAGAATCGAAGGCGCCGTCGTCATGAATTTCACCATTGACGAAGAAGGGCGTGTCACCAATATCGTCGTTAAGAAAAGCCCCCATCCATCCCTCGAAAGAGAGGCCGTGCGAGTCGTATCCCGCTCGCCCCTATGGCAGCCGGCCCTTCGGGACGGAAAACCCGTAAAATATACCTTCAGAAACTATAGCGTAATCTTCTGGTTATGAAAAAAACGATTTACTGCATCCTTGGAATCCTGACTATTTTTTGGGTGAGAGACAATATATTGCTATCTTTGTCATACTAGTTTCAATAACTATGGACTCTTACGAACTCATTCATCTCGAAGAATACAACCAAACCGGAGCGGGTGGAACTGCCCTTTCCTACACGCACAAAACCCGTAACACCCTTGTAAAACTGTACAACCCTGGTTTCGAAGCCGACAGAGCCATGGCGGAGTTCCATACCGCCCAGGCCGTATTCGACATGGGGATTCCAACTCCTAAGCCTTACCGCCTGGTCACAGACGGCGAGCGCTTTGGCGCCGAATACGAGCTCATCAAGAACAAACGCTCCTTTACCCGCATTATCTCGGAAGAGCCAGAGCGCCTGGAGGAAATCTCCGTAGCATTTGCCCAAGAGGCAAAAAAGCTGCACACAACACCCGCCAACACCACCCGTCTTCGTTCCTATAAAAAAGTCCTCACGCAGTTTTACCAGGAAAAGGACCTGGTTCCGGAGGCCCTCAAACAGCGCGCGCTGGCATTTCTGGAAAAAGTTCCGGATACACCTACCTGCCTGCACGGAGACCTCCAGATCGGCAATATCATCCGCGGAGGAGACCGCACGCTCTGGATTGATGTCGGCGAGTTCTCCTATGGCACTCCCGAATGGGATGTATCCATGATGTGGACCATCTGCCACCGCATGAGCGTCGAGCGCGCCGACAATCTCTTCCACCTGAAACCGGAACAGCTCAAGGAGCATTGGGACATCTTCCTTCCTGCGTATCTGGGAACGTCGGACCCTCAGGAACTGGCTGCGTTTGAACACCGGATCATACCTTTCTATTGCGTCAAACTGGCCTATGTTTATGACATGGCCTTCCACACTCAATTGCCGGAAGCCGCTTTGCAGTTTGCATCGCAGGCACTGGATATCTAAAAAGTCTTACCATGAAAAAAACGTTCTGTTGGATTCTTGGAATCCTGACCGCCCTCTGCATTGCCATCGCCTGCATCTGGGGCGGAGAAATTGCCAGCATTGGCTCCATCCAGTCAGTAGAAGGAAATCCCTATCTGTACAAAATGGAATACAAGGCCGTCTACGACCTGGACGACGTCATCGCCCATGACATTGACCAGAACGCCGAACTCCTGGGCTACGTCATCTCGCGCGTGGGCAAAGGCCTTCCCCTCAAGATAGGAAGTTCGCAGGTGGCCGATGAAAACGGCAAAACCAACACCTTTAACTGCACCTCTTTCCAGGCCACCAAGGCCGATGGCGACGGGTTCTGGTACGGCCGCAACTACGACTACTTCAAGAACCCCACCATGGTCACCATCTCCCACCCGAAGAAGGGCTACGCCTCTATTGCCTGCAGTGACATGTCCCACTTCGGCTACTCCCTGGAGAAGCTTCCCACCTCCCTTGCCACCAAACTCAACTGCCTGGCTTCCATCTACGCCCCGGTAGACGGCATCAACGAGAAAGGCCTCTGCACTTCCATCATGGCTCTTCCCAAACAGGCCTCCCAGCAGGACACCCCCAAGCACGACGTAGGGACCACCATCATCATGCGCCTCTGGCTGGACCGCTGCGCCACCGTGGACGAAGCCCTGGCCCTTCTGGAAACCGTAGACGTCCGGCATGACGCCGCCGTGGGCAGCGGATACCACTACATGGTGGCCGATGCCAATGGAGACTGCGCCGTCGTCGAGTTCGACAAGGAAGACGGCTGGAAGACAATGATCGTCCGAAAGGAGGAAGGCGCGAACAGCATGCTGGTGACCAACCACCTGCTCTCCGAGAAATACTACACCACCGAGCCCGATCCCGCCGTGGGCAATCCTCACAGCAAGAGCTGGTGGCGTTACGAAACCGCCGGCGCTTTCCTGGAAGAGCACGACGGCACTCTCACGCTGGATGAGGCGCAGGAATGTCTCTCACGCGTACACTGGAAAGACCTTGTCTGGGACAACGGAGCCGTGGAAGACACCCAGTACAGCAACGTGTACGATGAAAAAGACATCGTACTGTACCTCCGCAACTGGAACGACTACGAGACCACGCACCAGTTCCGGCTGTAAAAATTTTCCCCGTTCCCAGGCAATATTCCGCCTTTTTGTGATTTATAGGGTAAAACGTACAATCATGAAAAAGAGAACTTACATTTTCCTGGGCATCGGCCTTCTTGCAGCCACCCTCACTACGTCCTGCGAAAAGGACAACACCAACTATGAACTGATGTACCCCTCTGCGCTGGTAACGGTAAAGCCTAGCGCCGACAACAGTTCCTTCGTGCTCCAGCTGGACGACAAAACGGTCCTGAAGCCGGTGAACATGGACAAATCGCCCTACGGAACCAAGGAAGTGAGGGCCCTCGTGAACTTCCGTGAAACGGCCCCGAACGAGGTTCACATCAACTGGCTGGACTCCATCCTCACCAAGAAGACCGTCGCCAACCTGGGAGCCGAAGAAAACAGCAAGGCATACGGAGAAGACCCCATTGAGATTGTAAACGACTGGGTTACCGTAGCCGAAGACGGATACCTCACCCTCCGCTTCAGAACCTACTGGGGCGCGAAAAAACACGCCGTGAACCTGGTCTGTGACGGGGACGACACCAATCCCTATCACGTCACATTCTACCACAACGCCAACCAGGATTTCCATGACCGCATCGGCGACGGCATCGTAGCCTTCCGCCTGTCCGACCTCCCCGACACGGAGGGCAAGACCGTAGACCTCACGCTGGAATGGGTATCCTTCAGCGGCAAGAAAAAGACAACGTTCAAGTACTGCTCCCGTCCGTAGTGCACATCGGGACCGGAGACAGGGAGCGAAGACTCGTCAAAAGGCTGCGCAGCGGAGATGCCGGTGCGCTACAGGATTTCTATGCCCTCTACTCCGGCTCCATGTCCTCTGTCTGCGGCCGGTATATCACAGACCGCGATGACATGAAGGATGTCCTGCAGGAATGTCTCATCCGCATTGCCGAAAAGATTGCAGACTTTGAATATCGCGGTCCGGGTTCTCTTCGGGCATGGGTAACCCGGATTGTGATTAACCAGTCCCTCAAATATCTCAAGACCCGTCAGGCCCACGAGTTCGCACGCCTGGATTATGACCTCCCCGAAGAGCCGGAAGAAACGGAGCCTCCTCTGAATGACATCCCGCCGGAGGTCATTTACCGGATGATCCGCGAACTCCCCGCCGGCTACAGGACCATCTTCAACCTGTACGTCTTTGAGGAAAAAAGTCATCAGGAAATTGCGGAGCTGCTGGGCATAAAGCCCACGACATCGGCCTCCCAGTTATTCAAAGCCAAGAACCTCCTGGCCCGAAGGATCAAGGAATATCTAAAACAAAAGTCATGAGTGAGCAGTGGTTGAACGACATACGGCACAAGGTGTCGCAGCATAAAGAGCCCGCTCCGGTCTTCTCGGCCGGGGAGTGGAAGGCCATTGCCGCTTCCCTGCCCGCAAAGAAAGCCGTCCCGTTCCCGTTCTGGGCGCGGGCAGCCGCAGCCGCCGCCATCCTCTTGGGAGCGCTGGGCATCGGATTCCGCATGCTGCAGCCGCAGGCCCCGGAGCGCATTGCCGCCAGCCTGTATCCCGTGCAGCTGGAGTATCCGGAATACCTTTCCAGGCCGATGGAGACTCCGTCCGAAGCCTTCTCCCCCATCATCCGGGAAGTTCCTTCGCCGACACCGCAGGAGAGTATCATCCCGGAGCCGGTCATGGAGCCGGTCATGGAGCCGGTAACGGAGCCCGCGAAAGAACCCGCAAAGGAATCCATGGTTCCTCCGGAAACTTTTCCCGAAGTGTGGGCGCAGCCCGCAGAGCGCCGGCACAGGAGCCGTCTCGCGGCGCAGGCGTTTGTGTCCGGAGCCATCGGCGCGCAGTCTACATCGGCCCCGAGACTTATGTCGGCCAGTGTCATCGGCGTCAATGCGCTCCAGGAGCGGAAAGCCGGAGCGCTGGAGATGAACGGCGGCACCCAGATTGATGTGCGCCACCGGCTGCCCATCCGCGCAGGCATTACCTTCAGCTGCGACCTGGGCCGGGGATGGGGCGTGGAGAGCGGCTTGGCTGTCTCTTTCCTCTCTTCCGAGTTCAAGACGCCTTCCGCCACGAAGAACCAGGAGCTCCTTTTCATCGGCATTCCCCTGAATGTGAATTACCGCTTCTGTGAGTGGAACCGGCTGTCCCTGTACGTATCGGCGGGCGGGCTCATGGAGAAGATGGTCTCCGGCTCCGGTTACATCACCGAAACGGGTTACCGGGAAAAGATAGAGATGCGTCCGCTCCAGTTTTCGGTGCAGGCGTCCATCGGCCTGGATTTCAGGCTCTCGGAGGGGCTGAGCCTGTACGCAGAGCCCGGACTTCGCTACAGTTTCAATAACGGAAGCGGAGTCAGCACCCTCTACACCGACAGGCCGTTTGACGGGAACCTGACGATGGGACTGCGCGTGCACTTCTAGCAGCGCATCACTTCCGAGAACCAGCCCCAATGCGCCTGAAGTGTAATGGTTGCTATTTCTTAAAATCGCTCTTGATATAAACAGCGTTACCGGTAGGACGGAGTTTGGTACCGTCCCAGTTCCAGCGGTTTTCCGAGACGCGGTTTACAATATTACGGGAGTTACCCTGGCCGTAGACCCACATGGCCGTTCCGCCGCCACCGTCAAAGTTCATGGCCTTGTAGCAGCCGAGGCCCCGCATGAGCTTAGCAAGGCGCTCGGTAGACATGCCGATAGCCGTCTGCTCCGAGGGCCAGCCGCTCTGGGTCCATCGGCCATCCACCGTCACCTGAATCACCGTCTTGCCGTCCTTAGAAAGGCCGATGGCGGTACGGGGGTGCGTGGTGGTAAGCCATTTGTCGGTGTCTGCCGCACGCCACTCGGCAGGGTCCTTCTGGATGATTCCCTTCCACACCAGCAGCGGACCGGCGCAGCCCACCGTCTGGTTGGGGAGCTTTTGCGCATCATAATTGTCCTTCACTTTCACGATATCGATCACGTCGTCGTCGATGGTGATGGCGCAGTTGCAGATCCAGGGGTTTTGCTCGTTGGGAGCGTGCATGACATTGCCGTCTACCCGCACAAAATGGCAGCAGGCCATGGGTCCGTTGGTTCCAGCCACGGCATCCAGGTAGATGCACTTCTTGTCCAGGTCGCGGTCATCCTCGCCATCGGCGAGAGCCGGCGTATATCCGTCCGGATATGTATGGCCGTAGTTGAAGTAAAGGCCCAGCCGGTTGTGTTCGTTAAGCTTGGATTTCACTACATTGATATTGCGGATGGATCCGTCCCAGACACCATGGAAGCTGGTCCACTCCACGCCCGGAACAACCGTGACGGTCTTACCGCCCAGCTGGACCAGGTCGATGGTAGGTGTATCGCTCCAATCGGGGTCTTCCGGGTCTGTGTCGGGCGTGGGAAGCACGGTGTACTCGAGGGTAACCATGTTGGATTCCTTTCCGTGGGTGGAGACACGGACAATCAGGGTTCTGTCGCTGATTTCCGGAGCCGTGAAGACCACGGAAGTTTCCGTAGCCTCACTCACCCGAAGAGCCGTAGCATCCAATCCAACGCCGTAAAGGACCTTGTTGTCCGAGGCCAGGGCGCTGAAATTCTTACCCTTCAGGGTAACCGGCTCGCCGGCAATCACTTTTCCGTCATAAGCTGTTTCCACACCGGTGATAACAGGATCCGGCCACCCGGAGGAGCCGCCATTGCCAGAGCTGCAGGAAACGGAACCGGCAACAACCGGCAGTAAAAGAAGAAGTTTAAGGAGCCTCATGTTCAAGTACTTTCTCAGTTCAGATACAAAGTTAATAAACTTTAAGCTCTCCCGTCAGCTACGGCATACTCTTTTTGGAAAAGCCCAAATAATCACTACATTTGCATTTTGCAACTGAATCTCTATGAGAAAGATTACCTTAGCCCTCACTGCCATTCTCGCTGCAGGATGCGTATTCAATACCACTTACGAGGAAGAAACCTCCGTTACCGACGACTCCTACATGAGAGTGGAAGGCCGCAAAAACTTCGGCTCCTCCCACGCCCTCATGACAACGCCCCAACCGTGCGTGGTCATTGCTACCTGGGACAGAGAGCACCATCCCAACGTGATGGTAGCAGCCTGGGCCGGGCAGCTGGGCGCCACGGAAGTGATTATCAGCCTGTCCCAGCACAAAACCACCGAGAATCTCGAAGCCAGCAAGGCCTTCACCCTCAGCTTCGTAGACCGTAACACGCTGGTGCAGTCCGACTACTTTGGCCTGGTGAGCGGAAAGCTGGTGGCCGATAAAATTGCCCGCGTAGGCTTCACCGTCACCTCCAGCCCCAACGTCAACGCGCCCATCATCAACGAGTATCCCCTCACCCTGGAATGCAAGGTGAGGAGTTTCAAGGACGGAATTCTCATCGGAGAAGTGGTGAACATGAGCGCCGAAGAGCGCATCCTCACGGGCGGAAAAGTAGACCTTGACAAGCTCCAGCCCGTGGTGTTTGACGCATCGGCCAACGTCTACCGCGCCGTAGGCGAAGCCGTGGGCCACGCATGGCAGGAAGGAAAAGTCTATCTGGACAACCAGTAGGGCTACTTCCCGAACACCTGATTGATCAGCGCCTCAAACTCCTGGAACGCGAACGTGCCGGACAGTTCCCGCAGGGAATCGGCCAGGCCGCGGTAGTGCCACTCGTGGTCCTTGGGATCGGAGGCGTGGAAAATCTTCCAGAGTTCGTCCCCCTTCACGGCATAGTCCCGCGCAATGGCGCGCATATTGGACAGTTTGTCTCCGAGGGCCACAATTTTGGCATCGTGCGAAGCGGCGGCAAGCCGGTCGATGGCGGCCTTCTTGCGGGCATGCCAGCTATCCTCCTCACTCACGCCTTCCGGCATCTCATCGCTCTCAGCCGCAACCAGGGAGGCAATGCGGTCTCCAAATCGGGCACGAATCTCCTCGACGGTAACGTCCGTATCCTCCACGGTGTCGTGCAGGGCAGCGGCAGCCAGAAGTTCCTGGTCCGGGGTAATGGTGGCCACAATTTCCATGGCCTCCATGGGATGTACAATATACGGGAAGCCCTTTCCGCGGCGCTCGGTGCCCGCGTGGGCCTGGACGGCGAAAATGATGGCGCGGTCCAGCAGTTCAGTGTTCAGAGGTTTATTTGCCATAATGGGCAAAGATACGCTTTTTTTCGTTAATCCGGTTCTCCACGTAAATGGCCGCGCAGGAAAGGAAGTAGTAAATCATGGTCTGGATGGTCATGGCCTTGATTTCCGGCGCAATGGTTGCCAGCGTTCCGCCCGCCGTATTCAGATTGATGAAAGCACGGCAGCCGAAGGTGGACGGGAACAGCATGGCCACCTTCTGCCAGAACTCCGGAATAGCCGTCGAAGGCCAGGAGAATCCGGTCAGGAACAGGAGGATGGGAGAGACCGACAGGAACAGCACAAACACCGTTTCCCTTCTCCAGATGAGCACCGACCAGGTGAACGTAAAGAAGATGCAGTCCACGATGAAAAACACCAGGAGCACCATGATCTGCGTCCATTCGGCCCGCTGGGGAAGGCGGAAAACCCAGGGAATGAACAGTGCAATGAGGGTCCCGATCACCAGATACACGGCCAGGTAGGCGGCACCGCGGCCCAGCACGACACGGCCCACGCCCAGCCCCTGCAGATGCCGGGACATGGAAGCAAAGCTGCGGTTCTCCTCGCGGAGCGTACCGGCCAGCAGCGAAGACCCGTAGAACAGCGTCTGCTGGATAACCAGCATGAGCGCAGCCGATATGAAGAAGATGGTATAGGAAAACGGCTTGTTGTAGGGCATGTTCTCCTCGGGAACCACCATCTGCGGAATGTCATGCTCCACCTGGATCTGATGCATCTCATCCAGCATGGTGAGGCTGGTTCCCATGGTCAGACACTTGTAATAGAGGAAACTGGACATGTCGGCGTAGGTGGAGATAACCCCCTGCTCCCCGCGTACGATGCGGGTGTCAAAATCGGCCGGCACATAGATGACCCCGTGCACCACCCTCTTCTGCATGAGTTGCCGGGCCTCCTCCAGGGAAGTACAGTAGAGCAGGATTTCGCACTCGCGGGTGGCATCTACTTTTTGCAGGTAACGCCGGCTGTAGGACCCGCCGGAAAGGTCTACCACCGCCACCGGCATCTCGTCCACCGTACCATTCATATAAATGAGGTTGTACAGCACGGGATACAGAAGGCCTCCCACGAAGAAGATGACCATGGCGCCGGAGTCGGAGAAAATGAGCTTCAGCTCATGGATGAATATGCTATACCAGTTCCGCAGCCAGGTGCGGGCAAAGTCAGTTACGTTCATAGTCTTGGTAGATATAGGCATGCTCCAGCCGCCACATGAGGGTGGCCGGCAGGAAGAGGAACAGAAGAAGATGCACCACCTCCTTCCAGCAGCCGGCAAAACCGCTTCCCCAGAGGGTTTCCTGCACGTGAATCAGATAATAATGCCGCAACGGGAAAATGGCGCTGAACCCCTGCACATAGGGCGGCATGGCCTCAACGGGAAGGGAGAAACCAGCCAGCGACATACCCAGCACGCTGATGATGGCGCCCACGCTCACCGCCAGACGAAGGACCGGAAACAGTTCCACGATGAAAAGACCCAGGGCCTCGGAGGCGCTCACCATAAGGAGCATATCCAGGAACATCCAGCCGATGGAGCCCTTCAGCGGATACTTGAACCAGTGGAACAGCAGGAGCTCCAGTCCCACGCCCAGTACAGTAAAAATGAGGTTGTAGGGCAGCAGCTTTCCCAGCAGCGCCTTCTCGATGGAGCCGTCCGTCATCTCCAGCAGCTGCCGGGATGTTCCGTACTTGAGCTCTGTTCCCACCGCGTAGATGGTGATGAGAATCACGATCATCTCCAGGATGCCCGGAAGCAGCACGCCGTTCAGATACACGCCGTAGTTGGTGGCGGGGTTTCCAATCTGGTGCTGGTCCAGCACGATGGGCTGGATGAGGGCCCGGATTTCGCGCTCATTGTGGCCCTTGGCCCGCAGCACTTCGCGCTGAACCGCTCCGTTCACGAGGTTCACCATGGTCATGATATCCTTGTAGGCCAGGGCGCCTCCCACAAAATAGAGGGAGTTCACATAATAGCCGATGTGCGGCTGGTGCTGGGCCTGGATATCGGCATTGAAGTGTTCGGGAATGACTACGAAGGAGGTGAGTTTTCCTGTCTCCATATCCCGGCGTGCCAGGTGGAGGTCGTCGTAATAGATGACCTCTCCCAGCTGCGTTGCGTCCAGTTGCTGGGCGAAGGCCCGCGAAGTGGACGACTGGTCCAGGTCTACCACGCCGATGGGAAGGTCGTGCGGGAGCCCGTCCTTCATGAGCGTGGTGTAGAAAATGGCATTCACCACCAGCACACCCACCGAGGCCAGGATATACACCGGCCGCTTACGGATGATGCCCAGCTCACGCCATATGACACGCCAGATCTGTTTCATTACTTTGTCACTGTCATAATGGCACTCATACCGGGACGGAGGCCTTCCACGCGGCCCTCAGGCCGGGCTCTCACCTCGAAGGTGCGGGTATCGAACTCGCCAATCTCACGGGTGGCCTTCCAAGTTGCGTAGGACTCGCGTGCGGCCAGGTAATAGACCTGCGCCTCCACGGTACTGCCATTCAGGGCCGGTATGCTGAGCCGGATGTGGTCGCCAATCTGCATGCCCTTCAGGCGGTCTTCGCGCACATTAAAGGTGAACCACATATCGTCCAGGTCCTGGATGGTCATGATGGGAGCGCCCTGGCCCACCAGTTCACCCACCTTGGGATAAATATCGGCCACAATGCCGTCGGAGGGAGAAGTGAGGCGAATCTCATCCTTGTAGGCATTCACCAGTTCCACAGCGGCATTGGCGCGTTCCACCAGGGCTACGGCGGCGTCCTTGTCTTCCTGACGGGCGCCGTTCACGGCCATGTCATACTGGCTCTTGGCAGCACGGGTGGTTGCCTGGGCAGCCTGATACTGGGCCGCCACTTCGTCGTATTTCTGGTCGGAGACCACTTTCTCGTCGTGGAGGCGCTGAATGCGTTCGAAGGACTTGCGCATAACCTCTTCGCCCACCATGGCTTTCTGCCACAGCTCGTAGGCACCGGTAATCTGCTCCTGACGGGCACCGTGCATGGCCTTATCCTTCTGGGCCGTTGCGGCAGCCCTGGCGGCGTTGGCTTCCCGGATCTTGGAACGGATTTCCGGAGAGTCGATGATGACGAGGGTGTCGCCTTTGTGAACCGTCTGGCCTTCCTCGGCACGGAATTCTTCGATTCGGCCCGGGACTTTGCCGGATACGCGGTATTCGGTAGCTTCGGCCTCTCCCTGGATCACGACGGGCTGGGGGCGGGATACCAGGTATCCCACAACGGAAATCACAATGAGGATGATAACCAATGCGGCCACGCCGATGAGAAGGTTATAGTTCTTTTTCTTTTCCATAGCTATGTGTATTATTTTATTTCAAGTAACTGCCCTCGGCCTTGAGGAGGGTAGATGCCGTCATCTGCAACTCTATGCCGGCGTCAATGCATTCGCTGTGCGCGCTGAGCCATGCGGTGTGGGCCGCCAGCGCCGTGCTGGTGGGGATGACACCGGCTTCATGGCCGATGGTTGCCATGCGCAGGTTTTCCTCGGCCAGGTCCATGTTGGACAGGGCTTTCTCCACCTTCTGCCGGGCTTCGTCCATGAGTTTCCGCTGCTGGGTCACCTGCAGGCCGATGAGCGCTTTGGCATCGGCCAGCTGGTCTTCATACAGGCGGGCCTCGGCCTTGGCCTTCTTATATTTGAAGATGCCTTCGCCGCCATGCACGATGGGGATTTTCACTACCACGCCGGCGCTCAGGTTTCCACCCTGCCAGTTGTTCTGGAAGCCGTTGTACACGTTGGGATTGGTCATGGTGTAGGCGCCCATGAGGGCGACGGTGGGCAGCATATCGGCCCGCACTACCTTGGCTTTCTTGTCAAAGATTTTCTCTGCCAGCTCCAGGCTGCGGGTTTCGGGGCGTGACGCGTAGATGTCTTCCAGGCTCTTCCGGGCAGGAAGCGAAGGTGCGGGGATTGCGTCCAGGGATTCATCGGCCAGTATGATTTCGGTATCCAGCGGAAGGCCGATGCGCTGGCACAGCAGCATCTTCGCGAGGACCAGGCCGTTGGAGGCCTTGGTAAGCATCATGTCGGCCTCGTTGGCCTTTACCTTTACCTGCAGGGCATCGGCCTCCGTGGCGACACCGGCTTCCATGGCGTGGTTCACATCCTCCTCCAGATGATGCAGAAGGCCGGCGTAGCTCTCGGCCAGCCTTTTCTTTCCGGCTACGGAGACAATCTGCCAGTAGGCCTGGTCTACGTCCAGGAGGATATCAGATTCTGTCATTTCATATTTGGACTGGGCCAGTTGCTCGGCCAAACGGGCCATCTGGTTGCTGTAGATGATTTTACCGCCCACGAATACGGGCTGTTCCACCACTACGGTTCCTGCCCAGATATTGTGAAGGTCGGGGTGCAGGGCTGCGTCTACCTCCTGCCCGATGGCGTTGATGGGCGAAGCAATGTCCAGGCGGTTGGGAGATGCCTGCATCTGGGCCAGGGCATCCAGGGCCATCTGGCGCAAGGTAGCGTTTTCCACAACGTCTACCCGGCCTTTCAGGGCATCCCAGAAGGCGTTGTCAAGGGCAGTGCCGGCCGATGTGAGGCGCTGGCTCTGCTCCTCGCTGATGAGGTTCACGTCGCGGTTGTTATAGATATAGGCACCCGTTGCCGTGACTTTGGGGAAGTAATTGGCCATGGCAATCTTCCGGTCATAGCCGGCCATCTCTTTCTGGATGCGGGCCTGGTCCAGGACGCGGCTCTCTTCCACGGCCATCTGCCGGCAGTCTTCCAGCGTAAGGGTCCGGGGCTGGGCAGTGGCGAGCGCAGCGGGCAGAATGAGGAGAAGCGCGGCAAAAGTTTTTCTACAGCTTGTCATATTGTCAGTATCTTTTTGTTTTCTTTTGACAATTGCGACTTTTGTACAAAAACATTGCCCGGCAAATTCCTATTTGGCTTCTTTTAGGGGCACAAATTCTCCTTTTGGTAGAATTTTGCAATATTATAAACAATTGTTTCTATCTTTGTCCCATGCAAACCATTGATATCCGGCACATCCTGTCGCTGGAACCTGTCATAGACGAATATGCCCTGGGGGCGGATTTTCTCCTGGGCGCCGTAAGCGGAAAACGCGTGGAAAAGAGCGAGGCCATCCTCAAAATGCTCAAGTACCCCGTGCGCTTTGACGGTTATATCCTTTTCTTCCTCAGGAAGGGGCACTTCTCACTGGATGTAAACCTCAACACGTATGATATCCATGAGAACTCTCTTCTTATGGTGGTTCCCGGCAACATTGTCAAACTGTCGGCCTACAAGGAGGATCACATTGGAGATGCGGAGCTGCTCTTCGCCCTGGTTTCCAAGGAGTTCCTGAGCAGCATCCGCTTCGACTTCAACAATGTGTTCCAGGACACCATCCGCATGTGGAAAAATCCCTGCATTACGCTGCAGGGAGAAGAGCTGGAGCTGGCCGAAGACTATTTTCGCCTTACCCGGAAGGTACTCTCTTCACGTCAGACCAATAAAAAGGAGATTCTGGGATCCCTCCTTACCTCTTTCACTTATGTGACGCTGGATGTATGGACGCGGCAGCTGGCATCGGCCCGCAGTGAGGAGAGCCAGACATCGGCCCGCGTGAACCAGGTGTTCGAGCGGTTCATCGAACTGGTGACCGAGTACCACAACCAGGAGCGCGGCATGGCGTTCTATGCCGACAAGCTCTGTCTCACGCCCAAGTACCTTTCCAAGCTGGTAAAGCTCTCCAGCGGCCGCAGCGCCCCGGACTGGATTGACTCGTTCGTGATCCTGGAAGCAAAGAACCTCCTCAAATACTCCGACAAGCCCATCAAGGAAATTGTGTACCTTCTCAACTTCCCCAACCAGAGCGTCTTCTACAAATTCTTCAAGGCACATACGGGCTTGACGCCGTCCGAGTACCGGAAAGGGTGACCCCTTTTACGATCTTAAGCGTAATTTGGCCCAAATCCTGCTTAAGATCGTCAGCAGTGACGAACAAAAGCATAATTTCCCGGGAAAAGATGCTTAAGATCGTCGAGGGACACTTGCATTTCATTCGGGATTTTGTATTTTTGTAGCGGATATGCGTAAGTGGTTTATTATCATAGCGCTTTTTCTGGTATCGCTACCGCTGTATAGCCAGGTGGACAGCCTGCGCATGGGGTATTCCGTACAGGGTAACGTAGTGGATGCCGCAACCGGCCGCCCCTTGGAATCTGTCCATGTCTCCATCCCTGGCAGAAAACAGGCTACCGTTACCAATTCCGACGGTTTCTTCATTCTCAAAAGCAATCAGCCCATCTCCGTGGTGGAGTGCTCCTATCTGGGGTACCGCACTCAGCAGAAAAAAGCCGACGAAACTCTACGCGTTGCCTTACAGCGTGAGAACCTGCAGCTGCAGGAGGCTACCATCATTTCCGGGGACGCCCGCTCCATTGTGGAAGCGGCTGTAGACTGTATCGGCGAAAACTACTGCACGCAGCCGCAGCTGCTGGAAGTCTTCTACCGCGAAACCCTCAAAAAGCGAAACCGCTATACGTATGTAGCCGAGGCTGTGGCCAGGCTGTACAAATCGGCCTTCAACGGCTTCATCTACAATGACGCTGCCGCACTGGAAAAGAGTCGCGTGCTGGTGAGCCAGCGCCGCACGGACACGCTCAGCGTGAAGACGCAGGGCGGTCCCACTATGGCTATCGGCATGGACCTCGTCAAGAATACGCAGGTCCTTTTCAACAAAGAGGACCTGGCCTTGTATGGATACGAGATGCTGCAGCCTGCCTATATTGACGGGCGTCTGCAGTTTGTGATTCGCATGTATCCCAACGCGCTGGTGGACTTTGCGCTCTATAACTGCGTGGTTTATATTGACCGGGAGCTCCTGAGTTTCACCCGCGTCGAGGCCTCCTTGGACATGAGCGACAAGAATAAAGCTACCCGCATGATGCTGGTTTCCAAACCCTTCACCCTTCGCTTTGTCCCTCAGGAGTGCTCGGTGGTGCTTAATTATCGGCTGGAAAACGGAAAAACCCGTCTGGAATACTTCCGTTCTACCATGCGTTTTGCCTGTGACTGGCGAAAGCGCTTGTTCCGCACGCACTATACGGCCGTGAACGAATTGGTAGTCACCGATGTACGCCCCGAGGCTACACCCATCCGCCGGCAGGAACGCTTCCGTTCCAACGACTTCCTTCCGGACAAAGCCCTGCAATTCTACGACCCCGATTTTTGGGCCGACTACAACATCATTGAACCCTCAGAGAGTCTGGAACATGCCATCCGGCGGCTGCGGAAATAGGGTTACAGCAACCTCTCGCAAATCCGTTCTGCCTCGGGGAGGGTGTCAATCTTACCCACGTCTACCAGCTCCAGATTGGGAGCGACGACGCCGTAGATGGGATAGCGGGCGCAGGCCGTGAGATAGAAATCCATGATGGGGAAGCGCTCCGGCATGTCCAGGGTCTCGAAGGCCTGGAAGATGGCGGGAGAGATATTGTGAATGCCGGCGAAGGCAAATCGCAGGCAGGCCGATGCATCCAGGTCCGGGTAAGGCGAACGAACCTCTCCCGTGGCAATGTTGGTCCAGCCCACGAGGCGCATGTCTTCTGGCCTGAAGAGTAGATACCGCTGTGTCTTGCGTTCGCTCACAAGGAGTGATGCAAGGGCCCCGGGTTTCATCTGAGACCGGAACCAGGCAATGTCCAGATTGGAAACGATATCCACATTGTGCACCAGGAACGGCTCGTTCAGCGGTTCCAGCAGTTTTCGGGCGTGCTGGATGCCGCCGCCGGTTTCCAGGAGCTTTTCGGACTCATCGGAAATGCCAATTCGAATTCCAAATTCGTTGGAATCCAGGTACTCCCGGATCATTTCGGGGAAGTGATGGATGTTCACCACCACATCTGTATAGCCGGCTGCTTTGAGCTTATGAAGCGTATGGTATAGCAGCGGCTCTCCGCAAACAGGGACCAGCGCCTTGGGAAGAGAGTCAGTAATGGGGCGCAGGCGCGTTCCCAGGCCTGCTGCAAAGACCATGGCTTTCATTACAGCATCTTTTCTATGTTGAGTTCACGGTGAGTGACCGTGACCTTGATGTCGAACTTGTCCTTTAGGTGACGGGCCATGTGCTCGGCGCAGTACACGCTGCGATGCTGACCACCGGTGCAGCCAAAACACACCTGCAAGTTGGTGAACTTGCGCTCAATGAAGCGCTTGGCGTGGGCGTCTACCAGTTTATATACGCTGTCCAGGAAAGTGAATACCTCTCCGTCATCTTCCAGGAACTTGATAACCTCGGGGTCGGTTCCGTTGAACTGGCGGTAGTACTCGTACTTGCCGGGGTTGTTTACGCTGCGGCAGTCAAAGACATAGCCGCCGCCGTTGCCGGTCGTATCGGCCGGAATGCCCTTTTTGTAAGCAAAGCTGTAAATGTGCACCGACAGGCGGTGGTCCTGGGGAATCTCGTTGAGCTCCGGCATGGAAGCCAGCCGGCTCAAGATGGAATTGAGGTAGGGATAGTCTTCGAAGGGCGTCTCCAATAGCTTTCTCAGATTGCTCAGGGCATAGGGTACGCTGGCCAGGAAGTGCGGCTTTTTCTCAAAGTAGCCTCGGAAACCGTAGGCGCCCAGTACCTGCAGCGTGCGGAACAGCACAAACAGGCGAAGACGGCTGCGAAACTTATCTTCATTCACCTGCTTGAACTGCTGCAGGGCACGGAGATAAGTACGGATGAGGTCCTGTTTGAGGTCTTCGGGAAAACGGGAGCGGGCCTGCCAGATGAAGGAGGCTACATCGTAATAGATGGGACCGCGGCGACCGCCCTGGAAGTCGATGAACCAGGGTTCTCCGTCCTTGATCATGACGTTGCGGGCCTGGAAATCCCGGTACAGGAACGTGTTGTCGTCTTCCTTCAGAAGGTCTTCCTTCAGTTTCTCGAAGTCTTCCTGCAGCTCAATCTCGTTGAACTCCAGGCCGGTAGCCTTGAGGAAACAGTATTTGAAGTAGTTGAGGTCAAAGTCTATCATGCGGGCGTCGAAGGCCTCCTGCGGATAGCAGTTTTTCCAGTCCAGACCCTGGGCGCCCACAAACTGCAGGCGGGGCAGTTGCTCAATGGTGCGGCGAAGAAGGTCTGTCTCCACGGAACTGTAGAGACCGCTCTCACGGCCCTGGGCCACCATGCCAAAGAGCACCTGGTCTCCGAGGTCCTCCTGAATATAGGCCTGTCCGTCTTCGCTCACGGCCAGAACGGCCGGGACGCGCAGCCCCTTCTCGCGAAAGTGCCTGGCCAGATAGATGAAGCTGTGGTTCTCCTGCAGGTTGGTGCCGATGGCGCCGATGAGCGTGATATTCCCGCCCTTAAGACGGAAGTAACGGCGGTTGCTGCCCGATGCAGGAAGTTCCGTAATCTCGGTGAGGGCAGTGCCGGTATAGGATTCGAATAGCGGTTTGAGTATAGATTCGGCCATGTTTCAAAGCATTTAAGCAAAGATACGAAATACTTTCGTAATGTCCTTGCCGCCGCCTTACGATCTTAAGCATCTTTTCCCGGGAAATTATGCTTTTGTTCGTCACTGCTGACGATCTTAAGCGGGATTTGGGCCTTATTACGCTTAAGATCGTAAAGGGGGCATGCCGGCAACAAAAAAAGAGACCTTGAAACAAGGTCTCCTGGGAGTAGGGACGATCGGATTCGAACCGATGACCTCTTCAATGTGACTGAAGCGCTCTAAACCAGCTGAGCTACGCCCCTGTTGGGGAATGCAAAGGTAGCATATTTGCACTAATTTTCCTCCGGACGGAAATGATGGAGGAAGTAATCGGCAATGAAGTCCTTGCTCTCCCGCGTAATGAGGAACTCATTGTGGTTGGTGGGAGACTTGATGAGTTCGCAATCCGGATAGCGGCGTTTCCAGCGCGCCTCGTTGGTGAAGAATTCTTCTTTCTCCCGCTGCATCATTTCGGGGGTCTTCTTGAACGTGCTCACGGCACTCTCGTCGGTGTAGATGTCGGAGATGATGGACGTGACAGGTCCCTTGTAGGCTTCCTCTGGCATGGTGGCCATGAGGTGGATGTCGAGGTCGGCACGGGCGTTATTGCGAACGTCGTCGTAGAAGGGGAAGAAATAGGCCGGCCGAACCGCCTCTTGCAGGCTGATATCGCGGTCCAGTTCTCCGTCCAGCACCACGACGCGCGGTTTGTAAGGCTTGTCATTGTACAGCCGGATGGCAAGGGCCAGCGCCTGCTCTCCTCCCGCACAGAAGCCCGTGAGGCAAACGACATTACGGGTTTCCACCACTTCTTTTACCAGCGGAATGTACAGGTCTACCAGGCCGTCCATATCGACGAGTTTGTCATCCGTAATGGTGTGATAAGACTCCACGGCGAAAATGGCATACTTCTTCGAGACCTTTTTGGCCCAGTCGTCAAAGATGAAGGTGAAGCTGGTAAAGCCGCCCAGGACAATGATGACCGGCTTCCCCGGATCTTTCCCGGAATCCTCGTACCAGAAGGCGAAGGGATGCTTCTCGGCCGCCATAATCCGGCGGATGGTCCGGAGCGTATAGAAGTCATTGACCGTGAGGTTAATGCCCGACATTCCCATCTGGACCGTAAGCTGCATCACATGGAGAGAGGTAATGCCCACATCATTGAAGAGGTCTGCATTGACATTGACCCCGGGAAGGCCCAGAAGGCCCGCCACCGCCTCCATGAGCAGTGACTCCTTGGGCGTAAGGGGCGTATCATTGATGGCAATCTCATTGACCGCCTCGTTCACCAGGGCCGTCTTGTCAATCTTTCCGTTGATATTGAGTTTAAAGTCCCTTACCTTGTTCCAGAAAGTGGGCATCATGTAAGGAGGCAGCTGGCGGGACAAAATTTCCTTGATACCGTCCAGGCTTTTCACCTCATCCGAGGTTCTCACATAGGCCACAATATATTTCTCCGCGCCAATCTCTTCCAGGCGCACAAACGCCCGCAGCACACCCTCCTGTTTCTCAATCTTGGTGCAGATTTCTCCCAGTTCGATGCGATAACCGTGCAGCTTGATCTGGGAGTCTTTTCGGCCGATGTAATTGAAACTGCCGTCTTCGTTCAGCGTCACCAGGTCTCCGCTGTGATAGAGCGTGGAAACGTCAATCCCGTCATGCACCTTCTCATACGGGTTCTCGAAGAACATCGTGGCATTGAGGTCCGGGCGGTTCCAGTAGCCGTTGGTGAGCTGCATGCCGGCAATGAGCAGTTCTCCCTGCTCACCGGGCGCTACCAGCTTGCCGCTTTCATCGGCCACATAACAGACAACGCCGGGAACCGGCTTGCCAATGTTCTTCCAGTCGTCCGGTCCCTCGATCTCATGCGTTGTGGTAACGATGCTCTCGGTGGGGCCGTAACCGTTCACAAAGCGATAGGGATATTTCCCGGCAATCTTGCTGGTGAGACTATGCGGGATGGCCTCGCCCCCGGCCGACAGCGTATCCATGGCCGGGAAGTCGTAGTCGGGGAAGACCGCCAGAAGGGACGGCGGCATAAACGTGTAGGTAATCCCCTTCTCCTTCATGAGCCGATGCACAAGAAGCGGATTATGCTTCTCCTCCTCCTGGGCAATCACCAGTGTACCGCCATAGAAGAGCGCAGCAAAAATCTCCAGCACCGACACGTCAAAGTTGATGCTTGCAAACTGAAGCACCACCGACTTCTCACTGATATTGAAATTGTCCGGAAGGCACACCGTTAGCATATAGCTGTAAAGCGTCCGGTAAGACTGCGAAACGCCCTTGGGCTGTCCGGTAGTACCCGAAGTGTAAATCATATAGGCCTCGGATACGCCCCTGGAAAGCAGCGGAAGCGTTTCCATGAGGGGGCTTTCCAAGAACTCCGGCAGGTTGTCGGCCGTAATGAGAACGGCCAGGCTGGCATCCTGGGAGATGAAATCGATGCGCTCCTGAGGCGTCACAACGTCAATGGGAACGTATGAGCAGCCCAGCTTGACGGCAGCCAGGATGCAGGGCACAAAATGGTCTCCCCTGCCAAGGGAAATGCCAATGCGCACCGGGACATCGTCCGGGGCCGCACTGTCCAGCACCCGTCTGGCCACACCTGATGCGATATGACTGGCCATTTCATCCAACTGGGCATAAGTAACCTCCCGGTCTCCCAGGCTATAAGCCACCTTGTCCCGATGAGACGCAATAATTCCTTCTATCTGTTTTGCGAGCAGCGCGCGATAATTGTCCATTTACTTTCTTTAGAATTGGTAACTGATATGACCTAAAATCCATCTTCCAGCCTGCTGCAGGGGCGCTACAGAGGAGCCGCCCTGCATATAAGAAGTACCCGCGAGGTTATACACATTGAGCCCCACTTCGAACTTCCGGAACTGATAGCGGATGCCCGCATCAAAAAGGATGCGTGCAGGAATGGAAATGTCAATGGGATCTACGCCAGGCAGGGCATACTGTGACTTCTGGGCCGATGTGAAAAGCGCGTGCGCGCTCAGTCTGAGCCCGGAAACAATATCGTAGGATGCCGTGAGATTGGCCTGGAAATCGGGGACGTTGTAGATGCTGCGGTTGAAAATAGCAAAATTCTCCGAGGCCAGCACGCTCTGCCAGGTAAGGTTTCCATCGATGGAAAAGCGGGAGAACGAATAGGCAGAAGCAAACTCCACACCGGCATTGGTAAGATTACCGGCATTGGCGTTTCCCACCTCGCTCTGGATGATGAACTTGTCGGCCTTGTTAATGAAGCCGTTGAGCTCCAGCTTAAGGCGGGGCACAATTTTACCGTCGCTATAGAACGCCAGCTGCCAGGAATTCAGGTACTCGGGAGAAAGATTATCGTCTCCGAAGTTGATGTCCAGGGTGTTGTTGCGGTAGAAATAAGGCGCATCCACAAAGGCCTTGGAATAGCTGAGTTTGGCACTCCACCGGGGCTGGGAAAAGATGAGGGCAATACGGGGAGAAACCACGTGCAGTTTCTTTCCGGTAGAGCGCAGCTTGAAGTCGTAGCGGACGCCTCCATTGAGTACAAAATTCCGCCAGGTATGCTTGAGCTGGAAGTAAGCATCGGCACTCAGCTCCTTGCCCACATTCAAGATCTTGGTATCGTTGTAGGTCTTGAGGATAAGGTCATAATTGATTCCCTCCAGATAACTGGCATCGGCCAGGGTAAAGCGGTTGAGATGGCCGCCCGCCATCACGACGCCGGAATGGCCGCCGCCGAAGGAGTAGTTGTAGCTTCCCTGAGCGGCCACGCCGTAGGTATATTCATTCCAGTTTACGCTCTGGAACACATCGTCATAGAGTTTGAGGACAACGCCATCTACCCCGTTCGGGTACACGTCGTTGACACCTACTTCGGGAATATCACCGTCAATCTGATACCGCTGCTGGTCCTGCGAGTCAAAACTGGCCGTCACCTGCCAGGCAAAACTGCCTTTGCTGTCAGAGTAGCCAATCTCTGCATGCTGGGAAGTAATGGCATAGCCGGGAGCGTTGCCGTTAAGGAGCCGGTACTGGTTATACTCATACGGAGTAAAGAAGTAGCTGAGCGACACGGGCGCCACCGTCTTGGCAAAACGGCGGTTATAGAGAAGATGCATCTTTTCCCACTTCAGGGACACGCCCAGATCGTAGGAAGGTTTCCTGTTGTATCCGCCAATGATGAGGTCTCCCTCTGCGGGCATCACGGAGTACGGCTGTTCCTCCGGCGTGGCTCCCAAATGAACCTTCTGGCCGTCGGAGTGATAGATACTGGCCCATCCCAGCACATCCAGGGAAAGATAGCGTTTGCCAAAGAGAAGGTCCCCGCGGAGTGTCCCGTAACTGCCGCCGGAGAACTTGGCCATGAGGCCGTCTACATCCGAGCCCTCTTTGGTAATGACGTTCACCACACCGGTGAGAGCCACGCCGCCATACAGGGACGAGGCCGGGCCTCGCAGCACCTCTATCTGCTTCACCTTTTCCAGGCTGATGGAAAAGTCGGGGCTGGCCGCATTGGTGGAATAGCTGTTAAGCCGATGGCCGTCCAGCATGATGAGAATCTTCTCCTGACCGGAAGAATAGATACCGCGCATGGCCACATTCATTTCCTCATTGGCAGCGACATCCGTCATGCCGGGAACGTATGCGACAAGGGCCTCCTTGAGAGTACGGGCACCCACACGCCGGATCATCTCCTCCGTGATGAGCGTAACCGGGACAGGTGCCTCCTCAATGGACTCGGCCTGCCGGGAAGCCGTGGTGATGGTAGCCGACTTACCGGCCTTGATGCGGTTGACCATCTCGGTAAAGCGCGGGAAGTCGTTGTAAGGTCTGTAGTAAGGGTCCTGGGCCAGCAGCTTGGACACCCACGTCTGCGCCTCCTCCGGCCGGTCCATATTCAGGTTACATAGCGCAAGAAGCCGGAGCACACCCATCCGGGTTTCTCCGCTGAAACTGTTCTCATGTCCGCTCAGGAGGGAATCGGCCTTTTCAAACCAGCCGAGCTCATAGGCCTCCTGGGCCTCCTCGAACAGACGGACCTCTTCCTGGGCATACGCAGAAAGCGTGATGACAAGGGCTCCGAGCGCGAGTATGTATCTTCTGATACTCATTTTACAGGCTTTACGGGAATGATAAACGTGAAGGTGCTGCCCACATTGGGTTCGGACTCAAAGAGCAGCCGTCCGCCATGGTTTTTGACAATGATGTCGCGGGTGATGCTCATGCCGAGCCCCGTTCCCTGACCGGCAGGCTTGGTTGTGAAGAACACTTCAAACAAGCGCTCCTTCACCTCGGGGGACATGCCCATTCCGTTGTCGGAGATATCGATGCGAACCTCTTCCTCTCCCGGAGCATACGACACCTTCACCTCAACCGTCGGATGATAGGCGGAGCCTTCCACCCCGGCCCTTTCCCGGACCGTGTAGCAGGCGTTGTTCATCACATTGAGGACAGCCCGGCTCAGGTCCTGCGGAATGACCATGAACTTGGGCAGGTTCTCCTGAATGTCTTCCCGGATGGTAAGATTGAAGGTCTTGTCGTTGGCGCGCATGGCATGATAGCTGAGCCACACATATTCGTGCACCAGCTGGCCGATGTCGGTAGGCAGCTTCTCCCCCGCCTTGCCGCGGCTAAGGAGAAGGATGCCCCGGATAATGCTGATAGCGCGTTCTCCGTGTTCCTCGATCTTGGCCAGATTCTCCTTGAGGTCGGCGGAGATGTCTTCGAGGTCGGCGGCATCGTCCTCCCCCAACTGGCCGGAACAACCGTCCAGAACATCCTGAAGGTCTTCCAGAAGTTTGACCGACATCTTGCTGAAGTTGATGACAAAGTTCAGCGGATTCTGGACTTCATGGGCAATACCGGCGCTGAGAAGGCCCAGGGAGGCCATCTTCTCCTGCTTATGCAACTGCTGTTGCAGATATTCCACCTGCTGCTTCAGGCTTTCTTCTTCCATCATAAGAGTTATCTTAAGCCAATTTAATTACAAATTCTGTATATTCATCCTTCACGGAAGTAACCGTAATATTACCGCCGCAGTCGTGCATGATCTGCTGGCACAGATAAAGACCCACGCCAGGGGCCTCGGCCGTAGGTTTGGTCGTGAAGAAAGGATCGAAAATCTTGTTCTGGATGCTCTCTTCAATGCCGATTCCGTTATCATAAATCTTGAGGAGGATGCTGCCGGCTTCCTGGAGGATGGTGACCTTGACAACCGGATTGTACCCGCCCAGTTTGTCGGCCTTTTTCCTGACGGCATACATGCTGTTGGAAAGCATGTACGATATGGACTTGCCCATCAACTCCGGCACTACATTCCACATGACGGGCGTGTCCGGCCTGTCCAGTTCCACCTGGACGCCGAGGCGGGCGATATCGTCCGGGAAGTAATTCCTGAACTTATCCAGGCTCTGTTGGCACAACTGGCAGAGATCTGTGGATTCGAACTTCTGGGAACGCTCCTTGAGCATTTCCTCCATGGCCTTGAGGGTTCGCGTCGTGGAAATTCCGTGCTGCTCAATCTTTTCCAGGTTGGTTTTCATCATGTCCAGCACATCCACGGAATCTTCATACGTATCGGGAGACATGTGATCCTTCTCATCCTCAACATTTTCTCTCAGGTCCTTCGAAAGTCCCAGGGACAGATGGGCGAAGTTGTTGATATAGTTCATGGGATTGAGGATGCGGTCAATCAGGCCTTTAGTAAGCTTGCCGATGGCAGCTTCGCGTTCCTGGCGGAGGAGCTTGTTCTGGGCCTGCCGCAGTTCCTGCGTACGCTCGTCGACGATGGCTTCCAGGCGCTGCTGTTCCTGCGCCATGCGGTGCATGCGGTAGCGGAACAGAAGGTAGACAAGGAACACGACAAGAAGGAGGTACGCGAGGACGGAATACCAGCGCATGAACACGGGATACGGCCGTTTGAAATCCATCGGCCCGGTTTCACTGACCTGCCCGTAGGCATCCATCGAACGCACGGAAACGCTGTAGGAGCCGTAGCTGAGATTGGCGAACAGGAATTCCTGCTGCTCGCTCCAGCGGGACCAGGCATTGTCACCGCGCAGACGATAGCTGTACAGGGTATGCCCCATCGGGTCCGACTTGTCATTGGAGAAACTGAGGGTAAGGTCTCCGTTATCCGTGCTGAAACAGCGGATATAGAGCTGGGGAGCGAAGCGTTCCTCCGTACGGCAACGGGCCAGGTTGAAGCGGACCAGTTCATTGTTGTCCCCTATCCAGGCCAGGCCGTCCTTTACGAGCATGGCCTGGACCGTAATGTTTTCGAAGGGTTCCACCCACGGCTTGAGGTAGTCGGGCATGTTCTCCGCATAGAGACCCGTGCCGGAGTCATAGCTGCGCCAGAGCGTTCCATCGCCGTCTTCATATTCGAACAGCTGCGACATATGGCTGTCATCGGCCTTTTCCACCTTTCCTTCCCGTACCTTGACAAGGTAGCTGTCTCCGGAGAGCGTCATGGCCCACACGCTTCCTTCAGCATCCTTTCGGAAACGGATGATGTTGGGAACAGCGGCCAGCGAAGTGAAGCCTTCCCCGGGACGGAAGCGGCTCAGGCGCTCCACCTCTCCCACCAGGAAAGAACCGTCGGGGAGTTTTGTGATGGAAAGGGAGAACGGAGTGGACAGATGCGAGACAGCGCCGTCGGCATACCTGTACACGCCATCCGACGTGGCCACATAGAGGGCTCCGTCCCCGCCGCGGGCCATCTGCCAGCAGGCATGGGTTACCTGACTCACCGGGACAAAGCGCCGGCCCTCCAGCCGGAAGAGTCCCTGGAACGTACCCACCATCAGGGACTTGCCACAGAAAGCCATGCAGGAAATCTGGCCCCGCAGGCCTTCCTTTTCGGTAAAACGCGTATAAATCTCAGAGACCGAAATGCTGAAAACGCCGTTGTCGGTAGCGCCCCACACCGTTCCTTTTCCATCGTAGGCCAGCTTGGAAACGCTGTTGGAGCAAAGGCCGTTCTCCACATTCACGCGCCACACTTCCCTGCCTTCCGCGTCCACGGCCACCACACCGTCCGTCGCCGTCGCCAGCAGCGTACGGCTCGGAGAAATCTTCAGGCGCTGATATACTTCTATTTCATTCCACCGGTCCACGGTGGTTTCCCGGATGCGTTCACCTCCCGACACCACGCCCGTCCGGGCGGCATCTCCTTCCGTAAAGGAAACGCGGACGGAGTCTCCCTCGAAGGAGAGGACGCGGCCCGTCTCAGTAATGCTCTCGAAAACCACGTTTCCTCCCTCATCCAGCGCCAGGCTCACCACACGGGAGATATCCGGGGTGTGGACAATGCGCCACTTGACCTGGTCGTATACGAGAAGGCCCTCGAAGTTGGCAAAGAACACCCGGCCTTCGCCATCGCAGAGGACATCGAAGTTGCGGTTATGGGCATTGTACTGGCCGGCCGAATAGTTCCTGAAGAACGGAATGCCCATGTGGGCGTTTTCTCCGCCCTGGGCGGCAGCCGTCACCGCAGCAAGCGCCGCGGCGGCCACAAGGCCGATATGAAGCAGAAACTTTCTCATTTGAACGTCAAATAGGGAATGGATACACCTACGTAGCGGGCCCACTCCTGCTGCGTGAGATTACGCCCGAGCTTGTCATGCAGCTGCGCCGCCATGTCATCGGCCGACGAATTGAGGAGCATGATGTTTCCCGTGGAGGTACCTACCCACACCGACTTGCCGTCCACGTCTCCGCAGACAGAGAGGGTCCAGCCGTCGAAGGAATAGTCTACGGGCACGAGCCACTCGGCAGGAATATCCCCGGGGTTCAACTTGCGTCTGTCCACGCGGGCCAGCTCCAGCTCTTCGCGGAAAGACAGACCGCTCTCGAACGTAAGGTTGTCCAGATTCCAGATGTAGATGCTCTTGTCGTAGCTGCCCGTCACCACATTGGGCCCCTGCATGGTAATGTCCACGCACTTGGCCTTGTGGGCGGCGAGCACTTCCAGCACGCGGTTATACTTGTTGACCGGATACACGGCGCCCTCGGCCGTACCCAGCAGCAGGCACTGGAAAGAGGTGCTGTAATAGGCGTAGGTAACGACAGGCCCGATCAGGGGCTTCTTTTCCTCTATCTTTCCGGAGGCGTCCATCTCGGCATAGGAGCCGTCCTGATAGAAAAGGCCGATGGTCCCCTCCCGCTCCACAATGGCAGACAGGGCCCGGGGGAGCTGACGCTGGCCGGTGATCTTTCCATCGGCATACCAGCACAGGCTGTGGCGGCCTGCCAGAAGGATGCGGCCACCTGCGCGGAGAACCTTAAAGTAGTCGTCCTCCGGGAGGGAGACTACTTCACACTTGCCATTGACATCCAGGATGCAGAGAGGTCCCTTGAGGGAGACTGCGTAGATTTTTCCTTTCAGGTACTTGGCGTCCCGGAAATCGTAGTCCGGGTTAAAGAGCAGCTGCTTGGAAACGATTTTCCGGGTGCCGCCTTCGGTGGTGGCGCGCAGCCACTCCACTTCTCCATAATTGGTAAGGGCGACACATTGTCCGGGGCCGTCCAGGACCTTGGCCATGGCCGTCACGGAGCCGTTTTCCCGCATCTTGTGACGGGGAACGCCGCTCGTTGCCTGCGTGAGAGACTTGAACGTGTCGGAGAAATACTGGTTGCCACGATTGTTTTTCAGAAAATACCAGCTGGCATAGGCAAGGAGATTGGCCAGTTCCGCGTCTCCGGCCTCCCGCCGCAGCTGGGAGTTTGCGGCCAGGCTCCGGGCCTGCGTGCGGCGGTTCAGGGTATCGGCCACATTCTTGGCGTGATTGGCCTCGTCCCGCTGCTCCACGGCAATCTCCTGCTGGCGTTCGGCATTGGCGCGCTCGCGCTCGGCGACCTCGGCGGCCGCATGGGCTTTGAGCTCTGCCTCCCGCGCAGCACGGCTTTCCTGCTCCGCAATCTCGGCATTGCGCGTTGCGAGGATGGACTGCTGCTCGGCGCGGTCCCGCTGCTGGTCCGAAATGGCCTTCTGCTGGTAGGCGATGTCTTCCATCTGCTGGCTCACCCGCTTGACGACGGCAGCTTCCTTTCCGGCTTCTTCCAGACGCTCCATTTCCTCATGAAGGGATGCAATCTCCGCTCTGGAGCGGTTGTAGCCGATACGGTATGCCACAATGACCAGGCCGGCAGCAACGGCCAGGGCTATGACGGCATACAATATGTCGGTTCGGATTTTCACTTTCTGCGAATTACTAACTGGGTAATGTCATCGCTCTGGGGAGCGCCGTCCACAAATTCTTTCACCTTTGCGGAGACAGCCTCGATCATCTGGCTGCTCTCTGCGCCGCGGACACTTTCCAGGGTATCCTTGAGACGGGATTCCCCGAACAGGCTGTGCTCCATGTTCTCGGCCTCGGTAACACCGTCGGTGTAGAGATACAGGGCGTCTCCGGGGTTCAGGAGCAGCGAACCGCTCTTGAAGGGCATGCCGGCCACGGCTCCCAGCACCAGGTTACTCTCCGTCTTGAGTTCCTCTGCCGTACCGTCGGGGTGGAGGACAAAGGGCGGATTGTGACCGCCGTTGGTGTAGTCTATCATGCCGGTCTGGAGGTCGTAGATACCGTAGAAGACCGTCACGAACATGGATTCCACGCTTTCGCCGCAGAGGATGTCATTGACGGTGCTCACGCACTCGGCCGATGGAAGGTCCCGAAGACCCGTCGCCTTGATGAGCGTACGGCTCACGGCCATGAAGATGGCAGCCGGGACGCCTTTTCCGCTTACGTCGGCAATGGTAAAACCAATGCGGTGGTCGTCAATAGGGAAAAAGTCGTAGAAGTCTCCGCCTACATCCTTGGCGGCCAGCATGCTGGCGCAGATGTCCACCTTGTCGGCATCGTCCATCTTGAGCCTGAACGTACGCGGCAGGATGGCGTGCTGGATTTCGCGGGCCACGGAAAGGTCACTCTGGATATCCAGCAGCTGATTGTGCTCGGCCTGCGCACCCCGGATATACTCGATCTGCTCCACAGCCTTGTCAATGGTGAGCTGGAGGTCGTCCAGGTCAATGGGTTTGGTGGCGAAGTCGAAGGCACCGTTGTTCATGGCGTGACGGATGTTCTCCATGTCTCCGTATGCGCTCACCATAATGCACTTGAGCGAAGGATTGCGCATCTCGTTGATTTTGGTCAGGAGCGTGAGGCCGTCCATCTCTGGCATGTTGATATCCGACAGGATAATGGCAATGTCCGGATGCTTCAGGAGAACCTGAAGGGCTTCCAGTCCATTGTGCGCGAAGAAGAACTCGTATTCGCCTTTTCTGATTTTTCTGCGGAAATACTGCGTTAACAGGACTTCGAGATCGGTTTCGTCGTCAACGCTGAGGATTTTTACTGCCATTGTATCTTTTTAAATAATTATCGAATAATAACTTCCAAAAATACAAAATTAATCAGTTTTGACAAAAAAAACGAGGAAAGGCATTGCAGTTTTTTGCTGCAATGCCTTTCCTCGTCTTTCTGCGGAGGCGGAGGGATTCGAACCCCCGGTACGTCGCCGTACAACAGTTTTCAAGACTGCCGCCATCGACCACTCGGCCACACCTCCAAAAGGACTGCAAAGATAATAAAAAAAATTATTCCTTCGAGAAGAACTTCCAGTGAAAGAGAATCAGATAGATGGCTCCACAGGTGACGCAGCTGTCGGCAAAGTTGAAAACCGGCTCAAAGAAGATGTGTCCTCCCAGCCACGGGACCCAGTCGGGCCAGGTCCAGAGCGGGAAATAGAACATGTCCACCACCTTGCCCTGCATGAAGGGAGCGTAGGAGCCCAGCGAAGCCACCACCGAAGGGGTGGATTCACTGAAAACGAGGCCATAGCACAGGCAGTCCACAATATTGCCAAAGGCACCTGCCGTAATGAGCGTAAGGCCCACCAGAACACCCGTAGGAACAGTCTCTGGGCGTTTTATCAGTTTGGAAATCCACCAGCACAGCGCCGCAAAGAGCACCAGGCGGAAAGCGGTAAGGATGTACTTCCCTACCACGCCGCCGAAGGCCATGCCAAACGCCATGCCCTTGTTTTCCACAAAGAGCAGCTGGAACCAGTTGCCCAGGACGGGGATGCTCTCCCCCAGTGTCATGTTTGTCTTGACCAGGACTTTGATGACCTGGTCAATGACAACCAAAAGTATTCCTAAAATAAGAAGAAACCGGCCTCGGTTTTTCATGGGAGACTACTTCTTGCCGGTTTTCTCCAGGATAGCCTTGCCTTCCACGGTAGTGGTTGCATGCGGAACCAGACGGAGACGCTCCTTGGGGATGAGCTTTCCGGTTACGCGGCAAATACCGTAACTCTTGTTCTCAATACGTACCAGGGCAGCTTCCAGGTTCTGGATAAACTTGAACTGACGCTGAGCCAGGGCTCCGGCCTCTTCCTTGGAAAGTTGGAATGCGCCGTCGTCCTCCACCGTCTTGAAGGTGGGAGCAGTGTCCAGGATATCGTTTCCTCCGGCATGAGTCATAGCCTCACGCAGGGTATTGTACTCGGCACGGGCCTTATCCAACATCTCGTTGATAATGACACGGAACTCTTCCAGTTCCTCGTCAGAATAGCGGGTTTTGTTGTTCTCTTCCATATCGCTATCGTTTTACTGTTATCTTAATGTTTCCCTCTGTCCATTCCACCTCGGCGGCATCGGCGGGCGCTTCACCCGCAGGTTGGAGGCCGATGGAAAGGGACAGGGTCTGGGCCTTCACATAATCCCCGAAGGCCGATAGGGCGTCGGCAAGGGCAGCGTCGTCGGAGTAGACCACCGTGTGGATACGGTCGGTCACTTCGAAGCCGGAACTCTTGCGAAGATTCTGAATACGGTTGACGAGCTCGCGGGCGAGACCTTCGCGGCGAAGCTCGGGAGTAACTTCAATGTCAAGTGCCACGGTGAGGGAGCCCTCGGAGGCTACCTGCCAGCCGGGAACGTCCTCGGAGGCGATGGAATAATCTCCGGGATTGAGCACTACGTCTCCTCCGGGCAGGGCCAGCGTATAAGCCTCGCCGGCGGCCTCGGACTTCTGGATGGCGGCAATCACGGGCTGCTCCAGCGCGCCGAATGCGGCTGCGATTTCCTTCATGCGGGCGCCATAGGTCTTGCCCAGCACCTTGAAGTTGGGCTTGATCTTGAGGCTCATGATGCCGGTGGTGTCGGCAATAAATTCCATTTCCTTCACGTTGACCTCAGCCAGCACAATGGCTTTCACGGCCTCCAGCTGGGCACGCACTTTCTCGGAGATAACCGGGATGATTACCTTCTGAAGCGGCTGACGCACGGGAATGTTCACTTTCTTTCTGAGGGCCAGCATCATGGACGTTGCCTGCTGGGCCAGGGCCATGCGCTCCTCGAGGGCGGCGTCGATGACGGTTTCATCGAACTCCGGCATGAGGGTGAAGTGCACGGATTCCTCTTCCCCGCCAAGGTCCTTGTACAGCTGATCCATGTAGAAGGGTGCGATGGGTGCGGCCAGGATGGACACCGCCTTAAGAACCTCGTACAGCGTGCCGTAGGCGGCATTCTTGTCTTCGGTCATTTCGCCGGCCCAGTAGCGGGCACGGTTCAGGCGCACGTACCAGTTGGAAACGTCGTCGCAGACGAAGGATTCCAGGATACGGCCGGCGCTCTTGACGTCGTAGTCCTCATAAGCAGCCTTCACGTCACGGATGACGGTATTGAGACGGGAGATGATCCAGCGGTCCAGCTCGGTGACGGGCTGCACGGCCACGGGCTCCCAGCCGTCGATGTTGGCGTAACGCGCAAAGAACGCGTAGGTATTGTACAGCGTGCCGAAGAACTTGCGGCGAACTTCGTCCACGCCTTTTTCGTCAAATTTGAGGTTATCCCAAGGCTCGGCGTTGGTGAGCATGTACCAGCGAAGAGCATCTGCGCCATAGGTGTCAAGGGCCCAGAACGGGTCTACGGCGTTTCCGAGGCGCTTGCTCATCTTGTTGCCGTTCTTGTCCAGCACCAGACCGTTGGAGATTACGCGCTTGAAGGCGGGCGTTCCGGAGATCATGGTGTGGATAGCGTGCAGGGTATAGAACCAGCCGCGGGTCTGGTCCACGCCCTCGGCGATGAAGTCGGCGGTGGCGCCGAAGCCGGGGGTGTTGAGCCCGCGAAGGCCTTCCTGGGCGTAGGGCATGGCACCGGAGTCGAACCAGACATCGATGAGGTCTGTCTCGCGGATCATCTTCTTTCCGGAGGCGGACACCAGGAAGATGCTGTCCACGTAGGGCCGGTGAAGGTCTATCTTGTTATAGTTGTCCAGGGACATGTCTTCGGGGTTGAAGCCCTTGTCCTTGAACGGGTTGGAAGGCATGAAGCCGGCGGCGACCGCCTTCTCGATTTCCTCGTAGAGTTCCTTGACGGAGCCGATGCAGATTTCCTCCTTGCCGTCCTCGGTGCGCCAGATGGGCAGCGGAGTGCCCCAGTAGCGGGAACGGGAAAGGTTCCAGTCCTGGATGTTTTCCAGCCACTGGCCAAAGCGGCCGGTACCGGTGGAGGCAGGCTTCCAGGTGATGGTCTTGTTGAGGGCCACCATCTCATCCTTTACGGCCGATGCCTTGATGAACCAGCTGTCCAGGGGATAATACAGCACGGGAAGGTCTGTGCGCCAGCTGTGGGGGTAGCTGTGCACGTGCTTCTGCACCTTGAAGGCGCGGCCATCGGCCTTCATCATTACGCAGAGGTCAATGTCCAGCGTGCCTTCTTCGTCCTCTTTCTCGAAGTATTTCTTATAACCGGCCTTGACGTATCGGCCGGAATATTCCTTATAGGAAGGGTCCACGGAGGCGGCATAGGCGGGATCCATGTCCTCGAGGCGCATGAACCGGCCCTGGCGGTCTACCTGGGCCTGCGGGTTGCCGTCCTTGTCGAGGGGCATGATGGCGCCGATGCCTGCGGCAGCGGCCACACGCTTATCATCGGCACCGAAAGTGGGGGCGATGTGCACGATACCGGTACCGTCGCTGGTGGTGACGTAGTCTCCGGAGATGACGCGGAAGGCGTCCCCGTCCGGCTTGAACCAGGAAATGAGCTGGTGATAGCGGATGCCCACAAGGTCCTTTCCCTTCCAGCTGCCTTCCAGCACCGTGAAGGGGATCTTGCTGCCGAACCAGGCGCTTACCAGGTCTTTTGCCAGCACGTAGATGGCATCGGCCCCGGTATAGGGGTTCTGGGACTTGACGCGTACGTATTCGATTTCGGGGCCCACGCACAGCGCCGTGTTGGACGGAAGGGTCCAGGGCGTGGTGGTCCAGGCCAGGAAATAGACGGGAAGGGTTTCCGTGCCGTAGAGGGGCTGGGAAGCGCCGTCCTTGATGACTTCAAACTGGACGGTGGCGGTGGTGTCGCTCACGTCCTTGTAGCAGCCGGGCTGGTTGAGCTCGTGGGAGCTGAGGCCGGTGCCGTCGGTGGGAGAATAGGGCTGGATGGTGTAGCCCTTATAGAGGAGACCCTTGTCGTAGATTTTCTTGAGGAGATACCACAGGGTTTCGATGTAGCGGTTGTCGTAGGTGATGTAGGGGTCGTTCATGTCTACCCAGTAACCTACGCGCTCGGTCATGTTCACCCATTCGGCGGTATATTTCATCACCTCCTTCCGGCAGGTGGCATTGTACTCGTCCACGCTCACCTTGGTGCCGATATCGGCCTTGGTGATGCCCAGTTTCTTCTCCACGCCCAGTTCCACGGGGAGTCCGTGGGTGTCCCAGCCGGCGCGGCGGGCCACCTTGAAGCCGGTCTGCGTCTTGTAGCGGCAGATGGCATCCTTGATGGAACGGGCCATCACATGGTGGATGCCCGGCATGCCGTTGGCGCTGGGCGGTCCTTCGAAGAAAATGAATGCAGGGGCGCCCTCCCTCAGTTCGAGAGATTTCTCGAACGCATGGCCACGCTTCCATCTGTCGAGGACCTCGCTGCCCGTCCGGGTAAGGTCCAGCCCCTTGTATTCTTTAAAACTCATATATTTTTCTTAATTTTGTATCACGATATAAAGGATTGCAAAGATACATATTTTAACTGACATTGACAACATGAACCTCCTGGATATCATCCTCCTCATCCTCCTCATCCCGGGCACCATACGCGGCATCACCAAAGGGTTTCTGGAGCAGGCCGTTTCCCTCGTGGGCGTAATCCTGGCCGTGTATCTGGCCTATCACTTCTCGGAGCCCGTCTGCGTCTGGCTGGACCAGTACATCAATGTATCGGAAACGGTGCTGCATGTCATCGGCTTCGCCGTCATGCTCCTCGGGGTGCTCATGGCCGTGATGATTGTCGCAAAGCTCTTCACGCGCGTTGCCGACATGGCTTCCCTGGGGTGGTTCAACCGCGTCCTGGGGTTCATTTTCTCCCTGGCCATCTCGGCCGTTGTCATCAGCGTCCTCATCATCCTGTTCGACACGGTGAACACCAAGTTCGAACTCGTGAAGACGCCCGTACTGAACGATTCTGTTCTGTACGGGCATCTGAAAGATCTGGGATACTGGATTTTCCCTTATTTGAAGGAGCTGCTTACGCTGGGGCAGTAAACGGCTACCAGAGATTCTTCTTGGAAACCGTGGCCACGAAGTCCTTCAGGTAAAAGGGCTCAAAGTAGGCTACATCCTCGAATTGCCCCGCGTCGAAGGCGCGCTGGGCCAGGGCGGCCATGTTCCTCACCAGTGGGGCGGCCTCGCGGAAGTGCGCGTTTTCGTGCCGGATGACAGCCTCGCACTTGAGGGCGCCGTCTCCCACGAAGAGGACGGGTCCCGCGGAGAGTTCATCGGCAAAGGAATTTTCCTCCACCACCAGCGCCCGGATGGGCGCGATTTTTTCGCAGGCCGATGAGTAGACGGCCGTGTATACTTCCATCCTTCGCGCATCGATCATCGGCACGATATACCGGAAGGACTCTTTGTCCTCCACGCCGGCGGCGAGGATGTCCAGCGTGCCTACGGAAAGGAGCGGAAGGTGCGCGCCGAAGGCCAGGCCCTTGGCGGTGGAAACGCCTACGCGGAGGCCCGTGTAGGAGCCGGGGCCGGAGCCCACGCAGACGGCGTCGCAGTCTTTTACGCCGATGCCCTGCGCATCCAGAACCTCCTTCACCAGCGGTGCGGTCCGGGAGGCCTGCTGACGGGCCTCGGTGAGGATGCGTTCTTCAACGACAATCCCGTCCACGGACAAACCCACGGACAGGACTGCGGTAGAAGTATCGATCAGAAGGATGCGTGCCATTACAGTTTCCTGCGAAGATAGCTGCGGATATCCTGTGCGTTACGCACTTTGGCATCCGTATCCACGGCGCCATCCACGATGAACCACACCATGGGAAGGCTGCCGATACCGTAGGAACCCACATACGGAGACAGGGCGCCGCGGGTGTCACAGACATTTACCCAGGGCAGTTTCTGGTTGCGCACGGCGCTGGCCCAGACGGCTTTGTCGTCGTCCAGGGATACGGCGTAGATTTCGAAGCCCTTGCCGTGGAAATCCTCGTAGAGGGGCTTGAGAGCATCCAGGTTGAACATTTTCTGCTCGGCGGTGGAGGCCCAGAAGTAGACCATGGTCACTTTGCCCAGGGACTCGCTCAGTTTTACGGCTTTACCGTCCATGGAAGGCAGGCTGATGTCGATATAGCCCACTTCCTGGGCGCTGTCAACCCGGTTCTGGAGCTCGATGAGGGAGATTCTGCGGGCAGCTTCCCGCTCCAGGGCCTTCACGTAACGGGACTCGGGATAGTCCATCCTGAGGGAATCGGCCACATTGCGCATGATGAGGCCGTCGGTGTTCTGGCCGAAGACGGGCAGCGACGGATTCACCTGCTGGAACAGGACGGGCACTACCGTGAGGGAGTGGGCGTTGTTCACCACGTATTTGAGCCGGTTGCGATAGTAGTCGATGTAGCAGCGGGAAAGGGCCTGGTCGGGATTGTACTCACGGTCCAGGATGCCCTGCATCTGGCGGATGAAGGCGTTATAGTCCTTCTCTACCTGCTGGAGTTTGAGGGATTCCTCGGAGCCTTCCACGGTGTAGACGCCCAGAGTATCGGTCTCCACTTTCACATTGTCTCCCTTTTTCAGGAGCAGGGAGGCTATCTGGCGGTCCTTGTAGAAGAGGTAGATGAATTCCGGCTTGCCCTGGGCAATATCCAGGCTGTACTGGAAGGAGCCTTTGGCGTCGGTCTTCACCGAGTCCAGCACCTGGAAGCGGTTTACGTCCAGAAGCTTGACGACCACCTGCCTGTCTGCGCCCTCGTGAAGGGTTCCGCTGATGCGGGTGTTCTTGCCGCAAGCGGCGGCCAGCAGCACCAGAGCGGCTGCGGCAATGAGTTTAGAGCTTTTCATACTCTGCAAAAATATTGGCTGCAATTGTTTTCATCTCATCGGCCTCCAGCTGGAGCTTGGCCTTGCGGAAGTCCAGGTCTCCCTCGGTCTGGAGGGGAACCAGGTGAATGTGCGTGTGGGGTACTTCCATGCCCAGGACGGCCACGCCCACCCGCTGGCAGGGCACGGCAGCCTTGAGGGCTACGGCCACCTTGCGGGCAAAAGCCCACAGGCCTTCGTAGGTTTTCTCATCCAGGTGGAAGATGTAGTCGTCCTCCACGTGCTTAGGGATGACGAGGGTGTGGCCCTTCGCAAGCGGAGAGATATCCAGGAAGGCGTAGTAGTCTTCGCTTTCCGCGCACTTGTAGGAAGGGATTTCGCCGGCGGCGATCTTGGTGAAAATGGTAGCCATCTTTACAGGGAAATTTCTACGATTTCAAACTTCATGACACCGCTGGGGACCTTGGCTTCCACGGTTTCTCCCTTGCTGTGGCCGATGAGGGCCTTGGCAATGGGGGTGGTGGCAGCCAGGAGGCCCTTGGAGAAGTCGGCCTCGGTTTCGGGTACAATCTGGAAGTTCATCACCATCTTGTTGGTGAGGTTTTTCACTTTCACTTTGGAAAGGAGCTGGACGGTGTCGGTGGAGAGCTTGCTCTCGTCAATGACACGGGCGTTGGCCACTTTCTCCTTGAGACGGGCTATCTTCACCTCCAAAAGGCCCTGTGCGTCACGGGCTGCATCATACTCTGCGTTCTCGGAGAGGTCTCCCTTTTCGCGGGCCTCTGCGATGGCGGCAGAAATCACCGGCCGCTGGGCCAGTGCATCGGCGAGTTCCTGCTTCAGTTTATCCAGGCCCGCCTGGGTCATCATTTCGATTGCCATACTATAAGTTTAGTTTTTCGTTTGTCAAAAAAACAGCCGACGACCGCTTCCGGCCGTCGTGCTTTATGTCTTCGCAAAGATAGGAAATTAATTTGAAAAAAACTATTTCCGGTTGTCAATGACTAAAATGTCGGGGAATAAGTTCCGTCGCAGGTCGGTGGCTGCTTCGTCGCAGGTCCGCGTTTTCTTCACGAACTGCGACGCAAATCGGCCATCGGCTCGTCATGGCGTCGCAGGTCGGCCGATTTTTGCACACCTGCGACGTTTTGCTTGCTCACCTGCGACGGTGCAGCCCCGCACCTGCGACAGTGCGCCCCCGCACACCTACTGCCCACAGTCACCCGAATGCTGCACGGGGCGTCGCCGGGGAAGCAGACTGGCCACCGTATCCCTGGGCAGTTGGAGGCAGCGGGAGAGTTGCGGAATGGTCGTCCGGTAGGATCTGTACAGGTAAGGCAGCAGGTAGGACTTCTGTTCCGGGGACAGTTCTATCACCGTTTTGCCGTACCATTTGTCGGCGAGACGGGTGATGACGGCAAGCATTTCGGCATCGGCGTGCTTCTCACGGCCACTGAGTACCAGCATCTGTTGCATCTCGGAGGGATTGACCGAGCCAATGGTCTTCAGAAAGAAAGCCTGATCATTGTCAAAGGCGCTTTCCAGGTACTGCCAGTCGCAGGCGCTGGCGGGTTCAATGCCGTAATCTGCATTGAGCACCCAGGGAACGGAAGAAAGGTCTTCGTGTGTATGGAAGATGGCCTCACGGTCGCGGCGGGGTAAATCGGCCACTCGATAGACGCCGCCTTGGCATCGGCCTCCGGAGAACATGCCGCGGTAGGACGACCAGCGATAATCCTCTACCCGCATGCCGGTATCCGCTGTATTGCGGGGGATGTAGGCCAGGGCGTTCCGGACATACCAGTTGTTATCCAGGTATTTGACACAGATATCGGATCGGCTCAGGATTCCCCTCTCGTTGTATTTCCAGCTCAGGTACTGAGAGTGGTGCTTCTTGATGAACTCCCCTACTTTTTGGGCCGATGGCATCCCGGGAGCCAGCACCGCGATATGCCCGTGATTGGACATGGCAATCTCGGAAATCACCCGGCAGTCATTCTTCCAGGCGCCAAGGTAAAATGACTTCTGAAGATGGTCATAGTCTTCGTCATCCCGGCACAGCATCACCTTTTCCATACCCTCCAGACTGATATGAAACGGATGCATCTGGACAATGGTGCCATTTTTCAAGGGACGGCTGACAATTCTCTGAAAGGCCATAATTAACTCTTTTGGGGAGAAATGGGGAACATGGCGGTCATCAAAGCTTCCGGACCGCCCATCTTGATAGGTCGAATCATCTTGGAAGGATCGAACCCGTATGGACGTTTCAGCTTGGATGAAAACTTTTCGTAGTGAGGAATATAATCGAACATCAGGGAGTACCAGAGCTGCTCGGCGTGATCGTACGGCTGAGCACAGGAAATGATTTCACCCATGGAAAGGATGCGAATCGCCTTGCTGGGATTCTGGTTTTTGTTGTTCCACACTTCAGTAATCATGGAGCGGATGGTACGCCGATGCAAATCATCCATCTCGAAAGCATAGCGGGAAAAATCCGCTGGCGGATTATCTACATTGTCTGCAAAACAAAAATCGGTGCTGAAATGCAGCAGGCCATCGTCGTCCATCAGGACTTCAAGGAATTTTTTCATAACGGGCTTGATTAAAGGTTAAACGTTGGCCGATTGAAGTACTCGGCATAACGAGCACAGGAGGCCTTGCGCTCGTTACAAACATAGAAAAGAAGTTTTCCCATTCCAACAAACGGCTAAAACATAGTGCGGTTTCAGGTGAATGTTTTTCTGTTTTGACCACATTTCAAAGAAATCGACCACTTTTATGGTCGATTTGCAAATGTTTTTTATGCTTCGAAAGGGATTGGGGATGTCGCAGGCCGGGGCCAAGGGTGTCGCAGGTCGGGGATTGGGGGTGTCGCAGGCCGGGGATTGGGGGTGTCGCAGGCCGGGGCCCAGGGGGTCGCAGGTCTACTAACAAAACGTCGCAGGTCCGCAAAAAACGGCTAACCCGCGACGCAATGGTGTACTGATGGCCGATTTGCGTCGCAGTTCAGAAGAAAAACGCAGACCTGCGACGTTCTGGGGCGTGACCTGCGACGTTCTGGGGCATGACCTGCGACGTTCCAGGGCATGACCTGCGACGTTCCGGGGCGTGACCAGCAACGTTCCGGGGCGTGACCAGCAACGTTCTGGGCTGTAAGCAGATTAGCGGGAGCAGGCGTCGCGGTCCAGGAGGAGCTGCGTGCGGAGGGCGTCCAGGGAGGGGAAACGGCGCTCGTCACGGATGCGGCGGAGGAAACGGAGGGTCAGGGGCAGGCCGTAGATGTCCTGGTCGAAGTCCAGGATGTGGGTCTCGATGGTGCGGGCCTTGCCGTCTACGGTAGGGCGCACGCCAATGTTGCACATGCCACGGTAATGCTGGCCAAGGACCTCTACCTCAACGGCATAAACACCGTTCATGGGGACTAGCTTCAGGGGTTCGTACAGCTGCATGTTGGCCGTAGGGAAGCCGATGGTGCGGCCCATCTGGTTTCCGGAGACCACAACGCCGTGGAGCGGATAGGCGTAGCCCAGCATGGCATTCGCATCCTCCACTCTCCCCTCTCCCAGTGCCTTCCGGATCTGAGTGGAAGAAATAACCGGAGATTCTTCGCTTCGCTCAGAATGACAGCAAGAATGCGCGGCACTATCGCGCGTGGGGTTTGCGATGGCCGAAGGAATTTGGTTTTTCGCAAAGCCTTGCGAAAAATAAATTCCTTCGGCCGTGGGCCCGGAAGATTCTGACACCGAAACAGGGGTTTTGGTGTCAGAACCGCCCAAAACGTCGGGGGCTGTCGGGAGAGGGGTATTCCTCTCAAACCTGTGCCACCCTCGGCAACATAAGAGGGAGGGGCCCACGAAGTGGGAGGGGTCGGCGCAGCCGACGGTTTGAGAGGAATACCCCTCTTCCGACAGCTGTGCGCAGGTTTTCATATCAGAGCCGATACGGTTGTCATAGCCCATGACGACGAGCGTGGCGCCGTAGCGGTCCCGCAGCAGGGCCAGATAGTCGGAGGCCGTCATGGATGCGAACGCACGGGTGAAAGGCAGCACCTCAACGCGGTCTATCCCGCAGGAGAGGAGCAGCGCCTTCTTCTCCTCCATCGAGGAGAGGAGCCGGAAATCCCTTGCGTCCTGCTGCAGGACGGTACGCGGGTGCGGCCAGAATGTAACGACAACGGCCTCCTCGCCCCTTTCCCGGGCCGAGGAGACCACTGTCTCAAGGACATGACGGTGCCCCAGATGGACACCGTCGAAAAAACCGGTTGTAATTACAGCCACTTCACGCACTCAAAGCTCTGGCGGTGTGCCAGCAGCGGGTGCTTGGCGAAGGCACGGGCGCCCACCATGTAGGCACCGGTCTTCTCCGGCAGCACATCTACCGAATACTTGGCCACACCATCCTGGAAGGATTCCACCTTGAAATCCTGCACCTCGACGATATGCAGTTTCCCGTGGGCATCCTGCTGCGAGAATACAACCTCCAGACCCACCTCGTCCGGCGTGAGCGAACCCAGCGAGAGTTCCATCTCGGCATGGTACGGCGTATCCAGGCTGAGGTCGTAGTTGGTCACGGGCTCCGTGCGGGAAAGCTGGCGCACATTCTCCCACTCGCGGCGCACGCGGTTCTTCCAGGCAGCCAGTTCGCGGGCCTGAGCGAAGTCATCGGCCTTCACGGCATCGGCCCCCTTGGCCTGCGGTTCGTAATACTGATTGATGTAGTCTGTGAGCATGCGGTTGGTGGTGAAGTCACAGGCCACCTTGGCAATGGTATTCTTGATGTATCCCACCCACTCGCGGCTTCGGCCGGTGGTGCGGTCTACGTTGTAATAGGCAGGAGCAATGTCGTTCTCCAGAATCTGGTAGATGGTAGCGGCATCCAGCTCGTTCTGGAAATTGTTGTCCTCATAGGCCTGCTCGATGGGCAGGGCCCAGCCGGCACCTTCCTTATAGCCTTCCACCCACCATCCGTCCAGCACGGAGAAGTGCATGGTACCGTTCATCGCAGCCTTCTCTCCGGAAGTACCCGAAGCCTCCAGCGGACGCGTGGGGTTGTTCATCCACACATCCACGCCCTGGACCATGCGCTTGGCCAGCGTGATGTCGTATCCGGGCACGAACACGATCTTTCCGATGAAACGGGGATCCTTGGAAATATCCACAATCTGCTTGATGAGGTCCTGACCGGCCTTGTCGGCAGGGTGAGCCTTACCGGCAAAGAGGAACTGCACGGGCTGGGTGGGATTGTTCACAATCTTGTCCAGGTGGTCCAGGTCACGGAACAGCAGCGTAGCACGCTTGTAGGTTGCAAAACGACGGGCAAAGCCAATGGTGAGGACGTCGTCCCGGAGATTTTCCAGGATGGTGACAATCTCCGTGGGGCTGTAGTGGTTACTGATTGCCTTGTCCTGCAGGCGCTCGCGCACAAAGTACATGAGCTTGGCCTTGAGGCCTTTCTTGATATACCAGACTTCTTCATCGGAGACATTGTAAATACCCTCGAAGCAGGACTTATCATAGTGGTGCGTGGCGAACTCGGGGCCGAACACCCTCTCATGCACAGGCTTCCACTCCTTGGCGCACCACGTGGGATAGTGTACGCCGTTGGTCACATAGCTCACGAACAGTTCTTCGGGCAGATAGCCGGGATACATATGGGCGAAGATATCCTGCGACACCTTCCCGTGCAGCATGGACACGCCGTTCACGTTCTGCGAGATATTGGCGGCGAGGTTACTCATGGAGAACTTCTCGTGCTCGTCCAGCGGGTTGTCCTTTCCGAGGGACATGAGGGTTTCCCAGTCCACCTTGAGACGGCCCGGATAGTGGCCGATATACTGACGCAGCATGCCCTCGTCAAAGGCGTCATGCCCGGCAGGAACCGGCGTATGGGTGGTGAACAGGGAGCTGGCGCGAACCACTTCCAGGGCCTCAGTGAAGTCCAGATTGTCATGTTCAATGTACTCGCGAAGGCGCTCCAGACCGGTAAAGGCAGCGTGGCCTTCGTTGCAGTGATAGACCTGCGGATCCAGGCCCAGCTTACGGAGCAGACGGATACCGCCCACACCCAGCAGGAGTTCCTGCTTGAGACGGTTCTCCCAGCTGCCGCCATACAGATGGTAAGTCACTTCGCGGTCCTCGGGCAGGTTGGCCTCATAGTCCGTATCCATCAGATAGAGGTCTGTACGGCCCACTTCCACCTTCCACACACGGGCGGTAAGGTTACGGCCGGGGAAAGCCACCGAGACGGTGAGCCAGCTTCCGTCCTCACCGAGGACAGGAACGGCCGGGATCTTGGTGAAATCCTGGGCGTCATATCCGGCCACCTGATATCCCTGGGCCGAGAGCACCTGGTTGAAGTAGCCGTAGCGGTACAGCAGACCCACAGCCACCAGGTTGGTATTCATGTCAGAAGTTTCCTTGAGGTAGTCGCCGGCCAGGATACCCAGACCGCCGGAGTAAATCTTGAGGGAAGTATCCAGGCCGTATTCCATACAGAAATAGGCCACCGAAGGATCCTTTCGCTCGTTTTTCGCTGCCATATATGCGTCGAACTCGTCCAGGACAGCCTTCATGCGGGCAAGGAAATCCTCATCCTTGGAAAGCTGCTGGAAGCGCTTGATGCTCACGGTATCCAGCACCACCAGCGGATTGTGGCCGCTCGTGTGCCAGATTTCGGGGTCGATGGACTTGAAGAGGCTCTTGGCACTCTGGTTCCAGCACCACCAGAGGTTCTTGGACAGTTTCTCCAGGCGGGACAGTTTCTCCGGCAGGTGACGGGTCACGAGGATGCTTCGCCAGCTGGGGGTGTTCACGTCGGCTTTAAAGTATTGCATAGTTTTCTTTTGAGTTTTGTAAGAGTCGTGCCGGTCCTTGATCTTGGCCAGGGCCAGGGAATACGCCTCCTGATAATACTGAATCTGATTTTCCCACAGGGCTATCTGAGCCACTTCGCGGGCGTTCTCCCGATACTCGTTCCGCTTGTCCAGTTCCAGGGAAGCCACTTCGCGGATACGTGCCGCCGTGCCGTCGACGACCTCGGAGTAGTTGGTGTCGTCTCTTTTAAGCACGGTAATGCCGGGATGCTTTTTCTTGTAATGCGATTCCACCCACATGCCAAAACCGGCCAGGGTGGTGGTGAGAGTGGGCACGCGGAATGCCAGCGCCTCCAGCGGCGTATAGCCCCACGGCTCATAGTAGGACGGGAACAGGGCCAGGTCCAGGCCACAGAGGAGATCATAGTAGCGCATGTTGAACACGCCGTCGTCCCCGTTCAGGTACGAAGGGATGAAATACACCTTCACCTTGTCGCCGATGGAATTGACAAGGCCCACTTCCCGCAGCCTTCCCGTGATGGTGTCGTACTCGGCATTCATCAGGACATGGGAAGTCTGGGTCTGGTAACTGGCACTGCCCTCTCCGGAAAGCTTGGCAACCAGTTCGCGGTCGGGGCCGTGATGGCCCGACGGGATCATGATGAACGCCTGGATGCTGCGTCCCTCGTAGTCCGACCGGTTGATCTTGTTCAGGGCGTCGATAAACACATCGATACCCTTGTTGCGGTACTCGTAACGCCCGCCGATGCCGATGAACACGGCATTGGAAGGCACTTCCTCGGCACTCATGGCCGATGCCACCGCGATGAGGCGCTCACGGGCCGCGTCATGCAGCCGCATGTAGTCCTCGTCGGAGGCCGGAGTGAAACTGTTCTCGAAACCGTTGGGCGTAACGACATCCACGGGGCGCTCCAGGAACTGGGCGCACTCCCGGGCCGTAATCTCGCTCACGGTCGTGAACACATCGGCATTCTGGGCCGATTTTTTCTCCAGCGAATAGATGGCCGTCACATTGTAGCGGCGGGCCATTTCGTCGCCGTTATACTTGGCGATATCGTTATAGAGGGGCAGGTTGTTGCCCGCCAGGCATCGGCCCAACATGGTAGCGTGGGTGGTAAAGGCCGTCGCCACCGGGATGGCCGATTTCTTCAGATGCAGGATACCGGCACCCGTCTGCCACTCGTGGAACTGGGCCACCACCTTCTCGTCTCCCTTGAGGTTGTATTGATAGAAGCTCTCAATCACGCGTCCGGCAAGGACGCCGAACACAGCCGATTCCTTGTAGTCCCAGTTTCCCGTGAGCGAGTCCACTCCGAAATCCCGCCACAGCGCGGCCAGGAATTCATCGGCCTGGGGCAGGAACTGCTTGTAGTCTACCAGAATGGCCACGGGCTTGCCCGGAATGTTCCATCTGCCGATACGGAGACGGAGACCCTCCGCAAGCGCCTGCGCCTTCCACGAGCGGTACAGCATAGGGTCTTCCAGGAAATCGGGGTTGCCGACGCGGTGCATCCATACATCAGGGCCGATGAAAATGTGTCTCCGGCCCAGCTGGGACTGCTGATAGAGAGCCTTCGTAGCAATGACGGTATAGATACCGCCCACCTTGTTACATACCTCCCAACTAACTTCGAACAAATAGTCCGGTTGTAGATTCTTCTCTTTCTTAACCATTTAATTACTTCTTCTTCGCCACTTTCCTTCTCACAGTCTTCGCAGGAGCTGCCAGCTCCTGGACAGCAGTCTCTTTCACATCCAGCGCCGCACGTTTCTCGTCCAGGCGCGTCTGGAAGTCGGAAATAACGTTCATATAATTGATAAAAGCCTCGTACGGGGTATCGTACGGGTTGAAATATTTGTGTACTTCTCCGTCGGAGAAGAACTTGGTGCACATATAGTAGAAATGATCACTCTCCTGCAAGTGACCAAAGTCGCTGTACAGCTCGGGGTCGTTGACGATGGCCAGCTTCTCGGTCATGGCATAGACCTTCTTGAAGGCCTCGCTCTGCAGTTCATTGCCCAGCCAGGCGGTGAGATCACGTTCCTCATCGGCCCAGGAAATGGGATCTTCCACGTCGATCCCGGCCACGGGCTTGTACTTGCGGGTGGCCTCGGAGGGCGTCACAAAGCCAAAGGTACCGTCCTTGACGACGGCCTCGGGGAGGGCGCGCATGAAATCGAAGATACCGCTCTCGGCGCTCTGGTGCTCGCCGAAGGTCTCGTAATCCATGAACAGGTTCACGACATCTCCCTCTTTGGCGCTCTCCTTCATCCAGTTCACATACTTCTCTGCCGTAAGGGGCCACATGTCCCAACTGCGGTTGGAGAAACGGAAGGCGATATCGTCGGAGAGGTTGTAATTCCGGAGCAGCAGCTTCAGATGCGGCTGGGTTTCTCCGGAGTAGACGAAGTTGGGGCTCTGCCAGCCCATGATGTGGCGGGCGCCCTCGGTGAGCATGGTCTTGTAACCCATGTCGTACACCATTTCGCCGATACCGTTGGAATAAATGAGCTCCGTATTGCGGAAAGCAGTGGGCTTGACGCCAAACAGTTCCTCGATGCGGGCGGCGTGTTTTTCCACCTGGTGACGGAACTCGGACTCGCTGGCAAGGGAGGCCAGGGAGTGATAGTAGGTCTCGGCCAGGAACTCTACGCGTCCCGTGGCGGCCAGGGCCTTGAAACTGTCAATGACCTCCGGGCAGAAACGCTGGAACTGCTCCAGGGCGCTGCCGGAGATGGAATAGGCAATCTTGAACTTGCCCTTGTGCTTGTTAATGAGTTCCAGCATGAGCTGGTTCATGGGCAGGTAGCACTTCTGGGCCACCCGACGCAGGATGGTGCGGTTGGCAAAGTCATCATAGTAGTGGGAATCTTTGCCGATATCGAAAAATCTGTACAGGCGAAGCCGGGTAGGCTGATGAACCTGGAAATACAGGCAGATGCTCTTGGATGCCATAATCGATTATTTTACTACTGATTCATACACTTGTTTAAGTTTGGCAGTGGCGCCGTTCCATTTGAGGGCGTTCACTTCGTCGTAACCCATGCGGGCGCTGAAATCCGCCAGGGCAGGATAGCTCAGGAGCGCATAGATGTCGTCCGCCATGGCATCCACATCCCAGAAGTCTACCTTGAAGGCATACTTCAGCACTTCGGCAGCGCCGGACTGCTTGGAGATGATGGAAGGCACGCCGGTGCGCATGGCCTCCAGCGGGGAGATGCCGAAAGGCTCTGAGATGGAAGGCATCACGTACACGTCCGAGAGGGCGAACATCTTCTGGACATCGGTCCCCCTGAGGAAACCGGTGAAATGGAAGCGGTCGCTGATGCCCAGACGGGCAGCGTGACGGATGGCACGGTTCATCATGTCTCCGCTGCCGGCCATCACGAAGCGTACCTTGCGGGTGCGCTTGAGAACCTTGGCCGCAGCCTCGATGAAGTATTCGGGGCCTTTCTGGTAGGTGATGCGGCCGAGGAAGGTAACCACAGGTTCCTTCACGCCGCGCTCCACGTGCAGGTTCTCCCGGCCGCTGAAGTCTACGGCATTATGCACGGTGACCACTTTGGCGGGGTCTATCCCGTACCGGGAAATGACGATGTTGCGGGTGAGGTCGCTCACGGTAACCACGCGGTCGGCGATTTCCATGCCCCGTTTCTCGATGGCAAAGACGCGGGTGTCGATGTTGTCCACGCTGCCACGGTCGAAGGAAGTGGCGTGCACGTGGATGACAAGCGGCTTGCCGGTGAGTTCCTTGGCGGCAATGCCGGCGTAGTAGGTGAGCCAGTCATGGGCATGGATGACGTCGAATTCGTCCTTCCGCTGCAAGGCGATGGTTCCGCCCACCATGGCATAGCGGGCCACCTCTTCCATGAGGTTGGCGCCGTACTTGCCGGAGAACTTGTACTTCTGGCCGTAGCTGATGGAGAAATCCTTCACCTGACGGCGCTTTTCTTCCTCGATGAGCCTGCCAAACTCCTCCGGATTGGCGTAGGGAATCATGTTGGAGCCAATGTGGATGAACTTTACCTTGTCCAGGAACTCATCCACCGTCTCCGTCACGGTGTCTACGGGCACATCCGAAGCGTTGATGATGGTAGTGGCGCTCTGGTCTTCATCACCGGAGGCCGACGGCATCACGAACAGGGTCTCCACGCCGTTGTAGGCGAGACCCTTCACGATGCCTTCGCAGGCCGTACCCAGACCGCCTGCAATATGGGGAGGGAACTCCCAGCCGAACATTAATACTCGCATAGACTAGTCCTCCCTGAATTTTTCGATAAGCCAGTTAATATTGAGAAGGGCGGCGGTGGTCATGGCCGATGACACGGCTCCATGCGGCTCGTGGGGCGGGTCTCCGTCGTAGAGTTCGGAGAAGGCGCCGACGCCGTGCTTGGAGAGGTCTTCATAGAAGCCCTCGGTGAGCCACTCAGCCCGGCGCACGAAGGCGCTGCCCATCATATTGAAGCTGACGTAGCAGAACTGGGCCAGGAGGAAAGGCCAGGCGCAGCCGTTCATGTAAGCCTCGTCACGCTCCAGCTGATTTCCCTCATACACGCCCTTGTAGCGGACGTCACGGGGGCTCAGGGTGCGGATGCCGCGGCGGGTGACCAGTTCTGCGTTCACGATGCGCATGACTTCGCTCACCACTTCGTCGTCCACGCAGCGGTAGTCGGTGGAAACGGCCCAGAGCTGGTTGGGACGAAGCTCCATATGCTGGCCGCCGTTATCCACGTAGTCTGCGAGGAAGCCCAGTTCTGCATTCCAGAACATGGGCTGGAAATTCTTCTCGATGAGTTCCTTGATGGGGGTCCACTTCTTCGAGAAAGCGCTCCCCTTCTTCTCGTGGGCCAGGGTAAAGCAGATGGCGTTGTACCACATGGCGTTGGTCTCTACCTGATAGCCGGCCCGCTCGGTGACCGCGCGCCCGCCTATGTAGGCGTTCATCCAAGTAAGGGCCACGCCGTCCATCTGGGCCCACAGAAGGCCGTTCGGCTGCATGGAAACCTCCTGGCGGATACCGGGCAGATAGCTTTCCAGAATTGTCTTGAGGACGGGACCGTATTTGTCCCACACATACTTGTCTTTGGCTCCCCAGGCAATGTACTGCTGCAGGGTAATGGCGAGGTAAAGCGGGCTCTCCACCTGCGTGGTGCGGCGGGTGAGGCGCTCCTTGTTGTCTTCGATGAGGTTGTCCAGAATCTCTTCAAACTCCTTAGCGTCGTTTCTGGCATAGAGCGTGAGGCCTGCCACGGAGCCCAGCGTCTCCCTCAGGAGACCCGTATAGAGCCAGCAGTAACCCGCCACGATACGCTTGCGGCCGCCGTCTTCCCGGATGAGGGAATTTGCCTGGCGCACCAGTTGGTCGTGGAAGGAAGTGATGGGACCGATTTTTTTCACCGTGGAGGTGAAACGGCGCTTGAGCGTAGATGCATTGACAGGATCTCCGGCGGCAGCAGAGAATACCAGTGTATCTCCACTTTGCATTTCCACCTCGAAGGTGCCGGGCACCCAGAGGTCTTCGCGGCAGTCAAAGCCGCGCCGCATTTCGTCGGAATAGGTTACGCCCTTGTACCAGACCGGATTGTGCCGGTAACTGCCGGCCGATGCGCTCAGCTGCAGGTTCAGGCTGGGAAAACCCTCGTACATGCAGAAGGCGGCACCGTTCTGGACGGGGATAAAGTCCGTACGGGCGGCACTGTTCTCACTGGTAAGGGCATGGAAGTTACGGAAGGCCAGGAAGGGCTTGAGTTCCAGCTTCACCCTGGCGGGAGCCTTCACCAGCTCGTACTGGATGAGCACCTGATTCTCGTCCGGGCTCAGGGCGATGCTCTTGCGGAAGACAATCTCTCCAATCTTGTAGGTAATGCAGGGAACGGGGTCTGCATCAAAGTCCACGATGTACTTGTGCCCACGGGGCTCATAGATGTCTCCGTAACAGTGGATGCCTAGATTGAAACGCTTGCCGCGAAGGGTGAGGCTCTCGTCCAGCGAACTCAGAAGCACGTGCCTGTATCCTTCAAAAGCCGCTACCGGAACAGCCAGGAGGGCATGGTAGCGCCGCGTATTGCACGTTGCGATAGTTGTGTCGCAATACGCTCCCGTCTTGTTGGCCAGCACAATCTCCCGGCTCAGACTGTACGAGAGATTGACCAGCTCAGACTTGTTGAATTTCAAAAAAGCCATAGCTATTATTTTATACTTGCTTCAAAACCAATGCGGTCCGGGCCGGAAGATACAGCTTGAGCGTATGGTCGTAGGCCTGGTTTCCGTTAGGGCATCTCTCTGGGAGCGCCACATGATGCTCTACAGAACTAAGGCGGCCAAAACCGTCAAATTCCGGCTGGTCGCTGTCAAGAACATGCACATAGTCTCCCGCCGGGGCCGAAAATCCGTAGTCGGTAAACGAGCCCGAGGGTGAGAAATTCAGCGCAAAGATACAGTTTTTCCGCATGAAAACCAATATTTTCTTCTCCTCGTCGGCCACCAGGATCTCCGGGCGCGCCGCCATGAGATTTTCTCTCCGGATCAGGTGCACCATGGCCTCGTCGAAGTTACGGAGGTCTCCGTAGCGGAGCTCCGGATTGTCTTCCAGCGACCACTGGCGGCGGGCATACTTGAACGACCAGCCGTTCCCTTCACGGGGGAAGTCTATCCACTCCGGATGGCCGAATTCGTTGCCCATGAAGGTGAGGTATCCGTCTCCGGCCGTGGCGGCCGTCACCAGGCGGATCATCTTGTGGAGGGCGATGCCGCGGTCCACGATGCCGCTTTGCGAACCCTTGTTCATGGAAAAGTACATTTCCTTGTCCATGAGGCGGAAGATGATGGTCTTGTCTCCCACGAGGGCCTGGTCGTGGCACTCGGCATAGGAGATGGTCTTCTCATCGGCCCGCTTGTTGGTAAGCTCCCACCAGATTTCTCCCATGGACCACTGCTCGTCGGAGCGTTCCTTGATCCACTTGATCCAGTGGTCTGCCACACCCATGGACATGCGGAAGTCGAATCCCACACCAAAGGCCTCGAAGGGGGCGGCCAGGCCGGCCATGCCCGAAACGTCCTCGGCGATGGTGAACCCGGCGGGATTCATTTCCTTCACAAGACGCGTGGCCAGGGACAGGTAGATGACGGCGTCCTCGTCCACGCCGCTGTCAAAGTAAAGGTCATAATTGCCGAAATCCTTGCCCAAGCCGTGGTCCCAGTACAGCATGGAAGTAACCCCGTCAAAGCGGAAGCCGTCTATGTGGTACTCCTCCATCCAGTATTTCACGTTGGACAGGAGAAAGTAGCGGGTTTCGTCCTTGCCGTAATCGAAGCAGCGGGAGCCCCAGGCGGGATGGCGTCCCTGCGGGCCGCTGTAGAAGTACAGGTTGTCGCGGCCGTCGAACTCGGAGAGGCCCTCGGACACGTTGTCAACGCTGTGACTGTGCACGATATCCATGATGACGGCGATTCCCTTTCCGTGGGCGTCGTCCACCAGGGCCTTGAACTCCTCGGGCGTACCGAAGCGGGAACTGAGTGCGAAGAAATTGCTCACCTGATAGCCGAACGAGCCGTAATAGGGGTGCTCCTGCAGGGCCATGATCTGGATGGTGTCGTAGCCCAGTTTCTTGATGCGGGGCAGGATATTCTTACGGAACTCTTCGAACGAGCCCACCTTCTCCTCTTCTGTCGCCATGCCGATATGGCATTCGTAAATCATGGGATGGGGCCGTTTTCCGGCGTGACCGTGCTTCCAGACATATTTTTTCGAGGGGTCCCAAACCTGGGCGCTGAACACCTTGGTAACTGGGTCCTGCACAACGCGGGTAGCGTAGGAAGGGATTCTCTCTCCCCCGCCGCCGGGCCACTCGATGAAGAGCTTGTAGAGTTGGCCGTGACGGAGGAACATCTCCGGAACGCAGAGTTCCCAGTTTCCGCCGCCGAGGGGCTTTAGGGCATAGCCCTCGGTCCGCTTCCAGTTGTTGAAATCTCCGATGAGGTATATCTTGTTGGCGTTAGGCGCGAACTCGCGGAACACCCAGCTGCCGTCCTCACAGCGGTGCAGGCCGTAGTACAGATGGTTGTTAACGGCATCTTTGAGCAGTCCGTCCCCGGCGATGTGCCTGAGGGTCTGCCAGATACGCTCATGTCGGGCGTCGATGGCTCCCTTATGGGGCATTAGCCAGGGGTCGGTTTCGTAGATTCTTTTCATATGCGGTTGCTTATAGTTTTCTGTTCAAGCTTTCCTGTCAATCCATAATCCGACAAATATAGTAAAATTCCGATACACTTTGCGCCCGACAGTCCATTTTCCTGGACTATCGGGCGCAAAAAAGGGTCTAGACACCGGAAAGTCAGATTTCCGGCTCGAAGTGCGGAATGGGCTTAAGCTTGAACAGGTTCAGCACATGCTTGCGGTCGATGAGCGCCTTGGTGGCAGGGTCTTCGCACACGCCCGTTCGGATGTACTCATCCAGCACGGCGTAGGTAAAGCCCAGGTTGTCTTCGTCGGTTTTACCGCAAAGGCCGTCGGAGGGCGCCTTATCCACCAGCTCAACGGGCAGTCCCAGCACCTTGCCGATGGCTTTTACCTCCGCGACCGTGAGCCCGCCCAGCGGCGAGAAGTCTCCGGCGGCATCTCCGTACCGGGTGCTGTAGCCCACCCAGTCCTCGGAAAGGTTGCAGGTGTTCACCACGCGGCCGTTATTGCTCTGCGACACGGCATAGAGGGCCGTCATGCGCAGGCGCGGGGCCATATTGACACGGGTCTGGGCCGATGCTTCGTGTCCCAGTTTATCCTCAACCTCCGCCATCAGGGCATTGAAGGAGGAGCCGATATTGATATTGTACCGCTTGATACCCAGGTGGTTAATAAGTTTGACAGAGTCGTCGATATCCGGCTGCACGCCGTTGGGCATGGTAACGCCAATCACACGGTCTTTTCCCAGGGCCTCCACGCACAGGGCAGCGCACACGCTGCTGTCCTTGCCGCCGGAGATGCCCAGAACCGCATTGCAGCCCTTCCCGTTTTCTTCGAACCAGTCCCGGATCCACCGGACGCAGGCGTCCTTCACTTTCACTGCATCAAACATAATTACTCCTTGTCTAAAGAATCTATTTTCTCTTTTACTGTCCTGAGGTAATCCCTGCACTGCTTCAGGAGCTCTTTGGAGCGTCCCACAAGGACATCGATATCATCCAGCTTGGTTTCCGGATTCTCTACCTTCGCGGCAATTTCATCCAGTTCGGATATTGCCTTCGCATAATCGAATTTGTCACTCATGCTATATTTGCTTTGTTATTATCCAGGTGATCACTGTACACCTCGTCCACCTTGGCCGTGAGGGAGCCGTCCTGGAACCGCACGCCGATACGGTCCCCTATTCCCACTTTATCCACGGTCTTGAGGACTTTGTTGTCTTTGCCTGTAACCAGCACATATCCCAGGGACAGGATTTTGCGGGGATCGCTGGCTCCGATGAGGGCCTCCTTCAGGGCCACACGGGAAAACTCCGCACTCACCCGGGCCTGTGCGGCAAACTGGACACGGTGGGCCGCACTGTCGGAGAGCCGGGCGGTATCGGCATATTTCCCCAGAAGCCCCTTTGCAATGCGGCCGATGCACCTTTGTAGGGCTTGCTCCAGTGCGCCGATGCGGCCGGCGACCGCGCGTTTCACCCTGGCATCGGCCGATACCATCCTCACTTCCTCCCGGGCCACAAGGCGGCTGCAGGCATGGATGATGCGCGCTACCGTTTCCAGCGCCCTTTTCTCCTGAGCGCTGACGGCGTCCAGGAAAAGGTCTGCCATGGCCGTGGGCGTCTTGACGGACGCGTGCGCCACCATATCGGCGATATGAACATCCTTGTCATGGCCGATGGCGGTGACAACCGGAACGGGGCAGGTAGCAATGGCCACTGCCAGGGAAAAGTCGTCGAAGCAGGCCAGGTCCAGCTCACTGCCGCCGCCGCGGAGGATGAGAGCGGCATCATAGTTCCCCTCTGCTGCCGCTGCCAGCGCTTCCCTGATGGACAAAGGAGCCTGTTCTCCCTGCATGAGGGCTTCGTAAAGGTCCAGCGAGAAGGCATAGCCTTCGGGATTATTAAGGAGGTGATTCCGGAAGTCCTGGTAGCCCGCCGCAGTTTTGGAAGTAATCACGGCCAGGCGGGTGGGAAGCTCCGGCAGGGCCAGTTCCTTCTGCATGTCCATGTAGCCGTCCTTTTCAAGGCGCTCGATATTGCGCTTGCGCTCCAGAGCCGCCTGGCCCAGCGTGAAGGCCGTATCAATGTCTTCTATGTACAGGGACATGCCGTAAAGCTCACTGAAAGCAACCTGCACCCGGACCAGGACCGTGATGCCGGCCTGCAGCCGCTGTCCGGTCATATCCTCGAAGGTGGCCACGATTCTCTGGTAGTTCCACTTCCAGATCATGGCACGGGATTCGGCCACCGACTTGCCGCCGCTGGTCTGCACCAGGGACAGGTAGCAGTGACCGTTGGCCCTGGGGCTCCAGGAAGCAATCTCTGCCTTTACCCAATAGCGGCCGGGGAAGGCATCCTGCACGCTTCCCTTAATTCGCTGCTGTAACTCAAGCAGGTCAATATAGTCCCTTTCTTCCATGATAAGGACTACTTGGCCCGGGTATACACCTGAATGGGGCACCCCTCAAAGTCAAAGTGCTCGCGGAGTTTGTTCTCCAGGAAGCGCTTGTAGGGATCTTTCACCCACTGGGGCAGGTTGCAGAAGAAGGCGAACTGCGGCGTGCGGGTGGGAAGCTGCGTCACATACTTGATCTTGATGTACTTGCCCTTCCATGCCGGCGGCGGGTAGTTCTCGATTTCCGGCAGCATGGCGTCGTTGAGCTGCGAGGTGGAAATCTTGCGGGACATGTTGGCGGCCACGCGGGCGGCGGCGTCCAGCACGTCCAGGATGCGCTGCTTGTTCAGGACGGAAGTAAAGATGACAGGAATGTCGTTGAAAGGAGCCAGACGGGCCTTGAGAGCTTCCGTGTACTCTTTCATGGTATTGACATCCTTTTCGAAGAGGTCCCATTTGTTCACCACAATCACGCAGCCCTTGCGGTTCTTCTGAATCACATTGAAGATGTTCATATCCTGCGCTTCCATGCCCAGAGTGGCATCGATCATGAGGATGCACACGTCGGAGTGCTCGATGGTTCGCATGGCCCGGAGCACCGAATAGAACTCCAGGTCTTCGGTGACCTTGCCCCTCTTTCGCATGCCGGCCGTGTCCACAATCATGAACTCGTGGCCAAACTTGTTATAGTAGGTGGAGATGGAGTCGCGGGTGGTGCCGGCAACCGGCGTCACAATATTGCGTTCCTCCCCGAGAAGGGCGTTGGTGAGGGACGACTTACCCACGTTGGGACGGCCCACGATGGCGATGTGAGGGATGTCCGAGTGATCATCGGCCTGCTCATCGTCCTCCGGAAGCACCCGCAGGATCTCGTCCAGCAGGTCTCCGGTGCCGCTTCCGTTGGCGGCCGATATGCTCCATACTTCCCCGAGCCCGAGGCCATAGAAGTCAAAGGCGTCATACATCTTTTCCCCGCTGTCCACCTTGTTCACGCAGAGGACGACGGGCTTTTTGGAACGGCGGAGCAGGTCTGCTATCTCGGAGTCATAGTCCGTGATGCCGGTAGCGGCCTCGCACATGAAAAGGACTACGTCGGCCTCCTCGATGGCGATGCCCACCTGGCGGCGGATGGCGTCCTCGAAGACGTCATCGGAATTGGAGGTGTAGCCGCCCGTATCCACCACGGAGAATTCCCGGCCGCACCATTCGCATTTGCCGTAATGCCGGTCACGCGTTACTCCGGCGGTTTCGTCCACAATGGCCTGGCGCATTCCCACCAGGCGGTTGAACAGCGTTGATTTTCCTACGTTCGGTCTCCCGACTATCGCAACTAAAGCCATAATAATTCAAATTAATTCGCAAAGATACACATTTCTTCGTTAAAGGCGGGACTATCCACCCCGAAGAAACGCAGAATGCTGTGAAAAACATAGTGTTGCCCGATCTCCGGAATGTCCTTATACTGCAGGGATTTATCCGAAGTCCATACCACCATGGGAATGTCCAGCTGCTCCTTCGGGGCCATGGAATAGGGCACGCCGTGCATGTACAGGTTGTTTTCTCCGAGGGACTCGCCGTGGTCGGAGACAAAGAGCATCATGGTGCGGCGGTCCGGGAAAGAGCGCAGTATCTCAATGACCTCATGCATGAGATAATCCGTGTAAACGACACTGTTGTCGTAGGCGTTATTGAGTTCCTCGGGGCTGGTCTTGGACATTTCCACCGTACTGCAAACGGGCGTAAAGACTGTGAATTCCTCGGGATAATTGGTGTTGTACGACGGTCCGTGGTTGGTGTAGGCGTGGATGACCACGAACACCTTGGTACTGTCGCTGGAAGCGATGTCTTCCCGGAGGCCTTCCAGGAGAAGGCCGTCGTAGCGGGCATCGGCCTCGGGGTATCTCTCCCTGAGCTGGGCGAAGGTATAGTATTTCTCCGTGTGCACGGGCGGCTCTCCCCAGTTGTTGGTGCGCCACCACACGTCCACGCCGGCTCTCTGGAGGTAATTGGGCAGAATCTCGTGCAGCTCAGGTACGTCCATCGGCTCCAGGATGGCCTTGACGCCGGCCATGGTGTAGGTTGCCGATGACACTCCGCGGTACGCTTTTACGCTGTCTTTCGACGTATAGGGGTTGGTCTCCCGGTCGTAGCCCAGCAGGGAGAAACGGTCTCCGCGCACCGACTCGCCGATGAAAAGGACGCAGAGATCGCGGGATTCGCTCACGGACACGGGGTCCGGCAGCGGAATCTCTTTCTGGTTTTTCTGGCGCTGGGCGGCTTCATAACGGAAAGTGTTCACCACGTAGGACCAGGGCATGATGAGACTGCCCAGTTCCGTGGAGTTCTTGTCTATCCAGGGCCAGTTCTTCATGTTCCCGAAAACGGCGGCTAGCAGTACGCCCAGGGTGATGCCCAGATTGGCCAAGAGACGCTTCCAGGAGCCGTATTCCAGCTTGCGCATGAACACATAAACGGAAGGGGCGATGCCCAGTATGAGATACAGGATGAAGGCAAAGGAGAAAAAGCCCGACGCTTCCGAGTACTGCGTGTTCAGGACATTCCCCATCATTTCGTCGGTCACGAGGACGTCGTAATTGTTCACGAAGTACAGCATGACGGCGTCCCCCACGAGCGTGAAGGAGATGATGCACTTCCCCACAATACGTCCCAGCCACGCGAGAAGGTAGTACAGGAGGTAATCGAGGCATGCGAGGAGGACGGCGGCCGTCGCAAGGATGACGGCTCCGTTGAATCCCCCCTCCGTAAGCTTTACGGCATGGGAGAAAAAGGGGGCATGGAAGGCCACCAGCGTATAAAGCGTCAGCGCCAGGCTGTAGGCCTCCAGGCTGGCTTTTTCCTTGAAGATTTTCATCGTTTGAACAGTTTCACCACCCCCGCCACCAGGGCGGCAGCCAGGGCCAGAAGAAGCAGATTATACAAAAGAGTGAGCACCCAGTTTACCGGCTGCGGCTCTTCCTTCGGAGGAAATGCGCCGGCCGATGCATCGTACCGGGCAAAGGGGTTGGAGTAAATCACCGCCCCGTCCGGGAAGAAAGCCGTGAAACGCGCAAAGGGATCATCGGCCCGCAGGGTATATGAGAGGGAATCGGCCTGGAGCGCCAGGGCCAGCGTGGCGTGGTCCTGTCCGTTCACGCGGATACTGTCGGCCGGCTGCGAAAGCTTGATAAAGAGGGTGCTGTCCTTCAGGCCGATGTTCTCCACCTTCGGGAGCTGGTGGTTCCGGGCAATCTTCTCTTCCCAGTCTCCGTTTCCGTAGTCCGGAACCCGCATGGAGTAATAGCAGCCGCCAAGGAGGGCCTTCTTCAGGTCTTCATAGGAGCCCGAGGGCGTCTGGATGAAGTTGCAGCGGATGGCGATTTTCTCATGGCGGTCCGGGAAATGAAGGTCGTCGTTGGCAAGGCCGAAACTGTAGTGGCCGGCGCTGAGCGCCCAGTCCCAGTACTCGTTCTCGGTGCTGATGTGGGTGTCCAGCTCCATGATTTCGTAGCCGGAGAGTTTCTCCAGGTGACTCTTCCTTGAAAAACGCACGCGGTAGGGGTGGTTCATCTGGATAAAGTCACTGGTTTTCCCAAGGTAGTCCAAGGCAAACTGCTTCCGGGATGCCGTAAGGGGCAAGAGCGGGTCCCAGTGGTTAACTTTCTCGCTGCCGAATACCAGGAGGTGATACTGCGGAATACTGTATCCGTGTTCATACACGTTCACCTGCAGGGCGGTGTCATAGGGATGCCGGGTAATCTCGTTGTGATTGGAGAAAGTGACAATGTCATATCCCAGTATCCGATACACGGAATCCACGTACGCGGGCCACTGGGGGCACTCGTTCACGGGCCAGGGGCCCCTCACCCGCGTGTGCGTGTGGAAATTGGCCCGTTTCCAGCCTTCGACGGTGTCCAGGGAGGCATAGGGATTAAAGATATCCGCCCCCGAGAAAGGTCTGGGAGCCCTGAACCTATAAACGGGGCCGACGCTGGAAATCACCAGCGTCAGCACGAAAAGGGATATGAGGGTGGCCGCGAGCTTTGCAACAGCCCGCAGAATACGTTTTATCATGCTATTTACAATTTATGGCGCAAGAAGAGCAGGCATCCGACACATTGCCGTCGCATACCGGTTTCTTACCTTTCGCGGCCGCCAGCATTTCCATTTCCTCCTGTTTGGCACATTTGATACCCCGCTTGCGCATTTCCGGATTGGTAGATATCTCTCCGTCGGGGAAGGGCCGATGGAAAAAGAAGATATTGACGCCGAGAAGGATCACGGCGAGACCGACGAATACGATAGCTGCAAGCAGGGTTTTCATGGGCTGTTAGAGGGGGAATTCGGATGAAATGGGCTCGTAGTTGTACACGCGAAGGATCATCCGGGCAAAGGTATCGGCCAGGGAGACCACGCGGAACTTGCTCTGGAAAGCTTTCTTGGAAGGATCCAGCGGAATGGTGTCGGTCACATAAACCTCGGTGAGGGCGCTCTTGTCGATGCGCTCGTAGGCGGGGCCGGAGAGCACGGGGTGCGTTGCGAAGGCACGCACGCTGCGGGCGCCGCGGCGGAGAAGCTCGTTGGCAGCCTCGGTGAGGGTACCGGCGGTATCGATGATATCGTCGATGATCACGATGTCACGGCCCTCGACCTCGCCGATGGGAACGATCTTCTCGATCACATTGGCCTTGGCGCGGGTCTTGTGGCAGATGACAACGGGCGTATGCAGGTTCTTGGCATAGGCGTGGACGCGCTTGGCGCCGCCCATGTCGGGAGCAGCCAGCGTGAGGGTGTCCTTGAACTCCTTCTGGAGCTTTTTGAGGATGCCCAGGAAGTCGTAGCTGGCATAGAGGTGGTTCACGGGGAAATCAAAGAAGCCCTGGATCTGGTCGGCATGGAGGTCGCAGGTCATGACGGCATCGGCCCCTGCCACCTTGAGCATGTTGGCCACCAGCTTGGCACCGATGGAGGTGCGGGGCTTGTCCTTGCGGTCCTGACGGGCCCAGCCATAGTAAGGGATGACGGCAATGACACGGTCGGCCGATGCCCTCTTGGCAGCGTCTACGGACAGGAGAAGCTCCATCAGGTTGTCGGAGGTGGGGAAAGTGGACTGGATGATAAAACAGGTGGCGCCACGCACGCTCTCCTGGAAATAGGGTTGGAATTCACCGTCACTGAAGCGGGCAACCTCGAGGGGGCCCAGAACAATCTCGGGATCGTTCTCCTGCCTCATACGGTTCATAGCGGCAACTACCTTCTCCGCGAAGTAGCGGGAAGCATCACAAGTAAACAGCGCCAAACGGTGCTCATGGACTGCATTGATCATATTGAATTAAGAATAGTTCCGATATAGTTAAGTATTTCTTCCTTTCCTTCTCCGCTCACCGAGGACGACACAAAGCACGGCGGCAGCTCTTCCCAGTCTTCGAGCAGACGGCCCTTGTTCTCCAGGACCTGGCGCTGCAGGGCTTCGGGGCCCTGTTTGTCGGCCTTGGTGAAGATGATGCCGAAGGGGATGCCCTTTTCTCCGAGTTCCGAGATGAAGCGAAGGTCTACCTCCTGCATGGGATGGCGGCTGTCGATGAGCACCATGAGCATCACCATTTCCTCCGAGTGGTTGATGTAGTCCCAGATGATGTGGCGCAGCCGGGCGCGGTCTTTGTCCGGCAGGCGGGCATAGCCGTAACCGGGAAGGTCTACAAGGTACCAGTTGTCGTTGATGAGGAAATGGTTCACCAGCTGGGTCTTTCCGGGTGTCTGGGAGGTTTTTGCCAGCTTGGAATTGCCGGTGAGCGTGTTGATGAGGGAGCTCTTTCCCACGTTGGAGCGGCCGATGAACGCAAACTCGGGCAGGCGCCGCTGGGGTTTCTGCCCCACCCGCGTGCTGCTTCCGGAAAACTCCGCGCTTGTGATTCTCATGGACCGCCTCCTAAATAACCGTGCAAAGATAAGAATAATTGAGTACCTTTGCAACATGGAAATGGATGAAAAGTTCATGCGCGAAGCCCTTCGCGAAGCGGAGGCTGCCCGGGCTCAGGGAGAGATTCCCATCGGCGCGGTCGTGGTCTGGAAAGGGCGCATCATCGGCCGTGGCCACAACGAGACCGAGCGCCTCCGTGACACCACCGCCCACGCCGAGATGATCGCCATCACCGCCGCTTCCGAGGCCATGGGCGGGAAATATCTCACCGACTGCACCCTGTACGTAACGGTGGAGCCCTGCCCCATGTGCGCCGGTGCCCTGGCCTGGTCCCAGATCAGCCGCATTGTCTACGGCGCACCGGATGTCCGCCGCGGCTACTCCCTCTTCACGCCTTCCCTGCTGCACCCGCGTACACAGACCAGCGGCGGCGTGCTCCAGGAGGAATGTGCCGCACTCATGCTGGATTTTTTTAAAAGTAAAAGATGAAAGGAATACACATTTTTCTTGCAGACGGCTTCGAGGATATGGAAGCCCTTGCAACGCGTGACGTGCTGCTTCGCGGCGGCGTACCGGCTGTCACCGTATCCATTACGGACGACTATCTCGTGGAGAGTTCCCACGGACTGCAGGTAACGGCCGACACCTCCTGGAACGACCTCGAGGTCATGGAACCGGGCACTGACGCCTCCGATATCATGATTTTCCCCGGCGGCATGCCCGGCAGCAAGAACCTGGCAGCACATGCAGAGCTCATGGAAATCCTTCAGGACCACTGGGCCCGCGGCGGTGCCGTAGCAGCCATCTGCGCAGCACCCGGGCTCGTCGTATCGCAGCTGCCCGGCCTCAGCGGGCGTCGTTTCACCTGCTTTGACGGGTTCGAGGACGCGCTCATCGGCCAGGGAGCCCTCTACACGCCCGAAGGAGCCGTCACCGACGGCAACCTCATCACCGGACGCGGTGCCGGATGGGCTGTGGAGTTCGGCCTAGCCATTCTCACCTACCTCAAAGGCCCCGAAGCAGCCGCCAAGGTTCGCCAGGGCCTCATGCTCTAGCACTGCGCCATCGGCCTAATCGCCTAATTATCAGCGTCTTAGGTTTTTCTCTTTAGGCTGATCGGCCTAAAGAGAATTTTTTATAGTGCTGATAATGAACCACTTGCAGAGATTCGCAGAAAACACTATCGGCGACGGCCCTGCGCGATGGAGATGTAGTAGAGGAGGGTGGCCAGCGAGCCGATGGCGGCGATGACGTAGGTGTAGGCGGCCCAGCGAAGGGCATCCACGGCCATGGGCTTGGTCTCGTAGCTCACGATGCCGTCCCGCTCCAGCCACTTGACGGCACGGGCGCTGGCGTTGATCTCCACAGGGAGGGTCACGAAGCTGAACAGGGTGGTAAGGGCGAACAGGCCGATGCCGATCCAGATAAGGGACGGAAAGATGTTGATAAGGAGCACTCCCGCCAGCAGCACCCAGGACACGATGTTGTTTGAGAAGGACACCACGGGAACCAGGGCCGAGCGCATGGTGAGCCAGGCATAGCCGGTGGCGTGCTGAACCACATGGCCGCACTCGTGGGCGGCAACGGCGGCAGCGGCAACGGAACGCCCGTAGTAGACGTTTTCACTCAGGTTCACCGTCTTGGTGGTGGGGTCATAGTGGTCTGTGAGCTTACCGGGAATGGAGACGATTTTCACGTCCCGGATACCGTGCGCCTGCAACATGCGGGAGGCAACTTCTGCTCCCGTAAGGCTGGTGGGAACTTCTGAATATTTTTCAAAGCGGCGCTGTAACATACCCTGGATGAGCATACTGCCCACCATCACCGCAATCATGATCATCCAAATAAGAGAAGAGGACATAGTCATTTAATGTTTTTTCGACAGTCCATCAAATAGTGGACCGCCGCACAAAAATACATTTTTTATGCCGAAATGTCAGCAGGAAGTGTTAATTTTGTAGTCTGAAAAATGGATTACGTGCGTAAAATAGAGGATGATTTTTCCCGTCTGGAGCTAAATCTGGGGGCAACGGTAGAGAACTACCGGTATTTCCGTACCCTCCTGGATCCCAAAACCAAACTGCTGGTGCTGGTCAAGGCAAACGCCTATGGCCACGGTGCCGTGGAATTTGCGTCCATGATGCAGCGGGCCGGGGCCGATTACCTGGCCGTCGCCTACCCTGTGGAGGGCCTGGAGCTGCGCCGTAACGGCATTTCGCTCCCCATCCTCGTCCTCACCGCCGGAACCGACTTCTTTCCGGAAATTATTCAGACGCGCATGGAACCCAGCATTCCCAACCTGTACTCGCTCAAAAAGCTGGTGGAAGTATTGCGGGAAAAAGGACTCAAAGACTATCCTGTCCACATCAAGCTGGACACCGGCATGCACCGGCTGGGCTTCATGACCGAGGAACTGCCGGAGCTGGTGGAATACCTCAAGGTTACCCCGGAGGTGAAGGTCAAGGCGTGTTTTTCCCACCTGTGCGTGGCCGAAGACCCCTCGGAAGACGAATTCACCCTGGGCCAGATCCACATGTTCCGCGACAACGCCGCCTATATCGCCGACGGCATTGGCTACATGCCCATGCGCCACATCCTCAACAGCGCCGGAATTGAGCGGTTCCCCCAGTACCAGTTTGACATGGTACGCCTGGGAATTGGCATCTACGGCATCAGCGCCCTGCCGGGAAAGCGCCTGGCGCCCGTCGCTTCGCTCAAGTGCAAGATTCTGCAGATTAAGAAACTGGGCCCGGGAGAGACGGTCGGTTATGGCCGATGGGGCCATGCGAAGGAAGGCACCGTCATCGCCACCATCCCGGTGGGTTATGCCGATGGCATCGACCGCCACCTCGGACGCGGTGCAGCCTCCTTCAGCGTGAACGGACACCGCGCTCCCACCATCGGCAATATCTGCATGGACATGTGCATGATTGACGTCACCGGCATCCCGGCCGAGCCCGGAGACACCGTCACCATCTTCGGCGAAGACCCCACCGTGAGCGAGCTTGCCGGCATCCTCGGCACCATCCCCTACGAGATTCTGGTCTCCGTGCCGCGCCGCATCCATCGGCTCGTCATCCGATAAAAAAAGGGCAAGCTACTCGAGCTTGTCCCCTTTTTCATTGAACATTTCATTCTGGAGAACGGTAAAGTCCGTATCTTCAACCAGTTCTAACTTGATCTTGTAGCGTTTCCGCCACTTGGCCACGTAGGAGTTGAACAGACCTCGCTTGAGGTAGGCTCCCAGGATGGGACTGGTTTTGAGCGTCAGGCTGCGGACACCTTTTTCGATGGAATAAAAAGCGATCTTGCGCTCGATTTCCTCGTCGATGACAGCGCTGGAATGGATTTTTCCGGTGCCATGGCACACGGGGCATTGTTCCGACGTGTTGATCTCTGTTACGGGCCGTATGCGCTGACGGGTAATCTGCATGAGCCCGAACTTGGTTAGCGGCAGCACATTGTGCTTGGCCCTGTCGGCCTCCATGAGCTCCTGCATGTACTTGTGGAGGGCATTCTTGTGCTCGTTGGATTCCATGTCGATGAAGTCCACGATCACGATGCCGCCCATATCGCGGAGCCGCAGCTGCCGTGCAATCTCTTCTGCGGCAATCTTGTTCACCTCGAAGGAGTTCTCCTCCTGATCGGCGGTTTTGGTACGGATGCCGCTGTTGACGTCTATCACATTCAGCGCTTCGGTGGTTTCGATTACCAGATAGGCGCCCTGCCGCATGGGAACCACCTTTCCAAAGGAGCCCTTGATCTGACGAGTAACCTCGAAGTGATCGTAGATGGGCTGTTTTCCCTCGTAGAGATGGACAATCTTTTCCTGTTCCGGAGCTATCAGGGAAACGTACTTCCGGGCTTCTTCGGCCACCCGTTCGTCATTGATCCAGATGTTGGAGAACGAGTCGTTGAGGAGGTCCCTCAACACGGTAGTCGTTTTGCTGTATTCCGTAAAGAGCAGCTGGACATTCTTGTTAGAGGCAATCTTTTTCCAGGAGCTTTCCCATTTCTCAATCAGGGATTCCGTCTCGGCTACCAGCGTGGCGGCATTCTTGCCTTCCGCCGCAGTGCGTATGATGGCTCCGTAATTCTTGGGAAGAATGCTCCTCACCAGTGTCTCGAGTCTACGTTTCTCTTCCTTCGAGCCAATCTTCTGGGAGATGGACACTTTCTCTGCGAAGGGGAGAAGTACGATATTACGTCCTGCCAGTGAAATTTCCGCAGTCAGTCGCGATCCCTTGGTGGAGATGGGCTCTTTGACAATCTGAGCCACGATCATCTGTCCGGGACGGAGGAACTCTTCAATCCGGCCTTCCTTGGGGAGGGCGGTGCCAATCTTGATCCTGGAGTACAGGTCCTTGAGATTGGTGTTGGAGTTGGATTCCCGCACGAACTGGTCGAAAGCGGGAAAATAGAGTCCCAGGTCCAGGTAATGGATGAAGGCTTCCTTCTTGTCGCCGATGTCCACAAAGGCAGCATTGAGGTTCGGGAGAATCTTTTTCACCTTACCCAGGTGAACGTCTCCCACGGTGAACTTGTTCCCAGTGCTGGACTCCGTGTTGTACTCTATCAGCCGATGATTTTCCATCAGGGCGATATGTACTTCCGTTGACGTAACGTCAACAATCAGATCCTTGTCCGGTTTCTCAGACTCCATGTGGAAATTATGGTAGTAATAATAAAAGGAAGGGCTCGCGAATCGCTCCGTGAGGCCCTTTTTCACTTAAGAAGACTTACTTCTTCTTGTGGCGGTTCTTGCGCAAACGCTTCTTACGCTTGTGCGTCGCCATCTTATGTCTCTTTCTTTTTTTACCGCTAGGGCACATAGCTAAAATGGTTTATAGATTAATTATTTTTCCTTTACGGCGTTCACGAAGCTCTTGGCGGGCTTGAAAGCGGGGATGTTGTGAGCCGGAATCACCATGGTGGTCTTGCGGGTGATGTTGCGGGCAGCCTTCTGAGCGCGGTGCTTGATGATAAAGCTACCAAAACCACGCATGTAAACAGGCTCACCAGCGATAATGGAACCCTTAACAACGTTAGTGAATTCTTCAATTACGGACAGCACCTGGGTCTTTTCAATGCCAGTTGTCTTAGCTACTTCGTTTACGATTTCTGCCTTAGTCATGTTTTTATAGTTTTTATGTTTAGTTTTTATCAGAAAAACTGCGCAAAATTAGACTTAATTTTTCAGAATTCAAAATGTTAGGGTGAAATTTTGTCAATTCTGAAACGTGGCACAAAGATTGACGATATAGCCCACCGGTGCATTGTGTACCATTAATATGACAAAATGTCAGTAATTATGAAGCAAAATCCCGAATTTTCCGCCCCTGCGGGCGTAGAAGTAAATATAATGCCGGTTATCGGTGAAGCCGCCGCCATGAAAGTGGACACCTCGCAGCTTCCCCCGGTGCTGCCGGTACTCACCCTCCGCAACGCTGTCATGTTCCCCGGAACCGTCTTCCCCATCACGGTGGGCCGCGAGAAATCCATCAAACTGGTATCGGATGTAGAGGACGGCGACAGCTGGCTGGTAGCCATTCCCCAGATGGACATTTCCGTGGAAGATCCCGTGGAGGAAGACCTCTGCCGATACGGCACCGTATGTAAGCTCATCAAGACGCTGGAGATGCCCGACGGCACCGTCACGGCCATCCTGCAGGGATCGGCCCTGGCCCAGCTGGACACGGTGGTGAGCTACGACCCTTATATCACCGCCCGCGTCAATTTCCTGGAGGAGATTGTTCCGGCCGATGCCGACGAGCGCGAGCTGCGCGTCCTCGGAGACTCCCTCAAGGAGAAGGCCGCCCTCATCGTGAAGTCTTCGTCGTTTGCCCCGAAGGAAGCCGTCGGCGCCCTCAACAGCATTGACAACTTCCATTTCCTGGTCAACTTCATTGCAACCACCATCGAGGTGGAGAACTTCCAGGAAAGGGCCAACCTCTTGGGCGTCACCGACATCCGTGAGCGTGGCATGGCCCTTCTCAAGGTGCTGGACACCCAGACCCAGCTGCTCCGGATCAAGCAGGAGATTAACCAGAAGGTCAAGACCGACATCGACCAGCAGCAGAGGGAGTACTACCTGAACAACCAACTGCGCACCATCCAGGAGGAACTGGGCATGGATGAAGGCGAGGAGTTCGAGAAGATGCGCCGCCGGGCCGATGAAAAGAAGTGGTCCAAGGAAGTGCGCGCCATCTTTGACAAGGAGATGGCCAAACTGGAGAAATACAATCCCACCTCCCCCGACTACAGCATCCAGCTCACGTACCTTCAGTTCATGCTGGATTTGCCCTGGGGAGAAATGTCCGACGACAACCTGGACCTTGCCCATGCACAGGAAGTGCTGGACGAAGACCACTTTGGCCTGGACACCGTCAAGGACCGTATCATCGAGTACCTGGCCGTCCTCAAGCTCAAGGGCAACATGCGCTCCCCCATCCTGTGCCTGTGGGGCCCTCCCGGAGTGGGCAAGACGTCCCTCGGCAAGTCCATCGCACGCGCCCTCGGCCGAAAATACATCCGTATCTCCCTGGGCGGCATGCATGACGAAGCCGAGATTCGCGGTCACCGTAAAACCTACGTGGGCGCCCTCCCGGGCCGCATCCTGAGCGGTATCCAGCGTGCAGGCACCTCCAACCCCGTCATTGTGCTGGACGAGATTGACAAACTGGCCTCCGACTTCAAGGGAGACCCTTCCAGCGCGCTTCTCGAAGCCCTGGATCCGGAGCAGAACAGTACCTTCCACGACAACTACCTGGACGTGGACTACGACCTCTCGAACGTTCTGTTCATCACCACCGCCAACGGGATTGGCAGCATCCAGCCGGCCCTGAAGGACCGTATGGAAATGATCAACGTAAGCGGATACCTGGCCGAGGAAAAACTCCAGATCGCCCATAAGTACCTGGTTCCCAAGCAGCTCACCGAGCACGGGCTCAAGGCCGATGAACTTTCGTTCACCGACGAAGCCCTGCAGCATATCGTGGATGAGTACACCCACGAGAGCGGGGTGCGTACGCTGGAAAAGCAAATTGCCAAGGTGGCCCGCGTCACCGCCAAGAAGATGGCGCTGGGGCAGGAGTTTCCCCGCGTCATCGGCCCCGAACACCTGAAGGAATACCTGGGCCTTCCCACGGCCTTCCACGACAATGTCAAGGGCAACGAGGGCGTAGGCGTCGTCACCGGCCTGGCCTGGACCGAGATGGGCGGCGAAGTCCTCTTCGTGGAAAGCCAGGTGAGCGACGGAAAGGGGAACCTCTCCATGACGGGCAACCTGGGAGACGTGATGAAGGAAAGCGCCCAGATTGCCTGGCAATACATCAAGGCCCATCCGGAGCTGGCTTCCATGGACTCCGAGGCCTTCATGAAGAAAGACATCCACATCCACGTGCCCGAGGGCGCCGTGCCCAAGGACGGTCCGTCGGCCGGCATCACCATGGTCACCGCCATGGTAAGCGCCCTGCGCGGACAGGCCCCCAAGAGCAGCGTGGCCATGACCGGAGAAATGACCCTGCGCGGCCGCGTACTGCCCGTGGGCGGCATCAAGGAGAAGATTCTGGCGGCCAAACGCGCCGGCGTCAACACCATCGTCATTTCCGAGGAAAACCGAAAAGATGTGGAGGATATCAAGGATATTTACATAAAAGGTCTTATCTTTGTCTATGTGAAAACGATCGCAGACGTGATCGACTTCGTCTTTTAGGCAATGGACGTCAAGATTGAACCATCCTGGAAAGACGCACTGGCACCGGAGTTCGAAAAACCGTACTTTGAAGGGCTGGTGCGCTTTCTGCATCAGGAAAAGGCAGCCGGAAAGGTCATATACCCTCCCGGCAGCCTTATTTTCCGTGCGTTCGAGCTCACGCCCGTGGACCAGGTGAAAGTGGTCATCCTGGGGCAGGACCCCTACCACAATCCCGGAGAAGCCATGGGCCTGTCCTTTTCGGTCCCCGACGGCGTAAAAATGCCGCCCTCGCTCCGCAATATATATAAGGAGATTGAGACGGATCTCGGCATCCGCATGAGCGGCCGTCCCAACCTGGAAGGCTGGGCCCGCCAGGGCGTCCTCCTCCTCAACAGCTTCCTGACGGTGGAGGCCGGGATAGCCGCCTCGCACCGTAACATCGGCTGGCAGGAATTCACCGACGCAGTCATCCGTTACCTGTCGGAGAACAAAAACGGCATCGTGTTCCTCCTGTGGGGCAACTTTGCCAAGGCAAAAGCCTCGCTCATTGATCCGTCGCGGCACCATGTGCTCATGGCCGCCCACCCCTCCCCCCTCGCGGGCGGGGCCTTCTTCGGCTGCCGTCATTTTTCGAAGACCAACCAGCTCCTCGCCGCCGAGGGCAAAACTCCCATCAACTGGCAACTATGAAACGTATTGCGCTCTTTCCCGGGTCCTTCGACCCTTTCACGGCCGGGCATCTGAATATCCTCAGACGCGCCCTCACCATGTTCGATGAAGTGGTGGTCGCGGTGGGCATCAACCAGGACAAACGCGGTTTCTTTGACATGGAAAAGCGCGTGGACATCATCCGGCAGGCCACAAACGGCATGGACGGCGTGCGCATTATCCAGTACGACAACCTCACCATCGACACATGCCGGCAGCTGGGCATCCGCCATATCGTGCGCGGCGTACGCAACATGATTGACTTCGAGACCGAGCGTTCCATCTCTGACGCCAACCGCAGGCTGGCCCCCGAAATCGAAACCATCATCATCCCTACCGCACAGGAATTCGCGCACATTTCGTCATCGGCCGTACGCGATATCCTCAAGCACGGAGGAGACTACTCGGCGTTTATTCCTGAAGGCGTAGAATTATGAGAAAATGGATTACAGCCGCACTTCTGTGCGCCGTTTCCTGGAGCCTGCATGCCCAGGAGCCCTATCCCGAACTGGGGGCCAAGCTGGAAGAATACTTCACGGCCCTGGCCGGAGAAACCGCCGCGGTCCAGAGCGCAGAGTGCGACTATCTCATTGACTCGTGCCAGGATTCCCTTGTTCGCCAGTACGTAGCCATCAAAATCTACGACCACTATCTCCGCTCCCAGATCATGGGAGACGACGCCGTGGCCGTGCACATCGCAGACAAATGGTTCCTCTCCGGCGCCGTCGCCATGAAGACGGAGGAAGACCTGATGAACGCGCGCATCTTCGCGGAATTCAACCGTTCTTCGCTCATCGGGGCCGATGCTCCTTCGCTCACCCTGTTTGCTCCGGACGGAAGCACCGTGGATGTCCCGGCATCCGGCGGGTACAGCGTGCTGTATTTCTACGATACCGGCTGCTCGACCTGCAAGCTGGAAACCGCCCGCCTGAAAAGGCTGGTGGAAGAGGCCGAATATCCGCTGGATATCTATGCCATTTATACGGGGCAGGATGCCGATGCCTGGAAAACCTGGCGTGAAGGCTTTGAAGGCGTGACCCACCTGTGGGACCCTTCGCTCAGCTCCGACTGGCAGCGAAAATACGGCATTCTCAAAACCCCGGGGCTGTTCCTTGTATCCCCCGCTGGCAAAATCCTGGGCCGCGGGCTGGACACCCCTGCCCTTCGGATTCTCCTGAACCAGCAGTACTCCAAGGGAAAGTACCTCTACGGAGAAACGCTCCAGATGGAGCGCTACCGCCAACTTTTCAGCGCCTACGGAGATACCCTGAAGGTTTCCCACATCCTGGACGTAGCCGATTACCTGGCGGCCCGCACCTTCGGAGAGGGAGACCAGGATTCCTTCAAACAGATTGCCGGAGACTTCCTTTACTATCTTTCCTCCCGAAAGGAGGAGGTCTACAAGGACGCCTGCAAACCTTTCATTGACAGATACATCAAGGCGCTTCCGGAGGTATGGAACACCGACGAAGACAAGGCACAGGTAGTTTCACTGGGAGAAATGCTCGAAGACCTCACCACCCGCACACCGGCCGGTTCGGTAGTTCCTGACCTTGCCGTACACGGCACGCTGCGCCGCAAACCCTGCCTTTTCCGGAAAGGCAGCAAGGAAGGCGTGTTCCCGCTTCGGCGGCTCAAGGGCAATCCCGCCTACATTCTCTTCTATACCGGGGACTGTCCTTACTGCCGCGAGACCCTGGAGGCCGTGGATGCCCTGGTAAAAAAGGACCGCCGCGTGAAAGTCCTGGTGGTGGACATGGATGCCCTGTTTACCGATTATCCTGAGGAAGCCCGCCTCATGCTGGACACCTTCGACCTTTCCGGAATGCCGTTTGTACTGCAGCTGGACCGGGGGGGCGTGGTCCGGCACCGGTACGTAAAATTATAAGCCATGGCCCGTAAGAAAAAGACCATTCCCGGGGTAGACCCTGCCTACCTGGAAAAGCAGAAAGCGCTCCTTCTAAGAAAGAACCGCCATGTGCTGTATTTCAACGACAGCGAGCTTGCGGCCATCAACGAGTACTGCACCCGCTTCAAGGTACACGCCAAAAGCGCCCTGTTCCGCGAAGCCATCATGTCCAAGATTCTCTCAGAACTGGAAGAAAATCATCCTACCTTGTTCTGATTAAAAAATAATCGTATCTTTGCAGCCCGGTATTGAACTGTGGTGTAATGGTAGCACTAGGGATTTTGGTTCCCTCAGTCAGCGTTCGAATCGCTGCAGTTCAACAAAAAGGCCCCTTTTTGAAGGGGCTTTTTTGTTGAACTGCAGGGCAGCGGAGCTGCCCGCTTCCTTACGTTACCCCCACCCCAAACCCCTCCCCTCGGGGGAGGGGCTGGAAAAAGCCCTGCGGGCTTTTTGGGGAGGCGACAGTGAATATCTGCCGTAAAATAGGGGTTAGGAAATGCAATTTATAATTGGTAACTTTGTAGATACACAATTCCATTAACCTGTAACTATGTCAGAACAAAAATTCAGGGTCGAGAGCGACCTTATTGGAGAACTTCAGGTTCCTGCCGATGCCTACTATGGTGTACAGACCCAGCGCGCCATCAACAATTACAAGATTTCCACCACACATATGTACGACTATCCGGAGTACATCATTGCCATGGCCTATGTGAAGATGGCCGCAGCGGCTGCCAACACCGAGCTGGGCGTGCTCCCGAAGGAAATCGGCGAGGCTATCATTGCGGCCTGCAAGGAAATTGTGGGCGGCAAGCTGTGGGACCAGTTCCCCGTGGATATGATGCAGGGCGGCGCCGGCACCTCCGTGAACATGAACGCCAACGAGGTTATCGCCAACCGCGCCCTGGAACTGATGGGTCACAAGAAGGGCGAGTACCAGTACTGCTCCCCCAACGACCACGTCAACTGTGCTCAAAGCACCAACGACGCTTACCCGACGGCCTTCCGCTACACGTTCTTCCGCATGAACCGTCACCTGGAAACGGCCCTGAACGAGCTCATCGCAGCCTTCCGCGCCAAAGGTGAGGAATTCAAGGACATCATCAAGATGGGACGCACCCAGCTGCAGGATGCCGTTCCCATGACTTCCGGCCAGGAGTTCAACGCCTTTGCCAACAACTTGGAAGAAGAAATCGCCAACCTCAACCGCAACGCCGTTCTCCTGAAGGAGATCAACATGGGAGGTACCGCCATCGGCACAGGCCTCAACGCCGTTCCCGGTTTTGCCGAGCTTTGCACCCGCCGCATGAGCGAGTTCTCCGGAGACACCTTCGAGAAGGCCCCCGACCTGGTGGAGGCAACGCCCGATACCGGCGCCTACGTAAGCTACTCGGCCGCCCTCAAGCGTCTGGCCGTGAAGCTTTCCAAGATTTGCAACGACCTTCGACTGATGGCTTCCGGTCCCCGCTGCGGCCTGCACGAGATCAACCTCCCCGCCATGGCACCCGGTTCCTCCATCATGCCCGGCAAGGTGAACCCGGTCATTCCCGAAGTGACCAACCAGGTGTGCTTCAAGGTCATCGGCAACGATACCGCCGTGTGCTTCGCCGCCGAGGCCGGCCAGCTGCAGCTCAACGTGATGGAACCCGTGATTGCCCAGTGCATCCTGGAAAGCCAGACCTGGCTCATCAATGCCATGAACACCCTTCGCACCAAGTGCATCGAGGGCATCACCGTCAATGCGGACCACTGTTACGAGATGGTGAAGCACTCTATTGGCATTGTCACGGCCCTGAACCCGTACATCGGCTATAAGAATTCCACCAAGGTGGCCAAGGAAGCCCTGGAAACCGGCCGCAGCGTCTACGACCTGGTGCTGGAGCACGGCCTCATGACCCAGGAAAAGCTGGACGAAGCCCTGGATCCCAAGGCCATGACCGCCAGCCACGCCCTCCTGAAGTAATCGCGCACCCCGCCTAATCGGCTCAGCGCCAATGTTTTAAGTTTTTCTCTTTCGGCTGATCGGCCTAAAGAGAAAAACTTAAAACGTTAATAGACAGCAATTTAACAAGATATCGCAAAATTTTACTACCTTGTATTGCAAAGTACCAAATAAAATTTATATCTTTGCATTGAAAAATACTTTGCAAGATGAAGAAAGTTATCAATGTTTCGCTGGCAGGGCGCAGCTTCACGCTGGAGGAAGACGCTTACAACCGTCTCACAAGCTACCTGGAGCACTATAAGGCCCGTCTTACCGTCACGGAGAGCCAGAAGGAGGAAGTGATGGAGGAGATGGAGGGCCGCATCGCCGAGCTCTTCTATGAAGAGACGGGTGCGGCGGGAAGGGTTGTCACGCTGTCCAACGTGGAGCGCGTGGCCGCTACGCTCGGAATGCCCGACGGGGCCGATGAAAATGCCTCGGGCTGGACCGGTCCCACCCCTGCCGCAGAGAAAACGCTGTACCGGGATCCCGACGACAAGAAGATCGCCGGCATCTGCTCCGGTCTGGCCCTGCACCTGGATGTGGATGTAACGCTGGTGCGTATCGTATTCCTCCTGGCCCTTATCTTTGGCAGTGCCGGTTTCTGGGTGTACATCATCCTCTGGATTGCCATTCCCCTGGCCGATACGCCCGCCAAGAAGTGCGCCATGCGCGGAATCCCTCCCACACCGGCCAACATGTCCCGTTTTACCACCTATACCCGATAGCCTATGGAAAGTAACAGCGAAAACGTCCGCTCCCAAATGCGGAAAGGCGTGCTGGAATACTGCATCCTGCTCATTCTCAGCCGCAAGGAAGCCTATGCTTCCAGCATCCTGGAAGAGCTCAAAGCCGCCAATATGCTGGTGGTGGAAGGTACCCTGTATCCCCTGCTCATCCGGCAGAAGAACCAGGGGCTCCTGAGCTACCGCTGGGAAGAGTCTACCCAGGGGCCGCCCCGTAAATATTACGTCATCACCGCCAAGGGCCGGGAGCAGCTCGCCGAGATGGATGCTGCCTGGCAGGAACTGGTAAACAGCATTGAAACCTTAAAGAAGTAACCTATGAAACAAACCGAACAGTTCAGTGTGGGCGGCTACGCCTTCACGCTGGAAAAAGACGCTTCTGCCGCACTTGAGGAGTATATCAACGCCCTTGAGAAGCACTACCTGCCGCAGGAAGGGGGAAAGGAAATCATGGAAGGAATCGAGGAACGGGCCGCCGAACTCCTCCTGGACCAGTGCGGCCGCAACGGCGTAGTCACGCTCTCCCACGTGCAGCACGTCATCCACGTCATCGGCCGGCCGGAAAGGATAGAGGCCGATGACCCCGGCTCCCAGGAAGCGCAGCCCGGAGAGAACCCCCGGCACCTTTACCGGGACCTGGAGAACAAGCGCCTCGGAGGCGTGTGCGCAGGCCTTGCCGCCTACCTTCAGGTCGATGTCGTCATCTTCCGCCTCGCCTTTGTGGTACTCAGCGTCCTGGGCCTTACGATTCCATCGGCCGGCGGTGCCTTTTTCATCACCTTCCCCTTCATCTACTGCATCCTGTGGGTCTGCATGCCCGCCGCCCGCACGGCACAGGAACGCTGGTCCATGCGCGGAACAAGCGTCACAGCCGACGAAATCAGCCGCAATATCCAGGCCGGGATCGAGGAGATTGGCCAGACGGCCCGCGAAGTGGGCAACTCCGACTTCTTCCGTAAGTTTGGACGGCTCATTATGCTGGCCGTCGGAATCATCCTTCTCATGGTGGGAACCTCGGGGCTGGCCTCCGTCTCCATCATCAGCCTCAACGGGCTCAGCAACATCGGCCTCACCTGGCAGATGATGGCCGATGAAATTGTGGAGGAACTTCCCATGCTGGCCGACTACCTGTCCCAGCCCTGGGTGATTGCCCTCACCGGCGCTGCCGTCCTGCTCCCCTTCGTGGGCATCCTGTATGGCGGCATCCAGATGATTTTCAACTTCAAATCGCCCTCCTGGAAGCCCGGCCTGGTTATCTTTGTGCTCTGGCTCATGGTAGTGGTTGCGCTGGGCGTCACGCTCACTGCCGGCATTATCACCTCCGGGTACTTCCACTTCGACGCAGACCTCATGGACTTCTAAACTATATATGCTATGGCTATCAAGATTAATCTGGAAGCAACTGAAAACGAGCTTTTCTGCTCCTCCAAATGGTGGGGAGACCCCGACATGCCCGCCGACATGGAATACCCTACGGCCGTGGCCGAGGAAGACGGCGAAACCTTCGACTATCCCCTCACATTCGTGTGCCAGATAGACTGCGAAGACATCGCCCCCTTTGACCCGGAAGGAAAACTGCCGCACCACGGCATGTTCTACATCTTCGCAGGCCTGGACGAATACCTGGGCTACGACAGTCCCTGGCACAACGGCATCGGCCTGTGGGACCGCAAGCAGGTGGTGGTGAAGTACACCAAGACCATCAACTTCGAGACCTTCCGCGCCGCACAGCTGGTAGACGATAACGACGAGCCGCTCACGCAGCCTGCCCTCCGGATGACCTTCGAGGCGTGCCCGGACAACGCCGACTGCACCAAACTCCTGGGCATCCCGTTCTTCGAGGAAGTGGCGCGCGAAATGGAAGGCTGCGTGAACTTCCTGCAAATTGACTCCGACACCGCCGGCCTCCGTTTCTACGACGAGGGCATGCTCAACCTCCTGTACAAGGCCTCCGACTTCGAAGCCGGCAAATGGAAGCTGGTGAAAGGATACATGACTTCGTGCTAGTTTTTCGCCCTCGGCCTAAATAATTAGTTATTAATGCTTTAGGTTTTTCTCTTTAGGCGGTTCGGCCTAAAGAGAAAAACCTAAAAAGTTAATAGCCAGCGAGTTGGCTGGCTAGCGAGATTACAGGCCGATGGACTTGAAGAAGTCGTTGCCCTTGTCGTCCACGAGGATGAAGGCCGGGAAGTCCTCGACGGTGATCTTCCAGATAGCTTCCATGCCCAGCTCGGGATATTCCACGCACTCGATGCTGCGGATGCTGCTCTGGGAGAGGACGGCAGCCACACCGCCGATGGTGCCCAGGTAGAAGCCGCCGTGCTTCTCGCAGGCGTCGGTGACCACCTTGGAACGGTTGCCCTTTGCGATCATGACGAGGGATGCGCCGTGATCCTGGAACTCATCCACGTACGGGTCCATGCGGTTGGCCGTGGTGGGGCCCATGGAGCCGCAGGGGTATCCGGCGGGCGTCTTGGCCGGGCCGGCATACAGGATGGGATGGTTCTTGAAGTAGTCCGGCATCTCCTCACCGGCATCCAGGCGGGCCTTGAGCTTGGCGTGGGCGATGTCACGGGCCACGATAATGGTACCCTTCAGGTTCACGCGCGTACCCACGGTGTACTTGGTGAGTTCTGCACGGACGGCGTCAATGCCCTTGTCAAGGTCTATCTCGATGCCCTTGGGGCCTTCGCCGGGACGGCAGAGTTCTGCAGGAATGAGGGAAGAAGGATTGTCATCCAGCTTCTCAATCCACACGCCGTCGGCGTTGATCTTGGACTTGATGTTGCGGTCTGCACTGCAGCTCACGCCCATGCCGATGGGGCAGCTGGCACCGTGACGGGGCAGACGCACTACGCGGATGTCGTGGGCCAGGTACTTGCCGCCGAACTGGGCGCCCAGGCCAATCTTCTGCGCCTCCTTCAGGAGCTTCTCTTCCAGGTCGATGTCACGGAAGGCACGGCCGGTCTCATCTCCGGTGGTGGGCAGGCTGTCGTAAAACTTGATGCTGGCGAGCTTGACCGTAAGGAGGTTCTTCTCGGCCGATGTTCCGCCGATGACAAAGGCAATGTGGTAGGGCGGGCAGGCTGCCGTTCCCAGGGACTTCATCTTCTCCACCAGGAAGGGAATGAGGGTTCCTTCGTTCTGGATGGTAGCCTTGGTCATGGGGTAGAAGTAGGTCTTGTTGGCGCTGCCGCCGCCCTTTGCCACCATGATGAAGCGGTATTCGCTGCCGCGGGTGGCTTCGATATCGATCTGGGCCGGGAGGTTGCACTTGGTATTCACCTCATTGTACATATCCAGCGGAGCGTTCTGGCTGTAGCGGAGATTCTCCTTCGTGTAGGTATTGAAAACACCCAGGCTCAAGGCTTCCTCGTCCTCGAAGTCGGTCCAGACATGCTGGCCTTTCTCGCCATGGATGATGGCGGTACCCGTATCCTGGCAGAAGGGAAGGACGCCCTTCACGGCCGTCTCTGCGTTGCGCAGGAACTGCAGGGCCACATATTTGTCGTTGTCGGAAGCCTCGGGGTCCTTCAGGATAGCGGCCACCTGCTCGTTGTGGGCGCGGCGCAGCATGAACTGACAGTCGTGGAAAGACTGCTGGGCCACCAGCGTAAGGGCCTCCGGAGACACTTCCAGGAGGGTTTTATCTCCACAGGTGACTGTCTTCACCAGTTTCTCCGATCCCGGAATCTTGTAGTATTCAGTGGTGTCTTCACCAAGCTGAAACATAGGTGCATATTTGAATTCTGCCATATTGATTTATAGTTGTAAGTTTCTAACAGTCGAGGCTACTTCCTCCAGCAGCCACTTGGGCGTGGAGGTGGCGCCGCATACGCCCACGCTCTGGCCCTCTGTAAACCAGGACGCGTCCAGGTCCCCTGCCCCACCGATGAGGTAGGTGCGTGGATTCACCCGGCGGCACAGGTCGCTGAGGACCTTGCCGTTGGAAGAAGAACGGCCAGACACAAACAGGATGACATCGTGCGAAGCGGCGAAAAAGGCCAGGCGTTCGTGGCGGGTGGCCACCTGGGCGCAGATGGTATCGTGTACGGTGAGCCGGGCGCCCCTTGCCTTCAGCATCTCGCAGATACTGGCGTACTCGGACGGGCTCTTGGTGGTCTGGGAGAAGATTTCAATGGGCTGCGAGAGGTCAATCTTGCCGGAGCGCAGGGCTTCTTCCAGCATGAGGACGTTCTCGATTACCAGCGCATCTCCTTCCACCTGCCCCATGAGGCCCAGGACCTCGGCATGGCCCACACGTCCGAAAATGATGATTTGCCCACGGGACCCGTCCTTATGCAGGCGGGCGTAGGCCTCGCGGATCCTTCGCTGCAGCTGCAGCACCACGGGACAGGAACAGTCGATGACAGTGAGATGGCGGGCCGATGCCTCACGGTACGTGGAAGGCGGTTCTCCGTGGGCACGGATGAGGACGGTCTCCCCTTCCGGAACCTCCGAGAGCGATTCCACCGTGATGAGACCTCTCTCCCGAAGACGGGAAAGTTCTGCCTCATTGTGCACGATGGCACCCAGTGAATACAATGAATAACCCTCAGACAGGTATTCCTCGGCCTTTTTGATGGCGCGGATGACTCCTCCGCAAAAACCGGAGCCGGGGTCTATCTCTACTCTCAGCATGACAGGCCCGGGCTATCCAGAATATTGAATTTTCCCTGCAGAAGACCCAGAATCCAGACCAATTCCTCGTGGAGGGTCATGTGGGTGTTGTCCAGGACGTAGGCGTCCTCCGCCTGACGCAGCGGAGAGTTGGGCCGATGGGAATCCCGGTAGTCGCGGTCCCGGAGGTTGGCGGCCACCTCTTCCAGGGTGGTCTTCTCCCCCTTGAGAACCAGTTCGTCATAACGCCGGCGGGCGCGTACGCCTTCATCGGCCGTCATGAAAATCTTGAGCTGGGCATCGGGGAAAACGGTGGTGCCGATGTCCCGGCCGTCCATGATGACACGGCCGCCGGCGGCAAAGGCGTGGAGTTTGTCGTCCACCCACGCGCGGATGGCAGGGACGGCGCTTACGGGACTCACGTACTGGGACACCTCCCAGCCGCGGATTTCCTTTTCTATGCAGCGGTCTCCGAGGAAAAGCTGTGTGGTACCGTCCACCCGGCGGAAGTGGAGGTCCAGCGGTTCCATCACCCGTACCGTCCCGGCCTCGTCAATCTTTCCGTCCCCGATGACACCGGCTTCGAGGCCGGCCAGCGTGACGCCACGGTACATGGCGCCGCTGTCAAGGTACAGGAAAGCGAACTCTGATGCCACCAGTTTGGCAAAAGTGCTCTTGCCGGTGGAAGAATAGCCGTCTACGGCAATGATGATGTCCGGGATGCTCATAGAAAGGTTATGTTAAGCATACAAATATAGATTATTTTTGCGATATTTGCATAATAAAGTTATATGTCATGAAAGTTCTGATAGTAGACGACGAGCGCGCCATCCGTTACTCCCTCAAGGAAATCCTGGAAATGGAAAATTACCAGGTAGAACTGGCCGAAAACGGCCTGGAAGGCCTGCAGAAGGCCCAGAAGGAAAAGTACGACGCCATTTTCTGCGACATCAAGATGCCCGAAATGGACGGCATCGAGCTGCTGGGGAAAATCATCGAGGAAGGCATTGAGTCGCCCGTTGTCATGGTGTCGGGCCATGCCGACATCAACATCGCAGTGGAATGCATCAAGAAAGGCGCCTTCGACTTCATCGAGAAGCCGCTGGACCTCAACCGCATCCTCATCACCCTGAAGAACGCCACTGACAAGGCCACCCTCGTCAAGGAGACCAAGATCCTCAAGAAGAAGATTTACGGCAACGAGATGATCGGCGAGTCCATATCCATCGCCCACCTCAAGGAAATGATCGGCAAGGTGGCGCCCACCCAGGCCAGCGTCCTCATCACCGGCCCCAACGGCTCGGGCAAGGAACTGGTGGCCCAGGGCATCTACCAGCTCAGCGGCCGCTCCATGATGCCCTTCGTGGAGGTCAACTGTGCCGCCATTCCCTCGGAACTCATTGACAGCGAACTCTTCGGACACAAGAAAGGCTCCTTCACATCGGCCATCCGGGACCACAAGGGCAAATTTGAGCAGGCCGATGGCGGCACCATCTTCCTGGACGAGATTGGAGACATGTCGCTCCCGGCCCAGGCCAAGGTGCTGCGCGTGCTGCAGGAGAAAAAGCTCACCCCCGTGGGCGGAGACAAGGAAATCACCGTGGACGTGCGCGTGATCGCCGCCACCAACAAGAACCTCCAGGAAGAGATTGCCAAGGGCAACTTCCGCGAAGACCTGTACCACCGGCTCAGCGTCATCGTGCTCCGGGTACCTCCCCTCGACGACCGCAAGGAAGACATTCCCATCCTGGTGGAATACTTTGCCGAGAAAATCAGCAGCGAGAGCGGAAAACCCGTCACCCTGTTCTCCGACGAAGCCCTGCAGCTGCTCCAGGAGCACTCCTGGCCGGGCAACATCCGCGAACTCAGAAACGTGGTGGAGCGCCTCCTCATCCTGGGCGGCAACCCCGTCACGGCCCAGGACGTGAAAGATTACGTCTTCTAAGCCATGAAGGCGGGCAAGGTCATACGCAATACCGTCATCGGCATCCTCGCCCTGGTGCTGGTACTGCTTGTCACCCTCCAGGTCCTGCTGCGTCCCCAGGTGCTCACAAGGATTGTGAACCAGGTGGCGAAGGACTATGTAGACGCGGACGTGAACTTCCGCGAGGTGAGGGCCCACGTCATCAAGAGCTTCCCGTACCTGAACCTGGACATCCGGGATTTCTCCGTCACATACCCGCACAGCCGGTATGCCCGATACGACAGCCTCTACGCGGAGCCGGGGAACCGCCGCTTCAGCCTTCTCAGGGCCGGAAACGGGAAAGAAGGCACCGACACCCTGGCCGCTTTCCGGGAACTGACCATGGCGGTAGACTACATGGCCCTTCTGGGGCGCAAGGTCGTCCACGTGCACAAGCTGGAACTCTCCCGCCCCCGCATCTTCGCCCATTACTTTGACTCCACCGCCGCCAACTGGAACATCCTTCCGGCCATGGGCGGCGAGGCCCCCGCAGATACCGCCGTGAAGAAGGAGGGGAACAAGGCGCTGCCGGACATCATCCTGGACCGCATTGCCTTCACCGACCGTCCCCTCATCATCTTCACCAACCCCGCCGACACCCTCCACGGCATGTTCTCCATGCGCCGGATGGAACTGGACGGACGGGTGGAATCGGCCCGCATACACCGCTCGAAGGCGCAGCTCGCCATTGACTCGCTGCGCATATCGGGACGGCTTCCTTCAGATACCCTGGCCCTGCGGCTTCACAGCCTCCGCGGCGCCGTGGACGAGCACCGCTTCTCCCTGGACGCCCAGGCCGAGGCCAGCCTCCGCACCAGCGAATACGGCCGCATGCGGCTTCCCATCCACCTGGATGTCCGGGCAGACCTTCCCCCGCACGGGAAAGGGGAGCTGGAGGTGCTCCTGAGCAGCCTCAACCTCAGTGTATCGGCCCTGAACCTCTCCGGAAAGGGAACTATTTTCAAGCATAAGGACGGCATCATGGACCTGGACCTCCAGGCCGGCATCAAAGACTGCCCGCTCGGAGAGATGGCGCGGGAATTCCAGGACAACGTTCCCGCCCTGAAGGAGTTGCCCACCCATGCCATCCTGGCCAGCCTCAGCGCCCGGGCACAGGGACAGTACGGACAGGGGCACTGGCCCGACGTCAGCGTCAACCTCGAGAAACTGCTCATAGACGTGTGGGGCGCACAGCTCAGCGCCACGGCCAGCGTGAAGGACGCCCTGGGGAAAGACCCGCTCATCACCCTTAAAGGAAAGCTCGACGCCCGCGTGGACTCCCTCGCCCGCGTCTTTGCCGGAGACCTCGGATACAGTGGAACCGGAACGCTCGACGCCCGGCTGGACGGCCGCGCCCGGCTTTCCCAGCTTCGCATGGCTACCATCGGCAAGGCTTCCCTGAATGCCGATGTCGAGGCACGCGATCTGGACATCCGCAACGCGCAGGACAGCCTGGAAGCCCGCATCCCCCTCTTTACCCTGAACCTCCAGACCAAGGGCAACGAGATAGACCGCAACCTTCGGAAGGGAGCGCGCGTACTGGCCCTGAAGGCCGATATCGACAGCCTGGACGCCTCCCTCAAGAATATGTTCGTCAGGGGCGGGCGGCTGCAGCTGCTGGCCCAGAACTCGGCCGATATCCTCAAGGGAGGAAAGGACCTTACCTCGATGATGGGTATCCTCAGGCTCGGGAGCCTTCGCATGAGGGACTCCGACGGCATGGGGCTCACCCTGCAGGATAACACGGAAACCTTCCGTGTGGAGCCCGCTACCCGCGAACGGCCCACTCCGCGCCTGACGCTCCGCTCAAAGAGCAGCCGGCTCCGTGCCCGCATGGACGCCAACATGATGGGCGCACGAGACTTCAGCTTTGACCTCACGGCCACCCGCCATATCCGCCGCGTACCTAATCTGAGCCGCATGAACCGTCGGCTGGATTCCCTCGCGCGCGTCTATCCGGGGGTTCCCCGGGATTCCCTGTTCCGGCGGGCGCTCCAGGAGCGTCTGGCTTCCCGGGAGAGAGACCCGTTCGCCCATGCCGACATCCAGATCAGCCTGTCCGACGCGATCCGCTCTTATGTGCGGGACTGGGATGTGCAGGGCAACATCGGCCTGGAGAGTGCCCGGCTGCGCATGCCGGCCTTCCCGCTGCAGACCATGATTCGGAACGCTAACGGTTCCTTTGACAACGACACGCTCAACCTCCGGAACATTACGCTCGAGGCCGGGGCGTCAGATTTGTCGGCCAATGCCCGCCTTACCGGACTCAGGCGCGCCATGCTGGGACGCGGCGCTTCGCTCCTGAAGCTTAACGCCAACGTCACCAGCAACTTCATCGACGCCAACGAGCTCATGCGCGGCTATGCCTATTACACCACCTACAAGCCTTCCAAGGCGCTTTCCCAGGCATCTGACGAAGCCGTAGAAGCGGCCGTAGACCTTGCGCAGCTGCCAGATACCGCCGTGCTGGAAAGCAAGCTCCTCATCATTCCCTCCAACCTGGACGTGAACTTCAGCCTGGAAGCATCCCGTATCAAGTACGACAGCCTGGATGTGAACTGGGCGGCGGCCGATATCGCCATGCGGGAGCGCACCCTCCAGATTACCAACGCCCTCGCCGCCTCCAACATGGGAGACCTTTACTTCGAGGGCTTCTATTCCACCCGGAACAAGGAAGAAATCAAAGCGGGCTTCGACCTCAACCTGGTGGACATCACAGCCGGAAAGGTCATTACCCTGTTCCCGGCCATCGACACCCTCATGCCGCTTCTCACCACCTTCCAGGGCAACCTGGACTGCGAGCTGGCGGCCACTACGGACATTGACACCCTCATGAATGTGGTGCTGCCTTCGGTAGACGGCATCATCCGCATCAGCGGCAAGGACCTGGGGCTCAAGGAAAGCCCGCAGCTTACGAGGATTACCCGCCTCCTGATGTTCCGCAACAAGAAGGAGGCCCGCATTGCCAACATGTCGGTCACAGGCATTGTCCAGAACAACATCCTGGAGATTTTCCCCTTCGTGCTGGATGTAGACCGCTACCAGCTGGCCGCATCGGGCACGCAGCACCTGAGCCAGCAGTTCGACTACCACGTGTCGGTGATCAAGTCGCCGCTCATCCTCAAGTTCGGCCTCAACGTATGGGGAGAAGACTTCGACCATATCCGGTACGGCCTGGGCAAGGCCCGTTACCGCAGCCCCAACGTTCCGGTGTACACGCAGCAGCTCAACAACGTGCAGTACAACCTCATCGGCGCCATCCACAACATCTTTGACGCCGGTGTGGAGAAGGCGCTGGAAGAGAACCGCACCGGGCAGTACTTCGGAGAAGTGGCCGGCGTAACGGGCGCTCCCGAGACCGGCAGCGTTTCGGAGGCTTCCCTTTCGGGCATGGAAACATTCCTGTCCGATGTCATGGAACAGACCACCACCCGCCGCGAAGCCCTGAAGCAGGAAGTGATCCGTCTTGAGGCGCAGGCCTCCAAACAAGAATAAGATGAACAGTTTCGACTACCTGGAAGTGGCCGTGGAGCTGGCTCCCTTCACCGAGGAAGGGGCCGATATCCTCATGGCCGAGCTCGGGGAGCTTCCCTTCGACTCCTTCGTGACGGAGGATCCCTTCCTGAAGTGCTATATTCCCACAGACCGGTACCGCGCCTCCGACGTAAAGGTGGTGCTGAGCGGTTACCCCTTCGTGGCGGGGTTCAAGGCAACGCCCGTCGAGGGTCAGAACTGGAACAAGGCCTGGGAAGAGACGTTCCAGCCCATTGTGGTGGACGGGAAAGTGACCATCAAGGCTCCGTTCAACGAGGAGGTGCGCCGCACACGGTACAATATCTGGATAGATCCCCAGATGGCTTTCGGAACCGGCTCGCACCACACCACCTATATGATGATGCAGCAGATGCTGGGCATTGACATGCGGGGACTCTCCGTGGTGGACATGGGCTGCGGAACGGCTATCCTGGCCATTCTGGCGGCCAAGATGGGCGCGCGCAAGGTGTTTGCCGTGGACATTGACGCCGTGGCGGCAAAATCGGCCTGGGGCAACTGCCGGTGGAACAAGGTGGGCTCACGCGTAGAGGTGGCCTGCGGAGACGCTTCGCTCCTGCAGATGGGCTCCTACGATGTCCTTTTGGCCAATATTCACCGCAATATCATTCTGGAAGACCTGCCCACCTACAAGCGCTCCCTGCGCCGGGGCGGGCACATTCTCCTCAGCGGATTCTATGAGGCCGATGTCCCTGCCATCGAGAAGGCGGCAATGGAGCTGGGGCTTTCGCCTCTGGACCGGGTGGCGGATGAAGGATGGTGCTGCCTCCATCTTTGTGACGCCCAATCATAAGTCGTTGTAAACTGTCAGGATAAACCGGAGGCAGCCCATGGTATGCGCGCCATAGTCTCCGAAATTACAGCGTATATCCTGCTGCTTAAAATAGTCTACTGCCTTGAGGGAATTTTCAAAAGGGACGGTATCGTCCTGCCGGCTATGGTATAAGTAAACAGGAGACTCCGGCTTGAAGTTGAGCACGGAGTTTTTCATCAGGGCTTTATAGAGACGGGCTGTCTCCTCACTGGTTTTGTCGCGGCCCTTTTCGGTCATAATCTCTGACAGATAGCGGGAGCCGATGAGTTTGTTGATCTGTTTCACCGTGTACTGCTTGGAATTGATCCACTCGTCGTAGTGCAGGAGAAGGTTTCCCTTGAAGAAGTCACACATGTTCAGGCCCAGCCCTTCTCCTTCGTTGATTCCCTGGGTAATCATGGGAATGGCCGACGGAATACCGGTCTCGTTCATCTGCATGGAGACATCGAAAGTGCCAGCCAGGTCGTAAGGGCCGGATCCGGCGTAAGCCATCTGGACGGGAAACACGTCGCGGTATTCTTCCTGGAGGATGTTCATGACGGCCAGGGTGGTGGAGCCGCCCTGGGAATAGCCCACCAGAATAACTTTGTCACTTTCGGGGCTGCGGCCGATGTGTTCCAGGTAGGGTTTTACGGCCAGCCCCATGTCTATCACGCTTTGTGCGGTGCTGCGCGTGTGCATGTAAGGGTGGATGCGATTTCTGGTGACACCGTAGCCGATATAATCGGCAATGGCCACGGCATAGCCTTTGGCGGCAAGGATTCCTTCCAGGGGGAAGGTTTCCGAGGGTGCTTCGTAATTGGCGGCCACGGTGTAGTGGCTCACCAGTACCAGGTTCCGGATGGGGCCATCGGCCGGGATGACCAGCTTTCCCGACTGCGTGAGAGGAGTAATTCCGTCCACGTCGTGTCCCTTGAATGTGCCGGCGATATGGATAACTTTCTCGCTGTTGATAATGCCCAGCATATTGCGCGCGATGCCGGCAACGTCGGTACGGGCCACTTTGGTTTCGCTGTCCTCCAGGTCTTCCATGAGCTGGACCTCCGGGTTCAGTGAGCCGTCCTCCAGGACTACATCCGAAGACTTGACCCGGATGACATGGAAGGTTTCAAAGTCTACCAGCTCCACCGTAGGATGGGTGCAGGCAGAAAGAAAAAGAGCCAGGGCTATAGGGGGAAGAAGTCGTTTCATAGTTGTCAGAATTGGTAGTTCAGGCTCAGGGATACAAGGCGCGCGCCGGCCATGTAGATATTGTGAGGGCTGGTAAGGGCATTCAGAAGGCCCAGTTCAAAGCCGATGGTAAGGGGACCCTCTCCCAGCTGGACACCGGCGAAGTTCAGGTTCAGGGCAGGGACGAACTCACGGCCGCCCGCGTTGTCGAAGGCGAAAAGGAGTCCGGCGCCCACGCCGGAGTACATCTGTACCATACGGGTTCGAAGGTAGGTGAAGCGGACTGTGGGGAGAAACGTAAGATCGTAGTCGTTCATCTCGGCCCGGTATATTCCCTGGAAGTCCAGCTGTGCACCCACGCTCACAACACGGGTAAAACGGTACTGGTACTCGGCGAAAAGATGACCGGTATATCCTTTGCCGCCCCTGTCAAGCCCGGCCGACGGGAAAGCCATGGACTCGAAGAGCATGTCTCCCCAGCCTACACGCACCAGATGGCGAGGGTTGGCACTTTTGAGACTGTTGCCGTATGCCAACGACGAAAGGGATAACATGATAGTTATCAGAAGCTTTTTCATTAGTTCATAGTTTAGTTCTGCAATTTTACGAACTAATTTGCAATCTAACAAACGAAATTCGTATATTTGCAACACTTTTTTGCGGGCGTGTTGGAATTGGTAGACAACCCAGACTTAGGATCTGGTGCCTCACGGCGTATGGGTTCGAGTCCCTTCGCCCGCACGAACTTACACTAACGCACAGGCTTACGCTTCGTAAGTCCGCTCACGTTACCCCCTCCCATACCCTCCCCTCGGGGGAGGGCTTTTTGTCGCTACGCTCCGAAATCCATTCGATTCAAGCTTTTACAAAACGCCGGGCGCCTGCTGGCGCCTTTTTCGTGCGGGGAAAAGGACTCCCTCCTTGTCGGGCTTCGCCCTCCAGAATCTTGCGGTCACTTTGCCGCGTTGACAGCCAGAATACAGTAGAAGGCCGATTTCGCGTCAACGCGGCAAGGAAATAGGCAGTTTTTGCCCAAAAGCTTGCCGCGTTGACACATAGAACGCACAGGATGCCGTTTTTCTGTCGACGCGGCAAATTACTTGTTGCAATGTTTACAAAGATTTGTATTTGGGTATGCATTGGAGTATCTTTGCACAAAACGTTGACGTTATGTCTAAGAAAAAAGAAATATCCATTCGTTCCGGCGCAGCTGAGTATCTTTCATATGTCGCATCGGTTGGAGACCAACCACTAAACGTGGAATTGCGCTATGAGGATGAGAATATTTGGCTGACACAGCGATTGATGGCAGAGTTGTATGGAGTGGAAGTATCCACGGTCAACGAGCATATATCCAAAATTTTCAGTGATGGAGAACTGCAAGAAGAAGCAACTATTCGGAAATTCCGAATAGTTCAACAGGAAGGGAATAGAATGGTTAACAGGAACACCATTCATTACAACCTGCAAATGATTATTGCAGTGGGGTTTAAAGTGAATAATGAGCGCGCTGTTCAGTTCCGCAAGTGGGCCAATGGTATCGTGAAGGAGTACACCATTAAAGGCTGGGATATGGACGATATCCGGCTCAAAGAGGGCGGATTCCTTACGGATAAATACTTCGATGCCCAGTTGGAGAGAATTCGGGAAATCCGGATGAGCGAACGCAAGTTCTATCAGAAGATAACCGACATTTACGCCACATCGCTGGACTATGATCCACAGGCTCCGGCAACAGTCCGTTTCTATGCTACCGTACAAAACAAGCTCCACTATGCTATTCACGGCCACACTGCTGCTGAACTTATATGGAAAGGGCCGATGCCGAGAAGGACCATATGGGCCTTACAACGTGGGAAGATGCACCAATGGGGAAGGTCCGTAAATCGGATGTAACCATTGCCAAGAATTACTTGAGTGAAGACGAACTAGCCCAACTCGGCCGCATGGTATCGGCCTATCTTGATTTAGCTGAAAGCATGGCGCTACGCCACATTCCCATGACCATGGAAGACTGGGAAACCCGCCTTAATGGTTTCTTAACATTGATGGACCGCGAGGTCATTGCTGACGCCGGCAAGGTTAGTGCGGAGATGGCAAAAATCCACGCGGAAACAGAGTGGGAAAAGTATCGAATTGTTCAAGACCGTCTCTATCAGAGTGATTTCGACCGCTTCCTTCTCCTTGAAGAGGAGTCCGCCACAATTTCAAAACAGTCTAAATCTTAAGATTATTCGAAACGTTAATTATCTGTATTCCATATAGATAAATAGCCTCAAAGTCTTCAAAAATGGTTCGAAAATTGTCCCATTGCCCGCACCCTAAAAAAGCGCTCCATTTCGGGGCGCCTTTGAAATTTAATGCGGGTAACTTGACATATTTTGTCAAGTTACCCACATCGTCGACATCTTACTCTGCCGCAATGCACTCTATTTCCACGAGCGCACCTTTCGGAAGCGTTTTCACGGCTACGGCACTGCGGGCCGGGAACGGAGCGGAAAAGAACTGGGCGTAGACCTCGTTCATGGCGGCGAAATCGGCCATGTCGGCAAGAAATACGGTGGTCTTCACCACATTTTTGAGAGAGAGGCCGGCGGCTTCAAGGATGGAAGCGGCGTTGATGAGGCTCTGACGGGTCTGCTCCTTCACACCGCCTTCAGGGAAGGCGCCCGTTGCGGGGTCGATGGGAAGCTGTCCGGAAACAAAAACGAGCCCGGCACCGCTACTGATAGCCTGGCTATAAGGTCCGATGGCCGCAGGGGCCTTGTCTGAATGGATGGGTTTCATATCAAATGCTTTAGAATTTCAGGAATGCGGCAAAGGCCTCCACATCCAGATTGTAGCCACGAGGGCCACGCAGGGTGTTACCGGAAGCGTCCAGGATGAAGTAATTGGGCTGGGAATTGACCCCGAAGCGGTCCAGGACCAGTTTGGAATTGACTCGGCCCACATCTTTGAGCACTTTCCCATTCTCGGTAGTAACCCACTTCTCTTCGGGGAGGCGGGTTTTATCGTCTACATAGAGAGAGACAATCACGTAGTCTTCCGAGAGCTGCTTGAGGACCGAAGGGGCACTCCACACGCGGGCCTCCATCTCACGGCAGTTCACGCAGCCGTGGCCGGTAATGTCTACAAACACCTTCTTCCCGGTAGCGGCAGCTACAGTCAGGCCATCCTGAAGGTCCGTATATCCCGTGAGGCCATGCGGCAGGGACACCTCGGAAGGAGCCAGCGCCGCCTCGGGGACCGCCGGTTGTGCCGGAGCACTGCCGAGAACGAAATCCTGCGTCTGGATGGGAGGAAGATATCCGCTCAGGGCCTTGAGAGGGGCACCCCACATGCCGGGAATCATATATACCACAAAGGCAAAGTCTGCAATTACCAACGCCAGACGGCCTACGGAGAGATGCTCCAGAGGAGTGTCGTGCTTAAACCGGATCTTACCCAGCAGGTACAGCCCCAGCAGCGAGAACACCACAATCCAGATAGCCAGGTAAACTTCGCGGTCCAGCAGGTGCCAGTGGTACGTCTGGTCTGCGGTGGAGAGGAACTTGAGGCCCAGGGCAATTTCTACGAAGCCCAGCACCACCTTCACGCTGTTGAGCCAGCCGCCGCTCTTCGGGAGCTTCTTCAGGACAGAAGGGAAGAAAGCCAGCAGGGCGAACGGCAGGGCAAAGGCCACGCTGAAAGCCAGCATGGTCACCATCGGGACCCAGAACTCTCCCTGGGTGCTCTTGATGAGCACGGTTCCCACGATGGGACCGGTGCAGCTGAAACTTACCAGCACCAGCGTAAGGGCCAGGAAGAACACGCCGGCAAGGCCGCCTTTGTTACTGCCTGCATCGGCCTTGGTGGTCCAGCTGGAAGGAAGGGTAATTTCGAACGCACCGAAGAAGGACGCGGCGAACACCATGAATATCACGAAGAACAGGATGTTCGGGATCCAGTGCGTGGACAGCCAGTTAAAGATGTCGGCCGTGACGGCAGAACCGCCCGCCGCCCAGGTGAGGCCAATGATAAGGCAGATGGGCAGCGTATACAGCAGCACAATGAAAAGGCCGTACATGAAGGCGTTGAAACGGCCGCGGGCGGCACTTCCGCTTTGCTTGAGGAAGAAGGACACCGTCATGGGCACCATGGGGAACACGCAGGGAGTGAGCAGCATGAGGAAGCCCCAGAGGATGGCCTCCAGGATAAGGCTCCACAGACTGCCGGCCGATGCCGACGAAGCCGTGGAGGCCGATGCCGCCACCTCCACCGGGATGGAAAACTCGTAATCCTCCGGCATATTGCACTGGTCTCCGCTGCAGGCGCTCCAGGTAACGCTGCCCTTCACGGTAGCGGAAGCAGAGACCGTCACATCCTGCCGGAGCACATAGGTTCCCGTCACCACCTGTTCTCCTTTGTAGTCTGAGGGAGTATATTCCTCAACCGGGGTTCCCACAAGGGCTACGCCCTCCCCTTCCTCTACGGAGAGGATCGTTCCCACATAAGCATCCCCCATGGGATGTACGTAGTAGTCGGGGGCGATGGTGCCGGTAACCACCAGCTGATACTGATTATCTTGGACAGGATTTACCTGCGCTTTCCAGGAAACGGACGGCATGCCGGGGAGAAGCAGTGCCGATAAAAGAAAAGAAATGACACTTTTTAACATAACGTGCAAAGATACTATTTTTTCTTATCTTTGCAGCCTATGACACACAAGCAGTTTTTTCTTTCCATTATAGCGGGCCTGCTTCTTCTTGCACCCGCCGAAGGCCTCTACGCCCAGTCCCGCAGCGAAACTTCGCAGTTTAACAAAACCATGAAGAAGCCGTCGGTGAAAGCCGCCGACAAATTCCTCAAGAAATATCCGTCCTCCGTCTATGCCCCCAAGGTGCAACAGATGAAGGATTCCCTCCTGTACCTGGTCTTTGTGGAGCAGAACGTGAGCCGGATCACGCATGAGGACGCCATCCGGGTGTCCGGAGGCAAGCCACTCGATGCCATCGGCTGGAAAAAAGACGGCCAGGAGCACATTCTGTCGCTGGAAGACGACTTTTCCCTCCGGGTGCTCAGCCCCGACGGAGTGCTTCAGGAGCGCCGTTTCCTGAACGTGTACACCATGGAAGAAACCTCGCACGCACCCGTCATTGTAACACCGATGGAAATTGTCACGCCCTTCGGGAAAGAGCGCCAGCTCATCCACTTTGCCTACCGTCTGGGAGACCGCGAATTTGTGGAAGCCCTCTATAACCCGGAGGAAGACCTCCTGTCCCAGGCCATCTTCTACGGCACGCCCCTCACAGAAGGCCGCATCGAAGGCCAGAGCCCCGAAATGATGGAAGGCGTCATCCAGACTGCCGAAATCTCCTGGCTCGCCGCCCGCCTCAGGGAAAACGAAGCCCTCGTTCCCCTCTCCAAGGCCGATCTTCTCACCGACACCGCCATCCAGTGGTGGATAAAGAAAAACCCCAAGGCAGAGACTACAGCCTCCAAACTCACCTTTGGCCAGCTGGACCCGGAATCTTCCCTTGTAGAAGCCTTCAAAAAGGCCCGCAAGGAAAAAGGCAAAAACGCAAACGCCGCCCAGTTTGACCTTCGCGGCTACACGGTCATCTGCATCCAAAACCGAAAGGATGGAAACTATACGCTGGTGTGGTGCGAGCCCGTATGCCGCAACAAAAAGACCGACAAGTACCTGGACACTTTCTTCTTCGAGAGCGACGGCACCACCCTGGACCTTATCTACTACAAGGCCAAGACCACCTTCAAGATTAAGATCGCTTTGCCTTCCCAGGCCGTACGGCACTTGAAATAGCGCCTGCAAGCAGCAGTAGGAACAGGAACACGCTGCACCTTCCCACCATATCTCCATACCGCACGAAGAAACTCTCCCCTGAGAGGAGTTCCACCGTGCCCTCCAGGACAGCATCCTGCCACCAGGGCGTGCGTTCCACCACCTTTCCGCGCGGGTCGATGATGGCGCTGATGCCGGTGTTGCCGCAGCGGGCCACCCATCGGCGTGTCTCGATGGCACGCAGCCGGCTGTAGCTGAGGTGCTGCCTGTACCCGGGCGTATCTCCCCACCAGGCATCGTTGGTGATGACGGCAAGAAGCTTCGCCCCCTTCCTTACATAGCCGGCGCAGTGCTCCGGATAGACGGACTCGTAGCAGATAGCCGTTCCAATCCCGTCCAGGCAGGAAATTTCCTTCTGCCCCACGTCTTTTCCCATCAGGCTTCCGCCCAGAAGGTTCTCAAGGGGCATGAACACGCGGGGATAGGGAGTGAGTTCCACGCCCACCACCAGCTTGGACTTGTGGTAAATGGAATAGCGTGCGCTGGTATCCATGAGGACGGCGGAATTGTGCGCGGTATACCACAGGTGCCGGCCGTCGGGCCGGGCGCCCAGGTCGTAGGAGCAAAGATTGGGGGCCGCGTACGAGAGCGTACGGTCGTAAGAAGACGCGCCAAAAAGGATGCGGGCCGATGGATGCTGCCGCAGGAAGGCCTGGAACCGCTGATAGGTAAGGTTCCCGCGGATATCGTCGGTGAAAAGCTGCGGCGTGAAGGTCTCGGGGGCCAGCACCAGGACCTCGCTGCTGTCCGAGGGCCAGTGGGCCTTTTCCAGCTGCGCGAGGAAGCGAAGGTCCTGCTCCTCCTGCGTCAGGGACTCAAATTTCTCGTAAGGATCCAGATTGGGCTGGCCGATGACCACCCGAAGCGGCGTCCCCTCCTCCTCGAAGGAGAGGCAGGCCGACCAAACCATCGGCCCGAAAACCGCAGCGACGGCGCCGGCAAGGGCGGCGGCACGCGCTTTCCCGTTCCAGCCGGCGACGCGGCCGTCGGAGAGGGCCACCATGATCCCGAAGAGGGAAAGGTTGGACGCCCACACCCAGAGCGAACCGCCCAGTGTGCCCAGCACGGAATACCACTGCACCAGGCCGGTACTCTCTGCAAAGGCATTGCCCAGCACCAGCCAGGGCCAGGAAATCTGGGCCGATGTAAGATAGAACCGCTCCCAGGCCAGCCAGGCCGCAGCCAGGTAGATGTACGGGAGCACACCGCTCACCTTGCGCCTGACCCAGCGGAAACTGCCGAAGACAACGCTCATCTGGAGCGCATTTGCGAGGATGGCAAAGACAGCGCCCCCCACCGTGGCACCGCCCACCCACCAGGTTGTGACGGCATTCCACAGCACAAAGGTTCCGTAATGCCACCAGAAGAAATGCCGGCACTTGTACTCTGCCGCCAGCCGTTCCATGACAAGAAGCGGAAGCAGGCCGGCAAGGGCTGTCCATCCCATGTGCGGCACCAGCCAGGGCAAGCTCATGAGAAGTGTAAAGGAAAGCGCCAGGGCGGCGAATATGAGAGGCATCCTACGCATAGGTAGACAAAGTTATGAATTATTTTCGTAAATTCGCAGGATGAAACGACTGTTTATGAAACTCAAAGATAACTGGATCGCGAGAAACCTTCTGCTCGCAGCCGCCTTTATTATCGTACTCATCATTGCCGCCTCTATCCTTCTCCGCGTGGTCACCAAACACGGGAAGACGGTGACGGCCCCGGACTTCACCAACCTCACCGTGGCCGAGGCACAGGAGCTGGCTCACAGCAGCCACGTGTCCGTGAAGGTGGTAGACTCCGTATTTGTGCGCCGTCTCAGCGGCGGTGTCGTGTACCGCCAGCTTCCCAAGGCGGGCTCCAAGGTCAAGGAAGGCCGCAGCATCTTCCTCACCATCAACTCGGTGGTCCCCCGCAAAGTGGTCATGCCCAACCTGTACGGCTATTCCGTCACCGAAGCCCGCAGCGAGCTCCAGAACCGGGGCCTAAACATGGGCTACCTTAATTATGTAAGGGACATCGCCACCAACACGGTGCTGGAACAGATGGTAGACGGCGTGGAGGTGAAAGCCGGAGATCTTGTAGTGAGCGGTTCCACCGTAGACCTTACCGTTGCCGTAGCCAGCGAGGACAACCGCACGGAGGTTCCCAGTGTCATCGGCCTCAAATATGTGAGCGCCGTAGATGCCCTCCATGACAAATTCCTCAATGTGGGAACGGTACGCTTCGACCCCGACATCCGCACCTACGCAGACTCCGTCAACGCTGTCGTATACAAGCAGGAAGCAACCGGACAGTCCAGGAGCCTCGGCTCCCGCATTGCCATTTCCCTCACCCTTGACACCTCTAAACTTCCGGCCAAATGACCCAGACGGAGCCCATGGACTTAACCGCTCTGCAAAGCGGCCGGCCGGAGGCCACAGAGTCTTGTGAGGACACCATGTTCGAGCACTTCCGGATTGTGGTAGACAAAGGCCAGGAGCCGCTCCGGGTAGACAAATTCATTTCCACGCATCAGGAAGACACGTCCCGGCACCGCGTGCAGCAGGCCATCAAGCTGGGCTACGTGCTGGTGAACGACAAACCCGTGAAGGCCAACTACATCGTGCGCCCCTGTGACATCGTAAAGTTCGTGATGCCCTACGAGCGCCGCGGAACGGAAATTCTTCCGGAAAACATTCCTCTCGATATCGTTTACGAAGATGACGACGTACTGGTGGTGAACAAGCCCGCCGGCATGGTGGTGCATCCCGGTCACGGCAACTACAACGGCACACTGGTCAATGCCCTGGCCTATTACCTCCACCTCTCCCCCGACGTGGAAGACGAACGCATGGGCGTGCTGGTGCACCGCATCGACAAAGACACCAGCGGCCTTCTGGTGGTGGCCAAGAACCCCGCCGCCCAGCTTCATCTGGCCGACCAATTCTTCGTCCACTCCATCGACCGCATCTACACGGCCGTGGTATGGGGCAACATTCCGGAGGACGAAGGCACCATTTCGGGCACCATCGGCCGGGATCCCAACGACCGCCTGCGCTTCCGCGTGTACGAAGACCCCGAAAAGGGCAAATGGGCCGTCACGCACTGGCGGGTGCTGGAGCGCTACGGTTTCATTACCGTGGTGGAGTGCCGCCTGGAGACCGGCCGCACGCACCAGATCCGCGTGCACATGAGCTCCATCGGCCATCCCCTCTTCAACGACGAACGGTACGGCGGGTCCGAGATTCGCCAGGGCACCATCTACGCCAAATACCGCCAGTTCATCCAGAACTGCTTCGCCCTCTGTCCCCGGCAGGCACTCCACGCCCGCACGCTGGGCTTCACCCATCCCGTGACCGGCGCCCGGCTGCATTTTGAAGCGCCTCTTCCCGCCGACATGGCCGCCCTCATTGAGAAATGGCGGGGGTATGTAGCTGGCATTTAATGCAAGAAATATTTGGTTTTCAAGGAAAAATCCGTATCTTTGCAGTCCAAAATTTTTAGATGACCGCTAAGCTCAGTCAAGACCTGCCGCAAAGGGCAGGCGCTTACGGCCCAAAACTTTAACAAGTTTTTGTACAATGTACGCAATTGTTGACATTGCAAGCCAGCAGTTTAAAGTAGAAGCTGGCATGGATATCTTCGTCAACCGCCTCGCGGCCAAGAACGGAGAATCCGTGGAGTTCGACAAGGTGCTCCTCGTGGACAATGAGGGCAAAGTAAAGGTCGGCACTCCTTACGTGGAGGGAGCAAAGGTAACCGCCACCGTCCTGGACGATGACGCCAAAGCCAAGAAAGTGCTCGTATTCAAGAAAATTCGTCGCAAGGGTTTCCAGACGCTGAATGGCCATCGCCAGAAGCTCACCAAGATC
>ONKO01000003.1 GCA_900318445.1 uncultured Bacteroidales bacterium
GAACTTCTTGAGGAACTCAGGATCCTTGTAATCTACATACTTGATACCGGCCTTCTTGAAACGGCAGTATTTCTTCTTGCGAACCTCCACGGTCGGGGGGTTGAGATAGCGGATTTCTTTATTTTCGTTTGCCATAATTGTGTCCTCCTAATTATTCAGCGACGGGAGCTTCGGCGGCGGGAGCAGCCTTGGCAGCCTTGTTGGCGCGACGTTTCTCGGCGTATGCGACGGCATCCTTGTCGAGGGCGACAGTGAGGAAGCGGATGATACGCTCGTCACGGTGATACTGGGTTTCGAGGGTGGCAACGAACTGGCTGTCGGCCTTGAACTCGATCAGGTAATAAAAACCTGTGGTCTTGTGCTGGATGAACGGGAGTTGCAATGAAAACGGTTTCGTACTGGTTAACCATTGTTAGTTAATTAATTGTTTATAAATGTTTTATTGCTTTTAAGGCCGCTAAAGGCCCAAAAAGGACTGCAAATATAGCGCTTTTCTACCGGAAAAACAAATAATTATGACTATCTTTGTGTTCGCAATATGAAAGACAAGAAGACATTTGGCGCATGCCTGGCCGGAGGATTCCTCCGCCTCCTCGGACGCCTTCCGCTGGGCTGGCACCGCTGGTGGGGCCGCGTGCTGGGAGACTTTGTCCGCGGCACCCTGCATTACCGCAACGACGTAGTCATGGTCAACCTGGCCCGCAGTTTTCCCGAAAAGAAATACGCAGAGCTCAAATCCATTTCCAAGCGCTTCTACCGACACTTCGCCACCACCCTCACGGAAATGATCTGGTTCGGCGCCTGCCGCGGCGAAAAAGGCCGCCGGCGCCTGCATGAGAGCCACATTGTAGAAATCACCAACCCCGAGGAGCTCAACCGCCTCTATGCCGGCGCCCCCCAGCTCATGATGCTCCAGGCACACACCGGCAACTGGGAACTCATCGGCGGCATCCGCAACTACTCCTACGGCACCGAGCTTTCCATCATGCCGGAAGATTTCGCCGTCACCTACATGGAGCTGAGCAGCCCCACCTGGAACCAGGTGATGGCCGAAAACCGCACCGCCCCCGTCGCCGACCAAGGCTTTGACGGATACGTGGAAACCCACGAAGTCCTTCGCTTCGCCCTGGGTAAGAAAGGCCGCAAGTTCGGCTATTCCTTCATCACCGACCAGTCCCCCTACACCGACATGAAGCACCCTGTGGTAGAATTCATGCACCAGCCCACCCAGATGATGACCGGTGCCACCGCCCTCGCCTCCAAGCTGGGCATGGCCGTCGTCTACTTAAGATACGAATGCCGGGAGGAAGGCGGCTACCGCATGACCTTCGTCCCCATCTCGGACAACGCCAGGGGAGAAGATCCCGTCAAGCTGATGGAGCGCTACTACGCCCTCCTTCAGGAAGACCTCGAAAAACAGCCTTGGAACTATCTCTGGACACATAAAAGATGGAAAAAGTAAGACTCAAGACCATAACGGTTATCCTGTGCGCCTGCGCCCTTACCGGGTGCGGGCGCTCTGTTGACGTACTCATCGTCGGAGGCGGAGCCGGCGGCACCTGCGCCGCCATCGAAGCCGCCAGAAACGGCGCAAAAACCTGCATCGTAGAAGAAACGCCCTGGCTCGGAGGCATGCTCACAAGCGCCGGCGTCAGCGCCATCGACGGCAACTACCGCCTCCGCGGCGGCCTCTTCGGCGAATTCACCGACTCCCTCGCCGCCCGCTACGGGGGCTATGAAGCCCTCAAATCCGGCTGGGTCTCCAACATTCTCTTCAACCCGCGCGTCGGTGCGGAGGTCTTGAGGAACATGGCCGATGCCGCCGGTGTCCGGTGCCTCACGGGGACATCGGCCCGGCAATTCAAAAAAACGCGCAGCGGCTGGCGTGTCACCCTGTCCGACGGGAGCCGCATCCGCACACGCATCCTCATTGACGGCACCGAGCTCGGAGATGTCGCCGAGACCGTCGGGGCCGATGAGCTCCGCGACCGTATATCGGCCCAGGACCTCACCTACGTAGCCATTGTCAAAGACTACGGACACCCCGTGCCTGCCACAGAGCCACAGGGGTACGACAGGAACCTGTATGCCAATTGCTGCGACAACCCCCTTGCCACCAACATCAACGGGGAAAACCCCATGGGCCAAAAACTCTGGAGCCCCGGCATGATGCTCTCCTACGGCCGCCTTCCCGACGGCTGCTACATGCTCAACTGGCCGGTCTGCGCCAACGACTACTTTGCCGAATACCTTGACATGTCCCGGGAAGAGCGTGAGGAAATGATCCGGAAAGCCAAACAGCGCACCCTCGGCTACCTTTATTTCCTGCAAACCGAACTCGGATTCACCAACCTGGGGATCGCCGACGACGTTTTCCCCACCGAAGACGGCCTCCCCTTCTTCCCCTACTACAGGGAAGCCCGCCGCATTGCCGGCTGCGATACCATGACCGTGGAAGCCGCCAGGAACCCCTATGACCATGACCTTTATACCCGCGCCATCGCCGTAGGAGACTACCCCGTCGACCACCATCACGTGCAGAATCCCCGCCGCGAAGAACTGGCGCACCTCTGGTACGGGAAAATTCCTTCCTTCAGCGTGCCGATGGGCGTTCTCATCCCCATTGACACAGAAGATTTCCTGGTAGCCGACAAAGCCGTTTCCGTGAGCTGGGAGATGAACGGCAGCACCCGACTGCAACCGGTTGTGATGGGCATGGGGCAGGCCGCCGGCGCGCTGGCAGCCCTGTCGGTCCAGAGCCATCGAAAGCCCCGCGAAATTCCCGCATCCGAAGTACAGTCCATCCTCCTGGACCATGGATGTTACCTCCTCCCCTTCCTGGACCTGAAACCCGGAGACCCCGGCTTCCGGGACCTGCAGGAGAAAGGAGTGAAAGGGCAGGTGCGCGGCATCGGCCGCAGCATCAACTGGTCCAACGAAACCTGGGTAAACTTACCAAGCAATGAATAAAAGAAACTTAGCCATTGACATGTTCAGGGGGATCACCATGATCCTCATGATCTTTGTGAACGAACTGTGGACGGTGCACAATGTCCCCCACTTCCTGGAACACTTTGACACCTGGGAAGACGGCATGGGACTGGCCGACTTCGTCTATCCCCTGTTCCTCTTCGCCATGGGAATGTCCATTCCCTACGCCATCGACCGGCGCTACGAGAAAGGATTCGACACCCGCAGCACCCTCCTCCATATACTCCAGAGAACCCTCGCCCTCATCCTGATGGGGGTATTCATCTACAACGGAGAAGCGCGCGAAATGGCCGGCAGCGAACCTCTCTATATCCTCCTCTACACCCTGGGCTTTTTCCTGGTGTGGAACATGTACCCCAAGGATTGGAAACCAGCCCGCTGGCTGCAGATGGCAGGCTGCGTCCTGCTCCTGGTACTCGCGGCCACCTACCGCACTACGGACGGAGGCTTGTTCAGAACCGGCTGGTGGGGCATCCTGGGACAGATTGGCTGGGCCTACCTGCTGTGCTCGGCCACCTATCTCCTGGCCCGCCCCCGCGTGTGGCCGCTGGTCCTTTGCTGGCTGTTTTTCGCCACCACCTGCCTCATGGGCTCCGAAATGCGCAGCGGTGAGCTTCCCGTCGGCGACAACTTCCTCGTAGAGATGGCCCATGCCCTCAACCAGGGTAACGGGCACATCACCGTTATGGCCCTCGGCGGTCTTCTCACCACCCTGTGCGAGCGCAGGCTCACCCATGCAAAATGGGGTATCGGCCTGGCCGCCGCCGCTGTCCTGGGCATTTTGGGCACCCTTGCACACCAAGGCTGGATTATCTCCAAAAACCTGGGCACACTCCCCTGGTGCCTCTATGTTAGCGCCACCGCCGTAGCCCTATACACGCTTCTGCGCGTTTTGGAAGCCCGGGGATGGACCGCCTGGTTCAAACCAATAAGTGTAGCGGGAACCGCTACACTTACTCTGTACATGATACCGTATCTGTTTGTGGCCCTGTGGATTGTCACGGAACCGTCCGTTCCGGCCTGGGTCGCCGGCTGGACGGGTGTCGGTGTCGTCGTTCTCTACACCGCCGTCTGCGTAGCCATTGCCTGGCTCCTCACACGGCTGGGCCTCAAACTCAAAATATAAGCGGCTGCTCAATCTCTCCTCCGTAAAGGCGTACCCAGGTTTCATAGCCCGGTACGCCGGCACGGAAGCGGAACACCCGGCAACCGGACAGCCCCAGGTGGTTGTACACCGTATCTCCCCCGCTGTACCGGCCATAGATAAAGTTCATCTGGCCGTACGGAAGCACGTAGTCGCAGTCGTGGTCGTGGCCGGTCACAATGGCCTCAACATCTCCCAGTTCGCGGAACTGGGCAAAGAGCCCGCTGTTGAGACGGGACGGGCATGGAGGTTCGCCGTTATGACCAGCGATGGGCAGCACGCCGGCATCCAGCGCCTCCTTGAGTTCACAAAGAGGAATATGGAAGAACGCCAGGGCCGGAGCATGATGCAGCCGCTCACTGTGCTGCCGGTACCATTCAATCTGGCTGTGACGGATATAGTCATAGCAGTGAACATCCTCCTCCCCTTTCAGAATGACGGCATCCATAGAATCAAACAGGTAGAACACCCGCTCTACGCCAGATGCTCCCGAGAGCGTAATGACATCGTTGGAACACCCGTACACGCCTTCCTTCGGCGGCAGATTGACGCAGCCGGGAATGTTGCGGATGGCTTCGAACATCTCCTCACGGGAAGATCCGAACTGGGAGTCATGGTTCCCAAGAGCCACGGCAAAGGGAATCCCCCTGTCGGCAAGGGGCTGCAGAATCTCCAGGGCCGATGGAATATCCGGTTTGCCAAAGACAATGTCTCCGGTATGGATGACAAGGTCTGGTTTTACGCCGTCCAGGGCTTCGTTCACACAGTCCAGGGCCCGCTGCGAGCGGGAATCTCCTATAATATGATGCGTATCGGTAAACTGCAGCACGGTAAAACTGCCGTCGGGCCCAAAGGAAAAATCGCGGGCCACGTCCCCCGCGGCGGTTCCCTTTGAGAGCCCGCCGCTTCTACGGCCGCAAGACGGCAGCGACGGTACCATCACCGCCGCTGCCGTCATAAGGGCCGCATCTTTAAGAAATGCTCTGCGTTTCAATGTCTTAGAGTTGGATTTCAAGTTTACGGTATGTAGACGCAGCTGCATCCAATAAGTATGCCATCGGCACACCTTCCTCCATTACAACCTGGATATCCGTATTGTCGCCATACTGCCAGTTCTCCTCGTTGGCCCAGTACTCCTGGTTGATCATCAGTACGGGAGCGGCCGGGTCGTCCACATTGAACACCCACAGGTTGCAGGGGTTCAGGCCCCAGCTGGAGTAGGCAAAGTAGTTCATGCCCAGCACTGCCAGATACTTATGACCGTCACAAGTAAACACATCGCCGGCATTGATGGCTCCCTCCCAGGTGTATCCGGTTTTGAAAACCATGCTCCAGGATGTATCCGCACCACCTTTTGCCGTATAGTGGAGGTTATAGTCTCCCACGTAACCGGCAAAGTAGAAACCGTCGGCGAGGGCAGGTCCCGCACTGAGGGAAACGCCGTGGTAAGAACATGAGAGGTCTCCGCCGATGGATGCGCAGGAGCTGTAGATGGAAGGATCGTTAGTCGTCACGCCGTCCTTGATTTCCCATGCCACGACATAGGAACCGCCGCCACCGCAGCCGGAGGTCATCGCCAGCACGGCGTCGCCTTTAGCATTGCCCGTCACCCGGGCATTGTCCAGGCCATAGCCGTAGAAGCCGTCCATATAGGTAATGATGGGTTCGCCCACCGTTCCGGAAAGGAACTCTTCCTCCGTAAGGACATAGACCTTGAGCGGAATCTGCGTAACGCCTTCCTCCAGCGGGTAGTTACCACCTGTCGTAACAATCACGTTGCCGGCATCGTCGTTGGTTATGCCCGTCACATTCTCCAGCGGAGAGGCAGCAACGGAGACTTCCGTACCGTCGGCGCGGCTCATCACATGGAAGCCGGGCGCGACGGCATTGGGAGAATACAGCACGAAGTAGTCACCGGCCACGGCCAGGGAAACGCGGGTGCTCTGCGGGAAGATATTCCAGTAGAAATCCTGCTTCCAGAGCAGATCGGCCTGGGCCTGGCCCTTCTGGGAGACCTTGATCATGGCGCCGTAGTCGCTGTAGTCTACTCCCTCCTTGGTGCAACCCATGTAGATGTAGTCCACGCGGGCGGCGGCGTCATTGGCGTCAATGGTCACCTTCACCGTGGCGCCGTCCTGCACCAGGTGGATCCAGCTGGCATCGGGAGCGCTGGCCACATAGTCCATGTTGGTGGTAACGGTAAAGCTGTACTCCAGGCCCTCCTTGGGGGCCGATAAGGTACCCCAGGCGCCCACGCCGCCCTCGTCACTCACTTCGAACGAAGGCTCGAAAGCAGTCTGCACCAGCGTGATGAGACTTTCCTGTCCACCGCCAGTGAAGCGCACCTGCGCCAGACGCGACTCACGGCCGGGATTGAGCGGATAGCTCAGGGTATAAGTTTCATCTACCAGTCCCTTGGTGCTCACAACCGTAAGCCAGTCGGCGCTGGATTCGGCCTGGAGCGGCACATTGGCTTGTAGCGTAAGGGTATATTCACCGGCCTCGTATCCCAAATCGATAGAAGTATCATCCACCGCAATCCAGTTCTTCTGGGCCTGAACCAGTTTCACCTCTTTGGAAAGATTCCCGGAGCGGACCGTTGCCACGGCCTCACGGGAAGAATAATCGGCATTCTTCATGACGGCAAACTTGACCTTGGCAGTTCCGCTGCCACTGAGTCGGGAAGCCACCACCCAGTCTTCGGAGATTTCCATCTTCCACGGACCGTCGGCCGTAACGGTGAGCTGCGCCACCTCGGGATTATCGCCCACGGTAATCTCTGTGGCATCCACTTCCAGCCGGGTAGCCGTTTCGGACGTCTTGGTGCAAGCGGCCAGGACAGCCGCAGCAGACAGAAGGAAAACGAATACTTTTTTCATATTATTGGTTATTTACAGTTTTTAAATAAGCGTCGATCCCCGTTTTGAAAGAGGACCAATAGTCATACATTTTGATGTGGCAGAGATCGAAGATAAAGAGCCCGTCCGCGTTGGCGATACAGGTTTTCACGATATCCGGAACCAGGCTGCCCTTTCCTCCGTTCTCGAAGCCGCTGCTGTTGCCGATATCCGGGCCCGCCGCATAGGGCACGGCGCCCGCGAGGCGCTTGCCGCCCAGCTTGCAGAAGCCTTCCATGGTCCATTCCTGGCTGCCGTGGATGCTGTCGGCACCCGCGTAGGCGCCCAGGAAGAGGAAGTCCAGATGGTCGGCGAAGCCGGCAGCCTGGTAGTCGGCCGATGCCCAGGAATACTCCTGCTTGCAGTTGTACTTAGGGCTGGCCCAGTTCACACCGCTGGTGTAGTAGCTGGAATACCAGGCGCCCACATACACGCCGAAGCGGATATCCGGATTCACCTCATGGGCCTTCTTCGCGGCCTTTTCCACCAGGTCGTGGATGGTCTTGACGCGGAAGGTGAGCCACTGGCGCTGCAGGGTGGAAACCGAGGCGCCCAGCGAGGTGGTACCGGGAGCGAAGACGGCCGAAGGCCAGTTGCTCACGCTCTCGCCGATATACTGCTCGAAAGCCTTGCGGCTGGTTTCGGAGAAGTCGCTCATGAGGCCGCTGTCGTCGTAGCGGCAGCGGTCCAGCACAATGCCGTCCAGGTCCTTGTAGGCGGCCAGTTCGGCCACCAGGGTAATCACGAAATCCTGCACGTCCCTGTTGGCGGGATTCAGGAAACGGGCGCCGTAGTCGGGGTCGTCCAGGCAGCTGGCCAGTCCGCCTGCGCGGTTCTGTACGCTGCACCAGGCTTTCTTGGATTCGTCAGTGAAGACCATGCCCTGCCGGCCCAGGCCGTAGGGACACTGGTAACCGCCCACCAGAGTATTCATGGCGGCGTTCACCTTGAGACCTGCGGCATGTCCTTCCTCGATGAAGGCCTGCAGGTAGTCGAAGTCGGCCGTACGCTGGGCCCACACATAGCTGCCGTTCCGCCATTTGTCGATGCGGGTAAGGGCCGGTGCCACGGAAGACTTGAACAGCACGTCTCCCGTCGTGGGGCGCACGTCCACGATGATATCCGTAAAACCGGTCTCAGCAATCTTCCGGCAATCTTCCCGGATTTTCTCCACGCTGTTTCCGTAGTCGTCGAAATTGGCAGCGGCGTCAATCCACACATAGCGGGGTTTTGCCGTAGGATTCACTTCCGGCTTTTCGGGAATAGGGTCGGTCTTTCCCCATTCTTCTTCCCACTTGTAAGCGGAATCCGGCCTACAGGCAAGCAGAGACAGCACATAGAGCAGTATGAAGCCCATTTTTCTCATTTCTTTCTCAGAATAATGGCACTTCCCACAGCGCGCTGATGGCCGTCCGACTCCTGAATGGTGGACTTTCCGTTTACCAGGAGGCAAGACGATCCGCCGCCGTCCAGATTCAGCGCTTCGGTGCAGCCCAGGCTCTTCATCACCGAAGCCACTTCACCGGTCGTAAGGCCGGGAACGCCTTCGGTCATGCCGCGGCCTTCGCACACGAACAGGACCAGGCGGGAGCCGGTGCTGCCGATAGCGGTACGGGGATGACGGGCCTCGGGCATCTTGTCGTCCGAGCCGTTTCCGTAGAAAAGCTCGGCCTTCCAGGAATTGACCACTTTTCCCTCATGCAGGAGCACGGGACCAGCGCCGATAGCCGTCGTTGCGTCAAAGGTCGCTGCCTTTTCCGGGAAAGAAGCGTCCGGTGCCTGCAGAGGGCTCTTTTCCCATGCGTTATCGGCCGGTTTGCCATACAGGTAATGCTGGTGCGACGTTGTATAGTACGTCCAACCGGCACCCAGCTTTCCGCCTTTCTCGTAAAAGACTCCGCGGGTGGGATAATAGTAGGTTACCCAGTCCTCGGAAGCATAGTTGAGGTTCACGCCATACACCTTGCCGGCGCTCACAGCGACGGAAGCGTTGTAGCGCTTTCCTCCTTCCGAGAAAAAGTAGCCCCCGTTCATCACAATCGGGGCCGACGTAGCCGCGAACACCTCTCCGGGTGTCTTAAGGCTTTCCGTCGTTCCCTGTGTCTCGGGGTCGAGGATGCTCCACACGTCCCAGGTGACCACAGAGAGGTCGGCCACGGCAACGTAGGCCACGGCCTTCACCCCTTCCAGCGTAGCGGGAGCCTTGTACACGGCAATTCCCTCCGGCAGGGAGGCATAGGCCGATGTCACATTGCTCCAGCCTTTCTCCACAAGGGAAGGATTGGGCTCGGTGGGATTCTCCTCGGCGGGTTTGTCGGGAGTTTCCCAAGGCCACTCGGGGGTGGTGTTCCCCTTAGAGGAACAAGCCACCCCGACAAGGGCCAGGAGTAAGTATATCTTACGGAATTTCATCGTTTGATGCAGTCGGCTACATAACCGCCCACAACCTGGGAGTTATGATCGTAGTAATAGATATACAGCATGAATCCGTCGGCCGAAGGAGCTACCAGCACATCGCCGGCCGCCACACCGGCTCCACCCGTCTGGAACCAGGCAATGCTGGTATTGGACATCACCAGGGCCGATGTAGACTCGAAGTCTCCGCTCACGGTGCCGGGGTTGGTGATATCGTACACATACAGCCTGGGACCGATGCCCCAGTGCGGGAAGTGGCTCACCACCAGACCGGCCAGGTAGGTAGCGTTGTTGAAGCGCTTGGAGTCGAAGCAGTTGTAGTTCCAGCCCCAGCTGCTGCCGTCGGAGGTGGAAGCCGTCGCGCCGGCGCTGCCATCGGCCTTCACCCAGGTGAGGACGTTGGGATCGTAGCAGGCGCCGAACCAGCCGTCAGCCGGGTTCACGGAAGCCGCGCACAGGCTGCTCACGTTCACGGGAGCGCTGCCCCAGGCCAGGCCGGAAGCCGAGCAGTCCACCAGGGTCTCGGAGACCACGGCACCGCTTTCTACCTTGAGCACCCAGATCTTGCTAGAGGTGGTAACGCCGTCAATGCCCTCGAGGGTCACGACGATCTGGGCTTCGGCGTCCAGGTTACCCATCACCTTCACCTTGTAGCCCATGGGAAGGTCTGCGCTGTTGACAAAGCTGTAGAATTCAACGGGAGCATTCTCCACGGAAGCGGTCTTCCACAGGGTAAAGGTGCCGCCGGCATCGACATGGTTGCACAGCAGGATGTTGCCCACCTCGTCGGAAGTGACGGAAGCGAAATCCGTCGAAGCCCCCTCGATGGTACCCAGTTTCACACCCGTGAGCTTGTTCAGGTACACCGGAGCGCCGTCGCCGCAGGAGAGGACCAGGTTGTTGCCGCTCACGGCCATGGAGATGTTCACCAGCTCCGTGTAGGCAGGCATGCCGACGTTGGAGACGGGATCGAAGTTGAACAGGCGCTTCACGCTGGTGCCGTTGAAACCGTAATCAATCTTCTCGGGAACTTCTTTCACAACGGTATACTCTGCCTTGTCCACGCCGTTGGCAGCCGTCACGGTAAACGTAAAGCCATTGTTATAGTCGTGCGGCTCGGCCGGATCGGGAGAGATGGTGGCATGGGCCGATATGGAGACCTGCGCCGTGGCGGCCGACAGGTCATCGGCACTCACCAGGGATACCTTTTTGGCATTCTCATCCACAATACCGCTGATAGCAGGATCCTGGATGTCGAAGGTCAGGAGCTGGCACTTGGAAGAGTGAACCCGGTCACCGGTAATGACAATGTCACGGGATGCACCCGAGGCATCGGTGTACGTGAAATGGTTCTCCTCCGTGAGATCCAGGACACTCAGGCCCGGCTCAATCTTGCAGTTGGGCTGCAGTTCGGCGCGCACGCGGGCCTTGATCATGTAAATCTCGGTCTCGTCGTCGGAGGACTCGGGATAGTAGAAGGGTACAGGAATCACAAACCGGGTCTGCTCCGGATCCAGGATATCCAGTTTGGCCATTTCCTGGTCCACGAAGGGACCGAAGGTGAAGTAGGCCGTAAGGGAGGTGATTCCCTGCCGTTCGACGGTGGGTTTCACGTATTCGGGCTGGTGGCAGGCGGCTGCAACCAGCACCAGAGACAATATGGTAAGAAATCTTTTCATAAGGCTATTTCCACTCTGCATATTGTTCTACTTTGGCATTATTGTTCAGTTCCGAAGAAGGTATGGGGAAGCGGTCCATCCGGGAAGGATAGCTGCGGTCCTTGTCATCCACGGAAACGTAGCTGTATTCATACTGGCCGGCGATGGCGCCAGGGGTAATCTTGAGGCCATGCACCTGGTAGGCGTTGAGGCCGGCGGGATAGGTCTTGGAAGCATCTCCCCAGCGGCGGAGATCCCAGTACCACAGGCCCTCGAAAGCCAGTTCCACCTTGCGTTCCTGACGGATGGCCGCCCAGAGCGCGTCACCGGAAAGGTCCACGTAAGGAAGGCCTACACGGGCACGGATGGCCCTGACGGCAGCATTGGCACCTGCGGGATCATTGGCACGGAAGCAGGCCTCGGCCCTGTTGAGGAGCACCTCGCCGTAACGCAGTACGACGAAAGGCTGGATACTCTGGGAACGGAGAGAGAGATCGTGGTCCTCGTCCACTCCCTTGCGAAGATAGTAACCCGTTGTGGTTCGGCCCTGAGGCTGGGTTTCCTTTTTCCACTCGGCCCAGCCGTCCACGCCGCCGACGAAAGGCTCAATCCTGCGGCCCTTCCACTTGGCGCCGTTATAGAGGACAGAAGCCTGGAAACGGGGTTCGAGAAGTTCGTAGGGAGGTTCCTGGGTGGTGGTTCCGTGCCAGGGCGTCCAGTCGGGGAAGCCGCCGGCCGCCAGCTCGTAGCTTTCCACCATCTCCTGCGTCGGGGTGGCATAACCGCCGCCCTGTTCGTTCACGAGCGCGTAGTCGCCGCCGGGCGTATAGTAGTAGTCAAAGGAGTGCGTGAGGTTGTCGGAATAGGAGAAATTGTAGCGAAGAATGGTTTCGCGGCCATTTCCCTTGAATACACCGGCATAGTCGTCCTCAAGTTCATAGCCCAGTTCCTTCACTTTGTCGGCTGCGGCGATGACCCCTTCCCAATCCTTGGCATAGAGCAGGGCACGGGAGGCCAGGGCATAGGCGACGCCCTTGTTCAGGCGGCCTCTGGCATCGGCCTTCACGGGAAGGTTCTCCTCGGCAAAAGCAAGGTCTTTCTTTATGAAAGCCCAGGCATCGGCCTCGGAGGAGAGAGCCTTGTCGGTCGAAATGGCCTGGAGGTCCTCGTCGTAGAGAATCACGTCCTTGTAGCGTTTGACCAGTTCAAAGTAGAGCCAGGCGCGCATCAGGCGGAGTTCGCCTTCCAGGCGGGTCTGGTCGGCCTGCTCCAGCCCGGTTCCCAGGGTGCGGAGATTGGAGATGGCCTCGTTGGTGCGGCGGACGGCATTGTACAGGCCACCCCAGCATCCCATATAGACATCGACATAATTTGCCGTGAGCGTATTTCCGCCATAGGCAATCTCGGAGGGGATGAAGCACAAGCTGTTGTAGAGGTAGGAGCCGTACTTGAGCTGGTCCGTGAGGGCCTCGGTCATGCCGGCCACGCAGGGGAAATCCACGTAAATGTCATATACGTAGGAGTAGATGCTGTTAACTGCATATTCAGCCGAGGGCAGCGTAGCCCACATGACCTTGTCGGAGATGCTGTCCTTGGGAGTGAGGTCCAGCATTTTGGTGCAGGCCGGGCCAGAAAGCATCGCGACGGCTGCTGCAAGAGCTAAGATGTTCTTTTTCATGATGCTTCTGAATTAAAGGGTTAAAGTAATACCGCCCATCACGTAGCGCTGCTGCGGGTAGTAACCGTTGTTCACGCCGGGAGACTCGGGGTCGATTCCCTTCGGAAGGCCGTCGATGGTAAACAGGTTGTTGCCTTCCACAAAGATGCGGAGTCCCTCCACACCGAAGCGGCGGGTGAGGCTCTTCGGGAGCGTATAGCCCAGCTGGGCGGTCTTCAGGCGGATATACTTGCCGTCCAGCCACCAGAAGCTGGAAGAAAGGCCGTTGTCACCGCCATGACCGGTGGTAGCAAGGGTCAGGCGCGGCCAGGTTCCTTCCGGATTGTACACGCTGTAGGCGTTCTCCACCATGAACAGCGGGGAGTTTCCGCCTTCCTTGAAGGTCTGGGTCCAGATGGTGTTGTCATCGTAACCGTTGAAGTAAGTACCGGTGAGAGACACCTGGAACAGGGCGCCGCCGGTGAACTGCAGGTTCATGTCAAAACCGTTCCAGCCCAGGTTGATGTTGAGGCCGTAGGTGAGTTCCGGACGGTTGGACTTTCCGAAGATACCGCGGTCGTCCCAGTCAATCTTGCCGTCGCCGTTGAGGTCCACGTAGCGGATGTCGCCCACGTTGGGGCGCGTACCGTACCAGGCCGAGTTGTCAATCTCCTCTTCGGAACGGTACAGGCCGTCGGCCTTCCACCCCCAAAGAGCGCCGTAGGTAGTACCGGTAACCTTCTGCCATTCGGGGATGTTGGGGCTGTCCTGGTACACCAGCCAGCGGGTCTTGGAATAGGTGAGCGTGGCGCCTATCTCATAGAAGAAAGGCTTTCCGCCCAGTTCGAAACGGTTCTTGTGGGTAAGGAGGATGTCGATACCGCGGGCATCGATGGCGTTCTTGTTGATGTAGGTGGGGAAATACCCGCCCATCGAAGCAGAGTGGCCGCCGCCGTTATAGGTAAGGATATCGTAGGTGTAATTGTAGAAGCCGTCGATTTCTCCGCCCAGGAGCCCGCCCCACAGGGAGAAGTCCAGACCCAGGTTGTAGGAAAGGGTCTTTTCCCAGCTCAGGTCCTTGTTGGGGACACCGGAAGTATAGTAGGAGGAGGCTGCATCGGCATTGTCGTAAACCACCTTGCCGCCCTTGGCATACTGGCTCAGGAACATGAAGGCGCTCACGTTGTCACTGCCCAGCAGGCCGGCACTGGCGCGAAGCTTGAGGTCGTCGAGGAAGGAAACGCCTTTCAGGAAATCTTCCTTGGAAGCCCTCCAACCCAGGGACACGGAAGGGAAGAATCCCCAGCGGGTCTTCGTCATGCCGGCGAACTTATAGGAGCCGTCCAGGCGGCCGGTAAACTCGGCCAGGTACTTTTCGTCGTAGTTGTAGCGGACACGGCCCACGTAGCCGGCGCTGCGGGAAGCATCGCTGGATCCGATGACCGGCGTGCTGGTGGGAGTACCGTTACTGAGCTCGGGAAGCAGGGCAAACGGAAGGTTCTTAACATAGGCGCTCAGGTTGTTGGTCTTGTAGTCGCGAATTTCGGCAAGGACCAGGGCGTCCACGTTGTGTTTTCCGAAACTGGAGATATAACTGATGCCGGCCTGTCCGGTGAGGGACTCTGCATACCAGCTTCCTTCTCCCAGTTTGTTGCCGTCTGCCGTCCCGTTCACGTCCACGCGGGGACCGCTCCAGGACCAGGTGCCGTCTGCGGCGCGGTCACGGGTGACCACATAGTAGGGCGTCGCCAGGTTTTTGTTGTAGGAATTGGAGTTGTCATAGGCTCCGCTCACCTTCAGCTGCAGGCCTTTCACCCACGGAATGTCCCATGCGATGGACATGTTGGCCTGGGCCGAAAAACTCTTCGTAAGGTTGTTGCCGGACAGATGGAGAGCGGCAAGGGGGCTGTAAGGGGTAGCCTGGTTGTTGGCCACGGCACCGGTATAGTACTCACCTGCCTTTTCGGGAAGGAACGGCCACATGCCGATGGTCTGATGCGCGATGGAGAAATATCCCACCTCGTAGGAGGAGCCGGACCCGTCCGATCCGCCGGAAAGGAACCGGGGCGTGCGGCGGTTTCCCACCACACCGTTCAGCCCGGCCGTCACCGTGAGGTATTTGCCCACCTTGGACTCCACATTGGCGCGGAGATTGAAACGTGAGTAGTTGTATCCCTCGATATTACCTTTCTGTCCCAGGTAGCCGGCGCCGATGAAGTAGCGGATTTTCTGGTTCCCGCCCTGGATCGTCACATTGTGTTTGTTGTTGATGCCGGTTCCGAACACTTTCTTGATGTAGTTCACATTGTCCCAGCCGTCGGAGGGATCTCCGTTTGTCATGGCTGCGATATTCTCGCGGGAGAAGAAAGGCTCGTACTCCTGCGGAGACATGATGGTTCCGTTCGCCATCTGGTCCATCATCTGGGCCACGTTGTAATAGTAGGCGAACTGGGGACCGTCCATGAATTCGGGGAAATTGGCATTCATGGAAACACCCACAGAACCGTTGTAGCTGATGTGGACATCTCCCTGATTACCCTTCTTGGTAGTGACGATAATGACACCGCCGGCAGCCTTCAGGCCGTACACGGCGGCGGAGGCGCCGTCCTTGAGAACGGATATGCTCTCAATGTCGGCCGGGTCGATATCGTTGATATCGCTCACCGGGAAGCCGTCCACCACGTAGGAAACGCCATAGACGGAGCCGCGGATGCGCAGTGAAGCCTGGTCCAGACCAGGTTCACCGGATTCCTGTACGGAGGACACGCCGCTGAGTTTACCGGCCAGCACCTGCGAGACGTTGGTGGAAGGAGACTTGAGCAGTTCGTCACCTTTGATGGCCGATACGGCGGCCGTCAGGGTTTCTTTTTTAGCGGTACCGTAGCCCACTACCACGACGTCTTCCAGGTAGAGGACATCCTCTCCCATCGAGATGTCAATGCGGGGCTCGCCCTTCCAGGGGCGCGTCACGGTAGTCATTCCCAAGGAGGCGAATTCAAGGACAGAGCCTTTCGGGACCTGCAGGCTCCAGTTGCCGTCCGCATCGGTACTGGTACCGACCGACGTGCCTTGGATCATGACAGTAACCCCGGCAAGCGGCTGGCCTGCGGAATCTGTCACCCGCCCCCGGACGTTTGTCTGCGCAAACGCCATTCCCTGCGCAAGCATGCAGCCTGCCAGAAGAAGCGTCAAGAAACGGAAAAAAGGTTTCATAAGGTTATGTTTTAAGTGTGTTTAGTTAATGTCGGCCAATTCTTGAAGGATGGTTCCAATCTGGTAGAGTCCCCTGGGCACGTGGAAACAGCCCTTCCATTTGCCGCCCTTCAGGGGCAGAAGCACCTCTCCCCTGCGATTGAGGTAACCGAACCACTCGGGATACTCGGTGTCCTTGAAGTGGGTCCACAGATAGTCATCCAACTTGAGGAACCACTCCAGGGCTTTCTCGTTTCCGGTGAGCTGGTAACCCTTGATCATGCAGATAGCACTCTCTATATGCACCCACCACAGTTTCTGGTCCCATTCCAGTTCCTGGGTGGGATAGCCCTTACGGTCCATGAAGTAGAAGATGCCGCCGTACTCCTTGTCCCAGCCGTAGTCAATCACGCGCAGGGCAATCTCCATGCTCTTATCGATAATATCCTGACGGTTCAGGCGAAGGCCCAGGTTCATCATGAACCACAGGGCTTCCAGGTCGTGGCCCGGATTGATGCGACGGCCCTCGAAGCAATCGATGAGGCTGCCGTCCGGTGCCAGGTTTTCCACCATGACGCCCAGATCGGGCTGGTAGAATACGTCGAAAACCTCATGAAGGGCTTCCTCGATGGTTTTGTCAAGCAGTGACTTATCCTCGATGATAGGCTCGATTTCCAGCGCCATGTTGCAGATAATCATGGGCAGTGCAAAATCCTTCATGGGACGCGTGCCGGGCACCGCCTTGAGCCACTTCCCTTTCGGATTGGAGCGGCGCTCCAGGATGCGCTGGAAGGTTTTGCGGGCAATCTGGGCGTAGTAAGGATCTCCCGTAGCCACGGCCATCTGGGCGAAGGCCATGCAGGCAAAGGTATTGGAGAAAATATTATACGGCGCAATAATGGGCTTTCCCTCGCGCGTGAGCGAGAAGTAAAAGTCGTAGTTCCCGTCATGGCCGTACTTGTCCAGGAAGCGGGCGCCCTGGCGGGCGCACTCCAGCCAGGCTTCGTTTTTCTCCACCTTATTGTAAAGCATGGCGAACATCCATACTTCCCTTCCCTGCAGCCACACGAACTTGTCGGTATCGAAGACGCTGCCGTCCCGGTTCAGGCAAGTGAAGTAACCGCCGTACACTTCATCCTGCGACTTGTTTAACCAAAAAGGTAAAACACTGTCGTAGAGTTCACTACGATAGCGCTCAGCCATTTTTCCGAAGTCAATGTTTTTCATCACGATATACTTTATAATAAGATTACAATTTTAGCACGCTACAAATTTACAAAAGAAAATTAAGTATCCAATACTTTTTAACAAAATGTTATTAATGTTCGGAATATTTTTAACGCATCAACGAAATTTCTTTTGCGATTATCCGAATTCTGGCTATCTTTGCGAAAAACAAACCCATGAATACACTGACCGGCACCATACACGGCAGATACGCCTCCGAGAAAAAAGCCATCCTGTCGCTGTGTGCCAATCATGACTGCTACTCCATCAACGACCTCGCCCACGAGCTCGAGACCAGCATTCCCAAGATCACCCGTATCGTCACCGAGATGATACAGGAGGGCTTTCTGGTCGAGACTGGGAAACTGGAACTGGCAACCGGGCGCCGCCCCAGCCTGTACGGCCTCAACCCGGACGCCGGCAACTTCGCAGGCGTAGACGTAAACCGGGACAGCATTATCATCGCCGTTTCCAATTTCTCGGGCAGCATCACCTGCGTCATCGAGGACGTTCCGTTTACCCTGCAGCCCACGGAGGACTCCGTCGCCTCCTTATGCACCCTCGTCAAAGGAGAACTGAAAAAGGCGGGCGTAGACCTTAAATCCATCCGGGCCTACGGTGTGAACCTCACCGGCCGCGTCAACCACCGCACCGGATACAGCTACTCATACTTCCTGGGAGAGGAAAAGCCCATTTCCCAGCTGCTGGAGAAAGGATTCGGCCAGCGCGTAGTGGTAGAGAACGACTCCCGCGCCATGGCTTACGGCGAGTACATGGGAAGTCTCAAAGGAGCCGAGGGAAACATCCTCTTCCTCAACGTGGGCTGGGGCCTCGGCATGGGCATGGTCATGGACGGCAAGCTCCATTACGGCAAGTCCGGCTTCTCCGGGGAAATCGGCCACTTCCCCCTCCTGGACAACGACTGCGTGTGCCAGTGCGGAAAAGTGGGCTGCCTGGAGACCGGCGCATCGGGCCTTGCCCTTCACAGGCTCATCCTGGAAAAACTACAGCAGGGACGTTCCTCATTGCTATCCAAGGCCTATGCTGCCGAGGAGCCCATCACCCTGGAGAGCATCCTCGACGCCATTGCCAGGGAAGACGTCCTCTGCATTGAGTGCGTGGAACAGGTGGGCTACACCCTGGGCCGCGCCGTTGCAGGCCTCATCAACATTTTCAACCCCGACATCGTGGTCATCGGCGGCCGGCTTTCCACCACGGAAAGGTATCTTATGCCGTCCCTTCGCAGCGCCGTCAACAAATTCTCCCTCAATCTGGTGAGCAACGACACCGCCATCAAGGTATCCCGCCTCGGGAAACGGGCCGGGGCCATCGGTGCCAGCTTCCTCAGCAAAAACCGCATTCTTAACGAACTATCATAAAAATGGAAAACAGAAGAGACTTCTTAAAAAAAAGCGCACTGGCGGCAGTGGCAGCCCCGCTCATGGCTACCGCCTGCAAGGGAGGACGCAACGGCGACAAATACGGAATTGAGCCCGACCCTTCCATCGAGAGTACACTCATCGTTCCCAAAGCGTCCGGCCTCCCCATCACCGGCACATTCCTGGACGAGATTTCCCACGACATCCCGCACCAGAACTGGGGAGAAAAAGAGTGGGACCGGGACTTCCGTTACATGAAAGCCATCGGCATCGATACGGTCATCGACATCCGCTGCGGCTACCGTAAGTTCATCACCTATCCGTCACCCTATCTCCTGAAAAAAGGATGCTATATGCCTTCCGTTGACCAGATTGACATGTTCTGCCGCCTGGCCCTGAAATATGACATGAAGTTCATGCTGGGCCTGTATGACAGCGGCAAGTACTGGGACACCGGAGACATGAGCTACGAGGTGGAAGCAAACCGCTTTGTCATTGACGAAATCTGGGAGCGCTACGGTTCCAAGTACAAGAGTTTCGGCGGCTGGTACATTTCCGGAGAAATTTCCCGCGCCACCAAGGGCGCCATCGAAAGCTTCCGCACCCTGGGCCGCCAATGCAAGGAGGTATCGGGCGGCATGCCCACTTTCATCTCTCCCTGGATCGACGGCAAGAAGGCCGTGGACGCAGCCGGTGGAAAACTCACCAAGGAGCAGGCCGTCTCCGTCGCCCAGCACGAGAAAGAATGGGACGAGATCTTTGACGGCATCCATGAGTTCGTGGACGCCTGCGCCTTCCAGGACGGCCAGATCGACTATGACGAGCTGGATGCCTTCTTCAGCGTGAACAAGCGCCTGGCCGACAAATACGGCATGCAGTGCTGGACCAATGCAGAAACCTTCGACCGGGACATGCCCATCCGCTTCCTGCCCATCAAGTTCGACAAACTGCGCATGAAACTGGAAGCCGCCAAACGCTGCGGTTACGACAAGGCCATCACCTTCGAATTCAGCCACTTCATGAGTCCCCAGAGCGCCTATCTGCAGGCCGGACATCTCTATGACCGTTACAAAGAATACTTCAATCTATGAAAAACGCCTCTGAAATGAGTGCCGGACGCGTGCTGTTCGTCGCCATGGTGGCCGCCCTCGGCGGCATCCTGTTCGGCTACGACACAGCCGTCGTTTCCGGAACCACCCGCATCGTGGCAGACCAGTTCTCCCTGTCCGAGCTTTCCAAGGGATGGTACGTAGGCTGCGCGCTCATCGGCTCCATCATCGGGGTGTCCGTCGCCGGCATGATGTCGGACTTCCTGGGCCGCAAGAAAACCATGTTCATCTCGGCCGTCATGTTCAGCATATCGGCCATCGGCTGCGCCGTGTGCGGTAATTTCAGCCAGCTTGTGCTCTACCGCATCATCGGAGGTTTCGGCATCGGCGTCGTATCCATCGTCTCTCCGGTTTATATCTCCGAGGTTTCCCCGGCCGACAAGCGCGGAACCATGGTTTCCCTCTATCAGCTGGCCGTCACCATCGGCTTTCTCCTGGCATACCTCGTCAATTACCTGGTCCTGAAAGGGGCCGACGAGAGCGCTGCGGGCACATCTCTCGGCGTCCGCATGTTCAACAGCGAATACTGGCGGGGCATGCTGGGCATGGAAACCATCCCGGACCTAATGTTTGTCATCCTGATCTTCTTCATCCCCGAGAGCCCCCGCTGGCTCATCGTACGGGGAGAGCGTAAAGACAGCAGCGAGGAGTGGAAAGCCCTTCGGGAGCCCGGCATCCTCAAAGCCGTTCTCGCAGGGTCGGCCATCGCCATCCTGGGCCAGTTCATGGGCGTGAACGCCGTCCTTTACTACGGCCCCGAAATCTTTCAGGACGCCGGTCTCTCCAGCGAAGGCTCCATGTTCTCCACCGTCCTTGTGGGGGCGGTCAACATGATCACCACCGTCATCGCCCTCCTCATCATTGACAAAGTGGGGCGGAAGCAGCTGGTCTGGTGGGGCGTCAGCAGCATGATCGTGTGCCTTCTGGCCATCGGCACGTACTTTGCCTGGGGCCCCGCCCTGGGTCTCGGCACCGGTTTCCTGCTCACCTTCTTCCTGCTGTACGTATTCTCCACCGCCATCTCCATCAGCGCCGTGGTGTTCGTCCTCCTGAGCGAGATGTACCCGGGACGCGTACGGGGCCTGGCCATGTCCATCGCCGGCCTGGCCCTGTGGGTGGGCACCTACCTCATCGGCCAGCTCACCCCCTGGATGCTCGCAAACCTCACGCCGGCCGGAACCTTCTTCCTGTTTGCCTTCTGCTGCCTCCCTTATCTGTGGATTATGTGGCGCCATATTCCCGAAACCACGGGAAAGACGCTGGAAGAAATTGAGGAATACTGGAAAAACTAGCTTTTTTTCATTATATTTGCAGATACGCTTATATCTGACAAAAGAATGAAAAAACAACTGATAACCTTCATCCTGGGCCTTTGCCTCCTTCCCGCGGCAAAAGCTCAGGATGTCATTTATGCCCTTCCTTCCACCACCCTCACCGTTGAGGTGGAGGTGGAGCAGGAAGACTTCTTCGCCGGCCCGTACGCCACATATGCCCGCAAATTCCTTAACATGGACGTGAAGGACCGCAATGCCGTGCGCTCATCCGTCACCGCCCTGGAGCTCATCCCCCGCGTAGAGGCAGACCTGAAGGCCCTCTACAGCTGCGAGAGCGAAAACGCCGCCCTCCTCGCCCTCACCGCGCAGGGCCTGGTGGCGCTTCAGAACAAGGCCGATGCCGGCGCGCTTGCCTGGCGCTTCCTTCCCCCCGTCGGCGCCTCCTTCCCCGGCGGCGTCGCCAGTCCCGTCAAGGAGGAAACCCGCATCACCTACAAGAGCATCCAGACGGAAGACTCCGTGGTGCAGGTTCCCGTTGAGCACAAGGTAAAATCGGCTAAAACCTTGGAAGACAAAGCCGCAGAGGCCGCCGAGATGATCCTTTCCGTGAAGAAGGACCGCCTCAACATTGTCTCGGGCAACACCGACGCCTCCTACTCCGGAGAAGCCATGGGCGCAGCCCTCAGGGAGCTGGACCGCATCGAGAAAGAGTACATGGCCCTGTTCGAGGGCTACACCGTAAAGCGCCGCTACACGGCATCCTTCGACGTCGTGCCCGTTCCCGGGGAGCAGCGCTACCTGGCCTTCCGCCTCACCGACAACGGCCCCGTTCCGGACGGCCAGAAAGGCGTCCCCTACTACATTGAACTGGAACCCGAGGAAATGACCCTCCCGGAAGAAGGCAAATCGAAGGCCAAGGCAACCCCCATCCGCTACCGCATCCCGGCCATCTGCCGCGTAAAGCTCACCCGCGACGGCATCCGCCTCACGGAGTCCCGCATTCCCGTCTACCAGCTGGGAACAGAAGCCTATCTCGTACAATACAAATAAACACTGTCATATGAACATCCAAGATTTAGAACCCAAAGTAGTTTGGAAGAACTTCCATGCGTTCACCCAGCTGCCCCGCCCCTCCTATCATGAGGAGAAGGTGGTGGAGTACCTGGTAAGCTGGGGCAAAGCCCACGGCTATGAGACCATCAAGGACGGCGAAGGCCCCATCGCCAACGTCATCATCCGCGTCCCCGCCACCCCCGGCATGGAAAAATGCAAGGGCATCATCCTCCAGGGCCACATGGACATGGTTCCCCAGAAAACCTCCGACAGCAGCCACGATTTCCTCAAGGATCCCATCAATGCCTACGTGGACGGTGAGTGGGTCACCGCAGACCGCACCACCCTGGGCGCCGACAACGGCATCGGCCTGGCCCTTGCCCTCTCCGCCATTGAAGATCCTTCCGTCAAGCACGGTCCCATCGAGGTGCTGGCCACCTATACCGAAGAAACCGGCATGGACGGCGCCAATGCCCTGAAGCCCGGCATCCTCAAGGGGGACATCCTCCTCAACCTGGACTCCGAGGAAGAAGGAGAGCTCTGCGTGGGTTGCGCCGGCGGCCTGGACGTATCGGCCACTTTCAACTACCGTAAGTACAACACGCCGGAAGGCAGCAAGGGACTCAAACTCACTGTCAAGGGCCTCAAGGGCGGCCACTCCGGCATGGACATCTCCCTCTACCGCGCCAACGCCAACAAGGTGATGGCCCGCATGCTCCTTCCCGTCATGGAAATGTTCGGCGTCAAGGTGGTGAGCTTCACCGGCGGTTCCCTCCGCAATGCCATCCCCTTCGAGGCCGTCGTTGAGATTGTCCTTCCTGAGGAGAACCTCAAGGCCGTGAAGGAGTGCATCGAAAACGTATTCGCAGAAATCAAGGCAGAGTTTGCCCAGTCAGACCCCGACGCCGCCCTCTACGTGGAGGACATTCCTGCAGCCGGCAAACACATCCAGCCCAGCGTGATGCTGAGGGCCGTGAAGGCTCTTCTCGCCTGCCCGTCCAACGTCATCCGCATGAGCCAGACCATGGAAGGCCTCACAGAGACGTCCATCAACATGGCCATTGTCCGTACCGAAAAAGGCAAGATCACCGTCCACAGCCTCATGAGAAGCGCCGTAGACAGCGCCAAGGCAGCCCTTGCCCAGCGCGTGCGCTGTATCTTCGAACTCGCAGAGGCCGACCAAGTGGTGTTCAAGGGCGGATACTCCGGCTGGACGCCGGTCCTCGGAACCGAGATCAACAAGGTGTGCATGGACCAGTATGAGAAGGTCTACGGCTCTCCCATGAAGATCATGGCCACCCACGGCGGCCTGGAATGCGCCATCATGGGTGCCAAGTACCCGAACTGGGAAATGGCGTCCATCGGCCCCACCATCAAATATCCCCACAGCCCCGACGAGAAAGTGAACATCGCCTCCGTCGCCCGCACCTGGGAGTATCTCAAGGCAGTATTAGCGAACATCCCCAACAAATAATAGCAACCCATTATGTTTAAAGGACAACCGAAGGGCCTCTTTGCACTGGCCCTTGCCAATACCGGTGAGCGTTTTGGCTACTACACCATGATTGCCGTGTTCGCCCTGTTCCTCAGGGCCAACTTCGGCCTTTCTGCCGGTATGGCAGGAACCATTTACAGCTCATTCCTGATGTTTGTGTACTTCTTCCCGCTTGTCGGCGGTATCCTAGCCGATAAGTTTGGTTTCGGGAAGATGGTCACCTCCGGCATCCTGGTCATGTTCCTGGGATACCTGCTGCTCTCCGTTCCGCTGGGCAGCGGCACCGTAGCGCTCGTAGCCATGCTGGCCGCCCTCGTACTTATCGGATTCGGAACGGGCTTGTTCAAGGGTAACCTCCAGGTGATGGTCGGTGACCTGTACAACGACCCCCAGTACGCCGACAAACGCGACTCCGGCTTCTCCATCTTCTACATGGCTATCAATATCGGTGCACTGTTCGCCCCTACCGCCGCCATCAAGATCCGCGAATGGGGTATCAGCCTGGGATTTGACGGCAACTCCGCCTATCACTTCTCCTTCGCCGTGGCTTGCGTATCCCTGGTCGTTTCCATCGCCATCTACTACGCTTTCCGCAGCTGGTTCAAGCACGTGGAAGGCGGTCACGCCAAGAGCGAGAAAGCCCAGGTGGTGGACACCCTCACCCCCGAGCAGACCAAGAAGCGCATGGTAGCCCTGTTCCTGGTGTTCGCCGTGGTCATCTTCTTCTGGATGTCCTTCCACCAGAACGGTCTCACCCTCACCTACTTCGCCGACGAATTCACCGAGCGCAGCGCCACCGGTATCAACTCCATGCCTTTCAACGTGTGGAACCTGGTAGCCGTCATCGCCATCGTATATGCTCTGTTCTCTATCTTTGACAAGGAGACCAGCAGCAAGGGCAAGTGGATCGGCACCGGCGTGGTCGCCCTCGCCTGTGCCTACCTCGTCTGGCAGTACAGCCGCATCAGCGGCGCCATCGAGATCAGCGCCCCTATTTTCCAGCACTTCAACCCCTTCTATGTGGTAGCCCTCACGCCGGTTTCCCTGGCCGTGTTCGGTTCCCTGGCCAAGAAGGGCAAGGAGCCCTCTGCACCTCGCAAGATTGCATACGGTATGCTGGTAGCGGCCATCGCGTTTGCCCTCCTGGCTTTCGCCTCCATCGGCCTCAATACGCCTGACGTACAGGCTGCCGCCCGCGCAGCCGGCGCCCCCGAGACCCTGGTCTCCCCGTACTGGCTCATCTCCGTCTATCTCATCCTCACCTTCGGCGAACTGCTGCTGAGCCCCATGGGCATCTCCTTCGTGTCCAAGGTAGCTCCGCCCAAGTACAAGGGTATGATGATGGGTATGTGGTTCGTCGCCACCGCGCTGGGTAACCTCCTGGTGCAAGTAGGCGGTCACCTCTGGGGCAACATCCCCCTATGGGTGGTCTGGTCCGTGTTCCTGGGCGTCTGCGTGATCAGCGCCATCTTCATGTTCGCCATGATGAAGAAACTGGAAGCAGCTACCGAATAAGTGCCTAGACTTTATATCATATCTGGTCCTAACGGCTCCGGGAAAACCACCGCTTCGTACGGCGTGCTCCCGGAGCTGCTGGACTGCAGCGAGTTCGTCAATTCCGACGAATTTGCCAAGCACCTGTCGCCCTTCGCCCCCGAAAGCGCGTACGTCACGGCCAGCCGCCTGATGCTGCGCAAGGTCAAGTACCTGTTTGACCGCAGGGAGGATTTCTGCATAGAGACCACGCTGGCTACGCGGGCCCTTCTCAAGATGGCGCGCAACGCCCAGGCCAAAGGCTACTATGTAACCGTTCTCTACCTGTGGCTGAACAAGCCCGAGATTGCCATCGAGCGCGTAGCCAAACGCGTGCGTGCCGGCGGTCACGACATCCCGGAAGAAACCATCCGGCGCCGCTACCAGATGGGCCTCAACTACCTGTTCCACGAGTACATGAAAACCTGCGACAAATGGATCCTCGCCGACAACTCCGAGCCTCCCTTCGAGGTCATTGCAGAGGGCTCCAAGAAAGGACTCATTATCCGGGACATGGAGAAGTACAACAAGGTACGCAGCCTGGTGACAGACCAAATGACCCTTCCCACACCGCTCGAAAACGTGGCGGAACTCATTGCCAAGGAAATATCCAAGGCTCCGCTCGCCCACGACGGCGTACCTTATCAAAGCGATCAACAGAGGAATGATCAACCCTAAATCCTACTACTTCGACATTTTCCAGGTGGACACCCCTGTGCTGGACCGCCTGACGGAAGAGGGACTTCGCAGTGGCGGCAGCTACTGCGACCTCTTTTTTGAAAACACCACTTATGGAAGCCTCCTCCTCAGGGACGGCGCCGTCACATCGGGCGGCAACCACGTAGATTTTGGCGTGGGTATCCGCGTCCTCGCCGGTGAAAAGACCGGCTACGCCTACTCCGAGAGCACATCGTGGGCCGACATGGCCGCCTGCGCCAGGGCCGCCGCGCAGATTGCATCGGCCCCGGTGGACGTCAGTCCCTACGGCACGCGAAACCCCAGCCGCGGAGAGCCCAACCCCGCCGCCGACCGCTATCCCGTCCGTGAGCCCTGGCGCGGCGTTCCCATGAGCACGTTCCTCCCCTTCCTCCAGAAGCTGGAGGCCGATATCAAACGCCGGGATACCCGCATCGTGAAAATCATCGTGAACCTGGCCTTCCAGGTGAGCGACATCCTCATGTACAACTCCTCGAAGGAGTTCAAGTGGGACACCCGCCCCATGGGAAGCGTATCCGTTTCGGTGGTGTTCCAGCAGGGCACACAGACCGAGAACAAATCCACGTCCCGCAGTTTCCGCTGCGGAGCCGAGATGCTCTCGGACGCCCTCATTGAAGAAATGGCCTCCGAGGTGGTGAAAGGCATCGACGACCGCTTTGCCGCCCGCCGGCCCAAAGGCGGCCAGATGCCCGTCGTGATGGGCGCCGGCGCTTCCGGCATCCTCCTGCACGAGGCCATGGGCCACGCCTTCGAGGCCGACTTCAACCGCAAGGGCACCTCCATCTTTGCCGACAAGATGGGACAGCAAATCTGCCCCCGCGGCATCCAGATCATTGACGACGGAACCCTGGCCGGCAACCGCGGCTCCCTCAACTTCGACGACGAAGGCATCCCCGGCCAGAAGACCTACATGGTGGAAGACGGTGTTCTCACCAGCTACCTCCACGACCGCATATCGGCCGCCCACTACGGCGTACGCCCTACCGGCAACGGCCGCCGCGAGAGCTTCCGCTACGCTCCCCTTCCCCGCATGAGGGCCACCTACATGGAAAGCGGCAACGCCAAGGCCGATGACCTCATCGCCAGCGTATCCAAGGGCATCTACGTAGACGAATTCTCCAACGGCCAGGTGCAGATTGGAGAAGGCGACTTCACCTTCTACGTCAAGTCCGGCTACCTCATCGAGAACGGCCGCCTTACTCAGCCCGTCAAGGACATCAACATCATCGGCAACGGTCCCGAGGCCCTCGCCGCCATGGAAGGCGTGGCCGATGACCTCGCCGTGGACCCCGGTGCCTGGACCTGCGGCAAGGAGCAGTCCGTGCCCGTTTCCTGCGGCATTCCCACGGTGCTCATCAGGAGCCTCACCGTGGGCGGGGAGTAAGCAGATTACATTGAATATGACAAACAATACACTTACGAAAGAGGAAATCGCGCTGGCCAAGCATTGCCTGGCCTTTGCGCAGGAGGAAGGTGCCCAGAAGGTGCGCATTACGCTTTCCAAAACCCTGATGAACCTCATCGGCGTGCTCAACGGAGAGGTGGACAAGACTGCCCATGCACTGGACCGCAGCCTGCAGCTCCAGCTATTTGTTGACGGCAAGTTTGGCACGTTCTCCTCCAACCGCATGGAGCAGGACGGCCTGGAGGACTTCATTCGGGAAGCCATCGGCACGGTGCGCATGCTTCAGGCCGATGCCTGCCGGGACCTCCCCGCACCGGAGCGCCTGGAAAAAGGCGCCACCGAAGGCACCGAGCTGGGCCTGTATGACACCGAATATGAGTCCCTCACGGCAGAAAAACGCCGGGAGATGGCCCTCCGTTCCATGGCCTGGCCCCGGGAAGGCCTCATTTCCGAGGAAGGCGAATACTCCGACTCCATCTTTGATTCGCTCACCATAGACTCGCAGGGCCTCTATGCCCGCCACACAGAGACGTCCTTCGAGATTGGATACGAATCGACCGTGGAAGACAAAGACGGCAATCACTTCAGCAGCTACTGGTGGGATGCCACTCCGCGCATGGAAGACCTCCGGCTGGAAGGCTGCGCCGAGAAAGCCTACGAGCGCGCGATGGCTCAAATCGGCCCCGTAGATATTCCCAGCGGGAAATACACGCTCATCGTGGACAGCGAATGCGCCTCCAAACTGCTTACGCCCGTTCTGAATGCCCTCGGCGGCTTTGCCCTGCAGCAGAAGAATTCGTTCCTGACGGACAGCCTGGACAAGAAGCTGTTCCCGGAAGAGCTCACCATCCTGGATGCACCCCGCACCCCGGGAGACACCGGCTGCCGCCTCTTTGACAGCGAAGGCGTTGCCACCCGCGAGATGCCCATCATCGAAAAAGGCGTGGTCAAAACCTACTTCCTCAACACGTATATTTCCAGAAAAATGGGCCTGGAGCCCACCGTCGAGGATGCAACGCGCGTGAAGGTGCTGCCCACCGGCGGATGCAAGACACAGGAAGACGTCCTCGAGAAAGTGAAGGACGGAATCCTTGTCACCGGCTTCAACGGCGGCAACTCCAATCCGGCCACGGGCAACTTCTCCTACGGCATCGAGGGCTTCCTGGTCAAGGGAGGAAAGAAAGTGCACCCGGTACGCGAAATGCTCATCACCGGTAATTTCCTGGATCTGTGGAACAAACTCCTCGTGGCAGCAGAGGACGCCCGCCCCTGCCTGAGTAAACTCATCCCCACCCTGGCATTTGCCGATATTGACTTCAGTGCATGAAAACCGCCGTCGTCATACTCAATTACAACACAAGGGATTACCTGAGCAAGTTCCTGCCCGGGCTCATCGCTTCCTGCAAAGGGCTGGACGCGCAGGTCATCGTGGCCGACAACGCCTCCCGCGACGACTCCGTCACCCTCATGAAAACCGTGTTCCCGGATGTCCGGCTCATAGAACTGGACCAGAACTACGGCTTCACGGGCGGCTACAACCGGGCCCTGGCACAGGTGGAGGCAGAGTACTTTGTCCTCATCAACTCCGACATCGAAGTGCCCGGGAACTGGCTGCATCCCCTGGTGGAGTGGATGGACGCCCACCCGGACTGCGGTGCCTGCGGCCCCAAGCTCATTTCCTACTACGAGCGGGATACGTTTGAGTATGCCGGCGCTGCCGGAGGCCTTCTGGACAAGTACGGCTATCCGTTCTGCCGCGGCCGGCTCATGCAGCACGTGGAAAAGGACCATGGCCAGTACGACACGCCGGCCAATGTCTTATGGTGCAGCGGCGCCTGCCTCATGGTGCGTGCCAGCCTGTGGAAGGAGCTGGGCGGCCTGGACGAGCGTTTCTTCGCCCACATGGAGGAAATTGACTTTTGCTGGCGCATGCAGCTGAGGGGCTGGAAGGTGACGGTGGTACCGGAGTCGTATGTGTACCATATCGGCGGCGGAACCCTACCGAATGAGTCTCCCTTCAAGCTCCGCCTCAACTTCCGAAACAATCTTCTCTTGCTGGAGAACAATCTGCCGGCAACATTTGCGGCCCGCGGCTGCAGTGCATCGGCCGCCCGTTTCCGCACCCGCGTTCGCATCTTCCTCCGCATGTGCCTGGACGGACTGTCGGCCCTGGTATACCTCTTCACCGGCCGCTTCAGCTTCTTCCAAGCGGTATTTAATGCCCACATCCAGTACTGGAAGCTCCGTCGGCCCGGGCCTATCCCCGCCACCCCGCACATGCCCGAAGGGCTGTACGGCGGTTGGATTGTCCCAAAAGGACTATTGAAGTAGCTTACTCGTACCATTGGTGACGATACCCACTTAAACACCTATCTATTAGCGACTTAAGTTTTTCTCTTTAGGCTCCGCAGTCTAAAGAGAAAAACTTATAAACTTGATTCACAATGCTTTATAGCCAACGCGCAAACTCGACTTGCCGATGGCCTACATTGGAATTTCTGCGCCCTGCCACAAATCGCGGGTTAAGTCCGGATAACTATAGAACTGAGGCTTATACCTTATAAGGTTACTCTTAACGAATTGACCGTTAACGACCCTAAACTCTTCATCTTCTCTCCACCCACGAAAACGGGGAATCGTTCTATCGATGGGTAAAGGAGTATCGGTTTCGGCATGGATGCTATAAACAGTTATAGTATAATTTTCGTCAATCCGAGCCTGCTTCGCATACATGGCAGGAGGTCCCCAACAGACTTGAGCTTCCAATGTATCTAATACACAACCATCTGCGTCAACGAGGACTAGTACAATTTTAGAGTATTCTGTCCAGCCCCCGACCATAACGGAATAGAGTTTCAGGGCCGTCTCGGGGATGTTCATCATCATCAAAACAAACGGCTCTGAGATGTCATCATACGCTGCCTCAATATATTCCGTACACTGAAAGTTCGTATATAGCTGCAGCGGGATAAGATGACTCGGGGGTAATGTGATTACACTATGAGCCCTCTTTGCATCCTGCCCGCTACCATATAACCTGTCCACCGGAGCCGGAACGGGTGTAAAAGACTCTGCCAACGATGAAAAAACCGCTTGCGAGCGAGCCGCCGTAAAAGACAGCAGCAAAATGATAGTAAGGGAAACCTGCTTCATATGACATATTTTGGTCATACAACCCATGCCGATGCTAAGGTAACCACTTTTTCACAAATTGCCAAACCAGCTACGCCATCAGGGCCGATGAGGTATCGAAGGACAAAAGCTATTTCCAGCAACAATTCAGGGAAACAGGATATCAAGAACTTGACACCAAAGAGTTGGGCGTCACCTGTAAGTGTCGCACTTTCTATTATGAAAAGGAAGAGGGGGATGTCTACTACAGGCACATGATGTTTACGAACTCAAACGTATAACGCGTTTTTCCCGGGAAAGTGTGGTATACGTCCATCAGAACCAAGGGCAATAACGCGAAAAAGGGGCAAAAGTGCGTTATACGTCCCGCGTGGAAAATTCCCGCCGCCCCGCACATGCCCGAAGGGCTGTATACGAACTTGTCTTGCAGAGTCGGATTTATTTATTACATTTGCATGGATCAATATCTTACTAACCATGAAAAGACTTGTAATTGCCGGCATTCTGCTGCTCTTTGGAGCCACTTTGATGGCCCAGACAGTAGTGACGGGCGCATCCGTCACCAAGTACGAAGCCACTTCTGTGGAATCACAACCTAAACTCTTTGTTACACCCCTTGCCGCAGATCTGGTGGTAATCCAGACCGCATCCACCAGTTTCAAGACGCAGGGTTCCATCACGCTGCCAGAAGCACCCGACAGCAAAGACAACAAGGTGCTGGAACGCTATGCCAACGAAGCCCGCCGCGTGGTTGTGGAAGGCATTGAGGAGCTCAAGGCAAAGGCGCTGTTTGAGTTCTCCGAAAGCGAATCGGCCGATGTCATTGTCGCCCCCAGCTTCTCCGTCGTGACAGACAAGAGCGATGGCCGTCGGCTGTCTCTCACCATCCGCGTCAAGGGTTTCCCTGCCCGGTACACCAACTTCCGCAACGTGAAACCTTCAGACACCACGCTGGTTTACATTAACCGTTCGCTGCCTGTGGGCAAGGAAGTAAAGACCATTACTTCTGCAGAAGCCTCTCAACTGGAAGTCTTAGAAAAGAAATAAGCCATGAAAAGAATCTTACTTGCTGCAGCAATGCTGCTCTTTGGTACGGCCCTGATGGCCCAGACCATCGATTTCACCGGAGTGTCCATTAGCACAGAGAGAGTTAAAAAGGTCTATCCCTGCACGACTTTCATTATGGCAACGGGGGCAGGCGATTTTACCCTGGACGACTACAACAAATATATGCCCTCCATGACAGCACTCTTTGGCGCCCGCTTTGGAATGGTTTGGAAAGTGGGCTTCTACGTAGGAGCTGAGATCGGCCTCAACGGCCCCACCCGTAGCATGCGTAACTCCGCCGGATGGATTGATCAGAACCAGTATTATGGGATGCATCTCCCGCAAAAGGAACCCCGTTTCACGGTTCTGGCCGGAGCCGTTTTGCGCCTTTCCGACGTCTGGAACATCTATGCCGGCAGCGGCTATGCCAGACTGCAGTCCATGGCAAAAAATCCCGACACCGATACGTGGCAATACTGGCGAAATACAAGCGCCATTCCCATTGAAGTGGGCACCATCGTGAATCTGAATCACCTTAGCCTGATGCTAGGTGCCACCTATCTCACGAACCGAAGCGTCCGTGCCACCCTCGGCGTAGGATACAACTTCTAATCCCCACCACCTCTATTCTCCCTTCTACTCCCTCCGGCGTAGAAGGGCGTTTTTTATCCCCCGCCGCCCTTTCTCGCTTCGGCGTTAAACCGCTGTGCGTCAAGCAGTTGGTAAAATTTCTTTAGGCCGATTAGCCTAAAGAAATAAAATTAATGTGCTGATAGCGAGCCACTTACACGAAAGCGACACGGCGACAAAAGAAGGAGGCAAGGGCAATCAAATAAAATTAGTAACTTCGCGGCACGTTACATAAAACTGTAAGCTATGAAAAAAATAATTTTTGCACTTATCGCTTTTACGGTGGCCCTGCCGGCCGGGGCTATTGACCGCAAAACAGGCAATCCGCGTTCCCTTTACATTGAAAAGGGAACTATTTCGGTGAGCCTTCTCGGTGGCTACAATACCATCGGCACGGCTGGTCTTTCGGACGGGTCCAACTACAGCCTCCTGGGGATTGTGGACAATCTCAAGGGAAATGGCAGCATCTATGATATCAACTTTGCGGCCTCCTGGTTCTTTGTGAACAACGCTTCGCTGGTAGCACGCGTTGGCTACAGCGGCCTGGACCTGGATCTGGACAGCAGCACCGTCCTCAATCAGGAGATTGAAAATAAGCATCTTACACGTCCCATGCTCACGTTCTCTGTGGGCGCACGTTACTATATGCCCCTTTTCAACAGCCGCACGTTCGCCCTTTTCTGTGAAGGCCGTGTGAACGGAGCGCTGGGCAGCAGCAAAACCTACTCTGTAACCGAGCGCGGAAAAGAGGGCCAGTTCAATGACATTTCGCGTGTCTCCCTGGGCCTGTATCCCGGTGTGAGCTTCTTTGTAACCAACCAGGTGGCCGTAGAGCTGAGCCTTCCCCTTCTGGAAGGTGGCTATCTCTGGCAGACCCAGTACCATGGACAGGAAGCCGCCGCCAAGGCACATCACGGCTTTGTCAACTTTAAGCCGGCGCTGCTGCAGAGCCGTATTGGCATTGTGTTCCACTTCTAAACCAAGCTGTTATGAAAAAAATGATCATGGCACTGGCAGGACTGTGCACACTGTTTTCCTGCATCAAGAATAACGACCTGGAGTACGATTTAATTGAATGCGAAGTCCTGGAATTCAAGGTCGAAGGCCAGGTTTCCTCTTTCATCAGCAAGGCGAGCCGCACCGTCACGGTCACCATGCCCGCCAACACAGACTTCACCCAGCTCACCGTGGCGCAATTCGCCATTACGCCCAAGGCCGTCTCTTCCCTCGACATCAAGCCCGGCACCGTGCTGGACCTGAGCCAGCCGCTGTCGTTTACCCTCCACGTGCGGGAATCCTACGAGTGGACGCTTATCGCGAAGGCCGATGCCCCCAGACCCGCCACCGGCGCCCAGCTCTACAACATGAGCTTCGATGATTGGAGCATGGATGGCAAGACCTGGAATTGCTTTGCCGATGATGCCACGGACGAGCAAAAAACCATCTGGGGGACGGCCAATTCCTCCCTTACCCAATTCGGCAAGGACAACAGCACGGTCCCCGTAGACGATTTCGTGGCCGTTTCCGGTGAAGGCAAACGTGCCGTCAAAATGACCACACGCCTTCTCGACTTCTTTATCCTGAAAAAACTGGCTGCCGGCAGCATCTTTACCGGCCGATTGGGAGACATCAGCTTCACCACGCTCAATGCAGACCTCCATTGGGGTGTGCCCTTCACGGATCGGCCTGTCTCGCTGGAAGGCTATGCCAGCTACAAGCCTGCCACCATCAACAAGGCTGAAGACCCCTACAAGGATAGGATGGGCCAAATGGATACGGGCCATATCATGGTGCTGCTTACCAACTGGGCCGAGCCCTTTAAGGTGAATGCCCCCGCCACCCTGGTGGATATTGACAACGACCCCGCCATCATCGGCTATGGAAAAGTGGTCTTTGACAAGGCTACGGAAAAATACGAGCCCTTCTCCCTGAAGATTGACTACCGGAGCGAGCGCACACCCAAATACGTAGTGATTGTGGCATCCTCCAGCGCCCTAGGAGACTACTTTACCGGCGGTGACGGCTCCGAGCTCTGCCTTGACGAGCTCTCCTTCAAGTACGAGTAGCCCCTTTCGGCAAACCAATAACGCACTCTTTTTTGCCGACCCGCAAAACATGAATCATTCTTTTTTAGTATCTTTGCGAATTAAAGATGTTTTCGCATGAAGATTATCATAGAAGGCGCAGGACAGGTAGGATCGCATTTGGCCAAGATGCTTAGCGCGGAAGGCAGCGAGATCACCGTCATCGACCCGGACCCGGAGCGTATCCGGGCCCTTATGTCCACCGCCGACGTAGCCACCATCTTGGGGCAGCCCTCCAAGATCGGTCTCCTCACGGAGGCTGGCTGCGCCCATGCAGATCTTTTCATCGCCGTGAACCCCACCATGAACCAGAGCGTGAACATCGTGAGCGCCCTCCTGGCCAAGAAACTGGGGACCAAACGCGTAATTGCCCGCATTGACGACGAAGCCTACCTGGCCCCCGAGAACAAGCTTCTGTTCAAGGACATGGGCCTTGACATGATGTTCTTCCCCGAAAAGAGCGCCTCCGACGAAATCCTGGACATGCTGCGCCACAGCGCCGCCACCGACTCCATGGACTTCGCCCGCGGCAAACTGCAGCTGGCCGTCTTCAAGCTGGACGACGACTCCCCCCTCCTGGACATGAACGTGAAGGACTTCGCCCACGCGGCGAAGGAAAAGCACCCGGAGGCCGAGTTCCGTATCGTCGCCATCTCCCGCGGCGGAAAGACCATCATCCCCAGCTTCGACACGCCCTTCAAGGACCATGACTACCTGTACATCATCACGCTTCGTGACGGCCTGCCTGCCCTGACCAAATTCCTGGGCAAGGACAAGGTGGACGTACGCCGTGTCATGATCCTCGGCGGCAGCGAAATCGGCCAGATGGTCGCAACCCGCCTCGCCGCCCAGAAAATCGACGACATCAAGATCATCGACATCGACGCCCAGAAATGCCGGAAGCTCTCCGAGAACCTCCCCGACGTCGTGAGCGTCGCCAACGGGGACGTGCGCAACACGGATTTCCTCCAGGAAGAGGACATCCGCAGCTACCACGCCGTACTGGCCGTCACCGGCCATGACGAGACCAACATCCTCTCCTGCGTGGTGGCCAAGAAGCTGGGCGTCCCGCGCGTCATCGCCCAGGTGGAGAACCTGGAATATGTGCGCCTCGCGGAGGAAATGGGCGTGGACAGCGTCGTGAACAAGAAACTCACCACCGCCAGCCGCATTTTCAAGTTCACCCTCTCGGACAAGGTTCGTTCCGTGCGCTACATGAGCGGAACCGACGCCGAGGTCCTCGAGTACACCGCGGCCCCCGGCTCCCGCATCACCCGCGGCATCCTCAAGGACGTGGATTTCCCGGCCGATGCCATCATCGGCGGCGTCATCCGCGGAGGAGACAGCTTCATTGCGGTGGGCCATAGCCAGATAGAACCTTACGACCGGGTGGCGGTCTTCGCCCTCCCGGATGCTGTGAAAGACGTAGATAAATTGTTTAGATAGTATGAGTATTCAGTCAGAGAATATCGAGAAACTGGTGGAACGCCGCGCCAAAGCCCGTCTGGGCGGCGGCGAAAAACGCATCGAAGCCCAGCACGCCAAAGGAAAGAAAACCGCCCGCGAACGGCTGGAGATGCTGCTGGACCCGGGCAGTTTCGAAGAGTATGACATGTTCGTGCAGCATCGCTGCACCAACTTCGGGATGGAAAAGAGCCACCCCGACGGAGACGGAGTTGTCACCGGTTGCGGCACAATCGGCGGCCGGCTGGTGTACGTTTTCGCCCAGGACTTCACCGTGAGCGGAGGCTCCCTGTCCAAGACCATGAGCGAGAAAATCTGCAAGGTCATGGACATGGCGCTTCGTAACGGGGCCCCCTGCATCGGCCTCAACGACAGCGGCGGCGCCCGCATCCAGGAGGGCATCGACGCCCTCGCCGGCTACGGAGAAATCTTCGAGAGGAACATCCTCTCCAGCGGCGTTGTTCCCCAGATCAGCGCCATCATGGGCCCCTGCGCCGGCGGTGCGGTTTACTCCCCCGCCCTCACGGACTTCACCCTCATGGTGAAGAATACCTCCTACATGTTCCTCACCGGCCCGGCAGTCGTGAGGAGCGTCACCGGCGAGGAAGTGGACCAGGAGCAGCTGGGCGGCGCGTCCGTGCATGCCAGCAAGAGTGGCGTAGCCCATTTTGCGGCAAGCACCGAGGAAGAAGCCATCGAGACCATCAAAACGCTCCTGAGCTTCCTTCCCCAGAACAATATGGAAACGGCGCCCTTTGTGGAGACCACCGACCCCGTGAGCCGCATGGACGATGCCCTCAACAGCATTGTCCCCGACAACCCCAACAAGGCCTATAACATGTACGATGTCATCGGCAGCATCGTGGACGACGGCAAGTTCTTCGAAGTGCACAGGGACTTTGCCCGCAACATCATCGTGGGCTTTGCTCACATGAACGGCCGCAGCGTGGGCATCGTGGCCAACCAGCCCCGCGAACTTGCCGGCGTACTGGACATCAACGCCAGCCGCAAGGCCGCCCGCTTCGTGCGTTTCTGCGACGCCTTCAACATTCCGCTCGTCACCCTCGTGGACGTTCCCGGCTTCCTGCCCGGCACGCAGCAGGAGTACGGCGCCATCATCACCAACGGTGCCAAGCTGCTGTACGCCTACGGTGAAGCCACCGTCCCCAAGGTCACCGTCACCCTCCGCAAGGGCTACGGCGGCGCGCACATCGTCATGAGCTGCAAGCAGCTGCGCGGAGACATCAACTACGCCTGGCCCAGCGCCCAGATTGCCGTGATGGGGGCCGATGGTGCCGTGAACGTCCTGTACGCCAAAGACATCAAGGCCGATCCCGAGAACGCGAAGGCCATCTTCGAGGAAAAGAAGAAAGAATACGAAGACCTCTTCTCCAACCCGTACCAGGCTGCGCAGAAGGGCTATATAGACGACGTCATCGAGCCGCGCAACACGCGTTTCCGCGTCATCCGCGCCCTGGAGCAGCTCGCCGGCAAACGACAAGAAATCCCTGCAAAGAAACATGACAACCTTCCTCTGTAATATCCTTCTTACGGCAGGCAGCGACCGCATGATGCAGACAGACCCCAACGGTCTTACGCTCACGCTCATCAGCGTGGGTGTAGTGTTTGCCGCTCTTATCGTGCTGTATTTCATTTACAGTTTTTCCGGAGCACTGTTCTCCGGAAAATTCAAGCGCACTCCCAAGGCGCCCAAATCCACACCGGATGCAGAAGTAGCCGCCGCCATCGCCCTCGCCCTTGACATGGAACAGGACGGAGACACGTACGCGGCCATCGCCACGGCCGTGCACCTGTACCTGAGCGACAGCATCCACGACGTCGAGCCCGGTATCGTGACCATCCGCCGCACTTCCTCCGCATGGAGTGACAAAGCATTAACATTCAGAAAATTACCAAGATAAGCTATGAAAGAGTATAAGTTCAAGATCAACGGAAAAGAGTATCAGGTAGCCATTGGAGAAGCCAGTGGCAACATGCTTTCCGTGAATGTAAACGGTGCAGATTACCAGGTAGAACTGGAGAATATGAACGCTGCGGCGGCAGCAATCTCTGCCGGCGCTAAAAAAATGGCCGATGCACCGGCAAATGCATCACCTGCCTCTGCTGCTCCCAGCACTGCGGCTTCTGCTGCGGCTCCCGCTGCTACGGGCGCCGGCAAAACCATCAAGAGTCCGCTGCCGGGCATCATCATCTCGGTGGATGTGAAGGAGGGGCAGGCTGTAAAGCGGGGCCAGAAGGTGGCTGTCATAGAAGCCATGAAAATGGAGAATGACATTCTGGCCGAGTGTGACGGTACCGTCACGGCGGTCCACGCCCGCAAGGGAGACTCCGTTCTGGAAGGTGCAGACATCGTAACAATCGGCTAATGGAAACCATCTTAGACAGCCTGGCGCAATTCTGGCAGTTCACGGGCTTTGCCAACTGTACGTGGCAGCACGTGACCATGATTGTGATCGGCATTATCTTCATCACGCTGGGAATCGTGAAGAAGTGGGAGCCGCTGCTGCTGGTTCCCATCGGCTTCGGTATTATCATCGGCAATATTCCCCTCTTTACAGATCCCGCTACGGGCATGGGCCTGAAAATCGGCCTGTATGAAGAAGGGTCGGTGCTCAACATCCTGTACCACGGCGTACGCAATGGCTGGTATCCGCCGCTCATTTTCCTAGGCATCGGTGCCATGACGGACTTCAGCGCCCTTATCTCGCAGCCGCGCCTCATCCTCATCGGAGCGGCGGCGCAGCTGGGTATCTTCGGTGCCTATCTCATGGCCCTGCAGCTGGGCTTCATGCCCAACGAGGCCGGTGCCATCGGCATCATCGGCGGGGCCGACGGTCCCACGGCCATCTTCCTCAGCTCCAAACTGGCGCCGGAACTCATGGGCGCCATCGCGGTATCGGCCTACTCCTACATGGCCCTCGTTCCCGTGATCCAGAAGCCCATCATGCTGCTCCTCACCACCAAGAAGGAGCGCCTCATCCGCATGAACAAGCCCCGCGTGGTGAGCCAGCGGGAGAAGATCATCTTCCCCATCGTGGGCTTCATCTGCACGGCGTTCATCGTGCCCAGCGGCCTGCCGCTCCTCGGCATGCTCTTCTTCGGCAACCTCCTCAAGGAGAGCGGCGTCACCAAACGCCTCGCCGCCACCGCAGGGGGCCCGCTCATCGACATCGTCACCACACTCATCGGACTCACCGTGGGTGCATCTACGCAGGCCGATGTCTTCCTGAGCGGCCGTAGCGTACTCATCTTCGGCCTGGGCCTCGCATCCTTCGTCATTGCCACCTTTTTCGGCGTGAGCTTCGTCAAGTTGATGAACCTGTTCCTGCCGGAGGGAAAGAAGATCAACCCGCTCATCGGCAATGCCGGTGTGTCGGCCGTACCGGACGCTGCGCGCGTGTCGGAGACCGTGGGACTGGAGGCCGATCCCTCCAACCACCTCCTCACCCACGCCATGGCGCCCAATGTGGCCGGCGTCATCGGATCGGCCGTAGCGGCCGGTATCCTGCTCGGCTTCCTCGGATAATTTTTAATGAGAAGAGTTTCCTTAGTCCTTGTATTAGCCATCGTTTCCCTTGGGATTTCCGCTCAGGAAAAGCCCAAGACGGGCTGGGTCTATACGCCCATGCCCAACTTGAGCTACAACACAGACCAGGGACTCAACCTGGGCGCCTTCTGCGACTTCTTCTACTACGGAGACGGGACGGTGTATCCCAACTTCCTGCATCATGCAGGCTTCTCGGCCGCCTTTGCCACCAAGGGCAGCTGGTTCGCGCATTTCTACTATGAGTCGGTGGCGCTGGTGCCGGGGCTCCGCGTGAGCGCATCGGCCACCTACCGGGACTGCTATGCCAACAACTTTTACGGGTTCAACGGCATTGCGTCGCCGTTTCTCCCGGAACTGGAGCTCAACAAGGAGACGCGCACGGCCTGGTACACCAACCGGAGACGCTTTTTTCGGGCTGCGGCTGCCATGCAGGGCTCCGTTTCGGGGCATCTGCAATGGGTGGGAGGCCTGGTTTTCCGCCACGTAATGATGGACGACTTCTCCCTCCGCAACTACGACTCCGGGAGGAGCCTGTACCTGCGCTATAGGGACATCGGCCTTATCGAGCCCGAAGAGTTTTCCGGCGGCACTTCGCTGGAGCTCAAGGGAGGCCTTATCTACGACACCCGCGACGTGGAGCTGTTCCCGTCCAAGGGCATTTATGCAGAGGGGCTCCTGGTGGGGAATGCAGACCTTCGGCAGTGGCACTACAACTACCTGCAGCTGTCGCTGCACTGGCGGCATTACCTCACGCTTGTTCCCGGGCGGCTCATCTTCGGGTATCACCTGGGCCTGCAGCATACCCTCGCCGGAGAAGTGCCGTTTTACAATATCAATGAGCTGGCTACCATCCACTATGCCTATGAGGAGAATTCCGGGCTGGGCAGCCGCTACAGCATCCGCGGCTTCCGGTACAACCGAATTGCGGCGGCCGGCTACGCCTGGGCCAATGTGGAGTTGCGGGTGATTCCTTTGCGCTTTGATTTATGGAAGCAGCACTTTGACATTGTCTTTAACCCGTTCGTAGACCTTGCCTCCATTACCCGCACGTACCGGATGGACCGGCAGGCGAACTACGCAGACGTTTTTCAGGACAGAAAACTGCCCGTCGCGGCCAGTGCCGGCATGGGCGTCAAATTACACATGAACACTAACTTCATACTGTCGGTGGACTTCGGGAAGGCTTTCGACCCTGAGCTCAGCGACTTTATGGTAGGTATGGCAACTACATATGTATTCTAAAACTATTCTTCTTGCGGCCGCAGCGACGGTGCTCCTGACGACCACAGCCTTCCAGCCCAAAAACGGCGGCATCCGCCGCAGTACGCCCGAGAAACAGGGCATGAGTTCCCAGCATCTGGCCCTTATTGACAGTGCCGTCAATGCGACCATCGCCGTCGGAGACATTCCCGGCGCGGTCGTAGGCATCGTCCGTAACGGTCATCTTGTCTATGAAAAAGCCTTCGGTTACAAGTCGGTGTATCCGGAGAAAGAGCCCATGACCGTGGAGACCATGTTCGATCTCGCATCCGTTTCCAAGTGCGTAGGCACCACTCTTTCCTTCATGCAACTCGTGGAGCAGGGAAAGGTGCGCCTCGTGGACAACGTGAGTTACTACATCCCCGAATTCCAGCCCTGGGAAGACCCCGAGACCGGAGAGAAAGTGGAAATCACGGTGCAGAACCTCCTCACCCACTCTTCGGGCCTGGCAGCTTACCTGCCCAACACCAACGCGTACATCCAGGAGTTCGGCTGCGACAGCCCGGACTCGCTCATGATGTACATCTCCACGCGCATCAAGCGTAACTTCCGCCCCGGCACCAGACAGCTCTACAGCTGCCTCAACTTCATCACCCTGCAGAACATCCTGCAGCGCGTCACCGGCGAGCGCCTCTGCGACTACGCCCAGAAGAACGTCTTCGACGCCCTGGGACTTCGCCACACCACCTACTTCCCGCTGGACTTCGGCCCGCTCAAGGAGAATCCCACGCTGGTACAGAACTACTTTGCCGATGGCCTTGTCCCCGTCGGCAGGCCCGTCTGGAAGCCCGAACTTGTCGCGCTTTGCGCCCCCACCGAAATGCTCGCAGACAGCACGGTGCTCCTGGCGCAGGTCCACGACCCCACCGCCCGCCTCGCCAATGGCGGCAACTCCGGTAACGCCGGCGTCTTCTCCTGCGTGGAAGACCTCGCTGTCGTATGCGCCGCGCTCCTGAACGGTGGCAGCTACAACGGTCACCGCATCCTGGGCCCCCAGACTGTTCGCAAGATGTTCGAAGTTCCCGGCACCGACGACCCCGCCGTTGCCCGCGCCTTGGGCTGGGACACCTACTACACCGGTCCCTACACCAGCGGTGACATCTTCGAACTGGACAACGTCCGCGGCCACACCGGTTACACGGGCACCTCACTTATCCTGGACCCCGACACCAACACCGCTGTCATCATCCTGGCCCACCGCGTCCACCCGCATGACGAGGGTGCCACCGGCCGCCTCCGTGGCGTCGTGGCCTCCATCGCCGCTGCCTCCATCGGACGGTAAGTGCGTGGCGCTTAATAGGCTACAATTCAATCACTTAGCACAACTGACGGGTATGTTTTTTGCACCCGTCAGTTGTGCTAAAGTTTTGTATTAGAATGACTTAAGCGCCACGCAACCGGCCCGTCGCAGGTCGAGGGATAAGACGTTTTTTTTTCTTGTCCTTTTTCCCTATATTTGTAGGACACGAAAAACTAAACTATATTCTCTATATGGACAAACTCCAGGAACTGACCCAGAAGCTATATAATGAGGGTCTTTCGAAAGGAAAAGAAGAGGGCGAGGCCATTCTGGCCAAGGCTCAGGCCCAGGCTCAGGAAATTGTAGCGAAAGCACAGGAAGAGGCCAAGGCCATCATCGAAAAGGCGCAGAAAGAAGCAGCCGACTATAAAGTCAAAGTGGAAGGCGACGTAAAAATGGCGTCTACCCAGGCCCTGCAGGCAACGAAGGCCGGCATCGAGAACCTCATCGTAGCCAAGGCCGTGGAGCCCGCGAAGGACGTGCTCGGCAGCGAGGCTTTCCTCAAGGAAGTCATCACCGCCGTAGCCAAGAACTTCAGCGCCCAGGAAAGCACAGACCTTTCCCTGGTCCTTCCCGAGAAACTGCAGAAAAGCCTGGAACCCTTCATCACCGCAGAACTCACAAAAACCCTTGGCAAAGGCGTAGAGACCACTTTCTCCAAGAAAGTGAACGCCGGCTTCAAGATCGGCCCGAAGGACGGCAGCTACTTCATCGACCTCACGGACGAGGCCTTCCAGGCACTCATCGGCGAGTACCTGCGTCCTGCCACCAAGAAAATCCTGTTCGGCTAGGGCATGGGTAACTTCGAGTACATCATCTCCAGCCTTCCCTTCCTCACCACGGACTACAAGTACGCGGAGGGCCAGGGCTTCAGCCAGGTGATGCAGGAAATCCGGGAAAACCTCTCGGAGAAGGACGCCTCCGCCCTGGACTTCCTTCTCAGAGGATTCCAGGCCAGCGAACTCACCCCGGAGTTCTACACGCAGGCCCTGGAGCACCCCCAGCCCTTCATCCGGGAATACTTCCGCTTTGACCTCAACCTCAGAAACGCCAAGGTGCGCTATCTGAACCAGGCTCTGGGCCGTCCTCTCGAAACGGACGTCGTCACCCTCACGGAAGAAGAAGTGGAGTTCGAGGAAAAAACCGCCGTGGAAACCGCCCTGGCCCTCGGAGACCTCCTCTCCCGCGAAAAAGAGCTGGACGAGATTGCCTGGGCAAAAATAGGCGCGCTGGAAACCTTCCACTACTTTGACCTCACGGCCGTACTGGCCTACGTCGCCAAACTGCACATCGTAGACCGCTGGCTGTCCCTGGACGAGGCCAAAGGCCGGGAACTCTTCAAACAGCTGGTGAGCGAGGTGCGCGGCACCTTCAAAGGCGTGGAATACACAGAAAAATAAAGATACGATATATGAAAACAAAAGGTATAGTGACGGGTATCGTCTCCAACCTGGTTACCGTAAAGGTAGACGGGCCCGTCGCCGAGAATGAGATCTGCTACATCGACCTCCAAGGAGTAAAGATGATGGCAGAGGTCATCAAGGTAAACGGAGACACCGCTTCCGTGCAGGTGTTCGAGAGCACCCGCGGCCTCAAAAACGGAGACACCGTCGAGTTTGAAGGACGCATGCTGGAGGTCCAGCTGGGCCCCGGCCTGCTTTCCAGCGTATACGACGGCCTGCAGAACAACCTGGCCACCATGAACGAAGTATTCCTGCAGCGCGGCGAATACACAGACCCCCTGGACCGCGAAAAGCTGTGGAGCTTCACCCCCATCGCAAAGGTGGGTGACGAGGTCGTCGCCGCCGACTGGCTGGGAGAAGTCAAAGAAGGCTGGCTGCCCCACAAGATCATGGTTCCCTTCTCCTTCAAGGGAACGTACACCGTAAAGCGCATCGCCCCTGCCGGAGAATACAAGGTAGACGATGAAATGGCCGTCCTCGTCAATGAGGAAGGCGAAGACGTAAAAGTGACCATGGTCCAGAAATGGCCCGTGAAAGTAGCCGTCAAGGGGTACAAGGAAAAACCGCGTCCCAGCCGCATCATGGAAACGGGCGTACGCGTCATCGACACCATGAACCCCATCGCCGAGGGCGGTACCGGCTTCATCCCCGGTCCTTTCGGCTGCGGAAAAACCGTGCTCCAGCACGCCATCGCCAAGCAGGGTGACGCCGATGTCATTGTGATGGCCGCCTGCGGTGAGCGCGCAAACGAAGTGGTGGAAATCTTCACCGAGTTCCCGGAACTCATAGACCCCCACACCGGCCGCCACCTGATGGAGCGCACCACCATCATCTGCAACACCTCCAACATGCCCGTAGCCGCCCGTGAGGCCTCCGTCTACACGGCCATGACCATCTGCGAGTACTACCGCGCCATGGGCCTCAAGTGCCTCCTCCTCGCCGATTCCACCTCCCGCTGGGCCCAGGCCCTCCGTGAAATGAGTAACCGTATGGAGGAGCTCCCGGGAGCCGATGCCTTCCCCGTAGACCTGTCGGCCATCATCTCCAACTTCTACGCCCGCGCCGGCATGGTGGTTCTGAATAACGGGGAGACGGGCGCCGTCACGTTCATCGGCACGGTATCCCCTGCCGGCGGCAACCTCAAGGAACCCGTCACCGAGAGCACCAAGAAAGCCGCCCGCTGCTTCTACGCCCTCGAGCAAAACCGCGCCGACCAAAAGCGCTACCCCGCCGTGAGCCCGCTGGATTCCTACTCCAAATACCTGGACTATCCCGAAATCCGCGAATACCTGGATGAGACCGTCGAGAAAGGATGGGCCGATAAAGTCCTCGCCGCCAAGAACATCATCCGCCGCGGCAAGGAAGCCAGCGAGCAGATCAACATCCTGGGAGACGACGGCGTTCCCATGAGCTACCACATCAATTTCTGGAAGAGCGAGCTCGTGGACTTCGTCATCCTGCAGCAGGATGCCTTCGATGCCATCGACGCCCTCACCCCCCTCGAGCGCCAGCGCTTCATGCTGGACCTCGTCCTCGAAATCTGCCAGAAGGACTACGAATTCGAAGACTTCGAGAAATGCCGTGAATTCTTCAAGGAGCTCATCAATGAGCTGCGCCAGATGAACTACAGCGCCTTCGAGAGCGAGCAGTTCAGCTCCTACAACGAAACCGTAAAGAAAATGATTGCATAGGAATATGAAAGCATATCAGAGAGTATATACCAAACTGGAAGGCATCACCAAGGCCACCGTATCGCTGCGCGCCAAAGGCGTGAGCAACGACGAACTGGCCATTGTGGACGGCCGTCTGGCCCAGGTGGTACGCACCAAGGGAGATGTGGTCACCCTCCAGGTCTTCTCCGGCACCGAGGGCATTCCCACCAACGCCGAAGTCGCGTTCCTCGGCGCCCCGCCCACCCTCAAGGTGAGCGACCAGCTCAGCGGCCGGTTCTTCGACGCCTACGGCCATCCCATCGACGGTGGCCCCGAAATCGACGGCGAGGAGCGCCAGATCGGCGGTCCTTCCGTGAACCCCTACAAGCGCCGTCAGCCCTCCGAGCTCATTCCCACCGGCATTGCCGGCATCGACCTCAACAACACTCTGGTCTCCGGCCAGAAGATTCCTTTCTTCGCAGACCCCGACCAGCCCTATAACCAGGTCATGGCAGACGTCGCCCTCCGCGCCGACGTAGACAAGATCATCCTGGGCGGCATGGGCCTGTCCAACGACGACTACCTCTTCTTCAAGCATTCGTTCGAGGCTGCCGGCGCCCTGGACAAGATCATCTGCTTTATCAACACCACCGAAAATCCTCCCGTAGAGCGCCTTCTGGTGCCCGACATGGCCCTCACCGCCGCCGAGTACTTTGCCGTGGAGAAGAACGAGAAAGTGCTGGTGCTCCTCACCGACATGACCCTCTACGCCGATGCCCTGTCCATCGTATCCAACCGCATGGACCAGATCCCGTCCAAGGACTCCATGCCCGGTTCCCTCTACAGCGACCTCGCCAAGATCTATGAGAAGGCCGTGCAGCTGCCCACCGAGGGCTCCATCACTATTATCGCCGTCACCACCCTGAACGACGGCGACATCACGCACGCTATCCCCGACAACACCGGCTACATCACCGAGGGCCAGCTATTCCTGAGGGCCGATTCCGACACCGGCAAGGTCATCATCGACCCGTTCCGCAGCCTCTCCCGACTCAAACAGCTGGTGCAGGGCAAGAAGACCCGCGAAGACCACTCCCAGGTGATGAACGCATCCGTGCGACTTTATGCCGATGCCCAGAACGCCAAAACCAAGCTGGAGAACGGCTTCGACCTCTCCGACTATGACCACCGCTGCCTCGCCTACGCGAAGGACTACGCCCGCGAGCTCCTCGCCATCGACGTCAACATCACCATCACGGAGATGCTGGACACCGCCTGGAAGCTCTTCGGCAAGTACTTCACCCCCGCCGAGACCGGTATCAAGCAGGCACTTATTGACAAATACTGGGTCAAATAATGGCTATTAAATTCCAATACAATAAAACCTCCCTGACGGAACTGGGCAAGCAGCTGAAAGTCCGCCAGCGGGCACTCCCCACGCTACAGAACAAGGAGAGCGCCCTCCGGCTGGAAGTGCGCAAGGCCAAGGCCGACAGCGAACGTTTGATTGCCGATTTGGAAGATGCCCTGAAGCGCTACGACTACCTGGCAGCCCTCTGGAATGAGTTCGAACCCGGCCTCATCTCCATTGTGGACGTAGACCTTTATACGAAGAAAGTGGCCGGCGTCAAGACGCCTGCCCTCGGAGACATCCACTACGAAATCAAGCCCTTCAACGCCTTCGTGAAACCGGCATGGTTCGCCGACGGCGTGGCCATCCTCAAGGACCTGAGCCGCCTGGGCATCGAGAGTGAAGTCTACCTGGAGAAGGCCCGCATCCTGGACTACCAGCGCAAGAAGACCACCCAGAAGGTGAATCTCTATGAGAAAGTCCAGATTCCCGGCTACAAAGAGGCCATCCGCAAGATCAAGCGCTACATGGAAGACGAGGAAAACCTCTCCAAGGCATCTTCCAAAATTGTGAAAAACCGGCACGCAGAGGAAGAGGAGGCCTCCAACCAGGTATGATTGCTTCCATGACCAAATACTCCTTCGTTCTCCTCAGCGGGACGCAGGAAGAGCTGCTCACAAGCCTTCAGGAAATAGGGCTCGTGGACATCACGCGCAGCATAAAGCCCATCGACGAAGCTTCCCAGAACCTCAAAGCAGAAATCGAGCTCCTGGACGGCCTCATAAGGGGTCTCAGGAAAGCCGATATCCCCGAAGGCACGGTTCCGGAGTTCATTGACGGAGACATCGTCCGCCTCGCGGGCGGCATGCTCATGCGTTACTCCGACGACACCGTGGAAATCAAGCAGCTGCAAAGCGAAATCTCAGACCTCCGGCTATGGGGACAATTTGATGCGGATGTCCTCGGGGAGCTGGCCCGTGCCGGCGTCCCCGTGCACTTCCACAAACTGTCCACGAAAGCCTTCAAGCCGGAATGGGCCCAGGAATATGCCCTTACGGTAGTGTCTCAGGACAAGTCCCATACCCTGTTTGTAGTAGCAGGCCCCGACACCCTGCCCGGAGAAATCCCCGTACCCACCAGCGGCCTGGCCGCCAAGGAAAAGGAACTGCAGGAAAAGCAGGCTCACTTTGCCAAAGTGCTCAGCCGTATCGCCAGCGCCAAGGAGCGCATTCCGGAGCTGGAAGAGAAGCGGGCGCAGCTGTATTCGCAGCTGGATCTGCACCTGGCCGGAGCATCCGCCGTCCCCGCTGCGGAAGACACCATCGTCACGCTGGTGGGCTATGCCCCCACGGAAAGCGATGCCGCCGTCACCGAAGCCCTGGACAAAACGGGCGTGTTCTACCTCAAGGAGGCTGCTGCAGTGGAGGATAACCCTCCCATCCAGCTCAAGAACAACTGGTTTGTCCGTCAGTTCGAGCTTCTCACAGACATGTACGGCCGCCCGGACTACAACGAGTTTGACCCCACTCCCTATATTTCCGTCTTCTTCCTGCTGTTCTTCGCCATGTGCATGGGAGATGCAGGCTACGGCCTGGCCCTTGTCATCGGCGGCATCCTGCTCAAAAAGACAGAGATGAAGGACATGGCCCCGCTCGTGACCATCCTGGGCATAGGCACCTTTGTGGTGGGCATTGTGATGCACACGTTCTTCGGGGTGGACATTGCCGTCCTGCCCTGGATCCCGTCCTGGCTCAAGGCGGTGATGATTACCGGCACCATTGCGGGCTTCGAGGCCCAGATGGTCCTGGCCCTTGTCATCGGTGTAGTGCACCTGTGCCTGGCCATGGTGGTAAAAACAGTCTATGCCACCCGGAACAAAGGCTTCCTGGGTTCCCTCAGCACCTGGGGCTGGACGCTCCTGATTGTAGGCGGTGTGGTGGTGGGTTCCCTCACCATGGCACTCTCGGTTCCGGCTCAGGTTACCAAGTGGATTGTGATTGTGCTGGGCGTTCTGAGTGCCCTCGGCATCTTCCTTTTCAACGACATTCACCGCAATCCGCTCAAGAACATCGGCTCCGGCCTCTGGGAGACCTACAACACGGTAACCGGTCTGCTCGGAGATGTCCTCAGCTACCTGCGCCTGTATGCACTGGGCCTCGCCGGCGGCATGCTGGGCAAAGCCTTCAACGACATTGCCACCATGACCCTCGGAGACGGCGGCCTGGGATACATTCCGTTTGCCATCATCCTCATTATCGGGCACGCCCTCAACCTGGCCATGTGCTGCCTGGGCGCCTTTGTGCACCCGCTGCGTCTGAACTTCCTGGAATTCTTCAAGAACTCCGGCTACGACGGCAAGGGCCGCGCCTATCGCCCCATTAAGAAATAAATATTTAAATTATACACTATTATGAACGAAATTCTCGGTTATCTCGGTCTCGGCCTCATGCTATCTCTGGCCGGTATCGGCAGTGCCTATGGCACCACCATCGCCGGTAACGCGGCGGAAGGCGCCCTCAAGCGGGCTCCCGAAAAATCCAGCAGTTACCTCATCCTGTCGGCCCTCCCGGCTACGCAGGGTATCTACGGCTTCGTAGGCTTCTTCATGTGGCTGCTCGTGTACAAGTTTGACTTCGCTGCCAACGGTCCCCTGCTGTTCGGCGTGGGCGTAGGCGTGGGTCTCGTGTGCATGCTCTCCGCCATCCGTCAGGGCCAGGTCTGCGCCAACGGTATCGTGGGCATCTCCCAGGGCCACGACGTCCAGACCAACACCCTCATCTACGCCGCTCTGCCGGAGTTCTACGCCATTCTGGGCCTTGTGGGCGCCCTCATGCTCACCCTGGCTGTCTAATCCAGCCCGGCTCATACACCGCTTAGAAGGACCGTTCCCCCCTCCGGGAGCGGTCCTTCTGTTTTAATGCCGCTGGGCCAACGGCAGAAGAAATTTATTTTTCGCAAAGAGCTTTGCGAAAAACCAAATTTCCTCTGCCATCGCAACGCCTGCGCGCGCTTTCAGCCGTTCGCGACGATCTTAAGCGTGATTTGGCCGTTATCCTGCTTTTGTTCGTCAGTTGCGACGATCTTAAGCAGGATTTGCCGGGAATTACGCTTAAGATTGTCAAGGCTCGGAAAAAAGTTGTAAATTTGGGGAAACTATAACCTTCCATGAAACGTTTTCTTTCCCTTCTTTCGCTGGTTCTGGCCCTAGGGACGGCCTACGCCCAGCAGCAGAGCCCCGAGATGGTTCAGTTCCTCAAGGAATTCCCGCAACGCGCTGCTTTCAACACGCATTCCTACGAGTTCATCGATGTGGTGGATACGCCCGCGCCCAAGGGCTATGAACCGTTCTACATCAGTCATTATGGCCGCCACGGCTCCCGCAGCGACTGGGGCGGAGACGCAACCTACAAAGTGGTGCGTGACATCCTCGCCAAGGCCAAGGCCGATGGTGTGGCCCTCACCCCGGCGGGAGATTCGCTGCTGCGGGAATCGGCCATCATCTATGCCAAATACGATGGCATGGACGGCCGGCTCACGCCCCGCGGTGTCCGCGAGCACGCCCGGCTGGCCCAGCGCATGTACGACCGCTTCCCGCAGGTGTTCCAGAAGGGCAGCGGGGAAATCCGCGCCGTTTCCAGCACCACGCCACGCGTGCTTATCAGCATGAACGGCTTTACCACGCGGCTCATGCAGCTGCAGCCCAGCCTTCATATAGACCTTGACAGCGGTGAAAAGTTCATGGCCTACATCGCAAGGGCGGAGAACGGGACCATCAGGGCCCGTACCCGCGAAGAACTGGCCCGGCGTCCGGCATCTGGGGAAGACTTCTTTACGCCGGTGCTCCACACCCTTTTCCAGAACCCTGAAGAAGGCCGTAAATATATCTCCAGCCCCGGCTCTTTCCTTTATGCCATCTATGCGGTGGCCAAGGTGGCAGAAGCCAATGACATTGACGACAACCTCTTCCGCTACCTGCCCTTTGGCGCCGTATACCGCTTCCACGAAGACAATTTCCTGAGCGCTTACCTTAACCAGTGCAACTCCGAGCTCAACGGAGACCTCCGTCTTCCGCAGGCCCAGGAGCTGGTGGACACCCTTCTTACCCAGGCAGAGCGCGTCATCAGTGGCAAGTCCAACCGCGCCGCAGACTTTTGCTTCGGCCACGACTGGCCCTATCTGGGACTATGCTCCTACTTTGGCCTCGAAGGCGTAGGAGACCGCCTCTCCACGGAGGATGCCGCCGCGCACTGGATGGCATCGTGGAACTGTCCCTTCGCTGCCAACCTGCAAATGATTTTCTACCGCAATGGATCGGCCAGCGCTCCCGTTCTAGTAAAATTCCTGGTGAACGAACGCGAGACTGCCATCCCGGCCCTTACTCCCGTGGAAGGTCCCTACTATAAGTGGGAAGACTTTAAAGCCTTCTGCGCCGCACGCGTTCCCAAGACCCAAATCGTAGCACACCGCGGCTACTGGGAGGGCAACAGGGAGAACTCCATCGAATCCCTCCGGAAGGCCCAGATGTTCGGTGCTTGGGGCAGCGAGTTTGACCTGCACCTCACCTCCGACAACGTGGTAGTGGTGAACCACGACCGCACCATCGGTAAGGTGAATATCCAGAAGAATCCGTTCTCGGCCCTCAAGGACGTTCCCACGCTGGATGAGTACCTGGCGCAGGGAGAGAAAAACAAGGATTGCGTACTGGTGCTGGAGCTGAAACCCCACGAGAGTGCAGAACGCGAAGATGTGCTCGTGGAAGAATGCCTCAAGGCGCTCAAGGCCCATAAGCTCATGAACCCCGGCCGCATTGCCTTTATCTCTTTCAGCTACCATATCTGCCGGGAACTGGCCGCTCGCTGCCCCGGTTATACCGTGCAGTACCTGGAAGGAGATAAAACGCCCGCTGAGGTATTTGCGGACGGCATTAACGGAATCGATTACCACTACTCCTGCTTCCAGAAACACCCCGAATGGGTGAAAGAGGCCCACGACCTGGGCATGAGCGTGAATGTCTGGACCGTGGACAACGAGAAAGACATCCGTCAGATGAAGGAACTGGGCGTAGATCAGATCACTACCAACAAGCCGGCCCTCACCCGCGAAATTCTTTTTGGACGCAAATAGCGCTAATTCAACAGCTTGGCAATTGCTTTATCCGTGGCCTCCGGTGCGAGGCTGCGGATTTTTTCTGTGAGAAGGCGATAAGATTCTTCGGGGCTGTGGTCCACTTGGAGAGGATGGTCGTCTCCGGCATCGAAACCGGCAAAGAAGGGCACGGCCGGCTTGTCAAATAGCGCTTCCGGCGTGCAGAAGGACGAGGTTTGCCAGCCGTTATAGGAAAGGTCCGGTCCGCGGTAAACGCGAATGATGTCTCCGGTTACCACGCGACACTGCTGCATGAGCTTGCAAATGAGGGCATCGGCCTGCCCCTTCTTAATGCCAAGGAGCCCGCGCACCTCTTTTATGCCAATACTCCCGTTTTGTGCGAGATAGTCAAGTACTTGCTGCTGGGCGCTGTCCGGCTGATACTTGACCTGCGCCTGCCGATAGTTTCTGAGCTCTGCATACCACTCGATGGAGGCGAAGGCGGCTTTCCCGCCAAGCAGGAACTTGCCGTAAGCGACGTCTTCACTCTGGACGCAGGGAATTTTCCAGTCCCAGGGGGTGAAGGAAAGGTTTTCCTGCGTGTCAAACCAGTTCTGGGCCGGCGTCATTTCTTCGATGGAAAAACCAGGAATCACATTGGCAAAGAAGGGCACAATACCCAGTTCCAGAATGGTTTCCAGCATAGCCTCCGCACTGGTAACGCGCGGCGGCATGGCTCCTATGGCTTTTTTCTCGAAGGACATGGCTCGAAGTTACAAAGAAAAATACAATCTTAAGCGTAATTCCCGGCAAATCCTGCTTAAGATCGTCAGCACTGACGAACAAAAGCATAATTCCCGGCAAATCCTGCTTAAGATCGTCGTCAGTACTCCCGCGGACCGAAGATGTCGGTGCCGATGCGCACCATGGTGGCGCCGTGCTTTACGGCAACGGGCCAGTCACCGGACATGCCGATGGATAAGGTGTCAAAGCCGTCCAGCCCCATGGCCTTGATCCGGTTGAAAAGCGCCTCAATACGCATGAAGTCCCGCTCCACCACCGCCATGTCGTCGGTGTTGGTAGCCATGCCCATGAGACCTCTGATACGAACAGAACTATGCGCAGAGTGACAGAGAGTCATGATCTCTTCTTCCGTGAAGCCTTGCTTGGTTTCTTCGGCGCCAAGATGGAGTTCGAGCAGTATGTCAATAACGCGTGCGTTGGCTACGGCCCAGGCGGAGATAGTCTCCAGAAGATGGAGAGAATCCACCGACTGCACCAGGGTGACATACGGCAGCACCAGTTTGAGCTTGTTGGTCTGGAGATGGCCGATAAAATGCCACTGCACATCGGCCGGCATTTGAGGGATTTTCTGCGCCAGCTCCTGCGGGCGGCTCTCGGCAAAGATGCGCTGGCCGGCCTCGTAGGCTTCCATCAGGCGTTCCACGGGATGGAATTTGGAAACTGCCACCAGCGTGACATCTGATGGCAACTCCTTATAAATACTCTGTAAACGTTCCTTAATCATATCTTCTCTAAGTCCCTCCCCCGAGGGGAGGGGTTTCGGGAGGGGGTAACGTGCGAAGCTTTTATGCAAAAGAAGGGGGGGACGTTAACGTCTCCCCTTCTTTTGCATTTCCCGCTGCATCTTCTGGGCCTCTTCCAGACGCTGCTGCCACTTGCTCTTGGGCGCGGGCTTGTCCTCAGCGGCTTTTACTTTGGCTACGACTTCTTCAGGATTCACGACCCACTTGCGGATGATAAAGGTTTCTGCAAAGGTGATGATGTTACTCAGGAGATAGTAGTAGCTAAGACCGGAAGACAGGTTGTTACAGATGAAGAACATCATGATGGGCATCATGTACAGGCTCATGGCCTGCATCATCTTGGCATTGGGATCGTTGCCCGCATTCTGGCCCTGCATGGTAATCTTGGAGTAGAAGAACATGGAGACAGCCATGAGGAGGGCGAACAGGGAGATGTGGTCCATGCCCAGGATGCTGGTGTTCCAGTGGATGATGTCGTCATAGGCGCTGAGGTCCTCGGCCCACAGGAAAGGCTGCTGGCGCAGTTCGATGGAAGCCGGGAAGAAGCGGAACATGGCCCACAGGATAGGCATCTGAAGGAGCATCGGGAGGCATCCGCCCATGGGCGACACGCCGGCCTTGCGGTACAGGGCCATGGTCTCCTGCTGCTTTTTCATGGCGTCTTCCTGCTTGGGATACTTGGCGTTGATCTTCTCCATGAAGGGCTTGAGGGCCGCCATCTTGGCGCTGGAAGAGTAGCTCTTGTAAGCAAACGGCAGCACCACAATCTTGATGGCGATGGTCATCAGGAGAATGATGAGGCCGAAGTTGGCGATCCCAGTGTGCAGCCAGTCAAACATGGGGATGATGAAGTACTTGGTGAACAGGCCGATGATCTTACCACCCAGCGGAATCACTTTCTCGTAGGAGTGACCGTATGCCTTGAGGCCCTTGTAATTGTTGGGGCCGAAGTAGAACTCGAAGGGAACGTCGATGCGCTCTGCGCCGGGGGTGATATCGGCCCGCATGCCTGCCTTGCAGTGCATGAGGTCTTCTCCGCCCTTGGGCAGGAAGTCGATGCTGAATTCACCGTAGCTGAAGTTGCCCGGAGCGCGCATGATGGCGCTGAAGAACTGCTGCTGGAAGGCGAACCACTCGATGTTGTTGTTGAAGCGTTTCTCCCCCCTGCGGCCGTTGCCGATGTTACCCGGCTTGCTGTCTTCGGGGAAGTAGTAGTTGAGACGGGAATACTGGGTTTCGTTCTTGTAGCCCTTCTCCATACGGGGGATGATGGCGTCGAAGTCTACGTCGATGCTTCCCACGTTGCGGGGAATGAGGTGACCCATTCCCACGAAGGACACGGTCTCGTTCACTGAATAGGAATCTTTTGAGAGGGTGTACTTCTGCTCGATGTAACCGCCCTGGGCGAAGGGCAGGCGCATGACCACGGTGCTGTCGGTGGTTTCGGCCACCTGGAAGTTGAACTTACGGGTATCGACGGCCGTGGGGGCATATATCACGTAACCCAGCTCCGTCTTTCCGGGCTGCAGCAGATAGAGGGGCTCCTTCCCATAGGTGAGGTAATCCTTCACGAGGACCGAGTACGGCTGGGCGCCGCGGGTCGTGAACGTCACCTCCAGTTTCTCGTTGGAGAGGGTGATGAGCTGAGCCTCGGCGCTGGCGGCGGCATTCAGCAGGGAATCGGAATACACCGGAGCGGCGGGAGCGGCGGCGGGAGCGGGCGCAGCCTCTGCCGCAGCGGCGGCTTCGGGGTTGTTCGCCCTCCAGATGCTGTCCTGCTGCCACTGGGCGTATGCTTCAGCGGCGGCGATGGAATCCAGCTGGGCCTGATATGCTTGTTGTTTCTGTACCTGGCGGCTCTGATACCCGAAGAACCCCAGCATAATGAGGAAAATCAGGACAAAGCCTATAATCGAATTCTTATCCATATCTTACTCCTGTGCCTCCTCTGCCTCTTTGGCACGAATCTGTGCCTTGAGCTCCTCGAGCTTGGCCTTGGCGGCGTCAATTCTCTCTTGCATCTGTGCTTTCAGCTTCTCTGCACCCTTGGACAGGCCGAAGAAGCCAATGTTATTCTCATAGGTCTGGATTTCCTGCTGCAGGGCGCTGAACTGCTCCTTGAGGCGCTCGGTCTCCGTAAGGGGACGACGCTCACGGCCATTTCCGCCACGCTCTCCACGGCGGGGACCACGGCTGCCGAAGCCGGGGAACTTGGAAGCCATCGCCTCCTTGTAGGCGGCCTGGATGGCATCCTTCTCCTTGAAGGGGACAAAGCCGATGGCATTCCACTTATCGGCAAATGCCTTCTGGGCATCGGCGTCGGTATCGGCCGAAGGCTCGTAAGCCTTGATTTCCTCGATGAGGGCCTTCTTGGCGGCGAGGTTGGCGCTGAGGCTTCCCTGGCCGTCGGGCCGATTGTCACGCGCGGTGAAGAAGGCATCGCAGGCGGCGCGGAAACGTTTCCAGATTTGCTCGCTCTTCTTGCGGGGCACGGCGCCAATCTCCTTCCACTGCTTCTGGAGCTCGATGAGACGGTCGCTGGTGGCCTTCCAGTCGGTGCTGTCCTTGAGGGACTCGGCTTCCTCGATGATGGCCATCTTCTTCGCGAGGTTCTCGTTCATGCTGTCCTTGAACTCGGAGAAGCTGGCTCTCTTGCGCTCGAAGAACTTGTCGCAGGCGGCGCGGAAGCGGTCATAGACCTTCTGGTTTTCCTTGCGGGTGGCAAAGCCGATGGTGCGCCACTCGGCCTGGATTTCCTCAATCTCCTTGCTCAGGGAATTCCACTGGGAGGAGGAGGTGATTTCCTTGTCGGCGATGGCTTCCACTTTCTCGCAGAGGGCCTGCTTGGCGGTGAGGTTCTGGGCCTGCTGCTCCTTCACACCCTCGAAGTGGGACTGATAGCGCTTGTTGATAACGGAGGTGGCGGCGCGGAAGCGCTCCCAGATTTCCTCGCGGAACTCCTTGGCCACGGGGCCCAGGTCTTTCCACTGCTCGTGGAGTTTCTGGAGCTCCTTGAAGGCTTCCACCACGTCTTCGTCGGCGGCAAGAGCCTCTGCCTGTTCGCAGAAAGCGGTCTTGGCTTCCAGGTTCTTCTTGAAGTCAAGGTCCCGGAGCTCACGGTTGATGTCCACCAGGTCGTAGAACTTGGTCACGTAGAGCTGATAGGTGTCGTTGATGTCTCGGAAGTTCTGCTGGGGCACGGGACCCACCTCGCGCCAGCGGTTCTGGATGTCACGGAACTTGGGGAAGGCATCCTTCATGTCTCCGGGCTCTTCCACAAGAACCTTGAGCTCTTCGATGATGGCCTGCTTCTTCGCAAGGTTTTCCTCACGAAGGGCGTCCTGTTCCTTATTATATTCGGCCCTTTCCTTCTTGTACTCCATGTACAGGCCCTTGAAGCCGGCCTCGATGGCGGCGAACGGGCTCACAGGACCGCTCTGCATGGGAACGGTACTGTCTTCTACGGGCGTATTCTCGTCGGGTTCTTCCACTGCGGCATCTTCGCCGGCAGCCGCTTTCTCCCTGGAAAGCTTCTTATAAAAGGCAGACTTGATGGCCTCTGCCTCCTTGAACCGCTTCATGCGGTCTTCACTTTCTTTCAGCTGCTGGAACAGATCGGTAAGCTCCGCCAGGGTTTTCTCTGCCAGGCTCACGGCGAACTCTTTCACATCCTCCACTACCTGTTCTGCTTTCTGGGCTACATCTGCGGCCTCTTCCTGGACCACAGGCTTCAATTCTTCACTCATGTTTGATTGAGATTAGGTTAAACAATAACTCACAAATATAAGAATTATTCCGTGAAAAAACGCTACTTTTGCATCACAAATCTACCGCTATGCTCAGAATTGACATCATAACCGTGGTTCCAGAGCTTCTGGACAGCCCGCTCAGTTACTCCATCCCCGGCCGGGCCGTCAAGAAGGGCCTGGCAGAGATACACATACACGACCTCCGCAAATACGGCCTCGGCAGCCGCCAGACCGTAGACGACTACTCCTATGGCGGAGATGCCGGCATGGTCATGATGGTGGAGCCCGTGTTCAACTGCATAGGCGAGCTCAAGGCGCAGCGCCACTACGACGAAGTCATCTACATGGCCCCCGACGGAGAAATCCTCACCCAGGGCATAGCCAACGAGCTCTCCCTCAAGGAGAACATCATCATCCTGTGCGGCCACTACAAGGGCATCGACGAGCGCATCCGCGAACACCTCATCACCCGCGAGATCTCCGTGGGAGACTTCGTGGTAAGCGGCGGCGAGATTCCTGCGGCACTGCTGGCCGACAGCATCATCCGCCTCATCCCCGGTGTGCTCACCGACGAGACATCGGCCCTGTCCGACTCCTTTCAGGACGGCCTTGTCTCCCCTCCCGTCTACACGCGCCCGGCCGAGTTCAACGGCTGGAAGGTCCCGGACGTCCTCCTCAGCGGAAACCCCAAACTCATCCGCGCCTGGCAGGACGAGAAAGCCATCGAACGCACCCGCGAACGCCGTCCCGGCCTGCTGGAATAGGCCGATGGAACAGGCAGCCGCGGGGCTTCACCCCCATGGCGCTTAAGTAGCCGGGGGCCGCGGCGTTTAAGTAACCAGGGACCGTGGCGCTTAAGTAACCGGAGCCGTGGCTCTTAAGTAACCGGGGGCCGCGGCGCTTAAGTAACTGAATATCAACCGATTAATACAACTGACGGGTGTGGTTTTCGCACCCGTCAGTTGTACTAACGTACTGACTATCAACAGCTTAAGCACCACAACCTCTGATGTACGTACATTGAAACCGCGCTGGAGTGCCGATTTTTTGTACGTACACCGGGGGCCGGGGCGTCGCGAAAGTGCTCACACTGCGGGTAACGTGACAATTTCAGTCCAGTTACCCGCAAAAAAGGCCGTTTTTGACGGTAACCAGACCAAAACTGTCAAGTTACCCGCAGTGAACTGTCGGCGTTTGGGCGTTGAAGCGAAGGGGCGGAACCTGCCCTCGTCTGCCCCTGAACCTGCCCCGTCTACCGCCTGCCACGGCCGGAACAGGCTGCGTGCCGGAAGTGATTGAAGCAGGGCCCTCATACCAAAATAAGGCTCGCATCACTGCGAGCCTTATTTTGGTTAGTTAGTAGTGTATTCTTACCTTAAGAAGAAGGTTAATTAGTTGGTTAGAAGATGCGTGTTAGTGTAGAGAACAAGTAGTGTTAACTCGTTTTCTAAGGCAAAGGTAAAACAACTTTTTAAAACCACAAAATTTTTTTAACTAATTTTATGTAAATAAAATTTTTTAAAAAGAATAAGCGGCTTTTACCATCACATTCAGCGGAGCCTGCGGATAAACGCCTGAACCAGTGGTAATTTCTCCAGAGGCGGGATCATAGGTCTCCCAGCGCCATCCAGCGGCATAATAAAGATGGTTAAAAAGGTTATTAAAAAATATTAAAAACTTAAGCTCTCCCCGTTTTAGTGCCACAGAGTGCGATGCAGACAGTCCTGCGACAAAATAAGAGGGCACGGCGAGGGCTTCACGCATGGAGTTGTCGAGGTATTGTTTACCCACAAATTTACCATTCCAGGAAACGGATCCCCCCTTCCAGGGAAGGACCGTCGCCTGCACCATGGCAATCACCGAAGGAGACATAAGCATGGTGGTGCGGCCATAGTGGACCGGGAACGTCATGGTATAATCGGCATCCGGAACATAAGAAGTGTAGTCTGCAATCTCATTCATGGAGAAGGTAGCATTGGAATCAAACCAAAGCCAGGAAAGCGGCTTCCATCCCGCAGAGAGTTCAACACCCCGGCGCCAGGCACGGGGCACGTTCTCCTTGATGGCATAGCCGGAAGAAGACAGCCGGCCCGTTTCCAGAAGCATGTCCGTGTATTCCATGGCATAGAGATTCGCCGACAAAGCAAGCTTCTCGCCCGTGAAAGCATACCCGGCCTCCACATCCACCATCTGCTCCGGCTTAATGTCCAGCGCATCTCCCTTGATGTTCTCCTTGATGTCTCCCCTGCCCGGCTCGCGGTGTCCAACGGCCACGGAAGCATAAAGCTTATGCCCGCCCCACGACGCCGTAAGACCGGCGCGGGGGTTGAAGAAATTCCACACGCGGTCATAGTCGAAGCGGTCCTCATCGGCCGCCCCGTACTCCAGCCAGTCGTCATCCACCCCCTTCAGGGTATAGCCGATGCGCCGGTACTGAAGGTCGGCATAGGCCGTGAGCCACTTCCAGGGCCTGTACTCGGCCCGGAGGAAACCGCTCACATCGCTCTTTCGGCCGGTATTGTCATACCAGGAAGGCTGGTCAAAGCTGTCCAGCCCCTTCACCCAGAGCACCTCTCCCCAGTGCCCGCCACGATACCAGCTGGCATTCACGCCGCCGGTCACATCCAGCGAAGAAGACTTGAACCCCAGCGAAGAGTTCACCACAAAAAAGTCATTGCCCATCTTCTTCCGGTAAATCATATCGGCTACGGCCGGCTGCAGGGAAGACGGGAAGCCAAACCGCTTGATCTTGCGGTCTGTCTTATAATACTCGTCGTAACCGTCCCCGCGCGTATAATTAAACGTATTGGACCAGAAAAGACGCTCCCCGAACGCGCGCGTATAGTTAAGCTGAAGGTGGTGCTGGGCATAATTGTCGGTCTGATTGTCATAGTAGCACACATTCCCCTCGTCATCCTTATACTTGCCGGCCCCGTTGTAGCGGCGGTCCACATAATACTGTTCCAGGTCAATGCCGTCCCAGGTAATGCCGCTCTTCTGGTTTCCCATGAGGTAGGTAAGGCGCAGGGAGCGCGGGCCCCTGAGCCAGCCCAGCACGGCAAACACCGACTGGGAATTCACCTTGGCATTGCGGATATACCCGTCGGTACGGCCCCAGTTGCCTGCAATGTTAAAGTACCAGCCCCCGGGAAGAAGGCCCGTGGAGAAAGCGCCCGAGCCGATGACCGTCCCATAAGAGCCGCCGCTCAACTCCACTTTTCCCGTAGGATCGGCGCCCACAAAAGCGGTATTCATGTTGATGCTGGCGCCAAAGGCACCGGCACCGCTGGCCGATGTCCCCAGACCGCGCTGCACCTGCACGCCCGACAGGAGCGAAGTGAGCGACGGGATGTTCACCCAGAACACCTCCTGGCTCTCGGCATCGTTCAGGGTAATGCCATTGAGCGTGATGTTGATCTGCGATCCCTTGGAACCGCGGATGGTCATGGCCGAATTGCCAAGCCCCGTACCGCCTTCGTTATAAGTCACCACCGACGGCAGCAGGTTCAGCGCCATGGGCAGCGAGTGCGACGGATCCGACGCACCCAGCCGGTCCTTGCCGACGGTCGAGAAAGTAACGGGAGTAAATGCATTGGCACGGGAGGCCGATACGACAACCGAGTCCAGACGCTCGGTCTTTTCCTGCGCGATGGCGCAGAAGGGCAGCACAGCAAGCGCTGCCAGAAGCAGTGATTTTTTCATTTTTCCTTACGGCGGTATCAACCGCATCAAGTTATGAGGGTGTAATCTCAATCCGGGATAAATCCCGGATACCCCTTAATTATTTTAATCTTAGGGGGCTCTGCCCCCTTAAAAACCCCCGCGGCCTTACGGCCGGGCGCCAGAGGCGCCTATTATAACTAACAAATAAAAACTATTTGCTTATAAGTTCTATTTGATAAAGTTTCGGCCAATTTTTGCCCGTAACATATATTTTGCCTTTGTCGTCAACGGCAATGCCGTTAAGCACATCGGTGGCACTGGTATAGAGCTCGTCGGGAAGAAGGCCCGTGCAGTCCAGGGCGCCTTCCACCTTACCCGAGGAAGGATTGATCATCACAATCATGTCCGTCATATACACGTTAGCCCAAATCCTTCCGTCAATCCACTCCAGCTCATTGAGGTTTCTCAGCGGCCGGCCGTTCATGGTAACGGGAAGCTTCTTAAGGAGCTTCATATCGGCATCCAGGAAGTACAGGTTAGCACTTCCGTCGCTCGCGATGAGCTGCTTGCCGTCCGTCGTGAGGCCCCATCCCTCGCGGGGATAGCTCACCGTCTGCTTGTAGGAAAGCGTAGCGGCATCGTAGCGGAAAGCCACCTTGTTGGTCCAGGTAAGGACATACAAGTCCTTTCCCAGGATGACGGAGCCCTCTCCGAAGTATTTCCGGTTGAGCTTTTTCTCAACAACGGGCTTACCGGTTGCAAGGTCCACCGTCCTGATGGTACTGGTTCCGTACTGCCCGGTAGTCTCATAGAGTTTTCCGCCATGGAAGAAAAGGCCCTGGGTGTAGGCCATCATATCGTGGGGATACTCCTTCACCACCTTGGGCCGATACTGCTTTACCTGGGCCTGAGAGCAGGCGCAGAGGGCAAGCAGGGCAAGAATGACAAGTTGTTTTTTCATTTCGGAGTGCAAAGATAGCAAAATTTATAAATCGTTGGCCATCTCCTCTTCGCGCGTGCGGTCAATTTCTTCGTCAAACCCCTTGAGGGCGGCGAACGGCGCAAACTGCGCGGCACGCTCGGAAAGGGGCATGGGCTTATGCCGGCGCGAAGTGGGATGCGGCAGGCCGATGATATCGTCGTAGGGTCCTTTCATGCCTTGTGTCCTCCAATTTGATTGTTTCTCTCACGCGTAGTAGCGCCCTCCTCGAAGTTCATTCCCTTGAGGATGGCATTCTTTCCGAATTTCCGCCGGATTTCCAGGATGACCTTCTGCTGCCGGCGCTCCTTCTCAAGATCCACGGGCTGCTCGTCGAAAAGGCCCAGCTGCAGTCCGTCGGCCCGCTCCTCGGGAAGGATGTGCGAAGCCACCACATAGACGCGCCGCACTTCGAGTGACGGATCTACGATGCGTCCGAAAAGATCCATCGCCGCCTTCATGATAAGGGCGGTGGAAGAAGTGAAGCCCGGAAGATTCACGCTACCGTGCGCAGGCTTCGGGGTGGGACGGCCGTACCAGTCGGACACCATCTGCCCTCCGTAGCCCTGCCGGATCTTGTTTTCATAGCCGATGTGCAGCACCAGCTGGTCTGTCACCAGCTTCTTCTCCACCAGATCCAGCGCCAGGAGATCCGTCATCTCGCGCACGATGAGGGCCGCTTCACGAGCCTTGTACGGGCGCATGAGCACCTGCCCGCTGGAGAGCGAGCTGGCGCCGGGCCGATACCCCTTGATATCGGCCATGGTGCAGGGCTCCCAGCCCCACGCGTGGTCGATGAGAAGCTCCGCATTCACCCCGAACTCCCGGTAGAGGGACTCTTCGTCCGTGAGCGAGCGGCGCGCGACATCCCCCAGCGTGTAGAGACCCATGCGCTCCAGTCGCGCCACGGTGCCCCGGCCGATGCGCCAGAAATCGGTCATCGGCCTGTGCGACCAGTATTTTTGCCGATAGCTCATCTCATCGAGCTCCGCCATGCGCACGCCGTCCTTATCGGCCTCCCGATGCTTGGCCTCAACGTCCATCGCCACTTTTGAGAGGTACATGTTGGGGCCGATGCCGGCGGTTGCGGTGATGCCCGTCTCTTTGAGCACTTCCCGCACCAGACGCATGGCGAGGTCGTGGGCCGTGGTTTTATAGAGCCGAAGGTACTCGGTGGCGTCGATGAAGACTTCATCGATAGAGTAGACGTGAATGTCCTCGGGCGCAATGAAACGGAGGTAGATGCCATAGATTTTACTGCTTACCTCTATATAATAGCTCATGCGGGGCGGGGCCGTAATGAACTGCACATTCGTCCCTTTCAGTTTCTCATGCACCTCGAACAGGCGCGCGCGTCCCGGGATGCCGTATGCCTTGAGCGAAGGCGACACCGCCAGGCAGATGGTCTTGTCCGTCCGGGTGGGGTCGGCCACCACCAGATTCGTCGTGAGCGGGTCCAGTCCCCTCGCGACGCACTCGGCCGATGCGTAGAAACTTTTGAGGTCGATAGCGATGTATGTACGGTCCGTAGTCATTTTTTTACTCTTCCACCCAGGCCAGGTTAAAACGGTAATGGACACGGCTGCTCAGGAGGTGGATGGTGCCGTTCGGGCTTTGCGTACAGGCCAGATAGCCTTTGGGCTCGGCATGCGTAGCATCCAGCGTGAAGGTACCGGTCCAGGCGCCACCGTCCAGGGTACGGGTTTTGCCGTCGGTGAGAAGTTTGTTCACGGGCCAGGTAGCGCCTTCGTCATAGCTCAGGGCTACATACAGGCCGCTTTCTCCAAAGGAGCACAACATGAGGGGGCCTTCCTGGAGGCGCCTGAGCACCAGCCGCTGGCCACTGCCGATGGGCGGGAATTCCGAAGCACGATAGATCCAGGTTCTACCTCCATCGGCCGAGATGCTTAAGGGCATGCGCCCGTCGATGGCGTTGCCGCGGCCCAAAGCCATGAGACGGCCGTCCTTAAGCTCCACAAGCCCCGCGTGGATACCTTTGATGATGCTGCCGGTGTCCTTCCAGGTTTTGCCTCCGTCCTTGGAGACGTGCAGCGCCGTACCGGCTTCGCCATCAGGGCCGGCATCGCAGCACAGCAGGATGCGGCCGTCTTTTGTAACGATGGGGCCGGCTATTACCTGATGCCGCACTGCATGTTCGGGCTCTATATATTGTAAAGGAGACCAGCTGCCATTATTCCAGCGGCGCAGGGCCAGGGCCAGGTCTTTCCACTCCCCCGCGTCGCCTACGCCCTGGAAGTGGAGAAGGTCTCCACTATCCAGCGTTAGAAGGGCGCTGCCGGTCATATTGCGGCCCGGTACTTTGCAAAACAGCGTAGCAGGCTGCCAGTTTTCTCCGTCAAATGTGCTTTGGAGCACAACCATTTCGCGCCCGGCCTCGGCGTCGGTAGAGAACCAGATGGCAAGGAGCCGCCCGTCCGGCAGCCAGGTCACAGCCGGCTGGTGGTTATGGGAATAGAAAGGGCTGCCGTCTACAGGAGGGATGACATAGGGCAGCGGCTCGGCGAAAAAAGGGGCCGCAGTCTGCCCCGGCGCTGTGGATCGCGGCAGATCTTCCACGATGCGGAAGCCGAGCAGCACGCTGCGGTCTTCGGGAATGGAGGCGCTGCGGTAGTCCGTAGCCAGAAACTCCACGGGGGTGTTGTGGCTGCCGCCGCGAACCGCCCGGTACTGTCCGTCAACCACATCCAGGCACCATTCCTCCACGTTGCCGTGCATGTCGTAGAGGCCCCAGGCATTGGGGGCGAACTGCGCCACCTGCAGGCTCACGGGTACTTTGTCGCGGGTGTTCTCCTGCACCTTCCACTGGTCTTCGGGGAAGGTTTCTCCTGTGTTGTATTTCGTGGCGGAGCCGGCGCGGCACGCGTATTCCCATTCGGCTTCGGTGGGGAGACGGAAGGTGCGGCCCGTCTTGCGGGAGAGCCACGCGCAGTAGGCATCGGCCTCCTCCCAGCTTACCATGATGACGGCTTCGTCATCGGCCTTGGAGAAGCCCTTATAGCCGCGGTAGGCTTTGTGCGAAGGGTCGAAGGCCTCGTACTGGGCGTTGGTGATTTCGGTCGGGCTCATGCGGAAGGACGCGTCCGGGATATCGGTCATCGGGGGTACCGGCACCTGGGAACAGGCCACGGCGAGACTCAGGAAAGGAAGAATGTATTTCAAATTGACAAATGTTTTTCTGGATGTTCTCTTATGGTCACAAAGATAAGGATATTTTAGCGGAATTGTGTATCTTTGCGAACCGCTTTAGGTTAGTAGTAAAACAACAACACACAGTATAATATGATTAAAGTTGACGTAAAAGGCTGCTCTTCCTTCGTGGATGCGGCCAAGTATGAATCCTATGTGAACAAGGCCCTGGAGGCTTTTGACGTGCTCAAAAACGAGACCGGCGCCGGCAACGACTTCCTGGGCTGGAAGAAACTTCCGAAGCAAATCACCGACCGCGAGCTGGCCGAGTATGAGGCCATCCGCGACAAATGGGTCAAGAAGGGCGTAGACCTTGTGATTGCCATCGGCATCGGCGGTTCCTACCTGGGTGCCAAGTGCGTGATGGAGGCCCTGAGCCACAACTTTGCCAAGCAGCTGAGGCGCAAGGACGCCCCCGAGGTGGTCTTCGCCGGTAACAACCTCTCCGAGGAATACCTGGCCGAACTCATGGACCTGGCCGCCGAGCGCAACGTCGCCGCAATCGTCATCTCCAAGAGCGGCACCACCACCGAGCCCGCCGTGGCTTTCCGCATTGTGAAGCAGTACCTGGAGACCCACTACGGCAAGGCAGAGGCTGCAGACCGCATTGTGGCCATCACCGACGCCAAGAAGGGTGCCCTCAAAACCCTCGCCACCCAGGAGAACTACGTGAGCTTCGTGGTTCCCGACAATGTGGGTGGTCGTTTCTCCGTCCTCACGCCCGTCGGCCTTCTTCCCATCTGCGTGGCCGGCTTTGACATCCGTGCCCTGGTGGCCGGTGCCCTGGATGCCCATAAGGGCCTCGAAATCAAGAGCGAGAAGAACCCCGCCATCATCTACGCCGCCATGCGCAACCTCCTGCACACCGAATACGGAAAGAGCACCGAGATCCTGGTGAACTACAACCCCAAGCTCACCTACGTGGCCGAGTGGTGGAAGCAGCTCTACGGTGAATCCGAGGGCAAGGACGGCAAGGGTATCTTCCCCGCCAGCGTCAACAACACCGCAGACCTTCACTCCATGGGTCAGTTCATCCAGGAAGGTTCCCGCATCATGTTCGAGACCGTTCTTCATGTGGAGAACGCCCAGAGAAGCGTTGTCATCGAGGCCGATGACCAGAACCTGGACCAGCTCAACTACCTCGCTGGCAAGCACGTGGAGCACTGCAACCACATGGCAGAGCTAGGTACGGTCCTCGCCCACATCGACGGCGGCGTGCCCCAGATGCAGGTTCTCCTGGAAAAAGTGGATGCCTTCAACCTGGGCGGCCTGCTGTACTTCTTCGAGTTCGCCTGCGGCATCAGCGCCTACGTCCTGGGCGTGAACCCCTTCAACCAGCCCGGCGTGGAGGCTTACAAGAAGAACATGTTCGCCCTCCTCGAGAAGCCCGGCTACGAGGAAGCCACCAAGGCCATCAAGGAGCGTCTGTAGCGCCTTGGCCGCAATAAAAGAAGAACGGGGCTGGTTCGAAATGAACCAGCCCCGTTTTGTAAAAGTGGCAAGGCCGTAAGCCGCTTTCTGTTTTTGAATCTGTCATTTATCTTCGCAACCTACCCCCCGGCATCGGACGGGCCGTCCTCATCTGCCGGTATATTTGGTCTTGCAGGCCCGGGTACCGTACCCGCTGCATGTCGCCATGCAGCGTCGTGGGCTCTTACCCCGCGTTTTCACCCTTACCTTTCGGCGGTTATTCTCTGTTACAGGTACCTTGAAGATTACTCCCCACTGTGCTTTCCACAGACGGGTGCCCTGCCCTGTGCGGACTTTCCTCAGCATCATCCCCGGAAAGCCGGAGATTGGCCGCGACAGATCGTCTTACCACTTTGGGACGCCAAAGTTACGCATTATTTTTGATGCGTCCAAGCGAGGCTTCCACATCCTCGTAGCCGTAACCGCGGGAGAGGCCAAAGCGCAGCAGCTTGAGCCGCAGCTGGGGATCTCCCTTGAGGGATTTGGCTTTCGCAGCCATGAGGCGGTCCAGTTTCTCGTTCGCTTTTTGCGGTTCAATCTCTCCCAGGGCCTCTGCGATGACGGCGTCCTTCACGCCTTTTGCGCGCAGTTGGAAACGGATTTTCACGGGTCCCCAGCCCTGGATATTGGCTTTTTCCCGCACATAGGCACCGGCATAGCGGAGGTCGTCCACATAGCGTTCCTCAACGAGCGAGCGGGTGATGCGGGCGGCGGCTTCTGCGTCCGAGTCCATGTACTTCAGCGCCTTTTTATAGACATCGGCCTCACAGTACTCGGCCTTGGAGCAGAGCTTCTGCAGACGCGAAAGGCAGTCTTTTTCTTCCATCGGCCTAGAAATTATAGCCCAGCGCGAAGTATACGCCCAGGCGGTGGGTGAGCGTAGACCAGTGGAGCTGGAACTTGAGCGGGCCGGCGATGGAGTTGTAGGCATAGCCCACGCTGGCGCCGAAGTTGATGTTGGCCTGGGCCATCTTGCCAAAATCGGGGAAGTCTACCGCCGAGTTCATCACGGCCGACACGTAGTGGTTCTTTCCCAGCCGGTAGCGGCCTTCGAGACGGGCGACGGCCAGGTTATCGGCCCGGAAGATTCCGCCCACGACGCCGGCGAAGGGAATCTGGTGGTCCATGTATCGGCCGGGCATGTCACCGCCCACGATATTCATGAAGGGAAGGGGGGCCCCGGAGGAGAAGACCATGCGCACGTTACCCTGGCCGATGAGCGTGAAGCGGCCCATGGTGACGGGGAGGGTGATATCGGCATCGGCCACTCCCATGAACTGGGTGCTGTGGGCTGGCATGAAGCCGGTGAAGTAGAATTCTCCGCCGATGCCGGCACGGATGCCCTTCGTGGGGAAATAGCCGTTGTCCAGCGTCTCCAGGCGGCCGGTAAGGAACAGGCCCGGATAATCTTCGGTGGAATACAGGTTATTGAAGCCTTCGGCCCCGGGGTTGGTCAGGATGTTCAGATAGTGGTACACCTGGTTGCGAAGGCCCAGCTTGACATCCATGTCGGACCAGTGCATGTTGGAGAAAAAGACTTCCTGATTGGCCTGGATGAAGCTTACGCCCACGGGAGAGGCATCGGCGAGATGGAGGTTCTTGTCCAGGTAGGTGACATTGGCGCGCACGTTGACGGTAGCGAATTTGCGGCCGTTATAGGAGTAGAGGACGTCCGCGGAAGGATGGGTGCTCAGGCGGGCAGTCACATCCAGCGAATGGCCGCGCATGGCATTGGTATTGAGGCCCACGTTCATAAGGAGGGCGACAAATTCCTCGGAATCTACCCGGGCGCCGAAGCCAATCCGGTGCATGGGGCCCCGCTTGCAGGAGATGCGGAGGCGGTAGGGTTCTTCTGTGCCCCGGAGCTCGTAGTTCACGTAGTCGTAGGAGCCTTTCCCGAAGATGCGGGCGATGTCATCCTCGATGGCGCCGCGCGTGACGGTGCTGAAGGCTTTCACCGTCATTCCTTCCAGGATGTAGGCAATTTCCTGGTTGTCCACGCCCACCACGTCAATCTGGCCGATACGGACGGGTTTTTGGCCGATGTCCACCGCCGGGCGTGTGATGAGCTTGCGGCCGGCCGAGCCCAGGCGCCTGCGGAGGGCCTGAAACTGCGATGCCGCGGCCTCGGCTGCCCTGTAGCCGCGGGCATAGAGGGTATCTACCGCCTGGCGGTTGAAGCTGAGCATGTTGTAGCCCGTCATGTCGGGATGGATGTGGATATCGGTCATGCGCTGGTTCAGGGCGAAGGCGTCGTTGGAGAAGAGGTCCATGCCGGCCATCATGAGGTCTGCCAGGTTCTGGATTTCATCGGCCTTGAGGTTGCGCTCGCTCAGGTCTATGCCAATCACGATGTCGGCTCCCATGCGTTTTGCGAGATTCACAGGGAAGTTGTTGCGCATGCCGCCGTCTACCAGCACCATGCCCTCGGAGCGCACAGGAGCGAAGAGGCCGGGGATGGACATGGTGGAGCGGAGGGCCAGGTTCACGGAACCGCTGTGCCAGATCTTGGCCTTGCCGGAAACCATGTCGGTGGCTACACAGGCAAACGGGATGGGGAATTTGAAAAAATCGGTGGAATCGCTGTACCCGACCGTGCGGGAGGAGATGATGTGGTTCACGTTCTGGCCGAAGACAAAGCCGGAAGGGAGGCTTCCGAGGAGGGCGCCGCGGGCCATGGAGGTCATGTCTTCCCCGCTGTCAGCGCCCAGGTGGAGTTCCCGGGAGCGTCCGGCCGCAAAGGGCATTTCTCCGGCGAGGTAGTTCTTGTAGTCGTCGGCCTTATAGTAGAAGGGGAACTGAACCAGGTATTTTTCCTTGTTGCGGATGCGCGAGTAAGGCAGGTACTTCCTGTCCACCTTGTCGGAAAGGGCCATGTCCCAGTTCATGTTGCGGAAGAGGCTGTCCAGGTAGTCGGCATCGTAGCCCAGGGCGTACAAACCGCCGATAAGACCGCCGATGGAGGTTCCCACCACCATGTCCACGGGGATGTCGTACTGTTCCATGTATTTGAGCGCGCCCACGGTAGCGGCGCCCTTGGCTCCGCCGCCGGAGAGGACCAGCGCCACGGTGGGGCGGGTCTTGCGGATCTGGGACATACGGGCACGGATTTGCGTGACGGCCTTGGCGTCCTTGTCATCCAGGCCGAAGGTAGAGGAAGGTGCCTCCTCGATTTTCTGGGCATTCAGGCCCAGGGAGAGTATAGCGAAGGCAGTGGTCAGTAGAAGTTTTTTCATTGTTTACTGCTTGTGTTTTCCGGCCAGGAGGCCGCAGGCGGCATAGATGTCTTCTCCCCGGGAAGCCCGGATGGTGGCGGTGAGGCCTCCGGCATTCAAGCGGTCCCGGAAGGCTTCCATCTGCGCTCTTTCTGCGGGGCCGTAGGGGAAGTCCGGAATTCGATGGAAACGGATGAGGTTGACGCGGCACTCCAGGTGGCGGAGGATGCGGATGAGTTCGTCGGCGTGCGCGGGGGTGTCGTTCCAGCCGTGGAAGATGGTGTATTCGAAGCTTACGCGGCGCTGGCCGGTAAAGTCGTATTGCTTAAGGAGTCTTATCACCTCAGTCTCCGACCAGGCTTTCTGGACGGGCATCATCTGAGCCCTTTCCTCGGGGAAGGGGTTGTGCAGGGATACGGCCAGGTGGCACTTGCACTCGTCCAGGAACTGTTTGAGCTTAGGGAGGACGCCAATGGTGCTGAGGGTGATGCGCTTGGGACTCCAGGCCAGGCCCCAGTCTTCCGTGAGCACTTCGATGACCCGTTTTACGGTGTCCCAATTATCCAGGGGCTCGCCCATTCCCATAAAGACGGTGTTGGTGAGTTCCCCTGCCTCGTCAATGGCGAAGTACTGGCTCAGGATGTCGGCAGCGTCCAGGTTGCCGTGGAAGCCTTGCCGGCCCGTCATGCAAAACTTGCAGGCCATCTTGCACCCGGCCTGCGAGCTCACGCAGAGGGTCTTGCGGTCTTCGTCCGGAATCATGACGGCCTCCACGCAGGATTCTTCCGTCTTTTCTCCCACCTGGCAGCACACCGGGAACAGGTATTTCCGGGTACCATCGGCCGATGTCTGTACGTCGACGGGCGCAATCATGCCCACCTCGTATTTTTGTGAGAGCGCTTCCCTGCCCTGCCTGGACAGGTTGGTCATTTCATCAATGCTCCTTACCCGCTTCTGATACAGCCACTGCGCCATCTGCTTCCCGGCAAATGCCGGCAGGCCCGCTTCCTGTGCAATCTGTTTCAGTTCATCCGGGGTTTTACCTAATAGACGCGTCTTCATACCACAAATTTACGATTTTCTACACAAATTATCAATACGCGCGCCTATCTCCGCCCTGCGCCGTTCGCCGTTCGCCGTTTGCCTCGCGCCCCGCTGACGATCTTAAGCGTGATTTGGGCGTATTCTTGCTTTTGTTCGTCAGCGGTGACGATCTTAAGCGGGATTTACGGCAAATCCTGCTTTTGTTCGTATTCCCACTTGAATCCCGCTGGGCCAACGGCAGAAGAAATTTATTTTTCGGGGCGGGGCCCGAAAAACCAAATTTCTTCTGCCATCGCAACGCCCGCGCGCATATTTCATCTATTTTTGCGGGGGGGCTGACGATCTTAAGCGTGATTCGGCCCAAATCCCGCTTTTGTTCGTCAACTGTGACGATCTTAAGCGTGATTTACGGCAAATCCCGCTTAAGATCGTAAACAGGTACGAGCATAAGCAGGATTTGAGCGTTATGTTGCTTTTGATGGTTAGGCGTTGTCTTCTTCCAGGGCCTTTTGGTAACATTCACGGCAGAGGGGTTCGTAGATGTCTTTTTCACCCACGACCACCAGCTTCTTGGAATTGGAAAGGCGGTGGGAGTGGTTGGCCAGGGCACCACATCGTACGCAGATGGCATGTACTTTCTGGACATCGTCTGCAATGGCCATGAGGGCGGGCATGGGGCCGAAGGGCTTTCCCATATAATCGGTGTCGAGGCCGGCGATAATGACGCGGACGCCGCGATGGTTGGCCAGTTCCTGCACCACTTCAATGATGCTTTCGTCAAAGAACTGTGCCTCGTCAATACCTACAACCTGTACGTCGGGCTCTATCTGGAGCATGCGGGAAGGCGATTTGATGGGCGTGCAGGAAATGCTGTGGGAGTCGTGCGAGACTACGTCCAGGTCTGAGTAGCGTTTGTCGATGGTGGGTTTGAACGTGGCTATTTTCTGCTGGGCGAACTGGGCGCGTTTGAGTCTTCTGATGAGTTCTTCTGTCTTGCCGGAGAACATAGAGCCGCAAATCACTTCAATGCAGCCCGATTTTTTTGCATTTTCCAAAAACATTTCGCTAACTTTGTTAGGTAAAGTACAGGTTGTCTCTTGTAGTGCAAAGATACAAATATTATGGAGAATAATGAACGGGATTTCCTTCAGGAAGCCCAAAAAGAAATAGCCTTTCTGAAAGAGCGCATCGCCGCCCTGGAAGAGAAGCTGGCTGCTTGGGAGGTCCACGCGGCAGAAGTACCTCAAGAGGCTCCCGAGGTAGACTTTTCGGATGTGGAACTGGGCGTTACAGACGCTCTTCCGGAGCCGGCTCCTACTCCCGAACCGGTGGTGGAAGAACCCGTTCTTGTTCCCGAGGAGCCCGAAGAGCCCAGGCAGCCCGAAGATCCCAAAGCGCCTGAGCAGCCCGCACCGGCCGCCGTGGCACCGTCGGCCAGCATCTCCGGCTATGCCTGGAGCAAGGACAACCCCGGCATCCTGGTGAAGAACATCCGCAGCGGCATTTCGCTGCTGGACCGTGCCCTGTTCATCGGCACACTCTTTAAAGAGGACTTCAATCTCTACGACAACACCATTGCGGAGCTCAACAACCTGCACACGCTGGATGAAGCCGTGGCCTATATTCAGGAGCATTTCCCGGAGTGGGAGATGGGTACCGACGTTGTGTACCGCTTCATGATGGCCGTCCGTAAAAAGCTGGGATAGTGGCAGGAAAGCTTTATATCGTACCCACGCCCGTCGGCAATCTGGACGACATGACCCTTCGCGCCGTCAAGGTGCTGAAGGAGGCAGACCTTATCCTGGCCGAGGACACCCGCACGTCCTCGGTGCTCATGAAGCATTTTGACATTCACCGGCCTCTCCAGAGCCATCACAAGTTCAACGAGCACCAGACGGTTGAGCTGGTGAAGGAGCGCATCCTGGGCGGGCTCAACGTAGCGCTGGTCTCCGACGCCGGTACGCCCGGCATCTCCGATCCCGGCTTCCTGCTGGCCCGCACCTGCGCCGAAGAAGGTATTGAGGTTCAGACACTTCCTGGCGCCACTGCCTGCATTCCCGCCATCGTTTCCAGCGGGCTACCCTGCGACCGGTTTGCCTTCGAAGGCTTCCTGCCGCAGAAAAAGGGACGCCAGACGCACTTGCTGGAGCTTGCGAAAGAAACCCGCACCATGGTATTTTACGAAAGCCCGTACCGGCTGGTAAAGACCCTGGAGCAGTTTATCGAATTCTTCGGGCCGGAGCGTCCCTGCTCCGTTGCCCGCGAAATATCCAAAGTTCACGAAGAACACAAACGCGGAACCCTGGCAGAAGTTGCTGCCTGGTTCTCCGAACACGAGCCGAAAGGCGAAATAGTCATTGTGGTGGGTGGGGCCCCGCCGGAAAAAACGCATAAGAAAAAGCGGTATGGTCCCCCAGAAGAAGGAGAATAAAGGTTCTCTTCCAGCCAGTTTCACAACGGGCGCTATTGCCCTCGTATTTCTCATCATCGGTTTTGAAGCCGCCCTGTTTGTGCACAAGGCGGCCGTAACGAGGCTCGTCGCCAACCGGGACCAGCCCGATACGGTGTATGTGTATGTAGAGCCGGAGGCCGCAGAGGAGCGTGCGGTCCCGGCGGAGCAAAACAGCAGGCCGATGAGCACCTCCCCGAAGGAGGCCCGGACCGTCAGAAAAAACGCATCACACAGCCCCGAGGCCGTTTCCGTGCGGGAAAAAGCCGCTCCCAGGCCGGTGGAGACCTTCCGCTTCAACCCCAACACCGTGAGCGTGGAAGACCTTCAGCGCCTGGGCTTCAGCGAGAAGCAGGCGCTCTCCATCGACAACTATCGGCAAAAAGGCGGACGCTTCCGCCGCCCTTCGGACTTCGCCAGAAGCTACGTGGTGGCCGATTCCGTCTTCGCGCGCCTGGAACCGTTTATCGACATTCCACGCATCGACATCAACAGGGCCGATAGTACCACGCTCCTGACCCTTCCCGGCATCGGCCCTTTCTTCGCCGGAAAAATGGTGCAGTACCGCACGCAGCTGGGCGGCTATTCCACGGTGGAGCAGCTCCTGGAAATCTGGCACTTCGACGAGGAGAAGCTTTCCGGAATGCGGGACCTCATCACCTGCTCCGAGGCCCCGGCCTTTACACTCTGGACCCTGCCCGAGCCCGAACTCGCCCGCCACCCGCACCTCTCCCGCTCCGAAGCCCACGGCATTGTGCTCTTCCGGCAGCACCATCGGCCCGACGAATGCACGCTGGACGGTCTTCACGCCGCCGGCATCCTCTCCGACGAGCATTATCGCCGCCTTTCGCTGTGCCGCATCGCTCCTGCCCCTGCCCAGTAACGAACAAAAGCAGGATTCGGCTCAAATCACGCTTAAGTTCGTCACCTCTGACGAACAAAAGCAGGATTTGCCGTAAATCACGCTTAAGATCGTCACCACTGACGAACAAAAGCAGGATTCGCCGTAAATCACGCTTAAGATCGTCACGCCTGACAAGCAAAAGGCAGGCGCGACGAACAAAAGCGTAACGAACAAAAAAGGCGGGGATGAAGGCCGGGACGTTACCGGATGCCGTAGTCCTTGGAGCGGATAGCCTGGATGATGGTGAGTTCGGACAGGTAGAGTGCCTGTGCCATCATACGCGTGTCAAGGCGCATGGTTTCATATAGCCGCACGGCCACACGGCACTTTTCTTCGGGCGAGAGCGACTTGAAGAGCCGTCCGGGGTAGGAAGCACGCAGTTCGGTATTCACGATATCGCGAATCTCGCTTTGTGAAAACTCCACTTCTTCGCCCAGGGTCCGGGCAATCTTTACGGCCGACTCGTACTCTTTCACCAGACGGGTATGGTACTCCTTCGGCGATCCAAACAGTTCCTCCACCTTCCCGGCATCGATAAAGTTACAGGGCAGGACACCCAGGTCGGGGTGAATGAGCCAGTCGGGAGGTAACGTTTCACGGGAGCCGGTAATGGTTCTCACCTGCATGGTTTGCAGGGAAGACACCTTCACGCCACCCAGCGCTCCGGCTAATTCGTTGAAATACAGATAGCTGCTCCCCCACCTGTGACCACCGGGAGAACAATATCCTTTTTCATAAGGGTTCCTCACCACATACAGAATCTCTGCCATGAGAGCGTTTTTATCCGGCAGGGGTTTGAGGACACAGCCGTAGTCTTCCGGCAGCGGGGCCCGGCCTTTTTTCATGAGCTGCTCCGAAAAACGCCGCTTCAGGTAGGAAAAAACTTTCATGCACTGCTCTCCAGTGCCGTTAAGAACAAAATGACCATGATTGGGCATGAGCTCAAAAGCATAGAACTTCACGTCAAATTTAAGCGACGCCAGCGCAACGCCGGCCATGCCCATGCGGTAGTCACTCTCATCGTAGAACAGCCATCGGCCTTCCAATCGGTCCAGGCACAGATGGTAATCGCCCTTTGGCAGAGCGTTGTACTCTTCTCTCGTAATTCTATTCATAATTCTTAGCTATTAACTCCGTCCCCATGTACGAACAAAAGCAGGATTTGCCGTAAATCACGCTTAAGATCGTCACCGCTGACGAACAAAAGCAGGATTCGCCGTAAATCACGCTTAAGATCGTCACGGCGTCGCGCACGCAAGTGTGCGCGCACGCAAGAAAGGAGAATAGCCACGTTCAGAAAAACGTGGCTATAGTCATATTAGAATAGAAGTGTTAGTCCTGAACGGAAGCGAGGGCCTCGCGGATCTTGGCTTCGATTTCCTCGGCCAGTTCCACATTGTCCAGCATGAGCTGCTTGGTGGCCTCACGGCCCTGCGCCAGCTTGCTTTCGCCGTAGCTGAACCAGGAACCGGACTTGGAGATGATGCCCAGCTCTACGCCCAGGTCTACGATTTCACCGCTGCGGGAAATGCCTTCACCGAAGACGATGTCGAACTCGGCCTTCTTGAAAGGCGGTGCCATCTTGTTCTTGACCACCTTTACCTTGACGTGGTTACCCAGGGCCTCATCGCCGTCCTTGATCTGGGTGGTGCGGCGGATGTCGAGGCGCACGGATGCATAGAACTTAAGGGCGTTACCACCGGTAGTGGTTTCGGGGTTACCGAACATCACGCCAATCTTTTCACGCAACTGGTTGATGAAGATGCAGCAGGTACCCGTCTTGGAGATGTTGGCCGTAAGCTTACGGAGTGCCTGGGACATGAGGCGGGCCTGAAGACCCACTTTGTTGTCTCCCATTTCGCCTTCAATCTCGGCGCGGGGCGTAAGAGCGGCCACGGAGTCAATGACTACAATGTCCAGGGCGCCGCTGCGGATGAGGTTGTCGGCAATTTCGAGCGCCTGCTCGCCATTGTCGGGCTGGGAAATGAGAAGGGTGTCCAGGTCTACTCCGAGGGCCTTGGCGTAGGTACGGTCAAAGGCGTGCTCGGCGTCGATGATGGCTGCGATGCCGCCATTTTTCTGGGCCTGGGCGATGGCGTGGATAGCCAGCGTGGTTTTACCGGAGCTCTCCGGTCCGTAGATCTCGATGATGCGGCCTTTGGGGTAGCCTCCAATGCCCAGGGCATGGTCCAGGGCGATGGATCCGCTGGGGATTACCTGCGAGGCATCCCACTCCGGCTGGTCTCCCAGCTTCATGATGGTGCCTTTTCCGTAATCTTTCTCAATTTTGTCGATGGTTGCCTGGAGTGCCTTGAGACGGGCTGCTCCCTGCGTTGCGTCAACTGCTTCTTTTGCCATAATACTACTAAAATAAATCGCGGGTGTCCTGTAAAGCCGCAACTACAAAGTTAAGAAAAATTTCCTTAATTTTGCAACATGAGTCAACTAGAATCCATCACCCGGAAATGGGCCCAGTCCAGCCTCATCCTCCGCATCCTCGGAGGCCTGGTCATTGGCGCCATCCTGGGCCTCACGATACCCGGCCTTACCGGCATCTCCCTTCTCGGGACCATCTTCGTAGGAGCCCTCAAAGCCATTGCGCCCCTTCTGGTCTTTGTCCTTGTCACCGCATCGGTCGCCCAGGCGGGGGCGGGACTGGGAGCACGCTTCCGTACGGTCATCGGCCTGTATCTTGTGAGCACCCTGGGCGCCGCCGTCGTCGCCGCCGCGGGCAGCAAGTTCTTCCCCATCACCCTGCGGCTCACGGACGTCGCGGAAGGAAGCGCCCCCAGCGCGCTCGCAGACGTCTTTTCCAATCTTCTCTCCAACCTGGTGGCCAATCCGCTGGCGTCCATCGCCCAGGCCAATTACATCGGCATCCTGTTCTGGTCCATCCTCATGGGGCTGGGCCTCCGTACGCTGGCTTCCCGGGAAACCATCCGGATGGTCTCGGACTTTTCCGCCGTGCTGTCCAAAATGGTAACCTGGATCATCCAGTTCGCTCCCTTCGGCATCCTGGGCCTGGTCTTCTCCGCAGTTTCCGAAAGCGGCATGGAGATTTTCTCCACCTACGGAAAACTGGTTCTCCTCCTGGTGGGATGCATGCTCTTCAACACGCTCATCCTCAACCCGCTGTGGGCATTTCTTGCCACCCGCTCCAATCCCTATCCCCTGCTCTGGACCTGCCTCCGCGAGAGCGCCGTCCACGCCTTTTTCACGCGGTCATCGGCAGCAAATATCCCCATCAACATGCAGCTGTGCAAGAAGATGGGGATCGATGAAGATTTCTATTCGGTGAGCATCCCGCTGGGAGCTACCGTCAATATGAATGGAGCGGCCGTTACAATCACGGTCATGACGCTGGCAGTGGCCCATACGATAGGCGTGCCGGTGAGCCTTCCGACGGCCATTCTCCTGAGCATCGTCGCTACGCTCGGCGCCTGCGGAGCTTCCGGGATTGCCGGCGGTTCGCTGCTCCTTATCCCGCTCGCCTGCTCGTTTCTCGGGATTGGCAACGACATCGCCATGCAGGCGGTTGCCGTGGGCTTTATCATCGGGGTGGTGCAGGATTCCGTGGAAACGGCGCTCAATTCCAGCGCCGATGTCTTCTTCACCGCCACCGCCGAGAAAAGGGACCGGCGCGCCAGGCGTTAGGCCTCCTCGTCGGCCCTGACGATATCCTCGGCGCGGGAAAGGGCCTGCGAGATGTGGCTGCAGATATTCTCCCTGCCCACCACGTCGTCCATATGGGCATTCCGCAGCACGCGCATCACGTCCGGATTCACGCCGGAGAGCACCACCTTTACGCCCATCTGCTTACACATCTTGCACATGTTGGAGAGGTTGTGCACACCCGTGGAGTCAATGAAAGGCACCTTACGCATGCGGATGATGCGCACCTTGGCACGCCCGCCCATGTCTCCCATCATTTCCTCGAACTTGTTGCCGATTCCAAAGAAATAAGGGCCGTTGATTTCGTACACTTTCACGCCTTCGGGGATGATGAGGTGGTCTAGGTTGCCCTTCACGTCGGTATCGGCCATGGGGTCGATCTCGTCGCTCAGGACAGAGACGTTGGTGGTCTCGGCCATCCGCTTCATGCACAGCAGACAGGCGATGATGACGCCCACCTCGATGGCGACGGTAAGGTCGAAAATGACGGTAAGGAAGAAGGTCACGAGCAGCACGATGATATCCGACTTGGGGTTGCGGAAAATCGCCCGGAAGCTTCTCCACTCACTCATATTATAGGATACGACCACCAGGATACCGGCCAGGCAGGCCATGGGGATGTACTGCACCAGCGGCATCAGGAACAGGTAGATGAGCGCCAGCACAATGGCGTGGGCGATACCGGCGACAGGCGTGCGGCCGCCGTTGTTGATGTTGGTCATGGTGCGGGCGATGGCGCCGGTGGCGGGGATGCCGCCGATGAGCGGGGACACCATGTTGGCGATGCCCTGGGCGACGAGCTCCTGATTGCTGTCGTGACGGTCGCCGATGACGCCATCGGCCACAGCCGCGGAGAGGAGCGACTCAATGGCACCCAGCATGGCGATGATCATGGCCGGCTGCGCCAGCCGCGTGATGGTCTCCCAGTTGAGCTCAGGCACGGAGGGCGTAGGCAGGGCCGATGAGATGGTGAAGCGGTCGCCGATGGTCTCGATGCCCTCGATGCCGAAGTACTTGAGGCCGAGGGTGGCGAGAGTCATCACCACGATGGCGACGAGGGAGCCCGGGATGCGGCGGCTCACCTTGGGAGTAAGGACGATGATGAGGATGCTCACGACTCCCACGGCAAGCGCCCACCAGTTGATGGTGCCGATGTTCTCAGCATACACTACCCACTTGTCCAGGAACCCGGCCGGGACGCTCTCGACCTGAAGGCCGAAGAGGTCCTTGATCTGCGTGGCGAAGATGGTAAGGGCGATACCGGATGTAAAGCCCACCACAATGGGATACGGGATATACTTGATGATGGTTCCAAGGTGCAGCACGCCCATCAGGATGAGGAAAGCGCCGGCCATGAACGTCGCTATCATGAGTCCGTTCATGCCGTACTCCTGGATGATGCCGTACACGATGACGATGAAGGCGCCGGTGGGACCGCCGATCTGCACCTTGCTGCCGCCGAAGAAAGAGATGAGGAAACCGGCCACGATGGCCGTGAGGATGCCGGCTTCCGGAGAAGCGCCCGACGCGATACCGAAAGCGATGGCCAGCGGCAGGGCTACGATACCTACGATAACACCTGCAAGCAGGTCTTGGACGAGCGTTTTGCTGTCATAACCCTTGCGGAGGGTGGTAAACAGTTTAGGTTGAAAACCTCCTTTAAAGTTCATAAATACTGATACACTAACTAATTCGGCCGCAAAATTAAAAAATTTTATTAACATAAGCTATACTTTTTTCTTAACTTTGCGGAAATTTTTACTGAAATGGCAATCCAGAAACCGTCTATCCCCAAGGGCACACGCGACTTCGGCCAGAAGGAAATGGCCCGTCGCAACTATATTTTCAATACCATCCGCAGCGTCTTCCGCACCTACGGCTACCAGGAAATCCAGACTCCCGCACAGGAAAACCTGTCCACCCTCATGGGCAAGTACGGCGAGGAAGGAGACAAGCTCCTGTTCCGCATCCTCAACTCCGGAGACGCATTTGCCGATGTCGATTTTGAGAAGCCTCTCACCACCCAGGTTTGCGAGAAGGGTCTCCGCTATGACCTTACCGTTCCCTTCGCCCGCTACGTGGTGCAGCACCAGAACGAGATTTCCTTCCCGTTCAAGCGTTTCCAGATTCAGCCTGTTTGGCGCGCCGACCGTCCCCAGAAGGGCCGCTACCGCGAGTTCTACCAGTGCGACGTAGACGTGATTGGCAGCCGCAGCCAGGTCAATGAGCTGGAGCTGGTGCAGATGGTGGACGCCGTCTTTGGAAAACTGAACGTGCGTGTGGGCATCCACATCAATAATAGAAAGGTCCTCACCGGCTTTGCAGAGATTGCCGGCGCCCCGGACAAAGTGGTGGACATCACCGTCGCCATTGACAAACTGGACAAGATCGGGCTGGACAAGGTGAAGGAGGAGATGGCCGATAAAGGCCTGCAGGCCGATGGCATCGCCGTCATCGAGCAAATCCTTTCCCTCACCGGCAGCTTCGAGGAGAAGCTCGCTGCCATGCGCAGCCTCTTTAACGGCGGCAGCGCCAGCGGCATCGTCTCCGAGACCGGCCTCAAGGGACTGGACGAGCTCGAGGAGCTCTTCGGCCTCATCGCCGCCGCAGGCGTATCGGCCCCGGTGGAGATGGACCTTTCCCTCGCCCGCGGCCTTAATTATTATACCGGCGCCATCTTCGAGGTGAAGGCGCTGGACTGGGAGATCGGCTCCATCTGCGGTGGCGGCCGCTACGACAACCTTACGGGCATCTTCGGCCTGCCGGACCTCTCCGGCGTGGGCATCTCCTTCGGCGCCGACCGCATCTACGACGTCCTCACCGGGCTGGACCTCTACCCCGCCGGGCTGGAGCAGTCCACCACCCTCCTCTTCGCGGTGATGGGGGCCGATGAACTCCGCTACGTGCTGCCCGTAGCCAAAGCCCTCCGTTCCCGCGGCATCGCAGTGGAAGTCTATCCGGAACCGTCCAAGCTCAAGAAGCAGTTTGACTACGCCGACAAGAAAAACATCCCGTTCATCTCCATCAACGGCTCCAATGAGATGGAAGCAAAGACGGTGAACATCAAGAACCTGGTTTCCGGTGAGCAGAAGGCTTTCCCGGCTTCGGATATTGAGGCCATCCTGGAATTTTTGTCGTAATGCTCACCATACCAAAGAATTACCATAACATCCTGGGCGGGGTGGAGCAGACCGAGAAGGCCATCAAAGCCGTCAAGGACATGTTCCAGATTAACCTGAGCGCCCAGCTGGCCCTTCTTCGCGTGACGGCGCCCATGATGGTGCTTTCCGGGCAGGGCCTCAACGACGACCTCAACGGTGTGGAGCGTCCCGTGCGTTTCCCCGTAAAGAGCATGGACGATGCCCAGGCCGAGGTCGTGCACTCGCTGGCCAAGTGGAAGCGGCTCAAGCTCGCCGAGCTGGGCACCGCTCCCGGCCGCGGCATCTATACCGACATGAACGCCCTTCGCCCCGACGAAGACCTGGACAACATCCACTCCATCTACGTGGACCAGTGGGACTGGGAGAAGGTGATGCTGCCCTCCGAGAGAAACGAGGCCTATCTTCGCAAGACCGTCCGGCGCATCTACGAAGCCGTGAAGGTGACGGAGAACAAACTGTATGTGGAGTTTCCCCAGATTGTTCCCATCCTGCCGGAGGAAATTTTCTTTATTACGGCCGAGGAACTGCTGCAACGTTACCCTGGCTTGACTCCCAAGGAAAGGGAGAATGCCATTGCACGCGAGCACGGTGCCGTCTTTGTGATGGGGATTGGAGGCAATCTGTCTAACGGGCAGCCGCACGACGGCCGTGCCGCCGACTACGATGACTGGTCCCTCAACGGAGACATCCTCCTGTGGAACCCCATTCTCGAGAGCGCTTTTGAAATTTCTTCCATGGGTATTCGCGTAGATGCCTCCACGCTTCACAGCCAGCTGGCTGCCCGCGGGCAGCTGTGGAAAGAGGATCTGTATTTTCATCGCCTGCTGCTGGAAGGCAAACTGCCTCAGACCATTGGAGGGGGTATCGGCCAGTCCCGCCTGTGCATGTTCCTCCTGAGGAAAGCGCACATAGGAGAGATCCAGTCGGCCGTGTGGCCAGAGCCCATGCGCCGTGCCTGCGCCGCCGCCGGAATAGAATTGGCTTAAAAAATTTGGTAGTTTCAAAAAAAGTTTCTACCTTTGCATTCCCAAACCGCGGAGTAGAGCAGTTGGTAGCTCGTCGGGCTCATAACCCGGAGGTCGTAGGTTCGAGTCCTGCCTCCGCTACAAAGCAATAAAGACCAGCCTTTGCAGGCTGGTCTTTTGCTTTGTGCGCTCAGGCAGGACTGCCTTCTCACGTTACCCCCTCCCTAAGTCCCTCCCCTCGGGGGAGGGATTGGCGGCAGAAGCCGCCTTGCGGGCCTGCAGGCCCTGTCGCTTCGCTCCGGTGTGCGTTTTCCCCCTGTTTTGCACACGCGAAGTGTTTTGGGGCGCTCCCGTGTGCGTTTCGGCCCGTTTTTACACACGGAATGGAGGACTGTCACGATGTTTATGTGTCAAGCGATTGGAATTCTGGTCTAAGATTGCTAACTTTGAAGAAATCACATATGTTATGATATTCCGCTGGTTCCGCAAGCAGACTTCTGTATCGCCCCAAGAAGATGGCTCTCTTAAAGACTTGTATTCCCGTTTTCCCGATTACTCGGCTCTTACCCCTGAAGATGAGGATCAATTCGATGACTTGCTCACGCAGTTGTTCATTGATTATTTCGGACGGGTTTCCACTTTACGCCGGCATGAAGTCTTAGCAAGTTGGAACTACGACTTTCCCAAAGCCATCTTGGAATGGGTGGTCTCCCAGGCTGACACGGATATCGCGACCGCTCAAATGATCTATTGGCGGATGGAACCCGAATCCGTTCGGGATTACGAAGTCGAGGAAGACCTCCCTATTGTGGAAACTGTTGAACAGCGAATTGGACAAGGCTTTTACCAAGACAATGGTTGGGCTTACGATCCAAGAAACGACAATGGATGCAATGAGGTCAAATCCAACACAGACAGCACTCCGGAAGACTTCTATCCGCCCGAATTACTGAAGGCCAGTACTGGAAGGCATATTGAAGGGATACAAACCTACAATGCTATTCCGGAAGAACTCTATCCCGCATTCGCCCGCCTTGTCAAAGCTTTAGGTCTTGATTTTTACTTGGAATGAGTTCCTGTCATCATCCTAGTATAATTCCAGTTTATCTGTCCAGATCATCAATGAAAGATTGGATTTGAAGCAACCCTTCGATGAACGACAGGTTCGAGATTCGGAGTGTTTGGTCTACTACAGAGGACATTTCTTCGGAAGTGTCCTTTTTTCTTGGCTTCACCATCGTAGGAGCCATATTCCGAGATAATAGACATTTCTGGTTGGTAATATTCCGGGGCAGGCGGCGCAGGTTCAGGAGCAGGCGGCGCAGGTTCAGGAGCAGGCGGCGCAGGTTCCAAAACAGGGGCTGAACCTGCACCGCGAATCGGCCTTCTGCGTTGCTCCGGTGGCGCAGGTTTCGGCCCTAAAATGGAACCTGCGCCATTTACGGCTGAGCCTGCGCCATCGGGGTGCTAGTGGGTTTTTTCGCAACTCCCCAGCCAGCCGATGTACGTACATCTGTGCAGACGGCTAGGAACAGGCACTTTCTCCGATGTACGTACAAAAAAGCCGCATTCCAGCGAGGTTTCGATGTACGTACATCCATCAAACTAGCCGTAGAACGGCGACTTACCCGATGTACGTACAAAAAAACGGCATTCCAGTGGGGTTTAGATGTACGTACATCGGTAGCCGTGGCGCTTATCACACTGACAATCAGCACATTAGAACAACTGACGGGTACGTTCTGCGCACCCGTCAGTTACTCTAATTAATTAGTTTTCAGTCATTTAGGCGCCACGAGCTGTCACTGCGGCGGCCATGTAAAATAGCCCTCCTGGCGGCGGCCGGCACCAACCACAAATGTCACCGTCACCAACCCAAAATGTAAAAAAGGCAATTATACTCCGGAAAAGCGGATTCATTTTCTAATTCCGGAAGAAAGTGTTATATTTGTAGTCGCAAAAGCGAGATTAGCTCAGTTGGTAGAGCGTTGGCTTCCCAAGCCGAAGGTCGCGAGTTCGAGACTCGTATCTCGCTCCAGATAGCTCTCGAGCGTAGGGCGCAGGTTCCAAAACAGGGTCGGGACCTGCGCCATTAAAATGCAGTAGGAGGCCGATTCGCGGTGCAGGTTCCGGCCTTATTTTGGAACCTGCACCGTTCACCCTCGGAACCTGCGCCATCCACCCAAGGAACCTGCACCGTTCACCCAGGGAACCTGCGCCATCCACCCAGGGAACCTGCACCGTTCACTCGAAGTGCTTCATGAACCTGTCCAGCAGCACATAGAGGTTGTCGTCCATACTGCCCGTGGCATTGCTGTTATAGGCGCGGGAGTTACAGACGAAGGCGCCGCTCATGCCGGTGTAGGTTCGGCCGGCCCAGAGGGTGGCGGTGCCGGCAATGTCACCGCCATGGTAGTGGGCGCCGCCAAAGAGGACAGAGTGGTTCATTCTCCAGCCCAGGCCGTAACGGTGGTAATTGCTGCCGTAAGTACCGCTGCCAGAGTACTGATAGGGCGTGTACATCTCCATCAGTGTCTCGTAACTGAAAAGGTCGGGCACTTCGTCATCCTCGTCAATATACGTGAGCAGTTTCATCAGCTGGTTCGTGGAGGTGATGATACCCGCGGCGCCGGCAAGCTGCGGCAGGCAGTTGGAGTAGCCATCGGCCCCGTCCTGCGAATAATAGACGCATTCGTTCGGGCGGCGTTCGCTGAGGTATCCGCCGATGTGCGTATCGGCAATGCCCATCGGCTCCAGGACGTCCTCCTTAAGAAAACTCTCGTAGTCTTTCCCGCTGACGACCTCCACCACGCGGTGCAGGATGCAGTACCCGACATTGCTGTAGCTGAAGGCAACGCCCGGCCCCCAAACCTGGCTGCCGTCATTGTAGGGCTGGGGCCTTGCTTTCAGCGTACGCTGGATAAGGGTATCGGTAGGAACTGGAATACTGGTGCCCTCGAACATGCGGTATGACCAGTTGAAAGCAGGATCCGTAAGACCCTTGGTGATGCCGCTGCTGTGACTGAGAAGATGCCGCACGGTAATGGCTTCATGATAAGGCGTGACAAAGCCGTAGATGCCCCGAAGAATGCCGTTTTCTCCAAACACGGTCTGGTCCAGCTGCAGACGCCCCTGCTCCACAAGCCGCATGATGCAAAGCGCGCAAAACTGCTTGGAAATACTGGCCATACGGAACAGGTGGTCCGGGGTCACACGCACTCCTCTCTCCTTGTCGGCCAGTCCATACCCGCAGGAATAAACCACCTTGGTTCCCTTCATAATACTGATGGAAACGCCCGGAACATGGAAATCGCTCATGAAAGCATACACCTTACGGTCTACCTCAAGGTCTCCATTTTTAACCATGAACTGGTATTTCGACGTCCGCTGCCCGGACTCCGACACCACCTGCACGGTTTGAATGCCCGTAGAAAAATCATAGGAAGTCCCCGGAGAATAGGGCCGCCCGTCAATGGTAACGGCAGCCCCCGGAGACACCTCAATGGCCGGCACCAGCGCCGTGAGGTTCGCCTCCTCCGGCACCGTCACGCAGTAATAGCCGTTGCAGAGGATGGCCGATGCCGTCTCCCTCAACCCGGAATTGTCCTTCGGGGAAAAGGCAAAATACTTAAGGGAAGCCTCATGGCTGGGTTGTGCACCCACAACAACCTCGGGGTCTTTCTTAGAACAAGCCGCCGCTCCCAGTACGAGGAGCACCGCGGCCAAACACTTTGTGGTTAGTCTTTTCATAGGTCGCCACAAAGATAAAAATTTGCCGTGAAAGCATCAAGCATTCACGGCAAATTTTGGTCCTGAAAACAGCTCCTAACCTATAAGCTGTCGATCGTCTTGACCGAAGCCTGGGAGAAAAATACCGGGATGTCCACGGTACCTATGGTAATATACTGACTGGCCTGAACCGGAGCGCCGGAGATGAGGCTGCTCACAATCATGGCCGTGTTGTAGGCCATATCCGTCAGGTTCTTATCGATAGTCATGGTCTGCTTGTGGTCCTTGATATTCTTCTGAGCCATCTCGGTGTTGTCCTGACCAGTGATAACGGGCATCGTTACGGCCCCAGCCGCTACCAGCGCCTCAATAGCGCCCTGCGCCAGATTGTCGTTGGCGGCAAGCACCATGTCCGGGAACTCTCCTTCGGCATAGCTGGCAAGGCGATCCTGCATGGCTTTCTTGCCATCGGCCACATCCCAGCTGTCGGCCTTCACCTCATTATACGTCTTCTTGCCGCTTTTCACGATGAGCGAACCATTGTCGATATAGTCCTCGAGCATCTCCATGGCGCCCACATAGTAATCACTGGCATTCAAGTCGGTCGAAGGCCCCTCCAGCAGTTCGATGGTCATGGAAGCCGCACCGGAGGAGTGGAAGTGGTTCAGGAGGAACATGGCCTGCATGCGGCCCACCTCGACCGTATTGGCCGATGATATATAATCAATGTAAGGATTGTCCACCACCAGTCTGTCGTGGCAAATCACCTTCACGTCCGGATTCTCTGCCAGCACACCGGACGCATTGATCTTCTTATAGTCAATAGCCGTAAGAACCACATACTTGTACCCGCTGCGAATGATATCCTGCAGCTGGTAAACCTGCTGCGCCGCGCCTCCCACTGTTTCCGGAGACGTAAAGAAAACGGCATCTACGCCATATTTCCCCATAATGGACTTGAGATTGTCCTTATCCTGGGCCCAACGGTCAAGGATGGCGGCATCAGGAATGACAACAGCGACTTTGTTGCCCACAGAAACGCTCTTTGAACAGGAAACGGCAAGCATGGCTACAGCTGCTATACCTAATAAAACTCTTCTCATAGTTTTTAGCTTTAGTGTCTAACGGATGCAATGTAATAATAATTTTTCAATCTACAAAACAAACGCTACAAACGCACACCCTCCAGCTCCTCCCCGTGGCAGCTATCTCATTATCTCTCAACAAGTTAGCACACAAGGCGGGTATCAAAATCGCACCCAGCCGTTGTGCTAAATCATTCATTAATAACTACATAAGCGCCACGGCAAACGGCCCGCCAGAACGGGGAAAAGCCCCAAAACACTGTTCACATTAGAACCCCTCTGCGGTTACTGGGTGGCCAAACCCTATTGGAACAAGGGCATCTGCACGGAGGCTCTGCGCCTGATGATCTCGCATATCAAAGAGACTACAACAATAAAATCCCTGATTTCCGGCCACTTCGTGGACAACCCCGCCAGCGGCCGTGTCATGGAGAAATGCGGCTTCATCCCCACCGGCGAGACCGTCATCGACGCCTCCCAGTATCAGGGCGAAGGCCGCCCCATCCGCGTACTCAGACTGGAATTATAGCACGGACGATGTCTAGCGCCATACAGCCAGCGTTTTCGTTAATAGATTAATAATCAACAAGAAACGAATTCCCCTCCCGTCTGTGGCGATGGGAGGAGAATTCGTAGAACACTCATTATCAGAATCTTATCAAAAACGCTTAACCGCAGACACCTCCGTGCGTCCTTCTTTGAGGTGACATTTTGGCGCCTCAAGTTTGAACCCCTACAACCCCAAATAGTCTAATCCAGTGACGAATATAACTCCTTATAGATGATACGTCTCTTTAATTCCGCGGATAAATGACTGTGCGTCCTCTGACACATCCGACTTCTTCAACATTCTGCCCATGTTAGGAGCGTCCATTATATAGAAGTTTGTCGGAGTTTCGAAAATCCTATGCAATTTAGCGTAAGGGATGGACGATGTACCATTCTCCGTTATACTTTCAATATGATCTTCAAAGAACGACTGTTCGAAAGACTGGTTCTCAATTAGCTTGTTATTATGAAATGCCTTGGACGCCTTACGATCCTGGCCGATAGTCATACCCCAAATATAAGAGGCACAAATCAGTACGGGAAGGATACCCTTCCAACTCATGTCCGGTGTGATAATAAAAACGATGACCGACAAGATTGCCCATCCGGCAAGAATACTGGTCATGATAATAAACATACGCCGACCTTTTCCCTGCCCGATCGAAATAAACCGGTTAAAACGGACAAACTCTTCTTCTGTAACTTTACCACTAACCTTAAACAGCGGTGCCTTTTTCTCTTGTTCCATCGTATTATTCTAATACAAAACTGTTCTAGATTCACAACACGATCATCGTCCGACTACCTCATAACTTATTCGTGTTGCTGTTGATATTTCTTTACGAAATAATAGATCAAAAAAGCGAAAAGAAGACTTCGAAGAACTTTAAAGATTTCAAATGCTCCGAATTGAGAATAATCCTCTATTGTGATTAAATGGATAATCTCACCTATGATACTAATCGCACACAAAGTAACTATAATGATGAGAAGGGGTTTTGAAATATGAAAATCGGCCATACTGTTTTTGGTTAGAGTACGCGAAGATAGTCATTATCCCTCAATAAATCAATACATTTCCACGTCTCGTGCACCAGAAGGGGCGATTGGGTGCTCGAACCCTGCAAAATGGTGGACTCGTGCACCAAAACACGGGATTTCATGCTCGGGCCACGATCTTAGGCCGAGAAAAGGGCGCGAAAGCGGCAAAACAAGCCAAAAAGTAACCAAATCACCAGCAAAATGATTATATTTGCAATCCACTAACCATGGATTATGGATAAATTAATAGCACTTAACCCGAACGAGGTCGTTGCCTTCCTCCAAAAGCGCCCCCAGGATTTTACCAGAGAGGACTTGCTGCATTTCATATGCGAAAAAGGCATCCGCATGATTGACTTCATGTACCCCGCCGAAGACGGCAGGGTCAAGACTCTTAATTTCACGGTCAACAGCCTGGACTATGCCGAGACCATCCTCACGGAGGGCGAGCGCGTAGACGGATCCAGCCTGTTCCCTTCTTTCATTGAGGCCGGAAACAGCGACCTCTATGTAATACCCCGCTACAGCACCGCCTTCGTAGACCCCTTCTGCGAAATTCCCACGCTGTGCCTCCTCTGCGGCTTCTTTGACAAGACCGGGAAGCCCTTCGACTGCGCCCCGCACGCAACGCTCATGAGAGCGGAGAAAGCCTTCGAGGACTCCACCGGCCTGCAGTTCGAGGCCATGGGAGAACTGGAGTACTACGTGATTACCGACGAAGATCCCCTCTTCCCCGCCACCGATCAGAAAGGCTACCACGAGAGCGAACCCTTCGCCAAGCTCAACGACTTCCGCCGCGCCTGCATGGACCATGTGGCCAAGACCGGCGGCCAGATCAAGTATGGCCACTCCGAAGTGGGCAACTTCACCCTGGACGGGAAGGTGTATGAGCAAAACGAAATCGAGTTCCTTCCCTGCCCCGTAGAAACCGCCGCCGACCAGCTCCTCCTGGCCAAGTGGGTCATCCGCAACCTCGCCTACCAGTGGGGCCTGGACGTAAGTTTCGCCCCCAAGATCACCACCGGCAAGGCCGGCAGCGGCATGCACATCCACATGCGCCTGATGCGCAAAGGCGAGAACGTAACGCTGGGGGCCGATGGCCAGCTCTCCGGCCTGGCCCGCCGTGCCATCGCCGGCCTGATGAAGATGGCTCCGTCCATCACCGCCTTCGGCAACAAGAACCCCATCTCCTACTTCCGGCTGGTCCCCCACCAGGAAGCGCCCACCAACGTATGCTGGGGAGACTGCAACCGCAGCGCCCTGGTGCGCGTCCCGCTGGGCTTCCCCGGCAAGCAGACCTTCGAGATGCGAAGCCCCGACTGCAGCGCCGATATCTACCAGCTCATGGCCGGTCTCTGCGTAGCCGCCCGCATCGGCCTGGAGATGCCGGAGGAAGAAGCCCTCAGGCTGGCCGATGCCACCTATGTAGACATGGACATCCACCGCAGCGAGAACGCCGCCCGGCTGGCCACTCTCCAGCAGCTGCCCACCTGCTGCACCGAAAGTGCCGCCTGCCTGGAAGCCGTGCGCTCCGTCTATGAGGCAGCCGACGTCTTCCGCCCCCGCATGATAGACGGCATCCTCGCCGCCCTTCGCTCCTTCGACGACGCCAGTCTGCACCAGGAAGCCCAGGCCGATGCCAAACTAATGAAACAGCTTGTAGCCCGCTACTTCTACTGCGGATAGTACTTTTTACTCCTTTTTACATTTTTAGGCAAAAAATTCACCGGCCCCTCGCATCACTGCGAAGGGCCGGTTACTTAACCTAAACTTAAACTATGAAAAACTTCAAGTGCAAATATACGGATTATTTTGATACAAACAATGCTTTCTAAAAAATTTTTTTTAGGACATTTTACACTCACCTAAGACTTTTAAGACCGTCCTACTTGTGGCGAAGTTTCGCAAATTTCAAAAGTAAAAGCTTATCCCCATACTGATCAAAGCTCACTTTTGCCTTTAAAACAGGAACTTGCCCGGAAATTTCCAGGATTTTTCCTTCTCCGAAGCGGTTGGGGCGTTTTCGGCCCAAAAGCCGGCCACGTTGACACAAAATCAACGTTCTGTGCATTCTGGCCGTCAACGCGGCAACGGACGGGGCGTTTTCGGCCAAAAAGCCGGCCACGTTGACACAAAATCAACGTTCTGTGCGTTCTGGCTGTCAACGCGGCAACGGACGGGGCGTTTTCGGCCAAAAAACCGGCCACGTTGACACAAAATCAACGTTCTGTGCATTCCAGTTGTCAACGCGGCAAAATAGTCAGTAACGCAAGTGATGGAAACGAATAGTGTCACCCAACTCGATAATGCCGATGTTCGCGACATCATCCATATAACATAGTTGATTCTGCCCTACCCTCCATGCATCATACCGTTTACCCAGGTCAACAATCCACGCCATACCCTGCCCGGTAACTTGGGCAATCCAGGTCGTCTCTGGATCTGTAACAATTTGATATAAAGACTTCTGCGCCTTAAAAGATGCGATAAAAACTGTGTCCGGACGTTGCCAAGTATAGTCGCAACCATTATAGCCGTCATCACCTTCTCCAAAAGAATAAATTTCGCCAAACGCTTTCATTTCCTGGAAGCGGGAGCGAAGGGTTAAAGGCATCATAGGATGTGAATCGGAAAGCGTTGATGCGTAATCAGACAAACTGTCGCATTGAACGCCGACTTTCGGATCTACGAGACCGCGAAAACGCGCAAGGTCCGTAAAATAAAAATAGCCACCGAATCGTAGAACCTGGCCGGCAGCAACCGGGAACACATACTCCTTCCCCGTCCGCTTGTCTAAGAACCAGGTTTGATCTGGGGAGAAATGCATATCTCTACTATAGACCCGATAGTCTTCATCTTCAAAGACGACATCCCGTTCCGCGGTTGCGTCCTCCCAAGTTTCCTGTTCGGGGATGAAACGCCACATCGTATCACACCACTCAGGGTAATTCATATATACTTCACCTTTTCTTTCCCGAATGCTCCATTTCGGCAAATTCTTATACGGGAAAGCGACGCTATGAATTTGACCCGTTTCCCGATTGACTCGCAGCAAATATCTACAAGGATAAGAAAAATATGGCCCTGGGGCATACTGCTCAAACGCACACAGATATCCATCACTCAGGGGAATCGCCTCCTCAAATAATAACCGCATATCCGGAAGGGATAAACTGCTCACGTCCACATCTAACGTATCGTAAATAAACGCGAAGCCTTCCTTTTGTACGGCACTGGGGCCTTTTGGCCCGCATGCCGCAATAATTAGCATACTCGCCTGTAAAAAGATGATTCGTAATGACTTCATAGCATTTTATGATAACAAATACTACACCATTTCGCGGATGAATGACTGAGTTTTCTCTGGAACATCAGATTTCTTCAACAATCTACCAATGTTGGGAGCATCCAATATATAAGAGTTAGTCGGGGGTTCGAAAACCCTGCTTCTTCAGCACCCTTACCACTAACCTTAAATAGTGGTGCTATATTCTCTTGCACCATCGTTTTCTTTGATGTTAAAACAGATTATTTCCCAAAGTTTGATCGTGTATACGTCTTCATGATTGGCCGAAAATTCTATCAGATATGCTTTCATGTCATCCATGCGGTCCTGATCCATCGCGTCATCAATGGTTATTGTGCCGATGATGGAATCTAGACCAGAGGTTCGCTCTCGATAATATAGTTGAATACCATCCAGGCATGACGTGTCGATACTGAAATCTCCTCCTCTTGTCATAGTGACCGGGACAAAAACCAGAGGGAATCGCCGATGGTCGAACATGGGATATTCTGGTTCTACGGCTATCCTCGGCTCCATGGTGACGACATACTTAAATGGCCGGGCAACTTCCTTGGGCATAAATGGTGCTTCGCTAGTCATTATACACTTCCCATCTTATACACTTTCCATCTTTGTCAAAAAAACGAGAACGAATACTCCTTCTGAATTCCGCAGACTCAGTTCTTTGCAAGTCCGCCACACCGCCGATGCATTGAACTGTCTTTAGCCTTCTCACAACAGGAGGAAATGAGTCGTTGATTCTGTTAAACGTCACCTCTCGCGTAGCCCGCGCATATGTAAATGTACAGGTATCGCCGGAAACTACCAGCGTATTTTCCGGATTGTTCAGATCTTCGGTAAGGACGCGACCCCAACGCGGCAACGGACAAGGCTTTTTCGACCCAAAAGCCGGCCACGTTGACACAAAATCAACGTTCTGTGCGTTCTAGCTGTCAACGCGGCAACGGATGGGGCGTTTTCGGCCCCAAAGCCAGCCACGTTGACACAAAATCAACGTTCTGTGCATTCCAGTTGTCAACGCGGCAACGGACGGGGCGTTTTCGGCCAAAAAGCCGGCCACGTTGACACAAAATCAACGTTCTGTGCGTTCTGGCCGTCAACGCGGCAACGGACGGGGCGTTTTCGGCCAAAAAGCCGGCCGCGTTGACACAAAATCAACGTTCTGTGCATTCCAGCTGTCAACGCGGCAAAAGCACTTACTTGTGACGGATTTTAGCAAACTTTAACAGGAGCAGTTTTTCGCCGTACTGCTCGAACCGGACTTTTGCTTTCAAATCCGGCACATTCCCGCTAATTTCCAGAATCTGTCCTGCGCCAAAACGGTTATGCTCAATGCGGTCTCCCACCTTGAACGATGTCATCGGCTCCGGAACGAAGTCTGGATCAATCACCGGCGGTCGCTCCGGTGCCGCAGATCGGGAGGCGGGGAAGGGCGACCGGTTTACCGGGGCATCGGCCATTCTTTCAGCCCCGGTAAACCGGTTCCCTTCCCGGCCGGAGGCGGAAGAACTGCGCCAACTGACACCGGCGCTCTCGGAGGACGAGGAACGCGCAGAAGGGGACGCGCTCCCGCCGCGACGCGAAAACCCGGAAGAAAACCCGGAAGAGAACCCGGAAGAAAACCCGGAAGAAAACCCGCCGAAGGAACTGGCCGGGCCGGGTATGTCTTCTTTCATGAGCGGCTTGTCCAGATACTGCGGCGCCAGTTCCCTGAGGAAGCGGCTGGGGCCGTTGGACTCGTGCTTGCCGTTGCGCATGCGCGTATCGGCGAAACTCAGCGAAACCGCCTTCTTGGCACGGGTGATGGCTACATAGAACAAGCGCCTTTCCTCCTCCAGATCCTGCGGCGTAATCATCCAGCCGCCCGAGGGAAACAGATTCTCCTCCATACCCGCCACGAAGACATAAGGATATTCCAACCCCTTGGCCGTATGCACCGTCATCAGGGCCACTTTATTACTAGTCTCATCGTCCGACACATCTGCATTGGACAGCAGCGACACATTCTCCAGATAGTCTCCCAGCGTTACACGGGGCAGTTCCGAAACCGGAACCAGGGAAGGATCCGACACCTTGCCGTCCTCCACCTGTTCGTTCACATAGCTTCCCTGCACATCTTCCACGTTGGCCTTGATGCTGTTCAGCAGCTCCTCCACGTTGGCCAAACGCGACTGCCCCTCGATGGAATTATCGGCCTTGTAGAAAAGGTAGAGGCCGCTTTCCTGCGCCAGGGACATGGCTACGTCGTACGCGTCTCCAGCGAGGGCATCCTGCGCCACCTTTTCCATGAGCGTGCAGAAAGAGCGGATTTTGCCGATGGCCGCCCCCTTGAGGCCGTAGCTCTCCAGCGTCGGGAGTTGCGCCGCCTGGAACAGGGACATCTGGTTATCCCGTGCAGCCACGATGAGCGCATTCATCGACGTGTCGCCGATGCCGCGCGCCGGCTTGTTCACCACCCGCTTGAACGATTCGTCGTCGTTCAGGTTCACGGCCAGCTTGAAATAGGCCATCATATCCTTTACTTCGGCCCGGTCGAAGAACGAGTTGCCGGAGTAAATCATATAGGGGATGTTGCGGCGCCGCAGCTGCTCTTCCAGCGCACGCGACTGCGAGTTGGTGCGGTACAGGATGGCGAAGTCCTCGTACTCGCACTGCTCGGCCCGCATGCGGGAGAGGATGTCCGATGCGATGAGCATGGCCTCTTCCTGCTCCGACCCCGCACGCACCAGGTGGATCTTCTCACCCTCGTCTCCCATGGACACGCAGTTCTTGGGGATGCGGCCCTCATTGTGGGCGATGAGCCCGTTGGCCGCGTTTACGATGGTGCTGGTACTGCGGTAGTTGCGCTCCAGCCGGAACACCTGTGCCTTCGGAAAATCCTTCTGGAAATTGAGGATGTTCTGGATCTGGGCCCCGCGGAAGCCGTAGATGGACTGGGAGTCGTCACCCACCACACAGAGGTTCTGGTGACCGGCAGCCAGCTTGCGCAGAATGAGATACTGCGCCATATTGGTGTCCTGATACTCGTCCACCAGGATGTGGTCAAAGCGCCCGGCAATGTCTGCGAGCGCTTCCGGCGAGTTTTTCAGGAGGATGTTCATGTAAAGGAGGATGTCGTCGAAGTCCATCACCCCCGACTTCTTGCACGTCTCGCAGTAAAGCCGGTATACCTTATAAATATCGGGCTTCTTGTGATGCTTGTCGTCCTCCAGGTAACCGCCCACGCCATTGGAATACGGAGTGGGCGTGACAAGGTCGTTCTTAGCCTTGGAGATGCGGGAGAGCACCTCCTTGGGCTTGTACAGCTTATCATCCAGGTTCAGCTGCTTGAGGCAGGCCTTGATGCAGCTCACGGAATCGGTGGTATCGTAGATGGTAAAGGTCTTCGGGAACCCGAGCACCTCCGCGTAATCCCGCAGGAAACGGATGAACACGGAGTGAAAAGTCCCCATCCACAGGCGCCGGGCCCGCTTTTCACCCACCATGACGGCAATGCGTTCCTTCATCTCCCCCGCCGCCTTTTTCGTAAAGGTCAGGGACAGGATACGGTCCGGTGCCACCCCCTTTTCTATCAAATATGCTATACGTGAAGTAAGTACGCGGGTCTTGCCCGATCCTGCCCCGGCCACGATGAGCATGGGGCCTTCCGTACATTCCACTGCTTTACGCTGTTCCTCGTTCAAGGACTTCAAGATCTCACTCATATCTTCCCAAAATAGTAGGCGAAATTAGTAAAAAATTTGTAACTTCGCGCGGTATTTTCGCAAATACATATAAACTGTTACAATAATGTCAAACAATCTCGCTTTGAAGAAGGGTCTGAACGTTCCTGTAAAGGGCGAAGCAGCCCCTGTCGTCATCAAGACCGTGAGCCCTGACGTTGTTGCAGTTAAGCCTACAGACTTCACAGGCCTGGTTCCCAGGCTGCTGGTGAAGGAAGGCGACGCTGTGCAGGCAGGCTCCCCCCTGATGTCCGACAAAATGCACCCCGAGATCCTGTTCACCAGCCCCGTCAGCGGCACGGTGCAGGAGATCGTAAGAGGTGCCAAGAGAAAATTGCTGGCAGTGCTGGTTAAGGCCGATGCCAAACAGGAGTATGTGGACTTTGGCAAGGAGGCGCCGAAGAGCGCCGAGGCCACGAAGGAACTTCTCCTGAAGACCGGTCTGTGGGGTGCGCTCATCCAGCGCCCCTACGGCGTCATGGCATCCCTCGACGCCGCACCCAAGGCCATTTTCATTTCCGCATTCAGCACCGCTCCCCTTGCGGCCGACGTAGACTACGTCCTGGAAGGCGCCCTTGAGGACTTCCAGGCCGGCATCTCCGCCCTCGCCAAGGTAGCCCCCGTGCACGTATCCCTCCACAAGGGTGAATCGGCCTTCACCAAGGTCAAGGACGCCCAGCTCCATGTGGTGAGCGGTCCGCACCCGGCCGGCAACGTAGGTGTTCAGATCAGCCACCTCTCCCCCATCAAGAAGGGAGAGATTGTATGGACCATGAACCCGGTTCTTGTCGCCGCCTTCGGCCATGTCATCAACACCGGCAAGCTGGACCTCACCCGCAAAGTCGCCGTCACCGGTCCCGCCGCCGGAAAGATTGGCTATGTGGTGTGCATGCCCGGTACGCCCGTCAAGGAAATCACCTCCGTGGACGCCGATGTGCGTGTCGTCGGCGGTGACGTCCTCTCCGGAGAAAACCTGGGAGCCGACGGCTACCTGGGCTTCTTCCAGAACCAGCTCACCCTCCTGAAGGAAGGCACCGAGCGCGAATGGTTCGGCTGGGCCAAGCCCTTCCGTCCCAAAGTGCACAGCTCTTCCTGGTGCTACTTCTCCTGGCTCACTCCCAAGAAAGAGTACGAGATGAACACCAACCTGCACGGCGGTCCCCGCGCCTTCGTAGAGACCAAATGCTTCGAGGATGTCACCCCCATGGACATCTTCCCCATCTACCTCATCAAGGCCTGCCTGGCCGGCGACATCGAGAAGATGGAGAAATTCGGCATCTACGAGGTCCTGCCCGAAGACCTTGCCCTGTGCGAATATGTAGACCCTTCCAAGAACGAGATCCAGGCCTATATCCAGAAGGGTATAGACCTCATGATCAAAGAAATGGCATAAGCTATGGCAGACGAAAAGAAACCTGGCCTTTTTGAGAAAGGCGGCAAGCTGTACTGGCTGCACTCTTCTATCGACGCATTCGACACCTTCCTGCGCGTTCCCGGCACCGTAACGGCAAAGGGAGCCCACGTACGTGACGGCATCGACCTCAAGCGCGTCATGATCATGGTGGTCATCGCCCTCGTTCCCGCCGCCCTGTTCGGCATGTACAACGTGGGTCTCCAGACCTCTACCCTCTACGGCCTCGACTGGGGCTTCTGGCACATGTTCTGGTACGGACTGCTCCGCATGCTGCCCCTGTTCGTGGTCTCCTACGTGGTGGGCCTCGGCATCGAGTTCGCATCGGCCCAGATCCGCGGTGAGGAAGTGAACGAGGGTTACCTCGTCACCGGTTTCCTCATTCCCCTGATCGTTCCCGTGGACGTTCCCCTGTGGATGCTCGCCCTCGCCGTTGCCTTCTCCGTCATCTTCGTCAAGGAAGTGTTCGGCGGCACCGGCATGAACATCTGGAACCCGGCTCTCGTAGCCCGCGCCTTCCTGTTCTTCTCCTATCCCTCCAGCATGTCCGGTTCTTCCGTGTGGGTCTCCAAGACCTGGGCCGGCCTGGACGGCGTAGACGCCGTGAGCGCCGCTACGCCCCTTGCCATCGCCCACGACAGCGGCATCGAGGGACTCTCTTCCCAGTATTCCTTCATGGATATGTTCTACGGCTTCATCCCCGGTTCTACCGGTGAGACCAGTGTCGTCGCCATCCTCATCGGCGCCTTCATCCTGGTCTGGACGGGTGTCGCTTCCTGGAAGATCATGGTGAGCTCCCTCGCCGGCGGTCTTCTCATCGGCTGGCTGGGCCAGCTCGCAGGCGCAACCGAACTTCCCTGCTACTATCAGCTGGTGATGGGCGGCTTCCTGTTCGGCACCGTCTTCATGGCCACCGACCCTGTCACCGCCGCCCAGACCGAGACCGGCAAGTGGATCTACGGCTTCCTCGTAGGTGCCCTGGCTGTCGTTGTCCGTCTGTGGAACCCCGGTTATATGGAGGGCATGATGCTGGCCATCCTGTTCATGAACACCATGGCCCCGCTCATCGACCACTGCGTGGTTACCGTCCACACCAACCGCCGTGCAAAACTCACCGCCTAAAGGAATTGCGCTATGAATACCAATAACAACGTATACACCGTTATCTACACTACCGTCATCGTAGTGATAGTAGCCGCACTCCTTGCCTTCGTATCCCAGAGCCTCAAGGGCAAGCAGGATGCCAACGAAAAGGCGGATACCATTTCCCAGATGCTCACCTCCGCCCAGTACGGCACCAAGGAGGAAATCAGCGGCCTGGGCAATGCGGCTGTCCTGGAGAAGTACTCCCAGGAGATTGAGAAGGCCTTCGTGATCGACCTCGAAGGCAACGTGGTCCGCGAGCTGGAAGGCAACGAGGTTTACAGCGCCAAGCAGCTCAAGCGCCAGAACTATAATATTAAAGGTGGTCCCAACAAGACCGGCGAGCCCGAGCTCCCCGTGTTCGTGTTCAAAAACGGCCGCACGGTGGTTCCCATTTACGGAGCCGGCCTGTGGGGTCCTATCTGGGGCTATATGAGCTTTGAGACCGACCTCAAGACCATCGGCGGCGCCTACTTCGACCACGAGTCCGAGACCGCCGGTCTGGGTGCCCGTATCAAGGACGACCCTTCCTTCCAGGCCGAGTTCGTGGGTGAAGTCGCCGACTTCTCCTCCGAGAATGTCTTCGACATCGTGAAGGGCGGCGCTCCCAAGGACGCCGAAGGAAAGTCGGTCGTCGACAACAAGATTGACGCCATCAGCGGTGCCACCATGACCTCCCAGGGTCTGGACGCCGCCATTGACACGTGGCTGGCTGCCTACGCCAAGTACTTCGTAAACAACGCCCCCAAGCAGGAGGAATCCTGCTGCGGCGAAGAAACGGAGACCTGCGAAGGCGCCTGCGAAGAATCTAATCAAGAAGTGGAGGAATAAGTCATGGACGCAAAACTCAAAGAAACCATTCTGAACCCCATTTTCAAGGGCAACCCCATTACCGTGCTGGTGCTGGGTATCTGCTCTTCCCTGGCGGTTACCGTTACTCTGAAGGGTGCGCTGGTCATGGCCCTCTCCGTGATTGTTGTCACCGGCATCTCCAGCCTCATCCTGTCCCTGCTGCGCAAGACCATCCCCGGCCGCGTACGTATCATCGTGCAGCTGGTGGTAGTGGCCATGATGGTAATCCTGGTAGACCAGATTCTCAAATCCTTCGAAGCTACCTACGCCATCGATAAGCAGCTGTCCGTTTACATTGGCCTTATCATCACCAACTGTATCGTGATGGGCCGCATCGAGGCCTTCGCCCTGGGCAACAAGCCCTGGCCCAGCTTCCTCGACGGTGTCGCCAACGGCGCCGGTTACGGACTCATCCTCCTTGTCGTCGCCTTCTTCCGTGAGCTCCTGGGCTCCGGTACCCTGTTCGGCATCGACATCCTCAATCGCTTTGGCTATGTTCCCAACAACCTGGTCATCCTTCCGCCCTTCGCCCTCATCCTCCTCGGATGCATCGTTTGGGTGCAGCGCAGCATCCAGAAGGACCTCCAGGAAAAGTAAACTGTAACGCCTTATGGAATATCTTAGCTTATTCACCAAGTCCATCTTCGTGGACAACATGATCTTCGCATACTTCCTGGGAATGTGCTCATTCCTGGCTGTATCGAAGAATGTGAAGACGGCTGCCGGCCTGGGCCTTGCAGTTATCTTCGTTCTCCTGGTAACTCTCCCCATCAACTACCTGCTCAACACCTATGTGCTGGCTCCCGATGCCCTCATCAAAGGCGTGGACCTGAGCTTCCTCAGCTTCATCGTCTTCATTGCCGTCATCGCCGCCATCGTGCAGGTGGTAGAAATGGTGGTGGAGAAATTCTCCCCGGAACTGTACTCCTCGCTGGGTATCTTCCTGCCCCTTATCGCCGTGAACTGCGCCATCCTCGGTGGTTCCCTGTTCATGCAGCAGAAAGACTTCCTCAACATTGGCGAGGCCACCGTCTACTCCCTGGGCAGCGGTCTGGGCTGGTTCCTGGCCATCGTTTCGCTGGCCGCCATCCGCGAGAAAATGGCCTACTCCAACGTTCCCGCCGCCCTCAAGGGCCTGGGCATCACCTTTATCACCGTGGGTCTGATGGGTATCGCCTTCATGACCTTCATGGGCATTTCACTGTAGGAGGACTGAGATATGGGTAATACAATTTTAGCTTCTGTCGCAGTCATCGTAGTAGTGACGCTCGTCCTGGTGGCGCTCCTTCTGTGGATCAAGACCGCCCTCACTCCTTCCGGTACCGTCAAGATCAATATCAACAACGGCACCAAGGAGCTGGAGGTCACTCCCGGCGGAGACGTCATGCACACCCTTGCCGACCACGGCATTTTCCTCCCCTCCGCCTGCGGCGGTAAGGCCAACTGCGGCCAGTGCAAACTGCAGGTCATCGAAGGCGGCGGAACCATCCTGCCCACCGAGACCGGTTTCTTCTCCCGCAAGCAGATCAAGGAAGGCTGGCGCCTGGGTTGCCAGGTCAAGATCAAGGACAACATCCAGATCGCCGTTCCCGAAAGCGCTCTCAGCGTGAAGAAACTCGAGTGCGAGGTTATCTCCAACGAGAACGTAGCCACCTTCATCAAGGAATTCACCGTAAAACTCCCCGAGGGCGAGCACATCGACTTCAAGAGCGGTGAGTACATCCAGATTGACATCCCCGAGTATGAGGCCGATTTCTCCGACATGGGTGTGGCCGATATCTACAAGGGCGACTGGGAGAAGTACGGCATTACTTCCCTGAAGTTCAAGAACACCACTCCCACCATCCGCGCATACTCCATGGCTTCGTATCCCGCAGAGAAGGACGTGATCAAACTCAACGTTCGTATCGCTACCCCTCCCTTCGACCGTACCCAGCCTAAGGGCGTATTCAAGTTCGTACCCGGTGTTCCTCCGGGAGTCGCTTCCACCTATGTGTTCTCCCGCAAGCCGGGTGACAAGGTGTGGATCAGCGGCCCTTACGGTGAGTTCCTTCTGCCGAAGGACGACCCCGAGGATATGGAATACATCTTCGTGGGCGGCGGTGCCGGTATGGCTCCCCTGCGCAGCCACATCATGCACCTGTTCAAGACCCTCAAGACCAAACGTCAGGTACACTTCTTCTATGGCGCCCGCGCCCTGGTAGAAGCCTTCTACCTGGAGGACTTCGCAGAGATCGAGAAGGAGTTCCCGAACTTCCACTTCCACCTGGCCCTGGACCGTCCGGATCCCGCAGCCGACGCTGCAGGCGTGAAGTACACCGCCGGTTTCGTACACAACGTGATGAACGAGACCTACCTCAAGGACCACGAGGCCCCCGAGGACATCAAGTACTTCATGTGCGGCCCGCCCATGATGACCAAGTGCGTGTGCGACCTGCTGGATTCCCTGGGCGTTGCACCCGAGAGCATCCTCTTCGATAACTTCGGAGGTTAGTCTCCGTTACTTGACAGAATAAAGGATGGTCGCAAAGGCCATCCTTTATTCGTATAGTCTCACCACCACGGGGTAGACGGTATTGCGTTCCAGCCGCTCCAGCTCTATCCGGTACGTAACCCGCTCCCCGGGGTCTGTATGAACGCTCCCGGAATGATACTCGGCCTCCAGGTCCACGAAGGTTCCCGGAGCGCAGTTCTCGAGCACGTAGAGGCTCACCGTGCCGCCGGGCCGGTTAAGATTCTCCACTTCCCCGTAGCGCTTGGTAAAGCCCTCGTAAAACGTATCCTGCGCCTCACTCCCCGGGAAGAGGCTGGCCGACGAAGGGCAGTGCCCGATGCGCGCCTCAACCACTTTCACAAACGTCTCCGGGGAAAGGCCGCTCCGGTCCACCGACAGGTCTATCCGGGCCATCAGGCGCTCCAGCGGAACGTCTATCCGGGCCGATGGCCTGACGCGCCGGAGCAGCGCTGCCATGGGCATCCCGCGGCTGTACTCGTCGGGGTAGGCCAGGTGGCAGCGGAACGAAGAGGCGTCCTCCCAGGATGCGATGGGCAGCGCATACCCCATATTGGCCACCGCCAGAACCGTATAGGGAACCTCTTTCAGAAGCCGGGTGCGGTACACCGTCCCGCCCCGCACGAAAGCCTTCTCCTCCAGGCCGCCGAAATCATTGAAGATAAAGATATTGTAGTCGGAGACAAGTGTCTCGTCCGGGTTAGCCGCACGCGTTAAAGGAAGGCATGTGCCCGTTCCGAGGATGAGAGCCGTCTGAAGGGAAACGTTAGTATCAGGTTCCACCCGCGTGCAGGCAACCAGGACAAAGACAAGAAAAGATAGCGTTTTACGATTCATCATATGAAGGGAATTCAAAAGTCCTGGGCTCTTCCCTGACCCAGGGAACGGTCTGCGTTTCCACGAGGATGGCGCCCGGCTGCACCGGAATGTCCGGGTCTGGCGAGCCCATCCGCTGCAGGGTAATATCCAGTTCACAGGTCTCCCCCGCCCGGAGCCCGGGAAGCGGCACCGGATAATAGCACACGTCTTCCCCCACGCGGCCGGCCAGCGTGAGACGGAGCTCATCTGAGGGATAGCAGTAGAACTCCCGCCCGGGGAAAATGCGGGTCTTCCCCACGGCCCCCACGCCGTCCTGCAGAAGCATCTCCGGGAAAGGAAGCTGCATCACGGCCAGGCTGTCCGGCAGGCCCGTATTGAGCCAGGAAAGAGGCCGGGGTCCGTCGGCCGATCCCAGCGGCAGGCACTCCTGAACCGCATAACCCAGGAAAATCGAACTGTTGAAAAAGGGAGTGCCTGCGTAGGGACGTGCGCCGAAATCGGCCGACAGGGACCGAAGCCTTATCCGCACCAGCATGGGCTTCAGCGAAAGGGAGACCTGCTGGGCGGCTGCATCTTCGAGAACCGCCTCCGAGACCATCAGGGGTGCCGTCGGAGCGTCATCGGCAAGGGAGAAACGTTTCTTGCAGAGGTCTCCGTACGTACGGATTTCCATCCAGTCTTCCCGCGCAGCGTGAAGCCCGGAAACTGCCACCAGGCGGCGCGGTCCGCGCGTGGAAATACCATAGACAGGAGCCGTCCCCACCACCGGGACTTTTTGGTAAGAATCCAGCCTGCAGGGCCCTGCCATGTCAAAACAGAACAAATCCACAGAGCCCTGTATTGGATATTTAGTGCTTTGTATGTATATTTGCGATTCCCGCGCGCGAGGCAGTTCCTCCCGCGCGGAACACGAAGAAAACAAGGCCGGAAGAGACCAGAGCATGGCCAAAGTTGTTGCAGAGGTGCAACGCGCTGTATCGCGAATTAAGAAAAGGTGGAGAGAATTCCGGCCTGTATGTTTTCTTCTTGTCATTGCCTGTGTCTGTCAAACGTCACCGGCAAAACTATGGAAGGTATTCGGCAATAACAACCACCGGCTAAAAGAAAGTGTGGTTTTAGCCGATTTTTGAAAAGATTTTTATGTTTTAGCCACAAAAGCGGCTAGAAAAAAACTATTTGTATGATATACAGGAGTCTGTTTTACCCTACCCGAGACCTCATTCCCATCCTGGAACGCCAGGCCGATCTCCTGTGCGACAGCGCGCGGCTGTTCTGTGAGATGCAGCTTACCCTGGACGCCGAAACCTGGAAAAAGAACTTCAGTGAAATGCGTAACCTGGAGCACCGCGGAGATGCCCTGCTCACGGAATTCCGTGAAGAGATTTCACACATTTCCCTGGGCCCGGGCGTACGCCGGGAACTCACCACCGTCTCCATGGCCATGGACGACTTCCTGGACGTGCTCAAGGACAGCGCCAACGCCCTCAATATCTACAAGCCCGCCAAGATAGACCCGCAGCTGCAGGAACTTTCCCGCATTGTGGAAGACGAGGTCAAAGCCATCAAGCAGCTCATCCCCCTGCTCAATGGCATCAAGAAGAACACCACCGCCATCACCCTCCAGGCCGACCGCGTCACGGAGCTTGAGCACGACGCCGACGAAGCCTACGAGAGCTACGTGGGCTACATCTTCTCCGAAGAACCGGATATGCGGGAAATGACCAAGTACAAGAACCTGGCAGAGCTCTACGAAAAAGCCACGGACTCCGGAAAGCACGTGGCCGACTGCGTCAGAATCCTGGTAATGCGCTTCCTCTAAAGGGAGCCCAGGCACTTTTTCAGTGAATCCGTCCAGTGGGGAATGGAAATCCCCAGGGCGGATTTTATTTTGCTCTTGTCCAGGACGGAATAGGCGGGCCGATGCACCTTCGAGGGGAACTCGTCGCTCGTGCACGGCCGAATCTCGCACCCTGTATGACCGGCATACTCCGCAATGGTCTTGGCGAACTCATACCACGTACACTCCCCTTCATTGGTAAAATTGAACGTGCCCTCAAGGGTAGTTCCAAGGAGCTTTACGATGACTTCAGCCAAATCTCCGGCATAGGTGGGAGTGCCGCGCTGGTCGTCCACCACCTTGACGGACGGTTTCTCGGAGGTGAGGCGGAGCATGGTCTTTACGAAGTTCTTGCCGTATTCGCTGTAGAGCCAGGCCGTACGGATGATGATATGGCGGCAGCCAATGCGTCGGATGGCCTGTTCGCCTTCCAATTTAGTAAGGGCATAGGCGCCCTGCGGAGCGGGCTCTTCGTCCTCGGGGATGGGCGAATGGTGCGGTTTTCCGCCGTAGACGTAGTCGGTAGAAATATGCACCAGCAATCCGTCAACCTCCTTCATCGCCACCGCCAGATTCTCCACCGCCTCTGCATTCAGCTTTTCTGCCAGATCATAATTATCCTCCGCCCCTTCCACATTCGTATAGCCAGCACAGTTCACAATGACATCAATCCCCTGCGACTGCACCATGGCCCTAACGGCCGAACGGTCCGTAATATCCAGCTCCGCCACATCCGTAAACACCCACTCGAATGAATTGACAGATTCTTCGCTTCGCTCAGAATGACAATCCTTGCGCGCAGGGTTTGCGATGGCCGAAGAAAATTGGTTTTTCGCAAGACCTTGCGAAAAATAATTTTCTTTGGCCGTGGGCCTTTCACTATCTGCCGCAAGCCTTTCGATAATAGCACGTAAACTATTACCTAACTGACCATTGGCGCCTGTTACAAGGACCTTCATAGCGCGTAGTAGTCTATGGAATAATCAAAGAGGTCGTCCGACTGGGAAAGCAGCGGATGATGCATATCCTTCTCGGAAAGGATGATGTCGGAAGCAGGGACGCCCCAGTCAATACCCAGGGCGGGGTCGTTCCAGGCGATGGCGGCCTCCGACGAAGGGTCATAGTAGCGGTCGCACTTGTACTGGAACACCGCCTCTTCGCTCAGGACGGAGAAACCGTGCGCAAAACCGCGCGGGATGAACATCTGCCGATGGTTCTCTCCGCTGAGTTCACAGGCCACATACCGGCCAAACCAGGGAGAGCCCACGCGGATATCGACCGCAACATCCAGCACCCGGCCGCTCACCACGCGAACCAGTTTTCCCTGGACGCAGCGTCCCTTCTGGAAGTGCAGGCCCCGCACTACGCCGTATCGGCTCTTGCTCTCGTTGTCCTGGACAAATTCCACATGCCGACCCAGCGCGGCATCCAGGTCACGCTGGCTCCAGCTCTCGAAAAAATAGCCTCGGGCATCCCCGAAAACGCGGGGTTCCAGGATGACGACACCGGGGATGGAGGTTTCAATTACGTTCATGAGCACAAAGATACAAAATATATTAATGGGAAAATTCCCTATTTATGCGTAAATTTGTAGACTTTATTAGTAAGATTTGTGACATGCTGGATATAGAGAGATTTATTGCCAAGAACGTTACCGGTCGGGAGGAGAGTTTCTTTGTCCATGACCTGGAAGCCCACAGCGAACAAATCCGCTCAGAGATAGCGGGGAAAAAGGTGTGCGTCATTGGCGGCGCCGGTTCCATCGGCAGCGCATACATCAAAGAACTGGTCAAGTTTGGCCCCGCCTCCCTTACGGTGATAGACCTCAGCGAAAACGGCCTGGCAGAACTCACCCGGGACCTCCGGTCCACGGCCGGCCTCACCATGCCGGAGGAATATCGCACCTACGCCCTCAGCTTTGCAGACCCCATCTTTGCCCGCATCTTCTGCGAGGAAAAAGGCTTTGACATTGTGGCCAACTTCAGCGCCCACAAACACGTTCGCAGCGAAAAAGACAAGTATGCCGTCCAGGCACTTCTGGAGAACAACGACATCAAGGCCGCAGGCCTCATGGACCTCCTCTCGGAGTTCCCTCCCAAACACTTTTTCTGTGTAAGCACCGACAAAGCGGCCAATCCTGTCAACGTCATGGGCGCCAGCAAGCGCATCATGGAAGACATCATCATGGCCTACAAAGACCGTTTCAAGGTAACCACGGCCCGTTTTGCCAACGTGGCCTTCAGTAACGGTTCCCTTCCCGACGCCTGGATCCAGCGTCTTCGCCGCCGTCAGCCGCTGGCAGCCCCCAAAGACGTAAAACGCTACTTCGTTTCCCCGTCAGAGAGCGGTCAAATCTGCCTCATGGCCTGCATTCTGGGAAAGAGCGGAGAGATTTTCTTCCCACGCCTCAAGGAAAGCCAGATGAAAACCTTCTCCGAGATTTGCGACGCCTTCCTCGTAGAAAACGGCCTCGTCAAGAAAGAGTTTTCCTCGGATGCCAGTGCACGCGCCTTTGCTGCCGCCATGCCGGAGGGAAGCCGCGAATACCCTGTCGTCTACAGCCTTAGCGACACCACCGGAGAAAAAGACTTCGAGGAATTCTACGTTCCCGGAGAAAAACTGGACCTTGAACGCTTTGCTTCCCTTGGCGTCATTCTGGAGAGCCCCCGCAAGAGCGCTCCAGAGGTAAAGGCTTTCTTGGAAAAGTTGGAAACCCTCTTTGCCAATCCCGCCTTCACCAAGGAGGAAGTGGTAGACGCCATCCGAGGCTTTGTTCCCAACTTTGTCCACGAGGAAAAAGGAAAGAACCTGGACCAAAAAATGTAACTATGGAATTCAAAGAAATCACAGACTTTGTTCATGACCTTTACGCAAACCGGGATTTCGTTCCCCTGAGCGTTCCCCTGTTTGCCGGTAATGAGAAAAAATATCTGGAAGAGTGCATAGACACCACCTTCGTTTCCAGCGTAGGACCCTTCGTAGACCGTTTCGAGAAAGAAATTGCCGCCTACACCGGTGCAGCCCGCGCCGTCGTGTGCGTAAGCGGAACCAACGCCCTGCACATGTCTCTCCTGCTTTCGGGCGTGGAGAGAGACGACGAAGTGCTCACCCAGGCCCTCACTTTCATCGCAACCTGCAACGCCATCAGCTACATCGGCGCGCATCCCGTATTCCTGGATGTAGACCGGGAAACCCTGGGCCTGTCGCCCAGCGCCGTACGCGCCTGGCTGGAGAATAACGCCGAGCTCCGCGAAGACGGTTGCTACAACCGCCGCACCGGCCGCCGGGTGAAAGCCTGTGTCCCCATGCACACCTTCGGCCACCCCGTCCGCATCAAGGAACTCGTCACCATCTGCGAGAAATGGCACATCCAGGTGGTGGAAGACGCCGCCGAAAGCATCGGCAGTCTCTACGAGGGACAGCATACCGGCACGTTTGCCCCCATCGGCGCGCTCAGTTTCAACGGCAACAAAACCATCACTACCGGTGGCGGCGGCATGCTCCTGTTCCAGGACGCCGCCGTGGGAGAGCACGCCAAGCACCTCACCACACAGGCCAAGATTCCCCATCGCTGGGAGTTCCGCCACGACGAAGTAGGTTACAACTACCGCATGCCCAACATCAATGCCGCCCTGGGCTGCGCTCAGCTGGAGAACCTGGACCGCTACATTGAGAGCAAGCGCGGCATTGCCGCCGCCTACGCCCGTTTCTTCCAGGACATGCCGGGCGTGCAGTTCTTCACGGAGCCCAAAGGCTGCCGGTCCAACTACTGGCTCAACGCCATTATCCTGGAAGACCGTGCCGCCCGTGATGAGTTCCTGGAGTTCAGCAACGACCATGGTGTCATGACGCGTCCCGTGTGGGAGCTCATGAACCGTCTTCCCATGTTCGAGCACTGCGAGAATGACGGTCTCGCCAACTCCATTTGGCTGGCCGACCGCATTGTCAATATTCCCAGCAGCCCCAAGTTATGAAAACCATAGCCGTCGTCACCGCCACCCGGGCCGAATACGGCCTTCTTCGCAGAACCATAGAGGCGCTGCGGGAAGAGCCCTCTTTTGACGTCCGGCTCATCGTGACCGGCACGCATCTGAGCCCGGCCTTTGGAGAGACCTGGAAGCAAATACAGAAGGACGGCCTCAAGATAGACGAAAAAATTGACTACCTCTCCGAGGACCGCTCTCCCGCCGGCATAGCCCGCGAGGCCGCCCGCTGCGCCCAGCTCTTTGCCGACGCCTTCGAGGCCATGCAGCCGCAGCTGCTCCTGGTGCTGGGAGACCGCTACGAACTGCTCCCCATTTGCTCCACCGCCCTTATCATGGGCATTCCCATTGCCCACATTGCCGGAGGAGAACACACCGAGGGCGCCATTGACGACGCCGTCCGTAACGCCGTCACCATGATGGCCACGGTGCACTTCCCCAACAGTGAAGAAGCCGCCCGGGAGGTCATCCGCCTCCGTGGCAGCGACCAGAACGTATTTGAAGTAGGAGAACCCGGCGCAGAGCATATCCTCAAGGCCGTCCATCCTTCCCGGGAGGAACTGGCCGCCCGGCTGGGTCTGGATCCTTCCAAGCCCTGGGTCATGGCCACCCTTCACCCGGAAACCCGCGAGAGCGAAGACTACAACCTCAACATGGCCCAAAGTATGCTGGATGCCCTTCGCACCCTCCAGGGACACGAAATTGTTCTCTCCAAGGCCAATGCGGACTTTTGCGGCGAAAAGATGAACAAGCTCTACGAGGCCGCCCGCGGCGTGCATCTCTTCTCCTCGCTGGGCCAGGAAGTCTTCCTGGGCATGATGAAAGAAGCCGCCCTCATGGTGGGCAACTCCAGCAGCGGCGTCATCGAAGCTCCGCTCTTTGGAACGCCGGTCATCAACATCGGCCACCGGCAAACCGGACGGAAGATGAGCCGCTGTGTCATCAGCTGCGAAGCTTCCCTGCCGGCCATCCAGAAAGCCATCGGCTCCGTGAAGGGCCGCTTCCAGCCAGACATCCTCCCGGGCACCGGACACACTTCCGAGCTCATCGTCAAGCATTTAAAAGAATACTTCCATGAACAGTAAGGACCTTCGCACGCCGTGCTTCATACTGGATGCCACCGAGCTCCGCAAGCTGTACCGCGGGTTCCGCGATGCACTTAAGGCTCATTTTGCCGCATCGGAGGTTGCCTACTCCGTGAAGACCAACTCCAACCCGGCGCTTCTCCGTGTGCTCCTCGAAGAAGGAGCAGCGGCGGAGGTAGTGTCAGATACCGAATACGACCTTGCCTGTGCCATGGGGTTCGGCCATATTGTCTTCAACGGGCCCGTCAAAGGGAAAGAGCATTTTCTGAAGGCCCTTGCCGCCGGGCACACCGTGAACATTGACAGCAAACGGGAGCTCCAGTGGCTGGAGGAACTTCCCGCCGGCACTGAGGCCCATGTGGGACTTCGCGTCAATGTAGGCCTCGCGGAGGACGAAACCTTCTCCCGCTTCGGCTTTGACGCGCCGGAACTGGCGCACGCCATCGGCCAAATTCATCGCATCCCCGGGGTTCGCCTTGCCGGTCTGCACCTGCACCGCACGTCCAAAACGCGCAGCCTGGAAGTTTATCGCGCCATTGCCGCCAAGGCGTGCGAAATTCTCGAGACTTATCACCTCTCGCCCGAATATATTGACATCGGCGGAGGATATTTTGGCGACATGCCCGGGAAACCTACATTTGAGGACTACGCCGCCACCCTTGCGGAGGGCCTCAAAGACTATCCCGGAGCCCGCATCATTGTGGAGCCCGGCAACGCCCTCTGCGCCGGTTCCTTCTCTTTCCTCAGCAGCGTGCTGGACGTGAAAGAGGTTCAGGGAGAAACCATTGTCGTATGTGACGGAAGCCGCAACGACATAGACCCTTTCTTCCGTAAAACAGACTATTTCAAGCAGTTTCCCACCGTGAAACCCGGAACGCCCACCGTTCCCAGCCAAACGGTCGTGGGGAGCACCTGCCTGGAGAACGACCGCCTCTTCCACCTGGAGAACGGTCCTCGCCTTCAGGTGGGAGACCGCATTGCTTTTCTCAATACAGGTGCCTATACCATGGCGCTATCTCCCCTTTTCATCCGCTATTTCCCGCGGGTGTACGTGCTGGAAGACGGGCAGTACCGTCTGGCCAGTGAGGAGTGGCGCGCACAAGACTACTTAAACGCTTATGGAATATAATCTTCTTTGTTGCAACGTGGGCCGTCGCGGCCGCCTGATGCTGGATTTCCGTCAGTCCCTCGCCGGGAAAGGCACGGTGGTGGGCACCGACAACTGGTCGGTGGCGCCCGCCCTCTTCCTGGCCGACAAGATGTACGTCACGCCCAAGATCAAAGACCCCGGCTATATAGACGAAGTGCTCGCCATCTGCGAGAAGGAAAAGATCCGTGCCGTGAGCACGTTCATCGATCCGGAAATCGAACTCCTGGCCCACTACCGCGACCAGTTCATCGCCCGCGGCATCCTGCCCCTGTGTCCCAGCGAGCACACGGCCCTGCTGTGCATGGACAAGTACCTCATGTTCAAGCACCTGAAGGAGAAGGGCGTACGCACGGTCCTCACCTACCGCACCCTGGCCGACTTCCAGGCCGGACTGGGCGCCGGAGAGATTGACTTCCCCGTGTTCATCAAGCCCGTCAAGGGCAGCGGCAGCGTAGGTGCCCGCCGGGTGAACGACATGGAAACCCTCAAGGAACTCTTCGCCGAAGGAGCCCACGACTACATCATCCAGGAACTGATGACCGGAGGAGACTGTGATGCCGATGTCTACGTAGACTGCATCTCCCACGAGGTCGTTTCCGTCTTCTCCAAGCGCAAGATCGAGACCCGCATCGGCGGCGCCTCCAAGACCATCAGCTTCAAGGATCCCGCCCTCATCGACTTCGTGAAGGAAGTGGTGGGCGTGCTGGAGCTGAGCGGTCCCTGCGACATGGACTTCTTCTACAAGGACGGCCAGTACTACCTGTCCGAGATCAATCCCCGCTTCGGCGGCGCCTACCTGCACGCTTACGGTGCGGGCGTAGACTTCGTAAAATACATCCTCCGCAACATGGACGGGCAGGCCAACGAGCCGGAAATCGGCAACTACGACGAAGGCGTGCTCATGCTCATGTACGACGACGTGGTCATCACCCGCGAGAAGGACCTCCTCAGAGACTACCATGACTAAGACCTTCATCATAGCCGAAGCCGGCGTGAACCACAACGGCCGCCTGGACCTGGCGCTCAAGCTCTGCGACGCCGCGAAGGCCGCCGGGGCCGATGCCGTCAAGTTCCAGACGTGGGTGACGGAGAAAATCATTTCTCCGGACACGCAGAAGGCCGATTACCAGAAGGCCAACACCGGCGCGGCGCAGTCCCAGTACGAGATGTTGAAGGCGCTGGAGCTGGGCTATGGGGAATTCGAGCAGATCAAGCGCTACTGCGACTCCATCGGCATCACCTTCCTCTCTACCGGAGACAACCCCGAGGACATCGACTTCCTGCTGGGGCTGGGCATGCCGCTGGTGAAAATCGGCTCGGGAGATATCACCAACATTCCCCTCCTCCGGCACATCGGCGCCTGCGGAAAACCCGTCATCCTCTCTACCGGCATGGCCGATATGGAGATGGTGAAGCGGGCCTACCGCACCCTGCAGGAAGCCGGTGCCCGTGAGATTACCGTGCTCCACTGCACCACCAACTACCCCTGCCCGCCGGAAGAGGTGAACCTGAAGGCCATGCTCACCATCGGCCGGGAGCTGGGCTGCCCCGTGGGTTATTCGGACCATACCCTGGGCAGCGAGGTCCCCGTGGCCGCCGTGGCCCTGGGCGCTACCGTCATCGAAAAGCACCTGACGCTGGACGCCCGAATGGACGGACCGGACCACGCCGCCTCCATGGAGCCCGCCCCCTTCGGGGAGATGTGCCGGGAGATCCGCGCCATCGAAAAGGCCCTGGGCAGCGGCGTCAAGGAGCCCAACGAGAGCGAGAAGAAGATCTGCGGCGTAGTGCTCAAGCGCATCGTCGCCGCCCGTCCCATTGCGAAGGGAGAGATCCTGTCGGCCGATAACCTCGCCGTCAAGCGCGCCCCCGAAGGGCCCGCCGCCTCCTGCTGGGACCAGGTCATCGGCACCACGGCCGGCAAAGACTACAAGCAAGACGAAGCCATCCAATTATGAGAACGCTCATCACCATATGCGCCCGCGGAGGTTCCAAAGGCATTCCCGGCAAGAATATCAAGTCCATCGCCGGAAAACCGCTCATGGGCTATACCATCGACTGCGCCCGCAAGGTACAGCAGGCCCTGGGAAATACAGATATCATCCTCTCCACGGACTCCGACGAAATCATCCGCGTAGCGGCCTCCCTGGGCCTTGAAACACCCTACCGCCGCCCGGCCGAACTGGCCAACGACACCTGCGGCAAGCTGGACGCCATCGACCATGCCTGGCGCTGGGCCGAGGAGTACTATAACTGCCGCTACGACTACGTACTGGACCTGGACTGCACCGCCCCCCTGCGCAACCTGGAGGACGTGCTGGCCGGCTTCGGCATCCTGGAGAAGGACGCCAAAGCCCTGGACCTGTTCTCCGTGAGCCCCGCCGCCCGCAATCCCTACTTCAACATGGTGGAGCAGAAGGAGAGCGGCTACTTTGACCTCGTGTGCGACGGAAGCGCCTTCACCAGCCGTCAGAGCGCACCCAGGGTATACGACATGAACGCCTCCTACTACATTTACAGGAGAGCCTTCTTCGAGCAGGGCCTGCGGGATCCCAATACTCCCCTCTCCCTGGTCTACGTGATGCCGCACCGCTGCTTCGACCTGGACGAGCCGGTCGATTTCGACTTCATGGAATACCTGCTGGAAAACGGCAAACTGGGTTTTGAACTATGAGAGTACTGATGGTAGGACTGGGCTCCATCGCCCGCAAACACATGGCTGCCCTGCGCACGCTGGACCCCACCGTGGAACTCACCGCCTGGCGCAGTTCCCGCACGGGCGCTTCCGTGGAAGGCGTAAGGGACGTCTATGAGCTGCCCCTGGACGGCGGCTTCGACTTTGCCGTGGTGTGCAACCCCACCTCCTGCCATGCCGACACTGTCAAAGCCCTGCTGGCACTGAACATCCCGCTCTTCATCGAAAAGCCCCTTTTCTCGGAGCTGGGTCATGAAGAGCTGCTGGAGGAAATCCGCCGCAAAGGCATCCTTACCTACGTAGCCTGCAACATGCGTTTCGAAGACACGCTGCAGTACCTGCACGACCATGTGAAGGAACTCCGCGTGAACGAAGTGAACGTCTACTGCGGTTCCTACCTGCCTTCCTGGCGGCCGGGCACCGACTGGCGCAATGGCTACAGCGCCCGCGAGGAGCTGGGCGGCGGCGTGCACCGGGACCTCATCCACGAGCTGGACTACATCCACTGGATCTTCGGAAACCCCGTGCGTTCCCGCAAGGTGCTGCGCAGCGTCTCCAGCCTGGAGATCGGTGCCGTGGACTATGCCAACTACCTGCTGGAATACCCCGGCTTCACCGCCTCGGTGGTGCTCAACTACTTCCGCAAGGACTACCGCCGCACGGTGGAGATCGTGGCCGACGGGACCACCTGGACGGCCGACCTGGCCGCAGGCACCGTCACTGACGAAACGGGCCGCGTACTCTTCCGCAGCGCCCAGACGGGAGACGATGATTACCTGGCGCAGATGCGCGCCTTCGTGCAGCTGGTGAAGCAGAAAGCCACCACCTGCGACAATGATGTATTTGAAGCTTACGAAGTATTGAAATTATGCTTGGAATAAAAGACAAAACCGTAATCGTCACCGGAGGCTGCGGCCTCATCGGCCGTGAGATTGTGAAGGAGCTCAAGGAGGAGGGTGCCCGCGTGGTGAACGCAGACATCGCCCTGGAGACATCGGCCCAGGACCTCACCTATAAGCTGGACCTCTCCGACAACGCCTCCATCGACGGCCTGGTGGCCTTCGCGAAGGAGCACTGCGGCCGCATCGACGCCCTCATCAACAGCGCCTACCCGCATACGAAGGACTGGAGCGACTACTTCTTCGAGGAAGAGCCCTTCGAGCACTTCAAGAAGAACGTGGAGCTGCAACTGGACAGCGTATTCTACCTGGACCAGCAGGTGGCGAAAGTGATGATGGAGCAGAAAGACGGCGCCATCGTGAACTTCGGTTCCATCTACGGCATCGTGGGCAACGACTTCACGGTGTATGAAGAATACGGCGGCACCTCCACCGGTGCCTACTGCGCCATCAAGGGCGGTATCATCAACTTCACGCGCTACCTGGCCAGCTACCTGGGCAAGTGGAACGTACGCGTGAACTGCGTGTCCCCCGGCGGCGTCTTTGACCGCAACAGCAAGGAGCAGAACCAGATTTTCCTGCGCAACTATACCCATAAGTGTCCCATGAAACGCATGGCCGAGCCCGAGGACATCGCTCCCGTGGCCATTTTCCTGGCCTCCGACATGGCCCGCTACGTAACCGGACAGAACATCGCCGCCGACGGCGGCTGGACAGCCATTTAAGTATGAAAAACACGATTTCTGTACATTCCAGCGTCCGGGAGGCCCTCGCCCTCCTGGAGAACCTTGATATCCAGACGCTCTTTGTCGTGGACGAAGAAGGACGCGTGAAGGGCACCCTCACCGACGGCGACATCCGCCGCGGCATGCTGGGAGGCAAGAGCCTGGACGAGGAAGTGACCACCTGCATGCACCGCGAATTCCGTTTTGTGCGCGAAGATGCCGTAGACGCCCAGGCGCTGCGGGACTGCCGCGACAAGCGTATCTACATCCTGCCTGTGCTGGATGCAGATGGCCACCTGAAGGACATGATTGACCTGAAAAAGCGCAAGTCCGTGCTGCCCGTGGACGCCGTGCTCATGGCCGGCGGCCGCGGCGAGCGCCTGCGTCCCCTCACGGAGAACACCCCGAAGCCCCTGCTGAAAGTGGGCGGCAAGGCCATCATCGACCACAACATCGACCACCTGGAAGAGTACGGCGTGGCCCGGGCTTTTGTTACCGTGAACTACCTGGCCTACAAGATCATTGACCACTTCGAGGAACGGGAAGCCCACTGGCAGCCCGGCATGACCAAGGTCAGCTGCGTAAAAGAGCCGCAGTTCCTGGGCACCATCGGCGCTCTCCGCTTTGTGGAAGGCCTGGGCGATGAAGTGCTGGTGCTGAACTCGGACATCTACACCCAGATTGACTACGAAGCCTTCTACCTGAATTTCAAGAAGAGCGGGGCCGATATGAGCATCGCCACCATCCCCTACGACGTGTCCATCCCCTACGGCATCATGGACATCCGTGGCGGCCTGGTGAAGGGCATCAGCGAAAAGCCTGTCTTTAATTACTACGCAAACGCCGGCATTTACCTCCTAAAGAAATCGGCCCTGGACCTGATTCCGGAAGGGCGTTCCTTCGACGCAACGGACCTTGTAAATGCGCTGAGCGCCGCCGGGGGCAAAGTGGTGCACTTCCCCATCGACGGTATCTGGATTGATATCGGCAGTTTCGAAGAATACCAGAAGGCCTGCGAACTGGCGGCCCGCTAAGAGAAGATTATCTGCATGATGGCATCGGTGGCTCCGGCATTGGCCCGGCAGTACGCCGATGCCTTTTCTGATGCCTCGGGGAGCCGCTCCGGCAGGGCGTTGAACCAGGCCACGGCCTCTTCGGGCGTATGGACGGAGGTGCCGACGCCTTGTGCCACCAGATCTACGCAGTGGGTTTCCCGGACGTATTTGGGGCCAAAGAGGACGGGAAGGCCGTACACGGCGGGTTCGATGACGCTGTGGGGCATGAAGGCATAGCCGCCGCCCACCACGGCTGCATAGCCGTAGCGGTACAGCTGGGCCAGCCAGCCCACTTTATCGACAATCAGGACCTGGACGTTTTCAATGCCATCGGCCCCGTTCTTTTCGAAGGAGGAGTAGAGGGCGCCGCGGCCCCCGACAGCGGCGATCATGCGCTGCATGGGCTCCGGGGTCATTTCCTTGGGGACCACCATGATCTTTTTCTCCGGGTGGGCGTTCGCGATGGCGATGACAAGGTCATCGTCCTGGAGGGAAGAGGTGCAGCCGGCCACGAGCACCTTTTCGCCGCCGCACCACTTGTCTACAAGCTCGTTGTGCCAAGGCTCGGCGGCTATCTTGAGCACGCGGTCTACGCGGGCATCCCCGACGGTTGTGACATTGGGTACGCCGATGCCTTCCAGCAGGCGGCGGCTGAGTTCGTTCTGCACCAGCACGTGGGTGTAGCTGGTGCGGAAGATCCGGCGGCGACGGGCGCCCAGCCAGCCGAAGAGGGAGGAATCGGCCTCCTTGCGGACAGACATGATGGAGGCGTCGATGCCCCGGCGGCGGATTTCCCGCATCATGTTGGGCCAGAGCTCGCCGATGGTGAAGATGGCTTTGGCGGGACGCACGGCATCGAAGAAACGCTTCATCCGGCGGCGGGTATCGAAGGGCAGGTAGAACACCCAGTTCACCACGGGCCAGTTCTTGCGGGCTTCGTAGCCATTGGGTGAGAAGAAGGTCAGGAGAATCTTCCCCTCCGGGAAACGTTCCCGGGTGGCTTCAATCACGGGGCGGGCTTCTTCGAACTCTCCCAGGGAGGCCACATGGAACCAGATGATTCCTTCCACGCCTTTGCAGGCGGCTTCTATCTGTTGCAGCAGGCCTTTCTGGCCGTCCAGCTGCTTTTTCAGCTTGGCAAAATTCATACGTTCAGGTACTTGGCGGTGAAGGTCTTCCCCTGTTTGACCAAATCCTCGGGCGTGCCGGCGAACACCACTTCCCCGCCCTTGTCCCCGGCGTCGGGGCCCAGGTCGATGACCCAGTCGGCGCTGCGGATGACATCCAGGTTGTGTTCCACCACAAGGACGCTGTGGCCCTTTGCGATAAGGGCGTCGAAGGCTTTCAAGAGTTTTTCCACGTCGTAAAAGTGCAGGCCGGTGGTGGGCTCGTCAAAGATGAAAAGGATCTTTTCACGGCCGCCCGAGGCCAGGGACAGGAAGTAGGCCAGTTTGATACGCTGGCTTTCACCGCCCGAGAGCGTGCTGGAAGGCTGGCCCAGCTTAATATATCCCAGGCCCACATCCACAAGGGGCTGCAGTTTTTGGGCAATGGCTTTGGCGGAGTCTTCCTTCTGGGCGCCAAAGAAGGCAATGGCCTGCTCCACGCTCATATTCAGGATATCGTCCACGTTGAGTCCCTGGTAGCGCACTTCCAGGATTTCCGGCTTGAAGCGCTTGCCGCCGCAACTTTCGCACACCATGGTGACATCGGCCATGAACTGCATGCCAATCTTCACGAAGCCGTCTCCCTGGCACTCCGGGCATCGGCCCCCCTCCTGGTTGAAGGAAAAATAGCTGGGCGTGAAGCCGTTGATGCGGGCGTACTGCTGCTCGCTCAGGAGCTTGCGGATGTCGTCGTACACTTTAAGGTAGGTGACGGCATTGGAGCGGGAGCTCTTGCCGATGGGATTCTGGTCCACGTACTCTACCCGGGTTATGCGGTCCAGGTCTCCGGAGAGGCCCTTGAACGTGCCCGGAAGGTCTCCGGTCTCGTTGAGGCGGCGGTGAAGCGCGGGATACAGGATGTCTCCCACCAGAGAGCTCTTGCCGCTGCCGGAAACGCCGCTCACCACCGTGAGGGTATTCAGGGGGAACTGCACGTCAATGTCCTTGAGGTTATTCTGCATGGCGCCTTCTACCGTAATGGAATAGCGCCAGGGATTTTTTTCTCTCTCATAAGGCTTCCGGATGCCGGCCAGGTATTGAAGGGTAAGGGATTTTTCATCGGCCTGAACGGGCAACTCTGCGAGGTTGCCTTCGAAAACAACCTCTCCCCCGTTGACGCCGGCCTTCGGGCCCAGGTCGATGACCCAGTCGGCGGCCTTGATGATCTCGGGGTCGTGTTCCACCACCACAACGGTGTTGCCAATGTCCCTGAGGCGCCGGAGCACCTCGATGAGGCGGTCGGTGTCGCGGGGATGCAGGCCGATGGAAGGCTCGTCCAGGATGTACATGGAGCCTACCAGGGAGCTGCCGAGGGCGGTTACGAGGTTCACGCGCTGGCTTTCACCGCCGGAGAGCGTGTTCATGGTACGGGCCAGCGTGAGGTATCCGAGGCCTACGTCCTGGATGCATTGCAGGCGGTACTGGATTTCTTCGATGGTCTTGCCGGCGATCTCAGACTCGTAAGCAGTAAGATGGCAGTTTTGGAACCACAGGAGGAGTTCGTCCACGGTCATGGACAGCAGGTCGTGGATGGTCTTTCCTCCCACTTTCACATACAGGGCTTCCTTCCGCAGGCGGCTGCCACCACAGGCATGGCAGGTGGTGCGGCCCGAATAGCGGCTGAGCATGTATTTGTACTGGATCTTGTAGCGGTTGCTCTCCACCCATTCGAAGAACTGGTCCAGGCCGCAGTAGGCATCGGGATCCTCGTAGTCTCCGCGGTGCGTCCAGATAATGCGCTTCTGTTTTTCCGTGAGTTTGGCGTAGGGCTCGAAGATGGGAATGCCCAGTTTCTCGGAGTTCTTGATGAGCTGGTCCTTGAACCAGCTCATTTTCTCTCCTCTCCAGCAGGCGATGGCTCCGTCGTAGATGCTTTTGGTCTTGTCCGGCACCACCAGGTCTTCGCTCACGCCCACAATCTTGCCGAGGCCTCCGCACACGGGGCAGGCGCCAAGGGGGCTGTTGAAGCTGAAAAGATACTCGTCCGGCTTGCGGAAGGTGATGCCGTCGCGCTCGAAGCGGGAACAGAAGCGGAGGAGGTTCCCGGAGGTTTCCCACAGGGCCATGTCTCCGTTTCCCTTGTCAAACGCGCTCTGGATGGAAGAATGCAGGCGGGTGCGCATGTCTTCGTCGGGCATGCCGTTTGTCTTGACGCGGTCTACAAGGAGCCAGAGGCCGTCGGGATAGCGGCCGTCCCTCTTCATCACGTCCTCGATCGGGTACAGGGTACCATCGGCCGGAGAAAAAAGTCGGCCGTAGCCCTCTTCCTTGAGGGAGAGCATGAGCTCCACCTTGTCTTCCCGGCTGTCCCAGCGGACATCGGAGAGGATATAGACGGCGTGCGGCTTTCCGTCGGAGAGGGCGGCGAGCACGTCTCCCACGGTGTGGGAGCGCACCTCTTCTCCGCTCACGGGCGAATAGGTGCGGCCGATGCGGGCGAAAAGGATGCGGAGGTAGTCGTAGATTTCGGTGGTGGTGGCCACCGTGGAGCGGGGGTTCTTGATATTGACCTTCTGTTCGATGGCGATGGCCGGCGGGATGCCCTCGATCATGTCCACATCCGGTTTGGACATGCGTCCCAGAAACTGGCGGGCATAGGAGGACAGGCTCTCGGCAAAACGGCGCTGTCCCTCGGCAAAGAGCGTGTCAAACGCCAGCGAACTCTTTCCGCTGCCGCTCACGCCGGTGATGACGACAAGACGGTTACGGGGGATCTCCACCGTAATGTCCTTGAGGTTATTCACACGGGCTTTCCTGACAATGATATTTCCTTCTGCCGGCATAGTGTGCAAAGGTACGAAAAATGCCGGAAAAAACCGAGTGACGGAAGGCTACTCGCTGTAGTTGTAGTCCACCACCACGCTCACCTGGAAATCGGGGGGAACCAGCGGTCTCAGCTCATCCGAGATGGACTTGGAGATGGGGGTGAAATCCTTGATGCCAAACTTTGGGACCACGTCTACGGAGAGCACATGGTCTTTTTCCGAATAGAAGAAGCCGTGCGTCTGCACTACCTCGGGATGTGCCAGGACAAGCTTTGTCACTTCCCGCTGCAGGGTGGCCCGGGGGCTGTTTCCGGTAGCGACCGCGTAAACGCCTACCGTCATCACAATGCCGTGACGGGAGTACATCAGCTCCTGGATCTGGCGGGAGAGCGCGTGGATTTCATCGGCCCGCATGGTGTCGTCCACATTCACATGCAGCGACCCGATCATCACGCTGGGGCCGTAGTTGTGCAGGATGAGGTCGAAGACACCGTGCACCTGCGGGAACTCCATCACTTCCTGACGGATGGCGCGGGTGAGTTCCGGCGACACGCGGGCGCCCAGAAGTTCACTGACCGGCTTGCTGATCATCTCCACGCCAGCTTTGAGGATGATTACGGAGATGAGAGCGCCGAGAATTCCGTCCAGGGAGACATGCCAGATGAGCATGATGCCGGCCGACAGGAGGGTGGCGGCGGTGATGACGGCATCAAAGAGGGCATCGGAGCCCGAGGCGACGAGCGCATCGCTGCTGAGCTTTTCTCCCTTTTTCTTGACATAGCGGCCCAGCACCAGTTTCACCACGATGGCTACGCCGATGACGATGAGGGACGCGAGGCTGTAGGTGGGTTCCGTGGGATGAATGATCTTGCCGATGGACTCGTACAGCGACGTGGCGCCGGCCGAGAACACGATGACGGCAATGATGATGGCGCTGAAGTACTCGATGCGGCCATGCCCGTAGGGGTGGTCAAGGTCGGCGGGTTTGAGCGAGAGTTTGGTCCCGACGATGGTGATGACGCTGGAAAGGACGTCGGTGAGGTTGTTCACGGCGTCCAGGATAATGGCCACGGAACTGGAGAGGAAGCCTACAAGGGCCTTGAAAGCCGCCAACATCAGGTTGGCGACGATTCCCACCACGCTGGCTCGGATAATCTGGGAACTTCTGTCCATGGCTCAGGCGCTTAACTGCTTGCGCGCGTTGTAGAAGCTCTGGCGGGAGCCGAATCCGGCGGCCGTCGCCACCTCTTCAACGGCGGCATCGGGATTATCGGCCTTATACTGGGTGGCGTAATCCAGCCGGCAGCGGTTGACATAGGAGAAGAAACCGCCCAGGTATTCGTTCATCACGGCCGACACATAGGTTCTGTTCACGCCGCAGGTACGGGCCAGCGAAGACAGCGTGAGATGGCTGTCCAGAAAAGCCTTGTCTTCTTCCACGGCATGGCGGATAATCCGGAGGATTTCGTCCTTACGGAGCGCCGACAGCGTCTCTTCCTCTTCAACTTCAGAGGTTTCGAAAGTCTGGCAGACTACGGTCTCGGCCTGCATACGAGCCGTTTCTTCGGCCTCCAGGCGGTTTGCATCCAGCGCGCGGTGCGGCTGCAGGTCTACGATAAGGAAGTACACCAGGATACCGGACAGGACAAACAGGCCCCATCCCATGAGCGTATTGGAACCCAGGAAGCAGATGGACCACGTAATGACGACATGCCATCCGGCCATACAGACGGCCTGACGGGCAAAATCCTTGGGGAAGTCGTCGGGGTTGGAGAAATTGGTCTCGGAAAAGCGCCTTCTGGCCTGTCCGATCATGTAGAGGGCCGAGCCAAAGGCATACAGGAAAATGAAAGCGAGGGTGCCGGAAATGGATCCCAGGATACGGGCGTCGCGTCCCACGAGCTGCTGACCGGGTTCAATGGCAATGGCAAGCGCCAGGAGGGTCATCACAGTAAACGGGACCGACAGAAAGATAAGCGGCATAATCCAGCTCTTCCGTTTGAGCATACGGCCAAAATAGGTGAACATGAACATGGCGCAGAAGTACGGCGAGCCCAGCATCAGGATAATGCGCAGGGCGAGGTCCGAGTCGGTGTCGTGCGGCATGTACACGAAAGGAAGCAGCATCAGATTGGTAAGCAAACAGAATACGACCGTTCTCCAGGCCGGGTAATAATAGTCCATATTCTTGGAATATGGTTCACAGCGGTGGCCCCAGCGGACTACCGCTACAACTACACCCACCGCAATATAAACGGCGAGTGCCGTACTGAAGAAAAGATCTTGCTGCGTGTACATCTTACTAAAAACAAACAAATTTCGCACATAGAAAAGACTTTTGCAAAAAAATGTACTAAATTTGTCATGCCCGCCGCGCACCGCTGGGCACAAAAAATTATCGGTGCCTTCACAGGTACCGATAACAAACGTAGCAAGTATATAACACTCAAATAATTAAGTGGCGATTGAATTAATGTTCCAACTGACGTCTTACATTATAATAAGTTTGACGGCAATGGAAACCGGAAGCGAGGGCCACCTGCTCAAGGGTGGTGCCAGGATGGGACTTGCGCCAGGAAGCGGCGAAAGTGAGGCGGAGGCTGTTAATATATACAAAGAAACCTCCAAGTTCCATCAGCGCCGAGGACACGTACGTACGATTGGTACGGCAGCGGTCGGCAAGGGAAGCAAGCGTCAGACCCGGATCCAGAAAAGCCTGACGCTCTTCCACTTCTACTCGAATAGTTTTTACAAGGTTGTTCGCGTTATACGGTATCATGGTCTTAAAGTTTGTTTCTGTTTTTTTCCGGATGCAAAAATGAGAACATTCCACGAATCCCATGTAAAAACGAGTACAAAAATGTTTTACAAACTGTAAAAATAAAGCAATTTTTCGGGCATTGTTTAATTTTTACACTACATGAAACACATGTAAAAAAACATGAAATTTTAGTAATGCCAAATTTTAAGATGCATTTGGAAGGCTCTAGAATGGCGATATTGAATACGAATCCATAAAAATTATCAAGAATCAGCAATATGAAAAGACGAAATTTTAGCAAATTGGCTGTAGTGTTCCTGCTTTTTGCCTCATGCGCGCAAAAGCCGGTAGAATCTCCCGAAAACGACTCCTCCGCGTTCGTTTCACTGACGGATGCGGTCCCGGATGCCATTCTTGAGATCCGATATTACGGTACTTATAACTTTGTCGGCGCCCGGATTGACGGCTATGAGCAGCCCACGGCGCTCATCACCCGGGAAGCAGGCGCCGCTCTCAGGGCCGTAAGCGACGAGCTCGTAGCAAAGGGATATCGGCTAAAGATTTACGATGCCTACCGTCCCCAGAAAGGCGTAGACCACTTTGTCCGCTGGGCCGAGGACCTGTCCGACACCCGCATGAAGCCCTACTTCTACCCGGACCTTGACAAGAGCGTCCTCTTTGACCAGGAATACATCATGCTCAAAAGCGGCCACACACGCGGATCTACCGTAGACCTCACACTCTTTGATATGACAACGGAGAAAGAAGTGGACATGGGCGGCACCTTCGACTGGTTCGGCCCTGAGAGCCACCCCGACTTCTGCGGCAACCCCGAAACCGGCGAATACACCGGCGACAACAGCAAGAGCCCGTCCGTTCCCAAGCGGAGCATAACCCCCGAGCAGTTCGAGAACCGCATGATTCTCCGCAGGGCCATGCTCTCCCACGGCTTCAAGCCCCTGGACACCGAGTGGTGGCACTTCACCCTCGCCGACGAGCCCTTCCCGGACACCTACTTCACTTTCCCGGTAAGGGAACTGTAAGCGCAGATTACAGGTTCAGCACTTTAAAGCAGCGTTCCGTATTGTTGAAGTTACCGGCGACGTGCTCGAAACGCACCTGAACCTCTCCATCAATGCGTTCAGCCACAATGCGGTACTCGCCATACTCGCCACTCTTGTAGCCAAAGCCGTCACCGGCGTCCTCGTAGAGCGTTCCGTACGCTTTGCCATCTTCATTGAGGTTCACCAGTAGGGTCAGTTCGTCAGTGTTGTACTCCACCGTGTTCTGGAACACCTTGCCCACCGGCACAATGGCACCGTCACGGACATAAAGCCGGGCCTGGTAGCCATCGTCCGTATCCTCGAAAGACACGCTCTGCCAGTCACCCTGAGGAAGGGCTGCGGTGGTCTCGGCATAGCGGGGCACAACGAGGAGGTCTCCGCCCAGCAGATACGCGTCCTGCTCGGCACGCAGGGAGAGGTCGCGGGTATCGGCCCAGAAAACGGGACGCATGACCGGGAGACCACTGACGGACGCCTCGCGGAAGAGCGTATATATATAAGGTAAGAGCCGATACCGACGGTTGATAGCCGTGCGGCATACGGCCTCGGTCTCAGGGCCCATCGCCCAGGGCTCCTGGTCAACCGTTCCATCACAGGAATGGTTGCGCAGGAACGGGAAGTAGACACCCATGGCCGTCCACTGCGCAAGCAGCTTGGGATTGCAGTCATCAAGGAAACCGCCCACGTCAGGGCCGTTGAAAGCCTGTCCGGAGAGGCCCATGTTAAGGGTCATGGCCACGGCGCCCTTCATCTGCTCCACCGAAGAGACATTGTCTCCGGTCCAGGTGGCCGCATAGCGCTGACCACCCAGGAAGTTGGAACGGGACAGGACAAACGGTCTCTTGTCCGGATTCGCAGCCAGAATTCCGGCACGGGAAGCACGGACCATGTCGTAGCCAAAGACATTGTGGTAGCGTACATGGTTACCGGCGGTGCGGCCGTCACCACCCCGGTGGATATTGTCGTCGGGCATGGTCATTTCTTCGCCACCGCCAAAAACGGCCGGCTCATTGACATCGTTCCAGATGCCGTCTACGCCCTGAGCCATGAAGTCCTTGTACAGACCGGCCCACCACTCGCGAACTTCAGGCATGGAGAAGTCCGGCCAGTGCGTGAGACCCGGCCACATACCGCCTTCGAACGGCTTCCCATCGGCATCGTGCACGAAATAGTCATTCGCGAGGCCCTCTTTGTCCACCCAGTAGGTGGAATCCACCTTTGCGCCCGGATCAATCATATAGACCGACTTGAAGTTCCTGGCATGGAGATAGTCGTTCAGGCCCTTCGGGTCCGGGAAACGATTCGGGTCGAAGGTGAAGATCCTGTAACCGTCCATGTAGTGGATATCCATCCAGATGACATCACAGGGGATATTCCGGTTCCGGAATTCATCGGCCACCTCCTTTACGCGGGTGTCGGGATAGTAGGAGAAACGGCACTGCTGATAGCCGAGAGCCCACAGGGGCGGCATCTCCATGGTGCCGGAAAGGCGTCCGAGGGTTTTCAGGACCTCAGCGGGGCTGTCCTTCTCGATCACAACCACGCGGAAGGCCGGGCCGTCGCTGGTGTAGGTAATGACGGAATCGCACTGGAGCTCCGAACGCCAGGTATTGTCGAAGATGATACCGAAGGACGACCCATCCTCCCGAAGGCCCAGCACCCAGGGATGGGTCTGGTACAGTTCCTTGCCGTCATGGGCTGCATAGGCTCCGTTATCGCGGTTCCAGAAAATATTCTTGTCTCCGTTGCGTCTGAGCGGTCCCCATACTTCTCCGGTACCGTAGAGGTCGGCATCGGCCACATTGATCCGCACGACAGATTTTCCGTTCTCGTTACTGAACTGCGGAACGAGTTCCCACTTCGATGGGACGCGGCCGTGACGAGCCAGATCCTCAAGGAAAATCGGGGACGGAAGGTGCTGGGAGGCGTCGAAGCCCTCCGGAACAAAGACGGCCACACCATCGGCGGCCATATAGTTCCGGGACGTACATGAACCCAGCACGAAAGCAGCGATGGCAAGCAGGACAAAGTGTTTTTTCATGAAAAGTTGAATAATGGGTTAAATGCGCACAAAGATAGCTATGTTTGGACAAACTACGCCAAAATAATGGAAAAAATTGCATCACGCTCCTGGCCGATGGCGCAGGTTCCAGACCCGACGGCGCAGGTTCCTACCCCAGGAAGCACGTATAACGCACTTTCCCCACAAAAACGCGTTATACGTCCCATCGGCCCAGGACGAATAACGCGAAAAAGGGCCAAAAGTGCGTTATACGTGCCGCGAATGAGCTCTATTCCCCGGAGACCTCCATAAAGACCTGCCCCTTCAGGTGGTCGATGCTTGCCTTAGCAAATTCATAACCCCGGGAGCCGGGCCGGGCTACATCCAGGTATTTTTCGAACCACTGGATCGCCAGCCTGTAGTCTTTCTTCTGCTCATAGCAGTAGGCGATGGTAGAGAGGGCCGAAATAAACTCGGGGTTGTAGCGATAGGCTTCCCTGTAATGCTCGATCGCCTTGTCCCAGGAATCCATCCTGCGGTAGTATCCAAGGCCATATTGCTGATGCAGGCGGGAGAGAATGGCCGGGTCTGGCTGCAACATCTCCAAGGCCTTGTCCAGCCAGGGCTTCACCTCCTTCTCAAAGGGCCGATATCCTTCCGCTTTCACGGCCGCAATCGCGTACGCCAGATTCACGTCGCTGGAATCCAGCTGCCAGGCCGCAGTGAGTTCTTCCTCGGCCCGGTACACCACATTGGTCTGCCAGTAGCTTTGTCCCAGATAAAAGTGGATGGGGTAAATGTCATTGCCCAGTTCCAGCTGCCGCTCAAACACTTTGATGGCGCTCCCGTAATCCTTTTTACGGTATAAAGCCAGGCCCTTGAGCGGCTCCACCACCGTGTTATCCGGATCATCGGCCAAAAAAGCATCCGTGACGGCAACGGCATCATCGTAGTCTTCCTTCGCAATCAGGATATTGACCGCCTTGGTCACGGCCGATTCATTCATCGGCCTCAGGGCCAGTGACCGCCGGTAGTACCAAAGGGCAGAATCGGCCTCCTCCATAAGGCGAAAAGCATCTCCCACATAACACATCACGGCAGGAATGGAATCCAAATGAAGCACATCCCGCCCGGCTTCAATACTTTGCGGATAGGCCTTTAACCGGAAGAAAGCTTGCATCAGCCGGATTCTGTACAGAATGTTGGAAGGCTGCCGGGAAGACAGCATGAAATAGGTCCCCGCCGCATCTTCGTAGGCGCCGCCCTGAAAATGGCAATCGGCCAGTTCTGAAAGCGCACCTTCGTCCATGACGCCGGGCTTTACAAGGTTAGACAGCATTTCCGTTGCCTCGTCAATGCGGAAAATGCTTTTCAGATAACGCGCCCGCGCAAGAATGGAATCACGAGGACTGGTCTGCGCAGCCATGGATACGCAGACCATTATGCAACAGACAAGCGAAAAGATCTTTCTCACCTTAGCTGATAAAAAACCGGGAATGTGAAAGTGACCGGAACAGCCTTTCCGTCCTGCATGCCGGGCTCCCAGCGGGGAGAGGAAGAGACCACACGAAGCGCTTCTGCATCGAGGTCCTCGTTCACACCGCGCAGGACTTTGGCATCCCGTACCGCACCATCGGCCCCGACGGTAAATTGAATCGCCACACGACCCTGAATTCCAGCCTGTTTAGCCTTTTCAGGGTATACCAATTGCGAATTCACCCATTTGGAGAACTCTGCGGCATCACCGCCGTTGAAGCGGGGCTTTACTTCGATTAACTGGAAAGGGAGTGCCTCCTGTTCCGGAGCAGCCTCATCCACAGCAGTTGCAGGAGCAGGTTCCGATGTTTCCGGGGCTGCCGCCTCGGTTTTGCGGGGAGAATTGCAGGCGAACATGAAAGCCGCCAGCACGGGAATCAGGGCCAGATACGACCAACGCATCCAGCCGGAAGAAGAAGGTTTGAGCATCATTTCAATTCGATTTTTAAGTTTTGCGTGCTGAAAGCCGCTGGCCAGGGTGAAACGCTGTTCACCCACGGCTTTCCGCACCAGTAAAAGTTGATATTGAGTTGCATCGATGCCATTTTGAATTACGCTTTCATCGGCCTCGTATTCGTGAAGGAGGCGCAGTTCTTCACGGGTAATCCACATCAGCGGATTCCACCAGAAGAGGATTTGAAGGGGAAGAAAAAGAATAAGGTCCAGCGAATGCCTGTGCGCGATATGCATCCTCTCATGCGTGAGGATCGCGGGATTCTCCAGAAGGTCCTTCCGGCTCATCACTACCATGTTTCTCCAGCTGAAGGAGGCGATATCCTCGTCAAGGAGAACCAGCCGGCAGCCTTCGCACTCCGTTTTCTCTCCTCTCTGAATCAGGCGGTGCATTTTCCAGGCCGATACGCCAAAGAGCGCCAGCGTCACCAGACACCCCGCCACGTAGAGCAGCATCGGCCAGATGGAGTGGGCCGATGTCACTACGCCGCCAGCCTCTTCTCCCACGCCAACCATAGTGAGGTCCGAGGCCGATGCCACCGCCTCCACCGTCCTGAGCCTCACCAGCGGCAGCAGCAGACAGAGGTAGGACCCGGCCAGCAGGAGAAACCGGTTGAGCCGGAAAAAGGTAGTCCGCCTCATTACCAGGAGGTAGAACGAGTAGAACAGGGCCAGATACAGTCCCGCCCTAGCCATATTAAGAAGGAAAGCGGTCATGACTTTTTCTTTTCAATTTGAGCGATAAGGTTCTTCAGGTCTTGAAGGTCCATCTTGTCTTCCTCCACAAACTGGGAGACCAGACTGAGATAAGAGTTGTCGTAGTAGCGCGCGACTACGTCAGAAACGGTGTCTCCGTGATACTTCCGCTTGTCAATCTTGACCTTGTACCGGTAAGAGTTGGCCAGGGGCTCCCGTTCCACAAACCCCTTTTCCTCCAGGAACTTCACCAGGGTAGCCACGGTATTGTAATGAGGCTTAGGTTCCGGCAGAAAGCTAATTAAGTCCCTGATAAACAAGGGCTCATGCGCCCAGAAAATGTTCATCAGTTCCTCTTCTTTTGCGGTCAGTTTCTGTTTCATCGTCTATCAAGCATGTGTTATTCCAATGCAAAGATAGAGATTATTTTTTAATCTCCTAATATTTTTAGGAGGTTTCCGTGTTTTTTTAGGACATAGACTGGGAAGTTGCGAAAGTGCCCACACTGCGGGTAACTTGACAAATTAAGTCCGGTTACCCGCAAAAAAGGCCGTTTTTGACGGTAACTTGACCAAAAATGTCAAGTTACCCGCAGTGACTGTCGGCTTACCCGCAGTGGACTGTGGTATCATTGACAAAAATGATGAATGATTGTGACATCTGTGGCTGGTGACGGACGCTGCTAGGAAGGCTTTTTACGAGGCTCGTCACAGCGGCAGCTCGTGGCACTTAAATAGTTGAATACTAAACGATTAGAGTAACTGACGGGTGTGAATAGCATACCCGTCAGTTACTCTAATATACTGATTATCAATTGTGTAAGCGCCACGGCTACCGATGTACGTACATCGAAACCGAACTGGAATGCCGTTTTTTTGTACGTACATCGGGTAGGACGCCCCCCCCCACAAACAAAGAAACGGAGCTTAGCCAAAGCTAAACTCCGTTTCCAGCGGTGCGGACGAGGCTCGAACTCGCGACCCCCGGCGTGACAGGCCGGTATTCTAAACCGACTGAACTACCGCACCAAAGTTTTCAGTGAACTTCCCTTTCGGGATTACAAAGGTACATACTTTTTTTGAATCTGCAAGGGGGTTCACGAAAATTTTTCAAAAATTTTAATCGATGGAAATCTGCTTGCGGGCCTTCTCCACTTCTACCTTCTTGACCTTGGGCAAGTTAACCGTCAAAACACCGTTTTCAACCTTCGCAGAAATTTTTTCGCGGTCGGTGTCTTCGGGCAGCAGCATGGTCTGCTGGAACTTGGAGTAGGAGAATTCGCGGCGCACATAGTGGCCTTTTTCATGCTCGTGCTTCTCGTCCACTTTCTTCTCCATGTTGATCACCAGGTCTCCGTCCTCATCCAGATGGATGTCGAAGTCGGCCTTGGTCATACCGGGAGCAGCCAGCTCCAGCTGATAGGCTTCAGGCGTTTCTAAGACATTGATGGCCGGGCAAGTTGCTTTCGGGCGTTCCATCCAGTTGTTGTCAAAGAAATCATTGAAGATGTCGGGAACCCAGGTTTGGTTGTTTCGTCTTACAGGTAACATAATCATGTCCTCCTATTATTTTAAATGTTTAACTTCTTTCTTTATGCAGCCCCTTAAGAAGCTGCGTTCGCCGTAAGGAAAGGCAAACCCGGGGCCAAATGCCGAAAATGCGCAAAAGGTAGACAAAACGGCAGCTTCCACTGCCAAAATGGCAAGTTTTAATGTTAAAATGGCGCTTTTTTGGAAAGTCGTATAAAATATTTACCTTTGCGTACTTCAAACGTTACAATGGAAGAATCGGCACTTCAGTGGTACGCCGTCAAGGTGTTTTTCAACAAGGTCTTCGATATGGAGTCCGCTCTGACGGCGCAGGGATACGCCACATACCTGGCCGTAGACCACGTCCTCCTCAAAGGAGAAGCCCACACCCAGGCACGCCGCCACATCGCATTCCTCAAGGCCGATGGCAAAACCGACACCCGTTACATAGAGGAAGGCCCCGCCATCTTCCAGCGCATTCCCATGGTGTCGTCACTCCTTTTTGTCCGTGCCGGCGAAAAAGAGATCACGGCCCTCGACGAGTCCTTCAAGGACGCCACCGGAGGTACAAAAGGATTCATCTACAAGAAACGGGATTCCGAAGGACGGTTCGTGTGCGAAGCCATCCCGGACTGCCAGATGGAAGCCTTCCGCCTCATCACCTCGCATGGCTCAGAAGGGTTGGAATTCTTCTCGGCCGATGATATCTCCCGCTTTGCGACCGGCTGTAAGGTACGAGTCACGGACGGTCCGTTCAAAGGTGCCGTCGGGTACGTGAAACGAATCAAGCGGAACCGCCGCCTTCTGGTTGCCATCGAAGGCATCGTCGCGGTAGTATCGGCCTATATCGACCCCCGACTTCTGGAGGCCATGTAAGAGTTGTCGCTTGTGGTCGGAAACCCTGGCCGCACCAGCCCGCCCGGAGAAAACAGGAAAGGTTATGAACAAATAATTGTTGAAAACCGAAAAAAATCCCTATCTTTGCATGGTAGGTTAATATTTATGGAGAATTTCCCTCTCGACAGCGAAAAAGTTTACTTCTCTTCCGATTTACTCACACTGGACTGCGAGGAAGGCCCTGTGACCGCTTCCCTTTCGGAGTGGCTGCACCGGGATCCCGTGCGCATTCACCGCATGATCGTGAAGGAGAAAGTGCTTCAGGTGGACCAGATGGAAGTCTTTGCCCCGCTCGTGTCCAAGCTTCGCCGTGCAGACTACGAGTACTACCGCCGCATCACCGGCCTCAAGATGCTCATCGACTTCCCCGGCTACACCTCGGAAATCGAGGCCCGCATTCCCTATGACACAGACCCCATCGCTTTCTACAAGTGGTGGCGCAAGGGCAAGAACGAGCACCGGGTATACCTCTCCCCCGCCTACCAGTTCAAACTTTTCCAGAAAGTATCCAAGATGGAGCCCAAAGTGATGCTCAAAAAGGACATCGACTTTGTAAAAACCTTCTAGCCCCATGACAATAGAAGAGATTATGGCGGTCCCCACGGTCCTTCCGCAGGAGGACCTGGACAGGGACGTCTGGGACGATGAAAACCGCGTAGCCTACTCGGAAGACGGCAGGTATCTCACGGACGCCGAAAACTTCCCCGAAGAAATCACCGTCCGCGAAGGATGTGAGGTTATCTCCGACGACGTTTTCGCCTTCCAGGACTACATGGCCGGCCGAAAAATCGGCGAAGAAATTCCCCTGGAGGAACGATCTTCCTACCTGGAGAAGATTCACCTGCCCAATTCCGTCACCCATATCGGGGACGCCGCCTTTGCCGAATGCGGGGAACTCATTTCCATCAAGCTGCCCACCGGCCTTCTCAAGATTGGCCAGTCGGCCTTCATGGACTGCTGGCAGCTGGAGAAGATTTCCCTCCCTGCCAAAACCCGTATCATTGGCCCGCAGGCCTTCCAGGGCTGCATCAACATGGTCCAGGTGCGCCTGAACAAGGCGCTGGAAGTCATTGGCGAAGATGCCTTCGACGACTGCGAATCCCTGGAGACCATCCTCATCCCCCGTGGCATGCAGGACCACTTCAAGCGCCTCCTGCCCAAACACCTTCACAAATTACTGGAAGAATTATGACCGGACAACAGTTCAAGGTAGCCCACGAAGGCTTCCTTCTCCAATACCTGTTCGAGATTTTCCCGGGACAGTCCAAGACCGGTGTCAAGAACATGCTTTCCAAAGGCCAGATCCTGGTGAATGGGGAAAGCCGCACCGCCTTTGACCATCCCCTTAAGCCCGGAGACAAGATTACCGTCCTGCCCAAGGGCATTTCCATTGCCCGTTCCGTACGCGAAGACGCCAAAGACACCGTCATCAAGGCCGGCGTCAACATCCTGTTCGAGGACGAAAACTACATTGTGGTGGACAAGCCCAGCGGCATGCTCACCGTCGCTACCGGCAAGGAAAAGAACACCCTCTACTCCCTCCTCAACGCCTACGTGAAGGTAAACGCCCGCATGCAGCGCAAGGAAGACCTCATCTCCGGCGTGCGTCCAGACCGTTCCACGGCCAAAATCTGGATTGTGCACCGTATCGACAAAGGAACTTCGGGAGTACTGGTCTTCGCCAAGAACGAGCGTGCCAAGGACATCCTCCAGAGCAAGTGGAAAGACCAGGTAGTGGAGCGCAAGTACGTTGCCTGGCTGGAAGGTTCCCTGGAAAAAGACCAGGGCATTGTCCAGAGCTGGCTCCTGGAGAACCCCAAGTCCCTCAAGATGAACTCCTACGAAAACGAGGTAAAGGACGGCCAGCTGGCCATTACCTATTATAAGGTATTAAACCGCACCCGGCACTACACCCAGGTGGAATTCCATCTGGAGACCGGCCGCAAGAACCAGATCCGCGTACACGCCTCCTACGACCTGGGCCACCCCATTGCCGGTGACGAAAAATACGGAGCGGAGACAGACCCCGTAAAGCGCCTGGCCCTTCACGCCAGCACGCTGGTATTCCGCAATCCGTTTTCCGGGAAAATGGTGCGCTGCGCCTCTCCCCTGCCGGAGTGCTTTGCCCGTTTCGAGAAATACTAATCGGCCACCTGCAACACATCATCGGCCACCTGCAATGTTTTGGCCTTCCACCTAGTAATAAACCGTTGCAGCACGCGGAGATGCACAAAAACGCCCCAAAGTGCGCATCTAGAAATGCTCTAGCACGCGGAGATGCACAAAAACGCCCCAAAATGCACATCTAGAAATGCTCTAGCACGCGGAGATGCACAAAAACGCCCCAAAGTGCGCATCTAGAAATGCTCCAGCACGCGGAGATGCACAAAAACGCCCCAAAGTGCGCATCTAGAAATGCTCAAGCACGCGGAGATGCACAAAAAAGCCCCAAAATGCGCATCTAGAAATGCTCAAGCACGTGGAGATGCACAAAAACGCCCCAAAATGCGCATCTAGAAATGCTCCAGCACGTGGAGATGCACGAAAACGCCCCAAAATGCGCATCTAGAAATGCTCCAGCACGCGGAGATGCACAAAAACGCCCTAAAATGCGCATCTAGAAATGCTCGAGCACGTGGAGATGCACAAAAACGCCCCAAAGTGCGCATCTAGAAATGCTCGAGCACGCGGAGATGCACAAAAACGCCCCAAAATGCGCATCTAGAAATGCTCGAGCACGCGGAGATGCACAAAAACGCCCCAAAATGCGCATCTAGAAATGCTCTAGCACGTGGAGATGCACAAAAACGCCCCAAAGTGCGCATCTAGAAATGCTCTAGCACGCGGAGATGCACAAAAACGCCCCAAAATGCGCATCTAGAAATGCTCAAGCACGCGGAGAAGAGCAAATCCAGCCCTGCCTCCCGGCTTTCTGCACGCTGCTGCCGGCTCATCACTATTGCCATATCAAAAAAAATGTCTACCTTTGTGCTGGGAAAGTCTTACACGACCAGCTCCCTCCGAACTCCCCCAGGGCAGGAATGCAGCAAGGGTAGGTGGTTGTAGCGGTGCGATGTAATCAGCTTTCCCTTTTTTGTTATGACTGCTGTATACACTATCACCTCGGGCCTGCACGACGAGCAGTCTGTGGCAAGGCTCAGCGACCAGTTCCTTCAGGGCGTATTCCCGGAGGGAGAGTATGAATTCAAGGGTGCCGATTTCTCCGACTTTGGCTCACACGAGCTGGACCTCATCTATGTACGGACCGGTGGGGCCGAGGGCATCTTCAAAGGCCTCCTGCCCGAAATGCTTTCAAGGGGCATAGAGCGCTATTACCTGCTCACGTCCGGGAAGTCCAACTCGCTGGCTGCATCGCTGGAAATCCTTTCTTACCTGCGCCAGCAGGGCCTGAAGGGAGAGGTGCTGCACGGCAGTCCGGAGTACCTTCAGGAGCGGGTGCATACGCTGGAGACAGTAGCATCGGCCCGGAAGAAACTGCGCGGGACGCGCATCGGCGTCATCGGCCAGCCCTCCGACTGGCTCATCGCCAGCCATGCAGACCCGATGGCCGTGACGGACAAGCTGGGTGCCCGCCTGGTGGAGATTCCCATGGAGGAACTGCTGCAGGAAATTGCCAAAGCGCCCGCTGAGAACGCGCCATCAAGTGAGCCGATGGCCGATAATGTGCGCCGATCGTACCCTGGCGCCACGCAAATTTACCATGCGCTCGAAAAACTGGTGGCGCGCTATGAGTTGGGCACCTTCACCCTTCGATGCTTCGACCTCCTTACGGCCGTGGGCAATACCGGCTGCCTGGCGCTGGCTTCCTTCAATGCCGATGGCATTCCCGCCTCCTGCGAAGGAGACGTTCCCGCCCTCCTATCCATGATGATAGCGCAGGCGCTAACAGGCGTGACGGGCTTCCAGGCCAATCCTTCCCGCATAGATGTGGAAACCGGGGAGATGCTATTCGCCCACTGCACCGTACCTTTCAATATGGTAACGTCCTGGCAGTACGATACGCATTTTGAAAGTGGAATTGGCGTGGGTATCCATGGGAATCTGCCCGAGGGCCCCGTTACCGTGTTCAAGGTAGATGGTAAGTTAAACCGCCACTTTGCCGCCGAGGGCGAACTTCTTTACAATCAGTACGAAGACAACCTGTGCCGCACGCAGGTGGTACTGCGACTGCAGCCCGAGGATGCACGGTACTTCCTTACGAATCCCATCGGCAATCACCACATTATCCTGCCCGGCCACTGCAAGGCCCTTCTGGAGGAACTGCTATGAGCAAGCTGGAAGAACTTTTTGCCCTGCATGGAGTAAAAGTGACGGCCAACCGCCTGCTCATTGCCCAGGCCCTGGAGGAAGCCGGCCGGCCGCTGTCCATGACAGAACTGGAGGAGCGTCTGGAAACCATTGACAAAAGCAATGTGTTCCGTGCCCTGACTGCTTTCCGGGAGGCACACCTGGTCCATGCCCTGGAAGACGCAGGAGAAGGTGTGCGCTACGAACTGTGCCTGAGTCATCACGAAGACGAGGACGACGACGTCCACGTACACTTCTACTGCATCAAATGCCACCGAACCTTTTGCCTGCATGAAGTCCCGGTCCCGCCTGTCACCGTTCCGGAAGAGTATGTCCCGGAGAGTGTGAGCTACCTGGTGAAAGGCATCTGCCCCGCGTGCGTGAAGTAAAATCCCACATAATTTGTTTTGAAATTCCCGCAAAAAGCCATACCTTTGTACAAACAGAATCGTCATGAGAAAAACCGTCCATAAGCGCCTCTTTTTCACTTGACAGTTATTATTATCTATAGGCAGCCATTTATGGTTGTCTTTTTTTTGTAGTTATGGTAGTTGACTTACCCGCTTTCTGCGACTTGCATGTCCATTTCCGCGAGCCGGGCCAGACCTGGAAGGAGACCATCCGAACCGGATCCCTGGCAGCGGCAAGGGGTGGTTACACCCTGGTTTGTGCCATGCCCAACCTGGATCCCGTACCGGACACCCTGGAACACATTGCCCTTGAACAGGCAGCCATTGACCGGGACGCGGTCATCGGCGTACTCCCCTATGCTGCCATTACCCGGGAGCGAAAGGGCCTCGAGCTGGTAAACTTTCAAGCACTGAAGGGCCACTGCGTAGCGTTTTCCGACGACGGCAGCGGCGTACAGAGCCGCGCAATGATGCGAAAGGCCATGGAAACCGCCGCCCGGGAGGGCGTTATTCTGGCCGCGCACTGCGAAGACAATTCCCTCCCCGGAGAAGATCCCCGCAGCGAGTGGGGTCCCATCGAGCGGGACCTGGAGCTGTGCGCCCAGACCGGCTGCCGCTACCACGTATGCCACATCTCTTCCCGTAAGAGCCTCAGCCTCATCCGGGAGGCCAAGGCTGCCGGAGTAAAAGTCACCTGCGAGACAGCCCCCCACTACCTTACGCTGTGCCTGGATGACATCGAGGACCACGGCCGGTTCAAGATGAACCCGCCCATCCGCACCGCCGAAGACCGCGAAGCCCTCATCGAAGGCCTCCTGGACGGCACTATCGACGCTATTGCTACGGACCACGCACCCCATTCGGCCGAGGAAAAAAGTAAAGGCTTCAAGGGCAGCGCCAACGGAATCGTCGGCCTCGAAACCGCCTTCCCGGTGCTCTACACCCGCCTTGTTAAAACCGGCCGCGTGCCCCTCGAAAGACTCGTAGAAGCCCTCGCGACGAATCCCCGCCGCATTTTCGGCCTGCCGGAAGCCCCGAAGGACCGCGTTATAATAGATCTCGACACACCTTTTATCATCGACAGCGCCCGCTTTGCCTCCATGGGTCACTCCACGCCCTTCGACGGCTGGGAAGTCTACGGCAAAGTGCTCCAAACCGTCAAGGACGGCCAAATCGTGTACAATGGATAAGAAGACCTATACCATTACAAGGAACCAGCTGGTTGCCAGGGACACCTATGAACTGGTGCTCGAAGGAGACGGCTGCATAAAAGGAGAATTCGTCCACCTGGACATTCCCGGCTACTACCTGCGCCGGCCTTTCTCCCTCTGCGACAGCAGCGAAAACAGCATCACCCTCCTTTACAAAACCGTAGGCGAAGGCACCCGCAAGCTCTCCACGCTGACGGGGGGCACAGAAGTGAGCGTACTCACCGGCCTCGGAAGAGGATTCAACCCCGACGCCTGCCAGGCCAAAGCCCTTCTTGTGGCCGGAGGCCTTGGCGCCGCCCCCCTCTACTATCTGGCCAGGGAGCTCAAGGCACAGGGCAAGGAAGTCACCGCCATCCTGGGCTTCAACAAGAAAGACGAAATCGTACTGCAGAAGGAATACGAAGTCCTCTGCGATCACGTCGCCATCGCCACCCTGGACGGTTCCGTGGGCACCAAAGGCTTTGTCACCGACGCCATCAGCGCCCTCAAACCGCCGTACGATTTCTTCTACACCTGCGGCCCCATGGTCATGATGAAGGCCGTGTGCAGTGCCCTCGAAGGACCGGGAGAAGCCTCCCTCGAAGAGCGCATGGGCTGCGGCGCGGGCTTCTGCTACGGCTGCAGCATCGAAACCCTGAGGGGCCCCCGCCGCGTCTGCATGGACGGCCCCGTATTCAAAAAGGAGGACATCCAATGGTAAAAGACCTCTCCATCAATCTTGGCGGGCTGCACCTTAAGAACCCCGTCATCCCGGCCAGCGGCACCTTCGGCTTTGGCCTGGAACTGGCCCCCGACATGGACCTCAACGTGCTGGGCGGCATCTCCCTCAAGGGAACCACCCGCGACGCCCGGTACGGAAACCCCACGCCCCGCATCGCCGAGTGCCGGAGCGGCATGATCAACTCCGTGGGCCTGCAAAACCCCGGCATCGACGCGCTTATAAATCAAAAAGTCCCCGCCCTTCGCAAAATCTATAACGGCTGCATCATTGCCAACATCAGCGGGTTCTCCGTGGACGAGTACCGCGAGTGCTGCGAGAAGGCCGACGCCTCCAGCGGCATCGATCTCATCGAAGTCAACGTCTCCTGTCCCAACGTGCACGGAGGAGGCCTGGCGTTCGGGACATCGGCCCATGCCGCCGCCGAAGTGACCGCTGCGGTAAAGGCCGTCGCTACGCACAAGCCCGTCTTCATCAAGCTCAGCCCCAACGTCACCGACATCGTGGAAATCGCCCGCGCATGCGAGGATGCCGGGGCCGATGGTCTCACGCTGGTGAACACCTTCCTCGGGATGCGCATCGACATCGCCCGCCGCAGGCCCGTCCTCGCAAACACGATGGGCGGATTCTCCGGCGCAGCCGTCTTCCCCATCGCCCTCCGCATGGTCTATCAGGTCTCCCACGCCTGCCGCATTCCCGTGATGGGCTGCGGCGGAGTGACATCGGCCCGCGACGTCGTGGAGATGATGATGGCCGGAGCCACCGCGGTCCAGGTGGGCGCAGAGAACCTCCGCAACCCCTTCGTCTGCCCCGAAATCATCGAGGCGCTTCCCTCCCTCATGGAGGAACTCCGCATTGACAACCTCAAAGACATTATAGGAACCGTATGAAAAAAGACGTCATCATAGCCTGTGACTTCCCCGACCGGGAAAGCACCCTCGCCTTCCTGGACCGCTTCCAGGGTAGCCGCAAACCCTTCGTGAAGATTGGCATGGAGCTGTTTTACGGCGCCGGCCCCGACATCGTGCGCGAGATCAAGGCCCGCGGCCACCGCATCTTCCTGGACCTCAAGCTGCACGACATCCCCAACACCGTCCGCAAAGCCATGAAAGTGCTCAGCGCGCTGGACGTGGACATGGTGAACGTCCACGCCGCCGGCACGGTGGCCATGATGAAGGCCGCCCTCGAAGGACTCACGCGGGCCGATGGCACCCGCCCCTTACTCATCGCCGTGACGCAGCTGACGTCCACCTCCGAGGAGACCATGCAGAAGGAACTGCTCGTCGGCGCAAGCATCAACGACACCATCGTCCGCTACGCGCAGAACGCCCGTGAAGCAGGTCTCGACGGCGTCGTCTGCTCCCCGCTGGAGGCCGCCATGGTCAAGGAGGCCTGCGGCGAGACCTTTCTCGCCGTCACCCCGGGCATTCGCTTTGCCGATGCTGCGGCCGATGACCAGGTGCGCATCACCACCCCCGCCCGCGCGCGGGAAATCGGCTCGGACTACATTGTGGTGGGCCGCCCCATCACCGCTGCAGAAGACCCTGTGGCCGCCTACGAGCATTGTATGAAAGAATTTGCAGAATAAGAATATGGAACGAACCATTGCCAAAGAGCTCCTTTCCATCGGCGCGGTATTCCTGCGCCCCGAGCAGCCGTTTACCTGGGCCAGCGGCATCAAAAGCCCTATTTACTGTGACAACCGTCTCACGCTGTCTGCCCCCGCCGTGCGGGAGAAGGTAGAAGCGGGCCTGGCCTCCCTGGTAAAGCAGTACTACCCCGAGTGCGAGATGCTTATGGGCACCTCCACGGCCGGCATCGCCCACGCCGCCATCACCGCTACCATCCTGGGCCTTCCCATGGGTTACGTTCGCGGTGAAGCCAAGACCCACGGCCGCACCAACCGCATCGAGGGCAAGATGGAGCCCGGCACCAAAGTAGTGGTCATCGAAGACCTCATTTCCACGGGCGGCAGCGCCATCGAGGTGGTGGAAGCGCTTCGTGAAGCCGGGGCCTGTGTCCTTGGCATCGTGAGCATCTTCACCTACGGCATGAAAAAAGGCCTGGAGCGCATTGCCGCCGCCGGCACGGAGAACCATTCCCTGTGCAACCTGGACACGCTTGTAGAAGTAGCCGCAGAAGAAGGCCGCATAGCACCGGAGTGGAAAGAGCGCATCCTTGCCTTCCGCAACAATCCCTCAGACGAAACCTGGATTAACCAATAGCACTTTGATATGAAGCACCTTATCGACCCGATGGACCTCTCCAAGGAGGAGCTGGACCAGATCATTACCCTGGCCCAGGATATCATCGAACATCGCGAAAAGTATCAGGACTCCCAGCGTTACCGCAAACTGGCCACGCTTTTCTATGAGCCCAGCACCCGTACCCGCCTTAGCTTTACGTCGGCCATGATGGAACTGGGCGGCAACGTCCTGGGCTTCTCCGACGCAAAGAGCAGCTCCGTGAGCAAGGGAGAGACCGTGCAGGACACCGTCCGTGTGGTAGGCTGTTTTGCCGATGTCATTGCCATGCGCCATCACATCGAGGGCGCCCAGCTCTACGCCTCCGAAGTGTCGCGCGTGCCCATCATCAATGCCGGTGACGGCTCCCACAGCCATCCCACCCAGACGCTGACGGACCTTCTTACCATTAAGAGGGAACTGGGCCACATTGACGGCATCACCATCGGCTTCTGCGGAGACCTCAAGTTTGGCCGCACCGTGCATTCTTTGATTAAAGCCCTGTCCCGCTTCAAGGACATCAAGGTCATCCTCATCGCTCCCGACGAGCTCAAACTTCCGGACTACATCAAACAGGATGTGTGTGACAAGCTGGGCATCCAGTACAAGGAAGTGAGCACCATGGAAGAGGTGATGCCGGAGCTGGACGTACTCTACATGACGCGCGTACAGCAGGAGCGTTTCCTGGACCTGGAAGAGTTCGACCGCGTGAAGGACAGCTTCGTGTTGGACTGCGCCAAGATGGCCCTGGCCAAGAAAGACATGGCCATCCTGCACCCGCTTCCCCGCGTGAACGAGATTCTTACGGAGGTAGATGCAGACCCCCGCGCCGCTTACTTCCGCCAGGTAGAGAACGGCAAGTTTGTCCGTATGGCCCTCATCACCAAGCTGCTGGAGTGGAAAGACGACCCTGCCCACGACATGCCCGCCTCTGAAGAGCCCGTCTACGACGCCACGCTCCGCTGCACCAACGCCAAGTGCATCTGCAACAACGAGCACGCCCCGCACAAATTCCGCCGCAGCGATAACGGCACGCTCCGGTGCTGGTACTGCGACGCGAAGATCAAGTAGGAGCGGCGGAGACGCCACAAACGGCCCCTGAACGGTTCCAGCACCGCTGGATGCGCGTTTTGGGGCCTTTTTGCGCATCTCCGCGTGCTGGAGCATTTCTGGATGCGCATTTTGCCGTGTTTTTGCACATCTCCACGTGCTGGAGCATTTCTGGATGCGCATTTTGCCGTGTTTTTGCACATCTCCGCGTGCTGGAGTAATGGCTGGGATGGGCTCCTCCGCCCCCGTATTTTGCTTTTTACGGCAAATTCACTACCTTTACGAGACTGAAACTGAATTTTTATGAATCTTCACGTTCAATCAGAGACATCCCGTTTGAGAGCGGTGGTCCTGGGGCTTCCTTATTCCCCGGGCCCTACCCCTACGCTGGACCAAACCTTCGATAGCAAATCCTATGAAAGCGTCCTGCACGGTGTCTATCCCGTAGAGGAAGACATGGTGAAGGAAATGGACGCCTTTCTGGCCGTACTCAAAAAATATGATGTAGACGTTTACAGGCCCGCTCCTGTAGAGAACTGCAACCAGGTCTTTTCCCGTGACGTGGGCTTTGTCATAGACGACAAAATCATCGTTTCCAACATCATCCCGGACCGCCAGGAGGAGATTGACGCCTACGAGGAGATTTATCGGCAAATCCATTACAAGCAAATCTACAACCTGCCGGAATCCGTCCATGTGGAGGGAGGTGACGTCGTCCTCTACAAAGACTACATCTTCCTGGGCCAGTACGACTTCCCGGATTACCGCCAGGTAAAAACCGCCCGTACCAACCGTCTGGCGCTGGACTACCTCAAGATGATCTTCCCGGAAAAGACCATCATTCCGCTCAACCTCTTAAAGAGCGACACAGACCCGTACCAGGGCATCCTCCACTTGGACTGCACCTTCATGCCGGTGGGCCGGGACAAGGCCATCATCTATCGACACGGATTCATGAATCCCCGGGACGCAGACCACCTCATTGACATCTTCGGCAAAGAGAATGTCTTTGAGATTACCACGGAAGAAATGTATTTCATGAACTCCAACGTCTTCTCCATCAGTGAAGACGTAGTGGTGACGGAGGAGCATTTTACCCGCCTCAACAAGCACCTTCGCGAAAAATGGGGCATGACGGTAGAAACCGTTCCTTACCGGGAAATTTCCAAGATGGGCGGCCTTCTGCGCTGTTCCACCCTGCCCCTCAGAAGAGACTAAACTATACCCAGCTATGAAAGACAAACTGGCAGTTATCGCCTTTGGTGGCAATGCGCTCCTGCGTTCGGGCCAGAAAGGCACTTATCAGGAACAGAGGTCCAACGTCAACGTTACCTGCTGGAACCTGGCCCCGCTGCTGCTCAAAGATTACGGCCTTGTCATTGTGCACGGGAACGGCCCCCAGGTGGGAAACGGTCTTCTGCGCATGCAGGCCGGCGAACAGATTCACGGCCTTCCCGCCATGCCCATGGACTTCTGCGGGGCAGAGACGCAGGGTTCCATCGCGTATCTCATCGAAAGCGGCATGGACCTCGCGCTCACCCGCCTGGGCATCGACCGTCACGTAGTCTCGCTGGTCTCACGCGTAGAAGTGCATGCCGATGACCCCATGTTCCAGCACCCTACCAAGCCGGTAGGCCCCTTCTATCCCAAGCCCCAGCCGGACGGCTCCCTGTACAAGGAAGACGCCAAGGGGCGCGGCTGGAGAAAGGTGGTAGCCTCGCCGGTGCCAGTAGAAATAGCCAACGTAGACCTTGTAGGCCGATTGGCCAGGGAAGGCTATATTGTCATCACAGCGGGGGGCGGCGGCATTCCCGTCGTCCGGGAGAACGGGCTCCTCAGGGGCATAGAGGCGGTCATTGACAAGGACCTGGCATCGGCCCTCTGCGCGGAGAAGATCGGCGCAGAAGAGCTCTACATCCTCACCGACGTTCCCAAAGTTTACCTCAACTTCCGCAAGCCGGGAGAAAAGGCGCTGGACACCCTCAGCGTGGCCGATGCCCGCAAATACCTGGAAGCCGGCCACTTTGGAGAGGGCTCCATGGCGCCCAAAGTGCGCGCGGCCATCTACTTCCTCGAACACGGAGGAAAAACTTGTATCATAACCGAAGCAGGAGAGCTGGGAAACCCCTCCTGCGGAACTAGAATCGTTTTATAAAATGGCTTACAATCTGAAAAACCGCAACTTCCTCAAACTGCTGGACTTCACCCCCAAGGAGATCCAGTATCTGCTGGACCTGGCCGCCGAACTCAAGAAGGCCAAGTATGCCGGCACCGAACAGCCCCGTCTGAAGGGCAAGAACATCGCCCTCATCTTTGAAAAGACCTCTACCCGCACGCGCTGCTCCTTCGAGGTGGCCGCCTACGACCAAGGTGCTCACGCCACGTATCTGGGCCCCACCGGCAGCCAGATCGGCGTGAAGGAGAGCATGAAGGATACAGCCCGTGTCCTCGGCCGCATGTACGACGGCATCGAGTATCGCGGCTTTGCCCAGGCAACGGTGGAAGAACTGGCCAAGTACGCCGGCGTTCCCGTATGGAACGGCCTCACCAACGAGTTCCATCCCACACAGATTCTGGCCGATTTCCTCACCATGCGTGAGCACAGCGACAAACCGCTGAACCAGATCTCCTACGCCTATCTGGGCGATGCCCGTTACAACATGGGTAACTCCCTTCTCGTGGGCGGTGCCAAGATGGGCATGGACGTTCGCATTGTAGCGCCCAAGGCCCTGCAGCCCGCTAAGAAACTGGTAGATGAATGCATGAAGATTGCTGCAGAAACCGGTGCCCGCATCACTATCACCGACGACCCCAAGGCCGGCGTCAAAGGCTGCGACTTCCTCTACACGGACGTATGGGTTTCCATGGGTGAGCCCGAGTCGGTCTGGAAAGAGAGAATCGAACTCCTGAAACCCTACCAGGTGAACGCCGCCCTCATGGCCGCCACCGGCAATCCGGCCTGCAAGTTCATGCACTGCCTGCCCGCTTACCACAACCGTGAGACCAAGGTGGGAGAAGACGTGTACCAGAAGTTTGGCATGGACGGCGTTGAGGTAACCGAAGACGTATTCGAGAGCCCCGCCAGCATTGTCTTTGACGAGGCCGAGAACCGCATGCACACCATCAAAGCCGTGATGGTCGCCACCCTGGGCGCATAATTGAACATTAAGACATGAGTGAAAAAAGACTGACCATAGACTATGAGGAATTCTCCTCGGTTTCCGAAATGGACCCGAAGGACCAGGAGCTTTGCCGCGCCGCCATCGAGGCCCAGAAGGGATCCTACTCTCCGTACTCGCATTTCCAGGTAGGAGCGGCCCTACTGCTTGCAAACGGTGTGGTCGTGAAGGGAGCCAATCAAGAGAATGCCGCCTACCCTTCCGGCCTGTGTGCAGAGCGCAGCGCCATGTTCTGGGCCGGAGCCAACTACCCCGACATTCCCATGGACACCCTGGCCATTGCCGGATCGGACCACGGCGTGCTCTGCGAAAGCCCCGCCTCGCCTTGCGGTGCCTGCCGCCAGGTCATGGCCGAATATCAGAAAAAACACGGGAAACCCATGAAGATTATTCTCGTGGGCTCCAAACGTATCCGCAAGTTCGGCTGCGTGGACGACCTCCTGCCGTTTATCTTCGACAGTTTGTCTATGTAACGGATTCCCCCAGCACGTGGAGATGCGCAAAAACATAGCAAAATGCGCATCTAGAAATGCTCCAGCACGTGGAGATGTGCAAAAAGGCCCCAAAACGCGCATCCAGCGGTGCTGGGGCCGCTCCCCGGGGCGGTGGCTAGACCTCCGAGAGCTCCAGCCACCGCATTTCGGCGGCGTCCAGCTCTTCTTGGAGCTGGCCATAGCGCGTACTGGCCGCCTGGAGTTCATCGGCCTTCAAAGTGCCGCCGGAGAGCTGCGCTTCGAGGCGGGCTTTTTCGGCCTCCAGCTCCGGAAGCAGGGCCTCCAGGGCCTTGAGCTCCTGCTGCTCCTTGAAGGAGAGCTTGCGCTTTGCCTCGGTCTTGACTTTGGCCTGGACCGGAGCGGTCTTCTGCGCAGATTTTTGCTCTGCCTCGTAGTCTTTGATGAAGGTACGGTACTCGGTGTAGTTGCCCACGAAGTCCTTCACCACGCCGTCTCCGCAGAACACGAAGAGGTGGTCTACCAGGCGGTCCAGGAAGTGACGGTCATGGCTCACGATAAGAAGCGAACCCTTGAACTCCATCAGATACTCCTCCAGGATTTCCAGGGTAACGATGTCAAGGTCGTTGGTGGGCTCGTCCAGGATGAGAAAGTTGGGCTGCTGCATGAGGATGGTGAGCAGGTACAGACGCCTTCTCTCACCACCCGAGAGGCGCTCCACAGGGTTCTGGAGCATGTCGTGCGGGAAGAGGAAGCGGTTGAGGAGATGGAGATCGGACACGGTTTCCAGCACGGTCTGGCCCGGTTTGAACTGCATGCCGGCCTGGTGGTAGTAGCCAATTTTGAGGGATTCTCCCCGGTCGATGACACCGGTGAAGGTGCCGCCCAGCTCCGGCTTGTAACCGCCGGTAATGAGGTTGAGGAAGGTGGTCTTGCCGGCGGCGTTGCGGCCGACAATGCCCACGCGCTCGTACCGCTGGAAGTTATAGGTGAAGTGGCTCAGATAACACTTTTGTTCCCACCAGAAGCACACATCCTTGCAGTTGATGACTTTGTTGCCCAGGTAAGTGGATTTGGCCTGTGTCTCGCTCATGTCCACCTTCTTCTGGACATAGCTGTCATCGGCCCGCTCCTTGATGTCCCAGAAGGCCTGCTTGCGGTACTTGGCCTTGCCGGTGCGGGCGCAGGGGCTGGCGTGCATCCACTCCAGTTCCCGGCGGTAGAGGTTGCGCACCTTCTCGGTCTCTGCATTGTAGTTGTCAATCCTCTCCTGGCGCTTTTCCAGGAAGTTCATGTAGTCTCCCTTGTAGATATAGATGCTACCCCGGTCCATTTCCATGACGGTGTTGCACACGCGGTCCAGGAAGTAGCGGTCGTGGGTAACCATGAACAGGGTGCACCGGCTGTGCTTGAGGTGATTCTCCAGGAACTCGATGGCATCTATGTCCAGGTGGTTGGTGGGCTCGTCCATGATATAGAAGTCCGCCTCGGAGGCCAGCATCTGGGTAAGGGCCACGCGTTTTACTTCGCCGCCGGAGAGGTCTTTCATGCGCTTGTCGGGGTCCGTGAGGCCAAACTGCGTGAGTAGCTGGTGTACCCGCAGTTCGTACTGCCACAGATGGTCCTGGTCCAGATGCTCTGTCCACTGGGTAGAACTGTCCATGATTTGCCGGAAAATGCCTTTCTCGGGGTCGTGGGCATACTCCTGTTCCAGGAAGGCAATGCGGATGTCTTTGAGAAACAGCACCTTTCCGCCGCTGTCACTGCCGTCCTTGCCGGCCAGGATCCTCAGAAGCGAGGTCTTGCCCGTGCCGTTGGGGGCAATGAGCGCCACCTTGTCGCCCTCGTTGATATTGAAGTCGATGTGTTCAAACAGCACCTTGGGGCCGTAACTCTTGGAAATGTTCTCTATTTGCAGGTAACTGGGCATAACGGGCGCAAAGTTAGGAAAAAAAGTGCTACCTTTGAGGATAATTATGGACAAAAGCAAAATCAAAGTATGCGTAGGGCTGTCGGGCGGGGTGGACTCGTCGGTGGCAGCGTACCTCCTCAAGCAGGAGGGCTATGACGTGTTTGCCATGTTCATGCAAAACTGGAACGACGCTTCCACAACGCTCCACGGAGACTGCGAATGGGAAGAAGACCGCTTTGTGGCCGAGATGGTGGCCCGTAAGATTGGCATCCCCTTCTACTTCGTAGACCTATCGGCCCAGTACCGGCAGCGCGTGGTGGACTACATGTTCAGCGAGTACGCCAAGGGCCGCACCCCCAACCCCGACGTCCTCTGCAACCGCGAAATCAAGTTTGACGCCTTCCTTCAGATTGCCCTCAAGTACGGGGCCGATTACGTAGCCACAGGCCACTACTGTCGCAAGGAAGTCACCCCGGAGGGGGTGTACCGCATCCTGGAAGGCGCAGACCCCAACAAAGACCAGACTTACTTCCTGTGCCAGCTCAGCCAGGAGCAGCTCTCGAAGACGCTCTTCCCCATCGGCGACATCGTGAAGCCGGAGGTGCGGCGCATTGCCAAGGAGGCCGATTTACCATCGGCCGAAAAGAAAGACTCCCAGGGCATTTGCTTCGTGGGAAAGGTAGACCTTCCCACCTTCCTCAAGCAAAAACTCACTTCCGTGGAGGGAGACATTGTGGAGGTCTTTGACGCATACTACCAGCAGGATCCCCTGTACCAGTGGCAGCAGGAAAAACTGTCGCAGCTCCTGAGACCCGGAGAAACCCTGGAGCGTACCGTCCGCTATGCCCCCGAGGAAAAGATCCTCACCAGCGACGGAAAGCCGCTGGGCGTCAGTCCTTTCGACACTTCTAAAGTAGAAGCCCTGACGGATGCCGAGCTGGACCACCTGTCCCTCCCCGTCACCTACGACATCACCTTCGAGACCGAAACCTACCGCAGCGGCAAGCATCACATCAAGAAAACCCGCAACAAGGAAAATCCCTTCGGCCGCATCGTGGGGCGGCACGAGGGTGCGCAGTTCTACACCATCGGCCAGCGGAAAGGCCTTGGCGTGGGAGGGCACGAAAACCCCGTCTTTGTCATTGCCACCGATACGGAAGCCAACCGCGTCTACGTGGGAGAAGGCCATAACCACAAGGGCCTCAGCCGCTTCTGCCTGCGCGTAAGCCCCGACGAGATTCACTGGATCCGGGAAGACCTCACCATGGCCGCCGGAGAAATGCGCCGCTACCGCGTCCGCATCCGCTACCGCCAGCCCCTGCAGAGCGCAACGCTCCTCATGCGGGAAAGCGGCCTCTACATTCTTTTCGACGAGCCCCAGCGCGGCATATCGCCCGGCCAGTTCGCCGTCTGGTACGACGGAGACGAGATGCTGGGCAGCGGCACCATCTGACAAACAACTCACACAATATGAAAAAACTATTAACCATTCTGACACTGGCCCTTGCAGCCGCATCGCTTCAGGCAAAAGATTACAAGGTACTCTCCCCCGGCGGAGAACTCAGCGTGACCATCCAGGCCGATAAGACGCTCCAGTGGAGCATCAGCCTCGGAGAAGAGGTGCTTCTCAAACCCTCTCCCCTTTCCCTCACCCTTTCCGACGGAACCGTCATCGGAGCCGGGACCAAGGTGCGCCGGGCAGTCCGGAAAAGCGTCTCCCAGACGCTTGCCGCCCAGAATTTCAAGCGCGCCCAGGTAGAAGACCACTACAACGAACTCACCCTTCAGACCCGGGACTTCGACATCATCTTCCGCGTCTATGACGACGGCGCCGCCTACCGCTTCGTCACAAAAAAAGCCGTGACCATCGCCTCCGAGGAGGCCGTCTTCAACTTCCCCGAAGACCACAATGCCTGGGTCCCCTACGTCCGTGACCCCGGCACTTTCGAAGAGCAGTTTTTCAACTCCTTCGAGAACCACTGCACGCTCATTCCCATTTCCAAGTGGGATCCCAAGCGTCTTGCGTTCCTTCCCCTCACCGTAGACGGAGCCTCGCACGTCAAGCTCTGCATCACGGAGACAGACCTCCGCAACTACCCCGGCATGTATCTTCTCAATGACAATGCCGGCACCAGCGTCCACGGCGTGTTCGCTCCCGTTCCCAAGGTCATTGAGCAGGGCGGCCACAACATGCTGCAGGGCGTCGTGAAAAGCCGTGAACCCTTCATCTACAAGGGATACGGCCCCGAGGCCCTTCCCTGGAGAATGGTGATTGTGGCTAAGGAAGACCGCCTCCTGGCCCAGTCGGACTTTGTCTGGCGCCTTTCCGCCCCCGCCGAGGGAGACTTCTCCTGGGTCAAGCCCGGAAAAGTGGCCTGGGACTGGTGGAACGACTGGAACATCAAGGGAGTAGACTTCGAGAGCGGCGTCAACAACGACACCTACAAGTATTACATTGACTTTGCCTCCCGCAACGGCATCGAGTACGTCATCCTGGACGAAGGCTGGGCCGTGAACAAGCAGGCCGACCTCTTCCAGGTAGTACCGGAGATAGACCTTCCCATGCTCTGCGAATACGCCGCCAAGCGGAACGTGAAGCTGGTCCTCTGGGCCGGTTACTGGGCCTTCAACCGGGACATGGAAGCCGTGTGCGAGCACTACTCCAAGATGGGCATCGCCGGCTGGAAGATTGACTTCATGGACCGCGACGACCAGTTTATGGTGGCCTTCTACGAAAGAGCCGCCCGCACCGCCGCCAAGTACCACCAGTTTGTGGACTTCCACGGTGCCTTTAAGCCTGCCGGGCTCACCCGTACCTACCCCAATGTCCTCAACCACGAAGGCGTGGCCGGCCTGGAGCAGCTCAAATGGGCTCCGAACAGCTTTGATCAGGTTACCTACGACGTCGTCATTCCCTTCACGCGCCTTGTCGCCGGCCCGGCCGATTACACCCAGGGCGCCATGCGCAACGGCGCCGTCTGGAACTATGCACCCAGCCACAGCGAACCCATGAGCCAGGGCACCCGCTGCCGCCAGCTGGCCGAGTACGTCATCTTTGACGCGCCCTTCACCATGCTCTGCGACGCCCCCACCAATTATGAGGCCGAGCCCGAATGCACCCAGCTCATCGCCTCCTTCCCCACCGTATGGGACGAGACCATCGCGCTGGACGGACGCATCGGCGAATATATCGTAGAAGCCCGCCGCAGCGGAGACCGCTGGTACATGGCCGCCATGACCAACTGGGACGCACGTGACATCACCTTTACCCTGCCGGCTCCCGCCACCGAGGTTACCCTCTGGAGGGACGGCGTCAACGCCCACCGCAACGGGCAGGACTACAGGAAAGAAACCGTGAAGGTAGAAAACGGACAGGTCACCGTGCACCTGGCCCCGGGCGGCGGCTGCGTGCTAATCTTCTAGCAGACTCCGGAACTCCCGGGAGGAAAGGGAATCAAAATAGTCTCCCACTTCCATTCCCCGGAGGTCATTCAGCGTACATCCTTTCAGTTTTTCGGCCAGCTCCTCTGCTGGCCGAAACCCTATGAAGTCGCCGGTAAACTGGAGCTCTGAGATCACTCCGCGCTCCAGAGAATAATGCGCCGTGACGGTTCCGCAGGCAAATTTCCGTGTCCGGGAGAACGTAGTGCGCGGAGAACGCCCGAAGTTCCACTCCCAGGTGCGGAATTTTTCATCGGCCATCTTTCCAACAGCTTCCAGTTGGGAGGGAGACAGGCCGATGGTGCTATCCCCGCCGGAGAGGATATCGCGGAGGGCATCCCGCAGCGAGCCGATGTCCGGGAGGGCGGGCAGATAGGCCCGGAGGTTGGCCACCCGGCTGCGGACCGACGCCACGCCGGCTGCCTCCAGCTTGCTGCCGGGTACGGCCAGCGCCTGCGTGAGGTTCTCAAGGTTGATATCCCACATGAGCGTGCCGTGGATCATCATGCGGTTGCCGTGAAGGCGCTTGGCATAGCCGGAGCACTTGCGCCCCTCCACCAGGATGTCGTTGCGGCCGCTGCGCTCGGCGGGGACGCCCAGGCGGCGGAGGGCATCGGCCATGAGTCCATAGGAATCGGCCATGGTTCCCACAGGCCCCACGATGCTGTAATTGAGGTTGCCGAGGTCGTGATAGACGGCGCCCCCTCCCGTCACGCGTCGCGCAAGCACAATGCCGTTTGCTTCCAGAAAGGGAAGGTTTACCTCGGCATAGGCGCTTTGATTGAGGCCGATGATCACGGACGGCGCATTCTGCCACAGATAGAAAACGGGCTCGTCCACGGGCAGGCTTTCGAGCGTAAATTCGTCGAAGGCCATGTTCCAGTGCGGGTCTACGGAGGGATTCAGGAGGGATTTCATATTGCGAAGATAATATTATTTCTGTACATTTGTAGGATAAACTTTTAACACTATGGCAAAAGCTGGTAAACTGATTGGAGGGTTTAGCGCCCTGCTTATCCTGGCTGCCCTGGCCGGATTCTTCTATTTCAAATTCATTTGGGTATTCAGCGACGGCACCAAGACCGGAGAGCTTAACTCACTCACCTACACCGGATACTTCTTCAAGACTTATGAGGGAGAGATGATCCTCACCGGCTACGGCAGCAAGAACGCTTCCGGAACCGTGCAGTCCAAGACTTTCAAGTTCTCCGTAAAAGACAAGGAAGTGGCTCAGAAACTCACCGAGATGACGGGCCTTCGCGTAACCGTGCACTACAAGGAATACAAAGGTGCCCTGCCCTGGAGAGGATATGAGCGCGCCATCGTAGATAAAGTAGAGGAAGACACCTCCTACGAAAAAATCCCCGACGATTCCCAGTTTTTTCTCTAACAGTATATGAAACACGAACTTAGCATGGTTGCAGGCCTTCTTCTGGCCTGCACTCTGACGCTGGCCCAGAACCGGGTCATTGATGTCCGGGAGGCTCATCCCGGGAAAGACCTCACCATGGAAGAGGCCATCTATAAGGGTGTGGGCTATGCCCGTGCCCAGGCCGCCTGGCTGGGAGACGGTCAGTTTATCCTCAGCGAAGGCGCCGGGGAGTATTTCGAGGGCAGCGTGACCGACCCGCTGCACCTCACGCCCTACAAGCCCTCGCGCACGCAGAAGGCCGATGCCTATGTTCGCGGGGCGGCCGGTTACGGCATCCGCCTGGACGGAGACTCCCTCTGGGGCGAAAAGGACGGAAATGCGTTTGCCATCGGCCTGTCCGAAGACCGTAATATTGTCTACGGCGGTACCATGATGCGAAACGAATTTGGCTTTTCGAAGGGCTACGAATGGGCCCCGGACGGCCATAAGATTGCCTTTTACCGGAAGGACCAGTCCCGCGTGACGGACTTTCCGCTTCTCGACATCAAAACCCGGACGGGAGAGCTGGAGCTCATCAAATACCCCATGAGCGGCATGGGGAGCGAGCTTCTCAGGGTGGGCATCTACGACTTTGACAAGGAAACCACCGTGTGGCTGGACGTGACGGGCTTTACTGAGGAGCGTTACATCACCAATCTCTCCTGGAGCCCGGACGCCAAGTCCATCTATGCCCAGGTGCTGGACCGCAGCCAGCATCACATGAAGCTCAACCAGTATGACGCCCGGGACGGCCACTTTGTGCGCACCGTCCTCACGGAGGACAACGAGGCCTGGGTGGAGCCGCAGGACCCTATCTGGTTCCTGGAAGGCAGGAAGGACTGCTTCATCTACCGCACCGACAACCGGGACGGTTACAAGAACCTGTATCTCGTAGATACGCTGGGCAGTAAGATCCAGCGCTTCACGGCCGTGGACGCCGACGTCGAATATGTGACCAATGACGGACAGTACGTTTATTATACATCGGCCCAGGTTTCTCCCGTAGAGAATCACCTGTTCCGCCAGGGAGTGAAGAAGGGAAAGGCCCAGCAGCTCACCCGGGGCCGTGGCTGGCATTCCGTGCAGTTAAGCCAGGACCGAAAGTGGTTCCTGGACCGCCAGAGCAACCTCAACACGCCGGCCCAGTTGTATCTGGGTTCCACCGACGGAAAGCAGTACGTGGGCATCGGCTCGCAGCGGGATCCGCTGGACGGCTATGCTTCCTGCCGCGTGGAACTGGGCACCGTTCCGAGCGCCGACGGCCTGTATGAGAATTACTATCGGCTCATCTATCCCAAGGACTTTGATCCTTCGAAGAAATACCCCGTCGTGCTGTATGTCTACGGCGGGCCGCACAGCCAGCTGGTACAGGACTCCTGGCTCGGGAGCATCCGCATGTGGGAAATGCTCATGGCTCAGAAGGGATACATGGTCTATGTCCAGGACAACCGGGGCACGTCCAACCGCGGCGCCGCCTTCGAGAAGGCCATCAACCGCCAGTGCGGCAAGGCCGAGATGGAAGACCAGATGGCTGGCATCCGGCGCCTGATGGCTCTGCCGTATGTAGATGCCTCCCGCATTGGCGTGCACGGCTGGAGCTACGGCGGCTTCATGACCATCTCGCTCCTGACAACCTACCCGGACGTCTTCAAGGTGGGAGTAGCCGGCGGCCCCGTCATTGACTGGAAATGGTACGAGGTCATGTACGGTGAGCGGTACATGGACAACCCCGAGACCAACCCCGAAGGCTTTGCTGCTACCAGCCTTATTGGAAAAGCGCCTCAGCTGAAGGGCAAACTCCTCATCTGCCAGGGCGCCGTGGATGACACCGTGGTCTGGGAGCACAGCCTCTCCTTCATCCAGGAGTGTATTGACCGCCTCATCCCGGTTGACTACTTCCCCTACCCCGTTGCAAAGCACAACGTCGGTGGCCGTAACCGCATCCACCTTATGGACAAGGTTACGCAGTACTTTGAAGATTACCTCTAATTCTGGGCAAATAGCCCAAAAAGATTTGCAAAAGAGAAAAAGAATCCCTATCTTTGCAATCCTTTTGAGGGCATAGCTCAGTTGGTTTAGAGCGCTTGCTTGACAGGCAAGAGGTCCGCAGTTCAAATCTGCGTGTCCTCACTCAAAAGAAAAGACGGCTTTCACGGCCGTCTTTTTTGTTTTGTTGGCGGTAGCCGTGGCGCTTATCACACTGACAATCAGCGCATTAGAGTAACTGACGGGTACGAAAAACGCACCCGTCAGTTACTCTAATCTATTAATATTCAGTTACTTAAGCGCCACGCCAAACGAAGCAAAGAGCCGCCGGGCCAAACATCAGCCCCTACAACCTCTCCTTCGCGTACTCGGCCGTGAGGCGGAAGGTCTTCTTCCGGGAAGAGGGTGCCTCGAACATGGCATCGGCCATAACCTTCTCGCAGATGGAGCGGAGGCCGCGGGCGCCCAACTTGTTCTTTAGGGCGGTGTCCACAATGAGATCCAGCACTTCGGGCTCAATCTCCAGCTTGATGCCGTCCAGCTCGAACATTTTCTCGTACTGCTTCAGGAGGGCGTTCTTGGGCTCGGTGAGGATGCGCTTCAGGGAATCGCGGTCCAGCTGATCCAGATAGGTGATGACAGGGAGACGGCCCACAATCTCGGGGATGAGGCCATAGGCCCTGAGGTCCATGGCATCTACATACTCCAGCAGGTTGTCCTTGTCAATGCGCTGCTTTTCCTCGGCGCCAAAGCCGATGATCTGGGTGTTCTTGCGCTGGGCAATGTGCCGCTCGATACCCTCGAAGGCACCGCCGCAGATGAAGAGGATGTTCTGGGTATTCACGTGGATGAACTCCTGCTCGGGGTGCTTGCGGCCACCCTTTGGCGGAACATTCACGATGCTGCCCTCCAGGAGCTTGAGCATGGCCTGCTGCACGCCCTCACCGGACACGTCGCGGGTGATGGAAGGGTTGTCGCTCTTACGGGCAATCTTATCAATCTCATCGATGAACACAATGCCGCGTTCGGCCTTCTGGAGATCGAAATCGGCCTCCTGCAGAAGACGAGTGAGAATGCTCTCCACATCTTCACCCACATAGCCGGCCTCGGTGAGGACCGTGGCGTCCACAATGGTGAAGGGAACGTCCAGCATACGTGCAATGCTGCGGGCCAGGAGCGTCTTACCGGTTCCGGTGGGGCCCACCAGGAGGATATTGCTCTTTTCCAGTTCCACGCCATCGTCCGTCTTGTCAATCAGGTTGTGCTGCACACGCTTGTAGTGGTTGTACACAGCCACGGCAAGCACCTTCTTGGCGCGGTCCTGTCCAATCACATACTCATCCAGATAGGCCTTGATCTCAGAGGGCTTGGGCGCTTTTCCCAGCGCAGCCGGCTTGGAACCCCGGCCCCTCCCGGGCTCATCCTCCAGCTCTTCCACATACTGTGCGGCCAGCTTGGCGCAGTCGCTGCAGATATAGCCGTTAAGGCCGTGCAACATGAACGGCACCTCGGAGTCCGGGCGACCGCAGAACATGCAATGATTCTGTCCTTTCTTTGCCATGCTACTTCTCCCGCTTACGGAGGATTTCATCTACCATGCCGTAGGCCTTGGCTTCCTCGGCGGTCATCCAATAGTCACGTTCACCATCCTTCGAAACCTTCTCGAAAGGCTGTCCGCTATGCATGGCAATGATATTGAACAGCTCCGTACGGGTTTTCTCAATCTCCTTGGCGGCGATGAGGATTTCCGTAGCCTGGCCCTGGGCACCGCCCAGCGGCTGGTGAATGAGCACGCGGGAGTGCGGCAGCGCGCTGCGCTTGCCCTTCTCACCGGCGCAAAGCAGCACAGCACCCATGGAGGCAGCCATACCCGTGCACACGGTAGCCACATCCGGCTGCACCAGCTGCATGGTATCATAGATACCCAGACCGCTGGTCACCTGACCACCGGGAGTGTTCAGGTACATGGTAATGTCTGCATTGGAGTCGTTGGAAGCCAGGAACAGCAGCTGTGCCTGGATAATGTTGGCCACATCGTCGTCGATGGGAACGCCCAGGAAGATGATGCGATCCATCATGAGGCGGCTGAACACGTCCATCTGGGCCACGTTCAGCTTGCGTTCCTCCGTAATGGTAGGATTGATGTATCCGTCCAGGACGGACGTATAACGAGAGAGGGTCATCGAACTGATGCCCCTCGCTCTAACTGCATATTTTTCAAATTCTGTCATACAACTCTACTGAAGTTCCTGGAACTTCTCCATGGAGATTTTCTTGGTGGTGAGAGTCACTTCCTCGCGAACCTTGGCAATGGCGATGTTGTCCTCGCACTGCTCTTCCAGGCGGCGATACTGATTCTGGTCCTGGAGCATGTTCTCTGCGGAGGAATCGATGAGATTCTGAGGCACACCAGCCATGCCGTACATGGCATACTGGTAAGCCACGAAGGACTTTGCGGCGGCCAGGATGTCCTCATGGGAAACCTTGAGGCCGAACTTCTGCATGATATAGCCGCGAACCAGCTGCCACTTGAAGTCCTCGATGAAGGCAGGGAATTCCTTCTCTACCTGCTCGGCGGTGAACTTGCCCTCGTTGGCATACACCAGCCAGCGCTTGAGGAAAGCCTCAGGCAGGGTGAGGGCAGCCTTCTCCACAAAGTACTTGCGGACATCGGCGCCGAAACGATAGTTGGCATCCTGCTCATGGGAAGCCTTGATGCGCTCCGTCACCTTCTCATCAAACTGCTCGGGAGTGGTTACCTTGCCCTCGCCAAAGATCTTGTCGTAGGTCTCCTGGTTTTCCTCGGCGGCCACGAAAGTCTTGACGTTCACCACAGTGAAGGTGAACACGGGATTCAGGCCAGCCAGCTGGGACTTCTCCACCTTAAGCATGGCGGCGCGGTCGGTCTCATTGGTAAAGGCAGCGTTCACGTCCAGTTCGAACTTGTCGCCGGCCTTCTTGCCGATGAATGCCCCGCGGGCATCTTCTGCCACCTGGGAGACGCTCACATACACGCCCTCAGCCTTGTGGCCTTCGTTCTCGATATCGGCCACGATGTAGTCGTTCTCACCGGCCTTCTTGCCTTCCTGCAGGGAACCATACTGCTGGAGCAGCTGCTCGCGGGCCTGCTTCTTCTCGGCGGCGGTGATGTTGATGTCGTAGTAAACCACCTTGTCGTCCTTGTTCACCTCGAAGCTCAGCTCCGGAGTCTGGGCGATATCGAACTTGAAGGTGAACTCGCTGCCGGCGGTCCAGGACAGCTGAGGCTGGTCCTCGGAGGGCATGGGCTCACCCACGATGCGGATTTTCTCCTTCTTGATGAAGTTGTCGAGGGACTCACCCACGAGGGAGTTCACGCTCTCGTACAGGCACTGGTCACCGTACATGCGCTGGATAAGGCTCATGGGAGCCATACCACGGCGGAAACCTTTGATGTCTGCCTTGCGGCGGTAATCGTTGAGGCGCTTGCGAAGCGGCTCTGCATAATCCTCTGCCGCGATCTGGATGGTCAGCTGATAGTTCAGTTCATCAGCCTTTTTTTTGCTAACTTTCATAGTATCTGTTTGTAATTATTGTCAAAAGGGCCGCAAAGATACGAAAAATCTGCGAGACTATCAACGCCTGCGCTTCGGATAAGCCACACGTCCGTGATAAATCTGCTGCATATACGTCTTGAGGATGCTCTTGATGACGTTCATCTCATGCAGCGTAATGTCCGCATCCTCGAACTGGCCGGCCTTTTCCTTACCGGAAACGATGTTTTCCACAAAGCGGTCGAAGGCCTCCGGAGAGAAATCCTTGAGGGTCCTGGAAGCCGCCTCAATGGAGTCGCACACCATGAGGATCACCTCTTCTTTGGTGGCAGGCCGCTGGCCATGATAGTAAAAGTCCTCTACATCCGCAGGATCTCCGCCGGCATTGAGGTACTGGTTCAGGAAGAACGTCGCCGCCGTAGTGCCGTGATGAGAGCGGATAAAGGACTTGATCTCACTGGGAAGCCGGTGTTCATCGGCCAGCGCCAGACCGTCGTCCACGTGACGGATAATCTCGATGGCGCTCTCCCGGGGCGTCTTGCCCTCATGGTAGCTGGCCGCACCCGGGCTGGACGACTCGTTCTCGATGAAGCAGAGCGGATTCTGCATCTTGCCCAGGTCGTGGTAGAGGGCTGCGCAGCGCAGGAGCGGCACATTGGCATCCGTTGCACGGCCCACGGCATCTACCATGTTCATCACCTGCAGGCAGTGCTGGAAAGTGCCGGGCGCCTTGGCCGACAGCTCCTGCAGCAGCGGGTTGTTGGTATCGGCCAGCTCGATGAGGCGGGTAATGGACACCAGGTTGAACATCTTCTCAAACAGGTATACCAGCGGATACAGCGCCACGGTAAGCATGGCGCCCACGAAAATCTGGATGAGCTGCAGCCACCAGATGGACGTATTGCCTGCATCGATGAGCCGGAAGCCCAGGAACACGCACAGTTCCACGCCGAAGATGATGGCGGCATTGAGGAACTGCAGCCAGCCCTTGTTGAGCGTCCCGAAGGTCTGGATGGTCACGAGGCCCGCCGTCAGATACATCACGAAAAGCTCCATGCCGTTTCCGCAGAAAATGAGCATCGGGAGCAGCATCATGATGTACACAGGCATCACCACCCGGTTGCGGAAGAAGGCCTGCAGATACAGCGCCAGCACCGGATAAGGGATGAGGAACAGGATGGACGGGGCAAAGCGCTCCGCCATGCAAGTGACCACCGTCGAAAGCAGGAACAGGAACAGCAGGTAAAAGTACCGCTGTCCCGTCTCGAAGATGGAAGGCTTGGCGAACAGGATGCAGAAATACAGCAGCACCACCAGCACCAGCGCGATGAGCCCATTGCCCAGATACAGCAGGACGCGCGGTCCGCCATAGCCGAATACCTTGTTATATTCTTCCTTGTAACTGTCCAGCACCTGCGCGATCTCCGCGGTGACGATTTCCCCGTTGGAAACAATCTTCTCATCGGCCTTCACATAGCCCAGCGTGGGCGAGATGTAGTCGTCGCTCTCCACATGGGTGAGGTTGGTCATGGCGGCGTCGTACACCAGGTTGGGAATGATGCCGTTATACACCCCCGAGCGCCGGAAGAGGGAATCCAGGTTGACGGAGGGGTAGGCCGATGCCAGCACGGAAACCAGCTGGTCCTTCGCATCGGAGACCTTGTACACCTCCGAGCGCGGATACGTAGCGGCGCGCTTGTCCTTCTGGATGCAGATGATATCTTCCGAGATTTTGGCCGATCCGTGCTGCACGCGGACGGGGGCATCGGAGATGACGCCACGGGCATAGATATCGGAGAGCCGCGTCACGACGGCCGGACGGATGCGGTTATACTTCCCGAGGTCCAGCCCCTGCACGTTCTTGATGACGGAGGTGGTCACCTCCGAGGAAAAACGGTAATAGGGAACGATGAGGCCGCCCGCCTGCTCGCGCTCCTCCTGGATTTGTTCCTCGGTTTTGAGGATAGGGAAATCGAACTGGGAAATGAGCGTCTCGTAAGGCCAGGGGCTTCCTTTCTTATAGTCATAATTGAATTTCGCGGTCCTGGGCATAAGAAGCACCAGGACTGCGAAAACAAAAGCCAGCGGAATAAACTTCCGGGGTATTTTAGGCATCGATGTTGGCATAATGGGCATTTTCTTCGATGAAAGCGCGGCGAGGCGGAACATCGTCACCCATCAGCATGGAGAAGGTACGCTCTGCCTCGGCGGCATTTTCAATGGTAATCTGGCGAAGTACGCGGCGGGCAGGGTCCATGGTGGTTTCCCACAGCTGCTCGTCGCTCATTTCACCCAGACCCTTGTAGCGCTGTACCATCACGCCCTTGTCGGAGCCCTTACCGAGTTCGGCGGTAGCAGCCTCACGCTGGGCGTCCGTCCAGCAGTAACGCTCTTCCTTGCCCTTCTTCACCAGGTAAAGCGGAGGAGTGGCCAGGTACACGTAACCGTTCTTGATAAGGTCGAACATGTAGCGGAAGAAGAAGGTGAGGATGAGGCAGGCGATGTGGGAACCGTCCACATCGGCATCGGTCATAATGATCACCTTGTGGTAACGCAGCTTGGAAAGGTCCATGTGCTTCTCTCCGGTCTCGTCCTCCTGGGCCACGGTAACACCCAGAGCGGTGTAGATATTGCGGACCTCCTGGCTCTCGAAGGCGCGGTCCTGGGCGGCTTTCTCCACATTGAGGATTTTACCTCTCAGGGGCAGAATGGCCTGGATGCGACGGTCACGGCCCTGTTTGGCCGTACCGCCTGCGGAGTCTCCCTCAACGAGGAAGAGCTCGCACTTCTCGGGATCGTGGTCGGAGCAGTCGGCCAGTTTGCCGGGCATGCCGGCTCCGCCCATGGGGCTCTTTCTCTGCACCATCTCGCGGGCGCGGCGGGCGGCAGCACGGGCCGTAGCGGCCAGCACCACCTTCTCCACGATGGTCTTGGCCTCCTTGGGATGCTCCTCCAGGTACTGGTCCATGGCGGCGGCGGTAGCCTGGGACACGGCCGATGTAGCCTCGGGGTTACCCAGCTTGGTCTTGGTCTGGCCCTCGAACTGGGGCTCTGCCACCTTCACGGAAATGACGGCGGTAAGGCCCTCACGGAAGTCCTCGGGGCTCAGTTCACCCTTGAACTTGGCGAGGAGGTTGTTCTTCTCCGCATAGTTCTTCAGGGAACGGGACAGACCCATCTTGAAGCCCTGCAGGTGGGTACCACCTTCGATGGTGTGAATGTTATTGACGTAGGAGTAGATTCTCTCGCGGAAACCGGTGTTGTACTGGAGGGCGATGTCAATGGGGATGATTTTGTCGGTCTGGACGCAGATGGCGTCGGGGACCAGCTTTTCCTCACCGGCATCCAGGTAGTCGATGAACTCCTTGAGGCCTTCCTGGCTGTAGAACACCTCCGAGCGGTATACCTGGTTACCCGTAGCCTTGCGCTCGCCGTCCTCTGCCGTCACGAACTCGTCCACTTTCTCGCGGAGGTCCGTGAGGGTGATGCGGATGCCCTTGTTCAGGTATGCGAGTTCACGCAGACGGCTGGCCAGGGTCTCATACTTGTAAATGGTGGTCTGGGTAAAGATGGTGGCGTCCGGGTGGAAGGTGATGGTGGTACCGGTATCGCTGGCCTCTCCGGTCACCTCCACGGGCGTGAGGGGTTTACCCTTGGAATATCTTTGGACAAAGACTTTGCCTTCGCGGTGGATTTCCGCAATGAGGAGGTCCGAGAGGGCGTTGACGCAGGACACGCCCACGCCGTGCAGACCGCCGGACACCTTGTAGCTGTTCTTATCGAACTTACCGCCGGCGTGCAGGACCGTCAGAACCACTTCCAGGGCGCTGCGGTGCTCTTTCTCGTGCATGCCCGTGGGGATACCGCGGCCATTGTCCTTCACTCTGATGGAATTGTCTTCCAGAATCTTGACATCTATATCGGTGCAATAGCCGGCCATGGCTTCATCGATACAGTTGTCCACCACCTCATACACCAGGTGGTGCAGGCCGCGCTCGCCAATGTCTCCAATGTACATGGAGGGACGCTTACGAACGGCCTCAAGGCCTTCCAAAACCTGAATACTGCTGGCCGAATACTGTTCTTCGGCCGCTTTCATCTGCTCGTTATCTATCATTTTTCTGTCTAATTTTTCCAGTTAAAAGGGGCTTTCCCTAAAACATACAAAGATAGGAAAAATCGGACAAAAATACAAACTAGATATTCCAGCTTATACCCACGGTGCCATACAGGCCTTTCTCGGCGTAGAAAGGCACCCGCTGGACTTCCTGATTCAGGAGATTGCCCATCTTGGCCCAAATACCAAGAGCCGGAGTGAGCTGGAAATTACCCCTGAGGCCCAGGTCCACGTAGCCGGCCACGGCGCCGCCCGCGGGGCACACCATCTCCGAACGGCCTTCAACGGTTACGCCGGCCCTGATGCGGGCGCCCCAGTTGTAGAAGACATGGCCTCCAGCCGTCCATTCGGCCGGAAGGAACGGCAACACGCCCGCCGTGATGACCTTGGGTTTATTGAGCGTCTTCATATACTTCAGATGCGCCTGGATATCCAGGAAATGGTTGTTCCATCCGGCATCGGCCATAATCATGGCCAAATGGATGGGGCCGCCGTAGCACATGGCGGGCGCCCCGGTAGCCGCCATCTTGCCCCACAGCCAGGAATTGCCCATCCAGGAATAGCCGCCCTTCACCTCATAGGAGAAACGGCGCGCCACGTTTCCGCGAAGGCCCAGGATTGCCAGAATATTCTGGCTCTTGACATCCGTATTCCAGGTAAAAGCGTCTATGAAGTGGTTCTGCTGAAGAAGCGAAGCGTAGGAAATGATTTCCCGGCCTCCGGTCACGGCGCCAAAGAGCGTGAGATACTCCGGAACCACTTTCCAGGAGAGCTGCACGTCGGGATAGGCAATCCAGCCGCCCGTATGGGGCAGGGAGCCGACGGCAAAGGAGAACTTCACGCCCGCATTGAACGCAAAGCGGCTGCCGCCCCGGATATAACGGGGAGCCAGCTGGAAGACGGCCAAAGAGCCCGCGGGCTGGGAAACCGTCTGGGCATTAGCCGCCAGCCGCAGATTATAGCCCAGGAAGCGGAAGCCCACCTGCGCATCGGTGTTGGTATACGTCTCGGAAAACCCGCCCGCAGCCGTCACAAACGACACCTTCGTATTCACGTCATAGTCCACCTTCGTAGTTCCGGGAATGTTTTTCACCTGAGCCGATGCCACCACTGCGTGGTGGTTCATAGCCGCCCTGGCATCCTCGGCGAAGAGGTTCCGGTACTCGGCGCCCGCCTGGAACACACCCCGGCGCCAGCCGGCAAGAAAGTCGGCCCCGACGGAGCTGTTCAGATCCTTTCCTCTCCAGCCGCCGTAATACGGACCCCAGTAGGAGTGATGGCCGCCCCTGAGGTTCACCCGCACATTCCGGGTCTTCACGGGCGTGTACACCACGTTCAGTTCCGGATGAAGGGTGTAACCCACGCCGGCTTCCAGAAGGAGCGTTCCCTCCTGCGAAGGACGGGCCTGCGGACGCAGCTGCACCAGATAGGGTTTGAACTCGTAGGCGCCCCGGTAGGGCGTCTCGTTGACGGCGTAATCAAAATCCAGGTTGAAGCGGAGCACCGAGTCCGGGACTTCCCTGAGCTGCGAAGGTTTCTCGATGCCGGACGCCTCACGGGCATAGGCATTGGTCACCTCCACGGTGGGATTCAGGTTCTGGGCATAGGCCACGGCACCCATCATGAGGCCGGCGGCCGATATAAGGATTTTTCTCATGCTAATTCAGTTTTCTCAGTCTCATTTCTACCTGGTCCAGGACGTCATCCTGGTCACCTGCAGGTGTATAGCCCTCCTTGATGCTCTCGAAGGTAGCACGGGCCTGGCTCATGTTCTCCTGCTCGGCGAAAGAGTCTCCCAGCACGATGAAAGCCTTGGCCAGCCAGTAGTTCTGGTCTCCCGCCTTCTCGGAGAAGGCGTACACGCGGTCTTTCACGGCGGCGAAATCGGCCCGGTCAAAGCAGTCCTGGATGAGAATGTAGGAAGCCTCGGCGCCCTCGGGGGTGGAAGGTTCCTTGGCCAGGAGGCGGAACTCATCCAGTGCCTCGGCGCGGCGGCTGGTGCTCATGAGGGACTTGGCCGATACATAACGGGCCTCCCGCTGAATGGCGGCATCTCCCTTCACCGACGCAGCCACCTCACGGGCGTCGGAGAGGGCATCGGCCCACTCGCGGGCGCGGAAGGCGCTTCTCATCAGGCCGATGAGCGCAGCCTCGCGGTTGGGGGCCAGCTTGGCGCTTTCCTTCAGGCGGGCGTAGGCTCCGTAAGCTCCGGCGTAATTGCCCAGCGAGTACTGGAGCGAGGCCAGCTGCAGCGTGGCGGCCTCGGCCAGCGCACCGTCCAGGCCTTCGTCCAGGGCCTTCCGGTATGCATCGCAGGCCTGCTCCTTGCTTCCCTGGAAACGGTAGCATTCGGCCAGGTAGAAACGGGCCTTGGGGCCGTACAGGGCAGCCGGGTATTTTTCCAGGTAAGAGAGAAGGGTGGTCTGGGCCTTGGCATAGTCTCCGGCCATGTAGAGCTGCTCGGCGCTGGAGAAGTAGACATCCTCCTTCTGGGCTTCGGTGCGGCCCGCGGCATCTCCCAGGCTGTTCACGTAGGCTAGATACGCATCGGGATCTTTCCGGGTGCGGTAGATGGCCTCGATGGCCAGCAGGGCGTCCTCGGCGTATTCACCGCCGCCGGCCACCACTTCCTTGTAGCATTCCAGGGCATCGTCGCTGCGGCCGGCATTGCGGGCGATCATGCCCAGCTCCAGCAGGGAACGGGCAGCAAGGGACGGGTCTTTCGTTGAGCTGTTGAGAAGCCCGAAAGCTCTCACGGCTTCATTTTCTTTCTTGAGAGCAACGTAGCCCCGGCCCAGTTCATAAAGGGCTTCCCCGTAGAAGGAAGACTCGGGGCGGGCCTCCATGACACTTTCCAGGAGGGCCACTTTGCGGGCGTTGTCGCCCATCAGTCCGCTGGCCACGCCGGCCCTCAGGCGCGGATACAGGTTGTCCGAGCCCGGGTACTCCTCCATCTGCCGCTCATAGGCGGCAACGGCTGCGGCGTAGTCCCCGCTGAAGAAGTAGCAGTCCCCTACCCGCGTGCGGGCATCGGCCCCCTCCACAGGCGCTTTCCCTTCCAGGTAGGTGTTGAACCACCGCAGCGCACGGGAGTAATCGGCCTCCTTGAAGTACGTGTAGGCCAGCTGATACGGGATGAGCTGTCCCTCGGGCCGGTGCGGGAGGGCCGACAGGTTGTACAGCTCCGTGAGGATGCCGCGGGCGTCGGCGTACTTGCCGTCGCGGTAATAGGCCTCGGCCAGGTAGTACCGGCTAATCTGGTTGAAGCCGTCCTTGCGGTCGCTGTAGTAGGCAGCGGCCTTCAGGGGCTGTACGGCGCCGCGCCAGGAGCCTGCTTCCATGAGCTGACGGGCCCTGAGGAAGTACGCTTTCATGTAGTTGGACTTCTGGCGGGGGTCCAGCTCGTCAATATGGTCGTAGGCGTCCACGGCGCCTTCGTAGTCCCGGTTCTGGAGGGCTGCCATGGCCATGTAGGAGTAAATCTGGTCTCCTTTCACCGTGCCATAGCGGTTAATGTATTCCTGGAAGGGAGCGGTGTCCCCGCCCAGGTCGAAGGCCAGCTTGGCGTAGTTGTAGAAGGCATCTTCCCGGATTTCGGGCGAGAAGGCAAGGTCTGCGGCCTCCTTGAAGGCGGTGAGGGCCGACACCTTGTTCTTGAGGCGGATGTAGCTGTAGGCCAGCTGGTAGGAGGCAATCTGGCCCAGGGAGTCCTTCCGCTCTCCCATCTGGGTAAACTGGTTCACGGCTTCCTGCCAGTTCTGCTGCAGGTAATTGACTTCACCGGCATAGAAGCGGTCGCTGCGGGTGGGTTCCGCACTGCGGTCCAGGTTGTAGTAGGCGCCGGCTTCCTCCACGTTCCCCAGCACCAGGAAGCTTTCTCCGAGGATACGGGCAAGGCGGGCCTTGCGGTCTTCCGGGGCGTTCTTGTAAAGGGGTGCGCCGTGCTTGACTACGTAGGCATAGTCCTTTGCATTGAAGCGGCACTCGAGGAGGTAATACTGTGCAAGGGACGCAAAGCGATGGTCTCCGGCAGCCTCCTTCAGATGTTTCTCGGCCAGGGAAAAGTCCTTCTGGGCGTAGTCCATGTAGCCCAGGGTGAACTGGGCGGGAGCGCGGAAGGTGCGGCCTTCCACTTTACCCAGCCACACCCGGGCGTAGTCCCAGTCCCCGAGGGAATAGGCGCTGTAACCTCTTTTGTAGTGATATTCCTGCAGCTGGGACGGATAGAGGCCGCGGCACTGCTCCAGCTGTTCCAGGGCTTTGGCGTAGGCGCCGTCGTCGAACAGGCCCAGGGCCATCTGGAAGCGTACCTGCGGGGCCATCACGTGGTCCGGGTTGCGGCCGAGGAAAGCGTCGCAGAGGGCATAGGCGCCCTCCGAGCGCATGCCGAGGGCGCAGAGCGCGCGGTAGGCATCGGCCTTCTGGTCCGTGGAATTCCCGAGAAGCTGCACGGCCTCCGAGTACATTCCGGATTTGTATAGTTTGTTCACCTCTTGCCAGTTCTGAGCCTGGGCACCGGCCTGCGCGAGAAGCACGGCCGCTAGGGCGGGAAGGAGTTTTTTCATCATTCTACAAAATTACTAAAAAAATCTGATTATCTTTGCCTGGATAATGATTTTCTAACCATGCAGCAGCCGCTCATTCACTTTAAGGAAGCCGACATCCTTAACGGAGAAAACGTAGTCATTTACTCGCTCAACATGGATGTGGAGCCCGGGGACTTCGTGTACATCGTGGGAAAGGTAGGCTCCGGCAAAACGTCCATCATCCGCACCATCACCGCCGAAAACCGCATCCATAAGGGTGAGGCCACGGCCTGCGGCTACAACCTGGTGAATATCCGGAGCCGGGACATTCCCTACCTCCGCCGTTCCATGGGGGTGGTGTTCCAGGATTTCCAGCTCCTTCAGGACCGTTCCGTAGAGGCCAATCTGGAGTTCGTGCTCCGGGCCACCGGCTGGAAGGAGCGCGGCGCCATCGACGCCCGCATCAAGGAAGTGCTCGACGCCGTGGGCATGGGCACCAAGGCGCACAAGATGCCGCATCAGCTCTCCGGCGGCGAGCAGCAGCGCATCGCCATCGCGCGCGCCCTCCTCAACAAGCCGGCGGTCATTCTGGCCGATGAACCCACGGGCAATCTGGACGGTGAAACCGCCGACGAAATTCTCTTTCTTCTGAGGGACCTCAACGCTGCGGGAACGGCCATCGTGATGGTCACCCACAACCGCGGCATCTTCGAAAAATTCCCCGGCCGCGTGTTCGCCTGCGAGAACGAGCAGTGCCACGAGGTCATTGACGAAGGCATCGACGTGGTGTTATGACCCGGAAAGAACGATACAACGCCATCATCGGCTGGTTCTCCGAGAATCAGCCGGTTGCGCAGAGCGAGCTCCGCTTCCGCAATCCCTACGAGCTTCTTGTGGCCGTCATCCTGTCGGCCCAGTGTACCGACAAGCGGGTGAATATCGTGACTCCGCCGCTCTTTGAGCGGTTTCCATCGGCCCAGGCACTGGCATCGGCCTCCTTCGAAGAGGTATTCCCCTTTGTGAAAAGCGTCTCCTATCCCAACGCCAAGGCCCGTCACCTTATTGCCATGGCGCAGATGCTGGTTTCCGACTATGGCGGCGTGGTTCCCTCCGACATCGACGCGCTCATGCGCATGCCCGGGGTGGGCCGCAAGACCGCCAACGTCATTGCCTCCATCGTCTACGACCAGCCCGTCATTGCCGTGGACACGCACGTGTTCCGCGTATCGCACCGCCTGGGCCTCTCGGACGGTAGCACGCCCCGCGCCGTGGAGCTGGACCTGGAGAGGCACATCGAACCGGCTTTGAGGCCCACCGCCCACCACTGGCTCATCCTGCACGGGCGCTACGTCTGCACGGCCCGCCGCCCCCGCTGCGAGGAATGCCCCCTCACCGCCTGGTGCCGCGAGTATCCCCTCCTGGCTGCCCATCGCGGGTAATCGGCCCTCCTCCGCGAAATCCCGTAACACGCTCGCTATTAGCGTGTTAAGTTTTTCTCTTTAGGCCGACTGACCTAAAGAGATTTCGCCTTTGTATTGAGAGTCAAGCAGTTACGAAGATTCGCAAACGAGGAGCTGGTTGCCGGAAGCGGCTTTGGCGCCGAAGATGTGAACGGAGCCGCCATCGGCCACGCCCAGCTTCTTCCGGAGGGCGTCGCTGGTGAGAGGGATGTTTCGCGCCGTGACGCTGGCCCTTGGATACCGCTGGCCGATGTCCTTCATGGCGCGCTTATCGAGCGGCAACGTTTCCAGAATCCGGAACCACTTGCCAAAGGGCTGCAGCGCCTCCACCCGGGCCGATGCCAGATACAGATGCGTGTGCTGCGACAACTTTCCCAGCCCATAGCGGCACGGAAGGTCAAAGGCTCCTGCTTTGAGAAGGGCCTTGCCGGGCTCGAAGAGAAGGTCACCCGAGGGGGCCGATGCCACTTCCGGTTCCTCATCCAGCGGCAGAACTGCGCCGTTTTCATAGACAAACAGCCGAAAAGCCCCGGAGTACCCCCGTTCCAACAGCAACAGCAGTTCCTTGCACTCACCGTCGGCCGCCACCACGTGCACTTCCCGCACATACCCCAGCTGCTTGCACACAAGGGTTATATCGGCCATCGGCGAGAGCTTCAGCAGCACCCGCGGCGCGGCGGCGAGCAGTTCCGGAAGCAACTGCAGCACATCCGGCTCGCAGTCCTCCAGGCGGAACACCTTGCGGCCGTCCGCAGCCCGCCGGGCCGGATCCAGGAAGATGACATCGGGGACAAAACCGTCCAGGATTTCCCGGAGACCGCCGGGACGGAGCTCGGCACAGGACACGCGAACGTTCGTGAGACCCAGCGCCTTGAAGTTGGCCGATGCCGCCGCGGCAAGCTCGGGCCGCATCTCATTGTACAGCACGGCCGATGCCACCTGCGCGAACGCCCAGCTGTCCACACCCAGGCCACCCGTGAGGTCCGCCACCGTTTTCTCCCGCGTCAGGGCCCGAAGCGCCACCGACGCCTTGTAGCGCGCGGTTTCGGCCGATGAGCACTGCTCGCCGGACAAACGGAAGGGGAAACGGAGCTGCGGCACCGCATACCACTGCGGCACCTTCACGCGCAGTTTCCGCCGCACCTCCAACGTATTGAGCGCCAGGTCGAAATCCTCCACCTCGGAGGCATAGCGGTCCCGCGCCAAAGCCAACGCCGCAGGGTCTTCCCCCTCGTGCGAGAGTATGAACTGAGCAAAATCCATGTTGCAAAAGTACGGAATAATCTCTACATTTGTAAATATAAAAATACGCACTATGAAAGATTACATGCAAGTAGCTCAAAGCTGGCTGGACGGCCATTTTGACGCCGAGACCAAGGCGGAAGTCAAACACCTGATGGAGACCGACCGGGCAGCCCTGGAAGATGCCTTCTACCGTACCCTCGAGTTCGGGACAGGCGGCCTGCGCGGCACCATGGGCGCGGGTACCAACCGCATGAACAAGTATACGGTGGGCATGGCCACGCAGGGCCTCGCCAACTACATCAAGCAGCACGTCTCCGGAGAGAAGAGCGTCTGCATCAGCTACGACGCCCGCAACAACTCGGAGCTCTTCGCGCGCATATCGGCCGATGTCCTTTCCAACAACGGCATCAAGGTATTCCTGTTCGAAGGCCTGCGCCCCACCCCGGAGCTCAGCTACAGCATCCGCGCCAAGAAGGCCACGGCCGGCATCATGGTTACGGCCAGCCACAACCCCAAGGAATATAACGGTTACAAGGTCTTCTGGGAGGACGGTGGCCAGATCACCGCTCCCGTAGACAAGGACATCGTGGCAGAGGTCAACAAGATTGAGGACCCGGCCGATGTCCGCTTCGAACCCGTCGAAGGAGAATACAAGGCCCCCATTGAGATGATGGGAAAGGAGATGGACGAGTGCTACCTCCGCGACATCACCTCCCTGGCCCTGAGCCCGGAGGCCGTGAAAAAGCACAGCGACCTCAAGATTGTCTATACGCCCCTGCATGGCTGCGGCGTCAAGCTCATGCCGGAGGCACTCAGCCGCATCGGCTTCCATAACATCATCCACGTGCCCGAGCAGGACGTCAACGACGGCAACTTCCCCACCGTGGTCTCCCCCAATCCGGAGGAGCCCGCCGCCATGAAGATGGCCCTCGAGAAGGCCGATGAAACCGGCGCAGACCTCGTCCTCGCCACCGACCCCGACGCCGACCGCCTGGGCATCGCCGTCCGTAACGACGAAGGCAAGATGGTCCAGCTCACCGGCAACCAGACCTGGAGCTTCCTCACCTACTACGTCCTCACCCGCTGGAAGGAGCTGGGAAAGCTCGCCGATGGCAAAGGCTACGTGGTAAAGACCATTGTCACCACGGAACTCATCGCCGCCATCTGCGAAAGCTTCGGCGTCAAGTGCTACAACGTTCTCACCGGCTTCAAGTACATCGCAGAGGTGGTGAAGCGCAACGAGGGCAAAGGCACCTTCATCTGCGGCGGCGAGGAAAGCTACGGCTTCAACCTGGGAGAATTCGTCCGCGACAAGTGCGCGCAGGTAGCCGGCATCATGGTAGCCGAATGCGCCGCCTGGGCCGCCGAGAACGGAATGACCCTGTGGCAGCTGCTCCAGAAGGTCTACAAGGAATACGGCTACTACGAGGAAAAGATGGTTTACATCGTCCGCAAGGGAAAAAGCGGCGCCGAGGAAATCCAGAAGATCATGGCCGATTACCGCGCCTGCCCTCCGAAGACCATCGCCGGAAGCCCGCTCGCGAAGGTAGTGGACTACCTGAAGCCCGAGGAAACCGGCCTCCCGAAGAGCAACGTGCTGCAGTTCTTCAACGAGGCAGGAGACGTGGTCTCCGTACGTCCTTCCGGAACGGAGCCCAAGATCAAGTTCTACTTTGGAGCCAAGGGGGACGACGCCTCCGCCAAGATTGAGGCCCTCAAGGCCCAGTTCATCAGCTAAGACTCTCTATCATCGCCCTGGCCACGGCTTCGGATGCGCCGGAGCCGCCCAGGAGCGAACGGATTTCGGCATAATCGGCCTGCATTTTTTCGCGGTAGGCCTCATCCGAGGAAAGCCTCTCCAGTTCTGCCATGAGGGCAGGCACGGTGAGGCTTTCCTGTAACAGTTCGCGGAAAGCGAGGCGGTCCAGGATGAGGTTGCCAAGGGAGATGTACTTTACCTTGATGGCAAAGCGGGCGATGAGGGCCGTAAGGGCATTTACCTTATAGCCCACTACCTGAGGCGTGCCGATGAGCGCCGCTTCCAGCGATGCGGTGCCGGAATTGATGACGGCGGCCCGGGCATGGCGGATGGCGCCGTACGTCTCCCCGAAGACGGTCTTTACGTATTCGTGCCGGCCGGCGAGGTAGGCATCGTAGTCTTTCTCACTGCGGGACGGGGCGGCCGCCACTACAAACTGATACTCAGGGTGTTTCGCGTGCCAGGCATCGGCCAGTTCCATGAAAACAGGCATCATCTGGACGATTTCCATGCTGCGGGAGCCGGCGAGGAGGGCGATCATCGGCCTGTCCGGAAGGCCTGTACGCGCCAGGAAGGACTCGCGGGACTCTTTCAGCGCCGGGCTGTTCTCAATGGCATCTACCAGCGGGTTGCCGGCATACACATAGGGGACGCCGTGGCGGTCGAAGAAGGGTTTTTCGAAGGGAAAGACTATGAAAAGTTTGTCCACCCAGGCCTTGAGCTTCTTGACACGGCCTTCGCGGGTCGCCCAGACTTTGGGAGCGATGTAATAAAATACTTTGAATCCGGCGTTATGGGCAAACTCCGCCACTTTGAAGTTGAAGCCGGGGTAATCGATAAGAATGACGACGTCCGGCTTCCAGGCGGCGATATCGGCCTTGCAGCGGTTAATGCGTCCAAGGAGCTGGGGTGCTTTCCGGAGCACTTCCACTACGCCCATCACAGCGCCGGCCCGGTAGTCTTCCACCAGGCCTTCTCCTTCCTCATGCTCTTTGTACACGGCATCCATCAGGGGGCCGCCCCAGAAGCGGATGCAGGCTTTGGGATCTTCTTTGTACAGTCCCTTCATGAGATTGCTTCCGTGCAGGTCTCCGGATGCTTCGCCTGCCACGATATAATATTTCATAGGCTGTCTTGTTTGATGAAGGCAAATTTACGAAAAATCCTTACATTTGTAGAATGTTTAAACCGCTTATGAAGAATTTCATCCTGACGATAGGGGCTTTTGTACTGTGTCTCAGTGCATCGGCCCAAAGCATCCGCCCCGAGTGGGACGTCCGGTTCAACGCAGCCGTCATCAACGACGAGTTCGACGTTTCCAATTGCATTCTGGCACCGTCCGGTACGCTGGCCGCCATGCAGCTGCAGCCGTATGTGGGCATCGGCTTTGGCAACGGACACCGCGTAAAGGTGGGCTTCAACGTATGCAAAGACTTTGGCGCAAAGGGCGAGAAGCCACAGGCAGAGCTTGCTGCGTGGTATCAGTACGACAGCCCCGGCGGGTTCACCCTTGCAGCCGGCATTTTCCCCTACGCGCTGATGGGTGGGCGCTACTCCACTCTCATCTTTTCGGATGCATCGGCCTTTTTCGATGCGCATGTCGATGGATTCCTCCTGCGCTGGCAGCGGGAAAAATCCAACTATGAGGTTGCGCTGGACTGGTGCGGAAAGTTTGGCACCACCCGCCGCGAAGAGTTTTACTTTGTGAGCGCCGGCGAGGGCTGGGTAACGCCCTGGATGGCCCTGTGTTGGGAAGGCTGCTTCCACCATTATGCCAGCAGCGAAGCTGTCCAGGGCGTGGTGGATGACCACATCCTGCACCCTTATCTGCAGTTCGAGTTCTCGTCCCTGCTTCCGCTGGACCGCTTTGAGGTGTCCCTCGGCGGTGTGGCCGGCTACCAGATGGACCGCCTCACCGACGTCCGCAAACTGCCGCTCGGAGCCGATGTCGTGGTAGACCTCTCCAAGTGGGGCTTCGGCGTTCGCAACCAGTTCTACTACGGCCAGAACCAGATGCCCTTCTTCCATGAAAAAGACGCCGCCGGCCAGGAGTACGGCAAGAACCTCTACTTCCGCAGTTCCTGGTGGCAGATTCGCCGGGACAACGTTGCCGAGGGGCTCTACAACCGCCTGGACGCATACTGGACCAAATCTTTTGGCGATTACGTAAACCTGGGCGTCCACGCCGTTTTCCACTTTGACCACCTGGGTCTCCTGGGTTCCCAGCAAATTCTCCAGGCCCGCATAAACCTGGAGGCGCTACCATTCTGGAAAAAGAAATAACAGCTGAGGGCGCGTCCCCGTTCTGTTTCCAGTTCTGTTTCCAGTTCTGTTTCCGTTCTGCTCTCCTTTCTGCTTCTGGCCGGATTTGGGGCGTTCGTGACACAGATTCCAGTTCGTATGGCGCAGGTTCAGAACTGAACGGCGCAGGTTCCCTAGGTGAACGGTGCAGGTTCCCTAGGTGAACGGCGCAGGTTCCATTTTAGGCCGTGAACCTGCGCCATCAGAATATCGCAGAAGGCCGATTCCTGTGGCAGGTTCCGCCCCTATTTTGGAACCTGCGCCAAAGACCGTGAGATCTGCGCTATTCGGCCTTAAAGCACAGTAACCGAGCCCCAAGGCCAAAAATGTGCTTTAAACGGGGTTAAAGCACAGTGACCAGGGGTAAAACGGCCAAAGTGTGCTTTAATTATGGAGGATGGCGTTAAGAACCTTGTAATCGGTAAGGTCTGCCACGCAGGGCGTAATGGTTACCCAACCGTCTTTCACCAAAAGGTGATCGGCCTGGGTGGGGTCGGTGTCGTCATTGACGAATTCGCCCTTCATGAAGTAGGCTTTCTCTCCGGGCTCCAGTTCCACGCGGTGCTGCTGCCACAGGAAAGAATCCGTGAGGCCCAGGGCTACCAGACGGTGCTCGTCCCACTCTTCAAACTCTTTGATCCAGTGTCCATGCCCCTGCCGTGCCCACTTGACACCCTTGATGAGCTCCAGAGGCGCATCCGGAAAATTCACGTTGAAGTAAAGCCCAGGCCTGTCCTGCGGCCAGTGCGCCAACAGGTCTCTGATAATACCGGGGAGCATGTGCTCTACGGCGGAGAGGTCGGCATCGGCCCGATGGGAAGTAAGGGATATGCCGATGCCCTTGATTCCGTTGATGGCCGCTTCTTCCACGGCGCCCAGGGTAGCGCTGTAGTTGGCGCCGGTCGATGCGTTGCTGCCGTGGTTGATGCCCGCGACGACGAGGTCCGGATTGCGGTTCTCATACTTGTATTGCAGGCCGAATTTAACGCACGACGCCGGTGTGGCATCCAGGTAAGACCAGTTGCCAGGGCCTTCCTCCGGCAAATCTTTGTACGCAAGCTGATTCACACCCAGTGACACCGCGATGGACATGGCGCTCTGGTGGTATTTGGGAGCCACTACCGTCACTTCGCCAAACTTAGCCATCACGCGTGCCAGGACATGAATACCTGCCGCCTTATATCCGTCATCGTTGGAAACCAAAATTCTCATAGCACACAAAGATACGGTTTTTTTGCGGGTAATACTTGTTTCTTTAACGGAAATCCCGTATTTTTGCAATCCTTTCCGCGGGGTATTAGCTCAGTTGGCTAGAGCGATAGGTTCGCAATCTATAGGTCAGGGGTTCGACTCCCCTATACTCCACTTTCAGGCCCGGTTCTCTCCGGGCTTTTTTTGTCTCAAGGAACGGTTGGCGCAGGTCTCACAGTATCTGGAGCAGGTTTCAAAATAGGGGCGGAACCTGCACCACTAAGCCCCCTACAAAAAAAGGCCGGCTCCAAACAGAGCCGGCCTTAAAGAAGTGTTTCCGAAACAACTTACTTGGTGATCACCTTAGCCATTTCGCAAACCTTGTTGCTGTAACCCCACTCGTTGTCGTACCAGGCGCAAACCTTCACGAAGGTCTTGTCCAGCTGGATACCGGCCTTC
>ONKO01000017.1 GCA_900318445.1 uncultured Bacteroidales bacterium
GCATAAACCCAAAAAAAGAGCCGGTGATGGGAATTGAACTCATGACCTCATCCTTACCAAGGATGCGCTCTACCCCTGAGCTACACCGGCTTATCTTATGTTTTGGAGCGGAAAACGAGGTTCGAACTCGCGACCCTCAGCTTGGAAGGCTGATGCTCTACCAACTGAGCTACTTCCGCTTGAAATAGTTTTGTGGGAGGTGGTGGACTCGAACCACCGAACCCTGAGGGAGCGGATTTACAGTCCGCCGCAATTGCCACTATGCGAACCTCCCAATTTGCTTTTCAATATTTCAAAGCTCCTTTGAGCCGATAGAGGGATTCGAACCCACGACCCCGAGATTACAAATCACGTGCTCTGGCCAACTGAGCTATATCGGCGCTCTGTGAATCCTTCACCTGCTGAAAGGACTGCAAAGGTATGAACTTTTTTTGAATCCGCAAAACTTTTTTAAATATTTTTCAACGTTTCTTTGATAAGTTCGCAGAGGGACTCCGTATCCAGGCCGCAGAGGGCGCGCTGGGCTTTCTGGGTATCCTGGTGGATGAAGACGTCGGGGATGCCTGCACCTTTTATAATAGGAGCATCGGCCTGCCCGGAAAAATATTCGCTCACCGCGCCGAAAAGACCGCCCTTCAGGGCGCCGTCCTCCACGGTGATGATGCGCTTGCAGCGGGAGACTTCCTGGAGGATTTCCTCATCCAGCGGCTTTACAAAGCGCATGTCATACACGGCGACGGATTTTTCCGGGCATTTATTGGCCGCTTCCAACGCCCGGTTCACAACGGGACCGACTCCGAGGATAGCGACATCGGCCCCGTCCTTTAATTTCTCGCCCCTGCCGATGGGGATAGCCTCGCAGGGGGCGTTTTTCCAGTCTGTGCCTTCGCCGATTCCGCGGGGGTAGCGGATGATGAGGGGACCGCCTTCCAGGGAAAGGCCGGTGTACATGAGGCGTTTGAGTTCTGTCTCGTTACGCGGCGCGGCTACGGTGACGCCGGGGATACTGCGGTAGGCTGCCATATCGAAGCAGCCGTGGTGGGTGGCGCCGTCCTCCCCTACCAGGCCGGCACGGTCAAAGCAGAGTACTACGGGCAGGCCCTGCAGGGCTACGTCGTGGATAATGTTGTCGTAGGCACGCTGGGAGAAGGACGAATAGATATTGCAGTAGGGCTTGAGTCCGGCGGCGGCAAGGCCGGCCGAGAACGTAACGGCATGGCCTTCCTCGATACCTACGTCGAAGAATCGTCTGGGGAAGGCGGCGGCAAAGGCGGTCATGCCGCAGCCGCTGGCCATGGCGGGGGTGACACCCACCACCTTTTCGTCCATCCGGGCCAGTTCCGTGAGAACTTCTCCAAAAACGTCTTGATAACGCGAGACGGGGTAATTCGTCTTCACGCGCTCACCGGTTTCGGGGTTGAAACGGCCGGGGGCGTGCCAGACGGTGGGATTGGCCTCGGCGGGGGCGTAACCGCAGCCCTTACGTGTGTGGATGTGCAGAAGGCGCGGGCCGTGGAGGTTCTTGATGCGCTCCAGCGTAGCGGTCATCTGTTCCAGGTCGTTGCCGTCGATGGGGCCGAAATAGCGGAACCCCAGCGCCTCGAAAACGGCGCCGCCGCTGGAGCGTACCAGGTTGGACTTGGTGTCAATGACGCGCTTCTGGATCCAGTCACGGGTTTTTCCCTCTCCCATGGCGTTCCACACCCTGTTTTTGAGACGGTTGTAGAAGGGATGGGTGGTGAGATTGAGAAGGTAGTTATGAACGCCTCCGGTGTTCTGGTCGATGGAGATATTGTTGTCGTTGAGGATGATGAGGATGTCGGCCTTGGAGGAGCCGGCGTTGTTAAGGCCCTCCCAGGCGAGGCCGCCGGTAAGGGCGCCGTCTCCGATAACGGCTACGGCCTTGTCTGCGCTGCCGGTAAGGCGCGCGGCCTCGGCAAAGCCCAGTGCGGCCGATATGGAAGTGGAAGAGTGACCGGCGCCAAAAGCGTCGTACGGGCTCTCGCTGCGTTTTGGGAAACCGCTGATACCATTTTTTTTGCGGTTGGCCTTGAAGGCTTCCCGCCGGCCGGTAAGGATTTTGTGGGCATAGGCCTGATGGCCCACGTCAAACACAATCTTGTCCTCAGGGGTGTTGTAGATGGTATGCAGCGCCACAATCAGTTCCACAGCACCCAGGCTGGAACCCAGATGCCCCGGATTCACGGCGCAGCACTCCACCATATACCGGCGAAGCTCTGCGCACAATTGTTTGAGCTGACTCATGTCCAGACCTTTCAGGTCCTCGGGGCTGTTGATGGTTTCCAGAAGTTCGTACATAGTGTACAAAGGTAAGCATTTTTCGGGCAACCTCAAACTTAGCATTTTCGCCTTTTTTGTCCGATTTTGGAAACGGTTCAGCGCCAAATCGGACATTTTTGGCGTTTTTGTCCGATTTTTCCCGAGGCGCTTCCCAAAACACGACATTTCGGCGGTTTTTGCGCGATTTGAGCCGGGCCTGTGAGAAACGCAATGCGGTTTTAGCCCCTAAAATCGCATTGTATTTGAACGGGAATCGGACATAGAACATTCTGTGACTGCGATTTTTACGATTATCCGTTTCATTTTTGAAGAAACGGATAAGTGTTTCGAACTTTGCATCATGGGTAAAAGAGAAACATATCGCTCGTGGAGGAAGGGTTACTACCACTTAAGTACAGACGGGCTGTCGGGCCGGGACATCTTTACGGATGCCTCTGAATTTGCGACCGGCAATATACTGCTGGGGCTTATTTCCGTCAAGTTCAATATTAAGATCTATGCGCATTCACTCATGCCCAACCATATTCATCTGGCACTTAGCGGAACTGGAGCAGATTGTGTCCAGGCATTCGATTACCTGAAGAGGAAACTATCGGCCATGATGAAGCGTTCGGGGCGGGACCCGTTACCGGAGGACTACGGATTCAACCTGGAGCCGGTCGAGACGCCCGAAAAGATGCAAGGTGAGATTATCTATATCCTAAGGAATGCTTTGGAGAAGGGGCTTGGGATGGTGGGCTCCTACTTGTGGGATTCCGGTTGGATGTACTATTCGAAGGAGTGGCCGGCCCTACTCGGCTGCGACTCTTCTTTCAAACTCTCCCAGCGGGAACTCACAAGACGGATAGGCGGTGTGGAGGATATTCCATCCAACTGGCAGTTCCACCCGTATCTGGGGCTAAATCCTTATTGCTTTGTGGACACATCGCTCGTCCATCAGCTGTTTCCTTCACCCAAGGACCTCCAGACTGCCCTGGTAAAAGACTACGAGGTTCAGTTCCAAATTGCACGTCGCCTGGGCGAACTCTCCTCTTTCAACAAAACCGAAATGGAGAGCATGGTAACCCAAATCCTGAACAGGTGTTTTGACGGCCGGCCCCTCAAAGCGCTCTCGGATGATGACAAAGCCAAACTCACCATTATCCTCCATCGTGAACTGGGCTGGAACTCCTATCAAATCTCTACCACCATCTATATAAAGGAAAAGACCATCCGCCAGCTCCTCTCCTCCAAAGAACTTCGTTAATCCTTCTCCAAAATCCGACATTTTTGGCAATTTTGTCCGATTTTGGAAACGACTCAGCGCCAAATCGGACAAAAACGCCAAAAATGTCCGATTTCACCCGCGTGGTTGGCGTTTCAAAATAAAATACTTAATTTAGCGGTCTAAAATAAACAGACCTTAAGAAGTATTATGGCAGATTCTATCAAAACTACCCTCCGTGATTCGGCCGCGATGCGCTGGACAGCCCTGCTGCTCCTGGCCCTGGCCATGTTCTGCAGTTACATCTTCATGGACATCCTGTCTCCCATCAAGGACCTGATGCAGGAGACCCGCGGGTGGGACAGCGCCGCATTCGGCCGCGAAGAAGGAGCCGAGGTATTCCTCAACGTGTACGTCTTCTTCCTCATTTTCGCCGGCATCATCCTGGATAAAATGGGCGTCCGCTTCACGGCCGTCCTCTCCGGTGCCGTGATGCTGTTTGGCGGTATTATCAAGTATTACGCTGTGAGCGAGGCCTTCCTGGGCTCCGGCATCGAAGCCTGGTTCACTACCCATCTTAACTGGAACGGCAACCTGCCCATCCTCGGAGACGTACTTCCCTTCGTGGACGGCATGCCGGCATCGGCCAAACTGGCCGCACTCGGCTTCATGTTCTTCGGTACCGGCTGCGAGATGGCCGGCATCACCGTAAGCCGCGGTATTGTAAAGTGGTTCAAAGGCCGTGAGACGGCGCTGGCCATGGGCTCCGAGATGGCGCTGGCCCGCCTGGGCGTTGCCACCTGCATGATCTTCAGCCCCTTCTTTGCCAAGCTCGGCGGCAGCGTGGAAGTTTCCCGCAGCGTTGCCTTTGGCGTGGTGCTCCTTTGCATTGCCCTTATCATGACCATCGTTTACTTCTTCATGGACAAGAAGCTGGACGCCCAGACCGGCGAGGCCGAAGAAAAAGACGACCCCTTCAAGATCAGCGACCTTGGCAAGATCTTCACCAGCCAGGGCTTCTGGCTGGTCGCCCTCCTGTGCGTGCTCTACTACAGCGCTATCTTCCCCTTCCAGAAGTATGCCGTGAACATGCTGCAGTGCAACCTTACGCTCAACCCCGCCGAGGCCGGCACCTTCTGGGCCAGCAATACGGTTACTATTGTCCAGTACGTCATTATGCTGCTTGTGGCCGTCTGCGCTTTCTCCAGCAACTTCTCCAAGCAGAAAGGCCTCAAGTACGGCCTCATGGGCGTTGCCATCGCGGCCCTCATCGTGTACTGCTACATGGGTTACATGCGCGGAACCGCAGAGACCATCTTTGCCGTGTTCCCGCTCCTGGCCGTGGCCATTACCCCTATCCTCGGCAACTATGTAGACCACAAGGGCAAGGCTGCCACCATGCTCATGCTGGGCTCCATCCTCCTCGTAGTCTGCCACCTCACATTCGCCTTCATCCTGCCTGCCTTCAAGGGTAACGCAGTAGGTGGAACCGCCGTGGCCTATATCACTATCCTGGTACTCGGCGCCAGCTTCTCGCTGGTTCCCGCAGCCCTCTGGCCTTCCGTTCCCAAGCTGGTGGACGAAAAGATTATCGGATCGGCCTACGCCGCCATCTTCTGGATCCAGAACATCGGCCTGGGTCTGTTCCCCACCCTCATCGGCAATGTGCTGGACAGCACCAACGCCGCCGGCACCGCTGCCCACGACCTCGATTACACCTGGGCACTTGTGATGCTGGCCGCACTGGGCATCGCCGCCCTGCTCATCTCGGTTTACCTTCGCGTGGTAGACAAGAAGAAGGGATACGGTCTGGAACTTCCCAACATCCAGGATTAGCATGGCCGCCACTACTCAGCAGAAATTCTACAGGTCAGCAGCTTGGTTGGTGCTGGCCTGTTTGGTAGTACCCATGTTCGCATCGTACTACTTTGACGATATGTTCTCCAGCATCTCGTATCTGTTCGAAGATGCTTCCCTTACGCAGCTGGGCTGGGACGCCGCCGGTTACGGACTGTATGCCAGCGGATACAGCGTGCTGTGCGTCTTTGGCGGCCTCGTCATCGGCGGTATCCTCCTGGACAAATGGGGTGTCCGCTTTTCCGGCAGCCTGTTTGTGATCATGATGGCCGGCGGTGCCGGACTGGTGCTGTGGGCCCTTCTCAGCGGGTCATCGGCCTCCCTTACCCTGGCCTACGTAGGCGTCATGCTCTTCGGGCTGGGCAGTGAGATTGCCGGTACCGCCGTCACGCGAAGCATCGCCCGGTGGTTCAAAGGCGGGCCGATGGCCTTCGCCATGGGCGTCCAGCTGGCTGTCGCCAGGCTGGGCACCGCCTTCGCGCTGGTGCTGTCCCCGAAGCTGGTCCAGGAGCAGGCCGGTCATGTTTACACCCTGGCCGAAACCGCTCGCCCCGCCGTGGTGGGCATGGGCCTGATGGCGCTGGGCCTTATCCTGTGGGCCGTGTTCGTGGCCCTCGATGCATCGGCTGGAAAAAAGCGCCACGAAGAGCGCGAAACCCTGAAGACAAAAACCCCCGACAGCGCCTCCGAGCCTGCCGGTTCCCCCGAAGACGAATTCCGTTTCTCGGACGTTATCAAAGTGCTGGGAAACCGCAATTTCTGGCTGCTGGGACTGCTGTGTGTCCTCTTCTACAGCAGCGTCATCGCGTTCAAGAAGTTCGCGGGCGCCATCCTTATCCCCCGTTTTGACATCCCTGCCCAGACGGCCGGCTGGATGATTTCCATGCTGCCGTTCTCCACGGTGGTATTTGCTCCGCTTTTTGGTATCCTCGTTGATAAAGTGGGGCATGGAACCCGCTGGATGTTGGCAGGCGCTGTCCTGGCCCTGGTGGCTCATGTCCTGCTGGCTTTTGCTCCGGCCGGGGTACCGTTCTGGGGCTACCTGGCCATGGTGCTGCTGGGCTTTGGCTACTCGCTGGTTCCCGCCGCCCTTTGGCCTTCTGTCCCCAAGATTGTGCCGGACAAGGTGCTGGGCACCACCTACGCCCTCATCAACTGGGTGCAGAACCTGGGGCTTCTGAGTTTCAAGTGGCTCTCGGGCGTCATCCTGGGAACGGGCTCCGAGGGGCCTGTCCATGTGGAAATGATGTTCAGCGCCCTGTGTGTGCTGGCTGTTGCGGTGGCGGTGATTTTCCGCCGTACGTCGGCCCGTCATCCCGAATTACAGTTAGACAAAGCCAACCGATGATCGTTCTTGTTACAGGTGCCAGCAGTGGCATCGGCTACTCGTCGGCCATCAACCTGGCCGACAAGGGGCACAAGGTATATGCCGCCGCCCGGCGCATGGAGCGCATGGAGCCCCTGCGCGAATATGGTATCGTTCCCGTTTCGCTGGACGTCACCTCGGAGGAATCCATGCAAGCGTGCATCGACGGCATCCTCTCTGCCGAAGGCCGCATTGACGTGCTGGTGAACAATGCCGGCTACGGCTACTTCGGCGCCGTGGAGAATGTTTCCATGCCGGAAGCACGCCGCCAGCTGGAAGTAAACGTGTTTGGCCTGGCCCGTCTCACGCAGCTGGTCCTGCCCTCCATGCGCGAACACGGCTTTGGCCGCATTGTGAATGTGGGCTCCGTCGCCGGCCGCATTGTGCTGCCCTTCGGCGGCTGGTACCACGTGTCCAAGTACGCGGTAGAGGCGCTCTCGGATGCACTCCGTATTGAGGTGAAGCCTTTTGGCATTGATGTCGTCCTCATCGAGCCCGGCGGCATCGGCACCGAATGGGGCAACATTGCGGCCGACCACCTCGAGGAATCGTGTGCAGGCACGCCCTATGCGGCATCGGCCCAAAAGGAAGCGCGCCTGATGCACTTCGCCTACTCCGGCAAGTACCTCTCTGGCCCCAAGGTGGTTTCCCGCGCCATTTCCCGCGCCGTAAACGCCCGCCATCCCCGCCACCGCTACCACCCGGGCACCGGCTCATACTTCCTGCTGTGGCTCCACGCCCTGCTTCCTGCCCGCTGGTGGGATTCGCTCATGCGCTGGGCCGTAAAAGCATAGCGCAACGTCTCATAAGTCAGCGCCAAATCGGACATTTTTCGCGGGTTTTGTCCGATTTGGCGCTGAGTCGTTTCCAAAATCGGACAAAAAAGGCAAAAATGTCGGATTTTGGAGAAAGTCACCAGAGAAATCGGACAAAAACGGCGAAAATGTCCGATTTTCAGGGAGGGAGAAGGGGCGAGGAGGAAGAATCGGCAAAGTTTTTGAAAAAAATTTGGTCGTTAGAAAAAACTGTTCTATATTTGCAGTGTAATAGGATACTAATACAGCGAACAAATGGCGCTCATCGAACTGAAAGACATTAACAAGACGTACAACAACGGTCAGCCGCTGCACGTGCTCAAGGGCATCAACCTCAACATTGAAAAGGGAGAGTTCGTGTCCATCATGGGGGCTTCGGGATCGGGAAAGAGTACACTCCTGAACATCCTGGGCATTCTGGACAATTACGACACAGGCACATACACCCTGGGCGGTACGCTCATCAAAGACCTCTCGGAGAAGCAGGCGGCCGATTACCGCAACCACATGATCGGCTTCATCTTCCAGAGCTTCAACCTCATCAGCTTCAAAACGGCCGTGGAGAACGTGGAACTGCCTTTATATTATCAAGGTGTTCCCCGCCGGAAGCGCCACGAGATGGCCATGGAGTATCTGGAGAAACTGGGCCTCACCCCCTGGGCAACCCACTTCCCCAACGAAATGAGCGGCGGCCAGAAGCAGCGCGTCGCCATTGCCCGCGCCCTCATCACCAGCCCGCAGATTATCCTGGCCGATGAACCCACCGGCGCCCTGGATTCCAAAACCAGCGTGGAGGTCATGCAGCTTCTCAAAAAACTCAACGAAGAAGAAGGCATCACCATCATTGTGGTCACCCACGAGAGCGGCGTTGCCAACGAAACCGACAAAATTATCCACATCAAGGACGGCGTCATCGGCCAGATTGAAGAAAACACGCACCACGACGCCTGGGGCGGTCCCCTCATGAAGTAATGAGAATCGAGATCATTCACGAGATAGCCAGTTCCCTGAGGAACAACAAGCTCCGCACGGCCCTTACGGGCTTTGCGGTGAGCTGGGGCATTTTCCTCCTGGTGACCCTCCTCGGCGCCGGAAACGGCCTCATGAATTCCTTCGCGGGAAACATGCAAAACTACATTTCACAAAGCATCGAAGTCGAAGGCTGGCGTACCTCCAAACCCTACAAGGGATATAAGGAAAACCGCATCATCGAACTGGACCAGAAAGACGTGGACTATACGGACGGCCCGACGTGGGAAGGCATCATCGGAGATGTCAGCGTTTCCACCGGTTCCACTTCCGCCGATCTGGCCCTGGGAGACAAAACCGCGAACGGATGGCTCCGGGGCGTCATGCCCGGCTTTGAGGAGCATAACAAAATCCAGATGAGCAGCGGCCGCTTCATCAACCGGGAAGACCTGGAGCAGCGCCGCAAGGTGATTGTCATCGCCAGTTCCCACGCCCGGGAGCTCATTCCCGGCAACCCCGACGCCGTCCTGGGCGCCTGGATTGCAGCCGGAAAAATCGCTTACCGCGTAGTGGGCATCTACCACACGGACGAAAGCGACTTCCGCCGCGGCTGCTATATCCCCTACACCACCTACAAGGGAATTTACGACCATTCCGACAAGATTGACAACATTTCCTTCACTGTAGACGGGCCCACTACCCTCCAGGATCACCAAGCCTTCGAAGACGCCTACACAAGCGTTCTCAAACGAAACCATGACATTGCTCCCGACGACAGCCGCGGCCTCTGGATCAACAACGGCTACACCCGCAACCTGCAGATGAGCGAGGGCAACCGCATCCTCAACATCGCCCTCTGGATCCTGGGCCTCCTTACCCTGGTGAGCGGCATCGTGGGCATTTCCAACATCATGCTCATCACCGTGAAGGAGCGCACCCACGAATTTGGCATCCGAAAGGCCATCGGCGCCCGTCCCGGAGCCATCCTCAAGCTCATCATCGCCGAGAGCATTGCCATCACGGCCCTCTTCGGCTACGTGGGCATGTTCCTGGGGATGGTAGCCTGCCAAATCCTGGATAAAACCGTAGGACAGAGCGGCGTGAACATCGGCATGGAAGAAATCCACATGCTGGTGAACCCCACTGTAGGACTGGACGTAGCGCTCGAAGCCACCCTCCTTCTGATTATTGCCGGCACCCTCGCCGGGGCTATCCCCGCCTGGAAAGCCTCCCGTGTAAAACCCATTGAAGCCCTGAGAGCAGACTGATGAAAAAGTGGTTTGATACAGATACGTTCCGGGAAATCCTGGACAGCATCCTGCGCAACAAGAGCCGCAGCATCCTCACCGGCTTCGGCGTGTTCTGGGGCATCTTCATGCTGATGCTCCTGACCGGCGGCAGCCAGGGACTCAAAGACCTCCTGAACAAGAATTTCGAAGGCTTTGCACAGAATACCTGCATCGCTTTCTCCAACTCTACCTCCAAGCCGTTCAAGGGCTTCAAGAAGGGCCGCACCTGGGAAATGACCTATTCCGACGTAGACCGCCTGCGGAACCTGATGCCGGAACTGGAGACCGTCACCCCCACCGTAGGCCTGTGGGGCAAGAGCGTCACCCGCGACGAAAACTCCTCATCGGAAGCCGTCGTGCGCGGGGCGCGGGCCGATTACGTGAATATCGAGACGCCCCAGATGATGTATGGCCGATACCTCAACGAGGCCGATGTAGCCCAGGAGCGGAAAGTGTGCGTACTGGGAAAGAAAGTGTACGCCGACCTTTTCCCCGAGGGCGGAGATCCCTGCGGCAAACGCATCTGCATCTCCGGCTCCTACTATAATGTCATCGGCGTGGACTGGAGAGAAGGCGGCGGTATCCAGATCAACGGCAGCAACTCAGACCTCGTGACCATTCCCCTTACCCAGGCCATCAAGGCCTATAACCTGGGAAACACCATCCAGCTCCTGTGCTTCACGGCCAAGCCGGGCTACACCATGAGCGACCTCACCCCGCGCGTCCGGGAGATCCTGGCCCGGGCCCACTACTTTGACCCCACGGACGAGCAGGCCCTGTTCCTGCTCAACACCCAGCTTATCTTCGGCATCGTGGACAACCTGTTCAAGGGCATCAACTTCCTGGTCTGGCTCATCGGCCTGGGAACGCTGCTCGCCGGTGTCATCGGCGTATCCAACATCATGATGGTGAGCGTGAAGGAGCGCACCACCGAGATTGGCATCCGCCGCGCCATTGGCGCTACGCCCCGCCAGATTCTGGGCCAGATCATCTCCGAGAGCATCGTGCTTACGCTGGTGGCCGGCATGGGAGGCATTGTCCTGAGCGTACTCATCCTGGCCGGCGTGGAGATGGGAATGACCGAAGACGGCATTCTCAAGGCAGCCTTCCAGGTGCCCTTCGGAACAGCCATGCTGGCGGCGTCGCTCCTGACTGTACTCGGCGTCGTAGCCGGCCTCATGCCTGCCTCCCGCGCCATGCAGATCAAACCCGTAGATGCAATGAGAGACGAATAAAAACAAATTACAGATATGAAAAAGTTTGGTAAAATTTTGATGGTCCTTGCGATTGCAGCCGTTTTCATCGGCACCTTCGCTTACCTTTTCCGCCGGTCCCAGCCCAAGGAAATCCAGTATCAGGAGCTGGTCCCCGAGACCGGCAGCATCTCCAAGAGCACCGTTGTCACGGGCAAGATCCAGCCCCGCGACGAGGTGAACGTGAAGCCCCAGATTAATGGCATCGTGGCCGAACTCTACAAGAAGGCCGGCGAGACCGTGCAGCAGAACGAGGTCATCGCCAAACTCAAGGTCATCCCCGACATGAGTTCCCTCTCCAGCGCCCAGAGCCGGCTGCGCCTTTCCGAAATGAACCTCAAACAGGCCCAGATCAACTACGACCGCGAAAAGGCCCTCTACGACCAGAAACTCGTGAGTGCCGAGGAATTCGAGAAAGTGAGCCAGGCCCTGCAGCAGGCAAAGGAAGAGAAAGCCGTCTCCCAGGAAACCCTGGAAATCGTGCGCGACGGCGTATCGTCCTCCAACAAGAGCGGAAGTACCACCCTGGTGCGTTCCACCATCTCCGGCCTCATCCTGGATATCCCGGTGAAGGTAGGTAACTCCGTCACCATGTCCAACACCTTCAACGACGGTACCACCATCGCCACCGTGGCCAACATGGACGACCTCATCTTTGACGGCAACATTGACGAGACCGAGGTGGGACGCCTCCACGTGGGCCTTCCCGTCCGCATCAGCGTAGGCGCCCTGCAGGATGTGCACTTTGACGCGGCCCTCGAATACATCGCTCCCAAGGCCACCGAGTCGGGCGGCACCAACCTGTTCGAGATCAAGGCTTCCGTGAAGGTTCCTGCCGGCATCACCATCCGCAGCGGTTACAGCGCCAATGCCGAGATTGTCCTCCAGGAAGCCCACGATGTAGTGACCGTCGCCGAGAGCGCCATCCAGTGGGAAGGTGACAGCACCTTTGTCTATGTCATGGACGGCGGAACCTGGAACAAGCGCGTCGTGGAAACCGGCCTGTCGGACGGTGTAAACATTGAAGTGCGCAGCGGCCTCGCCGCCGGTGAAAAAGTACGCGGTCCCCAGATTATCACTAACACCAAGTAAGCCATGAAAGCCTTATTCATAGCCCTTGCCCTCCTGCAGACGCCGCAGGAGGAGCCCAGCCTCGACCACCCCTGGACCCTTCAGGAGTGCACGGAGTGGGCCCTTGAGCACAATCTCACCATAGCCGCACAGGCAGCCAGCGTAGAAGGCCGGGAGATTGAGAAAAACACCGCCGACATGTCCTGGCTTCCGTCCGTGAACGCATCGGCCAGCCAGAACTGGAGCTTCGGCCGCGGCCTGGGCGGCAACAACACCTACGAGAGCGGCAATACCTCCAGCACCAGCTTCAACCTGGGTGCCAGCATGAACCTGTTCGACGGACTGGCCACTCCCCGCCGCATACAGCTGGCCGCCCTCAACCTGGAGGCTGCCACCGCCGACCTGGAAAAAGCCCGCAACGACATCCGCGTGCAGGTAGCGCAGGCCTATGTCCAGATCCTCTACAATTACGAGATAGCCGATGTCGCCCGCGAGCAGCTCTCCATCGATTCCCTGCAGGTCGCCCGCCTGGAAGGTCTCTTCGCAACCGGAAGGGCCTCGTCCGCCGAACTCTCCCAGCAGAAAGCTTCCCTGGCCCAGAGCCAGGTAACCGTCATCCAGGCACAGAACAACGTGCGCACATCCCTGCTCACGCTGGCCCAGCTGCTGGAACTTCCAAATTGGGAAAGCTTCTCGGTGGTGCGTCCCGAGGTATCGCTCGAAGAGGTGGTCATCGGCCATCCCGACGACATCTATGCCGATGCCCTGGGCATCCGCCCGGAGATTCAGGCCGAGCAGATTCGCCTCCAAGGTGCTGCCAGGCAGCTCCAGATTGCCAAGGCCGCGTATTCTCCCTCGCTCTCGCTGAGCGGAGGCATGGGCAGCAACTACTACACGTCCTTTGGCTCCCAGGGCTTCTGGAACCAGCTGAGCAACAACTTCAGCCAGTATGTGGGCCTGTCCCTGAGCATCCCCATCTTCAACAAGTTCTCTACCCGCAACCAGGTTCGCAGCGCCCGCCTGCAGCAGAGCACCCAGGCGCTCCAGCTGCGCCGTGCCGAGCAGACGCTCTACAAGGAAATCCAGCAGGCCTGGAACGGAGCCGTAGCCGCCCGCGCCAAGTGGGAAGCCTCCCATACGGCCGCCGATGCCGCCCTGGATGCCTTCGTGCTCATGCAGGGCAAGTACGAGAACGGCAAGGCCACCCTCACCGAGTTCAATGAAAGCCGCAACCGCCTGGTGAAAGCCCAGTCCGATGCCGTACAGGCCACCTACGAATATGTGTTCCAGACCCGCCTGGTAGAGTTCTACCGCGGCGGCGCCCTCACCCTGTAACGTCGGAGGCGCCCGGCCTCCGACGTATAACGCGAAAAACCCGGAAAAGTGCGTTACTGCCTCCCCCTAGTGGGAACGTGTAACACGTTTTTCCGGGTTTTTCGCGTTACTGGTCTAATATGCATTAGCACATTTTTTGTACCTTTGCCCAGTTATGAAACGATTCTTTGTTGCAGTGGCCGCCCTGGCGGTCACTTTGAGCGCCTCGGCGCAGTCAAAAAGCTTTACCCTGGGCAAGTGGGTAGAGGTTGAAAATGCCATTTTGAAAGAACTCAACCGTTCCTATGTGGACTCCCTGGAGGTGGGACGCATTGAGCGGGCCGGCGTCGATGCCAAGCTGGAGGCGCTGGATCCCTATACCGTCTATGTGCCGGAAGAGGAGCAGGAAGACTTCCAGATGATGCTGAGCAATACCTACGGAGGTATTGGCGCCATCATCTATAAGCCGGACGTGAACGGAAACGTCATCATCAACGAGCCTTATGCCGGATCTCCCGCCGCCAAGGCCGGTCTCCGCTGCGGAGACGAGATAGAGGCCATTGACGGCGTTACCACCCACGGCCTCACCAGCCAGCAGAGCAGTGACCGCATGCGGGGAAAGCCCGGTACCCAGGTGGTGTTCCGTGTGAAAAAGCTGCGGGGAGAGACCATTGACGTTCCGGTAACGCGCGAACGCATCGTGCTGCCTTCCCTCTCCTATGTGGGCATGCTCAATGAGAAGGACGGCTACATCCTTCTGGATAAGTTCACCGACGGCGTGGGCCAGGGCATCCGGGATGCCTACCACACCCTTAAGGCCCAGGGCATGCAGCGCCTGGTGCTGGATCTTCGCGGCAATGGCGGCGGCCTTATGAACGAGGCCGTGAACATTGTTTCGCTCTTTGTCCCCAAGGGTTCGGTTGTGGTAAGTGCCAAGGGCCGGGCCGCGGGATCGGCTGCCACATATAAGACCACCACAGACCCGGTAGACACCGAGATTCCCATCCTGGTGCTGGTAGACAGCGGCAGTGCATCGGCCAGTGAGATTGTCTCCGGCGCCCTGCAGGACTACGACCGCGCCACCATTGCCGGTACGCGCACCTTCGGAAAGGGCCTTGTGCAGAGTATCCGTCCGCTGCCCTACAATGGCCAGCTCAAGGTGACCACCGCCAAGTACTATACGCCTTCGGGTCGATGCGTGCAGGCCATCGACTACAGCCACCGCAACGAGGACGGCAGTGTGGGACACATCCCCGATTCCCTCACCCACAGCTTCACAACGGCGCACGGACGTACGGTGAAGGACGGCGGCGGCATTACCCCGGATTTTGAAGTGAAGGCCCACCGCTATTCCCGCCTTACCTACTCGCTGGTTTACAGTGGCATCACCGAGCAGTATGCCCTGGAGTATGTGAGAAAGCATGAGTCTATCCCGGCGGCAGATGATTTCCGCTTCACAGACTACGAAGACTTCATTGCTTTTGCCAAGGACAAGGAGTTTGACTATCGTTCATCGGCCCGGGCCCTCTTTGACGAGATGAAAAAGAGCCTGGAGGAAGACGGTCTCACCGAGGCCATGGGCTCGGAACTGGATGCCCTGGCAAAATCCCTGGACATGGACAAGGAAACCTTCCTCCGCCTCAAGAAAGACGAAATCATTCCCTTTATCGAAGAAGAGATTGTGGTACGCTACTACTTCCAGGAAGCCGGCGTAAAGGTGCGAATTCGTTACGATGAGCAGCTTGCCAAGGCATTGGAGGTGCCGGCTATCACTTATTGATATAAGCAATAACACGAAAAACCCGGAAAAACGTGTTACACGTTCCCACTAGGGGGAGGCAGTAACGCACTTTTCCGGGTTTTTCGTGTTATACGTCTTTCCAGATATACACCTTGTCTCCCTTGCGGGGGTGAATGCGCTCGCCGGGGGCATCGGGAGAGACTTTATCTTCCGGCATGGCGGTTAGCGGCACAGCTACCGAGCAGCGGATGCCCTGCGGGGCCACATCGGCCCTCTCATAATCTACACGGAGGTCCTCCAGCGTCATTTCCAGCATACCGGTCTTGTTGCCGATGAAAAGGAGGCGGTCTCCCCTATGGAGCGGCGTGGCGTCTACCTGGATCTCGGCTACACCCAGCCGGGCATACCAGTTGGTGACAGGGCCCACATACACCTTGGTGCGGGTGGCGCTGCTGCCATACTTGGCGCTCCACTCTCCCATCTTGGTTCCAAGGTAGTACCCGTCCCAGAAACCGCGGTTGAACACCGTGGAAAGGCGGTCCTTCATGGATGCGCCGAGGGACGGGGTGAAGGTACCGTCGGCCACGGCATCGGCCGCTTCCCGGTAGCATCCGGCCACCGTCTTGACGTAGTCGGCGCTGCGGGCACGGCCCTCAATCTTGAACACCTTCACGCCGGCTTCCACGAACTTGTCCAGGAACTCGATGGTGCAGAGGTCCTTCGGGGACATGAGGTATTTGTTGTCCACGTGGATGGCATCTCCGGTCTCGTAGTCGGTAAGGAGATAGCCGCGGCGGCAGGCCTGCAGGCAGTTGCCCCGGTTGGCGCTTTCGCCATAGGCCGACAGCGAGAGGTAGCATTTGCCCGAAACCGCCATGCAGAAGGCACCGTGCGCGAACATCTCGATGCGCACGAGCTGCCCGGAGGGTCCTTTGATCTGTTCCTTCTGAATGCCCTCGTAAATGACCTTCACCTGCTCCAGGCTCAGTTCCCGGGCCAGCACCACCACATCGGCCCACTGCGCATAGAAGCGAAGGGCCTCGAGGTTGGAGATGCTCAGCTGCGTGGAGATATGCACCTCCAGGCCGATTTTCCGGCAATAGAGAATGCACGCCATGTCGGAGGCGATGATGGCATCCACACCGGCAGCCTTGGCGGCATCCAGGGTGGCATAGGCTTCCGCAAGCTCCTCCCCATACAGGGTGATGTTGAGGGTCATGTAGGCCTTGATGCCGTAGGCGCGGCAGATGCGCAGGATCTCCGGCAGGTCTTCCTTTGAAAAATTATTGGCCGAGTGCGACCGCATATTGAGGTGGCCGATACCGAAATACACGGAATCCGCCCCTCCTTCGATGGCGGCCATGAGGCATCCGAAATTGCCGGCCGGCGCCATTATCTCCAGTTCCTTTCTCATCATGGCCGCAAAGTTAGCACTTTTTCGTATCTTTGTAAACTAAACGTTTTACCATGATTCCTGAGCACACCCTGGACGAGGCCCTGAAGGACCTTTTCGCGAACATTCAGTTCCAGCCCACCCCCGAAGGTCTCTACGACCCTCTCCGCTACATGATCTCCATTGGAGGCAAACGCATCCGTCCCCGGCTGTGCCTCACCACTTACGGCATTTACCAGAGCGAGCTCACGCCCCAGATTCTGGAGCCCGCCGCCGGCCTGGAAGTGTTCCACACCTTCACCCTCATCCACGACGACATCATGGACCGCAGCCCTCTTCGCCGCGGTCACGACACCGTCTGGAAAAAATGGAACGAAGACACCGCCATCCTAAGCGGAGACGTCATGTGCATAGACGCCTACAAACGCATTGCCAAAGCGCCCGCCGCCGTGCTGCCGGAGGCCCTGGCGCTCTTTTCGAAAACGGCCTCGGAAGTGTGTGACGGCCAGCAGCTGGACATGGACTTTGAAAAGCGCAGCCGCGTCTCCATGAACGAGTACATGCAGATGATCGGGCTCAAGACCGGCGTGCTCCTGGCCTGCTCGGCCCAGATGGGCGCCCTCATCGGAGGGGCCGACAAATGGAGCCAGGAATGTTTCTACGAGTTTGGTTACTACCTGGGCCTCGCTTTCCAGGTGGCCGATGACTACCTGGACGCCTACGGAGACCAGAAAGTATTTGGAAAGCCCATCGGAGGAGACATCCTCAACGGCAAGAAGAGCTGGCTCACCGTAAAAGCCCAGGAAATGGGTGCGGATGGGCTGGAAGAAGCCCTGGCCGCCCCCGCCGTGACCGAGGAGGAAAAGAGCGCAAAGATTGCCCGCGTCAAGGCCATCTATGACTCGGTGGGAATTGCCGATGCCGCCCGGAAAGCCATCGGAGACCTCTCCACGCGAGCCGTCTTCAAGGGAACCGACGCCGGAATGGATGCCAGTGGCCATCAGGCGCTTAAAGATTTTGCCCACAGCCTTATCGGCCGCACAATGTAATTAATAAATTTTTTTATTATTGGATTTTTTCGTAACTTTGCGCCGGTAAAAATTTTGAGCTATATGAAGATCGTATTTGCAACGGGCAACCCCGGAAAGGTCCGGGAAGCTGCTGAAATCCTGGGCGAGGGTTTTGAGCTCGTTACCCCCGCAGAGCTCGGTATCACCGAGGAAATCCCCGAAACCGGCAACACCTTAAGGGCCAACTCCATGCAGAAGGCCGACTACATCTATAAAAAGACCGGCCTCAACTGCTTCGCAGACGACTCCGGCCTGGAAGTGGACATCCTGGGCGGCGCGCCCGGCGTGGAGACCGCACGTTATGCCGGTCCCGAGCACAACGCCGACGCCAACATTGACAAGCTCCTCTCGGAGATGGCCCGCCGTGAGAAAGAGGCCGCCATGGCCCGCACCAACGGCATCACCACGGCCCGCGCCACCCGCTCGGCCCGCTTCCGCACTTCCGTCACCCTTATCATAAACGGCCAGCATCACTTCTTTGACGGCGTCATGGAGGGCAGCATCGCCCCCGCCCGCGCCGGCAAAGGCGGCTTCGGCTACGACCCCGTCTTCATCCCCCAGGGCTACGACAAAACCAACGCCCAGCTGGGAGAAAAAGAGAAAAACGCCATTTCCCATCGTGGCAAGGCGCTGAGGGCCATGGCCGAATTCCTCAAAAAATGACGGGAGACGCTGTAGAGTTCATCGTGCTCACCACCACCAAAGTGGGCGAAAACGCCCTGGTGGTACACACGCTGTCACGCGAATGGGGGCGCCGGGGCTTTCTGGTACGCAGTGCCAAAAAGACCGGCACCACTTTGTTTCTGCCTCTGAACATCCTGGAGGCCGATGTCGTGGAGAACAGCAAGAGCGAACTCTGGACCCTCAAAAACATCACGCTCAAGGACGCCCTGGAAGGAATCCGGGGAAACCTGAAGAAAAACACCATGACGCTGTTCCTCTCGGAAGTTCTCTTCCGAACGGTAAGGGACGGTGCCAATGAAGACGGCCTGTACGAGTGGTGCGTAGGAAGCATCCTTACCCTCAACGCATTGGAGGCCGATTTTGCCAACTTCCCCGTCCGGTTCCTTCTGGAACTTGCGGGCGCCCTGGGCTTTCGGCCCACCTTTGACGACATCGCCCCCTTTGCCGGGGAGCATCTGAGTCAGATGAAGGCGCTCACTGCGGCCAGCTTCAGCGAGTCGCTCCTCCTTCCCCTGAACGGTTCCACACGCAATGCACTCTGCGAGGAGCTCCTCCAGTACCTTTCCTATCACACCGAAGCCAACATTCAGGTAAAGTCCCTTGCCGTCCTACGGGAATTGTACCGATAATTGCTTATCTTTGCGTACTCAACCACAAAGGAAATGAAATCGGAGAAAACACGCCGTTCCACCATTGAAGCCATTGTCTTCCTCACCCTTCTTGTCAGCGTATTCAGCTTTCTGGGCTACAAGATGGGCGGGAGCAACATGCTCAAGACCCTCATGAACACGGCCCACGACCTTCTTCTCAACACCGTGTTCTACCTCATGGGCATCACCGTGCTCACGGGCGCGCTGTCCAAGCTCATGTCGGAATTTGGCGTAGTAAACCTTCTGGAGCGCATCCTGCGTCCCCTCATGAAGCCGCTCTACAACCTTCCCGGCGTGGCGGCCCTCGGCGCCGTCATGACGTTCCTATCCGACAACCCGGCCATCATCGCCCTGTCCAAGGACCGCAACTTTGCCTCCTTCTTCAAAAAGTACCAGCTCATCTCCCTCACCAACTTCGGTACCGCCTTTGGAATGGGATTCGTGGTCATCATCACCATGGTGGGCTATGTCCAGATTACCGGTGCGCTGGTGGGTCTCGCGGGTGCCTTCTGCGGTTCCATCATCTCCACGCGCGTCATGCAGCGGAAATGCCTGAAGGCCTATCCCGAGCTGGACAGCCCCGTACTGGAAAGTGCAGCCGGTGAATCCTTCGAGGAGCAGCCCGAAGAAGAAAACCAGGACGGCATCTTCATGCGCTTTCTCAACGCCGTACTGGACGGCGGAAAGAACGGTGTGGAACTGGGCCTGCAGATTATCCCCGGCGTCCTTATCATCACAACCGCCGTCATCATGCTCACCTTCGGCGCCGGTCCAGAAGGCGTGTACAACGGCTCATCCTCACAGGGCGTTCCCGTCCTTCCCTGGCTGGCGGAGAAAATCCACTGGGTGTTCGAGTGGCTCTTCGGCTTCGAGCACATGGAGCTCATCGCCTTCCCCATGACCGCCCTCGGTGCAGTCGGAGCCGCCCTCGGCCTTCTGCCCACCTTCAACGCCGCCGGTTTCCTGGACGGAAACACCGTGGCCGTCTTCACCGCCATCGGCATGTGCTGGAGCGGATTCCTCTCCACGCACACCGCCATGCTGGACAGCATGGGCTACCGCAAGGTCATTTCCAAGGCTATTGGCGCCCACGCCGTCGCCGGCCTGTGCGCCGGTGTCATCGCACACTTCCTTTATTTACTCATTTCGTTAATCTAGTTATATGTCCAAAAGAAAATACAGTTCCAATAGGAAAAACCATAAAAAGAAAAAGATCGTTCCCGAGTATGAGGGAAAAGCCATCATGTCCCGTGACGGCTTCATCTTTGTCCGCGTAGAAGGGCAGGAAGAAGACATTTACGTAAAAGCCTCCAAGACGCGCGGCGCCCTCAACGGAGATATCGTAAGGGTAGCCGTCACACAGGAGAAAACCGGCCAGGCCAAACGCCGCAGCGGCGAGGTTGTCGCCATCGTAGAACGCTCGGGCCGCCCGTTCGTGGGAATCCTGCACATTGTGGGAGACCAGGCCTGGGTGCTCATGAGCTCCAAGACCATGCCCTACGACATCTCCGTCCCCGTTCCGGAAGGCGGCGTCAAGGGCATGAAGGTAGCAGCCGTCGTGGACGGCTGGGAGCGCGGTGCCGCAGGCCCCTTCGGCCACGTGGTGGACGTGCTGGGCATGCCCGGAGAGAACGACACCGAAATGCACGCCATCCTGGCCGAGTTCGGCCTTCCCTACCGCTTTGAGAAAGAGGTGGAGAATGCGGCCGACAGCATCCCCGAGACCATCACCGACGAAGACCGCGCCCACCGGAGGGACTTCCGGGACACGCTCACCTTCACCATCGACCCCACCGACGCCAAGGACTTTGACGACGCCCTCAGCTTCCGGAAGCTCGAAAACGGCAACTTCGAGGTGGGCGTGCACATTGCCGATGTAACCTGGTACGTGCGCCCGGACACCGCCGTGGACAAGGAGGCCCAGGCCCGCGGCACATCCGTATACCTTGTAGACCGCACCGTGCCCATGCTGCCGGAGAAACTCTCCAACAAGCTGTGCTCTCTGCGCCCCAACGAGGAAAAGCTGTGCTTCAGCGCCGTGTTTGAACTCACGCCCCAGGCCAAGGTCATCAACCCCTGGTTTGGCCGCACCAACATCATATCCGACTACCGCTTCGACTACGAGGGCGCCCAGGCCATCATCGAAGGCGCAAAGCCCGAGGAAGTGCCGGCCGATATCCAGGAAGCCATCCTCATCCTCAACAAACTGGCCCTCAAGCTCAGGGACCGCCGCTTCAAGGCCGGCGCCGTGAACTTCGAGCGCCCGGAGATGAAGGTAGACGTGGACGAAAACGGAAAGCCCGTTGGCGTACACCAGAAAGTCTCCAAGGAAGCCAACTGGCTCATCGAGGAGTTCATGCTCCTGGCCAACCGCAACGTGGCGGAGTTCGTGGCCACCGCCGGCAAGATGGGCGGCAAAGCATCGGCCAAAGCCAAGACCTTCGTCTACCGTATCCACGACGAGCCCAACATGGAGAAGCTGAACGGCCTCCGGGACTTCGCCGGCCACTTTGGCTATAAGATGGGCCCCATGGAAGGCGGCAAGGAGATTGCCAAGAGCCTCAACAGCCTCATGAAGGCCGCGGACAACAAGCCCGAGCTGGGCGCCATCCAGATCCTGGCCCTGCGCTCCATGGCCAAGGCCTGCTACAGCACCGACAACATTGGCCACTATGGCCTGGCCTTCAACTTCTATACACACTTCACCTCCCCCATCCGCCGCTACCCCGACATGATGGTACACCGCCTCCTGGCCCGCTACCTCAAGGGCGGGGAGAGCGCAAACAAGGACTACTATACCCTCCAGTGCAAGCACGCCTCCGAGCGCGAAGTCATCGCCGCCGAGGCCGAGCGCGAGAGCATCAAGTACAAGCTGGTGGAATTCATGCAGGACAAAGTGGGGCAGGAGTACGACGGACACGTTTCCGGCGTTACCGAGTGGGGCATCTACGTGGAGATTGAGCCCACCAAGATTGAGGGCATGATCCCCTACCGCACCATCAAGAGCGACTTCTTCATCTACGACGAGGAGCACTACCGCGCCGTGGGCCGCCGCAGCCACCGCTCCATCCGCCTCGGAGACCCGCTCCGCATCCGGGTAAAGGGTACTTCCCTGGAGCAGAAACTGCTGGACTACGAACTCGTAGAAAACCTGCCCGAGAAGCAGTGATTTCGTTAAAAATGATTATATTTGCAGCCTGAACACCACAAGTGCGTGCTGCATGCTAAATCATTATAACAAAACCATCGCCCTGGCAGCCTCCCTGCTGCTGCTTTTTTCCTGTAATTCCAGCCGCGTCCCCGCCTACAAAGACGCATCGCTTCCATCCGAAACAAGAGCCAGGGACCTTGTCGGAAGAATGACCCTCGAAGAAAAACTGGGTCAGCTCCTCTGTCCCCTGGGCTGGCCCATGTACGAGAAAGTATCCGATACGGAAGTAACCATCTCGGACGCCTACCGCACGTTCATCCAGGAGCAGCACGGCGGCATGCTCTGGGCCACCTTCCGGGCCGATCCCTGGACCCGCAAGACCCTGGAGACGGGCCTGAACCCGCAACTATCGGCCCAGGCCTACAACGCCCTCCAGCACTACGCCATTGACTCCACGCGCCTAGGCATTCCCATCATCCTGGCCGAGGAAGCCCCGCACGGGCACATGGCCATCGGCACCACCGTCTTCCCTACCTCCATCGGCCTCGCCGCCACCTGGGACACCGCGCTGGTGGAAAAGGTGGGCGCCGTGATTGGCAGCGAACTCACCGCGCAGGGCGGCACCATCGGCTACGGACCGGTCATCGACCTTTCCCGCGAGCCCCGCTGGTCTCGCGTGGAAGAGACCTACGGAGAAGACATGTTCCTTACCTCCGAGATGGCATCGGCCATGGTGAGGGGCACCTCCGGGAAGGGCGTCATCTCCACGCTCAAGCACTTTGTGGCCTACGGCATCCCCGAGGGCGGCCACAACGGAAGTCCCAGCCACATCGGCCCGCGGGACCTCGAAGAGAACGTACTGCCCACCTTCAAGGCAGCCATCGATAACGGCGCGCTCAGCGTCATGACCAGCTACAACACCATTGACGGCGTTCCCACCACCTGCAACCCGGATCTTCTCACCGGCGTGCTCCGGGACCGCTGGCACTTCAGGGGCTTTGTGGTGAGCGACCTCGAAAGCATTGACGGCATCTACGGAAGCCACCATGTAGCCTCCTCCAAGCAGGAAGCCGGAGAAATGGCCCTGAAAGCCGGCGTAGACGTAGACCTGGGTGCCAACTGCTTCTCCCTGCTCAAGGAATCCGTAGAGAGCGGCCGGGTGAGCATGAAAACCGTAGACCAGGCCGTCATGCGCGTTCTTCTGAGAAAATTCGAGGCCGGGCTGTTTGACAACCCGTACCTTCCGGAAGGATCGGCCGCCGATGTCCGCAGCGAGGCCAACCTCGAAGTAGCGGCGAAGGCCGCCCGCGAGAGCGCTACGCTCCTGAAAAATAACGGCGTCCTCCCCCTGAAGGAAGGTGCCCGCATTGCGCTCATCGGCCCCAATGCAGACAATATGTACAACCAGCTGGGAGACTACACCGCCCCACAGGACCCCGCCCATGTCATTACCATGCGGGAGGGACTTGAGGCAGCCGGCGCCCGCGTCACCTACGTGAAGGGCTGCGCCATCCGCGACACCCGCACGAGCCAAATCTCCCAGGCAGTAGCGGCTACCCGGCAGGCCGATGTCATCGTCGCCGTGGTGGGCGGTTCATCGGCCCGCGACTTCCGCACCAAATACATTGACACCGGCGCCGCCGTGGTGGACGAAACCTCTGTCTCCGACATGGAGGCCGGCGAGGGCTTCGACCGCAGCACGCTGGACCTCCTGGGCCTGCAGCTGCCGCTTCTGAAGGCGCTGAAGGCCACCGGCAAACCGCTCGTGGTGGTGTACATCGAGGGCCGTCCCCTGAACAAGAACTGGGCGGCGAATAATGCCGATGCCCTCCTCACGCTGTGGTACCCCGGCGGAGAAGGCGGCAAGGCGCTCGCCGATGTCCTTCTGGGCCGATACAACCCCGCCGGCCGCCTCGCCGTGAGCGTTCCCCGCAGCGTTGGCCAGCTGCCCGTCTACTACAACCGCAAAGTTCCCTTCAGCCACGACTACGTGGAAGAGAGCGCCAATCCGCTGTATCCGTTCGGGTACGGGCTCAGCTATACTACTTTTGAATACAGTGACCTGCAGGCATCGGCAGAAAAGGTAACCGTCAAGGTGACCAACACCGGAGAGCGGGACGGAGACGAGGTTGTGCAGGTGTATATCCGCGACCTTGTGGCCTCTACGGCCCGTCCCCGCAAACAGCTCTGCGCCTTCTCCCGCGTGCACGTGAAGGCCGGAGAAACCGTCACGGTGGAAATGCCGCTTGCCCGCAGCGCCTTCGAGCTGGTGAACCCCGCCATGGAGCGCGTGGTAGAGCCCGGAGCGTTTGAGATTCAGGTGGGAGCCTCCTCGGAGGATATCCGTTTAAGCGAAACCCTTTCATTATGATAACAGCAGCCCTTCTTCTTACGATTGGCCTGCCCCTCTGGCAGGACATGCAGGCCACCTCGGTGAACGCCAACACCCAGCGCACGGAAGTCATCTATTTCGCCTCCCGCGAAGACGCTCTCTCGAAGGGATTCCGTGAAAGTGAGAATTACCTGGACCTCAACGGAACCTGGGACTTCAAGTACTTTGAGGACCACCATGACATGGAGGCCCTGGAGGGCTATCCCCAGTGGGACAAGATAAAAGTACCCGGCAACTGGGAGGTGCAGGGATGGGGAACGGCCATCTACACCAACATCCCCTACGACTTTTGTCCGGTGAACCCCCAGCCGCCCGTGCTGCCCGAGTCGGTTCCCGCCGGCCTGTATCACCGCACGTTCTCCGTGCCCGCCTCCTGGGCCGGAAGAGAGGTGTACCTTAACCTCTGCGGCACCAAGAGCGGCACTTATGTGTATGTGAACGGGCAGGAAGTGGGTTACAGCGAAGATTCCAAGGACCTGGCCCGCTTCAACGTAACCTCTTACCTCAAAGAGGGCCGCAACGAGCTTCTTCTCAAGATTTACCGCTACACCACCGCCTCCTTCCTGGAAGACCAGGACTTCTGGCGGTTATCCGGTGAGGAGCGGGACGTCTACCTCTCCAGCGAGGCCCGGGAGAGCGGCTTCGACTTCAACGTCGTATCCACCCTCACGCCGGATCTGAAAAAAGGCGTCTTCTACCTGAAGATGCGCTCTGCCGCCCCCACCGAGGTCTCTTACGAGCTCATGGACCGCAACGGAGAAGTGGTGGCCGATGCCCGCTTCGACTTTAGTGGCACCATGGTCACCGTGGCCGATACCATTCCGGGCGTACGTCCCTGGAGTGCGGAGACCCCCGAGCTCTACACCCTTCTCCTGAATGTCAACGGAGAGTACACCCGCTTTCACGTGGGATTCCGCCGCCTGGAGATTGCTACGGTGAAGGACGGAGACCGCGACGTGAAGGCCTTCCTCGTGAACGGCCAGCCCGTCAAGTTCAAGGGTGTGAACCTGCACGAGCACAACCCCTACACGGGTCATTACATCACCCGCGAGAACATCCTGGAGGACCTCATCCTCATGAAGCGGGCCAACATCAACGCTATCCGCACCAGCCACTATCCGCAGCCGCGGGAGTTCTACGAACTGTGTGACTCCCTGGGCTTCTATGTGTATGACGAGGCCAACATCGAGACCCACGCCATGGGTTACGACATCAAAAAGACGCTGGGCAACAAGCCCGAGTGGCTTCCTAAGCACATAGACCGCACCCTCAACATGTACTACAGGACGTCCAATTATCCCTGCGTCACCCTGCTCTCGCTGGGCAACGAGTCGGGCAACGGTGTCAACTTCTACGAAACTTACAAACTCCTCAAGGAGCTGGAAAAGGACGGCCAGAACCGTCCCATCGTGTATGAAAGGGCCGAATACGACTGGAACACGGATATCATCAACCCCATGTACCCCGGCGCAGACTGGTTCAAACGCATGGGAGAAACCTTCGGCGAGCGTCCCGTCATCCCCTGCGAGTATGCCCACGCCATGGGTAACTCCACCGGCTCCCTGGACCTGCAGTGGAAGGAGATTTATGCCCACACACACCTGCAGGGCGGTTTCATCTGGGACTGGGTGGACCAGGGCCTCTACGACGAAAAGCGCGTCTGGACCTACGGCGGAGACTACGGGGAGAACGCGCCCTCCGACGGCAACTTCAACTGCAACGGCCTGGTGGGCCCGGACCGCGACCCGCATCCCGGCTACTATGAGGTGAAGCATGTGTACCAGGAGGTGGACATTACTCCCGTAGACCTGGAGAAGGGCCTTTTCCGGATTTTCAACCGCCGGTACTTCACCAGCCTCCAGGACTATAAGATTACCTACTGGGTAGAGCGGGACGGCAAGCGCCCGTTCTGGTGGTTCCGGCACAAGCTCCACTTTGACACGGCTCCCCAGAGCGCAGAGGAATTCAAGGTGAAGCTTCCCCGCATGAAGAAGGAAGGCCAGTACCGCATCTTCTTTGAGGTGAGCGCCGCCCGTGAGCTGCCCCTCATTGCCAAAGGCACCATCCTGGGCAACCAGGAAGTGCTCATCAAGGATACCTCCGTGCGCGAGCTCCAGCCCGTGAAGGGCCAGGTAGAAGTAACGGACGGAGACACCCAGGTGGTGCTCCGCTCCGCCAAAGCCCAGCTCATCTTTGACAAGGCCGACGGCTGCGTGAAGAGCTGGACGGTGAAGGGAAAGGAGATGATAGACCCGGAGTTCGGGCTCAGGCCCAGCTTCTGGCGTGCCCCCGTGGACAATGACTACGGCAGCGGAGAGCCGGTGCGCTCGGCCGCCTTCCGCGAGGTCCAGAAGCCCCTTCTGGTAGAGGCTCAGAAACAGGAAGACGGCAGCGCCGTCATCCTCCTCACCGGAACCGGCGTACGCAAGAGCGAGACCTACACTTTCTTTGCCGATGGTACCCTGAAGATAGCGGTTGCCACAGAGCCCACCGGTGCGCAGGGGCTGGACCGCTGGCACCGCATCATGATTCCCCGCCTGGGATTCCGTTTCCGGGTGGCGGAGGATGCGTTCCGCTACTTTGGCCGCGGACCGGTAGAAAACTACCAGGACCGTAACAGCTGCACCTTCAAGCGTATCTGGGAAAGCAGTGCCGCGGCCGAGTACTACCCCTACGTCCGTCCGCAGGAGACCGGCCACCATACCGACACCGAGTGGCTGGAGGTGGGCGGCCTGGCCATCACGGCGGCCGAGCCCTTCGAGTTCAACGTCCTACGCCAGAGCGTAGAAGACCTGGACGACGGCCTCAAGAAGCAGCAGCGCCACATTTCGGACGTTCCCGTTCAGAACTTCACCGAGGTGAGCCTGGACTACCGGCAGAGCGGCGTAGGCGGCTACGACAGCTGGGGCAACCGTCCCGAGGAAAGCCGCGTACTGTGGGCCGATGAGAGCTACCGCTACAGCTTCACCCTCATCCCGGGCATCAAAGGAGAAAAAGCAAATCACATTACTAAATGAAATACATAACCTTTCTGGCATCCCTCACCGCAGTAGCCTTCATGGGATGCACCTGCACATCCAACCAACAGTTTTCCAAAGATTCCGACAAAGTTGCCGTGACCGGCGTAAGCCTCACGCGCACCCAGCTGGACGTCACCCCCGGTTCCAGCTTTACACTGGCCGCTACCGTACTGCCGGCATCGGCCACCGACAAGAGCGTCAGCTGGTCATCGTCCAAGCCCGACGTCGTGGCCACCGACGCAAAGAACGGTTCCTGCACCGCCCTCGCGGAGGGTGAGGCCGAAATTACCGTGACCACCACCGACGGCGGGTTCACATCGGCCTGCAAGGTGACGGTCACAAGCTCCCACACGCCCACGACGGACCCCGGTGCGCCGGCGGCCTACGGGGCCCTTCCCACGGCCGGGCAGCTGGCCTGGCAGAAGCAGGAGATGCTCATGTTCTACCACTACGGACAGGCCACGTTCAGCGGCTGGGACGGTGAGAACCCTGATTGCAACGGAAAAGCCTGGAGCGAGAGCCTGCTGCTGAATAACTACAAGCCCACCACCATCGATGCCGACCAGTGGGTAAAAGTGGCGCATGACAACGGCTTCAAGGAGGTGATCATCACCGCCAAGCACCACGACGGCTTTTGCCTGTGGGACAATCCCGAGAGCACCACGGACGTAGCCAACGCCGGCTGCTCCAACCACACGGACGTGGTCCAGGCCCTTCGCGACGCCTGCAACAAGTACGGCGTGAACCTGGGCATTTACCTGTCGCCCTGGGACCGCATGATCGAGGCCGCCGGGGTAAGCACCTCTGTCTACGAGACCCGCTTCAAGAATGCAGCCAAAAACCTGATGGAGAAATACGCTCCCGTGACCGAGTTCTGGCTGGACGGCAACCATGCCGGCAACTTCAACTGGTCCAGCGTGAACAGCACCATCCTGTCCGTGAACCCGGACTGCGTCATCTTCTCCAACGGCGGCCCCGGCTGCCGCTGGGTGGGTAACGAAAACGGAGATGCCGGCACCACCAACTGGGGTACCATTAATATTAAAGGGCGCGGCCTCACCCCCAGCAACCTTCCGGGCAACTATGAGAGCTACCTCTCGCAGGGAGACGAGAACGGTGACACCTGGTGCGTAGCCGAGTGCGACTTCTCCATCCAGGCCATCGGAGACCATAACGGCTGGTTCTACGGAGCAAATGATTCCCGCAAGACGGCCAAACAGCTCATGCAGCTCTACTATGAAAGCGTGGGCCGTAACGGCGTATTCCTGATGAACGTTCCCCCGTCCAACGCCGGCGTCATTGATGCCAAGGAAAAGCAGGTCATCGAGGAGTTCACCACCATGCGCGAAGCCATCTTCGCGGAAAATCTGGCCAAGGGTGCCACGGCATCTTCGTCTTCCGTCCGCGGCGGCTATAGCGGCTATGCCGCCTCCAACATCCTGGACGGCAACTACGACACCTATTTCGCCACGGACGACAATGTAAAGACCGCCGAGATTGAAGTGACCCTCTCCGGCAGCAAGACCTTCAACCGCGTGCTCCTCCAGGAGTACATCCCGCTGGGCCAGCGCGTGAAGAGCTTTACCGTGGAGGTGAAAAGAAACGGTTCCTGGAGCACCTGGGCCAGCGGTACCACCATCGGCTACAAGCGCATCCTCCTCGGGAGCCGCGTTACCGCCGATGCCGTGAGAATCAAGATTGAGAGCGCGCTGGCCTGCCCGGTGATCAATGGATTTGGATTGTATAACGATACCGTTTCCGGATTATGAGATTCTTCGCTTCGCTCAGAATGACAGCTGCAGCAATGCTGCTGGTGATTTCCTGTGGGCCCGGGGACGGTGTGCGTACACTTCGCGTAACCACCTCCACAGAGGCCAACCTCGGTAAAATCAAGGAAATAGAGGGACCTGTCACGTTTAAGCTGGTTTGCAAAAACGATTTGGCCGATACGCTGTATCCGGTGCAGCTGCACACCCCCTGCGGATGCACCCAGGTGAGCTTTGACCGCAAGCCCGTGGCGCCCGGCGAAGACGAGGTGCTTACGGTCACCTACGACCCCGCCTACCGGCCCGGTCCCATGATGGAAGAGATTGTGGTGTACTACCGCAATTCCCCCGTGAGAAGCCGCAGCATGGTCATCAAGGGAGAGGTCATCGGCTATAACCACCCCATCGAGGAAGACCGTCCGTATGCCTACGGCGAAGGCCTTTTCATGAGCCACAAGGTGCTGAACTTCGGCGGTCGCCGTCCCGGCGAGACGGCCGACATGTTCTTCCGCCACGGCAACGGAGGCTCCCGGAAGGCCGATATCCGCTTCGACATTCCCCCGGAGTGGCAGCCCTACGTGCGCATGCGGCAGCCCGGCCGCATGAAGGCCGATGAAAGAGACACCATCCACGTCAAGTTCACCATGCCGGAAGGCATTGATACCGTGTCCTTTGCGATACAGCCCTACGTGAACGGAAAACCCACGGATGAAGCTTTATGTCTAAAAGCTACAAAAAGATAATAATCAAGGAATGATAGATATTTTTTTCTGAATTATTATTTGTATATTTGCGTGCTAAAACATTTAAGCAAAAATACAACCAATACATAACCAACCAAATCTTTATGCGTTACCAACTCAAGAAAGCTCTGGCAGTGGTGCTAGCCGCTGCGGCAGGGTTGTTTGTTTCCGGTAGCGTGGCCCTGGGTCAGAATCGCACCATCCAGGGTACCGTTACCGACGAGTTCGGCGAGCCGCTCATCGGCGCCAGCGTAACCGTAGAAGGAATCACCCCCACCATCGGCATCATGACCGACCTGGACGGCCACTATGAACTGGCCGTTCCGGCCGAGGCCGCCGTGCTGCGTTATTCCTTCATCGGCATGCAGGATGCCCTCGAGACCATCGGCAGCCGCAACGTCATCAATGTAACCCTCACGGAGGCCAACAACGTGCTCAACGCTACGGTGGTCACCGCCATGGGTATCAAGAAAGAGGAAAAGTCCCTTTCCTACAACGTACAGCAGGCCAAGCTGGAGAGCGTATCTCCGGTGGGTTCCTTCGTGAACAGCCTCAACGGTAAGGTGGCGGGCGTTTCCATCAGCCAGTCCTCCACGGGCGTGGGTGGTTCCTCGCGTATCGTCATGCGTGGTTCCAAGTCCATCTCCAACAACAACAACGCCCTCTACGTGATTGACGGCGTGCCCATGCAGTCCCTGCGCGGCACGCAGCCCGAAGGTGTCTATGCCGGTGCCGGCCAGACGGGTGATGTCCTCGGTTCCATCAACCAGGACGACATCGAGAGCATTTCCGTGCTCTCCGGTCCTTCCGCCGCCGCCCTGTATGGTGCTTCCGCCGCCAACGGCGTCATCATCATTACCACCAAGAAGGGTGACAAGGACAAGCTGGAGGTAAACTACTCCAACAACACCAGCTTCTCCAGCGCCTATGTGATGCCGCAGTTCCAGAACACCTACGGCGCCACCGCTCCCGGCTCCTACTACAGCTGGGGCGCCAAGCTGGCCACTCCTTCCACCTACAATCCCCGGAACTTCTTCCAGACGGGCGTGAACGAGGTCAACTCCGTGTCCGTCTCTACGGGTAACGAGCGCAGCCAGACCTACGTATCGGCCTCTGTCGCCCATGCCCGCGGCATTGTCCACAACAACAACGTGGACCGCCAGAACATCAGCTTCCGCAACACCACGGACCTTCTCAAGGACATCCTGTCCATGGACATCAACGTCACCTACGGTCATGTGGCAGAGCAGAACATGATTGCACAGGGTGAATACGGCAACCCCGTGGTTCCCGTGTACCTCTTCCCGGTAAGCGAAGACTGGAGCAAAGTCCAGATCTACGAGCGCTACAACACCGGCCGCGGTCTCAAGACCCAGTTCTGGCCCTACGACTTCGAGCACTCCATGCAGAACCCCTACTGGATCACGGAGCATCAGAAGTGGCAGAATGGAAAGAACCGCCTCATGGGTAGCGCCCAGCTCTCCTACAAGCCCCTCAAGTGGCTCACCCTGAGCGCCCGCGCCAAGTACGACCGCACCGACGAAGTGCAGGAGCAGAAGTTCGACGCCGGTACCAACACCCTCTTCACCGAGGGTTCCAAGCACGGTAAGTACGGCCGCAACAACCAGTACACCGAGCAGAAGTTCGGCGAGGTGCTGGCTACCTTCAACAAATACTGGGGAGACAACCTGTTCAACCTCTCCGGCGTGGTGGGTGCCAACATCGACGACGTCACCTTCCGCACCGACAACATCAACGGTCCCCTCCTCACGGTGAACAACAAGTTCGACCTCAACAACATTGACCGTAACAGCGCCAACACGGTGCTCCTCACCGACGGTTACCGCTACCAGAACCAGTCCGTCTTCGCCAACGCCCAGCTGGGCTGGCGCAGCCGCGTCTACCTGGACGCCACGTTCCGTGCCGACTGGAACTCCACGCTGTGGACGGCCGGCGCCATCACCTATCCCACCATCGGCCTGTCCGGTATCGTCACCGAACTCATCCCCGGTCTCAAGAGCATGGCTTTCCCTTACTGGAAGGTCCGCGCCTCCTATTCCGAGGTTGGTAACTCCCCGGATCCCGCCCTGTATCTGCTGGATCCCCGCGCTGTCCAGAACAACGGTGCCGTGACGCGTAACACCCGCCGCCGCAACACCAATCTGCAGCCGGAGCGCACCAAGTCCTTCGAGCTGGGTACCAACATCCACTTCTTCGACAGCAAGCTGCAGATCGATGCTACCTATTATAAGGCCAGCACCCTCAACCAGTTCTACAATCCCCGTCTGTCCTCCACCTCCACCACCAGCAACATTTACCTCAACGGCGGCCGCGTGGACAACCAGGGTGTGGAAATGTCCCTGCGTTTCAACGACAGCGTGGGTAAGTTCAACTACGGCACGTATCTCACCTGGACCTGGAACGAGAACAAGATCGTAGACCTGCACTTCACCGATCCCGAGACCGGCGAGGTCCATGACGGCAACGGTCTCCCGATGGGCGGCTTCGGCGGCCTCAACACCTTCCTCTATGAAGGCGGCTCCCTGGGTGATGTCTATGTGACCACCCTCGCCACCGACGAGCACGGCTACTACAAGCTCACATCGGCCGGTATGGTCATGGCCGACTACGATGAGAAGGATATGATCTATGCCGGTTCCACCGACGCCAAACACAGACTGAGCTGGGGCGGCCACATCGGCTATGCCGGCTTCACCGCCAGCTTCCTCTTCACGGCCCGCCTGGGCGGTATCGCCATCTCCAAGACGCAGGCCATCCTGGACTACTACGGTATTTCCCAGGACACCGCCGATGCCCGCGAGAAGGGTTATCTGGAGTTCAACGGCATGCGTTCCTACGATATCCAGGGCTACTACCAGACCCTGGGCGTGCGCGACGGTGTCATGAGCCAGTATGTGTATGACGCCACCAACGTGCGTCTCGCCGAGGTTTCCCTGGGCTACGACTTCCCCGTTTCCAAGTGGGGCGCTCCCTGGCTCAAGGGCCTCAACGTTTCCCTCGTCGGAAACAACCTGGCCATGCTCTTCCTCAAGGCTCCTTTCGATCCCGAAATGACCTCCAACGTAGGCACTTACAACCAGGGCGTGGACTACTTCATGCAGCCCTCTACCCGCAGCCTGGGCTTCTCCGTCAAGGTGAAGTTCGGCCATGTAAGCAATGTTAAATAACTAGAGCGCCATGGATATGAAACATATTTTCAAAGCAATCATCACCCTTGCCGCCGCTACTACCCTCGCCTCCTGCACCAAAGGATTCGAGAACATCAACAAGGACCAGTACGGAGTGTCCGACGAGCAGATGGCTCAGGACGGTCTGGCCCTCGGCGGCATGTTCCAGCAGCTGGAGCGCTCGGTCATCATCTTCCGCGACGGAACCTATCTGGATTCCGACTACCAGATCATGTATAACCTCTGCGCCGAAACCTGGTGCGGATATATGGCTCCCACCCTCTCCGACGGTCACAACGCCGGTTGGGATGTAAACGACGGCTGGCACCGCCGCATGTTCACCGTCAAGTACGAATACGGTATGGGCGGTTACCAGGACTTCGAGAAAGAAGCCCTGGAACTGAATATGGTCAACGAGCTGGCGCTTGCCAAGGTGCTCAAGGTGGCCACCATGCATCAGGTGGCCGACTACTACGGCCCCATCGCCTACTCCCACTTCGGCGAGCTCACCAACCTCTACGACCCGCTTGACGAGGTTTACGCTCAGTTCCTGAGCGAGCTGGACGAGTCCATCGCCATCCTGGAGAAAGTGGCCGCTTCCGGTTCCAAGCTCCTGGAGGACTACGACCTCGTGTACGGCGGTGACACCGCCGCATGGGTCCGCTTCGCCAACTCCCTCCGCCTCCGTCTTGCCATGCGCATCCGCTATGCCGATGCCGCCCTGGCCCGCACCGAGGCCGAAAAATCCATCGCCAGCCCCTTCGGCGTTATCGTAGCCAACAGCGGCAACGCGGTTATGAGCGGCGTGGGTCACCATCCCATCTATGAGATCAACACCAACTTCAACGATGCCGATACCCAGCTGGGTGCTTCGCTGGAGGTTTACCTGAACGGTTACAACGACCCCCGCATGTTCAAGTATGCCAAGCCTGCCTCCGACGGCAAGCTGCATGGCGTGCGTCCCGGTATCGCTCCTTCTACCTGGACCAACTACAAGAATACCGCCAACAAGGTATCGGCCCCCAATGCCTCCATTTACAACATTTGCTGGCTCAACGCCGCCGAGGTCGCTTTCCTGCGTGCCGAGGGTGCCCTCCTGGGCTGGAGCATGGGCGGAACTGCCAAGGAGTTCTACGAAGAGGGCATCAAGCTCTCCTTCGAGGAGTGGGGCGTAGAAGGTGCTGCCTCCTACCTGGCTAATACGACGGCTGTTCCCGCCGCCTACAAGGACAATGTGGGCCGCGCCCACGCAAACGCTCCTTCCACCGTTACCATTGCCTGGAACGAGGCACTGAGCGAGGAGAAGAAGCTGGAGAAGATCGGCACCCAGAAATGGCTGGCCCTCTTCCCCAACAGCTGCGAGGCATGGGCCGAGTACCGTCGTCTGCACTACCCGGTACTCATCACTCCCGCCAACAACTTCTCCAACGGTGTGGTCAACACCGACCAGGGTATCCGCCGCGTGCCTTACCCCGTGTCTGAGCAGTCCGACAACGCCGCCGGTTATGCCTCCGGTGTAGAAGCCCTCGGTGGCAACGACAACGCAGGCACCCGCCTGTGGTGGGACCAGAAGCCGTTTAACAACTAACAAGACGGACCAAGATGAAAAAGATTATCTATATCCTTTCTGCTGCCCTGGCCCTCGCTGCCTGCGACACCAAGGTGGAGAAACTGAAAATTCAGGATATCAAGACCTACTCCCTGGACGAGAGCGCTCTCTCTGCCGAGGACCAGGCCTACTATGAGAACCTGAAGGAATGGAAAAAGAGCAAGCACACCATTTCCTACGTATACTTTGCTGCATGGGCTCCGCCGGAGGGCGCTACCAGCCTGTTCATCGAGTACAAGAACATGAAACCGCGCCTGATGTCCCTGCCGGATTCCCTGGACATCGTGAACCTGTGGATGGGTACTCCCATGAAAGAGGAGTACACCGACGCCTGCTTTATCGGCAACGTCAAGAACGAGGAAACCGGTGAGATCGAGCGCGCTCCCATGCACACCTACGACTACTCCCCCAACGCCTACTTTGACCTGGAGTACTGCCAGAAGTTCAAGGGTACGCGCTTTGTAATGCACGCCGATGCTTCCCACTACGGACAGGAGTTCGAACTGGACGGGAAGAAATGGACGGTTTCCGCCTCTGACGAAGAATCCATCCGCGCCTACGGCCGTCTCATCGTGGACATCGTGAACACCCACGGCCTGGACGGTGTGGACTTCGACTACGAAGGCTGGGGCGACACCCAGATTTTCTGGGTCATCGACGAGGTGGGCAAATACTTCGGCCCCAAGGGCAAGAATCCCGAAAAGCTCCTCATCATCGACTACTTTGGCGGCTATCCCGGAGCCAATGTCGAACCTTATATCGACTACCTTGTGAAGCAGGCCTATTCTGCCCAGGGTGCCGGTGTGGGTGGTCCCGGCTGGTGCCCTGCAGAGAAGATGGTTTACTGCGAGCAGTATGAGCAGTCTTCCGGCGAAGGTCCCAACTACCTCAACGGCGGCTATCCCACCAACATGACCAACCCCGACGGCGAGAAGATGTACATGCTGGAGCGTTATGCCCGCTACTCTTCCGAGGCTACCGAGGGCCAGGGCGGCGGATTCGGCGCCTACTACATTGACAACGACTACGACAATGGCGTAACGGCTCTGCAGAACAAGGGCTACAAGGACTGCAACTATGAGTCCTACGGCTTCCTGCGCCGCGCCATCCAGATTATCAACCCGCACAAATAGTAAACGGCCATGAAAAAGTATATCATTCCTATGCTGGCCATGGCACTGGTCTTTACCGCCTGCAACCAGGCCGATAAATTCAAGTACGGTCAGGAGATTGTCCTCATCACGGGGACAGACTCCTCCCCGGTATCGGCCGACCGCATCCTTGCCGACCAGGTGCCCATCACCTATAACTTCTCCATCTCCGCTACCGGCGTGGCTCCCGAAGACATGAAGGTCCACATCCAGTACGACTCCCTGGCCATGGTGGCCTACAACAAGGCCAACGGTACCAGCTATGTCAACGTTCCCCGCGACGTAGTCCTTGTGAACGACGAGTACGTGACCATCTCCAAGGGTACGGCCGTCTCTTCCATGACGTCTGTCACCATGACCGACAACACATTCATCGAGGAAGGTGTCATCTATGTGATTCCCCTCTCGGTGGCTTATGTGGAAGGGGGTAACGCAGAAATCCTGGAGGGTTCCAAGAGCCTCTTTATCAAAGTGGGCAAGACCATGGAGACCTTCTCCCTGGATATCCCGAATACCGGCGTGTACAGCACCTACAACCTGGGCAAGGGCAACTACGACCTGGGTGATGCCTGGACCCTGGAGATCAAGGCCCACCCCTACAACATGAAAAAACGCGGAAGCGACCAGCTGTGCCGCCTGGCCTGCTGGAACGAGGACGGCGGCGGACAGGTGCTGCTCCGTTTCAACGAGAACGGTAAGCCCTGGAAGACGCTGGATATCGTAGCCCCCAACGGCCGTTACGTCACCGGTGCCACCGGCGAAGGTGACAGCGCCGAGGGTGCTTTCAACGAAAACCAGTGGTACATGATTTCCATTGTCTGGAACGGTTCCGACATGAATGTCTACGTCAACGGTGAGAAGGATACGCCCTGGCAGAACACCATCTCCGGCAGCCAGGCCTTCAAGCTCAACCGCTTCGAGATTGGCATGTCCTGGGGCGGTTACGGCGGTTCCCAGAGCTACACCGGTCGTATGGCCGAGATGCGTATCTGGAACATCGCCCGTTCCCAGAGCGAGATTGCCTCTACCCTTTGTTCGGTGGACGCCAAGTCCGAGGGTCTTCTGGGTTACTGGAAGATGAACGAGGGCGAAGGCCACATCTTCAAGGATTCCGTGAACGGCAACGACATGGACTGGGACAAGTCCGAGCGTCAGAAGAACGAAAAAGACTACACCAGCACCCCCGAAGCCGGCTCTTCCGTTGCCTGGGTCAAGGATGCCAAAAACAAATGCGCACAATAATTTAATAACCAATACACAACCAACTTATGAAGAAAGTTTTATCTGCTTTTGCTGTAGCCCTCGCCCTGGTGGGCTGCGCCAAACAGTACGATGACTCGGACCTCAGAAACCGTGTCACCACCCTTGAAACCAAGGTAGGCAATCTGGAAGCCCAGATGAAGGCTGCCAATGCCGTGGCTCTGGGCCAGTATGTCCAGAAGGTAGAAAAGACCGACGAAGGCGTCACCGTTACCTACGGAGACGGCACCGTGGTCACCCTCAAGATCTCGGCCGGCGGCGCCGGTTCCCTCACCGTGGTGAAGAACGCCAAGCAGGAGCTGTGCTGGGCCATCGACGGAGAAATCCTCCAGTTCGAAGGCAAGGACCTTCTGGTGAGCCAGGTAACCAACATCTATGTGGAGAACGGCAAGCTGTATGCAGTGATTGCCGGTGAGAAGAAGGAGCTGGGCGGCTTCGAGAGCGGCACGGCCCTCAAGGACGGCATCTTCAAGAACATCGAAGTCACCGCTACCCACGTGGTGCTCACCCTCTCCGACAACTCCAAGGTGAACATTCCCATCGGCAGCGCCTTCAAGCTCGTGATCCCCAAGACCACCTATCAGGTAACCACCACCGATCCCTTCGACGTGAACTACACCGTGAACGCCAAGATCGACGGCACCGAGGTTGACATCTTCACCGACGCCAACTTCAAGGCTACCGTAGAGGCCGACAAGTTTGTGATCACTCCCAAGGCCGTGGCCGAGGGTACCGCCCTTGCCTATGCCGACTCCAAGGTGGGTCTCACCTCCATCGTTAAACTCAAGTTCGGCGCCGAAGAGGAGCAGGCCTATGCCACTCCCTCCGACCCCAAGGCCGACGAGCAGAACAACATCGACTACATTGGCGAGAGCGCTAACGGCTCTGTGGATGCCCACATCGTTTCCAACGTTTCCCTGGACAAGAACTCCATCAAGCCGCAGGTGAGCTGGATCTCCGTCGTGGACGTGAAGGCTAACAACTACACCATCACCCTTGCCCTCGAGGACAACCCCACCGAGGAAATCCGTACCGGTGAAGTGTACATCTACGAGGCCGGCACCGAGAACAAGCTGCAGACGATTGTGATTGCGCAGAAAGCCGGTCAGGCCGAGCCCGACCAGGAGCTCTTTGGCAAGGTGTTCGAAATTACTCCGGAGCTCTCCGAGAACTGGCTGCTCGAGCATCCCATCGAGCTCACCAACGCTACCCTCGAATGGCGCTTCTATGCCCGCAGCTGGCACGAGCCCGGTATGCCCAACCGTCTCAGCGGTATTGAG
>ONKO01000008.1 GCA_900318445.1 uncultured Bacteroidales bacterium
GCCTAGGGCGAAACAGGTAATTGGGGCTAAGTCGTAACAAGGTAGCCGTACCGGAAGGTGTGGCTGGAACACCTCCTTTTTGGAGCAAGTTCTCTGACGCGACGCTTCGTATGTTTAGTGCAAGGTTGCACTTTTAGTCTTTCATTATTATATAGGCTCTTAGCTCAGTTGGTTAGAGCGCTACACTGATAATGTAGAGGTCGGCAGTTCAACTCTGCCAGGGCCTACCAAAAAAGCCGGCTACCAGACCGGCTTTTTTTATTCCCCGGGGGTATAGCTCAGCTGGTAGAGCATATGCTTTGCAAGCATAGGGTCGCCGGTTCGAATCCGACTACCTCCACAGAAATAAACCGCTTCTGAATTTCTTCAGAGGCGGTTTTACTGTTTATTCCGGGGCTGACGGTGCAAGTTCCATCACACCACAGCTCCCCCTACTTCCTGAACTCCAGCTTTGCGCCTTCTTTCAGGGCCTGGATGTCCACGAAACGGGCGTCCAGGCGCTTGCCATTGAGGCGGATGTCATTGTAAACCGGACCGGCGCCCTCTGCCGTGATGGTGAGCGTCTTGCCGCCGGGCATCGTTACCTCTGCATGCGGGAAGAGCGGCGTACCAACGGCGTACTCGCCGCTGGCCGGGCACACGGGATAAAAGCCCAGGGCCGAGAAGATATACCAGGCCGATGTCTGCCCGTTGTCCTCGTCCCCGCAGTAACCGTCCGGCGTGGCGCTGTAGAGGCGCTCCATGGTTTCCCGGATGTGCTGCTGGCCTTTCCAGGGCTCGGAGGTCCAGTCGTACAGATACAGCATGTGCTGGGCGGGCTGGTTGCCGTGGGCGTAGTTGCCCATGTTGGCCACCTGCATTTCGGTAATCTCGTGGATGCGCACGCCATAGTAGCTGTCGTCGTAGATGGGCGGGACAATGAACACGGAGTCCAGCATCTCGGTAAAGGAGGCGTCTCCTCCCATGGCCTCCCTGAGGCCGGGGACATCATGGAATACGCTCCAGGTATAATGCCAGGCATTCCCTTCGGTAAAGGCGTCTCCCCACTTGTAGGGGCTGAAGGGCTCCTGGAAGGTGCCGTCGGCATTGCGGCCTCTCATGAGGCGGCTCTCCTTGTCAAAGACGTTGCGCCAGTTGCCGGAGCGTTTCTGGTAAAGGTCAATCTCTTCCTGCGGGCGGCCCAGAAGCTGTGCCAGACGGGCAATGCACCAGTCGTCGTAGGCATACTCCAGCGTACGGGCCACGTTCTCCCGGATACCCACGTTGTAGGGAATGTACCCCAGCGTATTGTAGTACTCGTGTCCCTTCCGGCCCGACGACCCCACCGTGGGGTGCACGTTCTCCGTTCCGTGGACAATGGCCTTGTACAGCACTTCCAGGTCTTCGCGGGAAGTGATGCCCTGCAGGGCGGCATCGGCCACCACAGAGGCCGAGTTGTTGCCCACCATGCAGTCGCGGTGACCGGGGGAGGACCACTCGGGCAGGAAGTCGTTCTCACGGGCGATATTGGCAAGGCCGGCCTGAATCTCCGCATTCACCTCGGGGTAAACCAGGTTCAGGAGCGGGAACAGGGCGCGGAACGTATCCCAGAAGCCGGTGTCCCCGTACATGTAGCCGGGTTCCACTTTCCCGTTATAGGGGCTGTAGTGGACGGGTTTTCCGTCTTCTCCAATCTCATAAAGCTTCCGGGGGAAAAGCGTGCTGCGGTACAGACAGGAGTAAAAAGTGCGAAGCTCGTCGTCGGTGCCGCCCTGGACGCGGATGCGGCCCAGGACGTCGTCCCAGCGCTGCTGCGCCGCTGCGCACACCTCGTCAAAGCTGCGGCCTTCCACTTCTTTCAGGTTCAGAAGGGCCTGCTCTGGGGAAATGAAGGAGGAGGCGACGCGGAGGGTGACTACCTGCCCGCGCCGGGTGGCGAACGTTTCACCCATGGGGACATCGGCCTCAATCACAAAGTAGTTGCGGAAGCCTTCCGGCACACCGCCGCGGTTGAAAACCGAGTAGCCTGTGGCTGTGTTGCCCTCAAACGCTACGAACCCGCCTTCCAGCGGATTCACTGTCATGCCGGAGTGGCTGTTCTCCGGATAAGTGAAGCGAAGGACCGCGGCGCGCTCGGTGGGCGTGATTTCCACCTTGACGTCGTAGTCGGCCAGATATACGCTGTAATAGTAGGGGCGTGCTTCCTCGCTTTTGTGCGAGAACCAGCTCACGGGTTTTCCGCCGTTAAGCGCCCCGGTGTAGGGCATGATGGAGAAAGCGCCGTAGTCCCCGATCCAGGGGGAAGGCTGGTGCGTCTGCTTGAAGCCGCTGATGGTTTTTTTCTCGTACTGGTAGGCCCAGCCGTCGTCTTCCCGCTGGGCCGTCACCGGCGTCCAGAAGTTCATTCCCCAGGGAACGGCAATGGCAGGATAAGTGTTGCCGGTAGAGAACGAGTAGTCTGACTGGGTGCCCACCAGGGTGGAGACATAAGTGGAAGGATGCTCCGGTGAGGAGGGGTTACCGCAGGCAGTAAGCAGCGCAAGAAGAAGGGGAAATACACGTTTCATTTGTCCTAAAATTTTCCAGTTTGTAAAGATACGACTTTTTTATGTGAAATATAATTTATTGTAACTAGCTCTCATTATAAAAAAATTGTTTATATTTGTCGTGCTGATGTAGCAAATAAAAACACTAACCATGGATAACACGAACTTAAACGACGTAAACCGCATTGCTTCGGGTACCGTCTTCAAAGGTGAACTAACTTCGAACAACGATATTCGTATTGACGGCACTTTCGACGGCCATCTGGAGTCCAAGGGACGCCTGGTGGTTGGCGAGGCTGCAGTGGTCAACGGGGATATTATCTGCACAAACGTAGACTTCAGCGGCACCATGAAAGAGGGCACTTTCTTCGTGAAAGACACGCTGTCCCTCAAAACCGGCTGCTCGGTGAACGGCACGCTTCGTTTCAAGCGCCTGCAAGTGGAGCTGGACGCCAAGATCAACGGCACGTGCCAGGTAATTAATGAGAAGGATGAGGCTCGGCCTGCCGCTCCTCAGGATAAGGCCCAGCCTGTCAATAAACCCGCAGAGCACAATGGGACTGTTGAGAAAAAGTAACCACGAAGAACCCGTCGTCCCTCAGAAGGAGACCTCCCGGGTTGTATCAACACCTGTAGAACCTACCATCCCTATTATCCGAAAAAACGCTATGGCAAACAATATCAACGAAATCAACCGCATCGCGGCCGATACCAAATTCACCGGAGACCTGGCTACCCGTACCGACATCCGCATTGACGGCACCTTCGAGGGCCGCCTGTTCTGCGACGCCAGGGTGGTCGTGGGAGAGAAAGCCATCATCAAAGGAGACATCTTCTGCACCTTCATCGACTTCAACGGAACCATGCTGGGCGGCAACTTCTATGTGAAGGACACCCTGTCGCTCAAGGCCGGCTGCTCCGTTCAGGGAGACCTTTATTTCCAGAAATTCCAGGTAGAACTGGACGCCAAGTATGCCGGTAAATGCCAGATGATCGGAGAAGCCGAATTCAACAAAGTCTCCGCTCCCGTTGCGGCCATGCTCCAGAAAGCCTGATGCAACCGGAAAAGAAACTGCAAGTTCCCTTGCTCAGAGAGGCTGCCGAGGTTGAAACCTTCGGTCAGCCTTTTTCTGTGGACTGCGTCAACTGGCCGGCCGATTTCCCCTTCGCGCCGTCCTGCGCGGGACACATCGGCCACACGTCCGACGCCCTTGTCGTGAATTTCCGGGTGTCCGGCCCGGACCTTCGTGCGGTGAATCTCTCCGACGACGGCCGGTCCTGGGAAGACAGCGCCTGCGAGTGCTTCGTGCAGGTGCCAGGGAGCAACGAGTATTATAATTTTGAGGTAAATCCCGCCGGCTTCCTCGTGGCGGCGCACGGCCCCGATGTCCATCACCGCACATCCATCGGCCCGGAAGCGTTCGCCCGCATCCGGCGCATCTGCCGGGTAGAGGGCATCGGCCCCATCACCAAGCCCATCGAGTTTCGGGGCGGGTGCTGGAAGTGGAGCGTCACCCTCGTTATTCCGTGGGATATCATCGGCCTGAATGCCGCGCCCGGCGTGCTTTACGGGAACTTCTACAAGTGTGGGGACAAGACGGCCCATCCGCATTTCCTGTCCTGGGCTCCCATTGCTTCGCCGGCGCCCAATTTCCACCTCCCGGAATTTTTCGGGGAACTTGATTTTATTTAAGGAGAAGGTCTTCCACGCCCAGTTTGGGCACAAAGTGACCGCCGTCCTTTCTGTAATAGTCCAGCGAATCACCGGCCTTTGCGGGAATCAGAAACACCTGCTCGGCCGGTTTTCCTATGCCCAGAAGGGCCAGGGGCTTTAGCGGAAGGCCCAGCGCTTCCTGCACGGCCGAAGGGTCAAAATTGAGGATAAAGATGCCGCCAAGACCCATCTCCACCGCTTTGAGAAGGATACTCTGCGCGGCAATCCCGAGGTCAATCTCCACCGCCTTGCTTTCCGGGACGGTGGAGCAGATGGCGATATAGGCCGATGGTTCCTCGCCGGTGTGCGGCAGGTGCTCCGCGGGCAGGGCGGCACCCAGTTTTACAAGCGGATGCACTTTCGCGGCTTCGTCTCCCGTAACGGGCCGGAAGCGAAGGGGCTGGGCATTCATGCCGGAGGCGACCCAGGGGACCACCTCCAGCATTTTCTTAATGTCTTCTTCCGTTACCTTGCGGCTGCCGTCGTAGCCTCTGTAGCTGCGGTTTCGCTTGAGAAGGGAATCCAGCGAGGGATGGGGCCGCACCACTTTGGGACGGCGCTCGGCCAGCTCCTGCTGGCGCTTCTCCAGGTAATTGTCGGCCATAAATCAGTCGGCGCTCAGCATGAGCATCTTTTTGATGATGCCAAACAGCTTGTAAGGCATGTAACGGAACTTGAGGTCTATCCAGGTGGGCGTTTTCACGACGGCGCGCTCGTGGCTGAATGCGAGGAAGCTGCGCTCGCTGTGGTAGCTGCCCATACCGGAGTTGCCCACGCCGCCAAAGGGAATGTTGCTGTTGGCGATGTGCATGATGGTGTCGTTGATGCAGGCGCCGCCCGAGGTGGTTTTCGCAATCATATCCCAGGCATCGGCGCTCTTCCCGAAGTAGTAGAAGGCGAGGGGCTTTTCGCGTCCGCTCACAAACTTCACCACTTCCTCGCGGTCCTCGAAGGTCATGACCGGGAAGATGGGGCCGAAGATTTCTTCCTGCATCACGGGGGCGTCGGGGGAGACGTTGTCCAGGAGGGTGGGCTCTATCCAGAGCTTGCTCTTGTCGTGGCGGCCGCCCACATCGGCCAGATAGCTCTCCAGGCGGTCGAAGGCCGATTCTTTCACAATGTGCACAAACTTGTCCGAGTGTTCGGTGCCGCCGGGGTACAGGCCGGCAAGTTCTTCCTGGAAAGCCTTGACAAAGGCATCTTTGATGTCCTTATGCAGGAAAAGGTAGTCCGGGGCGATGCAGGTTTGTCCGCTGTTGAGGCACTTGCCCCAGGCGATGCGGCGGGCAGCCAGCTTGAAATTGGCGTCCTTGTCCACAATGCACGGGCTCTTGCCGCCCAGCTCCAGCACCATGGGCGTGAGGTACTTGGCCTGCGCCTCCATGGCAATGCGTCCGAGCGAAGGGCTTCCGGTGAGGAAGACGAGGTCGTAGCGGTGCTTGAAGAGCTCTCCGTTCACCACGCGGTTGCCCTGCACCACGGCTACGTACTCTTCGGGGAAGGTATCGGCAATCATCTCCTCGATGACCTTGGACACGTGCGGAACGTAGGGGGAAGGCTTGAGGATGGCGGTGCAGCCGGCGGCGATAGCGCCCACAAGGGGGTTCAGGAGCAGCTGCACGGGGTAGTTCCACGGGCTCACGATAAGGGTGCAGCCCAGCGGCTCCCTCACAATGTAGCTGGCCGATGGCAGCACGGTAAGGGGCGTCGCCTTGCGCCGGCGTTTTGCCCAGCGGGGAAGCTTGCGGATGGCTTCGCCGATTTCTCCGTACACCAGGCCGATCTCCGTGATGAAGGCTTCTTCGTAGCTCTTGTGGAGGTCTTTCCACAAGGCTTCACAGAGGGCGGGTTCCCATTTGCCCAGGCCCTTGTTGAATGCCTTGAGCTGCGCCTTGCGCCATTTGAGGTCCCGGGTGGTGCCGGTGGCGTAGAAGGCGCGCTGTTTTTGAACGAGCTCCTGAATGCGCTCGGGGGTGGTGTTTTCGAGGGTCATACTGTTATTTCTTTCTTCCGGTGAAGTGATCCATTACGGTGTACAGGCCGCAGAGGTCTCCGAACGCCCAGTTGAACAGGCGGTAGGGGAAGATGCCCTGCATGAGGCGGATAAAGTGCGAGCTGAACGGAATGCCGCGGTAGCCCACGTTGTGCTGGATGGCCCAGATGGTTTTGCGGGCCACGGTCTCCGGCTTCTGGATCTTGAAGAAGGAGTGGATGCCGTCGAACATGCCTGTGTTGATGAAATAGGGCGCGATGGTGGTTACCTTCACGGGGCTCTTCTCGCGGCTCAGCTCAATGCGCAGGCTTTCGCTCCAGCCGATGGCCGCCCACTTGGATGCCGCGTAGAGCGACATCTTGGGCAGGGCCAGCATGCCGGCCGATGACGTTACGTTGCAGATGTGGCCCACGCCGCGCTCCATCATGAGGGGCAGGTAGCGGCGGGTGAGGTACATGGCACCCTTGGTGTTGATGTCGATGGTGCGGTCGATGTCGGCGTCGGTCTGCTGGGCAAATACCTTGTTGTTGGTGATGATGCCGGCATTGTTGATGAGGATGTCCACGTCTCCACAGCCAATCCGGGTGGCCTCGAAGGCGGCGTCTACAGACTCGGCGCTGGAGATATCGGCCTTATAGCCGTGCACGTGCCCGACGGCGGAGAGCTCCGCTACGGTTGCAGCGATGGCGCTTTCGTTGATATCCCAGATGATGACTTGCTTTGCGCCTTTTTCCAGGCAACGGCGGGCCATGATTTTTCCAATTCCGGAGCATGCTCCGGTAATGAGGACGGATTTTCCTTGAATCTTCATATTACACTACTAGGTTTTCAGGTTTTAGCGGACACAAAGATACAAAAAAAATCCAGGTTTGAAACCTGGATTCTGTGCGGATGAGAAGAGTCGAACTTCCACGGGCTAATGCCCACCACCCCCTCAAAGTGGCGTGTCTACCATTTCACCACATCCGCGATTGGGATTGCAAAGATAGGAAGCATTTTTGAATTCCACAAATTTTTTGTGAGAAATTTTAAAACTCCAAATATAATTAGTATCTTTGCGGGCTCCCACGAGTTGGGGCAATACGTTTAACTTATTAATACAGATTCACAATGGCTGTTAAAATCAGACTCCAGCGCCACGGAAAGAAGAATTTCGCATTCTTCCACATTGTTGTGGCCGACTCTCGCGCACCGCGCGACGGTAAATTCATCGAGCAGCTTGGCTCCTACAACCCCAACACCAATCCTGCCACCATCGTTCTGGATAGCGATAAGGCTCTGGCTTGGCTCAAGGTCGGTGCCCAGCCCACGCTCACTGCCCGCCGTCTCCTCTCCTACGAAGGCGTTCTCCTTCGCAAGCACCTCGCAGAAGGTGTAGCCAAGGGCGCTCTCACCGAGGCTCAGGCCGATGCCAAGTTCGCTGCCTGGAAAGAGGCTCACGACGCTAAGATCGCTGCCAAGAAGGCTGGCATCAAGAACGACGAGATTGCTAAGGCAAAGGCTGCCAAGGCCGCTGAGACCGAGGTAAACGAGGCTCGTGCCAAGGCTATCGCCGCCAAGAAGGCCGAGGCTGAGGCTAAGGCTGCTGCAGAGGCTGCCGCCGCTGAAGCTCCCGCCGAGGAAGCCGCAGAAGCTACCGAAGCTCCCGCCGCCGAATAATGCTGCGGATTGCTCAGGTACTGAAATCCAACGGAACCCAGGGAGAACTTCTTATCAGTTTCTTTGATGTGGCTCCGGAGGATATCGACCTCCAGGAACCGGTGTTCATCGAATTCGATGGACTGCCGGTTCCCTTTTATTTTGAATCTTTTGTGCAGAGGGGTTCGAACCGGGCCCTGGTGCACCTCACGGGTGTCCGCTCCCTGAAGGACGCCGACGAACTTTCCGGCCAGAATATCTACGCAGACTACTTCGAGGAAGAGTCCGGTGAAGACCTCACCGGCTGGAAGGTTGAGGCCGAAGACGGATCGCTTGTCGGCACCGTAACGGATTACGAAGACATTCCCGGCAACACCTGCCTCTGGGTCCAGCGCCCCGACGGCTCCGAGGTCCTGCTCCCTTTCCATGAAGATCTTGTGGTGGGCCTTGACGAATCATCCACCACCCTCACCCTCCGCATCCCCGACGGGCTGCTATAGCCCCTGACGATCTTAAGCGTGATTTACGGCAAATCCTGCTTTTGTTCGTCATTACTTACGATCTTAAGCGTGATTTGGGCCGAATCCCGCTTAAGATCGTCTAGTCCAGCCCGCCGTTGAGTTCGTAGTCTCTTTTGACTTCTTCGTAGAAGGAGGCCTCGGACATGGTGATGTAAGGGTACAGCCACAGGAATCCGACACCCATGGTCATGATGGCAAGGAAGAACCAGCCGATGAAGCTGAGGTACAGGTAGAAGAGGTCAAATTTATGGCCTTTCATCATCATGCGGCTGCGGTGGATGGCTTCGCTGGCGGTGAGTTCCGGATTGTCTACCAGGATATAGGGTGTCATGGCATAGGCCAGGCTCTTGATGATACCGGGGATAATAAGCAGCAGTGCCCACAGACCCGCCATGATTTCCATGAGAAGGAGAGTCCAGACTTTACGCCAGTACTGGGTGAAGGGAATGCGGACGGCATTGGATATCAGATTATTGTCACCAGCAATAAGGAGTTTTCTCAGGGAGTTCATGTAACCCAGCGTCAGGGGAAGCAGCAGCAGGATCCAGGCAAGGGTAAGGAGGGACGAGGCTCCGTTGACACGCTGATACATGGCAAGGAACGCGGGATCCTGCAGCATGGCCGTCATTTTATAGGCCGATTGCATGGAAGAAGCGTGCTCCTGCATGTAGCTTTGCAGCTGGGCGCTCTGATAGGAGACAGGGCCAGAGAAAAAGCCAATGATGATGAAAAACAGGAGCGTCAGCAGAACTGCCTTTCCCCAGTTACCGTGCAGGGCATCCAGGGCTTCGTTTTTAAATTGCTGGTTGGTTTTCATGAAATTCTCATTTGGTTTACTTGACAAATTTAGTCATTTTTCGGATATTTGTGTGAATTAATTAATTTTTTAACCATGACACTCATTATTATCATTGCCATTGTCGCCCTTCTGGTATTATGGGTGATTGCCGTTCAGAATAAGCTCGTGAAAAGCGACGAGTTCTGCAACAATGCACTAAAACAGATCAACGTTCAGCAAATCAGCCGCTACGACGCCCTCCAGGCGCTCATCAAGCTAACCCGCGAATATGCTTCTTACGAGGCCGATACCCTCCAGAAGATTGTCGATGCCCGCAAGATTATTTCGTCGCCCGCTCCCACCGTGGCCGATATCAACGCCAACGAGGCCGCCCTCAAGGAAATCGGCAGCCGCCTCATTGCGGTGGCCGAGGCCTACCCGGACCTCAAGGCCAGCCAGAACTATCGTGATACCATGGCCAGCATCGAGAAGTACGAAGAAAACGTGCGCCTTTCCCGCATGACCTTCAACGATACCGTCACCCGCTTCAACCAGCAGGTGCGCTCGTTCCCCGTATCGGCCGTCGCCGGAATGCTGGGCTTTGCCAAGCGGGATTATCTCGCCGATGACCTTTCCAAGAAGGATTATCCTGCCATCTAGCCGATGAAGCGACTCCTTACCCTTATCTTCGCCGCAGTGCTGTGTGTCAGTGCTGCGGCGGAAAGTATCCGGCAAATCCGGGACGTGGACATCCGTGTAGAACTCTATCCGGACGGAAGCGCCTGGATCACACAAACCTGGGATGCCGAAGCCGGCGGCTCCGGTACCGAGTTCTTTATTCCGGTGAGTAACCTGGGCGCCATGACCATCGGCCAGCTCCAGGTGAGCGAGAACGGAGTGCCCTACGAAAGCCTGGAAGACCGTTGGGATGTGGACCGTGACCGTTCTTACAAGACCGGCAAATGCGGTATTGTACGTACGAGTAATGGCGTAGAGCTGTGCTGGGGCCTGGGTGCCCAAGGCGACCACCTCTGGACCGCCCGGTTCTACGTGACCGGCCTGGTGCAGGCCTATGATGACGCCGACGGCTTTAACTTCATGTTCGTGAACCGCGGCATGAAGCCCGCACCGGACCATGCCCGCGTCACGATTGTTCCGGCCTTTGACTGCCCGGAGTGGACCTATGACAACACCCGCGTCTGGGGCTTTGGCTTCGATGGGGACATAAATGTCACAGAGGGAGCAGTGGTAGCCGAGACCACTGAGCCCCTCGATTTTGACAACAGTTCCCTCATCACCCTGGTCAAGTTTGAAAAGGGCATTTTTGCTCCCACGGTTGTGAAAGGCGGCCCGTTCCAGGATTTGCTGGACCGTGCCCTGGAAGGAAGTTCCTACGGAGAGGAGGATGACTCCTGGATTCTGGTACTGTTTGGCCTGTGTTTCCTGGGCTTTTTCGCGCTGGTTATCTGGATTGCAGTGGCATCGGCCCTGGGCTATAAATGGCGCAAGTCCTTCTTCGGGAAAACCAAGATCACGGAGTGGTATCGTGACGTGCCGTTGGAAGGGAACCTCTTCGCCGCGTATTATGCCCTCGCCAAGGGCCGTCGCTTTGAAATATCGGCCCCTGCCAACAACCTCATCGGAGCCTGCTTCCTTCGCTGGATCATGAACGGGCAGGTGAACGTTGAGGCCGATGCTTCCAACCTCAGGCGCGTCAATCTTTCCTTCGTGGCCGAAACGGTGTCGGAGGACGACGTGGAAGAAGCGCTGTACCAGATGGCCAGGAAGGCGGCCGGCAGTAACCTGCTTCTTGAAAAGAACGAATTTGAGAACTGGTCCCGGAAGAACTACGGTAAAATTACGGCCTGGCCCGACCGCGCCCTGGCCCGTGGTAAACGCTGGTTCCACGACAAAGGCTATCTGGAGAGTGACTATAAGCTCACGCCGGCCGCCAAGCCCGAGGCCTGCCATCTGGTGGAGTTCCGCAACTACCTGAAAGAATTCACCCTGAGCGACGAACGTGCTGCCATCGAGGTGCGCCTCTGGAAGGAATACCTGGTGTATGCCCAGCTCTTCGGCATTGCCGACAAAGTGGCCCAGCAGTTCAAGAAACTGTATCCGGCCCAGTTCGAGGAAGTGGCCCGTACCACCGGCATCGATCCCACTACTCTCTACTACACCATGCGCTGGACCAGCAGCATGAGCACTCGCGCCTTCACCAATGCTGTTTCCAAGGCCGGCAGCATTAACGGCACCGGCGGCCACGCCTCCTTCGGCGGTGGTGGCGGCTTCAGCGGCGGGGGCTTCGGCGGCGGGGGCCGATAGCGCTGCGTTAGAAAACTACGATCTTAAGCGGGATTCGGCCCAAATCACGCTTAAGATCGTAAGTAATGACGAACAAAAGCAGGATTTGCCGTAAATCCTGCTTTTGTTCGTTAGTGGTGCCAAGCCAAGGGGGGCTGGAGATGGGGAGCACCCCGCCTACTTCTGCGTCTTCCAGAAGTGCGTCATGTCCTCCAGCGTCTTGCCTTTGGTCTCAGGAACCAGGCGCCACACAAACACGGCGGCTACCAGGCAGATGACACCGTACAGGGCGTAGGCGAAGAAGGGGCTGCGCGTGTACATGGGCACGAAGGTGGAGCTCACGACAAAGTTGAAGATCCACTGGAACGCAACCGCCCATGCCGTAGCCTGGCTGCGGATGGTGTTGGGGAAGAGCTCGGCAATGTATACCCAGCAGATAGGACCCCAGCTGAACATGAACGAAGCGCTGTACACCATGATGCTCACTACGGGAACAAGAGCGGGAACCTGCGCCACGCTGCTCAGAGCCACACCGAAGGCGCCCAGGGCCATGCCCAGGGAACCGGTGATGAGCAGCGGCTTGCGGCCCAGCTTCTCTACCGTGAATACGGCCACCAGCGTGAACGAGATGTTGATCACGCCCATAATGACCGTGAACAGCATGTTGTTGTCAACGCCCATGGATTCGAAGATGCGCGGTGCAAAGTACAGCACGGCATTGATGCCGATAATCTGTTGGAACACAGACAGCATGCATCCGATGAACACCACCATGAAGCCATAGGCAAAGAGCTTCTCCTGGCGCACGTGGGAGTCCTGCTGCACGGTCTCCTTGATTTCCTGAAGGATTTCGCCGGCTTTCTCACTTCCATTGATGCGCGAAAGCACCTCGAACGCTTTGTCGGCTTGGCCGTGCATGGCCAGGTAACGCGGCGTCTCGGGCACCAGCAGGATGAGGAGCGCGAACAGCCCGGCCGGAACAGCCTCGGAAACAAACATCACCCTCCAGCCGATGGCGTTGGTCCAGGCCACCACGTCGGGGTCTGAAGCATGGCTCCGGATGATGAGGAAGTTCACGAAGTACACCACCAGCTGGCCGAAGATAATGGCAAACTGGTTCCAGGACACCAGCTTTCCGCGCTTGGAAGCCGGCGCAATCTCTGCGATGTACATGGGGCAGAGGGCCGATGCCAGTCCTACGCCAATTCCTCCCAGGATGCGATAGCCGTTAAACGCGACGAGAAGGCTCTTCGAAGCCAGGCCCTTCTCAAAGAAGAGAAACTCCGGATAGTAAGAGCCCAGTGCACTGAGGAAAAACAGGATACCCGCTACGAACAGACTCTTCTTGCGGCCCAGGCGCGAAGCCATGACACCGCTCAGAAGAGCGCCGATGATGCAGCCGATAAGAGCGCTGGACGTGGTGAAACCATGCCATCCGTCCGTGTATGTGAAATCCGGGGCGCTCTGGAAAAAGGCCTGAAGGCCCTTTTCCGCGCCCGAGATGACGGCCGTGTCGTAACCGAACAGAAGGCCGCCAAGTACCGCTACCAGGACAATGCCAAAAAGGTAAGCGGGATTTCCTTTACTATTTTGCATAGAGGTTCAGGAAGGTTTCGTACAGTTCCTGTTTGCCGGAAGCCACGGCGGGCTCACCGTTTTTGACGGCGTAGGCGTAAAGGTCTTCCAGCGTAGCCTTGCCTTCCTCGAACTGCTTGCCAAGACCGCTGTCGAAGGAAGCATAACGCTCCTTGACCATCTTGCAAAGCGGGCTCTCCTCCAGCACGGCGGCTGCATTCAGGAGCGCGTGGGCCATGGCGTCCATGGCGCTGATGTGGGCAATGAAGATATCCTCGGGGTCGGTGGAGGAACGGCGCAGCTTGGCGTCGAAGTTGGTACCGCCGTTGCCGAAGCCGCCATTGAGGAGGATCTGCATCATGGCCTGGGTGAGGTCAAAGGCATCTACCGGGAACTGGTCGGTGTCCCAGCCGTTCTGGGCATCTCCGCGGTTGGCGTCGATAGAACCCAGGAAGCCGTTTTCGCGGGCCACGGTGAGCTCGTGCTCGAAGGTGTGACCGGCAAGGGTAGCGTGGTTCACCTCAATGTTCACCTTGAAGTCCTTCTCCAGTCCGTTGGCGCGCAGGAAGCCAATCACGGTCTCCGTATCAACGTCGTACTGGTGCTTGGTGGGCTCCATGGGCTTGGGCTCGATGAGGAAAGTGCCCTTGAATCCGTTTGCGCGGGCATAGTCACGGGCAGCCTTGAGCATGGCAGCCAGGTGATTCTTCTCCCGCTGCATCTGGGTGTTGAGCAGGCTGTAGTAACCCTCGCGGCCACCCCAGAACACATAGTTGGAACCGCCCAGCTTGATGGTAGCGTCAATGGCGTTCTTGATCTGGACGGCGGCGCGGGCCACAACGTCGAATTGCGGGTTGGTGGCGGCGCCGTTCATGTAACGCTTGTTACCGAACACATTGGCCGTACCCCACAGGTTCTTGATGCCGGTCTCCTTCATCTTCTCCAGCAGGTAGTCCGTGATGTCCTTCAGACGGGCCTCATACTCGGCAATGTCGTCGCAGTCCTCGATGAGGTCGATGTCGTGGAAGCAGAAATACTCGATGCCCAGTTTCTGCATGATCTCGAAGCCGGCGTCGGCCTTGGCACGAGCGCGGCAGTAGGGGCACTCGCCTTTGTCCCATGCATAGCTGCGGGTCTGTCCGCCGAAGGGGTCGGCCGATGCCTGACCCAGCGTGTGCCACCAGGCCATGGCAAACTTGAGCCACTCCTTCATGGGCTTGCCCATGACTACGCGGTTAGCGTCATAATAATGGAATGCAAGAGGATTCTTGCTTTCTGTTCCCTCGAAGGGAATCTTTCCGATGGTGGGAAAATACTGTTCTGCCATAATTTATTGATTGATATATGATTTCCATCTTTCGTAAGCCTCGCGGTACTCGCTCTGATTCGCGGGATTCACCACGGCCAGCCGCTCCAGCGAGGAGAAGGCCTCCTGCGGATTCTTGTAAATGCCGGCGCCGATGCCCGCACCTTTTGCCGCACCGGCTGCGCCGTCGGTGTTCATGAGCTCGATGGTAGCGCCCGAGACGCCCGCCAGCGTTTCGCGGAACACCGTGGACTGGAACATGTTGGCCATGCCTGCGTGGATCTTGTCCACCTTGAGGCCCATCTGCTCCATAATCTCTATTCCGTACTGGAAAGAGAACACAATGCCTTCCTGCGCCGCGCGCAGAAGATGATTCCGGCTGTGCCGGTTAAAGTTGAGGCCATGTACGCTGCAGCCCTCATCCCTGTTGCACAGGAGGCGCTCGGCTCCGTTGCCGAAGGGCAGGATGCTAATCCCGTCACTGCCGATGGGCACCTGCGCGGCGGCCTCGTTCATCTGGGCATAGGAAAGGCCCTCCGGGGCAACGTTGCGGCGCATCCATGCGTTGAGGATGCCGGTGCCGTTGATGCACAGCAGCACGCCCAGCCGGGGATCCTCGGCCGTATGGTTCACGTGCGCAAAACAGTTGACGCGCGAGAGGGGGTCGTGCGCCACACCGCCGATTACGCCGTACACTACGCCGGAGGTGCCGGCCGTAGAAGCAATCTCTCCGGGGTTGAAGACGTTGAGGCTGAGTGCGTTATTGGGCTGGTCTCCGGCCCGGTACGTGACAGGGATTCCCTCCGTGAGCCCCAGGGCCTCGGCTGCCTTTCGCGTAAGCGTACCCTGCACGCCGAAAGTGGGCTTTCTAAGCGGAAGCACGGTCTCGTCAAACCCAAAATACGCCAAAAGCGGCGCGCTGGGCTCGTTCTTTTCAAAGTCCCAGAAAATGCCTTCCGACAAGCCGCTCACGGTGGTGCACACCGTGTCCGTGAGCCGCATGGCAATATAGTCTCCGGGCAGCATCACTTTCCAGATGCGGCGGTATACTTCTGGCTCGTTCTCCTTTACCCAGGCCAGCTTGGCGGCCGTAAAGTTGCCGGGCGAGTTCAGAAGATGCCCCAGGCAGTACTCCTCTCCCAGGGCCTGGAAGGCCTTCTCTCCGTAAGGAACGGCGCGGGAGTCGCACCAGATGATGGAAGGCCGGAGCACGTTCATGTCCCGGTCCACGCACACCAGCCCGTGCATCTGGTAGGAGATGCCGATGGCTTTGATGGCCTTGGGGGATACTTCCCGGGCCGATGCCAGTACGCTGGCCGTAGCCATGCGCAGGTTGCCCAGCCACATGGAAGGGTCTTGCTCGGCCCAGCCCGGCCTTTTCGTGATAATGGGAGCCTCTGTTTTCGGGAAAAAATCCGAGGCGACACACTTTCCGGTCTCGGCCTCTATGAGGGACGCTTTTACGGAAGAACTTCCGATGTCATAACCCAGCAAATACATAGGTAAATGGTTTTAGCATTATCACACAAAGGTACATATTATCTTTCAAAATACCCAATTATTCTTTACCTTTGTAACTCCTCCACGGGGTGTAGCGCAGTTGGCAAGCGCATCTGGTTTGGGACCAGAGGGTCGCAAGTTCGAGTCTTGTCACCCCGACCATGATAGAGGCAACCCATATTCTAAAGTCCTTTGGCACCGTGGAAGTGCTCAAGGGAGTAGACTTCCGGGCCAGCGCCGGGGAGGTCGTCGCCATTATGGGCGCCTCCGGGGCTGGCAAGTCCACCCTCCTGCAAATCCTGGGCACGCTCCTCACCCCCGATTCCGGTTCGCTCATCATTGACGGAACCGACGTCCTTGCTCTCCGGGGCAATGCCCTCGCCGCCTTCCGGGGCCGCCGCATCGGCTTCGTCTTCCAGGCTCATCACCTGCTGCCGGAGTTCACCGCCCTGGAGAACGTGATGATCCCGGCCCTCATCGGCGGAACCGGCACTCGCGAAGCCCGCAGGCAGGCCGACGACCTCCTCCACCTCGTAGGCCTCGGCGGTCGCGCCACGCACAAACCCTCGGAACTCTCCGGCGGTGAACAGCAGCGCGTCGCCATCGCCCGCGCCCTCATCAACAGCCCCGCCATACTCTTTGCCGATGAACCCACCGGCAACCTGGACACCCGTACCAAGGATGAAATTCACCAGCTCCTCCTGGACGTACGCAAAGAAAAAGGCCAGACCGTTGTGGTGGTTACCCACGACGCCGGTCTGGCTCAACTCTGTGATCGAACTTGTTTCCTTGAGGACGGAGCCTGGAAGTGATTAATGCTTCCCTCCCTGTCCCAGCTTGCTAATCTGGTGGTGCCGGAACTTTTCCTCGGCCAGCACCAGCTTGGCTACTTTCTTTTCGGGAAGGACCTTCTTGAAACGGGCAATGGCATCGGCCTCAATCTTCTCGGCCTCTTTCTTGCTGTCCAGATACTGCTTCAGGAGCTTGTCCACGTCTTCTCCGTCCACACCCTCTGCCAGGGCCTTGAACGCTTCTCCGCTGGCTTTGAATGCATCACGGCGCTTGTTCTGGACATCATTGTATACGGGCCAGAACGCCTGGGCCTCAGATTCGGTCAAATCCAGTTCGGAGGTGATAAAGGCAACTTGCTCCGCGCGGATACGTTCTCTCCACTGCTCGGCTCCCTTGTTATTTCCCTTGAACCCGTTCCTGGGCTGGGCAAAAGCCACCACGCTCATGAGCGCAATGGCGCTGAGTACGCTAATAAGTTTTTTCATCGTCTAACATGGCTAATTGTTCAACGGAAACGTTGCTTGCCAGAAGGAAACTGCGGATATCGTCTTCGGTGGGTTCCTCCGCTTCCTTGAGCTCTACCAGCCCGTCGGGATCCAGTGACAGGGCCAGATAGGAAACGTAGTCCCAGCCGTTATCTTCCTTCGCTGCAGCACTGCGGAAGATAAAGTTTCCGACGGTAGCCAGTACAAGAAGCGAAGCGGCATAGGCCACATAGGGGGCCAGCCGCCGGATGCCACGGGGCGCCGCCTCTTCCTGCGAAGGAATCTGGCTCAGGCGCACCTGAAGGTCCTGGAAGTAGCCGTCGGGGACGGATATGGGGTTTTTTCTGGTCATAACTGCTTACTTTGACACCTCTGCATCCGAAAGGTTTAATTTGATTTTTTCCTGGGCAATGTGGTAGGAAGCCTTGAGCGCTCCCACCGACGTTCCGGTGATGGCCGATATCTCCTCGTAGCTGAGCTCGTCCCACCAGCGCATGATGAAAACCTGCCGCTGCTTTTCCGGGAGCCGGGCTATGGCTTTGGCCATTTCGCGCTCGGCCTCTGTACCGTTGAAGTAAGGGTCGGCCGCTACCCGCTGCGCGGCCATTTCATCGGCCGATGAGAACCGCAGCAGCGCGCGCACCTTTTCCTTCCTAAGGAAGTTGAGGGTCTCGTTGGTAGCGATGCGCCACACCCAGGTATAGAGCTGCGCCTCCCCCCGGAAGGAGGGAAGCGCAGTCCAGATCTTGAGGAAGATTTCCTGGAGCAGGTCGTCGGCGTCCTCGTGGGAGCCCACCATGCGGCGTACGTGCCAGTACAACCTTTCGGAGTACTGCTTTACAATGCCATTGAAAACCTGCTCAAGTTCTTCCATTTATTTGCGGGCGATGGCCTTCTTTGCGGCTTCCGCAATGTGCGGAGCGTCCAGGCCGTACGCCGCCATGAGTGCAGAAGGCGTGCCAGACTGTCCAAAGAGGTCTTGTCCGTTGACAAATTCTACGGGAGTGGGGCAGGCCTTGGCCAGGACGCCGGCGACGGCTTCTCCAAGACCGCCAGCCATGTTGTGTTCCTCGGCCACCACCACGGCGCCGGTCTTGCGGGCCGATGCCACGATGGCCTGCTCGTCCAGCGGCTTGATGCTGGCGATGTCGATGACCTCCGCGCTGATGCCATCGGCCTCCAGGGCCTCGGCGGCCTGAAGGGCCTCCCACACGGTGTGGCCGGTAGCGAAGAGGGTGACATCCTTGCCTTCATTCATGACGATGGCCTTGCCGATGACAAAGGGCTCGTCGGGATCCGTGAAGTTGGGAACGGACGGGCGGCCGAAGCGAAGGTACACGGGACCGTTGTACTCGGCGGCGGCGAGGGTTGCCTGCACCGTCTGGTTGAAGTCGCAGGGGTTGAGCACCACCATGCCGGGAAGGGCGCGCATGAGAGCGATGTCTTCCATGGTCTGGTGGGTGGCGCCGTCCTCACCCAGGGTGATGCCGGCGTGCGAGGAAGCAATCTTGACGTTGGTATTGCCGTAGGCTACCTCCTGGCGGATCTGGTCGTAGACGCGGCCGGTGACAAACTCGGCGAACGAGCCGATGAAGGGAACTTTCCCGGTGATGGCCAGGCCGGCGGCGGCGCCTACCATGTTGGCCTCGGCAATGCCGCACTGGATGAAACGCTCCGGGAACTGGGCCGCAAAGGCGTCCATCTTGAGGGAACCCTTGAGGTCTGCGGTGAGGGCTACTACGTTGGGGTTGGCCTCTCCGGCCTTCAGAAGACCTGCGCCAAAGCCGCTGCGGGTATCTTTCTTACCTGTATCTGTATACTTTTTCATACTAAAAATCTCCTAAAGGGGTTTCTCCTAACTGTTTGAGGGCGTCTTCCAGCTGCTCGGGCTTGGGAACGGAGCCGTGCCACTTGTGGGTGCCGGCCATAAAGTCTACGCCGTGACCCATTTCGCTCTTGAACAGGATCATGACGGGCTTTCCGCTGCCCTTGCCGGCCTTGGCCAGCTCGAAGGCCTTCTGGATGGAGTCGAAGTCATGGGCATCGGCCACAATCACATTCCAGCCCCAGGCTTCCCATTTGGCGGCGAGGTCTCCGATGCCGGAGACTTCCTCCACGGGACCGTCAATCTGCTTGCCGTTCCAGTCGGTCATGGCAATGAGGTTGTCCAGCTTTTGGTGCACGGCGAACATGCCGGCTTCCCAGATCTGGCCTTCCTCGCTTTCACCGTCTCCGCACAGGCAGAAGACGAAGTTATTGTCCTTATCCATTTTCTTGCCGATGGCAAGGCCGCAGGCGGCGCTCAGGCCCTGTCCCAGGGAACCGGATGCCTGGAAAATGCCGGGGAGGTTCTTCCGGACGGAGGGATGGCCCTGCAGGCGGGTGCCCATCTGGCGGAAGCTGGCGAGCTCGCTCACGGGGAAATAGCCGCAGCGGGCCAGCACGGAATAATAGACGGGGGTCATGTGGCCGGCCGACAGGATGAACATGTCCTGTCCCTTGCCGTCACGGGTCCACGTGGCAGGATCCTGCTTCATCTGGTTGAAGTAGAGGGTGGTGAGGACATCCGTAGACGACATGGAGCCGCCGGGATGGCCGGATTTTGCCAGGCACACCATGCGGAGGATGTCCCTCCGAACCTGAGTGGCGATGGTTTTCAGTTCTTCGTTTGTCTTAGCCATAGTTTTTAAGTATGATTCACAAAGATAGTCATTTTACGCCAAAGACGAAAATGCAATGGCTGTGATAAACCTCGCCGGGACGCAGTTCCACGGAGGGCCAGTGCGCCTTGTTGGGAGAATCCGGATAGTGCTGGGTTTCCAGGCAGATGGCACTGCGTTTTTCATATACGATGCCCTTCTTGCCGGTGACGGTTCCGTCCAGGAAATTTCCGCTGTAAACCTGGATGCCGGGCTCGTCCGTATACACTTTAAGGTCTATTCCGCTCTCAGGGCAGTACAGCTCGCAGGCTACCTTGGAAATGTCTCCGGCGGTGTCCAGACACCAGTTGTGGTCATAGCCGTTGCCGTTTCGAAGCTGCTCGCAGCCGGCCCCGATATCCTTTCCGATGGCCTTGGGAGAAGTGAAATCGAAAGGCGTTCCGGCCACGGGCACAATCTCGCCGCTGGTCATGAACGTGCTGTCCACCGGGGTAAAGCGGGTGGCGTTGATCCACAGGATGTCGCCCTCGATACTCCGGGCGGGGTTCCCGGACAGGTTGAAGTAGGAGTGGTTGGTCATGTTGATGACCGTGGTGGCATCGGTGGCAGCCTCGTAGGCAATGTCAATGGCATTGTCCTCCGTGAGGGTGTAGGTGACATAAGCTTTCACGTTGCCGGGAAAGCCGTTGTCTCCGTCCGGGGATTCCATCAGAAGCTTCAGATGGGCGGCATCGGCCTCCACTACCTTGTAGCTCTGGTACTGCCAGCCGGAGGGACCTCCGTGCAGGCAGTGGCCAAAGTTGTTCTGGGGCAGCTGGTACTGCACACCGTCCAGCGAGATGCGGCCCTTCTGGATGCGGTTGGCATACCGGCCGATGGCGGCGCCAAAGTCGGTCTGGTTGTTCTCCGGGAAGTAGTCTTCCACCCCGTCAAATCCCAGTACTACGTCTTTCATGTTGCCGTCACGGTCCGGAACCAGGACGGACATGATGCGGCCGCCGTAGTTAGTAATCTTCACCTGCATGCCGCTTTTGTTGGTTAGCGTGTAAATCCCGTTCTGGATTTTCTTGGAAGGGGCGGCTTTCTCCAGAATGTAAATGGTGAAGGAGTAAGCGGGGGCCTCGGCGGCAATGCAGCTGCCTTCTCCCTCGAAGGGAACCGTGACCGGTGTAAAGAGAGCCGGGTTCTCCAGCGAGTTCTCCAGGTCCAGCTGCTCCTCGGTGGCGCTCAGGCGAACGGCCTTCACGGCCTTCACCGTGGTCTTTTTCTTAAGGCCGGTAAAGTTGAAGGAGATATCCCGGGCCTCCCCGGTCGTGTTCACTACCTTAATATAAATCTTGTCCCCATCCAGCACGGCACTGGAATAGAGACCGTCCTGGCCCGTTACGTTGGCTCCGCCCAGCTTGAGGGAAAGGCAGTTGCTTCCCCGGTACTGGCCATAGAGGTGCTGCACCTGCCAGCTCACGGTGCGGAAGGAACGCAGGTTGTCATACCAGATAAGGTCCGGTCTCCACTGCCAGCCTTCCACGTGGGCGAACAGGGGCGCATAGGTGGCCATGTGTACGATGTCGGCGTTTCTCTCCAGGCCGGTCATGAGGGCGGCTTCCATCAGGGAAGTATAGAAGTGGTTCCACTTTTTGCCCTTGCCGTGGCAGGCATACTCGCCGGCAAACACCCTGGGGCCCTTGCGGCTGTAGTTGTCGTAGCGGCCGGCGTTGGCGCGGAACCAGTCCTCGGACTGGTAGTAGTGCTCGTCTACAAGGTCTGCTCCCAGGCGCTTCATCTCGCTCCAGAGGTAGTCAAAGTCCTTTCCGTCCGAGTACGGGCCGCTGGAACCCACCAGCTTGATCTCCGGATGGGCGGCGCGGAGGGCCTTCACGAAGGGCTCCAGGTGGGCGGGGAAGGTTTCTCCCCACTGTTCGTTGCCAATGCCCAGGAACTTGAGGTTGAAGGGGGCGGGATGGCCCATCTCTGCGCGTACTTTGCCCCAGCGGCTGTCCACGGAACCGTTGGCAAATTCAATGAGGTCCAGGGCATCCTGGATGAAAGTCTCCAGCTCGTCTACCGGGCAGTGTGCGCTCTCGTCGGAGTTCTGGAACTGGCAGGCCAGGCCGCAGCTGAGGATGGGAAGGGGTTCGGCACCAATTTCCTCACTGAGCTGGAAGAACTCGTAAAAGCCCAGGCCATAGCTCTGGTGATAGTCCGGGTAATAGCGCTGGAAGAAGCTGTATTCCCATCGGTTCTCGTTGAGGGGCCGGTTTTCTACCGGTCCCACCGTGTTCTTCCACTGATAGCGTGTGTCCAGCGTGGCGCCTTCCACAATGCAGCCGCCGGGAAAGCGGAAAATGCCGGGCTTGAGGTCTGCCAGGGCCTGCGCCAGGTCTTTCCGGAGGCCGTTCTCATGGCCCATCCAGGTGTCTACGGGGAAGAGGGAAACGTGCTCCAGGTCTACGGTATTGCGTTTTCCGGAAAGGAAGATGCGGAGGGCGGCCTTGTCAAGGGTGGCGTCGGGGGTGAGGAAGACCTGATACTTCTTCCAGTCCTTCCCGTCAATTTCCATATACTTTTCGCAGAGGACGTGGGTTTCTCCCATGGAAGCGGTGTTTACCAGCTCAACTTGGATGTGGGCCTTGCCACCGTCCGGCACGCGGGCCCACACGGAGAAGCGGTAATCCTTTCCTTTCTCCACGCCAATGCCAAAGAAGCCTTCGTTGTCAAGGCCGGTTCCCCGGGCCGGATGGCCGGGGTCGGAGAGCCTTACGTAGTGCGGGTTGCGCCCGAAGGGACCATCGGCCCGTACCTCTACCTTTCCGAAGGGCTTCCAGCCCTGAAGGGCATCTGCCGGGAACTCGAAGGAGCGGTTCTTGACGAGCTCGGCATAGAGGCCACCGTCGGCGGCAAAGTTGATGTCTTCGAAGAAGATGCCGTACATGGTGCTCTGGATGGGAGCGCCGGGCTTTTTGAGGTCGATGTCAAAGGTGTGGGAAACCTGCGCCTCAGAGGCAAGGGTGAGGAGCGCGGCAGTCAAGGTTAGTGCAATCTTTCTCATGGGTGTGGTTGTTAAGCCTTGTTGAGCACGGCGGCCTGTTCTACCGGCATGCAGGCGATGTAGTTTTCCAGGAAGCGGGCAAAGCCCTCCCGGTCGGCCACCGTGGCTGCAATTTCCGTGCCCTCTACATTTGTGAATAGCATGATGGGTTATTGTTATTAAGTGTACGGCAAACATAGTGATTATAGCTACTGGGCATGATTAAAATTGTCGGGAATAAGGTTGAAAATCGTCCATTTTGAACTTTTTTCCGTATCTTTGCGCCCTATGAAGAATATCCGCAACTTCTGCATCATCGCACATATAGACCATGGTAAGAGCACCCTGGCCGACCGCCTCCTGGAACTCACCCAGACCCTGAGTGCCCGTGAGATGGAAAACCAGGTGCTGGACGATATGGACCTGGAAAGGGAAAAAGGTATCACCATCAAGAGCCACGCTATCCAGATGGATTACGTGCGGGATGGGGAAACCTATCGGCTCAACCTGATTGATACGCCCGGTCACGTGGATTTCTCCTACGAGGTGTCCCGCTCCATCGCGTCCTGCGAGGGGGCTCTCCTCGTGGTGGATGCATCGCAGGGTATCCAGGCCCAGACCATCTCCAACCTGTATCAGGCCATCGACCACAACCTGGAGATTATTCCGGTGCTCAACAAGATTGACATGGACAGCGCCCAGCCGGACGTTGTGCAGGACCAGGTTTGCGACCTTCTGGGCTGTGAGCCCGAGGACGTGCTGCGGGTATCGGCCCGTACGGGCATGGGCGTGCAGGCGGTGCTGGATGCCATCGTGGACAAAGTGCCGGCCCCGAAGGGAGACCCGTCGGCCCCTCTCCAGGCCCTTATCTTTGACTCTGTGTTCAATCCGTTCCGCGGTATCATCGCGTACTTCAAGGTGGTGAACGGCTGCCTCAAGGCCGGGGAGAAAGTTAAGTTTTTCTCTACAGGCAACGAGTACGAGGCCGAGGAAGTGGGCAATCTCAAACTGAAACTGAACCCCACCGGAGAGGTACGTGCCGGAGATGTGGGTTATATCATTACCGGTATCAAGGCGGCCGTGGAGGTGAAGGTGGGAGATACCATCACCCACGTGGAGGAACCTTGCCGGGAAGCTATTGCCGGTTTCGAGGAAGTGAAGCCCATGGTGTTCGCCGGCCTGTATCCGGTAGACGCTTCCAAGTTCGAGGAACTGAGGGCCACGCTGGAGAAGTTCCAGCTCAACGACGCTTCGTTCACCTACGAGCCGGAGAGTTCCCTGGCCCTGGGCTTCGGCTTCCGCTGCGGCTTCCTGGGCCTGCTGCACCTGGAGATCGTGCAGGAGCGCCTGTTCCGCGAGTTCAACATGGACGTGATTACCACCGTCCCCAACGTATCCTATAAGGTATATACCACCAAGGGGGAGGTGATTGACGTGCACAACCCGTCCGGGCTGCCGGCTCCTTCCGTGGTAGACCACATCGAGGAACCTTATATCCGCGCCCAGATCATTACCAAGAGTGACTTCTACGGTCCCATCATGAAACTGTGCATGGACAAGCGGGGAACGCTCATCGGCCAGCATTATATTACCACCGACCGCGTGGAGCTCAACTATGACCTTCCGCTCTCGGAGGTGGTGTTCGACTTCTACGACAAGCTCAAGTCCATCTCCAAGGGCTATGCCTCCTTCGACTACCATGTGACGGACTTCCGCCCGGCGCGGCTGGTGAAGCTGGACATCCTCCTCAACGGAGACCCGGCCGATGCTTTGAGCACCCTCATCCACGAGGACCACGCCTATGACTTCGGCCGCAAGATCTGCCTCAAGCTCAAGGACCTCATCCCCCGCCAGCAGTTCGACATTGCCGTGCAGGCAGCCATCGGCGCCAAGATCATTGCCCGTGAAACCGTGCGCCAGGTACGTAAGGACGTGACGGCCAAGTGCTACGGCGGTGACGTCACCCGTAAGCGCAAGCTGCTCGAAAAGCAGAAGGAAGGCAAGAAGCGCATGCGTCAGATTGGTACCGTCCAGGTCCCCCAGAGCGCCTTCATGGCCGTCCTGAAGCTGGATTAGCTCCCCTCCTTGGACCTGGTCCACCTCATTCTTGGACCTGGTCCAGCCCATTCTTGGACCTGGTCCACCTCCATCGGCCCACCTGTAACGCACTTTTGGCCCTTTTTCGCGTTATACGTCCCACTCAGGGGTACCCTGTAACGCACAAAACGGCCTTTTTCGCGTTACTCGTCCCGGTCATGAGCGGCGTGCCCTTGTTTAGCGGCGGGGAAAACACTACCTTTGCGGCATGAAACTCAAAGCATCCCTTGAATCCATGCGCCTGCGCACGCTGCCGCTTTCCATGGCGGGCGTGCTGCTGGGCATTCTTCTGGCCGTAGCCGACTGGAAGGTAGACCTCTGGACGGCCGTCCTCATTGTCATCACCACCGTGTGCCTGCAAATCCTGTCCAACCTGTCCAATGAACTGGGAGATGTCCTGCGCGGCACCGACACCGCCGAGCGGCAGGGTCCGCAGTATGGCCTGAACAGCGGAGAAATGACTGTCCGGGATATGAAGGTGCTCATTGGCATCTTCGTGGGGCTCTGCATCGTGTTTGGAACGGCCATGACATGGCGCGCCTTCGGGACCCTGTGGGGCATAACCCCCATCCTGGTGCTCATGCTGGGTGCCGCCGCCATCATGGGTGCCATGAAGTACACCCTGGGGCATAATCCCTATGGCTACCGGGCCAAGGGAGACATCTATGTGTTCCTGTTCTTCGGGCTTGTGGCCGTGATGGGTGCCTATTTCGTGTGTACGAAAGGCGTGGGACTCCACTGGAAGCTGCTTCTTCCCGCCGCCGGCGTGGGCTGCTTCAGCGTGGGCGTGCTCAACGTGAACAACATCCGTGACATGAAGACGGATGCAGTCAACCGCGTTACGGTGGCCATCAAGCTGGGTGCACACCGTGCCCGCATCTATCAAACGGTACTTATTTGCCTGGGCTGGGTGTGCATGGCTGCCTACTGCCTGCTGTGCTGGCCGTCCTGGTGGCACTGGTTATGGGTGCTTACCCTGCCCCTCTATGTGTTGCATCTCCATGGCGTCTGGACGCGGGAAGACCGTGCCCTGGACCCCATGCTTCCCCTCCTGGTTCTTTCCACCTTCGCCCTTTGCCTTCTGATGGGCATCGGGTTCAGTGCATTCCTGTTCTAAACCGGGACGTGTAACGCGAAAAAGGGCCCAAAGTGCGTTACAGGGTACCCTTGAGTGGGACGAGTAACGCGAAAAAGGGCCAAAAGTGCGTTACAGGTGGGCCGATGAGGCTGGACCAGGTCCAAGAATGCCCTGGACCAGGTCCAACTCCGAAGCTACTTCTCCAACCACTCCAAAAATCCGTCTACGCGGGCGCGGGAGACGGTGAGGTCCGTGAGGGAAGGAATGCCGTGTTTCAAAGAGATGCGCAGGCGGCCGCCCATGAGGCGCGAGACGGAGTCTATCACGCCCTCGCTGATGATGCAGCTGCGGGAGATGCGGAAAAACGCCTCGGGGTCTACACTGTCTGCCAGGGCATCCAGCGAGTCGTCGGTAACATAGGAAGACCCGCTCAGCGTAACGATATAGGAGTTCTTGGCCTCTGAATAAAAGTAGGCGATATCCGACGTGCGCACCGGAACAATGCGGTCATTGAGCCGGATGAGGAACTTCTCCTTCCGGACCTGGTCCATCATGGAACGCATGGCCTCCCCGGCCGGCTTTACGGCTTCTCCGCTGGCCACGCGCTGGATGGCGCGCTTAAGGTCTGCCACCTCGATGGGCTTCAGGAGATAATCCACGGCGTTTACCTCAAAGGCATGTACGGCATACTGGTCGTAGGCCGTTGTCATGATGACGGGGCAGGGGATTTCCGTCTGCGAAAAGATCTCGAAGCTGTTGCCGTCACTCAGTTCCACGTCCATGAAGATGACTTCGGGGGCGGGATGTGTCCTGAGCCATTCCAGGCTGTCTTTTACCGAGCCGATGGCACCCACCACCTCTACGGCGGGGAAGTTGTCCGAGAGCAGTTTCTGCATGTGGGCGCGGGCGCGCGGTTCGTCTTCTATGATAAGGGCTTTCATGGTGATACTAATCTGTGGTAACAGCAAAGTTAGCAATTTATTCCGGTTCTTCCAAGATGGGCACTGTAACGGAAAAGCGGGTTTCGGTACTGTCTATGAGGATTTCCTCCCCGGCAATGTCCCGGTACTGGTTGCGGACATACTGGAGGCCGATACCGGAAGACGACGGAGCCGTCTGCTTGGGAATGATGTTGTTGGACACCCGGACCACCTTTCCGTCGGTGGAAATCTCCGCCACCAGCGGATTGTCCGGGCCGATGGCATTGTGCTTCACGATGTTCTCCAGCAGGATTTGCAGCGTGCACGGAACAATGTAGCCTTTGGGAATGTTCTCACCGATATGGTCCTCGGTAATGAGCCCCTCCGAGAAACGGATGAGCAGAAGGTCCCGGTAATTGCGGGCAAAGGCCAGTTCATCGGCGAGGGGAACCAGCTGTTTTCCCTCCAGCTTCATGAGGTAGCGGTAGATGGCCGCCATTTTGTGAATGTAGGCGCTGGCCTCCTCCCGCGTGCCTTCCTGCACAATGGAGTCCAGTACGTTGAGGCTGTTGAAGAGAAAGTGCGGGTTCACCTGGTTCTTGAGGTTCATGTAGCGGAACTCGGCCTGATGCCGCCGGGTACGCTGGGCCGATGTCTCCCGCTGCATCTGCAGTGCGAAGTTCATCATGAACACCAGCGAGACCAGCGTGGTGAAGATCAGGAGAATCATCACGCCGGAATTCTCCAGGATGACGTTGCCGCTGTAGTTGAGGTCCGTGTAGACGCGGATGGCGAAGATGAGCGCCACGGCTGCCACCAGCCACCCGGCGTTGCGGTACCAGGACTGGTCCCGCTCATAGGCCGCCGCCCCATAGGGAGTGAGCCTGTGCGCAAAGGCATAGAGCGCCCAGCCGATGATTTCCGTGACCGCAAAGGTAGTGAGGGCCGGTCTCCAGAAGGCGGGTATGGCGTCCAGTTTGGCCAGGGCCCCCGCATTGCCCAGCACGAATCCCACAATGTTGACAAGGATAAGGGACGTGACGGTAATCTCCACCGTCATTTTGGAACGGAAGCAGATGATGCCGGCAAGGGTCATGGTGAGCGCCGTGAGAAGGAGACTGTCCCGCATGTCCAGTGCGGCGCACAGTAAAGCCACACCTGCATGCAGCAGCGCGAATGCGTGAATAATCCAGTGGTCTGCCTTAATCTTCATGATGGCACAAAAGTACGGAGAAATTCCGTTCGTCGCAAAAAAATATCCATTCGGCGGACAGGCCCGCTCCGGCGTGGCCAATTTACCTTTAAATATACTACTTTTGCGCCGAACCACTTTTAAGTCGCTTAAACTAGTCTCTATATATATGTCGCAGAAACGTGATTTGACCTTCCGTCAACTCGTAGACCTCAGCTTTGGCTTTCTGGGCGTGCAAATTGCCTATGCCCTGCAGAGCGCCAATATCAGCCGTATCTTCGCCACGCTGGGAGCCGACCCTCACCAACTCAGTTTCTTCTGGATCCTTCCCCCGCTGATGGGCATGCTGGTGCAGCCGCTCATCGGCAAGTACAGTGACCGTACCTGGTGCCGGATGGGCCGACGCAAGCCCTACCTCCTCGTGGGCGCCATCATCGCCGTGCTGGTGATGATGTTCCTGCCCAACGCCGGCAGCCTTCACTTCAGTACCCGGCTCTTCCTGGGCCTCAACATGGCCATGTGGTTCGGCCTGTTCTCCCTCATCTTCCTTGACACCTCCATCAACGTAGCAATGCAACCCTTCAAGATGATGGTGGGAGACATGGTGAACGAAAAGCAGAAGACCCAGGCCTACAGCATCCAGAGCTTCCTGTGCAATGCCGGCTCCCTGCTTGGCTACCTGTTTCCCATCTTCTTTACCTGGATCGGGATTGCCAACACCGCTCCGAGGGGCGTCGTCCCAGACAGCGTCATCTGGAGCTTCTACGTGGGCGCACTCATCCTCATCCTCTGCGTGCTCTACACACTCCTTCGCGTGAAGGAAATGCCTCCGAAGGAGTATGCCGAGTTCCATAAGATTGCCGATGACGCCGGCTCCGAGAAACCCTCCGAGGGTCTTGTGAAGCTCCTCATCAAAGCCCCGTCCACCTTCTGGACCGTGGGCCTCGTGCAGTTCTTCTCATGGGCTGCCTTCCTCTATATGTGGACCTACACCAACGGTGCCATCGCCCAGAATGTGTGGAATACCACCGATACCGCCTCCGAAGCCTATCAGGCTGCCGGCAACTGGGTGGGCGTTCTCTTCGCCGTGCAGGCCGTGGGCTCCCTGGCATGGGCCGCCGTGCTGCCGAGGTTCAAAAATCTCAAGCTCTCCTATGTGGTGAGCCTTCTCGTGGGTGCCGCGGGCTTTGCCTCCGTGATGTTCATCCACAACCAGTATGCCCTGTTCGTGAGCTACTTCCTCATCGGCTTTGCCTGGGCTGCCATGCTGGCCCTGCCCTTCACCCTCCTTACCAACGCGCTGGAGGGAAGCCCTTACATGGGCAGCTACCTGGGCCTGTTCAACTGCACCATCTGCCTGCCCCAGATTGTGGCGGCCGCAACCGGTGGCGCGGTGCTCTCCCTCCTCGGCGGCAGCCAGCCGGCCATGCTCCTTGCAGCCGGCGTGTTCCTGGTGCTGGGCGCCGTAAGCGTGAAACTTATCAACACTAAATAATTTCTAACTACACACTAATGAAAAGGTTACTAACCGCATTTGCAGTGCTGTGCGCAGCCTGCATGACCGTATTCGCCCAGGGCGGATACCAGGTTAAAGGTGTGGTGGTAGACGCCATCGGCCCCGTTATCGGAGCCTCGGTGATCGAGCAGGGAACGTCCAACGGCGTTTCCACCGGTCTGGATGGCGACTTCCTCCTCACTGTTTCCAGTGCCGATGCTATCGTGGAAATCACCTGCATCGGCTATGCATCCCAGACTTTCGCGGCCAAGGATGTGCCCGCTTCCATTCTCCTCGCAGAAGATACCAATTTCCTCGACGAGGTGGTGGTCATCGGTTACGGTACCGTGAAAAAGAGCGACCTCACCGGTTCCGTCTCCACGGTCAAGGCCGATGAAATCAACAAGGGCGTCGTCACCACGCCGGCCGACCTCCTCCGCGGCAAGAGCGCGGGTGTCGTCGTTACCGCCGGTTCCGGTATGCCCGGCGCCGGAGCAACCGTCCGTATCCGTGGCGGCTCCTCCATCAACGCTTCCAACGACCCTCTGTACATCATCGACGGCCTGCCGGTCTCCAATGACGGCATTTCCGGCATGAGCGATCCGCTGTCCTCCATCAACCCGGAAGACATCGAGAGCTTCACCGTCCTCAAGGATGCATCGGCCACCGCCATCTACGGTTCCCGTGCTTCCAACGGTGTTATCGTGATTACCACCAAGAAGGGCTCCAAGACCGCCGGCGTTCCCATGAACGTAGCCCTGGACGTGACCACTTCCGTCAACACCATCGCCAAGTACAACAAAGTGCTTGACGCCGCTGGCATCCGTTCCCTCATCCGCGACTTCTACGGTCTCAATTCTGCCGCCGAGGCTGCCCTGGGCAATGCCGACACCAACTGGCAGAAGGAAATCTACCGTGTGGCTCCTTCCGTGGATGCCAACCTGAGCCTCTCCGGCCGCATCGGCGAGAACCTGCCTTACCGCGTGAGCGTAGGCGCCACCTCGCAGCAGGGTACCCTGAAGGGCTCCGAGATGAGCCGCTGGACCCTGGGTGTGAGCCTGGCTCCCACCTTCTTCGACAAACACCTCACCGTGAGCCTAAACGGTAAGGGCACCATCGCTTATAACAGCTATGCCCAACCAGGGCGCCATCAGCGCCGCCAACCACTACGACCCCACCAAGCCCGTGTTTGATGAGAACGGTCTCAACGGTTACTCCACCTGGCTGGACAAGAAGGGCAACACCAACACCATGGCTACGCTCAATCCCGTGGCTCTCCTCGATCCCACCCTTCAATCCAACACCGCCAACTCTGCCCGTTTCCTCGGAAACGCCCAGATTGACTACAAGATCCACGGTTTCGAAGACCTTCGCCTGAACCTGAACCTGGGTGCCGACCTTGCCAAGTCCAACGGCCAGAACATGACCAAGGAAGGCAGTGAAGCTTCCTACCACAACACAGACCAGGCCGGCGGAGGTTCCAAGACCCTCTACGACTACACCCGCCGCAACACCACCCTGGAGTTCTACGCAGACTACAGCCACACCTTCGCCGAGAAGCACTTCGTAGACTTCATGGCCGGTTATTCCTGGCAGCACTTCTGGAGCAACAACCATAACCACTCCTGGCGTATTACCGACGGCAAGGAATTCTCCAACAAAGAGGGCAAGGGCGAGCTCTACCTCATCTCCTTCTTCGGCCGTGCCAACTACAGCTTCGCAGACCGTTACCTCATCACCGCCACCCTCCGTGCCGATGGTACTTCCCGCTTCCAGAACAACAAGTGGGGTATCTTCCCGTCCGTGGCTCTGGGCTGGAATATCAAGAACGAGCCTTTCATGAAGAATGTCCAGAAGCTCTCAACCCTCAAGTTCCGCGCTTCCTGGGGTGAGACCGGCCAGCAGGAAGTGGGCGGCTACTACGACACCTTCGCCCAGTTCCTCTCCATCAACACGCCCGGTTCCTACTACTTTGCCGGTAACGGAGACAACTACGTGGCTCCTATCGTAGCCCTCGGCTACAGCGCCGACCTCAAGTGGGAAACCACCACCACCTATAACGTAGGTCTGGATCTCGGATTCTGGGACGACCGCTTCACCGCATCCGTGGATGCCTACAAGCGTGACACCCGCGACATCCTCAACTTCATCCCGGTCCCCGGTCTTTCCAACCTGACCAACATGCTCAACACCAACATCGGCTCTATGACCAACATGGGCTTCGAGGTGGACCTGAACGCCGTTCTCATCGAGAAGCGTGACATGAGCTGGACCTTCGGCATCAACGGCGCCTACAACAAGAACAAGGTGACCAAGCTCACTGCCTCCGACGAGAACGCTGCCGGCATCGAGACCGGTAGTATCTCCGGCGGTACCGGTAACAACGTACAGCTCATCCAGGTGGGTTATCCCATGCGCACCTTCTACCTCTATCAGCAGGTGTACGATACGCAGGGCCGTCCCATCAACGGTGTCTACGTAGACCGTGCCGGTGCCGTGGATGTGGACGGCAACGTCATCCCTGACGGCCAGATCACCAAAGACGACAAATTCATGACGCACCATGCCGACCCCGACGTGACCCTGGGCTTCAACACCAGCTTCACCTGGAAAAACTGGACGGCAGCCCTCTCCGGCCACGCCTCCTTCGGCAACTGGGTTTACAACAACGCCGCATCCGATACGGAAATGCTGGCCGACCTCTGGACCAACAGCTTCGTGGGCAACCGCCTTGCCTCGGCCCGTGAGTCCATGTTCAGCCAGGCACAGTACCTGTCCGACTACTATCTGCAGGACGGCTCCTTCCTCAAGCTGGACAACTTCACCCTGGGCTACACCTTCCCTCAGTTCCAGGTTGACAAGAACCGTTACGCTGTCCTGAATGTTTTCGGTACCGTGCAGAACATCTGCACCATCACCCGCTACAAGGGCATGGATCCCGAAGTGTACGGTGGTATCGACAACAACATGTACCCGCGTCCGAGAACCTTCGTGCTCGGTCTCAAGTTTAACTTCTAATGCGGCTTACGAAAATGAAAACCATCAAAAACATATTTGGCGTGCTGGCAGCCGCTGCTACCCTCACTGCCTGCGTGGGTGATCTGAATGTGAAGCCGATCGACCCCAACGCAAACACCGTGGACAAGGTGCTTGTGAACGAACAGTCCCTTAACGCGTACATCTCCGGTGTCTACCTGGGCTTTGCAACATCCGGTTACTACGGTGCCAATGGCGATGCCTCCATTTCCGGTCTGGACGGCGGTGCTTCGCAGTACATCCGCGGCCTGTATCACCACCAGGAACTCACTACCGACGAGAGCGTCTGCGGCTGGAACGACCAGACCATCAAGAACTTCCACTGGATGAACTGGACCACCGACGATACTTTCATCTATGCGTTCTATTCCCGCATCTTCATGCAGGTCTCCGTGGCCAACGAGTTCATCCGCGAGGCTAGGCTCATCAACGCCGACCCCGCTCTTCTGAACCGTTTCGTCGACGAGGCCCGTACCATGCGCGCCCTCGCATACTACCATGCCATCGACTGCTTCGGCAACGTTCCTTTCCTGACCGATACCGACATCGTGGGCACTACTCCCCAGCAGATTTCCCGCGCCGACCTCTTCGTCTGGCTTGAGGGTGAGCTGAAGGACATCATCGAGAAGGGCAACCTTCCCGGCAAGGACAATGTGGCGGAAGGCCATGTGAGCATGGGCGCTGCCAAGTTCCTCCTCGCAAAGCTCTATCTGAATGCCGGTGTCTATACCGGTACGGAACGCTGGCAGGACTGCGCCAATGTCCTCAAGGACCTCATGGACGACGGTTACTCCCTGCACAAGACTTCCGTGGGCGGCAAGTACTCGGCCTATCAGGAACTGTTCCTCGCCGACAACAACCTGCGCACCGACGAAATCATCTTCTCCATCCAGCAGGACGGTGTGTACACCACCAGCTACGGTGTCACCAACTACATCATCTTCGCCTCTACCGGCGGTGAGATGGATCCCAAGGAAATCGGCATTTCCTCCGGCTGGGGCGGTCTTCGCATGACTCCCGAGTTCTACAAGAAATTCTCCGACTCCGACTCCCGCAAGCTCTTCTACACGGCTACCCAGCAGGAGAGCATCGACGACATCGGCGAATTCTCCAACGGATATGCCTTCATGAAGTTCCTCAACCGCACCAGCGATGGTGAGCCCGGTAAGGAAGAAGGCTTCGTGGACACCGACTTCCCGCTCATGCGTTATGCCGATGTGCTCCTGATGGCGGCCGAGTGCCAGCTGCACGGCGCTACCGGCATCGACGGTCTGGCTGCCTTCAACGAAGTGCGTACGCGTGCCGGTGTCTCCACCGTTTCCACGCTTACCGCCGACCTCATTCTGGACGAGCGCGCCCGCGAGCTCTATCAGGAGTGCTGGCGCCGCAGCGACCTCATCCGCTTTGATAAGTTTGTCTCCGGTTACAACTGGCAGTGGAAGGGCAATGTGGAGGAAGGTAAGGACGTGGAGAGCTATCGCGTTCTCTTCCCCATCCCCGACAGCGACCGTCTGGCCAATTCCAACCTGAAGCAGAACGAGGGATACAAATAATAGATGAATCGACTTATGAAGAAAATAGCATTATTCTTTCTGGCAGCTGTGACGGGCCTCTCCGTCGTATCCTGCGTCAAGGAGAAGCTGGTTACATTTGACATGAGCCAGGCTGTTCCGCCCGTCATCGATTCGTATGTCATGGACGAGAAAGGCGATGTGGCCGTGACCTTCACGCCTGCCGCGATGGGCCAGTCCTTCAACGAAAAGATGCCGGTATCTCACTCTCTGGTACTGCTGTCGGCAGACGGCAAGGACGCCAGCAGAGTCCTTTCTTCCACCGTGGATGGCAACATCATCACGGTGAGCGCCCGCAACCTCAGCCGCGGCCTGGCTACCCTGGGCTATGTGGACGGGGACGTGGTGAAATCCGTATCGCTGTCCCTCCGCGCTTCCCTGCAGGACCAGGCCCGCGATAACGGTATCAACGGCTATGTGGAATCGGTGGGCCGAATCGCCCTCTCCGACGTCCTGGTATCCCTGCCCAAGGAAAGCCCGTATAAGGAATACACCAAGGACAGCGACTGGACCATCACCGGCGCCCTCAGCGCCTATGAGATCAACTGGGACAAGGACCTCAACATGTGGACCGACGGCAAGCACAATCACGTAGCAGCCCACGTTGCCCTGGGTAAGGACGACGAGTTCAAGTTCCGCAAGGATCTGGGCTGGGATGTGAACATGGGCGGTGAGTTCGGCGATCTTGAAACCGAATTTGACGTCGCTCAGAACGGCGCCAACATCAAGGTGGGCGAAGAGGGTATCTACGACATCTTCTTCAACGACGAAACCGGCAAGGCCTGGATCCTCGAAGCCTTCGATCCTTATCCGGATTATACGCAGTCCAGCACATGGTCCATCATTGGCGAACTGTCTGTCTATGGCATCAGCTGGAATGGTGACATTCCCATGATTTCTGACGGTACCAACCATCTGGCCCTCAGCGTTTCGCTGGGCGAAAAGGATGCGTTCAAGTTCCGTAAGGATGCCGACTGGGCCGTGAACCTGGGTGGTGAATTCGGCGGCGTTGGCAGCGAGTTCTCCGTGGGCCAGGATGGCGCGAACATTGAGGTCAAGGCAGAAGGTGTCTACGACATCATGGTGAACCCCGATGCCGGTAAGGCTATGGTTTCCGAGGCTTCCGGTGCCCGCGTGAGCTCCATCGTCGTCGTGGCTGAACCCGAAGAGCCCGAAGGCTTCAAGGGCTGGGGCATCATCGGCCTCAACGGAGACTGGGACAACGACCTTGCCCTTGGCGTGAAAGACAATGTCTGGTATGCCTTTGTTACGGCCAAGGAAGAAACGTCCTTCAAGTTCCGTAAGGATGCCGGTTGGGATGAAAACTACGGTATGCCCAAGGAGGACGGCTTCACCTACTCCATGGGTACGGCATTCCCGGCTGTTGCCGGTGGCGAGAACATTCCGCTTGCCGCAGGCTTCTACAAGGTGGAACTCAATCTCTCCGACGATCAGAATCCTACCATTACCATCTACGACAACGTGGAGGTATGGTCCCTCATCGGCAACTTCAACTCCTGGGGTGGAGACGTGGATATGGAACTCAAGGACGGCAAGTGGGTGAGCCCGGCTGTCCAGCTGGATAACAAGGGCTTCAAGATCCGCAAGAATCATGACTGGGGTGCCAGCTACGGCGGAACCTTCGTGAAACTGGGTGAGCCCTTCGACGCCACTACCACCGATAACAACAACATCGTGCTGGAAGAGGACGGCGAGTACGTGGTTACCCTCGACCCCAGTGCCCTCAAGATTACGGTGGAACCCGCCCTTCCGGCCAACGTCTGGTCTGTCATCGGCGTTGTCAACGGCACTTCCTGGAACAAGGACTTCTATATGACCGAGACGGAAGGCGTGTGGGTGAGCGAATCGCTGGAGTTCGAAACCGGCGCTGAGTTCAAGCTCCGCTTCAACAACAGCTGGGCCGATGAAGACTGCCTGGGCGGCGCTACGGGTGGTATCGAGCTTGCGCCGGGTGTTCCCGTCACTCCCGTACACCCTGGCAACAACCTCAAGATAAAGGAAGCCGGATCCTACTTCGTGGTCTATGACAGCAACAAGGGTATCGTTTACCTGCAGGGCTGGGCTCTTATCGGCAACATTAACGGTACCAACTGGAACCGCGATTTCCTGATGACCGTGGGCGAGGACGGCCGCTGGTACAGCGACGTCGTCTCCATCGAGGGTGACTTCAAGCTCCGCCGCAACGGGTCTTGGGCCGATCCCGATACCCGTGGCGCCGAGGGTGATGGTTTCCAGTTCACTCCGCTCACTTCCTTCACGGCTGTCGCTCCCGGCAAGAACATCGGCGTTCCTGCAACGGGCAAGTATGTGATTGCCTTCAACGCCGAGAGCGGCGAGGTTACCGCCTACCGGGCCGAGTGGGCCCTCATCGGCAACATTGACGGCACTTCCTGGGACAAGGACTTCTCCCTCGTCGAGTGGGCCGAAGGCGTCTATTCCGCGAAGAGCGTCAAGCTGGAGGGCGAGTTCAAGCTCCGCCGCAACGGGTCCTGGGCCGATGAGAACACCCGCGGCGCTGAGGCCGACGGCTTCTCCTTCACCGCCGGTACCGAGTTTACCGTAGTGGGCCCCGGCAAGAACATCGGCATTCCCGCTGCAGCGTACTATGATGTAAAGTATACGCCTGCAACCGAGAAAGTGCTCATTACAGCTCTTGTCGACTAATGTTTTTTCAGGCGGGCGCCCCTGATCGGGCACCCGTCTGCCAATGAATAGACTTTTGTTATGAAACTTGTGAAATACCTTTGGATGCTCCTCGCCGCCGGCCAGCTGCTTGCCTGCGGCTCCAAGAATAACCCGGAAGGCCAGACCGTTACTCTGTCCGTGACTCCCGCGAGCCTTATCTTCGAGGCGGAAGATGCGGCCAGCAAAATGGTGACGGTGACCTCGTCCGCCTCCTGGACGGCCGAGACCCGGGAGAGCTGGCTGCACCTGTCATCGGCCTCGGGTTCCGGCAACGGCTCCTTCTCCGTGAAGGCGGATGCCCTTGCCGGGAGTCCCCGCGAGGCGGTGATTACCGTGAAGGCCGGGGACAAGGAGGCCAGCGTGAGTGTGAAGCAGGGGGCCAGCGGACTGGTTCCCGTGCCCGCTTCCTTTGACGGGACCAAGCGCTCCAATACGGCCTACCAGCTGCTCATCTATTCGTTCGCCGACAGCGACGGGGATGGCTGGGGAGACATCAAGGGTATCACGCAGCACCTGGATTACCTGGACGAGCTGGGCGTAACGGCCCTGTGGCTGAGCCCGCTGCATCCGTCCGACTCTTATCACGGATACGATGTGACCGATTACTTCGGGGTAAATCCCAAGCTGGGAACGGAAGATGACTTTAAAGAACTCCTGGAGAAGGCTCATGCCAAGGGCATTGAGATTTACCTGGATTATGTCCTCAACCACAGCGGAAAGGGACATGCCTGGTTCAAGGAGGCCATCGCCGATGCGTCCAGCCCTTACCGGGACTACTATTTCTTCAGCGCCAATCCTTCGGCCGACTACAAGAATTTCCCCATGCTGAAGGGCACTTCCTATAATGCCGGCGAATGGAAGCAGGTGACGTCCGGATCTCCCAAAATTACCATTTCTGCCACGACGGAGGCCGTAACAAACGGAACGGCTTCCTGGAACCTCTGGACCTGGCAGGATGGCGGCGAGGGGAAGGTGGTCAAGTTCGTGGACAAGGGAGACGGCACCTACTATCTGGTGATGAACATTTCCGGCAAGTGGGGCGTCCTTGTCCGCAAATACGACAACTGGAACGCCGGCTCCAAGTTTGGCGCAAAGAGCGGCGGCACCATCACCGAAGGCCAGCCGATGGAGCTGGTGGGGGACGGCGGTGACATGTGGTTCACCGGTAATGGTGGCCGATACAAGATCGAGCTCACCGACGTTTCCACCGAAACCCTCTTCTACATGGGCTGCTTCAGCGACTGGATGCCGGATCTCAACTACGGAGATGTCTCCGCAGCCCGGGACAATGCCTGCTTCAAGGATATGGCGGCATCGGCCGACAAGTGGATCCGGATGGGCGTGGACGGTCTTCGCCTCGATGCCGTGAAGCATATCTGCGGCGGCATCGGCTCCTTCAACCATGCGTCAGACCGCGCGCTCCTTGCCCAGTGGTATGAGCACTGCAATGCTACGTACAAGGAGGCGGGCCATGCCGGCAACATCTTCATGGTGGCCGAGGAATGGGATTCGCACGATATAGAGAAAACGTACTACCAGTCACTTACGTCCTGCTTCGAGTTCGACTACGGCTACAAGCTGCGCGACGTGCTCAACAGCGGAAATGCTTCCGGCTTCGTGAGTGCCGTGTCGGGCTTTGTCTCGGACCACACAGCCCAGCGCCCCGACGCCATAACCTCCTTCTTCCTCTCCAACCACGACCAGAACCGTTTTGCCAGCGAAATCGGCAGGAACGTCGCCCGCGAAAAGCAGGCGGCTGCCATCCTCCTCAGCGGTCCGGGCAAGCCCTTCATCTACCAGGGCGAGGAACTGGGCTACTGGGGCGCCAAGAATAGCGGTGACGAGTATGTGCGTACGCCCATCAAGTGGACAAAGACCGGAGCCGTCGCTTCCGGTGCCCTGAGCGGGAAGGTGGATAACGATATGCTCACGGCCGATATCTCCGTTGAGGCACAAAAGGGCAGGGACGACTCCGTCCTGAACGTGTACAAAACCTGGAGCCGCCTTCGCAACACCTATCCGGCCCTCGCCGAAGGCACCATGAGCGCCGCTCCCGTTTCCGGTACCTCCATCGCGGCCTGGTATATGTCCCTCCCCGGCGCCAAGAGCCTCCTGGTGATCCATAACGTGGCCTCTTCCACCAAGGGTGTCACCGTCACCGACTCCATGTCCAGCCCCGTCGCCGTCCTGGGCGGTGCCTCCGTCTCCGGAACCACCCTCACCCTGGGTCCCAACTCCTCGGTGGTGTTTGAGCTGTAGTTGACTTTTTCAGCATTTTTTGTTAACTTGCGGCCATGAAAAGGATACTTTTTGTGGCCGCACTTTTTGCGGCTGTTTCTTGCGGGTCCAAGAACAATCCGGACCCTGGAAAGCCTGAGATCCCCGAAGAAGTGGGTACGCCCACCTTTGCCAAGGGTGCAGATATCAGCTGGGCTTCGGAGATGGAAGCGGAAGGCCGGAAGTTCCGCCTCAAGGACGGTAAGGAAGCCGATCTTCTTTCTGTTCTGAGGGCCAGCGGCATCAACTCCATCCGCCTTCGCGTATGGGTAGACCCTTACAAGGGCTGGAGCGGCAAGGAAGATGTCCTGGCTATGGCCCGGCGCGTTTCGGAAGCGGGCCTGGCCCTTATGGTGGACTTCCACTACAGTGACTTTTTCGCAGACCCTTCGCGCCAGCAGATTCCTGCCGCCTGGAAGGCCGACAAAGCCGATATCGACAAGATGTGCGCCCACGTGACGGCACATACGAAAGAAGTGCTGGAGGCCCTGAAGGCCGCCGGCGTTACCGTGAACTGGGTGCAGGTGGGGAACGAAACCCGCAGCGGAATGCTCTTCGGCTCGGGAGACCTTGTATGGGCAAACAAAGGAAGCGAATTTGCCAGTTACGTAAAACTTTCCAACGCCGGCTACGATGCCGTCAAGGCCGTTTACCCGTATGCGATGGTGATGCCTCACCTCAATAACGCCTACGATGCCTCTGGCAACGAGTGGTGGGTGTCTTCCTTCAAGGCGCAGGGGGGCAAGTTCGACGCCCTGGCCTTTTCCCACTATCCGCAGGAATGCTGGAACGGGAAAACCAGAATGGAGGCCGATGAAGCCAACCGCCTGGCCCTCGAGTTCGTGCAGTTCGCGGTGGAGAAGTACAAGGTTCCTGTCATCGTGAGCGAGGTAGGCGTGAAGACGCCGGAGAACGAGTCGGAGGCCAAACGCCTTCTGCAGGCCTTCATGACGGGCATCCGCAAGGTCAAGGGCTGTGCCGGTGTCTTTTACTGGGAGCCCGAGACCGACGGCAGCTGGAAACCCAAGGTGTACGATGATGCATCGGCTATCTACCGCTACACCGGAGAGCAGGGACCCTGGACCCTGGCATACGACATGGGTGCCTTTACTGCTGCCGGTGCACCTTCGTCTGTCATGGAGGTATTTGAGTACTGATGAGAACCATCTCGCGCGCTTTCTATAAAATGCCTGTGATTACCATTTTCATCACAGGCATTCCGCTGTTCTACTTCCTGTTCGTACTGGCCTACAAGCCCTTCCTGATGGACGAGTTCCTCGCGGTGGGAGCAGGGCGTTATACGCTCAATCTCATCGTGTGCACGCTCATCGTGCTGGGTGTGGTGTCGCTCTCCCGCATGCTGCTCTACCTCCTTCGCCGCAGGCTGGACCTGAACTGGCCGCTGTACATCCTGTGGTGCCTTAGTGAGGCGGTGGTGAGCGGGCTTTTCATGTCCATCCCCATGGGTATCGGCTGGGGCAGCGTCCGGCCCTATTTTACCGTGATGTCCCTGTGCGTGCTGTATACGTCGGGCATCCTGGTGTTCCCGCTGTCCATCATCTCGATGGCTGTCCAGATGAACGACCTGGTCCGGGAAATCGGCCGGCCGGTCATTCCCGAGGAAAAGACGCTCATCCGTTTCTATGACGACCAGAAGCGCGTCAAACTGGTGGTCTCCTCAGAGTCTGTCCTTTATATAGAGGCCGAGGAAAATTACGTGCATGTAGTGCACCTGGACAATGGAAAGATCCGGGATCTGGCCCTTCGAAGCTCCATGCGCTCGCTGGAAGACACTCTGAAGCGCCACGGGCTGGTGCGCTGCCACCGCTCCTTTTTTCTCAATGCGGCCCATGTGGACCTCCTCAAGAAAGACGCCAACGGATATGCGCTGGCCCGGCTGGACCAGGAGGGCGCGAGGGAAATTCCGGTATCCAAACGCTATTACCAGGCTGTAACGGCGCTTTTGTAAGTTTTTGACATTCGGCCAATTGGCCTATAAATCAGTTACTAAAATAATTTATTTGTTCCAAAGCTGTAAGTTTTTATTGATTTTGACATAAAAACATCGTACCTTTGCGCTGGACATTGAAGCTTGCTTCGTGTCTATTTGTTAAGTTCGTTTTATATACCCGGACGGTTTCCTTGGGGAGGGAAGCCGTCCACTTTTTATCTGATGGTTTTTTTGCCAGTTTGCTGTAAAAACCGTATATTTGCACGTTTAAGACAGTCGATATTTAATCTAATAATAGTTTTATGGCAGAAATTAAGAAAAGAGTCTATCGCTTTGGCGGCAAGCACGCCGAGGGCAATGGCAAGATGAGAGAGCTTCTGGGTGGCAAGGGCGCCAACCTCGCAGAGATGAATCTCCTGGGTATGCCCGTTCCCGCCGGTTTTACCATTACTACCGAGTGCTGCACGGAATACTACCGTCTGGGCGGTGGCTACACCCCCGAACTCCGCGCAGAGGTGGCCGCAGCCCTGGAAGCTACCGAAAAGATCATGGGCAAGAAGTTTGGCGACGCCAACGATCCGCTCCTGGTCAGCTGCCGCTCCGGCGCACGCAGCTCCATGCCCGGCATGATGGATACCATCCTCAATATCGGCCTTTGCTCCGCTACCATTCCCGGCATGATCAAGAAGACTGGCAACCCCCGTTTCGTGTATGACGCCTACCGCCGTCTCATCATGATGTATTCCGACGTCGTGATGGAAAAGGCCGAGGGCATCGAGCCCGCAGACGGCCAGGGTATCCGTCAGCAGCTGGACCGCATGATGGAAGACGTGAAGAAGGCCAATGGCTACAAGAGCGACACCGAGCTCACCGCCGACCAGCTCAAGGACCTGGCCGAGGCTTTCAAGGTGCGCATCAAGGAAGTGCTGGGTGTTGAATTCCCGGACGATGCCCAGGCTCAGCTCTGGGGCTCCATCGGCGGCGTGTTCAAGAGCTGGAACGGCAAGCGCGCTATCCGCTATCGTCAGATCGAGCACATTCCCGATGACTGGGGCACGGCTGTGAACGTACAGTCCATGGTGTTCGGTAACATGGGTGACACCTCCGCTACCGGTGTGGCTTTCTCCCGTAACCCCGCCAACGGCGACAACAAGTTCTACGGCGAGTGGCTCATCAACGCCCAGGGCGAGGATGTGGTGGCCGGTATCCGTACCCCCAACCCCCTGAACGAAGCTACCAAGAGCGAAAAGAACAAGAACCTCGCTTCCCTCGAGACCGCCATGCCGGAGGTTTACAAGGAGCTGGACGAGATTCGCAAGAACCTGGAGAACCACTTCCAGGACATGCAGGATATTGAATTCACCATCCAGGAAGGCAAGCTCTGGATGCTGCAGTGCCGTATCGGCAAGCGCACCGGCCTGGCCGCCCTCCAGATGGCTGTAGATATGGTAGAGGAAGGCCTCATCGATGAGAAGACCGCCGTGATGCGTGTAGCTCCCGCCCAGCTGGACGAGGTTCTGCACCCCATCCTGGATCCCGCCTCTGAGAAGAAGGCCGCCATCATGGCCCAGGGTCTGCCCGCTTCCCCGGGTGGCGCCGTAGGCCAGATTGTGTTCACCTCCGAGGATGCCATCAAGTTCGCCGCTGCCGGCAAGAAGTGCATCCTGGTCCGTGAAGAAACCTCTCCCGAAGACATCGACGGCATGCACGCCTCCGTGGGTATCCTCACCGAGCGCGGCGGCATGACCTCCCACGCCGCCCTCGTGGCCCGTGGCTGGGGCAAGTGCTGCATCGTAGGCTGCGACACCCTCAAGATCAACTTCAAGGACAAGACCGTTACCTTCACCGGCGTGAACAAGACCTTCAAGGAAGGTGAGTTCATCTCCCTGAACGGTGCCAAGGGTCTCGTGTACGAAGGCGCCATCGAGACCATGGACGCCAGTGAAAACCCGCTCTTTGCCAAGTTCATGGCCATGTGCGACAAGTTCCGCAAGCTGGGTGTCCGCACCAACGCCGATACTCCCGAAGACGCTGCCCGCGCCCTCAAGTTTGGCGCCCAGGGCATCGGCCTGTTCCGTATCGAGCACATGTTTTACGGCAAGAACTCCGAGCTCCCGCTGAGCAAGCTGCGCAAGATGATCCTCTGCGACACCGACGAGGAGCGCAAGGCCGCCCTGATGGAACTGGAGCCCTTCATGAAGGCCGCCGTCAAGGAGACCCTCCGCGTGATGGACGGCAAGCCGGTCGTGTTCCGTCTGCTGGATCCGCCGCTCCACGAGTTCGTACCTCAGGGTGAGGACAAGAAGAAGGAGCTGGCCAAGGATCTGGGCATCTCCGTGAAGGAAGTGGAGAAGCGTGGAGAAAGCCTCCACGAGGTGAACCCCATGATGGGTCACCGCGGTGTCCGTCTGCACGTGAGCTTCCCGCTCATCGCCGAGACACAGTACCGTGCCATCTTCACCGCTACCGCCGAGCTTCAGAAGGAAGGCCTGCACCCGCATCCGGAGATCATGATCCCCGTGACCATCAGCGCCCGCGAGCTCAACTTCCAGAAAGTCATCTGCGACCGCATCAAGGCCGAGGTTGAGGCCCACAGCGCCCAGCTTATCGACTACCAGTTCGGTACCATGATCGAGATCCCCCGCGCAGCCCTCACCGCCGACCGTATGGCCCGTACCGCCGAGTTCTTCAGTTTCGGTACCAACGACCTCACCCAGATGACCTTCGGCTTCAGCCGCGACGACATCGGCACCTTCATGGGTGACTACCTCGGCAACAAGATCCTGGATTCCGATCCGTTCCAGACCATCGATGTCAAGGCTGTGGGCCAGCTGGTCCAGATGGGCGTCGAGCGTGGCCGCAGCAAGCGTCCCGGTCTGCAGTGCGGTATCTGCGGTGAACACGGTGGAGACCCCAAGTCCATCGAGTTCTTCAACACCATCGGCATTGACTACGTGTCCTGCAGCCCGTTCCGCGTGCCCATCGCCCGCCTCGCCGCTGCCCAGGCCGCTATCGCGCAGGCCAAGTAACCTGCTGGATATCAATACATTAAAAAATTCTCTTTAGGCAGAACAGCCTAAAGAGAATTTTTTATATGCCTGTTAATCAGGCGATTAGGTCGGGTGCGCCACTACAGAAGGCGCGAGGCAATTTCGGAGAGCATGGAGCGTTCTCCCTTGCGGAGGAAGATGTGCTCGAACAGGAACTGGCCCTTCATCTTCTCTCCCAGGTGGGTGAGGCCGTTGCTCCACTGGTCCAGGTAGGGCTGGTCAATCTGGAAGACGTCTCCGGTGAACACCATCTTGGTGCCTTCTCCGGCACGGGTGATGATGGTTTTCATCTCATGGGGCGTGAGGTTCTGGGCCTCGTCTACAATAAAGAAGACCTTGCCCAGGGAACGGCCGCGGATGTAGGCCAGCGGGGAAATGAGGAGTTTCTCCTCCTTGAGGAGCATATCCAGTTTCTGGGCCTGCCGGCTGCCGGGCTTGAAGCAGTGGCGGATGACCTCCAGGTTGTCCATGAGCGGCTGGATGTAGGGGCTCATCTTGCTCTTCTGGTCTCCGGGCAAAAAGCCGATGTCCTGGCCGCCCAGCACCACCGTGGGACGCGTGAGGATAATCTGGTCATAGTCATCGGCCTGCTCCAGGGCCGATGCCAGTGCAATGAGCGTTTTCCCCGTTCCGGCACCACCGGTGAGGGAAACCAGGGGGAGGGAACGGTTGAGGCAGGCGTCCATGGCGAACTTCTGTTCGTCGTTGCGAGGGCGGATGCCATAGGCCGATTGGGTGCGTACCAGCACAATCATCTCCCGCTTGGCGTCGTAACGGGCGCAGACGGTTTCTCCGCCGAAGTTGAACTTGTACAGCTGGTTGGGAGCAGGTTCCCGGGGGCCCACCTCCAGCCAGGGAATGGCGTTGTCCTGGCCGTAGCAGAGGCGCTGCAGGGCTTCGGAGGAGGCCTCCATCTCGATGACCTCCCGGGTGACGGCGTTCACCACCTCGTTGTCCATACGGTCTGTGAGGTAGTCCTGGGCTTCCATGCCGGCGGCAATTGCCTTCAGGCGCAGGTTGATGTCCTTGGTAACCAGTGCCACAAAGCGGTCCGGGTTGTTGTCCCGTACCCACATGGCCGTGGAGAGGATGCGGTGGTCCTGGATGTCGTCCCGGAACAGTTCCTGGAACTCCGGGGCAAAGGGATGGTTGGGCTCTACTTTGAGGAAGCCCTTCTTCTCTCCCAGCGGGACCCCGCGGGGACCGGCCTTCTGCCCTTCCACCAGCTCGCTCAGGTCCCGCATGAAGGCGCGGGCGTTGAAGTTGATGGTTTCGTCACCTTTCTTGAACTTGTCCAGTTCCTCGATAACGGCGATGGGAATGACAATGTCGTTGTCCTGGAACTGTTTTACACTCTGGTAGTCGTGCAGGATGACGTTGGTATCCAGCACGAAAATCTTGGACTTGGATTTTTTAGTCTTCACCTTCCAGCGTATTTAAGAGGGATTCGAGAATTTGCGGGATTTCTACCTTTCCGGTAAGGCGGACACCGGGTTTTCCGGGAGCGGGATGGCCGATGGGATAGTACACCACATCCTGAAGGATGAGCTCGGCGTCTACGTAGTCGTAGTCGATGTCGGCAATTTGGACAATGACGCCCGGCACCTCGCCGAAGAGCACGCGCACGGGGTTTTCCTCGCCGTAGGCCTTTGAGATGTCCTGGATGGAGACATCGGCCCCGGTGGTGCCGGCCATGGAGCGCAGCGCCGTAAGAAGACCTCCGTCTCCCACGGTGACGCCGGCCTTCACGATGCCGTCTTCCACCAGTTCCCGCACCACCTCATAGCAGTCCATGAAGTAGTCCGCGTCCTGGACGTCGGGGGCGGTGGAAGGGCTGGCGCCGAGGGCCTGCGAGAGGGCGCTGCCGCCCAGGCGGAAGTCGCAGGGGTCGAACGGGATGTACAGGATCCAGTCTTTGGGCTCGGGGACGAGGGAGGCCGATGCCTTGCGCCGACGCGTCATGCGCGGATTCACGGTGCGGTACGGGAGGTCCCTCAGGAGGCTTTCTTCCTCCGAGAAGTCGTCTTCCTCGAGCTCCGCCGCCGTGGTGGCCTTGAAGCTGACGGCGGGTGCGCCGCTGGAGAAACCGAACTTTTCTATCTTGATACCCAGGGCGTCAATGTAGCCGCAGGCTTTTTCCACAGAGTCGTAGAAAGCGGCAGGAAGGCCGATTCCCCTGGCGTTCCACTTCCAGTCGGCCTTCAGGGAAAGGTCCGGGAGACGGAAGTGACCGCCCATCCAGATGGCGTCGATAAGGCCCTGCGCCACTTTGGCGGCAGAGTAAGAGCCGGCAAAGGAGAGGGGCAGCTCTCTTTTCGGGAGCGCCTCTACCTGCCGGGCATATGCATCGATGTGGGCCTCGTCGTAGGGGCGGTCGCTGGGGGCGGGGTCTTTCCTTTCATCGGCCAGGACGGCTGCCTGGCTCTCCGGAAGAGACGACGGGTCTGACAGGCATTCCCGCAGCATCATGCCCGGAGAATAGGGCATCTGCACGCCGTCTATGATGTAATGGCTGTTTAGTAGGTCCGTTTTACCGCTCATGCTTCAAATTTAGGTATTTTTCCGTACAATGGCAATTTTTTGTAACTTTGTATTACTATGGATAGAGGGTTCACAGAGGCCGGTTATGAGGCACTCGTAGAGGATATTTTTCGAAGGTTTCCGTCGGTACAGAAAGACGGCTTCAGCGCCGGTGCCTACAAGCCCGGCCTGGAACGCATGCGGGCCTTCGAGGAGGCCCTGGGGCATCCCACACGTGCATTTCGCAGCATCCACATTGCCGGCACCAACGGCAAGGGCTCGGTGGCCAATATGCTCGCTTCGGCCCTCAGCTCCTGCGGGCTCAGGACGGGGCTCTTCACCTCCCCGCACCTGATGGATTTCCGTGAAAGAATGGTCATAGCGCCGCCGGAGGCCGATGGTACTCCGGGGGCTAAAGAAAAGGCCAATGCCCCCGGAGTACCATCGGCCTCCGGTGGCCGCGCCAGGCTTATCTCCCGGGAGTATGTCTACGAATTCCTCACGCGGTGGCTGCCGTGGATTACAGAGAACCAGCTGTCGTTCTTTGAGATCACTACCGGATTAGCGTTCAAGTGGTTTGCAGATGAAGGGGTGGACGTTGCCGTCATCGAGACGGGCCTTGGCGGACGCCTGGACAGCACCAATATCCTGGAAAAACCGCTTCTCACCGTGGTTACTTCCATCGGCTTTGACCACATGGCGCTGCTCGGCAATACGCTGGAGCAGATTGCCGGGGAGAAGGCAGGGATTTTCAAGGCCCGCGTCCCCGCGCTGGTGGGGGAGCGCATCCCCGAGACCGCGCCCGTTTTCGAGACAAAGGCCCGCGGGCTGTGCCCGCTTTTCTTTGCCGATGAGATGAGCCCCGCCCTGTGGGACCAATCGGCCCGCATCCTTCAGGAAATGGACCTGCAGGCCCGTGTACAGGCGAAAAACCTTCGCACCGTGCTCTCGGCACTGGATATCCTTCGGCCCGCCTTCCCCTCGCTGGAGGAGGGAGCCATTGTGGACGGCATTGTCCACACCGCCCGCAACATGGGCTTCCATGGCAGGTGGGAACGCTTGCAGCAAAGCCCCACCGTCATTGCCGACATCGGCCACAACGCCCACGCCCTGCGGCACAACTTTGCGCAGCTCCACTCACGCATCGCTTCCGGTGAAAACGACGCCCTCATCATCGTCTACGGCATCATGGCCGATAAGGACCTCGACGCCATCCTGCCCCTCATGCCCCGGGAAGCCACCTACCTTTTCGCCACCCCCTCCACACCCCGCGCCCTCCCCGCCGCCGAAATCCTCAAGCGTTTTAAGGCCTTTCATCAGACTCATGCCGCAAGGCCTACGGAGGGATGTACCCCTTCGGGGGCATCGGCCTGTTTTATAGCCCCCGAAGGGGTACACCCTCCGCAGGCCGTAGACTCCGTAGCAGAGGCTGTAAAGCAGGCGCTGGAACTGGCAACGCCCCAATCCCTCATCTACATCGGCGGCAGCACCTTCGTCGTGGCCGATGCACTGCCGCTCTTTCTGAAGTAAGGGCACAATAATTGAACATAAGGGCTTTCGAATCAATACACAGCCTATGAAACGCATGCTAAAGACCTGGCTGCTGGCCATCCTGGCCGGCGTGGTGACGCTGGGGGCGCAGGAAAGCGGACGTCAGCTCACCTCCCTCTGGAAAGAGTACGAGAAAGCACACAAGGCCGACCGCCCCCAGAAGGAAGCGGCCGCCCTCTCGAAGATCAAGGAAGAGGCTGTAAAACAGCACCTTCCCGTAGATTTCTATGACGCAGCTACGCTGTATGTCTACGCCGTCCAGCGCCGGGATTGGAAGCAGCGGGATACCCTTCGGCGCCAGCTGGAGGAGGACGTGAAGGCCTTTGACGAGCCCATCGTCACCTTCCTGTGGATGAAGGAATGGAAGTACAGCTCCCCGGAAGACCTCCTCACATTTGTCGAGGCCCATTCCAAGGCCCTGGAAGCCAATCATAAAGACCTCCATCGCGGTGCGCAGAACATTCTGGGTGGATGCTTCGTTGACTTTATCGGTACAGACCGCGAATATGCCCTGTGGGCGCTTGAGGAGTACGATATCCTGGAAAAAGAGTACAAGGGAGTGTATCCCCATGAAGCGGTGGTTGCATACGAGAGAATTGTACGGCAGCTTTTCGAAGACCGTTCCGAGGCACGGAAGGCCTGGGAGGAACTGGCCGCGAAGTATGCGGGCCGGGCCTTTAGCGTGTGGCCCCGGGCGCAGCTGCTGCAGTTTCGTATGGAGGAGCTGGAGAAAGACAAGGCCGGTAGCGACGCGTTCCGGGCCCTCTACGAGGAAGCATCGGCCCTGGATAAGGAAAGAACCGCTTATACCGGTGCCGAAGGAAAGCTGGTAGCGGGCTGCAAACTGCCCTCCTCTCTGATGGAGGCGTTGAAGGAGAAGTGGCTGCGGGTGGCTGTGCATGACGGTAAGGTGCAGGTGATGTTCCAGAACCTGGACAAAGCCACCGTTACCCTTCGGGAAGGAAAGAAAACGCTCCAGGCCTGGAAGGTGGAAAACCCTGCGCGCAGTTTCCATGTGGAGGATACCGTCAGCCTGCCGCTACCTGTGCTTCCCGACGGAGAATACTCGCTGGAAGTGCGTGAGGCCTTAACAGGGAACGAAACCATGTACGAGCAGTACACGCTCTCTGTCGCATCCCGCAAGGACAGCCGCGGCCACTGCGTGTATGTGGCCGACTTCGAGACCGGCGTTCCGCTGAGGAGCGCCACCGTGGCGCTTCTCAAAAACGGCAAGGAGATTGCTAGCGCCAACCTTAAGCTGGACGGCTTTACGCCGCTTCCGGAATCTGTCCAGAAGTACCTGAAGGATACCAGGGCTAATTTTCAGTTGGTGGTCAAAGCCGGCAATCGTCGCTCCCGCCCGCTGTATCTCTCGTCTGGCTATTCCCCGAAGACGTATGACAGTCATGTCCGGTGCAACATCTATAAGGACCGTGGCGCCTACAATCCCGGCGACACCCTGCAGTTCAAGGCCATTGTCTTTGACGGCGACCCTGCCCGCAGCCTCCAGGTGGTAAAGGGGCGTAAGGTGGAAGTCCGCCTCCACGATGCCGAGGACAACGTGGTGGAAACGCTTCACCTCACCACCAACGCGTGGGGCTCGGTGAGCGGCCGCTTCGTTATCCCTGAGGGACACCGCGGAGGCCGATGGGAACTGGAAGCCGTAGGCCTCGGGGCCGACTGGTTCCGCGTAGACGAATTCGTGCTCCCCACCTTTGACCTCACCTTCGATGCGCTGGACGGGTTCTATCTTGTGGGGGCCGATGTTCCCGTAAGCGGCAAGCTCGTCAGCTACTCCGGCCACAGCCTTTCCGGGGCGCGCGTGCATGTAAGCGTGAATCGCTACGGGACCTCCGTCCTGGAGCAGGATCTTCCCGTTGGAGCGGACAACCGCTTCGAGACCTCCTTCCCGGCCATGAAGGCCGGCTATTATGAGGCCGATGTCACCGTAACGGAGGCAAGCGGCGAGATGCACAGTTTCCGGGAAGGGTGGTATATCGGCGAGAACCTGTCTGTCGATGTGCGCGTAAGGAATGCGGCCGATGCCGACTGTCAGTGGATGGTCGTTACCTCCCGGACACTGGCGCTCGAGCTTCACGCAAAGGATGCCGGGGGAAATGCCGCGGCGCTGCCGGTCCGCTATGAACTGACGACTCCGGACGGGAAAGTGGTGCTCGCCGACGGTGAAGTGGCATCGGCCCAGCCGTTCTCCCTGGAACTTCCGGGAGACGGGCTGTATGTGGTGAGGGCCAGTGTATCGGCCCGGAAAGCCGGCGGAGAAACGGTGTCCGCAGAGACGAAGACTTCTGTTCTCAGCGTCCTCCCGGGAAGCCGCGTGCTTTCTGCTGGTGCCGGGGGCGTGTTCCTTCCCGGCCCTCTGCAGGTAGCTGCGGGCGGGAAAATATCGGCCCGCCTGGGTAGCTCTGAGGGCGATGCCTGGGCGCTTGTGACCCTCTACGGAGATGGGCGGCAGGTGCTGGAGAACAAGGCTGTCCATGTGTCGAACGGTACGCTGGAGGATATCCGGTTCGCGTATAAGGACTCCTATCCCGAAGCAGTGCGCCTGCAGGTGTTCTATTTTATTCACGGAAAGTCCGTCAGCTATGAACGTGAATTCCGCCGGGAAAAGGACAAGTATACCCTTCCGCTGCAGTTTACCCGCTTTACGGATAAAGCTTATCCGGGCGCCCGCTACACCTTTACGGTGAAAACGGCGCCGGAGGCCGAGGTCCTGGTGGCGGCCTGGGACAAGAGCATGGATGCCATCGGCCCCAACGACTGGCCGCTCGTGAACCTTAGGGACTTCTCGGTGGAGAGCGTTTCCGTCGCAGCGGCCTGCGGCCGCGTAGCCGGCAATGACCGCATTGTCATCGGGTATGGCAGGGGACCGGGCCTTCTCTCCAAGGCAAGCCGTAATATGGCTGTGACCGAAGACCTGATCATGGAAGAAGCTGTTCCCTTCCAGCTGGTAGAGCAGAAACCCAGTTTCGGCGGTGTTTCGGCTGTCCCCATCCGCGAAGAATTCGCCTCGGCCCTTACCTTCCAGCCGCAGCTGTATCCGGGCAAGGACGGAACGGTGGAGTTCAGCTTCCGCACGTCCGACAAACTCTCTACCTATTATATACGCGTGTACGCGCACGACAAGGCCATGCATAATGCCATGGTGACAGATGAAATGGTGGTGTCCCTGCCGGTGAAAGTGTCCCTCATGGAACCCCGCTACCTCTACGAAGGAGACCGCTACGAGGCCGCCGTCACGGTTTCTTCCGTGGCCGATGCTCCCGTCTCCGGCGTGCTTTCGCTCATGGCCGGTGACAAGGTGCGGCAGGTGCGGGTGGAAGTTCCCGCCGGCGGTACCGTCACGGAGTACTTCCCGGTAGAGGCATCATCCCCGGAATTTCTCACGCTCACGGCCTCCTTCAAGGCCGCCGACTTCTCCGACGCCGTTCGGGTTTCGGTTCCGGTGTACCCGGCCGCCCAGCAGCTTACGGAGGCGCATTCGGCCGTGCTGCTTCCCGGCATGGACCGCGAGGCGCTGCTTGCAGAGCTCCGTTCCCGCTTTGTGAATGTGCCGGCATCGGAGGCCAGCCTTCGCGAGATTTCCGTGAAAGAGATGGTGGAGGCGGCCCTGCCTTCGCACGTGGAGCCTGCCGGCAATGATGTGCTCTCACTCTCCGAGGCCTGGTATGTTGCGCAGCTTTGCCATCTGGAAAGTGACCTTCTGGAAAAGATTCTCTCCTGCCGCAATGCAGACGGCGGTTTTGGCTGGTTCGAGGGCATGACTTCCAGTCCGGTGATTACGGCGGTCCTTCTGGAGCGGTTTGCCCGCCTCCGGGATCGCGGCTTCGAGGTGCCGGATATGACCGCTGCTGTCAAGTATCTGGACAAGAATCAGTTTGGGACGGCCCGGCCGGTATGGAATGGCTGGATTGGAGATGCACAGTATGTCTATGTCCGGTCCCTGTATCCCGGAGTGCCTTTTGAGGAAAAGGCCGTGACGGCTGCGGAGAAGAAGCGTTGGAAGGAGTTTACGAAGGAGGTGAAGCGGGAGCTGGTACCGTCGGCCCGGGAAGGCCGTGGCCTCGAGGGGCAAATCCTCGGGAAAGCCCGCCGGCTCCTGACGCTCCGCAGCCTCCTGGAAAGGGACGGCGGCCTGGCGCTGGCCAAGGCCTGGGGTATTTCCCTCGGGACATCGGCCCGGCTCCGGAAATCCATGGAGGCCGATGCTGCCTCGCTCCTGGAGTACGCCGTTGAGCACAGGGATGGTGGCTGGTACTATCCTAATGCCGTCATGCCCTGGAGAGGCTTGCTGGAAAGCGAAGCCTACGCGCATGCGCTGCTGTGCCAGCTTTTGGACGGTACAGAGGTGGCCGATGGTATTCGCCTGTGGCTCATGCTGCAGAAGGAAACGCAGAAGTGGGATGCCACTCCGGCCTTTGTAGATGCTGTTACGGCTGTTCTGGATGGCTCCGAGGCCATGCTGAATACGAAGGTGTTGGCGCTGTCGGCTTCCTATGAAGCGCCCTTCAGCACCGTGAAGGCTACCGGAAACGGCTTCACCATTAAGCGGAAGTTCTACCGGGACGGTGTGGAAATCCAGCCCGGAGATGCTGTGGCTGTGGGAGACCGAATCTGTGTGAAGTATCTGATCTGGAACGGCGAAAACCGTTCGTTCGTGAAAGTGACGGCCGGCCGCGAAGCTTCTTTGGCTCCGGTGCAGCAGCTTTCCGGCCCTGTAGGCCACGGCTTCATTGTCCCGCTGCGCTCCGGTGTGGCCTGGGGTTTTGTGCCGCAGGGCTACCGTGAGGTGAAGGCCTCCTGCACCGAATACTACTTTGACAGCTATCCCGAGGAGAACACCACCCTCACCGAAGAGTTCTTCGTGGAGCGTGCCGGTTCCTTCCAGGCGCCGGTGGTCACTGTGGAAAGCCTCTACGCCCCGCACTACCGCGCCAATTCCGGCTTCAGGGCTCCGCTGGAGGTCTTTGTGGCGTCTAAGTAGCCAAAAAAAAGTCCTCCAGGGAAAACTGGAGGACTTGGAAGTGGGCGGTACTGGATTCGAACCAGTGACCCTCTGCTTGTAAGGCAGATGCTCTGAACCAACTGAGCTAACCGCCCGAAAGGGATTGCAAAGGTAGTAAGTTTTTTTTACAATCCAAAAAATTCTTAACCGAGACTCTGGCGGAATTCGGACGGGGTTACGCCCATCACATCCTTGAAGTTGCGCCAGGCAGTGGTGCGGGAGCGGAATCCGGCGTTGAAGAAGGCCTCCTGGATGTCGCATTCGGGGTCGTTGCGGAGTTGGTCGGCTACGGAAGCCACGCGTCTAGAGATGATCATTTCCTTGAAGCCGCTGTTGGTCTCCTGACGGATGATGCGGTTGAGGTAAGTGACATTGGTGCCGCAGCGGCGTGCCATGCTTACCAGGGAAAGGTCCGGGTCTCTCCAGATTTCTTCCTTCTCCATGAAGTTGGTAATGCGGCTCCACAGGCCAAACTCGGGAGAAAGGCTCTGCGCCGGCTTCTCCTCAACCTCCTGCGGCGTTACTTCGGGTACCTCGGGAATTTTTTCGGTGGTCTTGCCCGGACGCAGGCGGTCTCCCAGTTCGAAATCCATGGACAGGTAGTAGAACATTGCGGCGAACAGCGGCAGCAGCACCATGAGGTAAGGAATGTTGGTGAGCACCAGGATAATGTGCACGACGCAAATGACGGTGAGCCCGAAGCTGTAGTTGACAATCCACCAGAAGTTTGCACTGCTCTTCCGATAACTGTATGGCAGCATGAACAGGATAAAGCAGTAAGGGATCATGATGGCCTGCGATGCAAGGCGAAGCAGGACGTCGGCTTTCTTGACGTTGGCGATGATATCTGCCGTCGTGTCCAGCTGTGTCCATCGGCCGATGAAAAACAGGAAGGCGAAGGTAAAGACAGCCGGAGGCAGGAACAGGAAGAAATAGCGAAGGGGCGTGAGCCAGTCCGACCTTACCACGGTGATGGGATAGAGCACCATAATAATATGGAGGGTCATGTAGATGAGGCCCATCCATGGCGGAAGCATGGTGAGCGGTTTAGCGGCTCCTGTACCAGCCGCGATATTGGCAACCAGTGCGAAGCCTGCCATGAGACCGCTGGCGAGGGATCCCAGCGCCAGAAGCCAGCGGGAATTGTCTCCGGTTTCATGTCTTAAACGGCCCAGCTGACGGGCGCATATGAGGCACACGACCATTTCCATGGTAGTGGAGATAATCGCTAGCAAAAACACTGTTTTCATAGACTCATCTGTCAAATACGTTTCAAAATTAGTAAAAAATAAACAATTATCATAGACGTTTTTTTAATTTTGAAACTTGTACATAAATGGTAATCCCTACCTTTGGGTTCGAAAAACCACTACACTATACCCCTGGTTGGTTTGCCTCTCAAGGGCAATATGGAGCGGAGGATTAAACTATGATAAAACGGACAACGAAACTTAAACTGTGTATTTTTCTGTGTGCTGTCACATCGGCTTTTTCATTGCCAAGTGTGAACGCACAGGAAATTTCTATACGTACCAACCTGGTAATGGATGCATTATCAGAGCCCAATCTGGGCGTGGAATGGAAAACCGGAGAACATTGGAGTATCGGCCTCAATGGCGGTCTCAAGCCGTGGCCCCGCTGGCTGGCCTGGGACTGGGATGCTGCGAATGAAACCCATTGGCGTAACTTTATTGTTTCGCCCGAGGCGCGGTACTACGTGAACGAGGTGTTCAAGGGCTTCTTTGTCGGGGCCGATGCCGTGTATACGCATTATAATGTAGGGAGGGTTTCTACTCCTTTCAGTATTTTCCCGGAAGTGGAGAATAACCGGCTGCAGGGCTCCTTCTGGGGCGGAGGCCTCTTTGTGGGGTATGCCTGGTGGCCCTGGCAGCACTGGCGGCTGGAACTGGCAGCCGGTGCCCTTGCCGGTCTCGCTGCATACGACCGTTATGACTGTGCGCACTGCGGAACCAAACTGGCCGAGGAACGCCGGGCTGCCGTCGTTCCCCAGCTGGCTCTCAATGTGGCCTGGAACCCGGTGGGCAGAAACAGACATGAGGAACTGAAGGCTGCCCGTATGATCTCGGGTACCGACACTATTACCGTCCTCTCGCCGCCCGTTGCATTCGTCGTGCATCTCGAAGACGTGAAACCCCCGCTTACCCGGGCCGATTCCCTGTCGGCAGAGTACCCCTGGATCCAGCCCATGGACAAATACCGTCCGCTCACTTATCTGGACCTGTCACTTTCTTCCCGTGACAGCCTGCTGTTCGTCAACTTTGAACTGGACAGCTATTCTCTCCGCCGGGATTACCAGAACAACGCGCAGGTCCTGGACCGGATGCAACAAGCCGCAGAGGAAGTCCTGGGTGCCGATACAACCGGCGAACTGATGGTTTCCGTGGTGGGACTTGCCTCCATCGAAGGCCCCAAGCAGCGCAACGATACGCTAGCTGTACGTCGCGCCCGCGCCGTGGCCGATTATCTGGTAAACCGAACCGGCCTTGACCGCCGTCAGTTTGAGGTTGTAGGGAAAGGAGAAGCCTGGGATTGGTTCCGGGCCCAGCTCATGGCCCTTCGGGAGGGTGGAAATGGTTTCACCCCTGCCGAGGTGAAGTCCCTGCTGGATATCATTGACCGTGAAACAGATCCCGACGTGCGGGAACGTCTGCTGAAGGCCAGCCCTGCCCTGTATGACAAAGTGAAGGAAAACCTGTTGTCCGACCAGCGTAACTCAGGGTATATCCGCCTGTATTACAGCAATCTTCCGGATCCCGTGACGCGTAGCTGGAACGGGCCTGTGTCCAATCTTCTCAAGGCCAAACGTTACCGTGAAGCCGTACGGATGATTGAGAGTGACAAGGACCTCCTCAGCCGCGTCAAGGCCGATGCCGAGGCGGCCAATGCGTACGGCATAGCCTTGTATTTCACGGCACTGGAAGACAAAGACACGGCTCGTGAGAACGAGGCCCTGCGATGGGTGGAAGAAGCAGCCCGGAAAGGCTCCGAAGCTGCCCGGCAGAACCTGAAGGGAATTGAGGTATATGGACCGGCCTGGAAAGAGTATGAGGCCTGGAAAGAAGTCATGGAAGAAAACTAACAGGATGAAGTTCAGAGCTTATCATATCGGTATGGTTTTGTCCGTCATGGCGGCGGCCTTCACGGGCTGCAGCCTGGTGGACGAGAATCTTACAGACTGTGAGGCCGATCACGAGATCAACTACGAGCTTCGTCTTGTGACCAACCTTACCACCGAGCTGCAGACCCAGCTTTCTACGCAGGTAGAACTGACGGCCGTCGCCGCATCCATCCAGGACCATCTCAAGGGAGTTTTCACCGATTACGCCCACGATGTAGACCTTTCCTTCTACGATGTCACGGAGGACTCCTTGCGGCTTCACCACGAGACCCATATCATGGACGCCAACCAGTCCAGCTATACCTTATATATACCCGTGCGCAAGTATATGCATGTGGCTGTGGCCAATCTGCAGCCCATGCTGCCCGACGGCTCTTCGGCGCCTCGTGAGCTTGTCCTGACAGAAGATGAAAAATGCCATCGCTCCCGGCTGGATCTGGTGGTGAACAGCACCAAGAATATCATTCCTTCACAGACTTCGGGCGTTTTCAGCGCTCGTCTTCCCATGGATATCAAGGACGGAGTAGACCAGCAGTTCGACGTAAAGCTGTATATGGTGAACTGCGCCAGCTCCCTGGTGCTGGATACTCTAGGCAGCCATATCAAGGACATCAAGGTGCTGGCCTCCGGCTTTGCCAATGGCTTCAATCTGGCCGACAGTACCTATTCCTTCACCTTTAATCCGCAGGTGCGGGCCGGCGAAGTGAAAGTAGGGGACGGCCAGTTCGTGTGCTTCTGCGCAGTGACGCTTCCTTCGATGGATTCAGACGCAACCAAGTCCATCATCAATACCGATGACCCTTACATAGCCCAGCCGGCCGAAGAGTCGCTGTGGCAATATAGCGTCTATACCACTTGCGAAGATGGCTCCGTTACGGAAACCATCCTGGGCGTGAAACTGCCGCTGCGGGCATCGCAGTTCAAGATGATACGGGCCAAGATTCAACCCGATGGCAGTGTGGCGCCGCGCGAGCCATTCGTCGGGGCCAGCGTCACGTTGAATTGGAACGACGGACCCAGTTGGGAAATTGATTTTTAATAAAATAACACAATTTGTTAATCACTTTAAGTATGAAGAAACTCTTTAATTTGGCTCTTGTGGGTACCATGGTACTCGCGGCCGCAGCTTGCCAGCGGGAGCAAATGGGTTCTTCTTCCGTGGAGGCCAATGGAAATGGCGTCAAGGAAGTGACTACCCAGTTTGTTCTCAATGTTGCGTCATCTCCCCAAACCAAGATGACGGCCGATGTGGTTCAGATGAACCATAATTTCCGTGGCATGGACAATGCCAAGATCTTTGTCTACAATACCGGCATGATTCCCGAGAATCCGGTATCTACTACTCCGGATGCTTTTGTCCTGAAGACGAACTCCTGGACGAAAGATGAAGCAAAGTATTTTGATATGGGAACGCTGCTCAGTTCCAGTTCACTTGATAATGCGGGCACGAACAATAAAGACAACTCTTCCAACCGCGTTCTTCAGCTTTCTATCCCTGTGGGGGTAGATGCCGTTCTCTTTTATGGAAAGGCTATCAAAGGAAATAACGCAGAGAGTTATGAGTATGGCGGCACCAACATGAGCGCTACCAAATTCGATGTGGATCCGAGCAAAACCGTTATTGCTGCGCAGAGGATTCTTACCACGGATGCCATCGTGGACAGTTATGATGCAACGGGTGCATTGATGATCTACATTATCAATGATATTCTTGGTACATTTGTGGATAAGACGAATAGTTCTCTTTATGGCTTCCCGGGTTCTACCTATCCGGTAGAACATGTTGACCCTCAAACTTCAGCTGTGACTATAACGTATGATGGGGAAGGATATCGTGACTTGAGCTGGGATGCTCTTGGTCATCAGTACGAAATCCAGACAAAAGGTGCCTCCAGCCGTTATTCTGAAGCTGGCGGTTTTGGCATGGGCCGTACCCTTTCCGGACTGGAGGAGGTACTTGGCCGCTGCTATTACCTGTTTACCGACATAAGAGCTGGCGAGTATCGTACCGGATCATCTGGCGCTGTGAAAATGATGATTTCGGACATGTATAAAGTGATCTCTGATGCATCTAGTGCAACTCCTACAAACGAGTATGAGGCAAACGCAAAACGTCTTGCCGTAGCGATACTGGGTAGGGCCGAAGATTTCTTCTTCAGCCCGACAGCCGCTAATATTCCGGAAGGATACTCCGCGGGTGATTATCGGCCTCTTTCTACCATTGAAATGAAACTAGGCTCTACAATATGGAATGCGAACAAATTTAATCTGGCGGAGGACCTGAATAAATACCCGTATGAGCAATTCAGAATCCCCAGAGGCGCTGCCCAATTGGGTTTCTGCATGGAAAAGCAAGCAAAAATCGTTCAGGGCGAGGGCGCTAACGCTGAAACAGTCGGCCCGGAATATCTTGACAATACTGACCATTATACCCATGATTTCTTCTATTACCTGCATCCCAACCGGGCTCTGGTGAGCCATGGTGACAAGATGTTTGACCCCAAAAAGTATATGCACCCTGCCGAGCTCTGGTATTATGTCAACTCTCCTATCCGAACGACCAATAAGGAAAATCTCAAAGTGGGCGATTATCCCAACGGCGTAAATCCTTGGAAAAACGAAGGCAGCTGGACTGCTGATGCATGGGAAGCCAAGGGCAAGGTTAAGTCTTCTACCAGAGGCGTTGCCGTCAAGAATAACATCAATTACGGAGTGGCTCTGTTGAAGTCTTCGGTTCTCAAATCGGCAGCTACCTATAATGATAACCGTTGGGCTATGACTGAACATAAGGAAAATGACCGCGCTATTTCGGAGAGTGCTCTCAGGCTTACATTGACCGGTATCCTTATCGGTGGTGTCAACCCCAGGATGGACTGGCAGTTCGTAAGAAAATACTCCTCTGGAGAGTTCTCCTCTTTTGATGGGGTTATCTATGACTCTTCCATTGCCAGCGGAACAGTTCCTACTCCTGCCGGCCAAGAGAATTACACGCTCGTTTATGACAATTTCAATTCTACCGATGAGAATTCTGACGGCAATCTTCAGAACGACCAGAACAACGTCCTTATCGCTCTTGAATTCAAGAACAATGGAGATCCCTTCTGGGGAAAGCACAACCTGATCCCCACCGACGGTTACTTCTATCTGGTAGCAGAAGTTCCGGCACCCAGCCAGACACAGGCTGATAATCTGGCATGGCCTACCGACCATCAGATTCCTCCCTTATTTGGCGTAGACGGCGAGGCTATTACTGTTAATGGCAAGGTCGCAGGCGATTCCAAGAAAATCGGCCGCGTGTTCATGCAGGACTTCATGACGGAGATCAAGTTCAAACTGGTGGAGAACTCCCTGAAAAACGCCTATTATACCATGCCCGACCTTCGTGCATCGCAGATGTCCCTGGGCCTCTCCGTGGATCTTCAGTGGATTCCTGGTCTTCAGTATGATAACATTGAGCTGTAATCTTCAATGACCCGTTTTTCTGCATTATTCAAGCTGAGCAGCCTGCTCATACTTTTGGTATGGGCAGGGGCCGGCTGCGCGCGTCTTCGCCGCGATGATGCAGAACAGCATGCCATTTCACTGGTCGTTTCCCTCAAAAATGTCGACCCTGCGCAGGAACCGGCCACCAAGATGAGTGCCGACGTCACTCAGTCCGAAGGCGTTTTCCGCGGGATAGAGCATTTGTACATCATACCCTTCAGCACGGAAAACATGCTGGTGGAACCCCAGGATGCCCGTCTGGGCGCCCAGAATATATCCCTGGCGACCAGTGGAATTGGCAAAACGGGCCTTGTGCCCAACAATAACTCACATTTCTTTGGCAGCGCCTTCGTCCCCAGCGGGACAAACCGGGTCCTTACTTACGGCAAGTCTCCGGACGAGGGCGAAGGCGCATCCAAAGTATCCAAACACCTCTATGGTGTACTCAACGGCAAAAACCTTCAGGACCCTTCGAAATCGGAGGATATTTCTTTCCATCTGGAACCCATCCTTGCAGACGGGGAACCGGACGAAATGACCATAGTAGAGTCCAAGGCCGATGAGATGCTGGATCAGCTCAATACCGTCATGACCCTGATGAGGGAGAGCCAGTACGCCTCCATCGTGAGCATACATGATGCGGTCAAAAGGGTAAACCAGATCCAGGCCTGCTCCTATGCGGTCTTCAACCAGATTCGCTCGGAGATTCAGGCTGCCCTGTGGAAGATTCCATATGAAAGTGAAGGACTGCTACAGGAAATACGCCATATCCAGGATGCATTGGGTGGTTTTTCCAACGCCATGGCCACTCTCGGAGCCTCTTTCCCCGCTAATTATGGCATACCTGAGGGATCTGTCGGCTTCTGGTGGAACGGCAAGGCTTTCATCCGCCTCATTAACAGCGTGAACATTTCTCTGGTGAATCCGGCATCGTACTGCTATCCGCCCAGTTTGTGGTACTATGCAAACTCTGGCGTAAAGACGTCCACTTCCGATGATGTCCGGAGCGGCTACACGCAGAACAGCCCTTCCTGGGGCGTAATCCTTGACCTTTATCGGGACGGTGATACGGTCAGCGGCATTACCCAGGCCATGGCTATCGTGGACCAGTTGCAATACGGCGTGGCTCTCATGAGGCTCAGCCTGGATGCTCCGGGCACTGAAGCCGCCAGCCTTATTGACAAATGTCCGTTGACCGGTATTATCATTGGGGAACAGAAGGATCTGGATTACCGCTTCATGCCTGGTACGGGTGAATCCAGGTTCATCTATGACAATAATGTCAAGGGACTTTACATCGGAAACACCGGGGATGCCACCCAGACACTGGTTCTTCAGACAAGCGTGGACCAGGATGTGCATTTTGCCCTGGAATTCACGAACACTACCGGCGTCAAGCGGTATTGCCAGCAGGGGGATATTCTTCCGTGGTGCAAGTTTTACCTTGCCGGTGTGCTTAAGGCTCCCGCCGGCGGCAGCGTTTTTACGCAGGACCATTATACCGACGTGAAAGTAAAGGTGGAAGGTCTGCAGAGTGCCTATAACACGGTCCCGGACCTCAGGTCTCCGCAGTTGGAAATTGGCGTAGTGACAGAGATGAGATGGTCTCAAATTACTCCGCAGTCCATTACGCTTGATTTTTAGAAAGATGACTGGCAGGATATGGCATAGAATCATGATGGCGGCGTTCGCAGCGCTGCTGGCTGTCTCTTGTCGTAGGGAGGATCCGTATATGAAGGCCGACGCCCAGCTTATGGTCTCCCTCTATATACCGGGAGCAACCATGACCCGTGCCGAGACCGGCATGGTGAATCCTCTTTCTGAGGAATTGAAATTTACTTCTCTGAGAATCTGGGCTTTCTTCTCAGATACCGGAGAACTTATCAGTTACAAATGTTTTCAGAATTCGGAAGATACGCCTCTAAACCAAACCGGTCTTCCCAATTCTACCATTACCCGCTTTGGCCTGCCGCTTTCGGGAGAAAAATTTAATCTCCTGACCGCTTCTCCGCGCCGGCCGGTAGATGTCTATGCCGTCGCGAACATAGAATCTGCGGTCTCGGCAGTGCCGGGAAAGACCGCTTCCCGTGAAGACCTTGACGGAATTATTGTGAGCAATATTGGCGGCAGCGAGCCGCTGACCCGGTCTGTCCCTGACGCCGGTCTTCCCATGTCGGGCGTGTTAAAGGGGGCGAGCGTTACGGGCGGATATCCCGTTTTGAACATATCCACACTGAAACTTACCAGAGCGGTTTCCAAGATTCGCTTTGTGTTTTGCCAGCAGGGTATCCCTGCAACGGAAACGGAGCCTGCAGTCATTGCAAATGCTGCCTGTGAAATTCTGGGTATTTCCTTTGATGGCATCAGCGATGGCAAGGACTGCCAGATTGCTACTACCGAACGCCTGTTTACGGAGAACACGATTGATCTGGGCGATAAGCCCGGATACGTTCCTCTTTCTGCCTCTGTCAGTGGAACCGGCGGGAATCCCATTATTCCCAACTCAAATCTTTCCGTCGTAGAAGATCCGGAATTACTGTTCTTCCGCAGCGCCGGTAACGAGGGAGAAACCGCCGAGCACTATGAATCCAGGCTGGATGCGGCGGTGTCACCGGAATCCCAGGTGGGCCCTGTTTATCTGAGGGAGACGGATAAGAGAATATCCGGGGAAATCAGGTACCGTACTTCTTCCGGCGGAGCTGTCCAGACGGCCAGTTTCTCCATGGGTGCGGGTGATGTTTTCTCCCGCAACCATACCTGGATAGTCTATGCCTGCTTTGTCGAGGAAACCATGAAGCTGAGGCTGAAAGTCGTTGTCATGCCCTGGGACTGGGACAGTTATGTTCTGGACTACACGACTTCCTCCATCAATGTCATTCGTCGTTTCACAGTGTTTGAGGCGCCTGTCCCCAGGTTCTATAAGAAAGAAATCCGTGACAGCTTCTATGAAATCAGGTTCTGGCATACAGTGAGAATCGATGATCTGGAGGAAGAGAATTCCGTAACGGGTGAGATTATCATTGCAACGCCGGTTGGAGGTACGCTGCATGTTATACCGGTTCCACAGCCCGGCACACTGACTCCGGACGTTATTCTTGTAAGCCCGTCAACAGTACCTATATATCCCAACTATGTGAACATGGCGAACGGACGTATAGAAGATTGCCAGATTCGTGTGACTGTAAGGTGTAATACGGATAGTTACACCCCGGAGCAGCTGGAGCAGCTGGCGGGACAATACATAGATCTTTATTTCAGTGTAGAGACTCCGGACCACAGATTTGTGGACCTTGGCTCGGAATCCATCGATTTTTATAGATTTATTCTGGATCCCGATTGGGAATCCTATTTGGAATGATCAGACGCTTCCTTCATATCGCCTTCCTTCTGATTGCACTCCTGGCGACGGGATGTGTAAGGGAGAATGCGTTTTCCGTTGATACCCCGGGCATCAAGCTTACAGTCCGGTGCGACGAGTCTGAACTTACCAAGGCAGATGAGACAAGGGACGGAGAGCAGTCTTACAATGAGAATATCATCCAGTCCGTCGATTTCCTCTTTTATTCCGGAGAGAACCCTTCTTCTTCGGCAGATGCCGTTTATCACGTCCGCAAGGAACTGAGCAGGGATTCCATGCTTCCGGGCTCCTGGGAAGAAACCTTCAATCTCGTGATTAAGAGGGAAATCATCGAGACCCGTATTTTTGCCCACTCCAATCGGGCAAAGGTGTATGTCCTTGTCAACTTTGACGCTTCGTTCATCGGGGACCTGTCCCTCACTTCGAGCGAGGATCTTTCGGCGAGAAAACTCATTACGGATTTTGCTGCGTCGGAAGAGGGATATATCCAGCCCTGCTTCCAGATGGACGGAGATGCTGTTGTGGAATTGGAATATGACGAGGATGCTGCTCCCAATGTGGATGCCACAATCCTTGTGAAACGTTTTGCGTCAAAACTTACTGTCGGTTTTCATGTGGAACCCCGTGTAGAGCTTGTTCACCGGAACCATGAGCAGGATCCCAACGAGATTTGGGAACCGGTTCTGCACACCATGCGCGTATATCTGGTGGATGGCATCAAGTCGGTAGTGCTGAGCAGTCACGACGGCATGCTCCCGGATCCGCAGACAGCAGATCCGGATCCGGAGTATTTCTCCTATAGCGGCAGCGAAACCAAACGGCCCTTTGTCCGGGATAATGGAACGGCCTATTTTGATTTCGAGACAGTGGGTGATAAACAGTACTACACCACCTGGCCCATGTATTCTTATCCATCCACCTGGACAAGCGATATTACGAATTATTCGTCCTATACCGGCGGGCTTCCGTCGGAGCCTCCGTATTTCAAGCTGGAGATGGACTGGAAGAGACTTCCGGAAAACGGATATGACTACGACCGCCGCAAGTACTACTACAAGATTTACATGCCGTTCAATGAACTCAAGCGTAACAACTGGTACGGCTTCTTCGTAGATGTGTCTATCCTGGGCTCCGAGACCGACGAGGGCAAGGCTGTCCTTGAACCGACGTGCTATCTGCTGGACTGGCAGAACAAGTCGTTGTCCATCAATAAATACGCCGTTATCAGCAAGGCGCGTTATCTGTCTGTGGACAAGACAAACTGGGAGATCAACAATGTGAATACGCTCGCCATTCCTTTCCTGTCCAGCCATAATGTGAAGGTGGTAGAGAAGAGTGTCAGGGCGACAAGGCCTTTTTACGGGGTTCTCGGCAATAATGGTTATGCCTTGGGTTATAATGAAAATCTTCACGCCTGGATACGGGATAATGGAGACGGCAGTTATTACCTGGATTACACGAACCAGCCGGCGGGAAGTGAAGATTGGGAGCCGTCCCACTGGCTCACCAACACTTCCACCTCCATCATTCTGGATCATCCACTGGTGAATGAGAATACCAAGAAAGACTTTGATTATTCCGTTTATACCATCGATTTTGATATTGTCCATACGGATTTGGAGAAAGGCACCTTTACTTATAACCAGTATCTGCGTCACATATCCATTGTCCAGCGCCCCGGTATCTATATTGAAAGGCTCCGCAATTCGGATACGGAGATTGTCAGGCGTAATCCAGGTACCGGGCAGGGCCTTTATGGATACCCGGATGGCGATGAGCCCTGGGCCGACAAGCCCTGGGGATATGTCTATGTAAACGGCGGGCGTTTTATCAGGTCCGAGAAAGAGTCTCATACCGGCAATCAGGATCGATATTACTCTTTGCATACTCCTAATAATAAGCGGGAATACCAGTGGCAGACCGTGTGGTATACCGGCGGTTCCAAAGACATATTCGATATTCACGTAACGGTGCTCCCTGCCAGCTCCACCTTCGTGATTGGGGATCCCCGGGAAAACAGAGTCGATATTCTTGATGATGAAGCGAAGTATCCCGGCCTGTATAAATTCACAATTGATGGAAAGACGGAGCAGGAAAAGCAGGATGACCAGCGCATCCTTGAGTCCATTCGTCCGCTGTCTTCGGAGATGAATCCCTATGGAACATATCATCCGGACAGGACGAGGATTGGTTTCAACAAGGCAAAGGCCCTTTATGGAGACGAACCGTACAGGTCCCTTCGATGGTATTATCCCACAGAGAATTCTTCCCGCACAGAAAACATGGTGGCTCCCAGTTACCGCATTTCCTCTAAATTCAGCGGTATCGAATTCGGTAATCTGGACAAGAAATACGCCGAGTATCGCTGTGCAGCCTTTCAGGAAGACGGGTTCCCGGCCGGGCGCTGGCGCTTGCCTACCAAGGCAGAAATCAATTTCATCGGCATGCTCTCGGCCAAGGGGTTCTTTGAGTTCCTGTTCAATAACAATGGCGTTTACTGGTCGGCCAACGGCGCGGTGAAGGTGAGCGGAAGCAGTGTTGATCTAACCAACTCTGACACAGCCTTGCTTCGCTGCGTATATGATTCCTGGTATTGGGATAAGATTGACGGCTTGGAGGGCGACCCCCGCCAGCCGCAGCGTGATGTATTTGTCTGGGGAGATAAGGAAAGATGATGAGAAGGTTGATTTCATATCTGATGGCACTGCTTGCCTTTGTCGCTTGTTCGGCCCGGCTGGAGGACGATTTCTCCGGAGGGATGGACCCGTCCCTTGAAGGCAGGCCCGTTACCTTCACTTTCTCTGTGCCCGATGTCCGTCTCGCCCCTTCTACCAAAGGTGTGGAAGGCGATGATGGCGGAATTAACGATGGCCCATACCTGGATCCTGACAAACTGTATCTTCTCGTGTGCGGCAATACTCAGAGTATCAAGTACATAAGAAAGGCGGAAGTTGTCCTGGACGAAAATGGTAAACCTGACGTGGAAGAGATTTTGGCAAGTGAAGTGTCGGATTATCCGCTTGCAGACGGTGCGGAAAGCGTAACGATGTACAAATTCAAGGTTCAGCTTGAACTTACAGACTTGCCCCGTACGGTTCATATTCTGGGCAATATTGACGAGCAGCAGCTTATTACAGGTTCCTACGTATATCAGCTTTTACCCACGCTCATGTCTTATGAGGGGAAACAGGCCTATTGGCAGAAGATTAACATGCCTCCCATATACCCTCTTCAGGACAGTCACGGACAGCCCGTGATGGAGGGTGGCTCTTACCTTCCTGACGCGAAAGCCGAAGCGGCAATGAAGCATATCCCCCTCATTCGAAACTATGCCAAGATTCAAGTCACGGATGCCACTGCGCCGGAAGACGGATTCCAGTTATACAGTTATGCCGTCATCTATTACCCGCAACGTGGAACGGTGACTCCGTACAGGAGCAATGTGGACAATGTCAAGGATGCTTTCGCCTTTAACAATAAAGGCGACAACTATCGTTTCAGCGGTTATGAAAGGTGCCGCTTCCAGGACCTGGACGAGGATTTGCATTATCTTGGATACCTGACTCCCAATGTCACCTTTGACCGGGAGATTCCGCCTGCATCCATGTTCGAGTTTCCGGAAACCAGCGGCGGCAGGGTCATAAAATACGACAAGAATAACCCGGATCTGGGCTTCTATCTATATGAACGTCCTGTCCCTTCGGATAATCTGAACCCCACGTTTGTCATTATCCGCGGAAAATTTGGTGAGGGGAATGAATATTATTACTATCGGCTGGACCTGATGGAAACAAAGACGGTGAATCATGAGTCAGTTTACCAGTATTATCCCATATTCAGGAACTTCAGATATAACATCCAGCTCAATCGTATTTCCTCCATCGGCGTCTCCACTCCCGAGGCGGCCGCCAATTCCTCCGGCGCGCAGGATATATCGGCCGATATCTCCATGAAGCATTTGGCCGATATCTCCAACGGCCAGACGCGTCTTGTGGTAGAGCCCTTCATGGCAAAGACATATACAGGTCCCAACGAGGAAGGTTACTATTACCTTTATGCCCGTTTCTACAACGACCTCAATTCCTCGGAACCCAATGTGGACTGGGGCGCTGTTTCCGTAGAACTTGAACCGCTTGAGGACCAGTCAGAAGACATCCTTATCCTGTACGACGACGTGGGCAACGAGGTGCACAGCTTCTATCCGGCGGCGCAGACCATGGGCGGAGAACCGGGATTCAGAATTGTCCGCTTCAATACAAAGACGGCAGGCTCTCAGACCAAGACGCAGAAGATCAAGATAACAGGCCGAAACCTGTACACCCATGAAGAATTCCCCCTTTACAGGGAGGTAGAGATTACTCTGCAGAAGAAACAGACCATGACCGTCACCTGCAGCGTTCCGGAGCTTCCTCTTCAAAAGGAGGCAAGCCAGGTTGTGAATGTAACCATACCTTCCGCTTTGCCTTCATCGATTTTCCCGCTGGAGTTCACCATCGAGGCGGAGCGCCTTACCCTTACTCCGGACAACCAGGTTTCGAGCAACAATCTTCCCGTTCATTCCGGCCTCTCCATTTCGGATCACGAAGAGTATGCAGGAAAGACTACCATCCAGTACATCAGGACCCTCACGGAGGACGAGTACAGGAGTCTTCCCGTCACGGACGGTACCGTTACCTTCGCCAGCTATTTTAAGTCCAATACCAGCGTCAGTGCAACTACTGTCTGGGTAGCGAATGAATTTTTCATCAAGGGCTCTGCCTCCTTCGAAAACGTGGACGGCGTTACCGGACATTTCTACGTTCAGGCCGACAACGATTATATTGGTGGCTGCATTGTTGTCATCAACATGGACAACCTGGAGAGCAACTACGATGAAGAAGGCTGGAAGGCATATACAAAGAATACAGCGCTGAAGATCCCCAAAGGAGTGAAAGTCTCCTTCCGTTCAACCAAGACTACAAAAGGATTGAGCGGTAGCGACAAGTTCTACTGCTACAGTCCCGAAAGTGAAAAGACGGCGAAGGATGGCCGGTTCTCTATCGGCGGAAACATCGCCTCCCTCCTTGTGGGCGACAATTTTGGGGCGCTTGGTCCTACTCTTACCGACTGGTCTTTCCAGAACTGTTTCAGGGATCACGTGAATCTTTCAGATGCATCTGAACTGGTTTTGCCCATGGGAACTTGTCCGGATAACGGTTATAAGAACATGTTCAATGGTTGCACGGGTTTGACGGGCGCACCCCTCTTGCCTGCCACTACACTGGCGACCTCAAGCTACGAGAGCATGTTTGATGGGTGCTCCTCCCTGGCTGTTCTCCCTGACGACTTTGTGCTTCCGGCTGCCACGATGGCTAAAAATTGCTATAAGTTCATGTTCCGGAATTCCGGGCTTACGAAGGCTCCGGCCCTCAAGGCAACTACGTTGGCGGAATCTTGCTATTACGGCATGTTTGCCGGGTGTACCTCCCTGTCAACCTCTTCGAGCCCTGTCCTTTTGCCGGCTTCAAAACTGGAGACGAATTGTTACATGGAAATGTTCAATGGCGCAACCGGAGTGAATGAGGTCATTTGTCTGGCAACGGATAGGTCTGCGGGCGGTTGTACGACAAGATGGTTGCAAAATGTGGCTGTGTCCGGTACATTCTGGGCGCCTTCAGGCGTAACCTGGGGCACGGGTGTGAGCGCTGTTCCGACCAGCTGGGTGATGAAGGATTATGCGGTTCCGATATTCCCGGACGATCCTCCGTTTGTGGGTGAAATCGATTTATAGCGGGGAGGGATGATTATGAAAAAAGGATTATTGATTGTTGTCACTGCGCTGCTTGCGCTTTCTTCCTGCTGGAAAGAGACTCCGGCAGTGGAAGAAGGATGCACCTACGCGTTGTCTTCCCTGCGCTTTGAGCTTGTGATTGACCGTGCCGAAACCAAGGGTATCAAGACGGGCTGGGAGAGCGGGGACAAGGTATTTGTCTTTTTCTCGGGAGTGACGAACGCGTATGTGACCCTGTCATTTGATGGGAGCGGCTGGTCATCTTCTCCCAGTAGTGGCATGGCCCGATTGACCCAGACGGGAGTATTGACAGCTGTTTATCTGCCGTATGTGGGAAATGTGCTTCCTGAGTATTCCGACGGCTGGCATTTTGCCGCCGTGTCTGAATCCTATTTCCTGAAGGCGGATAAGGTAGAGTATTACATTGTGGATCAGGATCATCAGGGCGCTACGCTGGGCGCCAGGCTGGCCATGACCAAGGCGAACGATGAAAGTGCCCAGTTTTTTGTTCCCAAGGCGCCGGAACAGAACGAGACCATGCGTCTGGCTTGCAATGTAGTGACGCCCACGGGACTTGCCGGCATAGCTTCGGACGGAACCGTTACATCCTCCGGGGGCTCGCAAGGCGCCTGGATGACGGGTTATCCCGCAACAGTTGCCGGGGAAGAGGGCTTCTATTTCTACGGAATGATAGCCGATGCCCCGGGCCCGGATACCTACTTCGCCCTGAAAGATGCCGATGGCACTTACTACAAGCATTATTATAAGGGGAATACGACACTGCTGCCCCGCAGGTCTTATCAGCTCCCGGTTTTTGCTGACTGGTCCGGTGTGGGGGCCGATGTTCCGGCGAATGTCGGAGGATATCTGTGGTATAGTCTGAATGATGGCGCGTCTTCTCCTCTGGAGACAGGAACCCCGTCTGCTGTTCAGCCTCAGCCGTCCGGTCAGAAGCTTATCCCTTCTAAAACGGCGTGGGAAGGATTGCTGGATTCCCAGAAAGCGGTCCAGGTTCCTATGACAATTGACGGAGTGTCTGGCGTTCTGATGGTGGACAAGCTTGCCCCTTCCCAGTATTTCTTCCTGCATGAAGGAGATTATTGGAGCTCGGCAACCGGATTCTTCTTCCGGGTTTCGCCCGGCGGAACCTGTACCGTCGAATCCGGCACTCCGGAATCGGCCTATGTACGAGCCATTTTGGATGTAAGCAGTGGAAACATCATCGATCCAATCAATGGTGGAGATATTTAATTCGATGGCTATGAAAGGTAATTGTATAAAATATATCCTGCTCTGTCTTCTCCCGCTGGTGTCCTGCATGAAAGAGACGCCGGAGCGTGTTGCTGTTAAGTCTTCGAATACCATTCTGTATTCGGTCACGGCCAGTCAGGCCCCGATTACCCGCGTCTCGACAGGTGGCCCGGACTTTGCCGATGGCTATGTCTTTGAAACTGGCGACAAACTCTATGTGGAACACAGGGAAGGCGAGACGCTCAAGCTCTATGGTGTCCTGGACCTAGTCTCGGGCGCAGGGACGGCAACAGGCGGCTTCGAAGGGGAACTGAATTGCCTGGATGGTTTTGTTCCGAAAGATAATACATTACTGAAAGCTACGCTGGTGGGCGCCGGCGCAGCCGACGGATTCTTCAGCATTGCGAATTCCGTAGTGACTGATGTGACCTATCCCGCTTCGGTCCCTTACGCCGCTCTGCCGGATCTGGTCCGGAAATACAGCTATATCACGGGAACCAGCTCGTATGATGCAAAAAACTTCAACAACCTCACCCAGCAGTCCGTGTTCCTGCTGTTCTCCTTGGAGGTGAACAGGACGAAGCTTGACGACCCGATGGTTACGACAGTCTCCGTTAAGAATAATGATTATCAGGTACTTGCTGTTACGGATGTCCCCGTAACGGGCCTGACGGCCGTCGGCCATATCGAGTGCCCCGGGGTGATACCTGTGAGCAAGAATCCGGATATGCAGTCTGCCGAGGTCTGGGCCGATAACCTCAAGTGCGGGGATCCTTTTGCTTCCGATCTGTCATTGGACGTGAACCATTACTACAGTGTCAAGCGCTCTTCGCTGGCCACAGACTGGTTCCGGATTAAAGCGACTCAGGATGGAACGACGGTGACATTCAATTATTGCAAAGCCGATGACAAAATCAAGTACAGTCTGGACGGTGGCGAGAGCTGGACGGATTACAATACGTTGAAGGATATTCCGCTGAATAAAGATCAGGAAATCTGTTTCCAGGGATCGAAAACGAATTACAAGAATGCCAAGGCGGAAGGAGGAAACACCTATGGCGCTCCTTCCACTAAACCCATCTTCCAGGCCAACAAGAAATGCTTTATTGCCGGAAATGTCATGACGCTCCTTAAGGACCGTGAAAATTTGAGCGACGAGGCTTTTGATGGCGCGTTTTCTAAAGATGGAACTAACAATACTTGGCTGGATATTGATCCAAACGACCCCTTGCTCCTTCCTGCTACAACCTTAACGGAGAGATGTTATAAAGGTATGTTCAGAAGATGCACGGCGCTTCAATATGCACCGGACCTTCCGGCCGAAATTCCTGCTGCCGAATGCTATAGCGGTATGTTCCGTCAATGTGGAAATGATAACCTTAAACGAGTTGCGATTTTCCTCAAGGTTAAGATAGGAGAAGGAAATGAGAAGAATAACTATCCTTTTTTATCCAATGCAGATCATACCAATCTGGGAGAAGGCGGCTATCTTGACAAGTGGATGGACGGAACCAATCCGAAGAATGGTACTCTTTATTGCCACCCGGAAATGAATGCATATTGGACAAACTTTTGGACTTGGTGGGGGAGTACCGATAAGAATTTCTTTGCCAATCGTCCCAAGGATTGGAGCATCAACAACTGGACAACTTACATCCAGCCGTAGGCCGTCCCCAGCTCCCCAGCCGATGTACGTACAAAAAACGGCAATCCAGTGAGGTTTAGATGTACGTACATCTGTAGCCGTGGCGCTTATCACACTGACAAACAGCGCATTAGAGTAACTGACGGGTATGAATAGCATACCCGTCAGTTACTCTAATCGTTTAGTATTCAACTATTTAAGCGCCACGCTGCACCGCGGCGACAGTACCGCCACAACACTGTTGCCATTTTTTTTGGTCCTTTCAAAAATATGTTATACATTTGCAAAAAGTGTTATACGCTCTTGCAAATGGAAACAGCTACAAAAACTCAAACAGCCTTCCGGATTGAGAATTCCATTCTGGAAAACTTGAAATGGAATGCGAAAAAAGCGCACACGTCTGTGAACGCCCTCGTGGAGGATGCGTTACGGGAAAAGTATGGCAGGGGAATCGTCTTCCCCAAACTTCCGCCAGAGTTCTTCGAAAAGTCAAAAGAACTGGAACGCTTTGCGCTAAAGGGGACTAAACTTCCCAAGGAGTATGAGGGGCTTGATGCCAGTGAGTATCCTGAGATGGATAAGAGGCTTTTAGAAGACGCACTATATGAAAAATATATCACTCGTACCTAAGGCTTTTATAGACACCAATATTCTGGTGGATTTCATACTCCCCGAGAGACCCAAACATGCGGTTGCCCGTGATGTTTTCAATCTCATATACTCGCATTATGTAGAAGCTTCCATTTCTACGCAAAGTATTCTGGATGCCGCCTATATATGTCGGAGGTCCCTCAACTTTAATCCGGATTCTTTTCGGGAGGCTATTATGTATTTGATTGATCACACCAATGTCGGCTATGTGGATTCGTTTGACATGAAAACTGGTTTGAGAGATGCTTGTCCCGATATCGAAGACAGCGCACAAATCTCTTTTGCATACAGTCAATGTTGCGACATCATAGTAACGGCCGACAAAGAATTGCTCTCTCGTGAAGTCCCTTCCCCTATGAGAGTCATGTCCCCCGAGGAATTTGTAAACAATTGCCGAACTTAGTTTTCAGTTTTCGTAATGCGGGAAGTCTCCAAAGAAGAATATGAAAGTCTAATACGCCTGATGGCCTCTTACCGGGGGCATGGGGATGATCCCAAGGTGGGCATATTCTGGTATAACACTACAGAGAAAGACATTTTCGGAATCGTTTCCCTGCCGCTCCTAATTTTTACTCGTGCTAACGCAAAAGGATGGGTCTCGTGCTCCGAAACACATGAAGAGGTGTGGTGGTGGGAATGCAGTCGACAGGCACGTCGCGGTGGCTTTGACGGCCCCTTTATCGGTTTTTATGATGATTATCCCAGGGGTAGGGTCTTCTATCATATGGAAGAAGACCGTTATGTGGTGGCAGTAGGCAAATGGATAGAAGAGTACCCCGAGGCCAAAGAACTAATTCTGGCCGAATTCGACCTCCCCGCCGACAAAACCACCTTCGAATACGCCATTCACTGGGACATCGGCCAAACCTGGCGCTAGTCTTTGTCTTTTTCCATAAAATGTTATATATTTGCAAAAAGTGTTATACAAATGGAAACGGAAGCAAGAACACAAACGGCCTTTCGGCTAAAGGACGGCCTGCTGGAAAGACTCAAATGGCAAGCAAAGCGTGAAAAGAAATCGCTGAATGCTTTCGTTGAGGAAGTATTGGAAGAGAAGGTGGGCCGGGAACTCGTCTTTCCCAAACTTCCCCCGGAATTCTTCGAGAAGGCCCGGGAGGAAACGGAACGTTTCGTTTTGAAGGGTGCCAAACTGCCTAAGGAATATGAGGGCTTGGATTCTTTCGAACAGGCAGAAATGGATAAGAAGTTTTTACTGGACGCACTCTTGGAGAAATATGGAGAATAGAATTAAAGCGTTTATTGACACAAATATCCTTTTGGATTATATGATTCCTTCCCGGGAAGGACATGATGTTGTCGTCAACTTGTTTTCCCTCATCCTTACGGCTAAGATTGAGGCGGCTTTTTCTACGCAATCCATATTGGATGCTGTGTATATCGGTCGCAAACTTCCAGATTTTCCCGAAGCTTTTCGGGAAACACTGATTCATTTGCTTAACCGGACTAATTCCAGCTATATCGATACATGGGATGTAAAGTCGGCCTTGATGGATTCCAATTCCGACATCGAAGACAGCGCGCAGATTTCCTTCGCCTACTCCCAATGTTGCGATGTCATTGTGACAAAGGACAAGAAACTGCTCTCCCGTGATGTCCCCAGCCCCATGCGGGTGATGACCCCCGAAGACTTCGTGAACGCCTGTCGCGCCTAATCGGCAATCGTAAACCGCACCGCCGCCGTACCGCCCTCATCGTCCACCACGGTGAGGGTGTGCTGTCCCGGGGCGGGGGAGAGGAGCAGTTCGTGCCGCAGCCGGGTCTCGCCCACATACGTGTTGTCCAGATGCCACCAGAGCGTGGCGTCGCTGCGGTGATGCGCTGCCCGGAACACAATGCCCTCCTTTTCGCCGCTCAGCTGCCGGGGAATGGACAGCACCGCCCCGGCCTGGGGATAAATAAACTGGATGGGGGTGTCGGCCTGCCTTCTCGCCGCTCCGCTATACTCTGGATGATGCGGCCTGTAATACCATTCCATGGCCGGAGGCAGCACAAATTCACCCGTCCGGTGGTAGGGACAGGGGTCGCTGTCCAGCCCCACTGCCGCATACTGTTATATGGAAATGTTCTCGGGTTGCACTAATCTGAAATCGGCGCCTGATCTCTTGGCAACCGTGCTTGAAGATAAGTGCTATTTACGAATGTTCTTAAATTGCTCAAAGCTTAAGTCCATCCCTACCTTCGCTTCAGATGTAACTATGTCCGGTACAAGCAGCAGACGCAGATATTGTTTCCAGATGTTTCAAGGCTGTATCGGAATCAACAGGCTTGATGGGTCGTTGTTTGAGGAAACTACGGAACTTAAAGCTAATTGCATATTAAATGCTACTCCACCACTAACGTAACAAACGATAGCTATACACAAAACTGGCTGCAAAATGCAAAGTCCACAGGAACCTTCCACTATCGCGATGGTACCACTTGGTATAGAGATAATCAACACGGCATCCCTAACGGATGGACTCCTGTAGCTGATCCTGTGCAGTAGTCCCCGTTTACACCAAGGTGCTTTGTTCCGAAAATCAAACTTTTCTATATAGATTATTTTGAAATAAAGAATTATTGCCTATCTTTGTAGCGAAAAGAATAGGCAATGAGAATCGTGTCACATAGGAAACTGAGGGAGTTCTACCAATCGCCTGGTAAAGAAGACTCGGAAGTGGCGCTGGAAAGATGGTATGAAATTGTCGAGGCGGCGCAATGGCAGAACTTCGCAGAAATGAAGGCCGATTTTGGGAGTGTGGATGCCGTAGGAAACCAGCACTACGTCTTCAATATCAGAGGAAACAAATACAGGCTGGTGGTAGTTGTGAAGTTCGTGATGGGGTATGTTTTTGTCCGTTTTGTGGGCACGCATGAAGAATATGATCAAATAGACGCGTCAACGATATGAAAAAGAGTTTAGATCAAATGAGGTATGAGTATGCACTCACGCGGGTGGAGGAATTGCTTCCGCTTGTAGGAGAGGATACTGCTGCCAATGACCCTCAGGCCATGGAACTGGCCATCATGTCCGATTTCGTCATCGCCTATGAAAAAGAACATTTCCCTATGGGGAAACCCACTGTCTCACAGCTGATTCAGTTATCCCTTGAAGAGCAGGGAATGACACAGCGGGACCTGGCAAAAAAAATCGGCGTAAGCCCTACCCGTATCAATGATTATGTCACGGGTCGGGCCGAACCCACCCTGAAGGTGGCACGCCTGCTGTGCGCTACGCTTGGCATCGCCCCTGCCCTAATTCTGGGGATGTAGACTTGCATTGCAGATGGCGGCTGGACAGTTGATCGAAGTGACTGACATTGACGCCCTATGAAGCTGTACCTGAGCCCCAAGGCGTCGTATCTGTACCAGGCCCTCAAGTCCAAAAGCGTTCCGTATGCCGAGCAGGTGAAAGCCCTGTTCCGGGACATCCAGGCGCACCCGCAAGAGGGAATCGGCACACCCGAAATGATAGACGCATCCCTTCCCGGATACTGGGAACGCCGTTTCAACGGAAGCGGCATGGTTACTTATTACAGTGAGGGAGATTATGTGATCATCATCTCCATTATGAACGAGCTTCTGCCTTCCTACGAGGAATTGCCATTCAAGCTTCAGGAAGCATCCAAGGAGGATTATGCTCAAATTCGTGATGTCCCCAGCCCCATGCGGGTGATGACCCCCGAAGACTTCGTGAACGCCTGTCGCGCCTAATCGGCAATCGTAAACCGCACCGCCGCCGTACAACCCTCGCCGTCCACCACGGTGAGGGTGTGCTGTCCCGGAGCGGGGGAGAGGAGCAGTTCATGCCGCAGCCGGGTTTCGCCCACATACGTGTTGTCCAGGTGCCACCAGAGCGTGGCGTCGCTGCTATGATGCGCTGCCCGGAACACAATGCCCTCCTTCTCCCCGCTCAGCTGCCGGGGAATGGACAGGATAGCTCCTGCCTGCGGATAGATAAACTGGATGGCCGTCTGTGTCCGCCTCCGCGTAGCGCCCGTATACTCCGGATGATGCGGCCTGTAATACCATTCCATGGCCGGCGGCAGCACAAATTCACCCGTCCGGTGGTAGGGACAGGGCTCGCTGTCCAGCCCCGCTGCCGGAATGAGCATCTCCTTCCCCGGGCAGTCAGGCCCCGCCAGCATGCCGGAGTCCCCGCACACCGCTACCCAGGCACCGGGAGACGGCCGATGGTGTCCGGCCCGGCCATCGGCCTTTTTTAAGGCCGGGCCGGACGCTTCGGCCGTCTCCGGTTCGGGGAACCACCGGTCGTCGGCCGGCAGGAGGTTCAGGATATCAAACAGCACGGGACCGGCGGTGTGGGCCCCCGTGAGGCCGGGAACGCCATGGCCATCGGCATTCCCCGCCCATACGCCAATGGTGTAGGCCGGCGTCATGCCCACGGCCCAGGCGTCGCGGAAGCCATAGCTGGTGCCGGTCTTCCAGGCCGCTTTGCGCACGGAGCGGATGAGCCTCCAGTCCAGTTCGTCGGGGCGGTTCACCTCCTTGAGAGCCTCCAGCGTATACCACACGGATAACCCGGAAGTCCTGGCCATATCGGCATAGGCGGCCGTAATCTCCTTCAGCCGGCCTTCGGCCCCGCCCAGGATGAGCGACAGGCCATAGTGCTCGGGCGCCTCGGTGAGGGTGGTGAGTCCCGCTTCCTTCAGGAGGGCATGGAACCTGGGCACGCCGTACTGCCTGAGAAGGAATACGGCCGGCACGTTGAGCGAGCGGGCCAGGGCTTCGTCGGCCGCTACGGCGCCGTAGTACTGCCGGTCAAAGTTCTGGGGCGCGAAACCGCCCAGGTTCACCGGAATGTCGGGAAGAAGGGTCTTGGGCAGGATGGTGCCGTCTTCCAGCGCAGCTGCATACAGGAACGGCTTCAGGATGCTTCCCGTAGAACGGGGCGCCCTTGCAATGTCCACGGCGGCGCCTGCCCGCTCCCGCCCGGGGGAAGCGTTCCCTACATAGGCCACCACGTTCCCGGTGCGGTTGTCCATGACAATGGCGGCCATGTCGGCGATGCCTTCGCGCGCGAGCTCGTCGGAGCGCCGGTTAACCACTGCCTCCACGGCTTTCTGTAGCGGGAATTGCAGCGTACTCACCGTCCGGACGCCCCTGGGACAGCCTTCTACGTAGTGGGACGCCCACGCCGGAAGCGGCAGGGGCGCACCGGGAAGCGGCTCCTCCAGGGCGGCTTCGTAGTCGTCCGTTGTCATGTCTCCATGCTCCAAAAGGCGCCGGAGGAGGCGGTTGCGTTTTTGCAGCAGTTCCTCCCGGTTCTTGCCGGGGTGGATGGAAGAGGGTGCGTTGGGCAGGACGGCCAGCGTAGCGGCCTCGGCCCAGGAGAGTTCATTGGCCGGACGCCCGAAGTAGCGCCATGCTGCGGCTTCCAGCCCCACCACATTTCCGCCGAAAGGGGCATGTGAGGCATAGAGCGAGAGGATATGCTTCTTTGAGTAACGGAGTTCCAGGCGGGTGGCCTGCACGGCCTCTATGATTTTTTGCCAGAGGTTCCGCTCCTTCTGGCGGGACAGGCGAATTACCTGCATGGTGAGGGTACTGCCGCCACTCACCACATGGCCGCTCCGGGTATTGTCCACGGCGGCTCTCACCAGCGCGACCGGGTCCACGCCCGGATGCCACCGGAAATGCCGGTCCTCAAACTGGATGATGGCCGCCGCAAAACGCTCCGGAACGGTGTCGCACGGCGGAAAACGCCACTGGCCGTCGTCTGCGATGCGGGCTCCGAGGAGCTCGCCCTCGGCGCTCTCGACAACGGTGGAGTAGCTCACCCCTTTGAACAGATCCCGTGGCAGGCAAAGCAGCCACCCTGTGAGGAGGGCGGCTGCCAAAAGCCATATCCACTTCTTTTTCGTCAACGTTACTCGGTTACTACGGCCTTTCCGCTGGCGCTGCTGGCATTCACCGTGGCGTCGTACATGGCTTCACAGTGCACGGAAGGCAGCGTGTAGGTACCTTCGTAGGCAGCCCTCAGCTGCACGCGGAAGGTTTTGCTGCGGCCGGCCGGCAGGGCAAAGAACCAGTCCACGCGGTCGTCCCGAATGTCCTTGAAGTCGTAGCCGTCCTCGGCCGATGCCCCTCCGGTGAGGCGCTCGTTCACAATCTCCCAGCCGGAAGGAATGCCCATGGAAAGCGCCAGGTTGCTGAGGGAACGGTTGACGTTGCCTTTCACGGTGATGATGGCGCTCAGGCGGGTTCCCTGGGAGAGCGTGGCGGGACTGATGGCCGCGCCGTTTTCTCCTGCATATTTCACATTCACTTCCAGCCCGTTGGAAACTGCCTTGGCGGCCGGTTCGCGGGTCTCGGTAAGAATGGTGGCGTAGAGTTTTCCGTCGGAGAGGTTCTTCACCGTCGTGGGACCGCTCAGCGCACGCGTGAGGACAGATCCGGCGCTGGCTGCATCCTCCTCTCCCACCCGGGCATGGAGGGCGCCGCTCTGCGCCTTTTCGCTCAGATGGTGGTAGGCAATGGCGGCGAAGGTGCTTTCCTGGGTAGACAGCACGCGGTCTGGCATGTCCTGCATGAGGGCGAAGGCATCGGCCACCCGTCCGCAGAGGGCCAGGGCATCCACGGCCAGCATGCGGTCGCGGAAGGTGGTGCCAAAGGTGAGTTCGTTGAACTCGTATTCGGGGAAGGTGCGCTGGGTGCCGTCCAGGAGGGCGTCGGAGAGGGAAGCCTTTCCGCTCAGGGCATAGGCCGATGCCAGTGCCCACCGGGCCTGGTCACTCAAATCCTCCGCAGAGCGCAGGCGGTTCATGCCGGACAGGTTGGCAGCTCCGGCTACGGCCAGGGTATACAGGCGGTATGCCTCGTCCAGGTCGGAGAAGGCTACCTTTCCGGCTGCGCGATAGGCCTGGCTCAGTTTTTCCTGGAAACTCTTCCATCTTTTCACGACGCCCGCATTCACCTCAAAGCCGGCTCGGGATGCCTCGGAGAGGAACTGCCCGGCCATGGACGATACCCACGAATCCGACGTGCCGCCTTCCCAGTAAGCGAAGCCGCCATCGGCCTGCTGACGGGAATACAGCATCTTGATGAGGCCGGGAATGAGTGCCCGGGCCTCCTTGGCATCGGCTTCCGGAAGGAATGGCATCAGATGCAGAAGGGTGAGTCCCCGTGCGCTCAGCTGCTCGGCGCAGCTGTACGGGTAGTTCTTGATGAAGAGGAACATGCCGCGTGCGTCCAGTGCCGGCAGTGTGGCCAGCTGGAGCGTATTGCCGTTTACGCTGGCCGATGCGCCCGGCTCAAGCACCATGCGTTCCACGTTCGTCCTTACGGGGTTCGGGTTACGTACCTCCAGGGCTACGGTTTCCGTGGCCTTGTGGCCGCCGCCCGATGCCGTGACGGTGATATGGGAAATGCCCTCGGCGCTGCCGGCCGTGAGCGGGAAGCGCAGGAGACGGTCTCCCTTGGCGCTGAACGTCACTTTCTGCGAACCGCCGCCCTGGAGGGGACCATCGGCCTTCACGGTGATGGTGGCCTCGCCCAGCTTGTCTTCCATGGCGAAGACGTTCACTGCGGCCTGGGTGGTTTCACCGGTGCCCATCACGCGGGGCAGGGTGGTCACGACCATCAGGGGATTCTGGACGGGAACGGTCTTTTCCAGTTTTCCGTAGGCCCCGTCGTGTCCGGCGATGAGCATGAGACGGACGCTGCCCACATACATGGGAAGCTGCAGCTTGAGGATGTCGGTTCCCTTCTCCAGGGTCTTGGGCGCCTTGTAGAGGACCACCGGGTTAAAGCGGTTGTCCTTGCGGGCGCTGCGCACGGCGTCTTCGTCACCGCCGATGGCCGCCAGCGGCGAGAAGCGTCCGCTGAACGCACCGATCACCTGGTCATAGAGGTCCCAGGTGTTTACGGTGAGGGCCTCGCTCCTGTACATCCGGCTCCAGGGATCGGGGGTCTTGAAAGCGGTAAGGTCCAGAAGGCCTTCGTCCACGAGGGCCAGCGTGTAGGTCATGGGCTTGCCGTTTTTCTCGGAAACTTTTATCAGGAAGGGTTCCTCCGGATGAAGGACGTCCGGCATCTGGACGACGGGCTCCAGGTGCGAGGCGGCGTTTTCCACCTTCACGCGCTGTACGCCGTACAGGCGCAGGGGAAGGTCGTTGGCCGATGCGCCATAGGGTTGCAGCAGCGTTACCTGCACATAGATGTTGGGTGCCATGTCGGGCGATACGGTGAAGGTCCAGGGGGTGTCCTTGTCGGAGGTGCTTACCCACTCGCGGGAAAGCACTCCGCCGGTGTTTGTAAGCTCCACAAGGGCTTTTCCGCCCGGTGCCGCCGGAATGAACACGGTGGCTTTCTCGCCCGCCGTATAGGAAGGCTTGTCGGTGGAGAGGGTAATCATGGTAAGTGCCTCGGGGTCTCTTCGGCCCGCACGGCCGCTGTACTCGGGCCAGTCCACCGTAAACTGGGCACCGCTTACGTGTCCGCTCTGCGTGTCCCGGGCCAGGACCACGTAGCGGCCCCATTCGGGATAGTTCACCTGGAAGCTGAAGGAAGCGCCCTCGGCTCCCACGGTTGCGGTTCCGCCCTTGACCTTGGTTACGGAACTGCCGTTCACGTAGGCGTCCAGGGTACCGCCGGCGTTATCCCACCACCAGTTCCAGCCGGCCTTGTATACGGCATATTCCACTTTGTGCCCTTTCACTTTTTTGCCTTGCGGGTCCACCACAACCAGCTGGAAGCTGTGCTTCTGGTCGGTCTCCAGGAATTCGCCGTCGGGAATACGGATGCCCACGTAGGAGCTGTAGGGAGAGTAGGGCAGGGTTTCGGTGGTGAAACTCTCGTCTCCTCCGGGCTCTTCCACACTGGTGGTAATAAAGGCCTGCAGCATGCCCGGGGCGTTCTGGGCGGCAGGCAGTTTTACCTGGGCCTGGAGCGCTCCGCCGGCATCCAGCCGGCCCTCAAACAGCACCTGCTCGTCGGCGCTGAAGCCGGTAGAGGGCTGGGTAAAGATATATTTCTCAAATCCCTTGAACGGGGAACCGTTCACTTTCTTCAGGGTGGCCTTGGCCCTTACCGGCAGGTTGCCGGCTACGCCGCCGCTGAGCCAGGCTGCACTCACGGGCACCTGGATGGTCTTTCCGGCTTCCAGTACGGAAGGGAAGGAGGTATTCACCTTGAGGCGGTTGGGCTTCACGGTCTCTATGTGCAGCACCTTGTGGAAGCTGCTGCCGCCCACTTTGAGGTAGGCGTTCCAGTAGCCGGTGGGGTCATCGGCCTTCGTGGGAACGTCAAAGCTGAAGAAGCCGTCGGTGCCCTTGCGGGTGAACTTGCCATAGAACTGTCCGGCGGGGGTGTATACTTCCAGGGTGGCCGGGTGTGCCTCGGGCAGGGTCTTTCCCTTGTCGGCCACGATGGCGGTTACGTGCAGGGTGTCGCCGGGGCGCCATACGCCGCGTTCTCCGTAGATGAAGGCCTTGATGCCCTCCTTGAGCACTTCGCCTCCCACGTCAAAGCGGCTCATGGAGCGCTGGCTGCCATCCGTAACCTTGAGGTAGGCGGAGCTGCCGCCGGCTTTGGCCACAACGGCAAAGGGAGTACGGCTGATCGCGATGGTGGCGAGGCCGCTCTCGTTGGTCTTACCCTTTCCGATGCTCTGGAGCTGGTAGTCATACACTTCCACGCTGGCTCCGTACACGGGATCGGCCGTAATGAGGTCGGTGGCGGCTACCCACAGCTGCTTGCCACCGGCATACTCGGCCATGAGACCCAGGTCGCTGGAGATGAGCTGGCAGGCCGGGAAGCGGTCTCCGTCCATGTAGTAAGACGGTTTTTCGGGATCGTCGGCTTCTTTCCAGTTGTACTTGCTCCAGTCGTAGAAGTTGTCCCAGTAGTAGGGTTCGGGGGAGTCCCAGGCGGCTTCTTCCTCGGGGCTGGGCTTGCCGCTGGGCTTATTCATGGCTTGCAGGATTTCCTTGCCGCCGTAGAGGCTCTGGTCCATGCGGAAGCACAGGCGGATGCGGTAAATGGCGCCGGGCTCCTGTTTAAACAGTCCGCTCAGGTCCAGGCTGTGGGTGTTCCACTGGTGCAGGTCCTTGGTGGCATCCAGGGGGACGTCGGCCTTGTAGATGAGGCGTCCGCTGCGGCGGAGGCTGTTGCCGGTGTCCAGGTTGTTGTCCTGCAGGAACATGAGGATGTTCTGCTCGTAGATCTTGATCACGCGCACCTCCACGGCGCTCAGGTTCACGGCATTGAAGGGGATGATGAGCTGCTGCTTGTCGGGGAGGATATTTCCCTTGAAGGGGAACTTGACGGCGGGCTTCTCTTCCTTTTCCCGGAACACCTTCACGTAGTCCTGGGTGAGCGTATTTCCGTTTTCGTCCTTCAAGCCCTTGTCCAGGGTGAGCGTGAGGTCTCCCTTCCGGTTTTCAAAGTGCACGCGCAGAAGGCTTCCCTGCACCTGGACATAGCTGCGGGCCGCGCCTTCCAGCTCTACCATGCCTTTGTCCCTGGCATTGGCGGGGGCCTCACTGAGCTCCACCTCGATACACGTCTCGGCCAGGGTGGCCTGCACCACGCGGAAGCTCTCTCCGTTGTCAGGCTCGGCCTCTTCCTGGACCGGCTCCGGGGACTTTCCCTTGACGGTGATGCCGTAGCTGAAGGTCTCGGGTGCGCCCGGAATGAGCTTTCCCAGCGCAAACTTCACCTGGTACACCAGGCCTTCCCTGAGGGCACCATCGGCCGGAATGAAACTCACGGACTGGCTGCCGTCCCACCTGACCTCGCCCTTGACGACGGGTTTGATGGTGAAGAGCCCTTCCGTGGGAGTAGCGGTGGCATTCTCCGCAAGGTCTATCCTCAGCGGGGTATCGGCGGTGATGATGCCACCGGTATACGCCTTGATGTAGGGAGCAAAATCCTGTGCCGACGGTTCCTGGGCCGTCTTCTTGGGTCCGCAGGCGGCCACGAGCATCGCTGCGGCCAGCACGAAAATCCGAGCGTGATTTGTAAACATTTGGTTATGTGGTTTTTATGGAATTTCTCCCCGTCGTTTCGACCGGGGAGAAATTTTGTAAAATGTTGACAATGAACTTATTGCGCATCACGGTAGGAGAGGAAGCCTTCACGGAAGCGTTCCAGTCCGTCCAGGAGCCGTGTGCGGGGACATGCTATGTTGAGGCGTTCGAATCCTTCGCCGGCAGCGCCGTAAATGGTGCCGGTAGAAAGGACCAGGCCGTGCTTCTCCCGAAGGTGCGTTGCGAAGCGCTCGCTGAACCCTTCCATGGATTCTCCGCTGCGCCGTGCCGTTCGGCAGTCCAGCCACATGAGGTAGGTGCCTTCGAGCGGCAGTACGTTTACCTGGGGTAGTTCGTCTTCCAGGTAGCAGCTCACGGCGCGGGCGTTGTGCCACAGGTAGGTGCGCAGTTCGTCCAGCCAGGCGCCGCCTTTTCCGTAGGCTGCCTGGAGGGCGGCAACGCCGAATACGTTCACGTCACAGCATTCGTTGTCGTTGATGGCGCGGTCCATCCTGGCCAGGACGTCCGGGTTGGCTGCGTAGATGTTGGCAATCTGGATACCGGCGACGTTCCATGCCTTGGTGGGGGAGATGCAGGATACCGAGTTCTCCACATACTGCGCGGGCAGGGTGGCCCAGGGGGTGTAGTTGTGGCCGGGGTAGGTGAGTTCGCAGTGGATTTCATCGGCCACTACAAAGACGTTGTTGCGCCGGCAGATTTCTCCCATCAGGAGCAGTTCCTCGCGGGTCCAGACGCGGCCTGCCGGGTTGTGGGGGTTGCACAGGAGGAACACCCTGGCTTCCTTGGTCTTGGCCTCGAAGTCGTCCCAGTCCACAATGTAGCGGGAACCGTCATAGCGGAGCGGGTTCACCAGCTGCTCGCACTTGTTGTTGCGGATGGCCGGGAAGAAGGCATTGTAGCAGGGCGTCTGCACCAGCACTTTGTCTCCGGGCCGGGTCATGGCCTTGATGGCGGCGCTGTAGGCCGCGATGACACCGGTGGTGGGGACGATGGTTTCCCGGCCGATTCCTTCCCAGCCGTGCCGCTCGCGGAACCACCGGCTCATCACTTCATAGTAGGAGTCCGGTACCAGTTCATAGCCAAAGACACCGTGGTCCAGGCGTTTCTGGAGGGCTTCCCGGATTTCGGGGGCCACTTCAAAGTCCATGTCTGCCACCCACATGGGCAGCGTGCCGGGGTAGAGGTCCCATTTTACGCTCTCGGAATTCCGGCGGTCGGGGCAGGTGTTAAAGTTGTAGCGTGTCATTCTGAGCGGTTTATTGTCATGATTTCGCAGTCTCCCGGTTTCTTGATGTTCTCATCCAGGATAATCTCTCCAATGGACCCGGCCTCGATGCGGCCGCTGCGGGGGTTCTTCACGCTCACTACATGGCCTTTCACGGTAGCCTGAACCGTGCTGTACTCAAAAGCGAGGTTTGCGTCGGGTTCAAAGGTGCAGTCTTCCAGGATAAGGTTTTCGCAGTAGCACAGGGGCTGGCTTCCGCCAATGTGGCAGCGAACCAGCTTCAGGTTCTTTGCGTACCAGCCCAGGAACTCTCCCTGGATGCGGGAGTCGTAGACCGTTACGTTCTCGCTCTCCCAGAATGCGTCCTTGGTGTCGAGGTCGGAGTTACGGATGACTACGTTCTTGGAGTACTGGAAGGAGTAGTTGCCCTGCAGTTTGAAGTTATCCACCTCGATGTTGTCCGTGTGCATGAAGATGTAGTTGGCATTGACGGCCTCTACATTCTTGAGGGTTACTTTGTCGCAGTCCCAGAAAGTCTCCTGGGCGTCGGTGAACTTCACGTTTTCCAGGTAGGTACCGGTAATGCGGCGGAACATCTTCGGGGCCTCGATGAGGGTGTCGTACATCTTGCAGTCCCGCGTGTACCACAGCGCGGCGCGTGCGCCCTCGCGGAAGATGCAGTTTTTGATGGTGAATCCGTCGCACTCCCAGAAGGGATACTTGCCCTTGAATTCACAATTTACGGCCTCGATGTCCTTCCCTTCCTTGAGGGAGGATTCACCGGGGCCGATGACTACGTTTTCCAGACGGAGACCGTCCTTTTTACAATATAAAGGCCTTTCACCTTCGAAATACTTATTACAAATCGTTTCCATATACTTACAAAGGTAGTAAATTTTAATAAAAAACGTGTGCGCGCCGTATAGGATTGCCGCGTTTCCGCCTAATCGGCCTTCTCCGGTCCGTCCTCGTTTACCGCGTTGACACGGAATCGCCATTCTACGGCACTCTGGCTGTCAACGCGGCAGCGTTTTTGGCTTTTTTGGCCGATTTCCGTGCCGCGTTGACGCCAAATCGCCCTTCTGTGCATTCTGCGTGTCAACGTGGCAGCGCGTAAAAAAGAGACGGGCTCCTTCACAGGGCCCGTCTCTTGTGTTTATGCTTTGTGTGGAATTACATCATGCCACCGGCGGGCATGGCGGGAGCGGCCGGAGCGGGTTCCGGGATGTCCACAATGCCGCATTCGGTGGTGAGGAACATGCCGGCTACGCTGGCAGCGTTCTCCAGGGCCACACGGGACACCTTGGTGGGGTCGATGACGCCGGCCTCGTACATGTTCACGTACTCGTCGGTGCGGGCGTTGTAACCGAAGTCACCCTTGCCCTCGCGGATCTTGTTGATGATCACGGAAGCTTCCACGCCGGCGTTGGCGGCAATCTGGCGCAGCGGCTCCTCGATGGCGCGCTCGATGATGCGGATACCGGTGGTCTCGTCGTCGTTGTCGCCCTTGAGGTTCTTCAGGGCCTCGGCGGCACGGATGTAGGCAACACCGCCGCCCGGCAGGTAACCTTCTTCCACGGCAGCGCGGGTGGCGTTGAGGGCATCGTCCACGCGGTCTTTCTTCTCTTTCATTTCCACCTCGGTGGTAGCACCTACATAGATGACAGCCACACCGCCGGCGAGTTTTCCGAGGCGCTCCTGGAGCTTCTCACGGTCGTAGTCGCTCTTGGTGGTCTCGATCTGGGCGCGGATCTGGTCGGCGCGGTCCTTGATATCGGCCTGCAGGCCTGCACCACCTACGATGGTGGTGTTCTCCTTGGTGATGGTCACTTTCTCGGCCTTGCCCAGCATCTGGATGTTGGCGTTCTGGAGAGTGAAGCCGCGCTCTTCGGAGATGACCACTGCACCGGTGAGGGTGGCAATGTCCTGCAGCATTTCCTTGCGGCGGTCACCAAAGCCGGGGGCCTTCACGGCGGCTACCTTGAGGGTGCCGCGGAGGCGGTTCACCACGAGGGTGGTGAGGGCCTGGCCTTCCACGTCCTCAGCAATGATGAGGAGGCTCTTGCCTTCGCGGGCCACGGGCTCCAGCACGGGCATGAGGTCTTCCATGTTGGCAATCTTCTTGTCGGTGAGGAGGATGTAGGCGTCGTCCAGGACAGCTTCCATCTTGTCGCCGTTGGTCATGAAGTAAGGGGAGATGTAGCCGCGGTCAAACTGCATGCCTTCCACCACCTTCACTTCGGTCTCGGTGCCCTTGGCCTCTTCCACGGTGATGACACCGTCTTTCTTCACTTTGGCCATGGCGTCGGCGATGAGCTTGCCGATGTGGGCGTCGTTGTTGGCCGATACCGTACCCACCTGCTCCACCTTGGAGTAGTCCTCGCCCACGGGCTGGCTCTGCTCCTTGAGCTTGGCCACTACGGCGGCGACAGCCTTGTCAATGCCGCGCTTGAGGTCCATGGGGTTGGCACCGGCGGCCACGTTCTTGAGGCCCACGTTGATGATGGCCTGGGCCAGCACGGTTGCAGTGGTGGTACCGTCACCGGCCTGGTCGTTGGTCTTGGAGGCCACTTCCTTCACCATCTGGGCGCCCATGTTCTGGAACTGGTCTTCCAGCTCCACTTCCTTGGCCACGGTGACACCGTCCTTGGTAATCTGGGGAGCGCCGAACTTCTTGGAGATAACCACGTTGCGGCCTTTCGGGCCCAGCGTTACCTTAACTGCATTAGCCAGTGCGTCGGCGCCTTCCTTCATGGCGGCGCGGACGTCGGTATTGAATTTAATTTCCTTTGCCATAATTACAGAGTTGCCAAAATATCAGACTGCTTTACGATGAGGTACTTCTTGCCTTCCACGGTGACCTCGGTGCCGGCGTACTTGCCATAGAGAACGACATCGTTCACTTTCACCTCCATGGGCTCGTCCTTGGAGCCGGGACCTACGGCGACGATGACGCCCTGCTGGGGCTTTTCCTTGGCGTTATCCGGGATGTAGAGGCCCCCGGCGGTCATGGTCTCGGCCTCTTTGGGCTCGATGACCACTCTTGTTCCTAAAGGTTTCAGCATAATATTGTGTTTTTATAAGTTTACAAAAAGCCGCCTCCAATTGCGGAAGCGGCTTTGGGAAATCAATTGGTGTGCCAATTCCTCGCCGACTGACAATTTGGCAGAGACGGAAAAATGCGTTATCTTTGCCTTATGAAAAGATCCTTTATATTAATGGTGTGTCTGCTTGCGGCCACACTGGGCTTGCAGGCGCAGTCCTACAAGCTGGTCCTTCCCGAGGGTATTCCGGCCGATGCCGCCAAGGTGCTGGAGCAACGTTTTACCCAGATGCTGCAGGGGAGCGGAATAACGCTTGCCGATGACGGCGCGCCGCTTACGGTCACGGCCCAGGTGGTGAGCCGGGTGGAGACCCCCGGTTCCATGAGCCAGACGGCTCTTACCATCGACCTTGTTGCGAAGGCCGGAGATGTCGTTGCCACCTTCCCCGTCAAAGGGGTGGGAGAGGGCGATGCCGATGCCTGGCTGAGGGCTGTCAAGCAGCTTCTCCCGCGGTCCAAAACGGCCCTCGAATTTGTTGAAAAGCTGAAATAGCTGTCATTCAACAGTTTATAAAAAATCTTAAAAATTTCTTCAAAAATTTCTTCGGAAAAGTTTGCAGATTCAAAAAAAGGTAGTACCTTTGCAATCCCGTTCGGAACACGAGCGGGTTTTTAATCGAAAAGATCTTTGAAAAGACTGAAAGGAAAGTACAAGCAAGTACCGGAAATTTGTAACAAATTTCAAGTAAACGAGCGTCAGTTTCTTTAGGAAACTAGAAGCGTCAGGAACAAGCTAAGCATTATAAAAATATACAATGAAGAGTTTGATCCTGGCTCAGGATGAACGCTAGCGGCAGGCTTAACACAT
>ONKO01000004.1 GCA_900318445.1 uncultured Bacteroidales bacterium
TTCGTATAACGGTTAGTACTCGGGATTTTCATTCCCGCAATAGGAGTTCGATTCTCCTACCCACTACCAAATATAAAAAAGTAAAATAATGGCAAACACAAAATCCGCCGCGCGTGCCGCCCGTCAGAGCGAGCGTCATCGCCTGCATAACAAGTATTATGCAAAAACTACCAGGAACGCCATCCGCGACCTGCGTAACACCACCGACAAGGCTGCTGCCCAGGAGAATGCTCCCAAGGTTTACGCAATGATTGACAAACTCGCCAAGATCGGTGTCATTCATAAGAACAAAGCGGCCAACCTCAAGAGCGGCCTCCAGGTTTACATTAACAAGCTCGCCTAAGAGCTTGTTTTTTTCAAGGAGCGGGATGTAGCGCAGTTGGTAGCGCACTACGTTCGGGACGTAGGGGTCGCTCGTTCGAGTCGAGTCATCCCGACCACTTTAAGAGAGTCTTTTTTTGAAGACTCTCTTTTTTTTCATTTTTTATTCCTATATTAGCGCAACGAACTGAGACTGAACTATGAAAACACACAAACTGGTAACCGTGCTGGTGGCGCTTCTTCTCGTTGCCGTGCCCGCTATGGCCGTTTTTACGGGAATGGGGCTGGACGCTACGCTCTCCAATCTGCGCCGGGAACTCAATTACGACTACCTTCATATCAGCAGCACGCGGGAGCAGATGGCTGCCAAGTACGATGTGCAGCACCAGAAAATGGTGGACATCGTCAAAAAATGCAACGACCTGTCCCTGATGCTTTATTCGCAGAAGCAGGACTACACCTTCGATATCAGCTATGCCCTGGAGAAGGTGTGCGAGGAATTCAACGACTTCAACAAGAACCGAACGCCCTACGACCGCATTGTGTCTTCCATTGACGTGGAAATCAACCGGTATGCGCGCCTGATTGAGTCGCTCCGCCGTCTGCCGCCGGAGCTCCGGGAAGTGGACGTGGTGCCGGACAGCCTGGCCTACCACAATGATTCGCTGGATGTACACCTTATGCAGAACGAGAGCCTCCTTCAGCAGGAACTGGAAGAACAGGTAAAGGTGATCCTGGCCTCGAAGGAGGCGTTTATCCTGAGCGAATCCGGCCAGGCCGACCGCGATTCCTGCCTGCTCTATGCCTCCGAACTGCTCAAGCTGTATGCCGAAAGACGGGAGCTGGTGATGGCCGACAGCACGCATTACCGGGAAGCCGAACTGCGCATGCAGGAATCGTATGAGTATGCCAGATCTTATTATTCCATTCTGGAGAAGAAAGTGTTCGTGGAAGGGCAGACGCCCTGGTTTACCATTCTGAAAGATCCCGGTGCGTACTGGCAGGAAGCCCGCGGGACGCTGTCTGACAAATTCGGTGACTCCTCAATCAGCAGTCTGCATAGTATTGTTTCCAGCAACTATCAGCAGTCCAACCAGGCCAAGTTTTACTGGCTGCTTTTTTATTTCCTGGCGTTCATTATCCTGTGGATGGTATCGGTCCTTATCCTGAACCTTCTCCACCGCTTTGTAAAGCCGGTACGGGAGCGGGTAGCTCCGGAGCAGAAGCTTTATCTGGCTTTCCTTGTGGCCTGCGTCCTGTTCCTCGTCCTGAGCTATGAAAGCGTAGCCGACGACATTGCGCGCAAGGGCATGAGCATCATGCGCACCTTCATCTGGCTGCTCATGGCCATCAATACGGCCCTTCTCCTGAGGCTGGAGCCCCGGAAACTGAAAAACAGCATCCTCATCTATGTCCCCACCATTTTCACGGCCCTTTTCGTGATTGGCCTGCGGGTGCTGTTTGTCCCCAATGCCGTTCTGAACATGGTCTTTCCGCCGCTGCTGCTGGCGATGACGCTGTGGCAGCTGCTGGCCAATCTCCGTCGCAGCCGCAGGGCAGACAGGACCGACATGGTGATTGGATGGGTCTCGCTCTTTGTCACGGCCGCCGCCTTGATAATCAGCTGGTCCGGCTACATTTTCCTGGCCCTCATCCTGCTGGTCTGGTGGTATTTCCAGCTGGCGCTCAACCTCACCATTGCTTCTGTGTGGAGCCTGATGCTCCAGTACAAGAGCAAGCGGCTCAACAAACGGATAGCGGCCTTCAAAGCCAATACAAACTATGTGGCAGGTTCGGCCAAGGAAGAGATGCAGTTCCGGGCCACCTGGTTCTATGACCTGATCCGGGAGGTCATGATTCCGGTCATGGGCCTGTTCTCCCTTCCCATCTGCCTTTATCTTGCGCTGAACATATTTGAGTTCAACGACTTATATTATACCATCTTTGAGAAACCCTTCATCCGCCAGGGAGACATCAGCATCAGCGCATACAATCTTCTGCTGCTCACCGGACTGTTTGCCGTATTCCGTTATGCGAACAAGGCCATCCATGTCCTCTGGCAGTCATTCAGATACCGCCAGTTCCTGCGTAAGTACAACCGCAAGACCGTCCATAACAACGAAATCAACCTGGCGCTGGGCAACAGCCTCATCAGTGTGTTTATCTGGTTCGTGTATGTAGACCTTGTCATTGTCACGCTCAATATCCCTACCGGGTCGCTGGGGCTCATTGCCGGAGGTCTGTCGGCCGGTATCGGTCTGGCCCTCAAGGATATCATCAACAACTTCATTTATGGTATCCAGCTCATGGGCGGTCGCCTCAGGGTTGGGGACTGGATCGACTGCGACGGCGTCCGGGGCAAGGTGGTGGACATCAACTACCAGACCACCCTGGTAGAGACGCTCTTCGGCACGCAGGTGGCTTTCCTGAACGCCTCGCTGTTCAGCAAGAGTTTCACCAACCTCACCCGCAACAACGCTTACGAGCTCACCATTATCAAGGTGGGCGTTGCCTATGGAACAGATTTCCAGAAGGTACGGGAAGCGCTGGAGAAAGGGCTGGAGGTACTCAAGACCAAGGACAAGTACGGCCGGGATATTGTGGAGCCCACCTACGGGCACTATATCCGTTTTGATGACTTCGGGGACAGTTCCGTGAATGTGGCGGTGAGACAGTACGTGCTGGTGTCGGAGCAGATCGAGTACCGGTATCAGTGCAAGGAACTTATTTACAAGATTCTGAAGGAGAACGGAATTACCATCCCGTTCCCGCAGAGAGATGTGCATTTGATTCAAGACAATAAAACAGAATAACCATGGGAATAAGATTTAAAAGCAAATCGGACATCTTCAATGTCCTCGTTACCGCCATCGCCGCTGTTCTCTCCGTGGGCGTCATGCTCTTCGGAGTATGGCATTTCGGCCTGGAAAAAACATGGCCCGAACTGGTACTCAACCTGTTCTACATCGCCTGCATCGTGATGATATGGATGTACTTTTTCAATGGCCCCATCACCACAAAGCAGTTCAACTACTGGTGCACCTTGAATGTGGGCATGACGGTGCTCCTCAGGGACGTCCTCTTCGCCCCTCCGCTTGTCAATTACCCGCTCCACCTCAGCTGCCTCACCCTTTCGGTGGTGCTGCTTCTGATGCTCACTTTCTTCTATGCCCGCAAGGACTGGAAGACCTACTCCAAGAGTAACCTCTGGGCCATTTGCATCATTGATGTTGTCATCGCTACTCTCTACAACATCGATATCTTCCTGGAGACGCCCGATGAGTATTCCACCTATCTGATGGTGGAGATCTGGATCCGTCCCACCATCACGTACGGGCTGGTGGCGTGTTTTGTTAAGGAAAAAGAGGAATAATAAAAGGAAAGCGATTATGAAACAGACAATTATACTTGGCAACATCATCACGGTAGATCAAAAGCGGCCCTATGCCAAGGCTGCGGTAGTTAAGAATGGTGTGTTTTCCTATATCGGCAGCGCAGAGGAGGCGAAAATAATCGCCGGTCCGGATGCCGAGGTGATGGATTATGGTGAAAACTTCATCTATCCCGGTTTCCTGGAATCTCACTGTCACCCGTATTTTGCCGGAGACCGCCTTGTGGGACAGGCCAACCTGGGACAGGTAGGATTGGCCGATTATGCGAAATACCGCGAGATTATCAAAGATTTCATTGCCGACAATCCGGATCGCTCCTATTATATGGCTGCCGGGTGGAATGAAACGGAAGAATACGTGAGCAAAGCGTATCTGGACGAAATCTGCTCCGACAAGATCCTTATCATGCAAACCGGCGGCGGTCATTCCATGCTGCTCAATTCCAAGGCGCTGGCTTGGGCGGGCATCGATGCGGAATATGCCAGGAAAGTAGGCTATGCCCAGGTTCATGTAGACGAGAAGGGAGAGCCGGACGGCTATATCTGTGAAACGCCGGTATTACGGGTGCTGGAGCATCTCCCGAAGAGTATGGAGGATGCGAAGAGGTATCTCCTGGCCTGGCAGGATTTCGCCCTGAGCAGCGGCTTTACCGGTGTGGCCGATGCCGGCCTGGAACTGTTCTACCCGGAATGCGCCCAGGCCTTCCATGAATTGGAGGAAGAGGGCAAACTAAAGCTGCGTACGTATGCGTATGCACTGTCTCCCGACAACGTGGAAGACCCCAAGGCGGAGGTGGCCCGCGTAGCTGAGCTGCGCGCCCGATATGACAGCGATTATTTGCATATTGTGGGCATCAAATGCTTCCTGGACGGTGTCACGGAGGCGCATACCGGCTGGCAGAACCAGGATTACGCCGATCAGCCGGGTTATCATGGCGTGGAACGTTTCAACAGCCACGACAAAATGGTGCAGCTCATCGTGGAGGCCGACAAGGAAGGCTTTGCCGTTCATTGCCACTCCGAAGGCGGCGGCGCAACGCACTTTATGCTGGGCTGCATCGAGGACGCAATAAAGGTTACTGGAGACAGGAAGCAGAACAACGTGCTGGCGCATCTGCACTTTGTAACGGAGGAGGATATTCGCCGTATGGCAGAAACCGGCTCCATTCCTGCTGTGCCACCGCTGTGGGCGGTCAAGATTCCGGCGGCCTTTGCCATAGAGTCTTCCTATGTTGGTGAAAAGCTGGCGAATAAAGCCTATCCTATCAAGTCGTTCTTTGACGCGGGCGCCAATGTGGTTTTCCATTCAGACTACCCGGTCTCGCCCATGATGAGCGTCAAATTAAGTTTCTATATGGCGGAGGCCCGCAATGTTCCGGAAGAACTGTTCCCGGGCCTCGGGGCCGTGCCGATGAATCCCTCCGAGGCCGTTACCCGTGAGCAGGCGCTTGAGGCCATGACCATCAACATCGCCCGGGCCTGGCATCAGGAGCACCGCATCGGCTCCATCGAATTCGGAAAGATAGCCAACATGACGGTGTGTGACTGCGACTTCCTGCATGATGGCCTGGACAAGGTGGCTGCGGCGAACATCATCGCTACCATCGTGGACGGAAAAGAGGCATTCAAAGCTGAATAATACAGTAAACTTAAATACAACAAAACTATGAAAGCTGACTACATCATTAAAAACGCAAAAATCTTCACTTCTGACAAGAATAACCCGAAGGCAACTGCGTTTGCGGTGAAGGACGGAAAATTTATCTACGTCGGCGATGAAGCCGGCCTGTCCCAGTACGAAGGAAAGGTCGAGGACCTGGGCGGAAAGTTCATCATGCCCGGTATCATCGACAGCCACGTGCACGTCACCATCGGCGTCGCCTTTGATTATGTAGACCTGGGCGTCCGTTTCGAGCCCGATGGCAAGAAGGGCGCCATGGAGTTCATGTCGGCCTACATCAAGGAACACCCCGGGCAGAAGTGCTACCGGTTCCTCGTGGAGAGGCACTATCTGAAAGGGGAGGAGATTACCAAGGAGGACCTGGATGCCGTGTGCCCCGACAGCGAGCTCATCCTTCTGGAAGGCGAGTGCCACAGCAACTGGGTAAACTCCAAGGTCCTTGAAAGGATGGGAATCCACGATGATACACCGGATCCCGTTCCCGGACTGGCCTACTACGTCCGCAAGGACGGCCATGTGACCGGCAATTCATACGAAACCGCCAGCTGGCCCATTCTCTTTGACGGCACGAACGAGCTGACGAAAGAGCAGATTCTTGCCTCTGTCCAGCGTTGGATAGACTTTTCCAAGGAGGCCGGCGTAAGCGCGGTCTTCGACGCAGGCTTCCCGGAGCACAACCCCGTCCACGAGCGGATGTATGAATGTCTGTGCGAACTGGACAAGCAGGGCAAACTGCCCATCTACATTGACGGATGCTACGTTCTTACCCGCCCCAGCAAGATGCATGAAGCCATTGAAGAGGTGAAACGCTTTGGCCGCAAGTTCAATACGGAACACCTGAAAGTCCATACCCTGAAGATCTTCATGGACGGTACCCTCAAGATTGAAACCGCGGCCCAGGTAGAGCCTTATGTGGACACCGGTGTTACGGGAACGACCGCCTTTACCCCCGCTCAGATGGCCGAGATTCTCTGCCTCCTGAACGAGGCCGGTCTGGATCTTCACGTCCACACCGTGGGTGCCGCTGCATCCCGCGTCATCCTGGACGGCGTGGAACTGGCCAGAAAACAGCTGGGAGACAAGTACCATGTAAAGGTTACCTGCGCCCACCTGGAGGTTCAGGACGATGCAGACCTGGAGCGTTTTGCCAAACTGGGCGTATTCGCCAATTATACCCCCTGGTGGCACAACGGAGGCGGCCCCGGCATTCTCACTCCCATGCTGGGCGAGAAGCGTGCTACGCATATGTACCGCTGCAAGAGTGTCTGGAACACCGGTGCCCTGGTGGCCTGGTCCAGCGACAATGTGGCTTACGGTGACTTCACTACCTGGAATCCCTATCTGGGAATGGAGATTGGCATGACCCGCACCATCTCGGAGAAGACCCGGGTTCCCGCCTACTGCATCAGCCCCAAGACCAATCCTCCGTATGAGGAGAGGATGAGTGCAGAAGAAATGCTCATCGGCTACACCATCAATGGCGCTAAACAGCTGGGTGTCGAGGATAAGAAAGGTTCCATCGAAGCGGGCAAGGATGCCGATTTCCTGGTGTTTGACAAGGATCTCCTGGCTGCAGAGAAAGAAGGCTTCAGCTACAATCAGCCCGCGGAGGTGTATTTCGGTGGCAAGTTGGTGAATTCAAAATGAAAAGAATGAATAAATCTTCCGTCGCCTTTCTCCTGGCCGCACAGCTGCTGCTTTTATGCACGCCGCTGAAGGGCCAGGAGGAGCCTCGGCGCTGGAATGTGACGGTTTCGGGGGGCGCGGGCTATATGTTGCACGAGCCCGGGCGCTTCGATAAGCTGGCGCGTTCTTTCTCTTACCCGACGGCCGATGTGCGCATCGGATACTATACCACTTCCGAAGACCCTTCGTCCTATGCCGCGCTGTTCGGCTTTCCCAGTATCGGCCTGGGCGTTAACTGGAAAGGGACCAGCCACTTTGACTGGGTGGGGAAGTCGCACCTGAACGACCTGGTCTCTCTCTATGGCTTTTTTGAAAGGGACTTCATCCGTACCCGGAAGTTCTCCTTCGGCTACGATTTGTCCCTGGGAATGGCCTTCAACAGCGCCGTCCATGACAAGGATGACAATCCCGAGAACATCATCTTCAGCTCGGCCGTCCTGGTTTATGTGGCGCCTGCCCTGCACTTGTCGTACCGGCCCACCCGTCATCTGCAACTGGGCCTCTCGGGCGTTCTGACACACATGTCAACCGGACGTCTGGCGTATCCCAACGCCGGATTCAACGGTGTGGATGTGGTGGCGTCGGCCCGGTATGCCATGGCAGAGCCCAGGATCCCGGAGTGCAGGGAGTCTGAAAAGCCGGTATTTGAGAGGCACATGCTGTATGAGGTCTATGCTGGCTACGGGGCGCACCGCTGCGCCCAGGAGTTTGAGGCTACGGGAAAAACGACGCCCTGGCCAACGTTCGCCTTTGGCGCCATTGCCTGCTATCAGTACAAGCCCACCCTCTCTTCGGGACTTGGCCTGGATTTCTTCTATTTCCCGACGAGTTTCCAGCAGCGCGTGGCCGAATATGAGCGTGTCCTCCATCCCCAGCTGCATCCGGAGGAGTATGATTACCGGCCCCTGAGCATGGGCATATCGGCCGTCCAGCAGCTTCATTACGGTAATTTTACTGCCTGGGTCCAGGTGGGAGCCTATCTGTACAAGCACCTGGGCGTGTGTGAGCAGGACGGAATCCTGTACCAGCGCATTGGCGGGAAAATCGTATTCCCCAAACTGGCCAATACGTATTTGGGGTTCAGCTGCCGGAGCCATCATTTTTCCCGTGCTGCCAGTTTGGATTTTATCCTTGGGGTAAGAATTTAATACATAACTAAGGTATGAATTACGACAAGTCATTAGCCGTTAAATGCATTAACGGAACCTTCGTCGGTAAGCAGACTGACGAGCTGATTATATGGAAGGGAATTCCCTATGCAACTCAGCCGGTGACAACTCCCCAGCTTGGCGCAATACACGCGTGTGAGATTCCGTACTTGTTCGACACGTGCTTACCGGACCCGATGGGAAGCGGAGAGATTGTTTCGACCGAAGACTGCAAATTCCGCCACGTCGCCAAGGAGATGTGGACTAACTTCGCCCGGACGGGCAACCCCTCCACCGGCAAATACGCGTGGAAGAAGTTCTCCGGTGATGACCGCCAGACGATGGTCTTCGACGATGCCATCGGCATGCAAAAGGATATTTTCGGAAGACGGGAAGACCTGATGATGTCCTGGGCGGAGCTCCTGGGGAACGGGTCTTCCAAGAGGGTGTGCTGGTCCGGAACGGCAAGATGAAGTGGACTGCCCTAGTAAATACAGAAACTAAAACACGAAATATATGAAACGCACTTTGAAGCTGAAACTCCTTTTTCTCGCGCTGCTGTGCACAGTCGCGCAGGGGGCGTTGGCCCAAGTCAGCGTATGGGACGGCAAGTCAAAAGAACCTCCCGTTATGGTAGAGTGGCCTGTTTATGCCATTAAGAATGCAGCTCAATTTGCCTGGCTTATTGACAGCCCGAGTGATTATATGAGTGGTAAGATTTATTACCGTTTGGACACCGACCTGGACATGGGCGACCAAACGTGGACACCTATTGGTTATATAAACGGGGAAGTCGTAGGCTTCTATTCGCACCTGCTTGGTCAGGGGCACACCATCCGTATTAACATCAGTGGCGCCACCAAAAACTATCAGGGACTGTTTGCGAGGATTGGATTCGAGGGGTCGGTTGATAACCTCCACGTGATTGGCAAGATATCATGCAGCAAATCTCGCCTGGTGGGCGGCATTGCCGGCGAAAACGACGGCGGCAGCATCAGCAACTGCTGGGTGAGCGCTGACGTAAGTTCTGACTGGAAAGAAGCCGCGTCGGCATACACGGCCAAGGTGGGAGGCATTGTCGGCGAGAACAACCACGGCACGATAGAGTACTGCTGCGTGACGGGCGACGTGACCAACAACGATGCCGATGTGGGCGGAATTGCAGGTTACAATAGCAGCCGTAATGGTGGCGGCATCATCAGGCACTGTACTTTCTACGGCACGCGCAACAGACAGTACGCACTCGCAGGACAATAAATACGTGGGGGACCAGGATGCAACCATGGAAAATATGTACGACTCGTTCAACCAGGGCGAGTACGATGCTGCCGGCGCCAGAGCCTTGTACCGCTATGCCCTCAAGTACCCCTACGCCATCAATGTCTCCACCGAGGGCTATGGCACCGTTGAGGTCAGTGCCGGTGGTGAGAACAATATTCCTGGCTGGCGCAAGGGTGAAACCATTACGCTGACCTGTAAGACAGGTATGGTGAAAAGCATCGAAATCAAGGACTCAGGCGACGACACAGTCTCGTTGCAAGGTCAGTCTCATGATGGAACAATGTATTGGTTTGTCATGCCGAAGGGCGGTGTCAAAATCAAGCTTGTATTCGTCACGCCGGGCTGGCTCAACCATGCCGGCACGGAGGCCGACCCTATCAGTATCGGCAGCTCGGCCGACTGGGACGGCTTCGCCAATTACGTCAGCAACGTTACCAGCTTCAGTGGCAAGTATGTGAAGCTGAACGCCGACATCAGCGCCTCCACCATGGCAGGCAGCAGCGACCATAAGTTCCAGGGCACATTCCTCGGCAACAACAAAACACTGACGCTTAATCTGAGTGCCACCGGCAACGACTGTGCTCCGTTCAGATACATCGACGGTGCAACCATCCGTGACTTGAAGATTGCGGGGACCGTCAACACATCGGCAAAGTTCGGCGCCAGCATTGCCGCCCATAACAGCGGCACCAGCACCATCACCAACTGCCACAGCTCGGTGACCATTGGCGGCACCATCAGCGGTGACGGCACCCACGGCGGTTTTGTGGCAATGAATGAAGGCGATGCCACGCTTGTCTTTGCAGGCTGCACATTCACAGGCGGCATGACAGGCAGCGCAGACTACAACGGCGGATTCGTGGGCTGGAATGCGGGTTCGACAATCCATTACACCCACTGCATCTTTGCACCCGCAGAGCTGACTATGGGCGCGTCGAACAGCTGCACCTTCAACCGCAACGGCAGGAACAACATTACACAAAGCTACTTTACCAGAGCATTTGGCGAAGCCCAGGGTACGAAGGCCATCGCCATTAATAAAGCCCCCGCCAACCTGGGCAGTCAGGTACAGGACTATGGTATGGTAAAGGCCTACGAGAACGGTTTGCTCTACGACGGCAAGTACTACACGGCTATTTCCATCCCCGGCTCAGGCACAGAGGCCAACCCTTGTTTAATCGGCACCGCAGACCAGTGGAATGACTTCACCGGTTACATCGCAAACGGATATACCTTCAGCGGCGAGTTCGTGAAGCTGGCCGGCAACATCAGTATCTCGACGATGGCAGGCACCGACAATGCCAACTCTTTCCAGGGCACCTTCGATGGCGACGGACACACACTGACGGTTAACTATAATACCTCAGAACCCCGGACCGCTCCGTTCCGTCACGTCAAGAATGCCGTCATCAGGAACCTTACCGTGGCCGGTACCATCACCACCAGCGCACAGTTTGCCGCCGGCATCGTGGGCGAGTCGCACGGCTCACTGACTCTTACGGGTTGCCGCAGTTCGGTTGCCATCAACAGCAGCGTCCAGGGCGACGGCACCCACGGCGGCCTGGTGAGCACACTGAGCGGAAAAGACAATGCCATCACCATCGAAGGCTGTGTCTTCGACGGTTCCTTTGCCACGACAAACGGCACCTCCAACTGTGGCGGATTCATCGGATGGCCGGTTTATAACAGGCCCACTATCCGCCACTCGCTCATGATGCCCGGCAGCGTTGCGGCGGGTATGCTGAAGAACACCTTCTCCCGCTGGCACACCACCTACATGCCAACCATCGAAAAGTGCTTCTTCATCGCCACTGAGAATCTGCCTGAAGACCAGGGATCGGCGGGTCAGGGCGTTTCCACCATTCCGGACCAGTTCGGCAAACTTGAGAAAGACTATGGCTTGGTGAAGGTTTACACGAACGGCATTCAGTATGACGGCATGTACTATCTGGAGAGTGCTTTGATTCTGCCTGGATCAGGCACGGAATCAGACCCCTATACTATCGGCAGCACCGCAGATTGGGACAACTTTGCCAAGCAAACTGGCAGCGGCTGTCACTATACCAATCAATATATAAAGCTGACAAGCGATATCAGCGTGACAGCTATGGCCGACACATTTGAAGGTACCTTTGACGGCAATGGGCATACACTCACTGTCAATATCGATCTTAAAGATTGGGGTTTACAGGCGGCCCCCATCCGCAATACCCGTAATGCCACCATCAAAAACCTTAAGACGGCAGGTACCATAACAAGCAATTATTTATATATGGCAGGCATTGTCGGCAACGTCAAGGGAAACACGACCATTGAGAACTGCAGCAGTTCTATCGCCCTTCATTCTGGCGATATTACGATTATCGGCGGCCTGGTAGCGTACGTAAACAGCGACGTAACCCTCAATATAAGCGGTTGCGCCTTCACAGGCAGTCTCACCATAGGCGGTTCTTACAAATTATTAGGTGGGGGCATTGTCGGCATTTCGAATCAACAAACCAATATCAGTATCCGTGATTGCCTGTTCGCTCCATCAGAACTGGCAACTCAGTGGAATAAATTCTATACGTTTGTTACTGACGAAGTAGACAAGTTTTCCGTCACGGGTTGCTACTATACCCAGGACTATGGCACGGTGCAGGGAACGAAGGCCATCGCACTAGCCTCCGCCCCCGCCAGCCTCGGTGAACAGGTGAAGGACTATGGCATGCTGAAGGCATATGAGGGCGGCATCTTCTTCGACGGTAAGTACTACGTGGATGACAGCAAGATCGGCCTGGACGACAAGGCCGATAACGGATCGGTCATCAGCGAACTGGACGGCATCACCGTAGATATTGCCCTTACGGGCTGCACGCTCTATAAAGACGGAGCGTGGAACACCATCTGCCTGCCGTTCAACCTGACGCTTGCGGGTTCGCCTCTTGACGGCGCAGTGGCCCGGCCGCTCAGCAGCGCCAGCATCAGCGGCTTGACGCTTAACCTTGCATTCGGAGACGCTGTCACGGAACTCAAGGCCGGCACGCCTTATATTATCAAGTGGGCCAGCGGAGACAACATTGTCAATCCCCAGTTCATCGGCGTAACCATTGACGCCACGGACCGGAGCTTTGACAACGGCGCCAATGGCGACAAGCGCGTCCGCTTCATCGGCGTGTACAAGAGCATCGCGTTTGACGGAGAGGACAAGAGCGTCCTGCTCCTGGGTGGCGGTAATACGCTCTACCATCCAGTCAACGGAGCCGGTGTCGGCGCCCTTCACGCTTACTTCAAGATAGGCGACAGCGCAACCAAGGCTACCATCTCGGTGAAGGGTTCAGTGTTAACAGTTAAGTAAGAAAAAGTTATGAAAAAGATAATTATAGCATTGTTTACCGCCTCGGCACTCCTGTTGGGCCTGATGGGCTGCGATAAAGAAGTAGACATTAAGGAACTGGAACAGAGCCTTGTGGGCATCTGGTGGGACGCGTATGAGTATTCGGACATCACGGAGACCGGCGTGGCCTTTGACAAGGTGCTTTTGGCCGTAAAGGCCGATGCCAACCACAGCGGCTGCCTCTACCTGGGCGCATACGACTCCAAAAGCGACGCCCTGGTTGCCGTCTATGGCGGCCCGGAGGATGCCGGCTTCAAATGGAAGCTGACCGGCAAAGGCGATATAGTGCTCAGCGATCCCGCCACCGGCGAGAGCACGGTGCTCACTCGCGCCGACGGAGGCAGCAGCTATGGCAACGATATGACCAATGTCAATGGAACGAACATGACGTACACAAATGGCAGCGTGACGGTGACCAACGACAACTATTCCGGCACACTCACCAAGGCCGACACCGGGAAAGAGGGAGAAATCAATGAGCAGTTCTCCGCACTGTTTTCGGCCATCCTCACCAACCTTGCTTCCGGGGACAAGTTCACAATCAAAGACATCCCCGGCAATACCTGGGGCAGATAGCGGAGTAGTTAAGACAGGATAATCATGAAAGCAGACAAAGTCATCATCGGTAACATCTACACCGTAGACAGAAACGAACCAAAGGCCCAGGCTGTAGCCATTGCCGGCGGCGAGTGGTTTTATATAAATCGAGCGATATGAAAATGAAAATAATTCTCAATTGGGTACTCGCCGCTACCCTCATTTGCGGCACAGGTGTATTCACCTCCTGTAACAAGTCCGACGCGGAACTTTCCAGCAAGATACTGGGCAAGTGGATTGTCGCCGACCTGGATGGCAAGGCATGCCCCACCTCCTGGAAGTCGGTGGTTACCTTTGAATCGGCTAAAAAGGGTTATTACAGCATATCCGAAATCACTTCGATGACGTGGGAAAACAAGACGCCGGCCGAAGTTACCTTCGGCAAAGACGGCTTTACCGCCGTTGAGGAAGAGGGCCCCTACAAAAGTGTGCTGAAAGTCACCGTCAACTCCATTACCGATAAGGAGATGAAGTTGAAAACCGACTGGACCATTACCGGAGGCGAGTTGGTTATCCTGCACGAGATTTTTAACGAGCGCTGGGTGCGGGTGACAGACAACTTTGAGCAGGCTGTGCTTGGCACCTGGGAAGCGCAGGTTACGGAAGCTGGTAAGCCGCAAACCTGGCGCTGGGAGTTCAAAGCCAGCGGTACATATGTCTTTTCCCTTAAGATCGGCGACGCTCCCTGGCAGGTTTTTGAAGACCATATGTCAGACTATTTTGTTGACGGACCGCTCCTTTGCACCCGCTGGCAAAATACCGTCTTGAGTGACGAAGAGCGTGACTGGTGGGAAATCGAGAGCATTCAGGACGGCAAGATGAAGTGGACGGCCCTGCGTATTGACGAGGACCTCACTACCCACACCGAGACCCTGGAGTTGAGCAAGGTTCAATAGGTAATGTCTGGGAATATTGCGACGACTGGTATGCCGATTTGGCCGACATCCCTGCCGACCAGGGCACTGACTATGCCGGTCCCGAGTCAGGTGAAAAGATTGTTGGCTGCTACGACAGCGAGCCATACGCTTGCACACAATCCTACCACGGCCGCGAGATTCAGCACAACGGCCGCAACGCTACTTTAGGTTTCCGCATTGTATTGAGAAAGCGTTGACCTCTCCCCGGCCAAGTATTTTATTTTCTAAGTGCAGATAACAAATTAAGGAGAATAGAACAATGAGTGACATGAAAAGGGAATTCAAAGATTTAATCCGTTTCGAGCAGTACGATAACTTGAACAGTGAAATCAAGGGGGGCTACGACAAGGCTCATGCCGTGAAGTGCGTGAACGGCACTTTCGTTGGAACCGAAGAATACGGGGTGGCGTCGTGGCTGGGCATCCCTTACGCGAAGGCGCCCGTGGGCGGGCGCCGCTTCAAGGCGCCGGAGTACGTGGATGCGGACGACAGGGTATTCGAGGCTAAATACTACGGAAAAAATGCTTTCGGCGCAACCGGCTACCCGGATTGCGTCCAGAAGATTTGTTCAGAGGACTGCCTTTACCTGAACATCTGGGCCAATACCGACGACAAAAGCGTGAAGAAGCCGGTGATGGTCTGGATTCATGGCGGGGCATACGTCGTCGGCTCGGGCTCGCAGGCTTCCTACAGCGGAGCCAACCTGGTCCAGGCGCATAGTGACATTATTATGGTGACTATTAACTACCGCCTGAACATGTACGGCTTCATGGACTTCTCGTCGGTGCCCGGCGGAGATGCCTTCAAGACGGCCCCCTGCAACGGCCTGCTGGACCAGGCCATGGCGCTCAGGTGGGTGCACGAGAACATCGCCGCTTTCGGCGGCGACCCGGGTAACGTGACCATCTTCGGGCAAAGTGCCGGCGGCGGCTCCGTCTCCATCCTGCCCGTCATGAAGGAAGCCAACCGGTATTTCCAGAAGGTCATCGCCCAAAGCGGCTCCACCACCCTGGCCTTCCCGGTGGGCTGCGAAGCTGCGCAGGGCAAAACCAAAGCGCTGCTCGAGTACACCGGCTGCAAGACCATGGACGAGATCATGGCACTGAGCGAAGATGAGCTCCAGAAGGCGTATGTCGAAGCGGTGGGCCAGTTCACATCCTGTCCCTACTACGGAACAGAGGTACTCCCCGAGGCCCCCATTGAGTTGTACAGGAAAGGCTACGCGAAGCATATCTCCATCATGGCCGGCAGCACGGCCGACGAGATGAGGCTGTTCATGGGTGAGGGTCCGATGCTGAGCTTAGAAGAGCAAAAGCTATACGCCCAGCGCGCCGCAGGCGATGCCGTCCCCTACCTGAAAGAAGAGGACAAGAAGTATTACGAGGAATTTAAGCGGGTATGCCGGTTCCAGGAGCCGGGACTTGTAGAGACGGAGTTCATTAATGAGCTCATGTTCAGGGTGCCCATGCTCCTGCAGCTCGACGTGCAGAGCGCGTTCAACAAGACGTTCTCCTACTACTGGTCCTATCCAAGCAGCAATGCGGACCTGGGAGCCGCCCATTCCGTGGAGCTCATTTTTGTGTTCAACCTTCGCGGCGTAGGGACGGCCAGCAGTTTCAACGGAACCAACATCTCCGATGAAATTTTCACCACCGTTCAGCAGATGTGGACCAATTTCGCCCGCTGCGGCAACCCTTCCACTGACAAGGTGGAGTGGAAGGCGTATTCGGCCGACGACCAGAGAGTCCTTGACATCGCCGGACCGGGCGCCATACGTATCAAAAAGGGCCTTCTGGCCGAGCAGTACAAGGCCGTGCTTCCCTTGCTGGGCTACTATCAGTTCATGGACAAGTTCTTCACGCCCGGCTACCTTTTGGATATCATGGCCGCGCGCAAATAAAATGAATAAATCTATGAATATGAACAGATTTCACAGATTTAGAACAGTTATGATGGCCCTTCCGGCGGCTATGGCCTTCTTCGGCTGCCAGAAGGTGGAAGAAGCCCTCGTCGAAGAAAAAAAGCCCGTGGTGGTGACGGAGCGCGAATGGCGCCTGACCGTGCAGGCCGTGAAGGGCGAAGCCCCCGGCACGAAAGGCCTCGCCATTGAAGGCGACGAGTCCACCACCACCGTCCTGCAATCCATCTGGAAGGCCGATGAACCCGTGAAGGTCTTTTTGGGGACCAGCTGCATCGGCAAGCTGACGGCCGTGCCCGACCCGGAGGATGCCCACAAGGCCACCCTTTCGGGAACCGTTACCACATCGGGCCTTGTAGCCGGAACCACGACCCTTACCCTCCTGACTCCAAGAGAGAGCTGGAACTACATCGGCCAGGTGGGAAAACTGCTGCTGAAGGACGATGCCGAGAACTCCATCGAGAAGAAGTATCATTACACCCGTGCCACGGTGCTGGTAACCGAAGTTTCCGGCGGTTCCGTCCGCACGAAGAGCGCCTTCTTCGCCAATGAGCAGAGCATCTACCGGCTCAATTTCCTCTTCCAGGCGGGCGGCGCGGGAGACAAGACTCCTGTCTTGGCCAAGTCCGTCATCATCTCCTCGGAGAACGGCCACCTGGTACAGAGCCAGTCGGCGGACGGCTCCTCGCTGGAGGAAGGCCCCGTTACCGTTACGCTGGGCACCGCATCGTCCGAACCTTTCTTCGTTGCCCTTCGGAACGGCGATGAAACGAATGAAGAGGCCCTCGGCTTCACGGTGATTGACGACGACGGCGTCACCTACAAGGGAAGCAAGACCATCCCGGCCCGGTACAAGCCCAATGGCACTTTCCTGAACCTCAAGAATGCTACCTTGACCGGCCGTCTGGGGTTGGACCGCAGCGCTGCGGAAGTGAAAGAAGTGTTGTAGTGCAAACTCTTCAAAGAAGAATCAGGCTATGAATAGAAGATTATTTATACTTACAGCGTGCCTTTTCTGCTCTCTGGCGTCCTGCATCAAGCCGGAGGACCGGATTCCTGCCGATACGCCGATGACCTTCAAACTGGAAATCCTTCAGACCAAGGCCGCAGATGACGACTGGGTGAATGGAGACAAGGTATATGTGTTTGTGAACGGAATCGGCGGCAAATATGTGTCAATGGCGTACGACGGCCGCGACTGGACCACGACAACCAGCGCGGAGTTCGTGAAAGGGGATTTTTCCGACCCCGAAAAGGCCACCCTTACCGCGGTGTATTTCCCGGTTCCGGTAGATGTCACCTATGCCGATGACAAATTCTCTTTCACCAGCGGCGGTGAAAAAGTGTACAGCTACTATCTTCTGGCCACGGGAACGGCTTATAGTGTGGACGGGACCGAGGTGACGGCTACGTTGGAAATGGGCAAGACGGCAGACTTCGTGGGAATATTTATGGAAGGTCTCCAGGCCGATGTGGACAAGTACACGCTCAGCTGCCCTCTCATCCGTCCGGTGGCCTGTGAGAGTGTGGGGAAAGACGGAGTAGTCACGGAAGACGCCCGCCAGGCCGGAGCGCGCATCAGCGGCATCGTCAGTGGCGACGGTGTTCTTTTCGCCGGCGGTCTTGTCCGTCCCGGCGTCAGCGCGGACTACGTCTTCACGCTGTCTGCCGACTACAAGGTTTACACGCTTGTTGAGGAAAGCCAAACGCTTGAGGCAAAGCGCATCTATGAATATCCGTCACTGTCCGGGGCATCTGGCGGCGACTGGTCTTCGACAAATGTCTCCGGCCTTTTCGTGGACTTGGGCTTGAGCGTGAATTGGGCCGGGTGCAATCTGGGCGCCGGCACGGAGACGGAAGTCGGCAACTCCTTCTCCTGGGGCGCCATCAACGGCGGAAACGGCAACGCTTCCTGGAGCGACTATCTGTATTATTCCGAGGGCAAGGTTACCAAATACACCGGCGGAGACTTCACGGTGCTCCAAGCGGAAGATGATGCCGCTTATGCCAGCCTGGGCGGGCAGTTCCGGATGCCTACGGAGAAGGAATGGGAAGAGCTGATAAACCAGTGCAACTGGGAATGGAAGGGCAATGGCTTTGAGGTGAGCGGCAAGCTGGAGGGTTTCACCGACAGAAGCATCTTCCTCCCGGCGGCAAATTACTGGAGTTCCTCCCTGTCAGCGGCCTCCAATGAGAATGCAGGATGTGCGCATCTCCAGTCCGGCGAAGCGTCCCTGAAGTCCTTGCAGCGCTACTCTGGATGCGCCATCCGCCCTGTTGCCAGTTACGAAGGCGATATCCTGAATGACTACAATTACGGTGTTTTATAGACTCAAGCCATAATGAAAAACATAGTTGTAACAAGAATTCTTTCCATTCTCCTGCTGCTTTTTGCAGCGGTGCCGGTGGCGTGGGCCGACGGCGACGAATGGAGCGTCTGGGACGGAAAGACGAAATCTTTCCCTGGGAAAGTGGAACACACGTATGAGCCAATGGTGTATCACGTCCATATCCGCTCGGCAGCCGAATTGGCCTACATCGCTGATCACTTCGATGACGTGATGTATGGAAACGTGAACTATCCGTTCCGTGATCAATACTATTATCTGGATGTAAATATTGATATGGGGGATACGTCGTGGACTCCTATTGGCTGGAGGGATGGAAAAATTGTTGATTTTCGATGGGGAGAGTTCCACGGTAATGGCCACACCATCCGCTTCAAAATCAAAGATGCCACAGAAAACTATCAGGGCCTGTTTGCACAAATACATAAGGGCGCGCGAGTATATAACCTCCACGTGGAGGGAGACATTTCGTGCAGCCGGTCCCGGCTGGTGGGCGGCATCGCCGGCGAGAACAATGGCAAGATAGCAAACTGCTGGGTGAGCGCCAATGTCCGCTCCGACTGGAAAGAGCCAGGCTCGGCCTATACCGCCAAAGTGGGCGGCATCGCCGGCGAGAACAATGGCACGATAGAATACTGCTGCGTGAGTGGCAACGTGACCAACAACGACGCCGACGTGGGCGGCCTGGTGGGTTACAACAGCCGCGATGGCAAAGTCCGGCACAGCACCTTCCACGGCACGCGTTACAGTACCCACAGCCAGGAATACACCATCATCGGCGACCAGGATGGCACGATAGACAGTTGCTACGACATTTTCCAGAGCAGCGAGTTGACTACCGACGCGGAAATGTATAACTATGGCCTCAAGTATCCCTTTGCCATCAATGTTACCACAGAGGGCGAAGGTGCATACCAGGTGAGCGCCGGCGATGAGAAAGACGTTACGCGCTGGTATCCCGGCGCGGCGGTTAAACTGACCAAAATTTTGGGTAGTATCCAAAGTCTTTCCATCAAGGATGCCGAAGGAAAAGTTGTCAACTATAACGGTGACATCAACGATGCGGTTACCTTCACCATGCCGAGGAAAGACGTATTCGTCACAATCGCCTATGGCAAAGGCACGGAGAAAAACCCCTTCATCATCGACAGCGCTGACGAATGGGACAGATTCGTCAATATGGTCAATTCCGGCGAGGACAGTTTCCGTGGCGAATATGTGAAGCTCACAAGAGACATCAGCGTAAGCCGGATGATGGGGGAAAGTGACGTCCACTCTTTCCAGGGCACCTTCGACGGCGCCGGACATACGCTGACGGTTGATTTTAATACGTCAGAACCCAGTACCGCGCCGTTCCGCCACGTCTTGAATGCTACCATCAAGAACCTCACCGTGACCGGCACCATCACTACCAGCGCCCAGTTTGCCGCCGGCATCGTATCGGAGTCTTACGGCTCGCTGCGTCTCGAGGGCTGCCGCAGTTCGGTCACCATCAACAGCAGCGTCCAGGGCGACGGTACCCATGGGGGACTGGTGAGCAGGCTGAGCGGACAAGACAACAACATCGTTATCGCAGGCTGTGTCTTCGACGGCTCCTTTGCCACCACCGGAGGAACTACCAACTGCGGAGGCTTCATCGGATGGCCCGTGTATAATAAGCCCTCCATCACCCATTCTCTTATGGTGCCCAAGAGTGTTGCGGCAGGAATGCTCAACAATACCTTCGCCCGCTGGCATACTACCTACAGTCCCAACATTACCAAGAGCCTCTTCGTGGCCACCGACAATCTGCCCGCCGACCAGGGCGCCCCGGCCCTTGCTTACGCTACCGCTCCCAACAATCTTGGCAATCTTGAAAAAGACTATGGGGTGATAAAGGCTCACCAAAATGGCTTCCTGTTCGAAGGCAAGTATTATATGGACTCCAGGGTGATGCTGCCGGGTGAAGGTACGGAGGAGAACCCCTACACCATCGGCAGTGAGGAAGATTGGAACATTTTCGTCGGCAACATTGACCGTTACCATTATTACACCGGCAATTTTGTAAAGTTGACAAAGGACATCAGCGTGACGACGCCGGCTTCGTTTTTTGATGGCATCTTCGACGGAGACGGTCATACGCTGACGATCACGCTTCAAGGCAAATGGCCTATGATATTCGCCCCATTCGTTATGATTGATAACGCTACTATCAAGAATCTCAAGACGGCAGGCAGCTTAAATAGCGAATTCACACACGTCCTGGGAGGCATCGTTGGCATGGCTAGTGGGAACACTACAATTGAGAACTGCAGCAGTTCTGTTGCTATGAGCATTCCCATTGATTCCAGTAGCGGCATTGAAGCAAAGACAGGCGGCATTGTTTCGTCCGTGAGTGCTTCCAGCAAGTATTCAGCCAAAATAACAGGCTGCTCCTTCACCGGCAGCATCACTTACACCCGTGCTGAGGCATCCGGCGGTGGGGGCATCGTTGGCAATGTATCTGACGAGGGTCTGGTGACTATCAGCCAATGCGTTTTCGCTCCTTCGGCCATTAACATGGCCAAAATGGAGACATTCAACTCAATAGCAGGAGGTTCTCTATCCCATACTACCATTACCGATTGCTACTATACGGAGCCGAAAGTGAAAGCCCAGGGCGTGAAGATTTCCAGCATCACCGGCGGAGAAGGCGTCACCGTGGCCAATGCCGGGGCTGTCAAACAGGAATATGATGCGGGCGTTCTCACCTTCTATGAGACGGGCTTCAAAGTGGGCGATGTGCTTTATGCCGCGAGCGGAGAGTCCGTCAGCCTCAAACTCGGTCACGACGAAAGGGATGGCTTTGTCTTCAGAAAGTACACCTCCTCGGGCGGCACGCTGAGCGGCACCACCCTCACGATGGCCGATGCCGATGTCACTGTTGATGCGGTGTGGATGAAGCTGGCCGGCGTCACCATTCTCGGAGAGCCCAAGTATGTGACCTCCTTCTATGACGGCACGCAGAGTTACCGGCTTACCGGCGGCGCACTGGCCTATACGGTAGATAAAGATGGCATCTTCCACCGGATTGGGGACGAAAGCGATGTGATTCCCGCCGGCACGGCCGTAATCATCTTGTCCGATTCCACTACCTTCGACCTGGTTGCCTTGGATTCAACTGACGTGACAGTGAGGACGGGCAACATTCTGCAGGGCTCGGACACGGAGATTCCCTGTCCCGCAGGAAGTGTATATGTGCTGGGCATTGTCGGAGATACCCCCGGCTTCTACAAGTACACCGGCAGCACCCTCCCGGCCGGGAAGGCCTACTATGTCGTAAATGAATAAAGCCAATCAATAGTAAATCCAACACTAAAAAAAAATACCATGAAAGCAGACAAAATCATCAAGAATGCGAAAATCTTCACGGCGGACTGCAAGAATCCTAAGGCCTCGGCCCTGGTGGTGAAGGATGGCAAATTCGTCTATGTAGGCGACGAGGCAGGCCTTTCGGCCTATGAAGGCGAAGTGACCGACCTGGGGGGCAAGTTCATTATGCCCGGTATCTTTGACAGCCATGTGCATGTGACCCTGCCCGTGGGATTTGCCTATGCGGAAGAAAGCGAGCGCTTTGCCTGCAACGGCAAAAAGGAGGCCCTGGACTACATGGCCGACTTTATCGGCAAGCATCCCGGCCAGAAGTGTTATCGGTTTATTCTGGAGAAAAAGTGCCTGAATGGTGAGATGCTCACCAAAGAAGACCTTGACGCCATCTGCCCGGATGCCGAGCTCCAGATTCAGGAGGCGGAATTCCATAGCGTGTGGGTGAACTCCCGCGTGCTCCGGCGCCATGGCATTACCGACGAAACGCCGGATCCCGTACCCGGACTCAGCGTTTATGAGCGCAAGGACGGCAAGTTGACCGGCTATATCATTGAAGGCTCTGCGGAGGTGCGCATCGTCCTGGACGGTTCCATGGACCTCAGTGACGAGCAGATAGACGCCGCGCTCCAGGCGTGGATTGATTTCTCCGTGAGCCACGGCGTATCGGCCGTTTTTGACGCCGGTATTCCGGGCTTCCCTGAGTTCCATGAGCGGGTGTACCAGCGCCTGAAGGTTATGGATGAGCAGGGAAAACTCCCCGTCTATGTAGATGGATGCTATGTGATTGCCGCCAACTGGCAGGCGGAGGAAGGCTTGAAGGAACTCAAGCGTTTCCGGAAGGAATACAATACGGAGCACCTCAAGATTCACACCATGAAGATTTTCATGGACGGCACGCAGAAAATCCATACCGCCGCGATGCTCACGCCCTATGTGGACGTTCCCGAGAAGGGTGCCACCGCCTTCAACAAGGAGGATCTCGCCGCCCTGATGGTCAAACTCAATAGGGAAGGCCTGGACCTTCACATGCACACCGTAGGCTCCGCAGCCTCCCGCGTGGCGCTGGACGCTGTGGAACTGGCCAGAAAGGAAGTGGGAGACAAGTTTACCATGAAGGTCACATGCGCCCACCTGGAGGTGCAGGATGACGCCGATCTGGACCGTTTCGCCAAGTTGGGCGTGATTGCCAACTATACGCCCTGGTGGCATGCCGGCGACTACAAGGTATGGGGCACCTGGCTGGGTGAGGAGCGGGCCCGCAAAATGTTCCGCTGCAAGACGCTATGGGACAGCGGCGCCCTGGTTACCTGGTCCAGCGACAACGTCGTTTTCAGTTTCGAGGTCTGGAACCCCTATCTGGGCATGGAAGTGGGCATGACGCGCCATATTACGGAAAAAACCAATGCTCCCGCCTTTACCAGAGGGGAAGTGCTTCCTCCCGAGGACCAGAAAATGACCGTTGAGCAAATGCTGTTGGGCTACACCATCAACGGTGCTAGGCAGCTGGGCGTGGAGAACAAAAAGGGCTCCATCACCCCCGGCAAGGATGCCGACTTCCTGGTATTCGACAAAGACCTGCTTGCGGAGGAGCACGAGGGCTTCAGCCATAATCTGCCTTCGCTTGTGTATTTCGCAGGAAAGAAGGTGAACTGATACGTGATTTTTCGTAGACATAAGGCAGCTTTACGGCATAATAGGGGACGATGCGCCGCGCGCAAGTAACAGTATATGGCATACAAACTCCCGAAAAGGTATTCCTACAGGACCATCTGGAGGATTACGTTACCCATCCTGGTAGCTCTTTTGATGGAAGAGCTGCTGGGTATAACCGATACGGCCTTCCTGGGCCGTGTCGGTGAAATCGAACTGGGTGCATCGGCCATTGCAGGCGTGTACTTCACCATCCTGTACATGCTGGGATTTGGCTTTTCCATCGGCGTCCAGATTATCATCGGCCGGCGCAATGGGGAGGCCAGTGAGAGTGGGGAAGGGTATAGCTCCATCGGGCGCGTGTTCTGGCAGGGAGTCTGGTTCCTCGCGGGCCTGGCGGTCCTGACCATGGTCCTGTCTTATTTCCTGTCTCCGCCCATCCTCAGCGGGGTGCTGCAGTCGGATAATATTTTTAAGGCAGCCCTGGTTTATGTGAACTGGAGAATTCCAGGGCTGCTTTTTGCCTTTATGACCGCACTGTTCCGCGCTTTCTACGTGGGTACGCGGCAGACGGAGAGCCTCACCTGGAATTCCATCGTGCTGGTGGGAAGCAATATCTTCCTGGACTGGGTGCTCATCTTCGGCCACCTGGGTGCTCCGGCAATGGGAATCAAGGGTGCCGCCCTGGCATCGACCATTGCGGAAGGCATTTCGCTCCTTTTCTTTATGGTGTGGGCTTTTCTTACGGCCGACAGGAAATACGGCCTGCAGAAGGTGGTCGGCCCCGTATGGAGCGAACTGAAACGCGTCTTTTCCACGGCCTCCTGGGTGATGGCCGAGTACGTGCTCAATGTCTCTGTATGGCTGCTTTTCTTCCTCTTTATCGAGCATCTGGGGGAGGAAGAGCTGGCAATTGCCAACATCGTCAGGAGCGTTTCCGAGGTGCCGTTCGTCTTTTCGGCGGCCTTCGCTTCCACCGCGGCTACGCTGGTGAGCAATATCATCGGCGAAGGCCATCCCGAAGGTGTGACGACGGTGATCCGGCGGGTCCTGACGCTCTGCGCCGTGACCATGTTGCCCATTCTGCTTGCGTTCTTCCTGTTCCCGCACTGGATCATCGGCCTTTTTACCGATATCCCTTCCCTGGTTCAGTCCTCGGTGGCTACGCTCAAGGTAATGTGTGTGGCGGCCGCCGTTACGCTGCCGTGGAATGTGTATCTGCAGTCGGTTGCGGGAACGGGGAATACGCGGGTGTGTTTACGCTTTGACGCCGTGGCCCTCTGCATCTATGCTGTCTACTGTACCATTGTTATCGGTATCCTTCGATCGAGCATAGCCGTATGCTGGACGGCCGACGGCGTCTATGCGCTGTGTATCTGGATTCAGTGCATCATTTACATCCACAGGGGTAAATGGCGCGACAAGTCCATTTAGTCTTTATCTGCGTCCGGGCCAGGTGGGCTGGGATACTTCCGGAGCCGTGAGTACCTGGGCGTTCATCCATTCGAAGATGTTGGCATGGCCCTGAGGGGCTACGGAGCCGCCACCATTGTTGGAGGGTTTTACGTCTCCCTCGCTCTGCTCCTGGGACATCGTCACGGCGTCGTTGAACAGGTAGCACCAGGAGAAGTGTCCGAAGAACTTCTGGCCGGGGTTGTCAATGCCTTCCACGCTCTCGAACATGGACATCCAGACGTTCTTGGCGCCGGCCTTTATGAGGCGCTGGAAGGTGGGGATGCAGTGGGTCTTGGGATCTACGGTGGTGTCGTCATAGGACTGGACGATCCAGATGTTTTCCTCGGCCAGCGCGGCAATTTCGGTGTCGGAGATGAAGGCATCGGCATAGGCCTCGCAGGTGGGGTAGGCCGCGGCGAAGTAGCGGGGATGACGGATGAGCATGTTCATGGTCATGTAGCCGCCGTTGGAGCAGCCGCCCAGGTAGATGCGGTTGCGGTCTACGTCGGGGTGCTGGTCTGCGTAGCTGTCGATGCAGGACTTGAGGACGTCGGAGTAGAGGGACGGATAGTCGCCGTGACCGAAGCCTTTGGAGGTGCCCATCCACATGGTGGGGCACTGGATGGAAAGGACGTAGGCGCCTTTGGCTCCGCCTTCCGTGGTAAAGTGGGACTGGATCTCAGGACGGATGAGGGAAACGACCTCGTTGCCCAGGAGGGTGATGGAAACGTCAATGCCGCCTTCACCGCCGCCGTGCAGCCAGATGATGAGGGGGTTCTTGACGCCGTCTCCTTTCAGGGACCAGGGCTCGTAGGCGGCGTAGGTGAGGGTTTCGTCACCGGGCTTGCCGGTAGAGCGGCCCGTGAAGGTGCCTTTATTGAAATAGTCGGCTTCCGAGACAAAGTCTGTGAGGGCCTTGGCACTCTCGCACTCGATGGCGGTGTATTTCTGCTTGCCCACTTTGAGGACCTTGCCTTTCTTGAGTTCTACCTTTACGGTATAGTCTTCCTTCCAGACGCTTCCGGCTTTGGAAAGGCCCAGGCCACGGCCTTTTGCCTTGTCCAGGCCAAGAGCCAGGTATTCACCTTCCGGGTTGAAGGCGCCTCTGGAGTCGGAGGGGTATACGGACAGGACGGTGCGCTCCACACCGTTGGTGTTCACGGAGAGGATGGACGGATCCACGCCCGTGAGTCTGACTTCCGGCTTCACTACCACCAGATTTACGGCAGTTGAGGCTTCATAGGTGGTGACGCCAACTACCTGCGGCTCCATCTTGAGGGTCTGGGCAGCGGCCGACGCGGCGATGGCCATGGCCACGGCCGCAAGGATGGTTTTGGAGATGTTCATGATAAATGCGTGTGTTTGTTTCCGGAAAGTTAGCGATTATTCCTATCGTGGACAACGCATTTGCGTCCCCGCCGGCCCGTTTTGTACACAGGTGCAACAATTTGAACGTTCAGGGTAAAAAAGCGCACTTCTTGCGCCGTGATGCACAAGTTGCTGACTGCTAGCTGCTTGCGCTTTCTCGGGTGCACTTCGCTGTGCACCCGTGGTTCCGTAAGATGCCGGTTATCAATGTTTTGTGCTCGGCTGGCTGGGGAGTTGCAAAAGTGCCCACACTGCGGGTAACTTGACAAATTAAGTCCGGTTACCCGCAAAAAAGGCCGTTTTTGACGGTAACTTGACCAAAACTGTCAAGTTACCCGCAGTGGGCTCACTATGCGGCCCTCTAAAAATTGCAGAAAACAAAAAAGGCAGCCGGATTGGCTGCCTTTTGCTCCCCCTGTTGGACTTGAACCAACGACCCTCTGATTAACAGTCAGATGCTCTAACCAACTGAGCTAAGGAGGAATTTTTACCGTTCCTTGTGTAACGGGATTGCAAAGGTACAATCTTTTTTGGATTCTCCAAAGAATTTCTGCAAAAATTTTTTGCTATCTTTGTAAATCTAATTGAGGTGAAGAATAAAATGGATATCGATCTCCTGGCTAAAATGCTGAAAGAAGTGGTGATGGACCATGATACCGTTACCCTGCCCGGCATGGGCAGTTTTGTCGCAGAACTGGTACCTGCCACCTTCGCGGACCGGGGCTACACCATTCTTCCGCCCTACCGGAGGCTCTACTTCTCTCCCAAACAGGGCGAAGACCGCCTCCTGGCCCAGCTCTACGCCAAATCCAACGACGTGTCGGAGGCCGATGCCACCCGCATCCTCGAAGACTTCATCACAGAGATGAAAGTAGTTCTCAAGCAGCGAAAAACCCTCATCCTCACCGGGCTCGGACGCCTTCGTGCCACCCGCGAGAACCACTTTTTCTTCGTGGCCGACGAAGACCTCGATATCTATCCCTCCGGCTTCGGCCTGAAGCCCATCTCCCTCAAGACCCACGAGGAAACCCCCGAAGAAGTCGCCACCGCCGTCTCCAACCTCGCCACCATCCTGGAATCCACCCCAGAGCCCGAACCGGAACCAACCCCTGAACCGGAACCAACCCCTGAACCAGAACCAACCCCTGAACCAGAACCTGTGCAAGCCGAAGAGCCCTCCGTCTCACCGGAGGCATCGGCCCATCTTTTAGCCTCCGGCGAGACGGAGGGCTCTGAGGCTCAGGCAGAGGCTCAGGCAGAGGCTCAGACAGAGGCTCAGACAGAGGCTCAGGCAGAGGCTCAGACAGAGGCTCAGGCAGAGGCTCAGGCAGAGGCTCAAAATGAGGCTCAGAGCAAGGCTCAGATCGAAGCTCAACCAAATCCCAAACCCTCTCCCTGGAGAGAATTCTGGCGCTTCACAGGTCGCACGGTGCTTGTACTCCTCATCCTGGCTCTCATTGCAGCCATAGCCCTTGTGGTCCTCGGACACGTAGCGCCGGAGTGGCTGGACCAGTTCCTTTATTCTCCGGAAGAACTTGACATTCTCCGTAATTAGTCGTAACTTCGCGGCGCAAAAGAGTAGTGTATGAAACCTGTCAGTCGCGAAGGATACAAATTCCGTCAGGATATCTGTGTCCCCTGTTATCAGACCAACCGGAACGCGGACATCCGTCCGGCTGCCGTCATGGACCTGGCACAGGAAATAGCCTATTGGGCTGCCATGGAACTGGGATTCGGCTATGACACCCTGCATGTCCATCACATCGCCTGGGTCCTCTCCCGCCTTCACATCCATTTTGAAAAGCCCCTTCGCTGGAGAGACGGAATCCGGCTCTACACCTGGCACAAGGGCGGCAGCGGTCTGTTCTACCTCCGTGACTTTGAGTTCATGGGACCGGACGGCTCGCTGGCAGCATCGGCCACCAGCTCCTGGGTGGTCATCGACGAACGTACGCGCCGCTTTGTGCGCCCGGAAGACCTTCCCAGTACGCTGGCCCTGGACTATGAGGTAGACCACGCCATCGAGGAACCCTCTCCCAAAGTGGTTTTTCCGAAAGGCACCGAGCCCGAAGCCGCCGGAGAGCACATCGTCACCTACTCGGATATTGACATTGTCGGCCACACCAACAATGCACGCTATGTAGTGTGGGCCATGGACTGCCTGCCGCTGGAAGTGGCCCTGGCTCCCATGAAAGACCTTTATATCAACTTCAACAAAGAGACAACCGCCGGTGAAGCGGTTCAGCTCTTCCGCCTCAAAGAAGGAAATACCTGGTATGTGGAAGGGCGTGTGGACGGTAAGTCCTGCTTTGTGGTGAAAATGGAATATTAAACTATGCACGACTTGTTTTTCGGGTATGGCATTGCCCATACCATCCTGCTGCTGGCCTTCGTAATTGGCGGCGGTCTGTATCTGGGCCGCTTCAAGGTCAAAGGCATTTCCCTGGGTTCTACCTGGGTGCTCTTCCTGGGCATTCTCATGGGTCACCTCGGTTTTGGAGCAGACCTCGACGTCCTCCACTTCGTGAAGGAATTCGGCCTCATCCTCTTTGTCTTTTCCATCGGCCTGCAGGTAGGTCCCGGTTTCTTCCACTCCTTCAAGCAGGGAGGCGTGAAGATGAATGCCCTGGCGGTGATGAACATCCTCCTGGCCGTGGGCGTGGCCTATGCCATATCGGCCATCTCCGGAGAAGACCTCAAGACCATGGTGGGCGTCATGTCCGGCGCCGTGACCAATACGCCCGGTCTGGGTGCCGCCCAGCAAACCTACATGGATGTGGCCGTGGCCGGCGGCAGCAGCACCCTCGCGGCCGGACAGGCTTCCGAGAAACTGGCATCGGCCTATGCCGTAGCCTATCCCATCGGCGTCATTGGCGTGATTGCCGTCATCGTGCTGTTCAAGGCCATCTTCAGAATTGACCATAAGAAAGAACTGGAAGCCTTGACCTCCCAGGAAAGTACGGTGGAAAAAGCACGCCGTATGCATGTGGAAGTGGATAATCCCGCTATCTTTGGCAAGTGCCTCACCGACGTCATCCACCAGTTCGGCGGAGAGTTCGTGGTGTCCCGTGTCATGAAGGGAGAGGAAATCCTGTTCCCCTCGGCCGATATCATCCTGGAGAAAGGAGACAAACTGCTCATCGTCACCAGCCAGAAGGAAGTGGACCGCACCCGCATCATCTTTGGCAAGGAAATTCCCATGCACCTGCAGGACTGGCAGGTGAAAGACCACAACATGGTTACCCGCCGCATTGTGGTTACCCAGTCCAAGCTCACCGGTAAGAAACTCAAGGAACTGCTCTTCCGCAGCGCCTACGACGTGAGCGTCACCCGTGTGGTGCGTGCCGGCGTGGAACTGGTAGCCGGTCCCGACCTGTACATCCAGATGGGAGACAGCCTGGTTTGCGTGGGTACGGAGAAGAACATCGAGCAGGTGGCTAGGGTCGTGGGCAACTCCAATGCCGCCCTCAACAAACCCAACCTCGTTCCCATCTTCCTGGGTATCGTGGTGGGTGTCATCTTCGGCTCCATTCCCATCCGTTTCCCCGGCATTCCCCAGGCCATCAAGCTGGGCCTCGCCGGCGGTCCGCTCATCATTGCCATTCTCCTGGGCCACTGGGGCCCCAAATACAAGATTACCACCTACACCACGGCCAGCGCCAATCTGATGATCCGTGAAATCGGTATTTCCCTGTTCCTGGCTGCTGTAGGAATCGGCGCCGGCGGAGAGTTCTGGAGCTCCATCGTGGGCGGTGGTTACTGGTGGATCCTCTACGGAGCCTGCATCACCATTATCCCGCTGTGCATCACCTTCGTGGTGGCCCGCCTGGTGGCTAAGCTCAACTTCTACCAGATTTGCGGCCTTATCAGCGGCTCCTGCACCAATCCGCCCGTTTTGGCCTTCTCCCAGGGTATGTACGGCAGCGATTATACTTCTGTGAACTACGCCACCGTGTATCCTCTTTCCATGTTCATGCGCGTTCTGGTGGCGCAGCTTCTGATTCTGGTAGCCATGGCTTAGCTCCTATGTTCGATCTTGTCTATCCTTCCCGGCCCGCACCGGTTTATCCGCGTCCTTCCTGCGAGCATCCCGGCAAGCAGCCGCTCCCGCAGGGAGAAATCCTTCCCCTTGTAGAGCCTAATGGCGTAGTATACGGCCAGGCCGGACGTGCCTGGTGCCACAGCCCCCAGGGCAGCAAAGCCCTGCACCCGGTCGTGCACCTGCACATCATCGACCGTGAAGGCCGGCTGTATCTGCAGAAGCGTTCCCTGTCCAAGCACCTCCTGCCTGGCTACTGGGATACCGCTGTGGGCGGCCATGTTTCCTATGGGGAACAGATTCAGGAAGCCCTCTACCGCGAATCCTCCGAGGAACTGGGCTTTATCGCATACAATCCCATCTATCTGGGCGCCTATCCCTTCTTCACGGGACGGGATTCCGAACTGGTTGTGATGTTCGCCGCCGTGGGCCATCCCACGCTGCATCCGGACCAGGCCGAAGTGTCGGAAGGCAAGTGGTGGAGCTACGAAGAGTTGGACGCCGCCATGGGCAAAGACATCCTCACGCCCAATTTCGAGCAGGAATTCTCCCGCATCCGGGAGCAGCTGAAGGCTTTACTCTAGCATCCCCCAGCTTTCGTCGATGGCTTCGCGGGCCGATGCATCGGCTTTGTCCGTGAGGCCGATATAGCGCTGGCAGTGCTCCTCTGCGCATACGTCGTAGTGCAGGTGCACCGGCAGTTCCTCCGGCATCTGGGCCGATGCAGAGGGCCTGTGCTCCAGCCAGGTGACCACGCCGGGCGTACTCGTGAGCTCCGGCCCCAGCACGGGGCGTTTCTCCACTTTGCGACGGGTCATCCGCTCCCACAGCCAGCGGCGCAGCCTGACGGCCTGTGCCTTCTGTCCGGCCTTGGGATAAAGTGATACTACGCTGAGCAGGTAATCCTCGGCCCCGACCAGGTTGACGGCCTGGACCTCGTTCCCTTCCACGATGAATTTGAGGGTGCCCGCATAGCGGCGGGGCCCTTCATGGGTGTAGAGGATAAAGGAAGGCTCCGCGAAAAGGGTGCTGATGGTGACGGCCTCGAAGACCAGTTCATCGTACAGCACGCCGTTGTAGTCAATCTTTCCTTCCCGGTAGCTTACCGCCTGCGGACCGGCACCGTCGGAGATAATCTCGAAGCGGAGCGACTGCCCCGAGCCGATCCCCACCTCCACGCGCGGCTGGGTGCGCACCAGGCGCCACAGCAGGCGTTTTTCGTCGGCTTCGCTCAGGGTGACATCCTCAAAGATCTGCTCCAGGATGAGGGGCGTGAGGCGGGGAAAATCCTCCGTCTCCGGAACCACCACGAAGCCGGCCATGTCGGCCGCCCCCGGCGAGATGGAATAGTGGGCGTCCCCCTTCGCATAGAAGCAGGCAGGCCGATTGGCACTGCGCAGGGTAACCACCGCCCGGTATTCTCCTTCCGAGCAGTAGGCAAAGGCGTTGAAGCGGGGTTCCGTCTCCTCCGCTATGAGGTTAAGGCAGTCCAGAAGCCGGTAAAACTGCTTGGCCATGGACTTGGCCGTCTCCGCGCGGAGGAAGAAGATGCCGCGGTTGAAACGCTCGTAGTGGTAGAGCTGGGCATCTCTGGTCTGGCCGATGAACGTTACGTCCTCGGGCTTTCCGCCCGCCGCGATTTCCCGCAGGACGCGTTCTGCCGCACGCTCCAGGGGCATATACCCCTTGGGACAGGCCTGGAAATGCGCGTGTCCGGGAACCGTGGTGCCGCTGTTGGGGCTGTTATAGAAAACGATGTAGCCCTCCAGGCTGGCGGCCAGGTCCAGCATGTCGGGGAACCGGTGCCAGATGGTCTGGGGAACGTGCGTGTCCCGGGTAATGACCAGGTGGTTGGGGAAAATGGGCGCACGGTTCACCAGAATGTTGTACCGGCGCCCTTTCCGTCCTTCGAATGGCAGCGTGTGCTGGTGCGCCATGTAGTTCTCCTCACACAGCGGACAGCCGTGGTCGAAGATGGGCAGGCGCCCCGGGTTGGACTGTAAGGTGACCAGCATGCCCTTGAGCGGAAGCGTGCGGGTTTCGGCGCTCTTGAGGGCGCGGTACTTGGCCGCAACTTCGGGCCAGACGGACAGCTGGTCGTGAACGAATTTGTCGATGTCTGTTGCCATCCAGTGTATTAGCGATAGATATTGTACTGGCTGTAGAGCGACCCGTACATCTGGCCCAGGACCTCCAGGTAGGGCTGGCCTTCGAAGAGGGTGGTGCGGTATACGGTGTTGTCTACCATGTAGTACTCGATGCCGTTCATGACAATGACCTCATAGTCGTCGGGCAGGGAAGTGACCAGGGCGCCGGCCGGAGGAACGATGGTGGTGAAGGCGCCGGAGGGCGACAGGGTGTAGAACACGCCGTCCTGGTAGTAGTAGTCGCTGCTCGCGTACGCGTAGCTCTGGACCAGGCCCAGTTTCTCGGCCAGCTCGTAAGCCGTGAGCGCACGGTTGGAATTGAGCGCATAGGCGGCGCGCTGGGCAGCCAGGCGGGCATTCTGCTGGGCGATGATCAGGTTCTGGCGGGCGATGGCGTTGTAATAGTCAAAGGTGCGGCTGTAGGTGCGGTACGTGTCAACGTAGTAGGCAAAGCGGATGGTGCGCAGGATGGCGCGGTCGATGGCGGCCTCCAGGGGCGTGCCGAAAGGAGGGCGGCAGACAACATACACTCCGCCGAAACTGCGGTAGTAGATGCCGTTGTAGAAGTAGTAGTCAATGCCCCAGTGGCTGATGCGGCGCCAGTGCGGCGGCAGGGTGTTCACGCGATACCCGTAGTAGTGGGGATGGTCTCCCCAGAAGTGGCCGGGACGGTCCCAGGGCATGGGCTCGCGGTGACGGGGCGCAACACGCATCATGTTGTGGTTGTTGTCGATGGTGAAGTCGTTCTCGTAGCGGTAGTTGCCGCCGTCGTCACGGTAGCTCTCGCGAACGGGCTCCTTTTTCTCGCCGCCGCCCAGGCCCTCACGGCTCACGTTGGAGGAACGGACCTGTCCGCCGGTCACGGCCGTCGAACTGCTGGAGCGCACGGCCGACTCGCTGCTGCGGCTGCTCTGGGTGCCGGAAGAAGAGCGGGTGCTCTGTGACACGCTGGAAGAGCGGCTGCTCTGGGTGCCGGAAGAAGAGCGGGTGTTCTGTGACACGCTGGAGGAGCGGCTGCTCTGCGTGCTGGAAGAAGAGCGGGTGCTCTGCGACACGCTGGAAGAGCGGCTGTTCTGCGTGCCGGAAGAAGAGCGGGTGCTCTGCGACACGCTGGAAGAGCGGCTGCTCTGCGTGCCGGAAGAAGAGCGGGTGCTCTGGCCGGAAGACCGGCTGCTCTGGGTCCCGGAAGACCGGGTACTCTGGCTGGAGGAACGTGTACTCTGGCTGGAAGAGCGGCTGCTCTGGGTGGAACCGGTATTTCGGCTGCTGTTACTGGATGATCGGGTCTGGGCCACCAGGTCGGCTCCTGCCAGAAGGGACAGGGCCAGGGTGAGAGAGGTGGCAAGGGTCATTAATCTTCTCATAGTGTATCGGTTTTTTCGGTTGTCAGGAGGGTTTAAGGCATAATCCGTGCCAGCTTGAAGATGCGGGAGAGGGCGGCGGGGTCTCCGGAAGAGTGAAGTTCGACGGAAAAAGGGCCCTCGCCCATGGGAACGCCGCGCTCCTCCAGCAGGCGCTGCGCCTGGCGGGCAACGGCGGGTGCGGGGTCTATGACCTGCACGCCGGGGCCGGCGATGCGCTCGATGACGGGCCTCAGGAATGGATAATGCGTACAGCCCAGCACCACGACATCGGCCCCCTCGTCCAGCAGGGGCTGCAGCGAGGCGCGCACGGTGGCCTCGGCCTCGGGACCGTCCAGGATGCCGGCTTCTACCAGCTCCACGAATCCCTGGCCCACATGCTCCGCGATACGGACGTTGTCCTCGAAACGGCCGCGGGTGTGGAGGTACTTGGAGCCTTTGAGGGTGCCGGCCGTGGCCAGTACGCCGATGACCCCGGTCCGGGTGCCCAGCGCTGCGGGCTTCACGGCAGGCTCCATCCCCACGAATGGTACGGAGGGGTACTCTTCCCGGAGCATGGAGATGGCTGCGGCGGTGGCGGTGTTGCAGGCGACGACGATGATATCGGCCCCCTTCCCGAGCAGGAAGTCCGTGATGAAACGGGCGCGCTCCTGGATGTACAGGGCGGTTTTTTCCCCGTAGGGACAGTGTGCGTTGTCGGAATAGTAGATGAAGCGCTCCCGGGGGAGCACTTTTACAAGCTCCCGGTACACGGAAAGGCCTCCGCTGCCGGAATCAAATATGCCAAGTGTTGCCATTATCAGTACAAATATACTGTTTTTTGTAAAAATTTAGAGTATCTTTACACTGATTATGAAAATGACCTGGAATAACCTATTGTCCTGCACCATGCTGGCCCTGGCCATCCATGCAGGATGCCCGGCATGGGCACAGAACCTCACAGACTACGTAGATCCCTTTATCGGCACTTCGGGAATGGGCCATACCTTCCCCGGGGCATGCGTGCCCTTCGGCGGCGTGCAGCTGAGCCCCGACACCGACACCATCCCGCACAACGTGGGTGGCCGGTACCAGCCCGAGGTATATTCCCTCTGCGCGGGGTACCGCTACGAAGATCCCACCATCGTGGGCTTTTCGCACACGCACCTGAGCGGCACCGGACACTCGGACCTCGGGGATATCCTCCTGATGCCCACCACGGGTCCGCTCCATCTGAATCCCGGGACGGCCGATGCTCCCGGGACGGGCTATCGCAGCCGCTACAGCCACAGCTCCGAGACGGCGCATCCCGGCTATTATGCCGTGACGCTGGAGGATTACGGGATCCGGGCCGAGCTCAGCACCACCGCCCGCACCGGCATCCATCGCTACACCTATCCCGGTGAGGGAGAGCGCCATCTGGTGATGGACCTCTCGCACGGCATCTACAATTACGAGGGAAAGACCCTCTGGGCCAGCGTCCGCGTGGTGTCGCCCACCCTTGTCACCGGCTACCGCATCACGCAGGGATGGGCCCGCGAGCACTATACCTACTTCGCCGTCCGCTTCTCCCGTCCCATCCGGGACTACGGCTGCCGCGAGTCGGTGGCATCGGCCTACCAGGGCTTCTGGCGCAAATTCAGCACAGGCCATCATTTCCCCGAAATGGCCGGCCGGGGGCTCTCCCTGTGGTTCGACTTTGACTGGGCCGATGCCGCAGCGGACGACCTCACGGTGCAGGTGGCCCTCAGCGCCACGTCCGCGGAGGGTGCGCTTCGCAATCTGGAGGCCGAGGGCGGCAGCTTCGACGGCATTCGGGCCAGCGCCGGTGCGGCGTGGGAACGGGAACTGGGAAAAGTGTCGGCCGAGGGAACGGAGGACGAGCTGAAGATGCTGTACACCTCCCTTTACCATACCATGATCAACCCTTCCGTCTACGACGACGTGGACGGTGCCTACCGCGGCCTGGACGGCAGCATCCACCAGGCCGACGGCTGGAACAACTATACCGTTTTCTCCCTGTGGGATACGTACCGGGCCCAGCACCCGCTGCTGCTCCTCATGCATCCCGGCCGTGCCCGCGACATGGCGCTGTCCATGCTCGCCCACCAGGAGCAGAGCGCACACGGTCTTCTGCCCATCTGGTCCCTCATGGCCAATGAAGGATGGTGCATGAGCGGGTACCATGCGGTGTCGGTGCTTTCGGACGCCGTATCGGCCGGCATCGGCCTGCCCGGAGACCGCGCGCTGGAAGCGATGGATGCGACGGCCACCGTCCCGTATCTGGAGGGCCTGGAAGACTATATGAAGATAGGGTATGTCCCCCTGGAGGCTTCCTCCACCGGGGCTTCTACCACGCTGGAGTATGCCTACGACGACTGGACCATTTACCGGGCGGCTAAACTGCTGGGAAACAAATCTCTGGCGCAGAAATACCGGCAGCGGGCGTTCAGCTACCTGCATCTGTTCCCGTTCGGGGAGAACTTCGCGCAGGCGCGCTACCGGGATGGCCGGTGGAAAAAGAATTTCGATCCCCGGCAAACCTACGGAGAAGGCTTCATCGAAGGGAACTCCTACAATTTCTCGTTCCATGTGCCGCACGACGTAGCCGGGCTCATCGGCCTGATGGGAGAAAAACAGTTCCTCAGGCAGCTGGATACGCTGTTCTCGGAGCCGCTGGATCCTCGGTACTATGCCGACAACGAGGACATCGAGGAGTCCTGCCTCATTGGCGGGTATGTCCATGGCAATGAGCCGTCGCACCACATTCCCTACCTGTTTGCCTGGACTTCGAAGCCCTGGAAAGGAGAATACTGGCTGCGGGAGATCATGGAGCGGATGTACCGTCCTGTCCGGGACGGCCTGGGCGGCAACGACGACTGCGGACAGATGAGCGCGTGGTACATTTTCAGCGCCATGGGCTTCTATCCGGTGTGCCCGGGAAGCGGGGAGTTTGTGCTGGGCGCGCCCTTCCTGCCGCGGATGACCCTGCAGCTGGAAGGAGGAAAAAGCTTTACGGTGCTGGCCCCCGGCGTGAGCAGCCGCAACCGCTATGTCCAGCGGGTGAAGCTGAACGGGAAAAGGCTGACAAGGCGTTATTTGACGCGGGAAGACATCCTTTCCGGCGGTGTGCTTGAGTTTGAAATGGGCCCCCGTCCGTTGAAAAGAGGCGCTCCCCGGCAGGCAGATCTGCCGTACTCCCTGTCGCGGGAGTAGAATTTCTTTGTATCTTTGCAGTCTATGACTACACAGGAACAGATCAAAGATTTACAGGAGCGGGTAGCTGCGCTGGACGGCTGCCTCCATATAGACGACAAACGGAAGGAAGTGGCGGCCAAGACCGAGGAAACCCTGGCCCCGGATTTCTGGGGAGACCCCAAGGCGGCCGAGGCTTTCCTGAAGAAACTCTCCGGCATCAAGTCGTGGGTGACGGACTTCGACAAGGCCCGGAGCCAGGCCGATGACCTGGATGTGCTCTACGACTTTGCCAAGGACAGCCTGAGCGGTTCCGAGGACGAGGCCATGGAAACGGCCGAATCCAAAGAACTGGACGTTGCCTATGCGCAGGCCGTGGAGGCTGTGGAAGCCCTGGAGCTCCGTAACATGCTGGGCAACGAAGGAGACAACCTGGGGGCTGTCCTTACCATCAACTCCGGAGCCGGCGGCACCGAGGCCAACGACTGGAGCGCCATGCTCATGCGCATGTACACCCGCTGGTGCGAGCGAAACGGCTACAAATACACGGTGACCTCGCTGCTGGAAGGCGAGGAAGTAGGTATCAAGAGTACCATCATCGAGGTGGAGGGAGACTACGCCTACGGCTATCTGAAGGCCGAAAACGGTGTGCACCGCCTGGTGCGCATTTCCCCGTTCAATGCCCAGGGAAAGCGCCAGACCACTTTCTCCAGCGTGTTCGTGTACCCCCTGGTGGACGATACCATTAACATCGAGATCAATCCCTCGGACCTGGAGTGGGATACCTTCCGCAGCGGCGGCCATGGCGGCCAGAACGTGAACAAGGTGGAAACCGGCGTTCGCGTGCGGCACATTCCCTCCGGCATCATGGTGGAAAATACGGAGACCCGCAGCCAGCAGGACAACCGCCAGCGCGCGCTCCTCATCCTCAAGTCACGCCTGTATGACATTGAACTCAAAAAGCGCCAGGAAAAACAGGCCGAGCTCGAAGGCCAGAAAAAGCGCATCGAGTGGGGCTCCCAGATCCGCAACTATGTCCTGCATCCGTACAAGCTGGTGAAAGACCTGCGTACAGGATACAACACCGCCGATACACAGGGTGTGCTCGACGGTGATATCAATGAGTTTATGAAAGCTTATCTGATGGGTAAGGGCGCCGCGGTCACAGACCCCGACGACCTGGACTAGTCAATCTTGAAATTCTCGATTTCCTTGATGAGTTTGCCGATGATGCCCATCTTCACGTTGTACAGGGCGTCGGAGATATCCACTTTGTAGTAGTGGGGGTTGATGAGACGGCGCTCGGCAGGGGAGAAGTGGTGCAGGTTGTCCTGGTAGAACTGCTTCTTCTGGCCCAGGGTGTGCTGCGGGCACACGCGGACGCCTTTTGCGATGGCCTGGTGCTGTAGAGGCCGGGCCTCGTAGGAACCCTGTTCGAAGGTCTTGGTCTTGTAGAAGTCAAACTCGTCCCTTACCGTGACGCTCTCTCCATGCTGCAGGGCCATGTCCATCTCGTCGCCACGCAGGCAGGTGACGTCTACCTTGTGCACATAGCCGTCGTAGTGGTTGCCTTTCACGCTGTCCTGGGCCGATATGCGCCAGGTGATCTGGAAGCCGGGGTTGATGAGCTTGATCTTGTCCTCGGAGCGTTTGATGACGGGCTCTCCGTCAATCTGGACCAGCTTGTACACGTTTCCAAAGCAGGGGGCTGCCTTGGAGGTGGCGATGGCGTCGCCTACGCCGTAGCTGTCAATGCGGGCGCCCTGGCGCTCCAGGTCTGTGATGAGGTATTCGTCCAGACCGTTGGTGGCGAAGATCTTGCACTTTGTGAGGCCGTGTTCGTCCAGGATGGCACGGACCTCCTGGGAAAGGTAGGCCAGGTCTCCGCTGTCCAGACGCACGCCGTAACCGGGGGCATAGGTGTCGTCGATGCCCATTTCCCGGAAGCTGCGGATGGCGTTTTTGACGCCGCAGCGGAGGGTGTCGTACGTGTCAATGAGGAGAATCAGGTTCTCTCCCATGTGCGTACGGATATAGTCGGTGAAGGCTTTGTGCTCGCCTTCGACGGTGCTTCCGTAGGAGGTGATGAAACTGTGGGCCATGGTGCCGGTTGAGGGCACGTTGTTGAAGGCACCGGTGAGGATGTTGGAGGAGCTGGCACAGCCGGCAATCTGGGCGGCTTTGCCTCCGTAGACGGCTGCCCAGGGGCCGTGGGCACGGCGGGAGCCGAACTCGCTCACGGGTTTGTCGGTGCTGCGGCACACGCGGGATGCCTTGGTGGCTACGGCCATCTGGTGGTTGAGGATGCATAGCATGGGCGTTTCCAGCACCTGTGCCTCAATCATGGGGGCCACAACCGTGACGATGGGCTGGTTGGGGAAGGCAATTTCGCCTTCGCGCATGCAGTACAGGTCTCCGGTGAACTTCATGCCGGCCAGATAGTGGCGGAACTCCTTGTAGGCGTCCCCGGGCAGGAATTTCTCGTAAAACTCTTCGGGTTCCGTACCCAGGGCCTGCACCATCTGGATCACTTCCTCGGTGCCGCTCACGACGGCCCAGTTGTTACTTTCCGGAGCCTGGCGGTAAAACAGGTTGAATACGGCTATCTGGTCCTGCTTCCCGCAGTCGAGATAGGACTTTCCCATGGTGTACTGGTACTTGTCCGATACATACGCGTTGTTAATGATATTCATGTTTCGCTTAATTTATGCAAAGATACAAAAAAAGCGAATGCGGTGAACCAGGTCCGGCGCTACGCGCTATTCTGCGAATACCATCTCATCGAAGAGGTAATCGGCATGTCCCACCTCCTTGATCACAAAGAGGAGGTAACGGACGTCCAGGGAGATGTTACGGCAGATCTCCGGATCAAAGACGAGGTCGCTCATGGTACCTTCCCACACGCGGTCGAAGTTGATGCCGATGAGGTTGCCGTCGGCGTTGAGCACCGGGCTGCCGGAATTGCCGCCGGTGGTGTGGTTGGTGGCCAGGAAGCAGACGGGCTGGTTCTCGAAGCCGCCGCGGGCGTAGATGTCACGCAGCACCTGCGGAATGTTGTAGTCGAAGATGTCGGGGTTATCCTTCTCGATGATACCTTTCAGGGTAGAGACAGGCCGATAGTAAACGGCGTCGGAAGGCTGATATCCTTCCACGTGGCCGTACGCTACGCGAAGCGTGAGGTTGGCGTCGGGGTAGAAGGTCTTGTCGGCCTCGAATTCCATCTGTCCCTGCATATAGTCGCGGTACCTCAGGGTGATAGCCTGGTTGTATTCACGAACAACGGGCATAATCTGCTGGGTGTAGTGCTCGTTCAGCGCCTCTGCAAGGGCTTTGCACTCGTTCTCATCGGCAAAGACGGCGTCTTTCCAGGCCACCATGTCGCCGTTATACTGCGCACGTTTCTCCAGGAAAAACTCCGGCTTGTAGGTATCTTCAAGGGCCTTGTCGAAGGCTTCCATCATGGCCACGAAGATTTCCTCGTCGATGGGCTGGTAGTAGTCTTTCATGTCCAGCTTGCGTCCCATGCCCATCTGGATTTTTTCCACGGCACGGACGGTCTCGTTGTAGTACTCGTAGGCGCGGTAGACGGGATTACGCTGGGTATAGAGGTTGTGCAGCATTTCCGTCAGCCAGGCATAGCGGGTGCCCCGGGCCCACTCCTCGAAACGGGCTTCGTAGGCCTGCTTCACGGGGACTACCTTGTTCTTGCGAAGGCCCTTTTCCTCTCCCTGCCACTTTTTCCAGGCGTTGGCAACGGAAGCGTACTTGGAAGAGTACTGGATGCGGACGGCCTGGCTCCGGTCCATGTACTTTTTCATGATGCCAAGGCGCGTGGTGCGAAGGGCAATCTTCTCGGGGTCGGAGACGTTCTGGATATATTCCACCAGGTCTGAGTGCACATACTCCTGCGTACTGCCAGGGCAGCCGTAGACGAAGGTGAAATCGCCTTCCTTCACGCCTGCGGTGGAGATTTTCATGAAACGTTTGGGGTGATAGGGCACGTTGGTTTCGCTATACTCGGCGGGCATGTTGTCTGCGCCGGCGTAGATACGGAAGATGGAGAAGTCGCCGGTATGGCGGGGCCACATCCAGTTGTCGGTTTCTCCGCCAAACTTGCCGATGGAAGACGGCGGAGCGCCCACCAGGCGTACGTCGGTGTACTCACGGAAGACAAACAGGAAGTACTGGTTGCCATAGAACAAGGCCTCCACGCTGGCCTTTAGTCCCTGACCGTCCTTGACGGCCTGTTCCTTGAGCTTGTCTGCATTCTTTTTTACCAGTGCCTGGCGCTGCTCTTCGGTCATCTTGGCCTTGTATCCCTTGAGTACCATGGCCGTCACGTCCTCCATGCGCTCCAGGAACCGCACGGTGAGGCCCGGGTTGGGGAGTTCCTCGGCCCGGGACATGGCCCAGAAACCGTCCTTCAGGTAGTCGTGTTCCACGGAGGAGTGTTTCTGGATATAGCTGTAGCCGCAGTGGTGGTTGGTAAACAGGAGGCCATCGGCGCTCACCAGTTCTCCGGTGCAGCCGCTGCCGAAGAGCACGACGGCATCTTTCAGGCTGGCCTGGTTCACGCTGTAGACATCTTCGGCCGAGAGCTTGAAGCCTTTGGCCTGCATGTCGCCGATACGCTGGGAGATAAGGGCCGGGAGCCACATGCCTTCATCGGCCTTCAGGAGGGGGGAAGCCATGCAGAGCAGCATGGCGCTCAGAGTGAGGATACGTTTCATTTAGGATAGATTTTGCACAAAAATAGCAATTATTTCTTACCTTTGTGAGGATTAGACTACATTTATACTATGAGAATACCCGAATCAGAACTGATTATCAACAGCGACGGTTCCGTGTTTCACATTCACCTGAAACCCGAAGAACTGGCCGACAACGTCATCATGGTGGGAGACCCTTCCCGCGTGGACATGATTGGAGAATACCTGACAGATATCGAATTCCGCCACGAATCCCGTGAATTCGTATCCATCACCGGCAAACGCAACGGAAAGCGCATCACGGCGCTGTCCCACGGCATCGGCCCGGACAATATCGACATTGTGATGACCGAGCTCGACGCCCTGGCCAATGTGGACTTCAAAACCCGCGAGGTAAAGCCCGTGCACAAGGCCCTCAACATCCTCCGCATCGGCACCTCCGGCGCCCTGCATGCCGACATTCCGCTGGGAAGCTACGTACTGTCGCATATCAGCGTGGGCTTTGACGGAGTCATGAACTGGTACGGAAACCGTGAAAAAGTTACCATCCCCGCCGTAGAAGAAGCCTTCAAAAAGCACATGAACTGGCTGGACGTACTGCCTTCCCCTTACTTTGTGAAGGCATCGCCCAAGATCATCGACCTGATGAAGGACGTGACGATCAAGGGCGTTACCATCTCGGCTCCCGGCTTCTACGGTCCCCAGGGCCGTGTGGTCCGCGTTCCGCTGGCCATGCCCAACATGCTGGAAGACATTGAGAGCTTCCGCTTCAGCGAGGCCGGAGAAGACTACCGCATCACCAACTTCGAGATGGAAAGCGCTCCGCTCGCCGGCCTGGCCGCGCAGCTGGGACACAACGCCTCCACCGTGTGCTGCATCATTGCCAACCGTTATCTCCAGAGCTCCAACCCGGACTACAAACCGGCCATCCGTAAACTCGTGGAACTGGCCGTGGACCGTATGAGCACGCTGTAATTTGTTTGGACCTGGTCCATTAGGGGGAGGCGCCGGACCTGGTCCACCCTCATTTTGGACGAGGTCCCACTGGTTTTTGGACGAGGTCCGATTTTACCCCTTGGACCAGGTCCACTGAGTGTGCCCTACACATATCTGTAATGGCAAAGTGCTGGACCTGGTCCAGCACTTATTTTTGGACCTGGTCCAAAAGGATTTCCAGACGGTGCAGGTTCACGGACAGGCGGCGCAGGTTCCGGGACAGGCGGCGCAAGTTCCGGGTGTCAACGGTGCAGGTTCCAAAACAGGGGCGGGACCTGCGCCGCGAATCGGCCTTCTACGTTGCTCTGGTGGCTCAGGTTTCGGCCCTAAAATGGAACCTGCGCCATCGGGGTGCTAGTGGGCTTTTTCGCAACTCCCCAGCCGATGTACGTACAAAAAACCGGCAATCCAGTGCAGTGGCGATGTACGTACATCGGTAGCCGTGGCGCTTAATCCGTCAATAATCAGCATGTTAGCACAACTGACGGGTATGAAATGCATACCCGTCAGTTGTGCTAATCCTTTAGTATTCATCTGTTTAAGCGCCACGTTGCACCGCGGCGACAGTACCGCCACAACACTATAATTAGGAAAGAGGCCTTGCCGGGGTGGGGCGTTTTATACGTTATAAAATTAGCCCTGCCCGAGGTTGGCATTATCAGACAAGGCGGCAGCCCTTACAGCGCCAGCATGATGTCGTTGAGCAGTCCGCCGGCCGTCTGGCGCGTACCGGCGCCGGCGCCCTGGATGAGCATCGGGGAAGGATAGTCTCCCGTTGTGATGAGAATGGCGTTGTCGGTTCCGCGGAGTCCGTAAAGAGGGCTTTCGGGACCGACTTCCTGTAGTCCCACGACGGCATGGCCTTCGGCGTCTACGGAGGCGACGTAACGGAGTTTGTGTCCGGCGGCGGAAGCGGCGGCGTAGCGCTCGGCGATATCGGCCGGAATGGGCTCCAGACTCACCTGCGCCTCTTCCAGCGGAAGGCCGGCCTGGCGGCTCAGGATGAGGATCTTGCGGAGGACGTCCTTTCCGGAAAGGTCAATGGAGGGATCCGGCTCGGTGTAGCCTTTTACGCGCGCATCTTCCACCAGGGCGTCCCAGCCCGTGCCTTTGTAGTTGTCCAGGAGGTAGTTGAGGGTGCCGGAGAGCACGGCGTCCATGCGCACCAGGGTGTCACCGCTCTGGACGACACGGTCCAGGGTGACGAGAACCGGAAGGGCGGCGCCGGCCGTGGTCTCGTAGCGCAGTGCCACGCCGGCCTTGTGGGCGTCCAGCTGCAGGTTGCGGAACTGGGCGTAAGTGCCCGAGAAGGGAATCTTGTTGCAGGCCACCACGCTGTATCCGCTCTGGAACAGGTCCGGATACCGGAATCCGATTTCCTCGTTGGCGGTGCAGTCTACAAAGATGGCGTTCTCCAGCGAAAGCGAGCACAAGGCATCGATATAGGATCTGGGCTTTCCGGCTTCCAGGAGCTCTCCGGCCCGGGACAAATCCAGTCCTTCCGTGTCAATGACATAGCGGGTACTACGGGCCAGGCCGCACACGCGCAGCTCCTTGCCGGAGCGTTTGGCAATGGCTGCTGCATTGTCCCGCAGCATGTCCACCAGCGCTTTCCCCACGCGGCCGTACCCGGCGATGAACAGCGGAATCACCTGCGTGTCATAGCGGTCGAAGAATTCGTGGTGGATGGCGCGGATGGCTTCATCGGCCCGGTCGGACGGTACAATGACGGAGATGTTCCGCTCCGAAGAGCCCTGCGCCGTAGCGCGCACCGGGATGCTGTGACGTCCCAGGGCGGCCAGCATCTGACCCGTGGCACCGCTGTGGCCCAGCATGTCGTCCCCGATGACGCATACGATGGAAAAGCCCTTCTCCACTTTCAGGGGATTGAGCTTTCCGAGGGATATCTCGTAGGCAAAGCAGTCGTCGGCGGCCTTCCGGGCGCGTTGGGCATCGGCCGATGCCACGGCGATGCACATCGAATGCACCGAGGAGGCCTGCGTGATGAGGATGATGTTGATGCTCTCGCGGGCGAGGGCCTCGAACAGGCGCGAACTGAAGCCCGGAACGCCCACCATGCCGCTGCCTTCGAGCGAGATGAGCGCGATGCCCTCCGAATGGGCGATGCCCACCACGCCGCCGTGGGTGCGCGGCGGATTCTTCTCCACCAGCGTGCCGGGTTCCTCCGGGTGGAACGTGTCCTTCACCCAGATGGGAATGCCCTCGGCCACCACCGGCTGGATGGTGGGCGGGTAGATGACCTTGGCGCCAAAGTGCGACAGTTCCTGCGCGGCGCGGTAGGACACGAAGGGAATGGGGCGGGCCGATGGTACTACCTTCGGGTGCGCCGTCATGATACCGGGAACGTCGGTCCAGATTTCGAGTTTGCGGGCATGCAGGCCGACGGCAAACAGGGAGGCGGAGTAGTCCGATCCTCCGCGGCCGAGGGTGGAGGGCCGGCCGTCGGCATCGCGCGCGATGAAGCCCGGCACCACGAAGAGCTCGGTATGGACATGCCGGGACAGCGTCTCGCCAATCCGGCGGTACGTCTCGGCGGTGTCCACCGCTCCCTCCCGCGTGACGATGAGCTCGCGGGCGTCCAGCCATCGGCAGGCAATGCCCTGCGAGAGGAACTGGTCGGTGAGGATGCAGGTAGAGAGCAGCTCCCCGAAGCTTTCCACCGCGCTGAGGCTGGCAGGGGAGAGCTCACCCACCAGGTACACGCCCTGCACGATGCTCTCCAGCTCTCCGAAGAGCGCATCCACCGTCCCGGTGGTCTTGCTGCGGTAGCCGGGCGGCAGCAGCTTCTCCACAATCTGGTGGTGGCGCTCCTTGAGGGCTTCAAGGAGTTTCCTGTAGCTTTCGTCGCGGGCCGCGGCCTGTTTTCCAATGCTGATGAGCTGGTCGGTGCAGCCGCTCACGGCCGAACTCACAACCAGCGTGCGGTCCTCTTCCAGGGCCTTCTTGATGATATCGATGGTCTGAAGCATGGCTTCAGCGCTGGCGACCGACGTGCCGCCGAACTTAAGTACCTGCATAGGCGCTATCTCATGATAATGGCCGACAGTTTGGCAGTTTCCAGGAGGAAACCGTCGTGGCCGAAGTCTGAACTGATTTCAATGAATTCTGTATTCGGGATCCAGGCGCTCCACACTTTCCCTTCCTCCGGCGGGAAAATTTGGTCGGTATCTACGGCAACGATGGTGCAGGGGGCCTGGATGGTGCCGAGCGCCTTTTCCACGCCGCCGCGGCCGCGCCCTGCGTTGTGGCTGTCCAGGGCGTTGCACTGGGTATAATAGCAGTAGGCGTCAAAGCCCCGCCGCACGAGCTTCTCTCCCTGGTAGCGCTCGTAGGAGGCGGCGCGGCCGGCGAAGAGGGTGTCGGGGTCTTCCTCGGCCTGGGTGCGCTGGAAGCCCTTGAAGCTGCGGTAGCTGATGAGTGCCTGGGCCCGGGCGCACCTCAGGCCGTCGGCTCCGCCGTGAAGGTCCTTCGCTGCACGGAACGAGGGGTCGGCCTCGAGGGCCATGCGCTGCGCTTCCACGGTGGCGCTCAGGTACGGGGAGATGCGCGGAGCCGTGCACAGGAACAGGCATCGGCCCATCCGCTCCGGCTCGGTGACGGCCCACTCGATGGCGTTGAAGCCGCCGTTGGACGCGCCGATGAGAAGGTCGATCTTCTCCACGCCCAGGTATTTACGGACGGCGATGAAGGCGCTCACGGAGTCCCGGATGGTAATGCGCGGAAAGTCCAGCATCCAGGGCTTCCCCGTCGCAGGGTTCTCCCGGGCCGGACTTTCGGAACCGTAGGCGCTTCCCAGCATGTTCACGCACACCACAAAGTCTTTGTCCGGGTCGATGGTGCGGCCGGGGCCCACCATCTCCGGCCACCAGTCCTCGGGGTTGCTGTTGGCGGTGAGGGCATGGCAGATCCAGATAACCCGTCCCTGCCGTTTTTCGGAAGTATGGAAAACGAGGTGCGCGTCCTTGAGCACACCTCCGGTTTCCAGCGGTATATTGACTCTGATCTCCTGTTTAAGCATTCTCCAGAGCCTGTTTAAGGTCGTTGATGATATCTTCCGGGTCTTCCAGGCCGATGGAAAGGCGGATGAGGTCCGGGGCGATGCCGGCGGCGCGGAGCTGCTCGTCGGAGAGCTGGCGGTGTGTGTGCGAAGCGGGATGCAGCACGCAGGTGTGGCAGTCGGCGACGTGCGTCTCGATAGTGGTGAGTTTGAGGCTGTCCAGGAAGCGGTTGTCAAATTCACGGCCGCCCCTCAGGCCAAAGGCCATGACGCCGCTGCAGCCATCCGGGCAGTATTTGAGCGCCAGGCTGTGGTGCGGGTCTGTTTCCAGGCCCGGGTAGTGGATCCAGGCCACTTCCGGACGCTGCTGCAGCCAGGTGGCTACCTTGCGTGCGCTTTCGCTATGGCGTCGGATGCGCAGGTGCAGCGTCTGGAGGCCCAGGTGCAGGTAGAAGGCATTCTGGGGGCTTTGCTGGGCCCCGAAGTCACGCATGAGGTGGGTGACTGCCTTGGTGATGTAGGCGGCCTTCCCGAACTTCTTGGTGTAGGTGAGGCCGTGGTATGATTCGTCGGGGGTGGTGAGGCCGGGGAACCGCTCTGCGTATTGTTCCCAGGGGAAGTTGCCGCTGTCCACGAGGGCTCCGCCTACGGATACGCCGTGGCCGTCGATGTACTTGGTGGTGGAGTGGGTGACGATGTCGGCTCCCCATTCGAAGGGACGGCACAGCACGGGGGTGGCGAAGGTGTTGTCCACGATGAGCGGGAGGCCGTTCCGATGGGCAACCTTCGCCCAGCGCTCAATGTCGAAGACTTCTACGCCGGGGTTGGAGATGGTTTCTCCGAAGACGAGCTTGGTGTTTGGTCGGATGGCGGCTTCTATCTCTGCATCGGTGGCATCGGCCTTCAGGAAGGTGATGTCAATGCCCAGTTTGGGAAGGCTCACCCCCAGGAGGTTGAAGGTGCCGCCATAGATGTTGTTGGCGGCGATGATGTGGTCTCCGGCGCCGGCAATGTTGATGACGGCGAACAGGTTCGCGGCCTGGCCCGATGCGGTGAGGATGGCGCCCACGCCGCCTTCAAGGTCGTTGATCTGGGCGGCCGTGGCGTCTACCGTGGGGTTCTGGAGGCGGGTGTAGAAGTAACCGGAATCTTCGAGGTCGAAGAGACGGCCCATCTGGTCGGAAGTCTCGTACTTGAAAGTGGTGCTCTGGATGATGGGCAGCTGGCGGGGTTCGCCTTTGCCGGGGGTGTATCCTGCATGTACGCAGCGGGTGTCGATTTTTGCCATAATTCTGTTGTTTTTTGCCGGAAATAGGGAAGGGTATCCCGAACCTGTGCCACCCTCGGCACATAAGAGGGAGGGGCCCACGAAGTGGGAGGGGTCGCGAAGCGACGGTTCGGGATACCCTTCCCTGTTTCCGGTGCAAAGGTATGGTAAGTAGAAAAATCTTACAAGTATTTAAATTAATTTGGAAAATATTTCTATATTTGCCAAGAGTTAAAGAAAAAGAAAAATATTTTGCCGGTAAAAATGGTTTAGGATAGAAAATTATTCTTATGAGTGAGATTGTGCTGGATAGTGTGGATCTGCAGATCCTGCGGGCGCTGCAGGAAAATGCGCGCTTGACCACCAAGGAACTGGCGGCGAAGGTGAATCTGTCTACCACGCCGGTATTCGAGCGCATGAAGCGCCTGGAGCGGGGCGGCTTCATCAAAAAATATGTGGCCGTGCTGGATGCGGAAAAGCTGGGGCGCGGGTTCACGGTGTTCTGCTCCGTCAAGCTGAAGCAGATGAACCGGGGCATCGCCCGGGACTTTATTTCCGTGATCCGGGACATTCCGCAGGTGGCCGAGTGCTACAATGTATCGGGGGAGTACGACTATCTCCTCAAGATCCAGGCGCCGGACATGCGCTACTATAACGAGTTTATCATCAACGTGCTGGGCAATATCGACTCCATCGGCTCCATCCTGTCTTCCTTTGTGATGGACGAGATCAAGAACACGCACGCGCTGTATTTGTAACTGACAGGTATTATTTTTGATGAATAACCCCTTTGTTATGAAAAAAATATTAGTTATCGCCATGCTGCTGGCGGGCTTTACCGCTGGCGCACAAAGCTTTGAAAGCACTTTTCAACAGACGAAGACCCTTAAGCTCACCGGCAAGAAGATTCTGAGCGAGGGCACCATTTCCTATACTGCACCTGACAATCTGGCAATGATTTACTCCAAGCCCGACGGTGACTATTTCATCGTGGACGGTCCTCTCCTGCGCTTTGACCTCAGGGGTATCTCGCTGGATGTGAACACGGATAACAACAAGACCGTGCGCATGCAGCGCAATGCCATCCTGTACGGAATCGCAGGCAAGTACGGGGACATTGCGAAGGAGATGGACGCCGACTGCACCGTTTCGGATGTCAAGGGCGGCAAGCACGTAGTGATCAAGATGCGTAAGCCTGCCCTCAAAGGCTACACCGGCATGGAACTGGACTACAATGCCAAGGGACGCATTACCCGTATGGTCCTGGAAGAGGTCGGCGGCATTTCTACCGAATACCTGGTCAAGTAGTCTATGCAGTTACAAGTATCCGAAGACCTGAACAGGATCATTGCCTACGCGCGGGAAGAAGCCATGCGCACGGGCAGCTATGGTATCGGCCCGGATCACCTGTTCCTGGGAATTATACGCCATGAAGACAATGCGGCCTTCCGCAGCATCCAGAGTCTGGGCGTGGAACCGGCCGACCTCAAGTCCTTCATTGACCAGCGCATCTTTACCAATGAGACCATTCCTTACGAGCAGCTGGACCATATCAGTTTTTCCCGTCAGGCGCAGAACGTGCTCAGCATCACTGTGATGGAAGCGTCGCGGCTCAAGAGTCCCGCGGCCCGTCCGGAGCATCTGCTGCTGGCCCTGTGCCGTACCACCGAGAGCTACGGACAGGTTTACCTGCGCCAGCACGGCATTGACTACGGCCGTCTTCTGGCCTATATGGAGGACGAGGGCATGCTGTCGTCCCCGTCGGCTCCCCGGGAGGAGGAACAGCCGTCCCAGGGACCGGATCAGGAGCCTGAGGCCGACAAGAAACTCTCCATCGAGGAGTTTGCTTACGACCTTACGCAGGCCGCCCGTGACGGAAAGCTGGATCCGGTGGTGGGCCGGGACATGGAGATTTCCCGCGTTATCGAGATTCTCGGACGGCGCAAGAAGAACAATCCCATGCTCATCGGCGAGCCCGGCGTGGGAAAATCGGCCATCGTGGAAGGCATCGCGCAGAAGATTGCCTCCGGGGATATATCGGCCGCCCTTGCAAAAAAGAGAATCCTGTCGCTGGACATTGCGTCGGTGGTTGCCGGCACCAAATACCGCGGAGACTTCGAAAAGCGCCTGAAGGCCATTATCAAGGAGGCCTCCGAGAACCCGGACCTCATCCTGTTCGTGGATGAGTTCCATACCATCGTGGGGGCAGGCGGCGCTTCCGGAAGCCTGGATGCTGCCAATATGCTCAAGCCGGCGCTGGCACGCGGAGAATTCCAGTGCATCGGCGCCACCACCCTGGACGAATTCACCAAGATTGTGGAGAAGGACGGCGCCCTGGACCGGCGTTTCCAGAAAATTGTGGTGGAGCCAACGGGTGTGGCGGAATCCATCGAGATTCTGCAGCATCTCAAACCCAAATATGAGGAATTCCACGGCATTACTTATACGAACGAAGCCGTTGAGGCCGCCGTGCGGCTGACAGACCGTTACATCACCGACAAGTCTCTGCCCGACAAGGCCATTGACGCCCTGGACGAGGCCGGCTCCATGGTGCGGCTGTCCCTTGCGAAGAAAAAGGGCGCTGCGCACACCGTGGATGCCGAGGACATTGCCAGCGTGGTGTCCAAGATGACGGGCATTCCCGTTACCAAGGTGGCCGAGAGTGAAGGAAACCGCATTGTGAAGATGCGGAAGCGTCTCCAGGGACGTATCATCGGCCAGGACGAGGCCATCGAGACGGTGGTGCGGGCCATCCAGCGCAACCGCGCGGGGCTCAAGGACCCGAACCGGCCCATTGGAACGTTCCTGTTTTTTGGCCCTACCGGTGTGGGTAAGACGCAGCTGGCACGGTCGCTGGCAGAATACCTGTTTGACAGTGAGGAAAACCTGGTGCGCATTGACATGAGCGAGTACATGGAGAAGTTCAGCGTGAGCCGTCTGATTGGAGCGCCTCCTGGATATGTGGGGTATGAGGAAGGCGGACAGCTGAGCGAGCGCGTGCGCCGTAAGCCGTACTGCGTGGTGCTGCTGGATGAGATTGAGAAGGCGCATCCGGACATCTTCAACCTGCTCCTGCAGGTGATGGACGAGGGCCGGCTCACGGACAGCAACGGCCGCATGGTGGACTTCAAGAATACCATTGTCATCATGACTTCCAACGTGGGCAGCCGCGAAGTGGAGGAATATGGAAATGGAATTGGCTTTGCTACGGCCGGCAAAAACCTGGAGGTGGACCGCCGGAGCGTAGTGGAAAAGGCTGTGAAGAAGGCGTTCCCGCCGGAGTTCATCAACCGTGTGGACGGTCAGGTGTATTTCAATTCCCTGAACCGGGAGGCTATTGAAGAGATTATTGACATTGAACTCAGGGACCTTCGCGAGCGGGCGCTGGCAGCGGGGTACAAGCTTACCATTACGCCGTCGGCCAAGCGCTTCATCGCCGATGCCGGTTACGATCCGGCCTACGGTGCCCGTCCGCTCAAGCGGGCCATTGTTCGCTATGTGGAGGATCCGGTGAGCGAGTTCATCATCGGAGACCGCATCCTGCTTTCCAAAGCCAGGACCGGCAGTGCGCCGCGCACCCTCAGGGTAACCCTGTCTCCGGACAAGGAATCTACCGTAGTGGAACGTAAGGAAGACTAGATGCAGTCTGCGTCTTCGAATTCCAGGCCCAGGTCTTCCATAAGGCCCTTGAGCGCCTGGAAGGAGTCATTGGAGGAGATCATGTTGGAAATGCTTTCCATCTGGTTGTAGTCCGTGTTTCTCATAAGGCATCATTTTTAATTTCTGATGCAAAGATACAGCCAGCTTGTGCCAAAGTGTTGCACAAGCTGGAATTTTTTTCTCCTGTTACAAGCGTGATGTGTAACTCGTTGACCTACTGTATAATATAAAATTTCTCCCCGTTGAAAAATACGGGGAGAAATATTGTAAATCGCTCATTATTAATTACTTCTGCATCACGGAAAAAGTGCTGTTGTCGCGGAAGGCTATCCCCAGACTTCCCCGGCCACTTCCTGCACCAGGCGGAGTTTGGCCCACTGCTCCTCTTCGGTGAGGCGGTTGCCAATCTCGCAGGAAGCGAAGCCGCACTGGGGGCTCAGGCACAGGCGCTCCAGCGGAATATACTCGGCGGCTTTTTCTATGCGCTCCTTGACCAGGGACTTGAACTCCAGGCGGGGAGACTTGGTGGTAATGAGGCCCAGCACCACCATCTTGTCTCCGGTCACGTGCTTGAGGGGGCCGAAACCGCCGGAGCGGTCGTCGTCAAACTCCAGATAGTAGGCATCCACGTTTTCTTTCTCAAAGAGGACCTTGGCCACTTTGTCGTAGGCGCCGGAGTTGGCATAGGTAGAGTGGTAATTGCCGCGGCAAACGTGCGTGTTGATGAACATGTCGGACGGTTTGCCGGCAATAACCCTATTGTTGATAGCGAGATTCATCTCCTGGATCTCCCTCAGGCCGCCCTCGTCCACGCCCCACATATATACGGCAGCGGGGTCTACCAGCATGCCCCAGGTGCAGTCGTCAAACTGGAGCCGGCGGCATCCGGCGGCGTATACGGCCTGGATAAACTGCTGATAGGCTATGACAAGATCATCAATGAGTTCCTCCTTTTCGGTGTAGTATTTCTGTGTATTCTCCTCGGCAAAGGGCATAATCATCTGCGCCAGGAACTGGGCCGGGGCGGGAATGGTGAGTTTAGCCTCGGCGTCGGGACCGGCCAGCTCGTTCACAAAGCGGAAGTGGTCGATGAAAGGATGCGTGGCGCCCATGGAAACCTTTCCAGTGAGGAACGTGTCGTCTATCATGGCCGTTTCTCCGTGGAACGGGAGACCGGTCTTGGTGGGGGCGTGGTCCACGCCGTTAAACCCCCACATGAAGTCCAGATGCCAGGCCTGACGGCGGAACTCACCGTCGGTGACTACCTTGAAGCCCAGTTCTTTTTGCTTGGCGACGAGGGCTGTGATGGCGGCATCCTCCACCTTCTTGAGGTCGAGGGCCGAGATTGTGCCCGCTGCTTTCCGGGCACGGGCTTCTTTCAGGGCCTGCGGGCGCAGGAAACTGCCCACGAAGTCGGCCCTTTGTGCTGCTTTAAAGGGTTGATTGTTCATAGAATACACTACTTTGTCTGCCATAAAGGTACGACAAAACTTGGAAAAAGCAAGGCAAGAATGTATATTTGCGCATGAAAAACTGACTTTTATGCGCAAAATTGCATTATTTCTGGTTATTCTGACGGTTTCACTCAGCAGCGCAGCCGCCCAGGAAACCTATCTCTTTGCCGAACGTGACACCTGCTCGCTCTATATGGATGTGTTCCGTCCCTCGGAAGGCTCCGTGACTACGTTCGAGGGGCACCCCAAACCCACCGTGCTTTTTGTTTTCGGTGGCGGCTTCATAAGCGGACAGCGAACCAATAGCTTTACCCGGCAGTGGTTTCAGCGCCTCAATGACAATGGATACACGCTGGTCACCATCGATTACCGGCTGGGTATGAAGGGATTCAAGGTGGGAAAAGGCATCAAGGGAGCCCTGCAGGCCAGCGACCGTTTCTTCCTCTCCCAGCAGGTGGGTGTAGAGGACCTCTTCTCCGCCATCAGCTTCCTGGATGAGAACAAGGAAGAACTGGGAATAGACCCTGCCAACCTGGTGGTTGCCGGCAGCAGCGCCGGTGCCATCATTGCCCAGGCTGCAGAATACGATATTCTCTGTGGCCGTACCGAAGGTCTTCCGGAAGGCTTTCAGTTCAAGGGCGTCATGGCTTTTGCCGGTGCCGTCATCAGCACTAGCGGAGAACCCAAGTACAAGCAGGCCCCCTGCCCGGTCCTCATGCTGCACGGCACGGCCGACCAAGCTGTCGCCTATCACAAGCTTTCCGCTGGCGGCCGCGGCATCTGGGGCAGTGACTTCCTGGCCGCCCAGTGGGCCAAGAAGGGGTACAAAGGTTATTGCATCTACCGCTTCCAGGACCGCACGCACGATGTCGCTTCCTATATGAACTACCTGTGGGATCTGGAACAGGCCTTCCTGGAAAAGAATGTCATCCTGGGTATAGCCCGTACTGTTGACGCCACGGTGGACGATCCCTCTCTCCCTTCCTGGGGCCAGGTAAGTCTGGACAGTATCTACCGCAGATAGTACGAACAAAAGCATAATTCACGGCAAATCCCGCTTAAGATCGTCAGTAGTGACGGACAAAAGCGGGATTTGCCGTAAATTATGCTTAAGATCGTAAGGGGGCGCCGCCGCACGGGCCGCTACCTTCTTTCCCGCACTACGCTGACAAGGCGGTCGGGGTAGTTGGAGATGATGGCGTCGGAGCCCACCTCCACCATGCGTGCGATGTCGTCGGGCTCATCCACGGTCCAGGGAACTACCTTGATGCCCAGGCCGTGGCAGTAGGCTACGTTGGTGCGGGTGACTACCTCGAAGTTGGGGGACCACCACGTGGGCGTGAAGCTGATCTTGGAGAGAATGTCCACAATGTCGTCCTGGTTTTCGGTGAGGTAGGAAAGGACCACCTGGGGCCACTTTTTGTGGATGTATTCCAGGGAACGGACGTCGAAGCTCTGCACGACCAGTCTGTCTCCGAGGTTCTTGGAAAGAAGGAGCGGAATGCATACGTCGCAGAACTCTTTGTAGTCTGGCCACTGTACGCCTTCCCCTTTCCCGGTCTTGGACTTGATCTCAATGTTGTAGCGGAAAGCCGAGAGCCCCTTCTCACGCGCATAGTTCTCCGTGAAGTCAATCAGGGCCGAAGCCAGCGGCTTGTGCTCCTCCACCTTTCTCTGGGCGGGCCAGCGGTCTACCGGGCGCAGTCCCACATCGTACTTGGCAATGCTGTCATAGGGCATTTTGTAAAGGTACTCCTTTGGATCCTCCTTCTGGATAAAGGTTCCGTCCGGGCGGATGGAATAGCGAGAGTGGAAGTAGTTGTCGTGGGATACCACAACCTCTCCGTCGGCGCTGAGCTGGAGGTCGAATTCCAGCGTGTTCACATGGAGGTCCATGGCGTTTTTCATGGACGATACCGTATTCTCCGGCATGAGGCCTGCGCCGCCGCGGTGCGCCTGCAGGTCTATGTAGGAACGGTTGGAGAGGTCGAAGGTGTGGCTCCACTCGCGTCCGTCGGGGGCTTTCACCACCATGACCACGGTGGAAGCATACTGCGAGGGCTCTGCGGCATAGAAATGCCACATGGGCTCGGGTTTCTTGTAGCCGGGAATCTTGGAGGCGTCTCCCTTGTACACGCCCACAATCTCGTCGCGGTAGTCGGGGGAAATCTCCTGCACCAGGCTGGCCTTTCCCTTATAGACACCGTCTTCGTACCATTCCACGCTCCAGGAAGCATCGGCCATCCATACATTGGCGAGGACGGCATTGGGGTGGAGGGGTGCCTTGCCCATGCCGATGAACTGCACCTGGAAGGTATCGGGATAGTCCAGGTTGTGCCACTGCCAGTCCACCTTTCCGTCTACGGAAGAGATGACCTGGTAGCCGCGCGGGGTGCCGTCCTTGCACCAGTCGGTGGCCCACCAGGCACCGCCCAGGGCAGCTGCGTTGTGGTCGGTGACAAAGTCGTTCACGGCCACGGTATTCATGATGTGCGTGTGACCGGAGAGGATATCTACGTAATAACCCTCCAGGATCTCCAGCATTTTGCCGGCGTTCTCGATGTCCTTGCTCTTGCGCGGGAACAGGAAGCGGATGGGGCTGTGCTGGGCCATATAGATGTGCGTGCCCTTGGGAACATAGGCGAGGAGCCCTTTCACGAAGTCCAGGGTCTCCTGCGGATATCCTTCCTTATAATTATTGGAAGACTTGCCGGGGTCTTCGTTGCCGCTGGCCTTGAAGATGAGGTTCTCTACGCCAATCACAAGGTCCCGGCCCAGCCAGAAGGCATAGTTGTACGGGCCGAAGGCGGCCTCGTAGGCAGCCCCGGCGGCTACACCGCTCTTGTTCTGGATGTGGTCGTGGTTGCCGATGACGGAGTAGAAGGGAATGCCGGTGGTGGCGATGGCCTCCTTGTAGGCATCGAACATCTCCAGTTTGTTCCAGGCAATGTCTCCAAGGGCGATGCCCACGGTGGGGCGCTCTGCACTGTACTTTTTGCTCATGCCCTGCAGGTCTCCGAGCGGGCGGCCCAGGAAGCGCTTAAGGTGTTTCTGGTTCTGCATCTGCGGGTCCGACACCGAGAAAAGGGTGTAGTCGGAGCCCTCCCCGAAGGGCTGCAGTGAAAAGTCGAAGGTCTTGTTGCCGGCGACGGGCAGGTAGAACTGCGGCGCGCCCGAAGAGAAATCGGCCACATAGCCGGAAGGCGTGATGACAAAGACATAGCGGGCTTCCTTGTGGGTGTCCAGGGTGAAGCTGCCATCGGCCTGCGTGGTGGTGAAACGGTATCCGTCGCTGACGACGACTCCCGCGAGGGCCTTTCCGTCGCACTGGACGCTGCCTTTAACCTTCTTTGCCTGAAGCGGGAACGCCAGGAAAAGAAGGCCGATGACAATGCTGTAAAATAGCTTCTTCATATATTTAAGGTATTACTCTATTCCGTATTTGCGAAGGATGGCCATGACGGGTTCCTCGATGGAACGGGCCCAAAGGGTGTATCCGTGGTTGTCGGGGTGGATGCCGTCCACCGTGCTCTCGTGGTCCGGCGAGGTGGCGCAGGGATGGATATAGTAAACGTCCGGATACTTGGCGCAGGCGATGGCCATGAGGCTGTCGGCGCAGGCGATGCGGTCGCTTTCCTTCTTGGCTGCGGCCGTATCAAAATTGCGGCCTTCGCGGTAAATGGTGCGCTGGAAGATAAGGGGCTTTCCGGGATGGGCCGATACCATGCGCTCGATGAAGGGGAAAAGGCGCTCCTGGATTTCCTCCACCGTAGGATTGGAGAAGGAGTCAAAGATAAAGGCGTCCACGGGGGCATCGGCCAGGGCGGCGGCAAAGTACGGCTGCAACTTTGAGTTGCCGCTGCATCCCAGGCTCAGGAGCTGGATGCCGGTGTGACGGGCGAACTGGGCCGGGTAGGTCATGCCCGGGCGGGAGGTGCTTATCCCATGGGTGAAGCTGGAGCCGAAGATGCCCACGCGGTGGCGGAAGGGGTTTTCCAGGGCTTCCAGGACAGCGCCCTTTTCTACGCCAATCTGGACGGAATACTCCTCGCTGAGCAGCGGCAGGTACAGCAGGCACTCGTGCAGGGTGCCGTCCAGGGCCGATGCGAGGTTCACGTCCTCGTACCTCCGGTTGCGGGGACCGTCTGCAGCCCAAAGCCACTGGCCGTCCTTGTCGCGGATGTAAAGGTCATAGCCCGAAGCGCTGATTCCCATGGTATTGGAGGGATTCTCCATTTCTCCGAAGCGCGTCTTGATGCGGATAACCTTTGAATTGGTGCGGAATGCGACGGCGATGCCGGCCGATTCCCGCACCTGCCGGTTTTCGGATTTTGTGAATCCTTTATACTTGACGGTGTCTACCCGGTGATACGGGTTGGGCGTGTCGGGGAACAGTTTCCCAACTAACGTAAGGTCAGATGCTTCGGTGTAGCGGAGGTCCTGGGCGAAGGCGGGGGAGAGGGCCAGGAAAGCGGCCAGAATGAGGGTGGCGACGGTTTTTTTCATTACGAATTATGAGTTTTAGGTGACCAAAGTTAGTAAATAATTCGTAACTTTACACCGAAAAACTGTGTTTTGAAATGAAGAAGCTGACCTGTGTAACCGTCTTTTTCCTAACCACATTCTTCTCCCTGCTTTTCCTGCATGCCTGTGGCAGCAAGGATAACCCCGATTCCGGAGGCGCGTCTGTCAATGACGTCCAGTTTACTGTTCCCGACAAAATGGATATCCCCTATGGGGCCGAAACCATCCGTTTTCACGTGCAGTTTGGGAAGAAGCCCGTGGCTGGTGACCAGATTGTCCTGGGCTCTCTTGCGCCTTGTCCCATAACAGACATCAAGGACTCCGAATTCAAGGTGAATATCTCTTCGCTCTGGGGCGGTTCCCTCGTGAGTGGGAAGTATACCGTTTCCATCCGGCGCGGCAGTGTCTCCCAGAAAAGGGGAGAAATGCAGATTACCGTGGGCGCGCAGGAAGGAGATGTCCTGAAGCCGGCCGATGGTGCCACTGTCTATGGCAAGGTCCTGTGCGATGGAACCGGCGTGGCTGGTGTGAGCGTTTCGGACGGAGAAGAAGTAGTCCGTACCGACAAGGACGGTGTCTATCAGCTCAAGTCCAAGAAATATCACAAATACGTGTTTGTGAGCGTCCCGTCCGGATATGAGCCTTTCCGCCAGGGAATCCTTCCCGTTATCCATACCCAGCTGGAAAAAGCCGCTTCGGTAGCGGAGCGGGTAGATTTCCAGCTTAAGAAAGTGGAAGGCCAGGACAATTACACCATGCTCATGCTGGGAGACATCCACCTTGCCAACCGTACCGGGGACCGCAATCAGTTCAAGTCCTTTGTCAATGACATCAACGCGTACCGTTCCAAACTCTCCGGCCCGGTGTATGCCCTTACCCTTGGCGACATGACCTGGGACCTGTACTGGGAAGTGAACAATTACGGATATAAGGATTACCTGGCCGATGCCAAGGCCATCGCGGACCTCACCATCTACCAGACCATCGGCAACCACGACCACAGCATGTACCAGGTGGGGGATTACAATACCGTAGAAGAGTACAAGAAGGTCATTGGCCCCACTTACTACTCCTTCAATATAGGTAAGGTCCATTACGTTGTGCTGGACGACGTCGAGTGCACTAACAGCAAACCCACGACGGACGAAAAGGGAAACGCCTGCTATGTTCGCGAGTACAATGCCAACCTGGTGCAGCAGCAGTACGATTGGCTGGCTAAAGACCTTTCCTATGTGGATGCCGCTACGCCCATCGTGGTAGCCATGCACATTCCCCTGTACAACGACAACGGAAGTGCCCGCATGGAAGGTGCCTCCAGGCTGGCCCAGATCCTGTCGGCCTATCCTGAGGCCCATGTGTACACCGCCCATACCCATACTATATATAATGTAGACAAAACAGCCTCGGGCCACATCTTCGAGCACAACGCCGGCTCCATCTGTGGAACCTGGTGGTGGAGCGCGCAGGAAACCCCCGGCATCCATATCGGCCAGGACGGTTCTCCCGGCGGATATTCCGTAGTGAACGTGGCCGGAACCAGCTTCTCCTGGCAGTACAAGGCTACGGGTTCCGATATTGACAGGCAGTTCCGCACCTACGACCGCAACAGCATCTCCATTACGGCTTCCCAGTATGTGCCGAATGCCGATGCTTCCCATCAGGCCGATTTCGAGCCCGGTTTCTGGAGCACATCCAGCTCGGCCAACGAAGTGTATATCAATGTCTGGAACTGGGATCCCTCCTGGAAAGTGGAAGTGAAAGAAGGCGGGAAGGCCCTTACCGTAAGCAAAGTGAAGGCTTACGACCCGCTTCATCTGGTGGCCTATACGGCCAAGCGTCTTAACAAGAACAAGACGGCCAGTTTCGCCACCACCGAGAACAGACATATGTTCAAGGTGACGGCTTCCAGTGCCAGCTCTTCCCTCGAGATTAAAGTGACTGACCGCTTTGGCAATGTGTACACGGAAACCATGTCGCGTCCCAAGGCGTTCAATACCGATATCTATCAAAACTAAACCAATACTACAGCCTCATGAAACAGATTAAACCAATTCTTGTTTCTGTGGTTCTGACCCTGGCCGCATGCTTTGGCATGTTTGCCCAAAACCAGCGTACATCCGTGTCCGGCGTGGTGAAAGACTCCGCCGGAATCCCTGTGGTGGGCGCTGTGGTCATGGTGTCCGGAACCAACAACGCTACCGTCACCGAAGCGGACGGCGGCTATACACTCCGCGTCCCGGCAGGCGAAGTGTCCCTGGAAGTGTCCTGCCTGGGATATGTAACACAAACCATCCAGGTCCCCGCCGCCCAGGGCAGCATGGATGTTACCCTCCAGGAGGATAACATGATGCTGGAAGAGACGGTGGTGGTAGGTTACGGCGTCCAGAAGAAGGTGAACCTTACCGGTGCCGTCACGGCCGTCGATGCCAAGGAACTGGAAGACCGTACCACCCACAGCCTCACCAACATGCTGCAGGGTGCCGTTCCCGGTCTCAACATCTCGACCTCGGCCGGTAACCCCGGCAGTGCCGGTTCCCTCAACATCCGCGGTATCACCTCCATCAACGAGGCAGACCCGCTGGTGCTCATCGACGGTACCGAGGGTGACCTCTCCCGCGTGAACCCTTCGGATGTAGCCAACATTTCCGTGATCAAGGATGCTGCGGCTGCCGCCATTTACGGTGCCCGCGCTGCCTATGGCGTTATCCTCGTCACCACCAAATCCGGTGATGACAAGGGCGGCAAGGCCAAGGTTCGTTACAGCGGACGCTTCGGCTGGGAAGAGCCTACCGTTTCCACCGACTTTGAAACCCGCGGTTACTGGTCGGTATACACGGTGGATAAGTTCTGGGCCAGCGACGCCGGCAAGAACTACACCAACTACACGGCCCACGACATGGCCGAGCTCCTCGCCCGCGTGAACGACGTGACGGAGAATCCCGAACGCCCCTGGGTGGTGGAGGAAGTCCGTAACGGCCGCAAGCAGTGGATTTACTACGCCAACACCGACTGGTACCATGAGCTCTACAACGACCAGCATCCCGTTCAGCAGCACAACATTTCCGTGACCGGTGGCAACAAGGACGTGAAGTACTACCTCTCCGGTGCCTTCGACCGCCAGACCGGTGTCATCAAGATGAATCCGGATATGTTCCGCAAGTATAACCTCAGAGCCAAGATTGACGCCCGTCTCAATAAGTACATGCGTCTTTCCAACAACACTGCGTTCTATACTTCTACCTACGATTATCCCGGTGGCAGCAGCATCCAGGATTCCTTTGCCTATGCGTCCCGTCACGCCCTGGCTTCCTTCCCGCTGCAGAATCCGGACGGAAGCTGGCTCTATGCCACTCCGCTCATCGGCTACAACGTGGCCAATGGCCGTCACCTGGTATTCGGCGAGGGAAAGCACCGCAACGAGCAGATCAAGAGCGACTTCTCCAACACCACTGAGCTCAAGATCACCCCTACGAAGCACTTTACCCTCACGGCCAACTACACCTACCGGCTCTACCAGAACCGCAACCAGTACCGCAGCGTCAACTTCAAGTATCGCCGCTATCCCGACGCTGACTACGAGTACTATACTTCCGGTGCCGGTGAAGACTCCCTGGAGGAGGCCATCAGCACCTATCAGCGCCACACGACCAACGTGTTCGGCACCTATGACAATACATTTGCCGATGCCCATCATCTGACAGTGACCGGCGGTATGAACATGGAGCACTGGATGAGCAAGAGCGTCGGTGCCATCGGCAAGAATCTTCAGTCCGAGACCCTGAACGACCTCAATCTGGTGGGTCCCGACGCCACCGGCGCCATCGTGACCGAGGTTTCCGGCGGCCAGAACGAATATGCCATTATGGGCTTCTTCGGCCGTGTCAACTATGATTACAAGGAACGTTATCTCGTTGAACTCTCCGGCCGATATGACGGTACTTCCCGTTTCCGCGAAGGCCATCAGTGGGGCTTCTTCCCGTCAGTCTCCCTGGGCTGGAGAATTTCGGAGGAACCGTTCTTCGCTCCTGCCCGCCGCGTGGTGGATAACCTCAAGCTGCGTGCATCGTACGGTAACCTGGGCAACCAGGTGGTCCGCACATCGGGTGGTTCCCAGAACTACTACGCCTATCTTCGCAAGATTTCCATTGGCGACTTTGGAGCCTACACCTTCGGTGAGGGCAACTCCATGGCCAAGTATTCTACGCTGGGTGCTCCCGTAGATGCCGATCTTACCTGGGAGACTTCCCGCCAGTACAACGTGGGTGTGGACTTCGCCGCTTTCCGCAACCGCCTCACCTTTACCGGTGAAGTGTACCAGCGCCAGACGCTGAACATGCTCACGGCCGGTCCTGACATCCCGGCTACCTTCGGCGCCGCTTCTCCCCAGACCAATGCCGCAGACCTCAAGACCACCGGTTACGAGCTCTCGCTGGGCTGGAGAGACGAGTTCAAGCTCTTTGGCAAGCCTTTTGGCTATGGCATCCGCGCTACCCTCAGTGACTACCGCACGTATATCACCCGCTTCAACAATCCCACCAAGCTGCTGAGCATGAGCTATTACGAAGGCATGCGCGTGGGCGATATCTGGGGCTTCGAAGTGGACGGCCTGTTCAAGACCGACGAAGAGGCGCAGCAGTATTGCAGCGAGGTTGTGGACCTCGGAAGCTACATCAAGAACCGTATGACCGGCGGCTTCCTGGCTGGTGACCTCCGTTTCTTGGACCTCGATAACGATGGCCATTACCAGATTGACGCCAACGGCAAGTTTGTCCTGGACGAGAACGGAAACAAGGTTCTCCTCCCGGAAGACCAGTGGCGCGTGAATACCCTGGGAATCGGCAGCAATACCGCCGACGATCCCGGTGACCGCAAGATCCTTGGTAACTCCCTGCCCAGCCTCCAGTACGGCATTACGCTCAACTTTGACTACATGGGCTTCGACGTGTCGGCCTTCTTCCAGGGAACCGGTAACCACTACTGGTACCCGGCCGGCATGAACTACATGTTCTGGGGTCCTTACAGCTACTCCTACGTTTCCTTCCTTCAGCGCGATTTCATCGACCGCGTCTGGTCTGAGGAAAACCCCGACACGTACTTCCCGCGTCCCCGCGCCTATTCCGCAACCGGCGGCGAGCTTTCCTACGTGAACAGCCGCTACCTCCAGAATATCAGCTATCTGCGCTTCAAGAACCTGACGGTGGGCTACACGGTTCCCGCCAGCCTCACGCGCAAGATCGGCCTGGAAAAGGTGCGTGTCTACTTCTCCGGAGAGAACCTCGCTTACTGGTCTCCTCTGAAGAAATACACTAAGTATCTGGATCCCGAATCGGCCTATCGCCGCAATACCGGCGAGGCTGCCGCACAGGATCACATGAGCTATCCTTGGCAGAAGACCCTTATGTTCGGTATTGATATTACTTTCTAAAGGATGGAGGATAAGACAATGAAAAGATTATTTGTAGCTGCTTTTGCACTGGTCGTCTGCCTCACTTCCTGCAACGACTATCTGAACCGGGTGCCCAAATCTACCATGGCTCCCGAGAACTATTTCCGCAGTGAGACAGACCTTCAGCTGTTCTCCAACTCGTTCTACAACAACCTGCTTCCCAAGGCGCCCTATGAGGAAATGAGCGACCAGCTGGTGGGCAAGACCCTTACCGCGGTACAGCGTGGCGGCAACACCCGCACCGTGCCTGCCTCCGGCGGCGGCTGGAGCAACGGTTCCGGATCCTGGGGAGACCTTCGCAAGATGAATACTCTTCTGGCCTCCATGGGCCAGTGCGAAGACCAGAACGCCGTGGTTAAGTACACCGCCCTTACCCGCTTTTTCCGTGCCTACTTCTACTTTGGCATGATCCGTCGTTTCGGTGACGTGCCGTGGTACGACAAGGAACTGGAAACTACCAGTGAGGAACTCTACAAGGACCGCGACTCCCGTGAGGTGGTGATGCAGCATATGCTGGAAGACATCGACTACGCTATCGCGAACCTTCCTTCGGCCGTGAGCACCTACCGCGTGAACCGCTGGACGGCTCTGGCCCTTAAGGCCCGCTTCTGCCTGTACGAAGGAACGTTCCGCAAGTACCACGACCCTGCCGTGCACCCGGAAATGTATGTGATGCCCCTTCCCGCCGATGCCAAAAGCGCCAGCTTCTACCTGGGAGAGGCCGTAAGTGCCGCAGAGGAGCTGATGGCCGAAGGTCCCTACCGCCTGGCTCAGGTGGACGACTACCGCAAGCTCTTTGCGAACGTGGACGCCAATAAGGATGAATTCATCCTGGCCATCAAGAATGACCAGAGCCTCCAGGTATGCCACAACGCAACTGCCTTTGCCATGATGGTGTCTCAGGCCAACCCTGGTTTCACCCGTAAGTTCGTGGCCAGCGTCCTCATGGCCGATGGCTCCCGCTTCACGGATCAGCCTGGTTGGGAAACCATGCAGTTTGCACAGGAAATGCAGAATAGAGATCCCCGACTCACCGCCATCACGGTGGGCTCCGGCTATGTCTATCTAGGAGATGAAGCTGTCTCTGCTCCGGATCTGAACTGCACTAAGACCGGTTATCAGGTAGCCAAGTTCGTCATGGACAAGACCCTGCCTGAATGGGGCCGCGTGGACAAGTCCTACAACGACATGCCTGTCTTCCGTCTGGCCGAAGTTTATTTGAACTACGCAGAGGCCAAGGCCGAACTGGGTACACTTACCCAGGAAGACCTGGATAAATCCATCAATCTTCTCCGCGACCGCGTGGGTATGCCCCATCTCGATATGACCGCTTCTAACGACAATCCGGATCCTTATCTGGAATCGGCCGAATTCGGCTACCGCAACGTGAGCGGCGCCAACAAGGGCGTTATCCTGGAAATTCGCCGCGAACGTGCCCTGGAACTGGCCATGGAGGGCTTCCGCCTTTCCGACCTTACCCGTTGGAGAGAAGGCAAGTGCCTGGAGCAGCCCATCTACGGCGTCTATTTCCCCGGCAAGGGCAAATATGACCTTACTGGCGACGGCGTGGCCGATATCAATATCTGGACGGGCGTCAACCCCAAGAGCAAGGACATGGTGGACTTTGAACTGGGCGTGAATACCGGCATCATCCTCTCCGGTGACACTTCCGGCTACATGGATTACCATAAGAGCACGGCCCGCACGTTTGATGAGAACCGTGACTACTACTATCCCATCCCCAGCAAGGAGCGCCAGCTGTATCACGAGGCTGGAAAGAGCCTTACGCAGAATCCCGGCTGGGTGGACGGCCTGAGCTACTAACCTATAAGGAATGTATATTATGAAAATGACCCATATACTCAAATCGGCAGCCCTGGTGGCGCTGGGCCTGGCCCTTTTCTCCTGTAGCAAGAAGGAAGAGCTCAAGGAAGCCCGTGCTGTGGCTGCCAGCGACTCCTATCTGGAGTTTGCTTCGGTCAATGCCCCGGAGAAGACGCTCAGCGTCTACTCTGACGGTGCCTGGGCCGTGGATGTGGCCGACGAATGGATTTCCGTCTCGCCCACATCCGGAAAGGGCGCCATGGATATTGTGATTTCCGTGGCCGACAATGCAACAGGCGGTGTGGTGGACTTGCCCCGTGACGGTAAGATTACCATCCAGGGCGGCTCCCGTGAGCGCAATGCCGTCATTACTATCCATCAGGACGGTGATACCTACTATGGCGTCCAGACCTACACGCTGGCCCAGATCCGTGATTTGGAAGACAAGGATGTCGCCAAAGTGGCCGAGGCCCAGGCCATCGCTCTCTCGAAGGATGGCTTCATCGCCGCCGATGAGAGCGGTTTCCTCTATGTGAAAGGAGAGGGCGTCGCCCTTGGTGACAAGATTTCCTTCAACGGAGCCAAGAATACCCTCAATGAGGGCGCTGCGTTTGTGCTGGATGAATTCACTGTCATTGAGTCGCAGGCGGCCGTCGTGTATCCCACGGCAACGGATATCACTGCCTCCCTTGGCAGCTTTGACTTTGCTGCCTCGCAGTTCGTGACGCTGTCGGCTTCCCTTATCGGCACCAATGTTTATGTGAACCAGAATGTCCAGTTCCCTCTTCTTGGACCGCTGGAAGCCTTCGAACTGGGTAAGCTGGACCTGCACAAGGTCACCTTCACCGGTTTCAATGTGGGTAAGTCCCTGCTTCTTACGGCTGTGTCCGACAATGGCGCTGACGAAGCCCTCATCCCTTATCCGCTTAAGTTCAAGGTGCGCGTAGAGGATATCAACTACACCACCGCCAGCTTTGCCGAGGATAGCCGGATAGACCCTGTGAACGGTCTGGGTTACATCGAGTATGTTCCCTTCGACCTGGCCGGAACGGACGACAACAAAAAGTACAAACTGGATGTCTCCGACAAGAGTCCCCGTGTTACCGGCCCCTGGCCCGGTGACTACTGGCTCTTCTATGGAAACGGCGCCATCAAGGCCGGATCCGAGGTGCGTATCGCCTTCGAAGCCCGTACTTCCGCTACCGGTCACAAGTTCTGGATGCTGGAGTTCCTGGACGGCACCGAGTGGCGTCCTGCCTGCGAAGTCCTTTCGTCCAGCGAATCCGGCGAGGAAGTGCAGTACACGCACGCCATGAACGCCGACGGCGCTACCAACGTGCAGGCCGATTATACGGTCAAGTACCGTAAGAACACCGAACACGCTCAGTTCCGTTTCCGCTGCATGGCCAACTGGCAGGCCAGCGGAGCCGGCGCCCTGCCTGCCCGAAACGGCGGCTCGGCCCGTCTCACCGTGACCGATGTGGCCGATGATACCTATCAGCCCACCATTGAGATCATCAAGGAAGGAAACGGCGTGGAGAAGGATCCTGTGTATGCCGAGATTGAGGTGTCCTCGCACCTTCTTACCTTCAATGGCACCCCGGATGCTCCCAAGACGATCACGGTTACTTCTGACCATGACTTCACCCTCTCTTCCCAGGCCGACTGGCTGTCCTTCGACGTGACGGAGGGCCTGGCCGGCGAGGCTACAGACATCCAGGTAACCTGCGCCCCGAGTGAGCTCTCCGAGCTGCGTCAGGCCACCATCAAGATTGTCTCCGAGGACTCCGAGAAAGTGATTGACGTGGTGCAGAGCGCTGCCGGCCAGCAGCTGGATCCGTTCATCAGTGTTACCGGCGGCAACCGCATCGAGGTTGTGGCCGACGGCGGAACGAAGACCCTCAGGATTCAGAGCAATGTAGAAGTGAGCGCCGAGTCCCTCAGCAGCGAGTGGCTCAGCGTCGAAAAGGCTGGAACCAAGGCCATGGTGGAGTGGACGGAATTCGTCGTTACTTATGCTGCCAACGACCTGGAGACCGGGCGTAGCGGCCAGGTGCGCTTCTACAACGAAGAGAAGAACCTGGAAGCTGTGGTCACCTTCGTACAGGCCGGCAAGGAACCCGAGCCGCTCTATCCCGAAGGCGTTTATTTCCAGGATGACTTTGACTGGTTCAAGGATATTGCCGATGCTGCCGGCGCCGGAGACGGCGTGGGAACAAAGACTTCCGATGCTGTTGCTCCGAACGTATACACGTTTGACGAGACGGGTACCCAGGTGTTCCTCAGCCGCTTTGCCGCCAAGGGTTATGAAGACCTGAATGCGGCCGCGAAGGTAATGTATCTGCAGAAGTACTATCTCAAGTTCAGCAAGGGCAAGAACGTGGGCGGTATCCGTCTTCCCAAGATGGCGTTTGGTTCCACGCCGAAAGATGTCGTGCTGGAATTTGACTGGTGCGCTCAGATGGGCGGTTCAGGTTCCGTGGATGCCGTCTCCATGAATGTGGAAGTCACCGGTGCCGGCCTCTGCGCCGACAGCAACGCTGCGGTGAGCAGTGAGTATCCGCATTCGCAGCAGACCGGTGAGATGTTCTGGCAGCACGTTAAGATTGTGCTGAAGGGCGTTACGGACGACACCCGCATCGAGATCAAGCCCAAGCAGTTTGGCGCCACTTCCGGTTACTACCGCTTCTTCCTTGACAACATCAAGGTGGCCGATCCCGCCCCTGCCGTGGACGATGTTCTCTGGTCGGAGAACTGGGTGGGCGGAGTGGCTGGAGATACGCCTTCCGTCTACCAGGGAAAAGACGGCTGCTCTACGGTCGTCTTCAATAACGGCAGCGTTACCTACTCGCAGAATTCAAACAGCACCAAGCTCTATGAAGACGGCCTTGTTTATTATAACAACTCGGCCAATATCAGTGAGGAGGCTTATCGGAATAACCTCATGATTTCCAAGGGTAGCGGATTCTTTGATGTTGCCGGCATTCCCTGCAAGGGCGTGAAAACGGCCCAGCTTACTTACCGGAGCAACACCAAGGTTTCTGTTCACAAACTGGAAAGCCCTACTACGGGTGTAACCCTGAGTGAACTTGCCGGAACCCAGACTAACAAGCTGGATGTGGATGACGCAGCGCAGAAGTATATCAATACGATTACCTGCACCATTACCCTTGCAGAAGGCGTGGATTCTCTGGATCTCAAGTTCATCAACACCAGCGCCGGTTCCAACATCCGTGTAGACGGATTTGAACTGAAGGTGACGGAACTCTGGTAGTACCGGTTTCAAGTGATACGAAGAAGGCAGCTCATCCTGAGCTGCCTTCTTTTTGTATTTCCTTGCCGCGTTAAGAGGTGGACGGTTGGGGAGCGAATCTTGCATTTTTCCCATCTTTTTCCTATCTTTGTATGTTTTAAGGAACAGTAAAAGAAATGGATAAAAACGAAGAGAAAGATATGATGGAGGAAGTCGGGGCAACCGGCTACACCGAGCAGGTAGAGATAGACCACGAAATGCGTACGGCCTACATCGACTACTCTATGTCGGTGATTGTGTCCCGTGCCCTTCCGGACGTGCGTGACGGTCTCAAGCCCGTACAGCGCCGCGTGCTGTTCGGCATGGACAACATGGGCCTCAGCTACAGCGGCCAGACCAAGAAGAGCGCCCGTATCGTGGGTGAGGTCATGGGTAAGTTCCACCCGCACGGAGACTCCAGCGTGTACGACGCCATGGTGCGTCTGGGCCAGGAGTGGAACCAGCGCTATCCCATGGTGAAGGGCCAGGGCAACTTTGGCTCGGTGGACGGTGACTCTCCCGCTGCCATGCGTTACACGGAGGCAAAGCTCCAGAAAATGGCGGAGGACGTCCTCGGAGACATGGACAAGAACACCGTGGACATGGTGCTCAACTTCGATGACACCCTGGAAGAGCCCACCGTGCTGCCCACCAAGGCTCCGCTGCTGCTGCTCAACGGCGCTTCCGGTATTGCCGTAGGTATGGCTACCAACATGGCTCCCCACAACCTCGGAGAGTGCTGCGACGCCATCTGCGCCTACATCGACAACCCGGAAATCACCACCGACGGGCTCATGCAGTACATCAAGGGCCCGGATTTCCCTACGGGAGGCCTGGTGATGGGCCGCTCCGGCATCAAGGAAGCCTACGAGACCGGCCGCGGCCGCATTGTGGTGCGTTCCAAGACGGAGATCGAAGTGGACGACAAGGGCCGTGAGACCATCGTCGTCACCGAAATCCCGTACATGGTGAACAAGCGCGAAATGATTGAGAAGATTGCCCAACTCGCCGACGAAAAAAAGATAGAAGGCATCTCCTACATCAACGATGAAAGTTCCCGCGGTGAAACCCGCGTCATCATCCGCCTCAAGCAGGGCACCAACTCCGGCGTAGTCCTGAATTTGCTGTTCAAGTACAGCCCCCTGCAGAGCAGCTTCTCCTTCAATAACGTGGCCCTCGTGAAGGGACGTCCCCGCACTCTGAGCCTCAAGGAGATTATCAAGGAGTTTGTGGACTTCCGCCACGAGGTAGTGGTTCGCCGCACCCAGTTCGAACTGGACAAGGCCCAGAAGCGCGCCCACATCCTGGAAGGTCTCCTCAAGGCCATGGACCTCATCGACGAAATCGTCCACATCATCCGCTACGAGTCCAAGAGCATCGAGGAAGCCAAGACCATGCTCATGGAGCGCTATCAGTTCTCCGAGCCCCAGGCGGCCGCCATCGTTGAGATGCGTCTCCGCCAGCTCGTCGGCTTGGAACGCGAGAAGCTCCAGAACGAGTACGACGACCTCATGAAGTTCATCGCCCGCTGCCAGGAAATCCTGGGCTCCGTGGAGGAACAGTTCAGCGTCATCAAGGCCGAGACCCAGGATCTCAAGGCCCGCTACGGAGACCCCCGTCGCACGGAAATCACCCTCGCCGACGACGAATTCAACCCCGAGGACTTCTATGCCGATGAAGACCAGGTCATCACCATCTCCCACCTCGGTTACATCAAGCGCACCCCGCTCACCGAATTCCGCACCCAGAACCGCGGCGGCGTGGGCATGAAGGGCAGCGCCACCCGTGACGAAGACTTCATCGAGCACATCTATATCGCCAATACCCACTCAACGCTCCTTCTCTTTACCCAGAAGGGCCGCTGCTACTGGCTCAAGGTTTACGAGATTCCGGAAGGCAACCGCAGCTCCAAGGGCCGCGCCATCCAGAACATCCTCATGATCGAGCCCGACGATTCCGTCCGCGCATACGTCAACGTCAAGACCCTCAAGGACGAGGATTTCATCAACAACAACTACATCATGATGGTCACCCGCAAGGGCGTCGTGAAGAAGACCACCGTGGAGGCTTACTCCCGTCCCCGCACCAACGGCGTCAACGCCATCAACATCCGCGAGGACGACGAACTGCTGGAGGCCATTCTCACCAACGGCAACTGCAACGTGATGATTGCCGCCAACGGAGGACGCTGCGTAAGGTTCGATGAATCAGAGGCAAGGCCGCTTGGCCGTACCTCCACCGGCGTGCGTGGCATCAATCTTGATGAAGGAGACTTCGTGATCGGAGTCGTATGTCAGGATCCGAATGCCGAAGACGCGTCCAGACATCAGGTGCTGGCCGTCTCCGAAAACGGCTACGGCAAACGCTCGGAGGTGGACGACTACCGCCAGACCTCCCGCGGCGCCAAGGGCGTGAAGACCCTGAACATTACGGAAAAGACCGGTAATCTGGTAGCCATCAAGAATGTTACCGATGAGGACGACCTCATGATTATCTGCCGCTCCGGCATGACCATCCGAATGCCTGTCAACACCATCCGTGTTGCCGGACGTGCTACTCAGGGCGTCAAGCTCATCAATATCAGGGAAAAGGATTCCATCGCGGCCATTTCCGTCGTCGCCCACAGCGAAGAGGAAGAAAGCCAGGCCGCCGAAGGAACGCCCGCAGAAGGAACTCCTACAGAGGAATAATAATCAAACATTTATAGTATGAAAAAGTTAGTTTTCGCACTTGCACTGGCCTGCTCCCTGCAGTTTGCCTATGCTCAGAAGCCCGATGCAGCCATGCAGAAGGACGTGGATAAGGCCCTCGAGGCTTCCAAGGATGCCAAGAAGGCTACGAAAGCCGGAACCTGGACCAAACTGGCCGAGGCTTACATGAAGGCCTATGCCAATCCTACCGCCAACATCACTCCCGGTATCGACAAGAATACCTTTGGAATGATGAACAAGGAGAAGCCCGTTTCCCAGAGCAATGTGGAAATCGGCGGACAGACCTACGAGAAGTGGGAACTCTCCCACGTCAACGTGTACTTCAACGAGGCCGGTGTGCTCTCCCTTGTGGAAGTGACCAAGCCTTCCGTGGAAGGTGATGTCCTTTGCGAGGCCGCCAAGGCCTATGCCAAGGCTTTCGAACTGGGCGCCAAGGAAAAGGACGTGGCTCCCAAGCTGAAGGAAATTGCCGATGCCTACTACAACGACGGTTTCACCGCCTACCAGCTGGGCGACATGGCCAAGGCCAGCGACTACTTCATGGGCGCCTTCGAGGTGTCCTCCACCCAGCCTGTTACCGAAGTGAACAACGACGCTGCCTACAACGCCGCTTTCACCGCCATGCAGGTAAAGAACTACGACCGCGCCAACAAGTACTACACCCAGTGCCTCACGAATGGCTTCTACTCGGACGGTAACGTCTATGCCAACCTCTCCGAGTGCGCTCTTGCTCAGGCCGATACCACCGCTGCCAAGAACTATCTGGCCACCGGTCTTACCAGCTACCCCGACAATGCCGCCATCCTCACCAACCTCATCAACCTGTATCTGCAGACCAATGAGGATCCCGCCAAGATCGTGGAACTCCTCGATGAGGCCAAGAAGGCCATGCCCGACAACCCTTCCCTCTATTATGTAGAAGGTAACATCTACACCGGCATCAAGGACTTCGAGAAGGCCCTGGCCGCCTACGACAAGGGACTTGCCATTAACGACAAGTACGACATGTGCTACTACGGCAAGGCCAACGTGGCCCTTAAGAAAGGTGAAGCCATCGTGGACGAGATGAACGCCCTGGATGTGCGCGAGTGGAAGAAGTACGACGAGCTCGCCGCCCAGCTCACCGAGGTTTACATCAGCGCCCTGGAGCCTTTCGAGAAGTGCTACGAAGTGAGCGAGATTCCCGAGGTGAAGGCCGCTGCCGCCGACTACCTCAAGCGTCTCAACTTCCAGCTGCGTAACGTAGATCCCAAGTACCAGGAAGCCTACGAGAAGTGGAACGCCATCGTGGAAAACGCCCAGTAGCTTTTCCCCGTCAGTAAATGATTTGGTGTGCAGATCGGTTTGATTTGCACACCAAATTTTCGTATTTTTGCAGGCATGAAAAAGACGGTCACCCTCGAAGCCATCGACCCCATCGAAATCTATGGGGTGGGCAATAAAATCCTTACCGAATTCTGCTCCTACTTCCCGCACCTGAAGGTGGTGGCGCGCGGCAACGAACTCATCCTGGAGGGCCGCGAAAGCGACATTGCGGAGTTCAATATCCGCTTTGCGGAGCTGGTGGACAAACGGCACCACAAGATGAACCTCACCGTGTACGACGTGGAGGATATCTTCGCGGGCGGAGGACAGTCGCGCCCTACCGCCGACGCCGTCATTGTGCACGGAACCGACGGAAAGCCCATCCGGGCCCGCAACAAGACCCAGCAGGACCTGGTATCGGCCTACTTCGAGAACGACCTCATCTTTGCTGTGGGGCCCGCCGGAACGGGCAAGACCTACATGGCCATCGCCCTGGCGGTACGCGCCCTGAAAAACCGCGAGATCAAGCGCATCATCCTCACGCGTCCTGCCGTGGAAGCGGGGGAGCGCCTGGGTTTCCTTCCCGGAGACCTCAAGGACAAGCTGGACCCGTATCTGCAGCCCCTCTACGACGCCCTGGCCGATATGATCCCCTCCCGCCGCCTGCAGGAGTTCATGGCCGACGGAACCATACAGATAGCTCCGCTGGCCTATATGCGCGGCCGCACCCTGGACAAAGCCTGCGTCATCCTGGATGAGGCCCAGAATACCAACCTGGGGCAGCTCAAGATGTTCCTCACCCGCATGGGCGTGAATGCCAAGTTCATTGTAACGGGAGATGCCACCCAGATAGACCTTCCCAGAAGGGAGGACAGCGGTCTCCTGGCCGGCATCCAGCTCCTGGAGGGAATCAAGGGTATTGCTACCGTGCGCTTTAGCACGGAAGACATTGTCCGTCACCCCTTGGTTACAAAAATCGTCAGGGCCTTTGACAAGCCGTAAAAAAAACGTATTTTTGTGGGTTAAGGAGGATTATGCTATGAAAAAGACCCTCATACTGGCTGTCATGCTGCTGAGCGTTGTCTCCAGCTGCGACTTCGTGCGTACCCTGGCCGGAAGGCCTACATCGGCCCGGCTGGAGGAGATGCGCGAGGAAAGGATGCGCGCCGAGGAAGCCCGGCACCAGGCGGTGCTGGATTCCATGGAAAGAGCGGAGAAAGCCCTTGCCGAGGCCCTCGCAGCCCGCGAGCAGGAACTGCTGGATTCGCTCACGCAGGCCCACGGAACGGTTCTGAATCCGTCCAGGCTGGGCGGCCTCTACACAACCAAACTGGAGAGCAAGTACTACATTGTGGTGGGTGCTTTCCGCAACCGTACCTTTGCGGAGCGCAAGCTCACCCAGTGCAACGAGGCCGGCTATACGGCTACCATCATCAGTTTCCGGAACGGGCTCCTGGCGGTTTCCGTGTGCCCCTCCGATAACCTGGAAGAAACGCTTCGAACCCTGAAAAAGCTGCGCGGGACAGAAGTCTGCCCCGAGGACGGCTGGATCCTCATGAATATCTAAGCGATGAAACGTCTTTTTGCACTGCTCATTGCCTCTGTGGTTACCGTCGGGCTCGGCGCCCAGTACCGCACTCCCCTCGAAGACCTGGACGACTCCGAAACCGTCCGCGCCCTCAAGGAGCATGTCGCCACGCTCTCGGGCGCCCAGATGGAAGGGCGCAAGGCCGGCAGCGAAGGGGAGAAGATGGCAGCCGATTACCTGGAAGCCTGCCTGAAGGAGATGGGAATCGACATCCTCACGGCGGGGAATGAATTCAAGGTGGCGGGAGAACCCGATACCCTTACTTCCCGCAACGTGGTGGGTTACCTGGAAGGCTGGGACAAGGAGAAGAAAGACCATTACATTGTGATTGGTGCCCGTATGGATAACCTGGGCATGGATACCTATATGCTGGATGGGGAAAAGCTGAACCGCATCTACTACGGCGCCAATGGCAATGCCTCCGGCATGGCGCTTCTTCTGGAACTGGCCCGCAAACTCTCCTATTCGCGTTCCCTGCTTCGCCGGAGCATCCTTTTCGTGGGATTCGGCGCATCGGCCCGCACTTTTGCGGGATCCTGGTATTTCCTGAACCGCACCTTCGCCTCCGACGCCGACAAGGTGGACGCCATGGTGAACCTGGATATGCTGGGAACGGCGGGCGCAGGCGGGCTTCAGGCGTTTACCGCCTCCAACGGAGACCTCAATGCCCTCATTTCCTCCCTCCAGGGAGAGCTGCTGCCCATCCAGGCCAGCGTTACCACCACGGCTCCCTATCCCGGAGACCAGATTGTCTTCTATGACAGGGAAATCCCCTCTGTCCTTTTTTCAAGCGGCCGCTATCCCGAGCACGCAACCGGCCGTGACACCTACGACATCATCGACTTCGACGGAATGGAGCGGGAGCTGGAATACATCTACAGTTTTGTCCAGCACCTTGCAAACGGCCCGCGTCCGCTGTTCCGTAATTCGGACGTGACGCGCAGCGAGAAGGTATCGGCCGATGTCTATGCCTACAGCGATGTGGATGTAAAGCCCATGTTCCTGAATTCGGCAGACCCCCGCATCTTCATGGAACGCTGGGTGTATCCCTACCTCAAATATCCGAAGTATGCCTCTGAGAATGGCATCCAGGGCAGAGTGCTGGTGGAATTCGTGATTGACGAGAAAGGAGAAGTCGGGGACGTGAGAGTGGTTCGGGGCATTCATGAAAGCCTGGACGCGGAAGCCGTCCGCGTGGTGAGCGCTTCGCCCAAGTGGCGTCCCGGGCGCCATCACGGCAAGAAAGTGAAAGTGTCCGTGACGGTGAGCGTGGAGTTCCGCCTGGACAAGGGAAAAGGAAAATTCGGAATCAACGGAGTGAAATTAAAATAAGATATGGATTATAATTTTGTAGAGATCGAGAAAAAGTGGCAGGACTGGTGGGCCAAAAACAAGACGTACAAGGCCGAGGTCAATGAGGCCAAACCCAAATACTATGTGCTGGACATGTTCCCGTACCCCAGTGGTGCGGGACTTCATGTGGGGCATCCGCTGGGATATATTGCCAGCGACATCTTTGCGCGTTACAAGCGTCTGAAGGGCTTCAATGTGCTGCATCCCATGGGCTATGACGCCTTTGGCCTGCCGGCCGAGCAGTACGCCATCCAGACCGGTCAGCACCCGGAGAAGACCACCCACGACAACGTGGCCCGCTACCGTCAGCAGCTGGACCGCATTGGTTTCTCCTTCGACTGGGACCGCGAATTCCGCACCTCAGATCCCGACTATTACAAGTGGACCCAGTGGGCCTTCCTCAAGATGTTTGGCAGCTGGTATAACAACGACCTCCAGAAGGCCTGTCCCATCGAGGACCTCGTAGCCGCCTTCGAGAAGGGAGGATCGGCCGCCGTGAACGCCGCCTGCAGCGAGGGAAAGCCGTTCAGCGCCGCGGAGTGGAAGGGTTTCTCCGAGAAAGAGAAGGCCGATGTTCTCATGCGCTACCGCATTGCCTATCAGGGAGAAAGCACCGTGAACTGGTGCCCGGCCCTGGGAACGGTGCTGGCCAACGATGAGGTGAAGGACGGCTACTCCGAGCGTGGCGGTCACCCCGTTTTCCAGAAGAAGATGACCCAGTGGCAGCTGCGCGTGAGCGCCTACGCCGCCCGCCTGCTGGACGGACTGGAGAAACTGGACTGGACCGACTCCCTCAAGGAAATGCAGCGCAACTGGATTGGCCGCAGCGAGGGTGCCGAGATGGTGTTCAAGGTGGAGTGCGACGGTCAGAAGCACGATGTTACCATTTTTACCACCCGTGCCGATACCGTTTTCGGGGTCACCTTCATGGTGCTGGCCCCCGAGAGCGAGTGGGTTCCCAGGCTCACCTCAAAAGCGCAGAAAGAAGAGGTGGAAGCCTATCTGGAGCAGGTAAAGAAGAAAACCGAGCGCGAACGCATGGCCGGCAAGGCTGTGACGGGCGTATTCTCCGGTTCTTACGGCATTAATCCGCTCACCGGAGAGAAAGTACCGGTGTGGATTTCCGAATACGTACTGGCCGGCTACGGCACCGGCGCCATCATGGCCGTTCCGGCGCACGACAGCCGTGACTATGCGTTTGCCAAGAAGTTCGGTTTGCCCATCATCCCCCTTATTGAGGGGGCCGATGTCTCTGAGCAGAGCCTGGATGCCAAGGAAGGCATCATGTGCAACAGTGGTTTCCTGAACGGACTCACCGTAAAGGAGGCCATCCCTGCCGCCATCGATTATGTGGAGAAGCACGGCATCGGCCATCGCAAGGTTAATTTCCGCATCCGCGATGCCATCTTCTCGCGCCAGCGCTACTGGGGAGAGCCTTTCCCTATCTATTATAAGGATGGTATTGCCACTCCTGTTCCTTTCGATGCGCTGCCGCTCACGCTGCCGGAGATTGACCAGTACAAGCCCACCGAGGACGGTCAGCCGCCGCTGGCCCGTGCCAAGGACTGGACGTACAACGGATACCCGCTGGAAACCAGCACCATGCCCGGTTTCGCAGGCTCCAGCGCCTACTACCTGCGCTATATGGACCCGCACAACGGGGAGGCGCTCGTAAGCAGGCAGGCCGATGAATACTGGCGCAACGTAGACCTTTATGTGGGCGGTACCGAGCACGCTACCGGCCACCTCATCTACAGCCGTTTCTGGAACAAGTTCCTGTATGACCTTGGCTATGTGGCAGAGGACGAGCCTTTCCGCAAGCTCATCAACCAGGGCATGATCCAGGGCCGCTCCAACTTCGTGTACATGATTCCGGGAACTAACAAGTTTGTTTCCCTGGGCCTCAAGGACCAGTACGAGACCATCCCGGTGCATGTGGATGTGAACATCGTCTATAACGACAAGCTGGACCTGGACGCTTTCCGCGCCTGGAGACCGGACTACAGGGATGCCGAGTTCATCCTGGAGGACGGCGAGTACATCTGCGGATGGGCCATCGAAAAGATGTCCAAGAGCATGTACAATGTGGTGAATCCGGACAAGATCTGCGATACCTATGGTGCCGACACCCTGCGTCTCTATGAGATGTTCCTGGGCCCCATCGAGCAGGCCAAGCCTTGGGACACCAAGGGAATTGACGGCGTCAACCGTTTCCTCAAGAAGTTCTGGCGCCTGTTCTGGGACCGCGAGAAGTGGCTGGTCACCGATGACGAGCCCACGAAGGAGGAGCTCAAGGCCCTGCACAAGCTCATCGGCAAGGAACAGGAAGATATTGAGAACTTCTCCTACAATACCACCATATCGGCCTTCATGATTGCCCTGAATGAGCTGGGAAGCTGCTCCAAACGGGCTGTCCTGGAACCCCTTACTATCCTTCTGAGCCCGTTTGCCCCGCACATTGCGGAGGAACTGTGGCACCAGCTGGGACACAAGGATTCCGTGGTGTATGCCGCGTTCCCGGAGTACAAGCCCGAACTCACCGTGGACAGCTCCGTGAACTATCCCGTCTCCTTTAACGGCAAGACGCGGTTCTTCCTGGATGCACCGGCATCGGCCAGCCCTGCGGAGGTAGAGGCCCTCGTCCGCGCCCATGAGAAAACGCCCCAGTACGTGGGAGAGCTTTCCATTGCCAAGGTGATTGTGGTGCCCGGCCGCATTGTCAATGTTGTCCTTAAAAAATAGTTATGCCTACAGTTCTTAAAAAAACGGCCTTTACCGTTGTCAAGGAGTGGCTGCTGGTCACTCTGGGCATCCTGATTTATGTGACGGGCTGGTCGCTGTTCCTCATCCCCAACAACCTGGTGGGCGGCGGCGTTTCCGGTATCTCGTCCATGATCCAGTATGCAACAAACGGCGCCATCCAGATGGGTTATACCTATTTTGTCCTCAATGCCGTTCTCATCATTGCCGCTGTGGTTATCCTGGGAATGGGATTCGGGGCCAAGACGCTCTATGCCATTGTGCTGGCGTCCGTGGCGCTGCGTTTTCTGCCGGGGCTTATCCCCGCGGAGATCATCAAGCACCTGGCGCTGGATAACGGTAAGCTGCTGTCGGTGCTGATGGGCGGCCTGATGGCCGGTATCGGCATCGGCATGAGCATTTCCAATGGCGGTTCCACCGGAGGAACGGACATTATCGCGCTCATTTACACCAAGTACCACAACGTGTCGCCGGGAAAGGTAATCCTGTTCCTGGACTTTGTCATCATCCTGTCTTCGCTGGTGGTGCCTTCCTTCGTTCCGGACATCGACCCCGAGACCGGCAAGGCCATGGTGGATGCGAATGGTGCCGCACTTACGCACCTGATGCCCTTCTATGACAAGGTGACTACGGTGCTGTACGGCCTCATCCTGGTTACCGTGAACAGCTATGTGCTGGATATGTACATCTCCGGCTCGCAGCAGAGCGTGCAGCTGTTCATCCTGTCGCAGCACTACGACAAGATTGCCGATTCCATCACCCACGACCTCCATCGCGGCGTTACCGTGCTGGACGGCAAGGGCTGGTACACCAAGCAGGACATGCGGGTTCTCATGGTCATTACCCGTAAGACAGACCTGAACCTGCTGCTTCGCTACATCAAGCAAATCGATCCCCAGGCCTTCCTGTCCGTGAGCTCTGTCAACGGCGTGTATGGCAAAGGCTTCGATACCATCAAGAAATAAGAGATCTCTGACATAGAGGATAGGGCGCCCCGGCCACCAAACTATTCCTCAATTCATGAATCACCTGTTAGTGCTTCTTTCGGCACTTCTTCTGGCTGCAACATCCCTGATGGGGGTCATCCTCTATCTGAAGCTGCATCAGAAGGATGCCGAGCCCATGAACGCAGACTGTATGCCTGCGGCTTATCAAACGGCGGCAATCGATCAGTACCTGTACGACAGGTGTTGCCGGTATATGACTGAACGCAGACCTTTCCTGGTGGTGTCGTTTACCCTCCAGGATCTGGCCAATGCAATCTATACCAATAAGGCTTATTTAAGTAAAACCATCAACCGCTACTCGGGGAAGAACTTTCGTCAGTATGTAAACTATTACCGGGTTATGTACGCGATGGAACTGTTCCGGAAGAACATGGGGCTGCGGGTCGCAGAACTTGCATCCCTCTCGGGCTTCCGGTCACAGACCGTCTTCCTTCGTAGTTTCAAGGTAGTGATGGGGGAGCAGCCCGGTGCGTGGTGCTCCCGAATGAGAAAAAAATATAACAATAAAATTTAACCGGCGCCGGGGCGCCTATTCCTCGATTCCTTTCCACGAAGAAGGAACGGGAGCCGTAACATCCACCTCTGTCTTTTTGACGGGGTGGATGAATTGTATACGGCGGGCCATAAGGGAGATGCCGCCGTCGGGGTTGGAACGTCTGGCGCCGTATTTGAGGTCTCCCTTGATGGGACAGCCCATGTGGGAGAGCTGGCAGCGAATCTGGTGATGGCGGCCGGTGAAAAGCTGGATTTCCAGCAGGAAATAACGGTCAGTAGTCTGAATGAGTGTATACTGGAGCTTGGACTCCTTGCCGTTCTTGGCAACGTAGGACTTGTTCTGGGCCTCGTTGCGGACGAGGTTATCCGTGAGCGTGTCGCTGTCCTTGGGCGGCCGGTTGGCCGTAAGGGCCCAGTATGTTTTGTGAAGGTCTCCGCTGCGGAGCATTTCGTTGAGGCGCTCCAACGCCTTGGACGTCTTGGCAAAGACACACACGCCGCTCACAGGGCGGTCCAACCTGTGCGGAACCCCCATGAACACCTGTCCCGGCTTTCCGTCCCGCTGCGCGATGAACGCTTTGAGCGTTTCCGACAAAGGTTCGTCTCCTGTTTTGTCTCCCTGCACAATTTCGCCGGTTTTCTTGTTGAAAATTAGTAGATGATTGTCTTCCAGCAGGATACGTTCTGCAATGTCCCGAAATTCGGCTTCCGATAATGTTCTGTATACTCCCATAACGTTGCAAAGTTACAATTTTTGTTGATAAAAATTTTGCAAATTCAAAAAATAGCCGTACATTTGCGGTCCAATCTTCTGGATGTAGCGCAGTTGGTAGCGCACCTGGTTAGGGACCAGGAGGTCGCTGGTTCAAGTCCAGTCATCCAGACTTCAAAACTCCAAGCTTTACGGTTTGGAGTTTTTTTGATATTTGCTGGGCTACCGGCCAAAGATTCTAATCTCGCTGGGCCACCGGCCAAAGGAATCTAATCTCGCTGGGCTACCGGCCAAAGGATTCTAATCCCGCTGGGCCACCGGCCAAAGGAATTTATTTTTCGCAAAGCTTTGCGAAAAACCAAATTCCTTTGGCCATCGCAACCCCTCGCACCATATTGATCTGTCTCCGAGCACGTGGGGATGTGCAAAAACGCTCCAAAATGCGCATCTAGAAATGCTCTAGCACGTGGGGATGTGCAAAAACGCCCCAAAGTGCGCATCTAGAAATGCTTGAGCATGCCGCCAGGGCCCAATTCGTAGGGAAACGGTCCTGGCGGCGTGCTGGTGAAAGCCTTTGCGGCTCAATTTGAAGAAGACAAACCTCTTATTCGGAGTAGTAGGCCGGAGCAAGGGGCCGGCAATTGTACTGCGAGGCCATGGACTGGCCGTAGGCGCCGGCACTGCGGATGGCAATGATGTCTCCGCGGTGGCACTCGTTCAAAAGAACGTCTTTCCCAAAGACATCGGAACTCTCGCAGCAGGGACCCACTACGTCATAGGGCAGTTCGGGACCGTCCGAGGAGAGGTTCTCGATACGGTGTACGGCGTGGTACATGGCAGGACGCACCAGATCGTTCATGCCGGCGTCCACAATGGCAAAGCGTTTGGCAAGGCCTTCTTTCACATAGAGTACGCGCGTGATGAGCGTGCCGCAGGGTGCGATGATGGCGCGGCCCAGTTCGAAGTGCACCGGCCTGGAGCCGCGAAGGCCCCGCTTGTAAGTGCCGAAATACGCCGCGAAGTCGGCAATGGGAAAGTGATTGGGATGCTCGTATTCAATGCCAAGGCCTCCGCCTACATTGATATCCGATACGGGAATGCCTTCCTTTTCCAGACGGTCCGTAAGCTCGTTGATACGGTTGCAGAGCGCCGCAAAGTCCGGCATTTCCAGAATCTGGGAACCAATGTGGAAGTGCAGGCCGCAAAAGCGTATGGAAGGCAGGGACAATGCCTCGCGGGCTACGTCGTCCACCATGCCGTGGTAGATGCCGAACTTGTTCTCCGCAAGGCCCGTGGTGATGCCGGCCAGGGTATGCGCCCCGATGTCCGGATTCACGCGAAGGCTCACGGGAGCCACCACCCCTTTCTCTGCGGCCAGCTGGGCAATGACCCGGAGCTCGGCCGATGATTCCACATTGAAGCGGCCGATGCCCTTTTCGAGGCCGAGGTCGATTTCCCAATCGGCCTTGCCCACCCCGGCAAATACAATGTCGGAGGCACGGAAACCGGCGTCCAGGGCAGTCTGCACCTCACCGCCGCTCACGCAGTCGGCGCCGAAGCCCGCTGCTGCAATCTGCCGGAGCAATACGGGGTTGTGATTGGCCTTGACGGCATAGTGCATGCGCCAGGAGGGACGGTCCCGGAGCTCTGCCTTGATGGCATCCAGGGTGTCCTGCAGAAGGCGGGTGTCGTAGTAGTAGAAGGGCGTCTGAAGGCCCTCGAAACGCTGGAGGGGATAAGTACCTTTGAGCATCATGCAAACAAATGACGGCTCAGCGCCTGCAGGGCGCGGGCCTTGTCCTCTTCTTTCACTAACAGGGAAATGTTGTAGTTGCTGCCGCCGTAGCTCACCATTCGCACGGGGATATCCTTCATGGCTCCCAGAACGCGGCTTTCAAAGCCCAGGTTTTCCCAGTCCATGTCTCCCACCACGCAGATGATGCACATGTCCAGGTCTACGGAAACGGTGCCGTACTTCTTGAGGTCGTGGACAATCTCGGAGAGGTAGCGGGTGTCGTCAATGGACATGGAGACACCCACCTCGGAAGTGCAGATCATGTCGATGGGCGTACGGTAACTCTCGAAGATTTCGAACACTTTGCGAAGGAAACCGTGTGCCAGCAGCATGCGGGAGCTCTTGATCTTGATGGCGGTGATATTGTCCTTGGCGGCCACGGCCTTGATGGTGCCGGGCTCGGGTACATTGTCGATGAGCGTGCCGGGAGCCTCGGGCTCCATGGTGTTCTTCAGGCGCACGGGCACGTTGGCGAACTTGGCCGGCTGGATGCAAGTAGGGTGCAGGATCTTGGCGCCGAAGTAGGCAAGCTCCGCCGCTTCTTCGAAGTGCAGATGCCGGACGGCCGACGTCTTCTCCACAATGCGGGGATCGTTGTCGTGCATGCCGTCGATGTCGGTCCAGATCTGGATTTCCTCCGAGCCCACGGCTGCGCCAATGAGGCACGCCGTATAGTCCGATCCGCCCCGCTGGAGGTTGTCCACCTCCCCGTGCGCGTTGCGGCAGATGAAGCCCTGAGTGAGGTAGACATCGGCCTTCTCCTCAAGGAAAGGCTTGAGGTGGGCCGATATGTATTCCTGGTCGGGCTCTCCCTGAGAGTCGGTTCTCATGAACTCCAGGGCGGGGATAAGGAGCACGTTCACTCCCTGCTCCTTGAGGTAAATCTCCATCATATGGGTGGAAAGGAGTTCTCCCTGGGCCAGGATAAGCTTCTCCTGCTGGGCTCCGAAGAGCTCCCGCGTGGTGCCGGTGATGCCCTCGAAAGTCTGGCGGATGAAGGCCTCGGCCGCGGCCCGGCTCTCCTCCGTGGAATACAGTTCCCGGATGGTCTTGAGGTACTTGGCCTCCAGGCGGCCGATGACGTCGCGGGCGCCGTCGGCATTCCGGTTATACAGATAGCCGGCAATCTCTACCAGCGAGTTAGTGGTGCCGGACATGGCCGACAGAACGACCAGCGTGCGCCCCTCCTTCTGTACCAGGCGTGCGACTTCCTGAATCCTGGCGGCCGACCCTACGGAGGTACCGCCGAATTTCATGATTTTCATAACTGCTTGCTTTTTTGTGGATTGCAAACATAATAAAATATTTACAAAATTCCCAATTCTGGAAAATGTCAAAAGTGTACAAATAAACGTTTGTATTGACTGTTTTTGACTCCCTTTTTAAATTTTTTTTAATACCTTTGCTGCCGTCGGTAGTGTAAAATCAACCTATTCTTTCTATGAGCTGGCAACGCTGGTTCTTATTTTTTTGTGTCTCTCTGGTCGCCTGCGTGCACGTGCGTGCGCAGGTGCCGGACGGCGTTCGCTACCTTCAACTGCCCGGTTTTCCCTTTGTCTTTGTCTCCGACGAAACTGTTACCACCCCGCCCGTCGTTTCCGATTCCCTGTTCGACGCCATTGCCCGGGGCATCCGCTTTAAGGTGAACCGTACCGAGCTCCTCGCAGAGGATCCCTTCATCGCCCTCTATAACGAAGACCTTCTTCCCTGGCTCAAGTCGCAGGACATGGAACTGCGCCAGATGTACATCAAGGGCGCAGCCTCCCTGGAAGGTCCCTACCAGAACAACGTGCGCCTGAGCCGGGCCCGTACCCGCCGTCTCATCGAGTTCCTGAGCGAAAGCCTGGACCAGCCGGCCGAGTCTCTTCCGTACCAGGCCCAGAGCATCACTGAGGACTACGGCCGCCTGGTGCGCATGCTGCACGATGCCGACGACCCCGACTACGGAAAGATCAATGAGATTTGGCAGCGAAGCGGGGGAGACGAGCAGTGGTGCAAGAAGCAGATGATGGCCCTCGAGGGCGGCAGGGTGTGGAAACGCCTCCTTGTGGAATACTTCCCGTCCCTGCGTGAAGCCCGCGTGGTGCTGTGGTTCGCCCGCAAGAAAGATTCTCAGAGAAGGAACCAGTCGCTGCGGGCATCGGCCATCCCGGCCCGTCCCATCCCGGTCCTTTTCCCCTCCGAAACCCCGGTCTTCGAGCCCCTGGCTCCCGTGTGGAAGCCGGTCGCAACGAAGGAGCGTCGCCACCTTCTGGCTGCCCGCACCAATCTCTTCCATGACTTCCTCTATGTGCCCAAGTTCGGGTTCGCTCCCGGCGCCAACATCCAGCTGGAATACTATCCCCTGGACGGGCACTATACGGCTAATGCCGGTTTCACTTTCTCCAACCACCGCCACTGGGATGATTATAAGTTCTTCCAGGTAAGGGACGTGCAGCTGGAGCTGCGCCGTTATTTCCGCGGAGGCGGCGTGTTTATGGGCCCCTATCTGGGCCTCTATGGTCACGGAACGGTATATGGAATCGGTTTCGGTAAAAAGGATGGCTGGGAAGGAGAAGGCGGCGGAGCCGGACTCAGCGCCGGCTGGGTGTGGCCCCTGAACCGGAAAGGCAACTTGCGCCTGGAGGTAAGTGCCAGCCTGGGCTTTTTCTATACCCGCTTTGACCCTTACGTCTATGGAAACCCCATCACGGGCGTCGAGGACGGACGCTACTATTACGAATACTACGGCAACACCAGCGATTTCAGGAAACGCAATCACCAGCTTTTCTGGTTCGGCCCCACAAATGCCGGCCTTCACATCACTTATGATATCCTGTATCGGCGATGAAACGTAAAGCATTCCTTCTAACCTTAGTCCTTCCGCTTCTTTGCACGGCCTGCATCGAGCCTCCGCTGCACCTTCCCGGTCAGGAAATCCTCACCGAGATGCCGGCCGTGGAGACCGAACTCTCTGTGGTGTGGGACGTGGACGTGGACTGGCAGGCCGGCTGGTACTACGGCTGGGACGCCCAGGACGAGCAAATCTGGGGCAGCATGGGATATCCCGTGCCCACCAGTTTCCAAGTGCGCCGATACTATACGGGAGAAGATCCCAAGGCCCCGCATACTTCCGTGGACGCTTTCTCCATCCAGGGCACGCGCTTCCGCCGCTACTTTTCCTTCGGGTGGTTTGACATGCTGTTCTGGTCCGATATCGATTCCCCCGACGGCACGCAGGTGCTCCTCATGCAGGAATCCCCGGAGGTGGTGATGGCCACCACCACGGGAACCAAGGGCCTGTCCCGCTTTGCCCTGGGCGGCGGAGACGGAGTCATCGGCCTTCGCAACCAGCCGGAAATTTTCTACGCCACGTACCTGGAAGATGTCTTCATTTCCCGGAATCTGGACGACTATGAGTACGATCCCGTGGAGAACGTCTACATCAAGCACCTCGAGACCAAGCTGCGGCCGCTGGTGTACATCTACCTGGTGCAGATTATCCTGGTGAACAACGACGGCCGCGTAAAGGGCGTGGACGGCAACACGGCGCTCTCCTCCATGGCCGCCGGCGTGAACGTAAACACCGGCGTCACCACCGACTCGCCTTCGCTCGTGTACTTCAATACCCGCCTCAAGAAGGGAATGGTGGCCGATGGAAAACCGTGCGACATCATCGGCGGTAAATTCACCACCTTCGGCCTGTGCGGCATGGAGCCGTATACGCGCGCGGGTTCCTTGTATGATGGCCCCCGCGCATCGCTTACCAACCAGCTGTATTTTGACCTCCTGTTCAGTAACGATGCCGTGAAAACGTTCACGGTGGATGTGACCGCCCAGTGCCAGTCGCAGGCCCACGGCGGCGTCATTACCGTGTGGATAGACTGCTCGGGGCTGGAGATTCCGCCCGTGGATGACAAGGAGTCTTCCAGCCTTTTCCTCCCTACGCTGGAAGACTATGAGAATGTGTACTGGGAGATAGAAATGTAACTAACGATATTAACTTATTACTATTTAATACAAAACTATTTATGAAACAGAGTCTCTTACTCGCAGTCGCTGCACTGGCCCTCGTGGGCTGCAGCCGCCAGGGCCTGGTGACCGACCCGTCCCAGCCTAATGGCAAACTCGTCCCCGTGGCGTTCAGTGTCCAGCGTCAGAACATGACCAAGGCCACCAACCTGGAGGCCGTGAATCACTACAACTTTGGCGTGTTCGCCTACAAGGTGAACGGTTCCAACAGCAGCCTGGCCGATGCCGAGGTCATGAACAACTACCTGGTGGGCTACTCCAATGGTACCGACAAGGGTTATGACAAGACCAACGCCACTACCTACAATCCGGCCGCCGGCACCAACAAAGACCACACTTCTCCCTGGTTCTACGAAGGCCTGGGTACGGCCGAGTACGTGTATGATGGCTCGGCTGGCTTCTACAAGAAGGATCAGGCTGCCTATATGTCCAACAACGCCAACCAGTATCTCCGTTACTGGGACTTGGCCTACGCCAACACCAACTTCTACGCCTACGCTCCTTACAACAAGAATGTGACCTTCACGCATGCTTCCGGAGAAAGCACCATGACTTTTGGCGGTGCCAATACCATCCGTGATGGTTACGATGAGCCGCTGAATAGTGCCTACAATGACTACAGCCGTACTCTCGGTGAGTACATGTATGCCGGTGTACATGCAATCAACGCCGATCTCAAGGATGTGGTTGTTCCTTTCGCTCACATGGGTGCTCAGCTCCTTCTCCGTTTTTACGAAGATGTACCTGGTTACAAGGTGGAGCTGATTGAGCTGAATGCCGATAATGGTACCATTAAAGATGGCATCAGCGGAGATGTTACGAAGGGCATCCAGCTCACTCCTGCTAAGGTGGGAACGCCTGCTTATACCACAGGCAGCTATTATACTACCCAGGGTGCAACTGTAAAGTTTGCTGAGAATACCGCTGCCCCTACTTATACACCTGACTGGACCGGTAGCACCACCTCTCAGACTCCGCTCATGTTCCTCATTCCTGAAGCTGGCAAGAGCACGGCTGCTGACGCTCCCGCAAATCTTACGGAGTATAATGGTCACAAGATTATCCCCGAGGTTGTAACTACCGGAGACCAGAAATACAGCTACTCTCCTACCATTTATTATACTGTGGCCCAGCCTACCACCAGCGAGACCGGCTTCACCATGCACGTTTCCTACCGCATTATTGCCGAGGATAACCAGGAGGTTATTACTGTTCATAATGCTACCGTTCACATCCCTTACAAGGATGCCAGCGACAACTTCATCACTGTATGGCAGCCTAACAACAAGTACGTCTACACCTTCAAGATCACCAAGAACACCACCGGTACCACCAACCCCGGCGGCGAGATCGATCCCACCGATCCTACTCCCAGCACCACCAAGTCTCTCTATCCTATCGTCTTCGATAACGCTACTATCGAGGAATACACGGTGGTGGCTCCCGAGACGGTCGTTTCTGAGAATACCAACTATTAATATGACCCTTCTCCGTCATATCACACCTCTCGCGGCGGCTGCGCTGCTCCTTACGTCCTGCTTCTCCAGCGGAAAACTGGTAGATGAGAACGTAGTGGACACGCGCACCCCCATGGTTTTCGGTACCTCCGTCCGTCAGGACGAGGAAACGGAGACCAAGGCCGCTGTGCTGCCCCAGGGCTTCAAGGTGAACACCTGGAAAAGCTTTGGCAGCGCCGCGCAGCAGACGGTGATGGACGGATTCAAAGTAGACTATACCCCCACGGCATCTTCCAAGTGGGACTACGTGGGGGTCCTTGAGCAAGTGCAACGTTACTGGGACCTGGGCGCATTTCCGTACGAATTCCGTGCGGTGTCGCCCTGGTCCGAGGACGTTACCATTACCGAGACAGGCGTGTCCATTGACCGTATGTTCTACGCTCAGACACTCCTTGACGGTGTATACAACAAAGAAGCGGCACTGTGCGAACCCTTTGTGGTGGCGCAGGTAAGCCGCGAGGACCTGGGAAAGGGCGTTGCCGAGCGCTACCCGGACCGGGACCTCATCAAAGGGCAGGAAGTCAATGCTGCGGCGAAGGCCGATGGCACCCGCAGCGTGCACATGCCCTTCCACCACCTTTTGTGCAAGGTGGGATTCAGACTTTTTATTGACGACCCGCAGCCTTCCTCTCCGGACTATGTGGTTACGCTCCAGAGCGTGGAGGTGAGTGTTGTCAAAGACGGTTTCCTTACCAAAGGAACTTATGCGGCTACCGCTACCCAGGGCCTGGGCCGCGGTACATTCGCCGATGACTCGCCGAAAAGCTGCGAGTACTGCATCCTGAAAAGAAATACCGAGTACCCCGAAAACATGCGGGAGTACCTTAATATATATAATGCATTTGACCTTACCCCCGGCGAGCTCCATCAGATTCCGCAGGAAAATGTGAAGCTTCGGGTAAAAATGAAGATGCAAACCCATCACGCCGGCACGGTGGACGGGAATTTTTCCTATGAGACGGAGATAGAACCGTATACCTGGGCGCCCGATACAAGACATATTTATTACCTCCACGTTCCCAACCTGCATGCGCACGAAGTGGAACTCTACACCTGTGAAATACTGCCCTGGGAGATTGTGGAGTCGGAAGACATTCCGGTTGGCGTAGAATAATACAAACTATTCTTTATATGAAGCACATTCTTACCTTAACAACTTTGTCTGCAGCTGCTCTGCTTGCCGTTGCAGCCTGCTCCAAGACGGGCTCCGAGCCTGCGAATCCCAATGCGGGGAAAGAGCTTATCTCATTTTCCGGTGAAGGTAGCGCAGCCACCAAGGTGGGTTTCACCACCACTACCTATGTCAAGATGCGTGTGAAGGCCGAAGCCGCCGGAAAAGCGCCCCGCTACACCGAAGCCCTCGTTTCCGCGCTGGCATGCGGTACGGAGGATTATTCCGTCCTCCAGTACACCTCCGGGCAGGAGCGTTACTGGGACGACGCCTACGGCCGCGATTCCAAGCTCACTGTCTATGCCTTTGCCATTCCCGGCAACGTGGATGGTGACAAACTCCCTGTATGGAGCCAGACGGGCTGGGAGCCGGTGAGCGCCACGACAAACCCCAACTGGAATACCGATGACTCTGAGGACAATACCGTCTCGTGGAGTGTGAAAACCGTGCAGAATACGGACGAAATCCTTTCCCTCGAAGACCTTACCTTCAGCAACAACATCCGGGTAGGCGGAAAGGGTGGCCTGTACACCTATTCTTTCGATGGAAGCGCCTGGGTTGAGGCAAAGGGTGACGGCGTCATGGTCTGGCGTCCCAAGACGGACGCGGCAGGAGAGACTTCCGGTAAATTTGACAAGGGTCACCTCATCTTCGAGCACGCCCTGGCCAAGATTGAGATCAACCTCAAGGAAGGCGCCGGTTTCAACAATGAAGCCAGTTCAGACTTCACGTGGACCAAGAAGCTCAGCCTGGTCGGTGTCAATACGCAGGGTACCTTCAATGTGAGTACCGGTACCTGGTCGGAGCAGACGTCCGGCACCATCACCGAAATGTTCGAGACCACCGGTACGCCTGCTGCCAAGACGGTCCGTCAGTTGACAGCTTATGTCATTCCCGGCAACAACCTCTACGAGACCGCTTCCAACGTGCTGGAGTTTGAGATTGACAATGCCAAATACTATGTAACCGGCAAGCAGATTGCCGAGGCCATCCGCAGTTACGATTACGGCGCCGAGGGCCAGAAGTACGCTTCCTTCGAAACCATCGAGGGCGGCAAGTACTACATAATCAACCTGTCCGTTGCCAAGAAGAGCATCGACCGCATCACCGCCGCCGTCGTGGACTGGGAAAAGGTGAACTCCGACGACGCCGTGGCCCAGAACACCTATGTTTCCTTCTCCCTGGAAGACCGCGGCACGAGATTCCAGAATGCCGATGCTTCCAAGTTCAATCTGTTCCGTTCGGCCAAGACCGCTGCCAATTACATTGACGGAGTCAGCGAGCCCAACTACGACTGGGCTTCCGGTTATGAAGGCCCGGCCGTCAAGACCTGGAACGGCGATGCCGCTGAGTGGAAAACCGGCTGGTTCTGGGAGAACAACCTTACCTACTATCATTTCCGCGCAGCCGGAAATACGGAAGAAGCGGCGGTTGCTCTCGTAAATGACAACGTTTTCAACATCACGTCCGGTGCCCTCTCCGGTTCCAGCTACAAGGATTATCTCTGGGGCGCTCCTTTCAAGAACGTGGACGAGACAGACAAGCTCACCTACTCTACGGTTTCCGGCTTTGATAACGAAACCAGCGGTTCCCACCAGATTTCCCAGGCCATTGCTTCCACGAAGAGCCTTGTGAACATGCTCCTTTTCCACGTGACCAGCCAGGTGTTCGTAGATGTGAAAACCACCACGGATGCCAGTAAGGTAGTGCTGGAAGATGGCGCCAACAAGACGAAGGTGGAAATCCTGAACTTCTTTGCCGACGGCCAGGTGCTCATGGGTAACGGCCTCGTGGAAACGACCAGCGCAGACAGGACCGCCGCCGCCGAGATGACGTATGGCACCTACAGCGCCGAAAGCGCTGGCGAGCCCGCGAAGATCACCGGTTTCTCCTATGGTATCGTGCCCCAGGCCCTGGGTACCATCGGCCTGCGTATCACCACGCCCGACGGCAACCAGTATGTGGTAAAGGATATGAGCCAGTGCACGGGAACGGTTTCTAATACCAACCTGACAATCCCTTATACCGGTTCTCCCTATAAGATTGACGCCTGGTATCCCCACTACCAGTATTCCTACACCATAACCGTCAAGAAAACCGGTATCGAGCGCATCACCGCCGCCGTTCTCCCCTGGGAGACCGTAACCGGAGACCTTGGCACCATCGACCTCGAGAACTAAAAACCGAATATCTTGAACAGAACGGAGAAATACCTGGCTCTCGCCGCGCTGAGCATGCTGACCATCCTGTCGGCATGCCGGCGCAGCGATGTGCCCGGCATGGAAAACAGCCCCATCTCCCTGACGGCGGGCGTAGCGGGAGACACCCCGGCCGTCACCAAAGCAGTTATCTCTGCCGGCTCCGGCCTTCCCTTTGCGGAAGGCACCAGCCTGTATATGGTGCTAAAGAGCGAGAAGGACAATCTCAATCCTCTTTTCTCCCGCACAATCGGATTCACCGAAGCCTCTGTCGTGAATTTCGCCAGCCAATACGGACGTTTCTGGGAAGACAGCTACTCCCGTAACTCCCAGCTTTCCGTATACGCTGCCTGTGTCCCCGGATACTACCTGGATGCTTCCGTCAACGAGGGCGTAACCCCTGCCGGAACCCCCGACGCCGTCACCTGGACGGTGGGAGGCTCGGCCGAGTACGACAACACCTGGAAGGCCGATGCCGGCTCCACCACCCTTGCCTGGCCCCTGCGCAGTGCTTCTGCAGGCCGCCAGACTGGTGCATTTCCGGCCGGTCAGGACCTTTGCTTCAGCAACAATGTTTCCGGAGACGCCCGGGTTACCTTTGACAACACCCTCAAGAAATTCGGAAGCGGAACGCTCATCTTCAACCATGCCCTGAGCAAGATCACCTTCCGCATCAGGATGGGTGAAGGCTTCCAGAGCCAGGATCCTTTCGCCTTCTCCAACGAGAACGAGAACATCGTCCTGAAGGGCTGCATCCTCGGAGGCGTCTTTGACATTGAAGCGGGTGCTTTCACGTCCCTGAGCGAAGCAAGCGACCTTACCGAACTCTCCGACAGGGGAGCGGAGGGAGAATTCAGACACGTGCTGGACGCCCTGGCCGTTCCGGGCACCACCCTCGATGACGACACGGTGGACGGCCTCCACTTCACCATCGACAACAACCTCTACCACCTGAAGAAGTCCATGCTCATGGACGCACTCTCCGGCAAGCTGCTCGCCGATGGCGTAACCCCCGCCCTGGACGAGGGCAAGCTTCGCCCCGGCGTCCACTACATCTTTGACATGACGGTGGGAAAGAAGAAGATGGACAGCTTCACGGCTTCTGTAGTGGACTGGGACAGCGTTGAGGCCGATGAAACCGTTCCTACCAATGCCCGTATTGTCCTGAGCCTGAAGGACTCTGGCGGTCATCTCTCCGGAGACCAGTTTGATCTTTACCGCAGTGCCAATGTGGCTCCCGCCATCGATGATGCCTTTGAGAGCTATGCCTGGGAAACCGGCTACAGCGAGAAGGCCTCCATGACGGAAACCGCCGCTGCAGGTGTGTACGAGACCACCTGGTACTGGCCCAACAACAAGACCTTCTATCACTTCCGGGCTGTCATGCCCAAGGATACGCCCATCGTGACGGATGCCGCGGACGGAGACTATCTGGCCCTCACCGGCGGGGAAGTCCTCGAGGATATCTGCTGGGGCGCCCCCATCAATCAGGCCGACGGAAGTGTTTTCAAAGCTATCGGCCCCACCGAAGATGTCATCTCCATGACGATCTTCCACCGCATGAGCGATGTGACCATTACCCTCACCACCACGGACGGCGCCGACAAAGTAACCCTGGACGGCGCCCTTCTGGAACTGAACGGGATTTACCCGGCCGGAAAGGTGCGCGTGGGTAGCGGAGAAGCAGAGGTGGAAGGAACTGCCGGCACCGTGAGCAACGCGGTGAGTGCGGCGAACGAGCTGCCCTGGAACCACTACTTTGTTCCCCAGGACCTTTCCGACGTCGTCCTTACCATTACCACCACCGACTTTGACCAGTACAAAGTGGTGATGAAGGATGTGAAGGTGGGCTCGAAGAAAATTGCGCGCTGGGAACCCGGCGTTAAATATGAATATACGTTTAAGTTAACCAAGGCCGGCATCAAGGAGATGAATGCTTCGCTGACGGACTGGAAAACCGTAACTGCTGAGGAGAATGTCACGTTCTAAGATTCTGTTATACACGTCTTTGGCCTTTGTGGCCGCCTGCTCCGGCAAAGAAACCCTTCCGGAGGAGAAAACGCCCCTTATGGTAGTGGCTACCTTGAGCGGGCAGGCGGATACAAAAGCATCGGCGGAGACCTTCGCCGAAGGCGATAAAATTCTCGTGTATCTTCGTCACATGAACGGAGACACGCCGGTAACGGTGGACAGGGCTCCGCTTCTGGCTGGCTTTACGATGGATGCCGATAAAAAACCTGTTCCGGACACGCCCCTTTACTGGGACGATTTCAGTTCCAACCGGGAAGCCGGCCTGGATATCCGTGAAGCCGGGCATGGTCTTGAAGCTTATTATGCCTATTGCTACAATGGCGGCACTCCTGTCTCCTCCCTTGACGAGGCTACGGGCGAACTGGAATGGAAAGTGGGTGATCAGACATCGGCCCTGGCTGTGCAACAAACCGACCTTCTGTGGGCTCGTCCGCAGCATGTTATACCGGTTCGCGGAACCATCAATCTGCCGTTCTGGCATGCCATGAGCGAGGTGAGTGTAACACTCATCCTGGACAGTAGCTTTGATAACGTGACGGAACCGCTCAAGAAAACCGTTCTTACCCTGAACGGCATCCATACAGAGGTAACGTTTATCGCTTCTTACGCTTATTACTCCAGCAGTACCTCTAAAGCCGTGAAAATGTATGGAGACGGGGCTGAATATGTGGCCATCGTAGCACCGGGTACGCCTCTTGAAAAAGGTGCCAGGTTCTTGGATATCACAGATGTAGACGGTAACAACTATACCCTGGACATTACCGATGCCATACTGGAAGGCTGGTACAAACAAGATCCGGACAGAGCCGAGCCCGGCGTAAACTACCACCTGAACATCACCCTCTCCAAGGCTGCCGTCAAGGTGCAGGCTACGCTGGCCGACTGGGTGACGGTGGATGCCGATGGAACCGGCAAGATCCATTTCCCGGACGACGTGGTGGACCTCACCGTGACGGCCGGTACGTTCGAAAACGGCACATCCTTCGACCTGTACCGCTACGAAACCACGCCCGGCGAAAAGTCCGCTACCGTTACCTACGACGGCAGCAAGTGGGTGAGCGATCCGCTGCTGTACTGGCCCAACCAAAGCACGAACTATTACTTCCGCGCCGTGATGGACGGCACCGATGATACCCTCTGGGCCACCACTCCCGCCCATAACGGGTTTAATGAAGGTGCCGCCATCGCGCCCCGTACCGGCAACGTGCCGCTGGCCTTCGAGCATGTCAAGAGCCAGCTTTCCGTGGAGCTGGAAACTTCCGCCACGGCATCGGCCGTAAATCTTGAAGGCGCGACCATCGCCATCAGTAACCTCGCTACGGAGGGAACGCTGAATGTGGCCGATGGTGCCGTCACTCCCGGCGCTCTGGTGGAGGACGCCATCCTGGCCGCCGCGGTCATCTCCGACAAAATTGTCATTCCGCAGACAATCGGTAACGCTTCTGTCATGACCATCACGCTTGCCGATGGCACTACCTACAAGCTGCCGCTGAACCAGTGCCTGGACAGCACGGACACGGCCATTACGGAGTGGGAACGCGGCAAGAGCTACACCTACACCATCCACCTGGAACTGGAAGAGGTCTCTTACCGTGCTCTGGTGAAGGACTGGACGGTGGTCACCGGCAGTGGAAACGCTAACCTGGAATGGGACTGATGAGGAAATACGCTCATATCTTTCTGTGCGGACTGCTGCTGGCAGCCTGTACGGCCGTGCCGCAGCCGCAGGAAGAGCTGGGCGCCGTCCTGTTTACCGCCGGCAGCGAAGACCCCGCCACGACCAAGGCCGGCGTGCCCTACATGGCCCGGGACAGCCGTTTCGTTTGCGCAATGTACTACCAGGCCTCTCAGGGCCTGGATGGTGTGGTTACGTCCACGTTCCAGGTAGACAATGAGGTGGGCAATGCTGTAGGCACCCCCTCGTTCTACTGGCATAACCGCCTCACGCACGCCTTCGTGGCCCTGGCCGATTACAACAACCTGGACAGCTGCCCGGCCTGGGATGCCTCCTATGACCTTACAAGGGGCGCCCGCACTTCGATGTCGGAGCAGCCGGACCCCATCCTGGCGCTCACCCTGGCCCGCCCCGCCGGCTCCCTTCCGGAAGCCAACCGCGTACGGCTTTATTTCAGGCACCAGCTTTCCCAGATCCAGGTGAACCTGAAGGCCGGAGACGACAACTCGGCCCGGCTGGAAGCCCGCCAGATTGACGGCGTCGAGCTCCTGGGCGTCTCGGAAGAGGCCTACGTACCCACGGAGCTGAGCGCCGACGGTACCCTCGAAGCACCATCGGCCCGCCCGGTGAAGCTGGACGACTACTCCGACGCGCACCTCAGGGAGAACAAGTGGGGCACGTCCTTCCCGCTCTTTGAAATGGAGGAGCCTGCGATGGGATATCTCAAGTCTTTCCATGCCATTGCCTTCGGACGGCTGTCGGCCCTCCGCATTACCTGGCACGAGGAAGAGGGCAACAAGGTGGTGCACGTTTCTACCTTCGAGCTGCCGGAGCAGAACGAGTCACACGTGAACATCCGGGACCTCAGGAGCGGCATGCGCTATGTGTATGATCTGGAAATCCGCCGCGGCATGCTGGCCGTGATCCGCGCCGAGATCAAGCCCTGGCAGCAGAAGGAAGAACTGGTGTACGGGGCCGACGGAACCATAACGAATTAGTATGAAGTATGTTAAAAAAATAATATGCTCAGTGGGCATGGCCTTCTCCCTGTTGTCCTGTCAGCGGGAGAAGGCTCTTCCCCTCACGGACGGTGACATCCGCCCCGGGGAAGCCGTGCTCTTTGCGCCCTATGTGTCCGACGCTGTCCTCACCAAGGCGGACGACGGATACCAGCCGCTCCCGGACGGGTATGCCCTCACGGTGGAGATGTACCGGGAAGGAGATGCCGGGGCGCTGGGCACCGCTCCGCTTTACTGGCCCGACAACGTGAAGGCCTATGGCTTCTGGGCCTATGCCGGCTCGGAAGTCCTGGACGGAGACCAGAGCACCCGGGAGAAGTTTCTCCTGCAGGACCGCCTGGAGGGCTTTGGCCGCGTCCTGGGCGTGGCGGGTTATGAGGAAGAGGCCATCAACTACCGCACTTCCAGGCAGTGGTACCGGGACAACCGGAGCCTGGGACTCATGCCCGAAGGAAGGGATGCTTCCTATTATAAGGAGATTCCGCTGTACCTGAAGCACCGGCGCTCGCTCGTGACCGTCAAGCTGAAGGCCGGAGAAGGCGTAGAGCAGGAAGACCTCACGCAGCTCGATAACATCCAGGCACGCATCTTCAGCTACAGCGACGCCGGCGTGCAGGAGATAACCCCGCTTCCGGGCATCGGCAAACTGGAGGACGATGCGGCGACGTCTGTCTTTACGGCGGTCGTGGCCCCTTACGATTATGGGGAGAATGCTCAGACGGACATGATCTTTGAAGTGAAGCTCTCCACCCAGCGCTTTACTTTCTATGCCGCCAACGATTTTGAGAAGGACGACCCCGCCCACATGGCCCATTACCGCCTGGAGCCCGGCAAGCATCTGGTGATTACTGCCACGCTGGGCCGCGACGGCCGCAAGACGCTTATCACGGCCCTTGTCGAAGACTGGACCGAGACTGTAACCACATCGGTGGTGGACGACTACGGCCAGGCCGGCGACCTGTATCAGATCAATAACCGGAAGGAGCTCCGCGAGTTCCTGTCCAATCCCAGGAAGAATAAGCCCGGCAACGTGGCCATCATCGTTCCCAACTCCATTGACCTGGAAGAGGAGGACGGCCAGCCCGCCGAGTGGGAACCGCTCCCGCTCGACTGCACCCTGAACATGGCGGGGGCGGCATTCCGCACCCTGCATCCGGTGTTCTCCTTCGTGAGCGCCTCGGGAAACCTGGTCAACGGTGTGGTAACCGTGGGAAATGCCTCGGTTCCTTCGGCCGTCGCGCAGGAGAATCGCGGAACACTGGACCACATCACGGTGCTTCCCGTGACGGCCGACGGAGCCGCTTCTTCGGGCGTGGCAACGCTGGGTGCCCTGGTGGTGACCAACTGCGGCGTTATCGTCTCCTGCTCCTCCGACCTGCCGGTGGAGGGTACGGGAGATGCGTGCGTGGGCGGCATTGCTGCCACCTCTCTATATGCCGATGCAGCTGCCTCCATGCCCGTTATCGAAAGCTGCACGGTGAACGCCCGCGTAGACGCTTCCCACGGACAGGGCGGCGGCATTGTGGGAACCGCCGTGGGGCGCGTCTCCCACAACCGTTTCGAGTATGGCATCACCGTACTGCAGGACCCCGGCAACTTCAAGAACATTGTGGCGGCAAAGGCTGATGAAGACCGTGAGCTTCGTGCCGAGGAAAACTCCTGGCCCACGATTGCCCTGAATGAGGCCGCCGGCACCAATGTCTCCGAGTTCCGGTACGACGCCACCATCGACTCCCAGGATGAGCTGGCCCATCTCCTGAGCCTTCCCTCCTATAACCAGGATGGAAAGCAGTTCCGTCTTTCGAGCGGCTTTTCCATTTCGCGTGCGTCCTGGTCATTCGGCATCAAGTCGGATATCGGGAACGGCTCCGGCTATACCGTGCATTTCCTCCTGGACGGTAATGAAAAGACTATCACGACCAATGCCATGATATTCAGTAACATCATGGGGGAGGTCCGGGACCTTACCGTAAAACTGAGCGGGGATATTACCCCCGCCGTGGTGAACGGCCTTGAGCAGGATGCCGTAGCTGCGCTGGCCTATTCGGTGCGCGGCGCCGGCGCCCGTATCAGTGGCATCCGCGTAAAAGGCGGGAACTACAGGATTGCCGGCCCCAATGCCGGCGGAGTTGTGATGTGGGCCTTTGACGGAGCCACCGTCGAAAACTGCCAGTGCAAGGCCGACATCCGCGTAGCCGTGGACGAGGTGGGCAAGGATGCCAAGCTCTATGCCGGCGGCATCGTGGCCTGCGCGGCCAAAGCAACCATCGCCCGCTGCGTATTCCACAGCACCGGCGGCACCCTCTTCCGTGAGCCGGACGACTCATCGGCCCAAATCTTCTATGGCGGTATCCTGGGCGGTACGGTGCCCAACGGAGGTGCGGATTTTGAAAGCCGGCGCCCGGAGGTGCTCATCACCGACTGCACCAGCTGGTTCGACGTCCCCGAAGGGTCCGGAGTCCGGAAAGGCGCCGTGGTGGGCTACGCCATGTATGCCGATGAATTGAACGGCAATGCCCATACAAACGGTCTCAAGAAGGGCTGCCAGGGTAACTGGTGGGGCTCCTGCAGCGGTATAGGCACCTTTACGGGCGGTACCGTGGAGGAACTCCTGGGCCGCCGCAACGCGATTACGCCCGAATATGACGCAGACTATGATGACTAAGACAAGAAATATCATACTGGGGCTTCTGCTCCTTGTTCCCCTTGCCTGCCAACGGGGAGAGGTCCCGGAAGGGGACCTCATCCGGGTGGGAGGCGTCGAGGCCGACGTAGAGGTGGAGACCAAGGCCGATGCCGAGTCCGTGGACTGGCTGGCTCCGCTTCTGAGGGAAGGCATGGACATCACCTACGGGCTGGACAAGGACCGCACCACGGCCCGCGAGGTCCGTCTGACGCTGCGTAAGGAGGATGTCCTTGACAAATACTCCTTCCTGTACAGGGATTCGGGCCTTCCCGGCCGATGGATGGGGAACGGCGCCCATTTCTTCGAGGGCGTCTATATCCCGCAGGCGCTGACGGAGGGGGCCGACCTCCTGCAGGACCAGCGGGACTATACGCAGCTCTCGCACTACCTGAGCCTGCCGCCGGCTTTCACTCTGAACGCGACCGTCGCGCGCATCAAGCTTCCGCTACGGCACAGGCTGGCCCGGGTGCTGGCCTACATCCTCATCGATCCCACCCTGGGAAGCGATGTCACCCTTGAGGGCTACACCACCCCGGACGACCCCCTTACCACCGAAATCCGCTTCTGCAACGTGAACGTGCTCTCCGGCGTGGCCGACGGAAAGCCGCAGTGGGCCAAAGCCCGCAAGGTGGTGCCGCATTTCGTGGAGGAAAAGCAGGATTTCGTGATCTTCTACGACACGCAGAAAAAGGCCTACTACTATCCCACGGATCCGCAGTGGGACGCGCTCAATACATCCCTCCCGGCCGGATACGAGCGGTACGAATACGGGACGGTGCCCGTTTACGATGTCATTGTCCGGCCCACGTATACCTCGGACAAGACCGTGATGTACGATGAGGATCCGAAGGCGGGCGCATCGGCCACCAACAAGATTGATTTCGAAGTGATGCTCAGTAACGGCCTGCAGTATACCCGCGAGTTCGTCTTTGACCTGGATGCCAACCACGAGACCATCGTGTACCTGCGTATCGGCCGCAAGAGCGTGGACTACAACAGCTCCGGCAGCGAGCTCTGGGTGGAGACGGTCAGCCATGACGACTATTACGGCACCGACAATCCCGGCGGCCACAACCTCTCCCATGCCGGCGGCAGCTGGCAGCGGGCCTACCGGATAGGGACGCTGGAAGTGGGGGAGACCGACGGCGAGGATTACGACGGTACCCAGTATGTGGATGAAGCTGCCTGGAAAGAGATGTTTGCGCAGGCGCATGCGGGCGGGGCCCACCACGGGGATTATTTCATTCTCACGAAAGACCTCGCGCTGGATGCATCGGCCCTCCCCGAAGACTTTGTCTTCACCGGCCATCTGGACGGGCTGGATCATACGCTTACTTTTACCGGCTTCGGCGCCGAAGACGTTGTCTTTGACCGGGTGGACGGAACCTATGACGTTACCTCCGAAGGGGAGGCGAATGTGCACCTGGAAAAGGGGCTCTGGGTCCCCGCGGCCGGATGGAGGGCCGAGCTCCTGAACACGAAGTTTGTGCTGGAAGAAGGTACGCTTCTCGGAACATCTGTCACCGGATACGTGCACAACTGCCGGCTCAACGGCCCGCGCATCCCGGATGTGACGCCCGCACTCCCGCAATACTAGAAAAGGCATGAAAGGAAAGCATATCATCATATCTGTACTGACGCTCATCGTCGCGGCCGCCTGTTCTAAGGAGACCTTCCTGACGGAGTGGCTGGGCCGCGGGGTGCGGTTCAGCGCAACCCAGTCCGATCCCTTCGCAACGCGCACTACGTACCGGCACGACGGCTCGTTCAACGAGGGAGACATCATGACCATTTACCGGCAGTACATGGGCGGCAGCGGCTTTGACGCAGACCGGGAGGCCTACCGCGTGTACACGCTCAATACCAAATATGCGGCCGGAACCTCCCTGGTGCTGGATTCCGACTGGAAACCCCTTCCGGGCGCGCTGGGATCCAACCTGCCCGGGAATACGTTTACGCAGACATCGGCTGACTCCCTCACCTGGGAGAACGGCCGCACGGTGCGCTTCCGCTCGTTCGCGCGCAGTAACCTTGCGGGGGCCATCGGTGGCAGCGCCAGGAGTAAAGGCAGCTATTATCCCGACTACAGCATCTCCGAATGGGTGACGGTGTCGGGCCCCACCATCGACGTCCCCATGCGCCTGAAGCACCAGGGCTGCCGCGTGGGCTTCATCCCCAAGGCGGGCAACGAGTTTGGCAGCGCGGTCATCTGCCTGGAGGACGGGGACTATGATGCGCCGGAGGAGGCCGAGGCCGTTAGGGCCGTGTATGAGAGAATGTGCATGCCGTCCGGCGTGGACATCCATCACTCGCTCCTGAGAACGCTCACGAAGGCAAAGTATGAGGCCATGACGGACTTCAGCCGCATCCATGAGGGAACGGAGGGGATGGTGTCCTTCGGCACGCTTTCTCCCGAAGAGATTGCTTCCGACGTGCAGCGTCCGGTGTTCTGTTCCAACGACGGCCGCCTGTACATGGTCACCATCCCGTATGACATGAGCGGTGCGGAGACGGGCGGCGAGCTCCTCACGCTCCCTCCTTTTACCCGCTTCCGGATCTGGCTCTATGACGTGAACAGCGGAGATAACGGGGGAAGTGACGCCGTGGAATCGGCCTCCCACATTTTCTCCCTCAGCGATATCCTGGCGCCGGGCAGCAGCGAGGCGCTCTATCCCGACGGGCTGCCGCTCATCCCGGGCTACAGCTACCTTTTCAGCGTGGGATACCATTACGACCATTTTACCATTACTCCGGCCGACCATTTCTCCTGGGACGAGCAGGATGCCGAGGGCGGGAAGCGGGACGATGAATCGCACGACCCTTCCGCGAATGAGCCGTACCGCTGGTGGCAGCAGGCCATCCACGATGCCATTCCCAAAACCATCAGCGAGATCTACAAGCCGGAGTTCCACATTGGGACGCCGGAGCAGTTTCTGGAGATGATGCACCTTGTCAACGGTACGGCGGCCCGGAAGATGAGCGGCCTCACGCAGGTGCTGGACCGCTCCGACAACCTGTACCGCTGGTATCGCAGCGAGGATGTGGAAAACGGGCAGGTGAGGGCCGGTGCCGACTCCGTGAGCCGGGCCCAGGCCGAGGAAGAGGGCTATATCTTCTACGACCACTATCATCCGGCCAATGCCGACCAGGCTGCCTATGCCCGCATCGACTATCTCCGGGGACCGTTCAGTTTCTATGACGACGACCTGGACCGCCACTTTACCATTGTCCTGGACCGGGACCTGGATTTCTGCGACTGGGAAATCACTTCTGTGGGGGCGCAGGAGTCCACGCCTTTCCGTGGCGTATTCGAGGGGAACATGCACTGGCTCAGGAACGTGCATGTGGATGGCGGCAGTCTCTTCGGGGACTGCGTGCAGGCGGCGGTCCGCAACCTCCGCATTGTGTCTAACCACGACTTCCAGCTCATGCGGTCGGCCAGGGCTGGCAACAAGACGGGCTACGGCGCCTACATCGTGGGCGTTTCCATCCAGGCGCCATCGGCCGGCAATCCCGTCGCCGGAAGCCTGCAGGGGAACAGCTACGTGGTGGGATGTCTCTATGAGGGCCGGGCCGCCGGCGCCATGGTGGGACAGGCCGATGACCTGCACATGATTGGCAACATGATGGCGGCGGGGGGAATTCCTTCCGGCAGCGGAGCGCTCCTCGGGGCGTATTTGCCGGGCGCCGCCAGTGCTTTCCTGGCCCCGCAGACGGGGTCCAAGCCCGCCTGGGGCCGTTTCATGGTGAACTACTACGACATTACGCTCTCTCCCGGCACCACCGCCGTCGGGGGCGTGGCCGATGCCTACGGACCGCTGGAGTACATCCGCGGGGCGCACTCCTACGTGCTCAAGGCCAAAAACGACAACCTGCTCTCCGACGATGTGCCCTTCGACAAACTGGGTACGCCCGAAATGAAGGAGGGCTTCTACGGACTGGCGCCCTGGAAGGCCATGAACTATGCCATCTGGCGCTACAACCAGGACGGTGCGGTGGTGAGTGAACCGCACAACTGCCTGGGACACTATGAGAATGATGCGGAGGGGTATGCCCACACGTATCCCCGGCTGACGGAAGGCGCGCCCGGTGCCGCCTGCGAGGGCTGGAACGTATTGGAACAGAACAACTGATGGACATGAAAAACAGAATCACAGGGATGGGCCTCGCCCTTCTTCTCATGGCTTCCTGCACGAAGGAGGCACCGCTGGAGGAAGGTGTGGTCCGCTTTACCACCACGGTCGCTCCCTTTGACGGAGCAACCAAGACCGACCTGTCCGGCCGGGCCTTTGCCGTGGGGGACCGCATGAAGCTCAAAATCGTATGCCCCTTCGACGACCGCACCCAGTTTGGAGAGACTACCTATGGCCACAGCGCCGATGCGTTCTGGCTTTTCAAGTGGAGCGGAACCGACTGGAGCGTCCTTACTGCCGCCGACAAGGTGGACGTGGAAGGGGATTACCGCTACTCCGCCGCCCCCAACCTGTATGAGCGGTACCTGGCCCAGCAGACTCCGTATGTGTTTACGGCGTCTTCTTGGAGCGAGAACGTTGTGTTTGTCTCCGGCGGGAGCCGCTATTCCCAGTACAACTATGTTTTCGAGGCCGACCAGTCCACCGAAAAGAATTACCTGAAGTCCGACCTCCTGTGGGCCCAGTCCTACATGCAGACGGGCTCCTACAATGTGCATCTTTCCTTCGACCATGTCATGGCCTGCCTTCGCCTGAGTGTCGCGGGGGTGTCGGGAAGTGCTGTGGTTACGCTGGAAGGCATGCCCGACATTGACCAGCGGGAGGTGGTGGTGGGAGACTACTATGCCGCCCGCAGCAAGGTGAACGCACGTTTCGGCTATAAGGAAAAGTGCAGCTGCCCGCTGGAAGACAACGGGAAGGTGCTGGGCGTAGCGGTGAACAGCGACGCCCAGGGCAAGGCCTATGTGAAGCCGCTCTCCGAGATTCCTTTTACCGGTGTATACACCGCTCACCGCAGCGGAGACTCCTATTATCTGATTGTACCGCCCTCATCGCTGCCCGCCCGCGCCCGCGTCTGGATCCGGGACGGGGAAAAGCGCTACAGCTACCTGCTGGAAAGGACGGTCTTTGAACAGGGAAAACTCTATCCCGTGAACATTAGTGCAGAATGAAGCGTCTGACTTATATCATCTTGCTGGCCCTCACCGCCTGTTCGGTGAAGGAAGCGGCTCCCGCTCTCCGGCCAGAGCTGCGGGGCATCCGTGCCTCGATTGAAGGCGGCGAGCCCGATACCCGCGCTACCGTGACCAAACTGGCCGATTATGTGGGCCGGAGCAAGTTCCGGGGCGGGGACAGGGCCATCTTTACCAACATCCGCCGTACGGAGTATCCCATTGCGGAATTCACCTATCCCGGGACGGAAAACTATGAGGGAGTCACCTTCGTGGCGGGGGACGGCGGCGGCTGGACGCGCGGGGAGGGCGACGGCGCTCCCGAGCGCGTGTACTGGACCGATGCCGTGAGCCCGCACACCTTCGTGGCCTACAGCATTCCGCAGGATGCTTCCTTTGACTGGACCCGGGAGCAGGAGATGCTTTACTCCTACTATGTGGGTACGCTGGGAGACCCTTCGGAGAGTGGAGAGATTGTGTTTGACACGGCAGAGGCGCTGGAAAAGGAAGATCTCCTCATCTGCCACGACACCGGCGTGCGGGCCGAGCCCGGCGGAAGCGTGGCCCTGGTGAAGTTCGCCCATGCCCTTGCCAGCGTACGCGTGGTGGTGAACATCAACGGATTCTCTGCCAGCTCGTCGGCGGTGGACAACCAGACCGTGGTGTCGGACATGCGCCTTCTCCACCAGCCCACCCGTTATAAGTGGATGGAGTCCAGCGCTGCCGTCCAGCCTTACGGCGACGAGGATTCCCGGAGAGATCTGCTGCTGTGGATTCCGAACGGCTCCGGCGTGGGTTCGAGCCAGGCCCGGACCTTTACCTTCTACGGCATTACGGCTCCCCAGCCCATGGATTATCTGACGACGCTCTCCGGTGAAAACGCCCGGTACCGGAAGACGCAGCTGAGCTTTGACGTCACCTATCCCGATCCCCTGAATCCCCAGCTGCTGAAAACGTGCACCTATACGGCCTCTCTCCAGGATGTCTCCTTCGAGTCTGGCTACAATACCACCATCAACATTACGCTTAACCACCGGGACGAGCAGATGGTGGTGGGCGTGGACTTCGAGGACTGGGAGTTTGTGTCCACCCCCGACCAGAGCCAGCTCAAGAAAAACTCGACTTTCCTTCACGATACTTCCCGCAGCAGCGTGACCATCGCAACCGATACGGAAGCTACCGAGGATGATGCCACCTGGCTCTATTTCCAGGAAGGCCATCTCCAGGATATATACGGCCATGACGGCTCCCGGGAGCATCCTTTCCAGATTTCCACGGCCGGACAGTTCCTCTCTTTTGCCTATGAAGTAAAGGACGGCCGCTCTTTCGGGGGACAGTATGTGGCGCTGGATGCAGACCTTACCTTCGAGGTTCCCTGGATTGGGGTGGGCGATGCCTCACATCCGTTCAAGGGGACTTTCCTTGGCGGCATGCGCTATCTCTGCAGCGTAAAGGGCAGCCCTCTCTTCGGAAATCTGGCTGCCGGTTCCCGTCTGGAACAGCTGCAGGTGCTGGCAGGTGGTACGGTGGACGGACGGGGTGTTTTGACAGATTCCGGCGAAGGAGTCATCTGCGCCTGTGTCGTGGATGGCGACGTGACGCTTGGCGGCAGCAATGCCGGTGCCCTGGTGGGCACCAATTCGGGTGTCATCCTGGCCAGTTACCATACGGGAACTACCTCCGGAGCGGCGCCTGTGGGAGGCCTCGTCGGCACCAACAGCGGCACCCTGGTGGGCTGTTACCAGGCCGGGAAAGTGACGGGAGAGAGGATTGCTGCTTCTAGCACCGGCGTAGTGGAGGCTTGTCTCTATACCTCGGAGTCCATGACGCGCCCTTCCTTTACCGAGACGCTCAACAGCGGAATCGCTTCCTGGTGCGCCAGCCACTCCGGTTACGACGTTTACGTTTACGTGCACCAGCCGGCCGGTTATCCCCATTTGAGCGAATAATTGCAAAAGTTTTACAACAAATTGTAATAGTTTTACGCGGGGTTCGGGGAGAAGTGCTACTTTTGCTCCCGGAACAAACCATAAAAACAACATATCATGAAAAACCGTAAAGCTATTATCATTCTCTCCTCGGCCGTTGTCATTGCCGCCGTCGGATTCATTGTGTCCCCCCTCGTAGACTGGAAGGTTGACAGCGAAAACGCAAGCGGCGACATTGGCAAGACGTCCCGTTTCTCCCGCAAGACTTCCGGCGAAAGCCTCTCCAACATGGAGGAACTCATGCGTAGTGACGAGGCCTACAAGAACAGCATCGTCGCTTCCTATTATGTGATGCAGACCCGCGCCAACCAGTTTGCTTCGCTCGTGGATATGTCCAACGAGGTGGCTTCCGACATTCCGGAGTATGCTTCCGTCCTGGAGGATATGAACAAGGCCTATGTTACGGTGAACAATGTGTGTGCCTCCCTGGCCCGCTCCGGCGCCGACATCAACACTGCGCTGGGTGGCGAGTCCTGCCCGGAACTGGCACAGAATACCATCAATGCATCGCTGGCCTATGTGGCCCTGCAGAAGCAGAATGAGCTGGCCAATCGCTTTATCGACATCACCGACAAGTATGCCGCTGCGAACAAGTGCGAGGACCGTCTCCTTTTTGTGCGCGACCAGTGGGTGGACTATCAGCGCATGACCGCCGCTCTCGAAGGTGACGAAAAGGCTGCCGGCAAGCTGACAGACAAGGGATATCTGCTGGATTCTCAGAAGAGCGTCTCTACCCTTGGCAGTTTCAATGCCTGTGAGCAGATGACACTCATGAACAGTGCCAACGTGGCCAGAGTCTTCTATATGAATACCCAGGTGAACGAGGCTATTCCCGCGGCTGAGCTTCGTGCCGCCGTGGATGCAAATATGATCTTCGCCAACAACCTCCAGGAAAACGTTCAGGAAAACGTCCTGGGACTGCTGGTTGTTGCCAATGCCGAGAAGATCCTGCCCCCGATGATGAATGCAAACAACCTGGAAGGCATCACGTCCGAGGCGCTGTCCCGCGTCGTCGTCCTGGCCAATCAGGACATGGTTCAAGGTGCTTTTGAGTTGTTCTCGGCAGCCCTGGCCGCCAGACCGATCGTCACTTCTGACGTAGTCGTTGCCAGCGGATTGATTTGCTCGCAGGTGAATAGCGTCATTGAGGGAACGTCCCTCGGCGAAGTGTGCAAGATGATCTGGTAGTCTTTTCCTGCAAAGCCTGAAGGCCTCTCCTTCCCGGAGAGGCCTTTTGTTTTTCCCTCGAAAAGTGTATCTTTGTGCATGCGTATCAAATTCTTAACCTTCGTTTTGCTTCTCCTTTCCCTGACGTCCCGGGGGCAGACGTATTATCAGTACAAGACGGATGATGTCCGTCTGGTTTTTTTTGACAAAAACCTCTCGCGTTACATTCCCCATATGATACGCATGTATGAGAACGGAACGGCGCTCCATAGGCAAATCTGGACCACCGATTCCGTCTATGTGCCGGAGCCTACCCTGGTTCTCCTTACGGACTGGGAAGACGATGGCAACGGCGGTGCAACCCCGCTTCCGCGCTCACTTATCCAGGTGGGCATGGCCCCGCTCAATATGTCCTACTACATCAATCCGGCCGGGGAACGCTACCGGCAGCTTTTCTGCCATGAGTATACGCACATTGTGATGACGGACAAGTACAACCGGAAGGACCTGGGCTGGCGGCGTTTCTTCGGATCCAAGGTGAGCGTGGACAGCTCCCATCCCATAACGGCCCTGTGGAGTTACATGAGCGTTCCGCGCTGGTATGCGCCCCGCTGGTACCACGAGGGTATTGCGTGCTTCATGGAAACCTGGCTGGGCGGCGGCGTAGGACGCGCCCTGGGCGGTTACGACGAAATGTACTTCCGCAGCATCATTGACGGAGGAGAAAAGCTCTTCTCCGTGGTGGGTCTGGAGACGGAAGGCTCTACCATGGACTTCCAGGTGGGCGCCAACGCCTACCTCTACGGCACCCGCTTCGTAAACTACCTCACCAAGGAGTACGGATACGACAACCTCATCCGGTTCTATAACCGCACGGCCGACAGCCGCATCTTCTTTGGCAACCAGTTCAAGAAGGTATACGGGCAGTCTCTCCGCAAGGTGTGGAACGACTGGAAGGAGGACGAAAGAAAGCACCAGGAAGAGAATCTGGCCGCCATCCGGGCGTTCCCGCTCACAAAGACGCATCCCCTCACCCCTGAGCCCCTGGGCTCCGTCTCGCCGTTTGTCTATAATCCGGAGACGGGAAAAGCCTATGCCGCCATGAACGCCCCGGGGAGTTTTCCGCACCTTCTGGAGCTGGACCTTCGTACCGGTAAGCAGCGCAAGCTCACGGATTTGAATGGTATCCAACTGTATAATCCGGCCTTCGTAGCGCTGGACCGCAATGCGGGACGCCTGATTTACACCGTGAACAACGCCCGCATGAGAGGCCTGGAGGTGTACGACCTTCACCGGAAGAAGGTGGTGACAAGGAAAAAGTTCCAGCGCATAAACAATATCGTGTATGACAATGCCTCCGACCGGCTCTACGGCCTCTTTTCCAACGGCGGCACCCAGTCCATCGTCCGCTTGGACCGGAATCTGGAGAACCCGGAGGTCATTTATGCTTTTCCCTTTGGCGTAAGCGTCTTCGACCTTGATGTGAGCCATGACGGAAAGTACCTTTCGCTCACCCGCCAGGGAGACAACGGCGAGCATACGCTCATCCTTTTCAACCTGGAAGAACTCTCGCAGGCCATTTTCAATCCCGTGGAACTTCTCACCTTTGAGGATGCCAACCTGGGACAGTTCCGTTTCTCGCTGGACGATAAGTACCTTATTGGCAGTTCCTACTATACCGGCGTCTCCAACCTCTGGCAAATCCAGCTGGAAACCCGCAAGGCAGAGATGGTGTCCAACACGGACATCGGCCTGTTCGCTCCCCTTGAGATTGCTCCCGGGGAAATCCTGGCCCTCCAGTTCGAGCGTGACGGCCTGCGGCCCGTGACGCTCGCCCGCGAGGTGGTGGAAGATGCGAATGCCGTGAAGCTCTATGGCCAGAAGACGTATGAGAATAACTCGGAGGCCCTGGAGCAGGTGGGCCTTCTGAAAAAGCCGCTTCCCAAGGTGAAGTTCGGGGATGTCTACCATGCCATCACGTCTTACAGCCCCTTGAAGGAAATGCGTTTTGCCGGTGCCTATCCCACCCTTTCCGGTTTCAAGGATGCCCTGGCCTGGAACCGTGTGACTCCGGTCCTCGGTTACCGCATCTTCTTCAGCGACCCGGTGGGGCTCAGCACCCTCAAGCTGGGTGTGGGCATTTCGCCCTGGAGCAGCAATGCCCTGAAGAACAAGTTCCACGCAGACCTCGAGTGGAAGTATTTCTTCTGGACGTTCAAGGCGGCCTGGAACCCTACCAGCTTCTATGACCTTGCGGGCCCTCTCCGCACCAGCCGCAAGGGTTACATGGTATCCCTTGCCTACAACTTCAACAGTTCCATTACGGCTCCTTATACCAAGGCGTGGGGTTTCTCCGTGGGCGCCTACGGAGACATGGACGCCCTGCCGCTGTACCAGGAGATCGAGGTGAAGGACATCCGCTCCATGCAGACGGTTTCCCTTTACGGCCGTCTTTCCAAACTGCAGGCTTCCCTTGGAGGCATAACCGCCGAGAAGGGGTTCAGCCTGAGTGCCCAGGGCTATGGCTATCTGGCCGGAGGACGGTTCTACCCTTCGGTAGAGGCTACGGGGGACTTCGGCTTCCTCCTTCCCATAGACCGCAACAACTCTTTCTGGCTGCGCACGGCTGCCGGCCATAACTTCGGAGATCCTTCCACCATCTTTGGCAATACCTATCTGGGCGGTTTCCGCAACAATCGCGTGGACAACCGCAGTGCGTTCCAGTACCGAACCTCCCTGGCCATGCCGGGTGCGGGCATCGATGCCATCAAGGCCCACTCGTATGCCAAGGCGACGGCGGAGCTCAATTTCCGCCCCATCCGTCTCAATGACTTCGGCGCCCTGGCCTGCTATCCCACCTGGATCCAGTGCTCGCTGTTTGGAACGGGCCTCTCGGCCTGGAATCCCGGGGAACCGCATTCCATGTACTACAGTACCGGCGTCCAGGTGTCAACGGAAATTGTCTTTCTCAATTATCTCAAGACCACGCTTTCGCTCGGGTATGCCCATCTGTTCGCCCCGGAGGGATTCCCCGGAGGCCGTCACGGTAACGAAATCATGATTTCCCTCAAGCTGCTGTAATGTCCTTCGCCGCTGCCCTTTTTCCCGTTGTCGTCTACATCGCGCTGGTTTATGTGCTGGATAACTTTGCGCTCGTGAGCGTGAAGCGTCTCCTTGCGCTGGTGCTGTGCGGGATGGTATCGGCCCTCATTTCATTCGGCCTTTTCCAGCTTACGGGAAAGGTGGTCCCGGAGCGCGTGTCGGTTTTTCTGGACCCGCTCGTGGAGGAGCTGGTGAAGGCTGTTCCGCTCGTGTATCTTGCCAGCCGCAAGAAAGTGGCCTTTTTCATTGACAGTGTCATCTGCGGGGCGGCCGTGGGAGGCGGATTCTCCATCCTGGAGAATGTATTCTACCTGGTTATGGGAGAGCCTCTTTCCATGGGCACCGCCTTGTTCCGGGGCCTGGAAGTGGCGCTTATCCACATGGGCTGCAGCGCCGTTGTCGCCGCCGCTCTCATGCTTGCCGTCCGGCTCATCGAGCGGGGCCGCTCCCACCTGGCGGTAAAAACGAGGGACATTGTGGTTGCGGCGTTTCTGCTGGCATCGGCCCCGGTGGTGCACGTATTCCATAACTCCTTCCATTTCCCTCCGCTCATCCAGTATGCCGTTGTCTTCGGCGCCCTGGCCGCCCTGCTGCTCTGGACCTACCATTACGACTCCGGCATGATCCACCGCTGGCTGGATAAGGGAATTGACAAGCAAATCGCCCTTCTTACGTCCATCCGCGAGGGTAACCTGGAACATACCCGGACCGGAGCGTTCCTGCTGTCGGTCCGGGACGCTTTCCCTCCCGAAGTTTTCTTTGATATCATCTGCTTTGTGCAGCTGCATATGGAACTCACGCTGGCGGCCCGCAGCCGGTTCATGCTGCACGAGGCCGGGCTGGCGTTTCCCCTGGAACCGGAGCGTGCGCAGGAACTCCTGTCGCAGTATTCCGAGTACGTGACGCTGGAAAAGCGGCTCGGGAGAACGGCCCGCATGGCGGTGGCTCCCGTCGTGAAATTCTATCCCTCGGACCGGAAGGCACTGGATGATTTACTGTCAGAATGCAAGCGATGAATTACTCTTCCCCTGAACTTTTGCTGAGTCTGTCCCTGACCGTTTATCTCACGGTCTGCGCGATGATGGCTATGGTGCGGCCGGAGCAGGACCGGTCCCTCCCCGGCTGGCGTGCGCTGGTCTTTTGCTCGCTGTCTTATCTCCTGCTTGCCCCGGTGCTGCTCCGGCCCTCGGATCCGGATGGCGTCCTGCAGCTGAGGCTCATGCTCCTCATGGGTTCGCCCTGTTTCTGCTCGGTCCTTATTCTCAGCTACTTCGGCCGTATCCTCAAGGCAAGCTGGTGGCACAGGCCCACGCTCATTATGTGGGTAAGCTATGCCGTCATGTGCCTGGTGGCGCTTGTGACAACGCTCCTTCCCGGTGTTCAGATGCAGGGGCTTTTCCGCAGCCTTTATTTCCTCGTGGCCGCCCTCCTTACCGCAGGATATCTCATCGCGCTGGTGTTCACCCTCATCATGGTCATCCACCCGCTGAGCCGTTTCACGGAGGGGAACTTTTCCAATCCCGATGACGTCCCCGACCGCTATGCCAAGTCGCTCATTTACTTCCCGGTCCTTCATCTTATCATGAGCTGGAGCGTTACGTTCAACGGAAGCTATCCGGTGATGGCGGTGGGCCTCCTGGTGCTCTCGGTGCTTCAGGCCATCATTCTCAGGGGCGCCCTTTCTCCGCTCCGGACGGTGGAGGCGGAACGCCTGGAAGAGGAACTGTCGGCTCCTGTCCCCGTGACCCTTCCCGAAGAGCCGGATCTCCCGCAGGAGAGAAAGTCGGAGATCCTCTCCCTCATCCGGAAGGAAGTGGAGGAGGGGAAGGCGTACCTGGACAGCCACTTTACGCTGGGGAAACTGTCACAGGCCTGCGGGTGCAACCGTACCTATGTATCGGCCATCCTGAACGAGGAGTACGGCGGTTTCTTCCACTACGTGAACCGCTGCCGGCTGGCCCATGCCGATGCCTTCCTGGCGGAGCATCCCCGTGCCGATATGGACCAGGTGGCCCTGGAGGCAGGGTTCAACAACCGCCAGTCTTATTACAATGCGAGAAAACGCGTAAGGGAAGCTTCCTAGAAAAATACTTTCCGGATAAACGGAGTCTCATACTGGTAGGCCAGTTTAGTAAGGTCCCAGCCGGGTTCCGTGAGGATGAGGGCGGCCTTCTTGCCGCGTGTGACGGAGCCGTACCGGTCCGATACCCCCATGGCGTAGGCGCTGTTGAGGGTGACGGCGTTGAAGGCTTCAATGGGCGTGAGCCGCATCTTGATGCAGCCCTGGGCCATCACAAAGCGCATGTCTCCGCTGGGAGAAGAGCCCGGATTGTAGTCGCTGGCCAGGGCAACGCCCAGTCCGGCTTTCACGAACTCGCGGGCGCGGCCGTAGGGAAGCCCCAGGAAGAAGGAAGAGCCGGGCAGCATGGTGGGCATGGTCCCGGTGCCCTTCAGTACTTCCATCTGGGCCTCTGTCGTCCGTTCCAGGTGGTCTACGGAGAGGGCGCCGTGCTGCACGCCCACCTCCACGCCGCCGCTCACGGCCAGTTCGTTGGCGTGGATCTTGGCCGGCAGGGAAGTGGCTTCCAGGATGCGGGCGGTGTCCTCCGGGGTAAAGAAGCCTTCGTCGCAGAAGACGTCGATGAAGTCGGCATACTTCTGCGCCTCAGGAATGAGGCCGATGACCATATCTACATAGTCTTCATGTGAATAGCCCCGTCCTACGGCATGGGCGCCCAGGAAAGTGCTTTTGACGGCGGCCGGGATGCTCCTTTTGATGCGGTCAATGACCCGGAGCATTTTCATCTCTCCCTCGGGGCACAGGCCGTAACCGCTCTTGATTTCGAGGGCTACGGTGCCTTTGTCCATCACTTCCTGTACGCGCACCATGGACTGGCGGAAGAGCTCCTCTTCCGAGGTGCGGCCCAGAAGGTCGGCCGAATTGAGGATTCCGCCGCCCCGCGCCGCTATCTCCTCATAGGACAGGCCGTTGATCTTGTCCAGAAACTCGCCGTCCCGGCTGCCTGCATAGACCAGGTGCGTGTGGCTGTCGCAGAAGCCGGGAATGACCATGCCGCCCTGCGCGTCGAGAGATTCTTCGCTTTGCTCAGGATGACAGGATCCCGTTCCGAAGTCGGTGATGCGGCCGTCCTCGATGGAGATCCAGGCGTTTTCCAGCATGCCTGTGCAGCCCTGTGCGGCGCCTTCCACCCGAAGGACGTCCTCCGGCTGGATGCCCGCGAGGAGGCCTATGTTATAGATAAGATTCATTCCGGATGAATTCGACGGATTTCATGATGTAAGGGTGCATGTAGGTGTCCGTGTCAATGAACGGCACTTCCTTGCGGTAGTCGGTGAAGATCTGCTCCAACTTCGGGGAACTCTTGAGCGGCCGGCGAAACTCCAGCGCCTGCGCGGCGTTGAACAGTTCGATGGCCAGCACGGTTTCTACGTTGTCCACAATCCGCACCAGTTTGGTGGCGCTGTTGGAACCCATGGAGACGTGGTCTTCCTGGCCCTGGGAAGAGGGAATGGAGTCGCAGGAAGCCGGCCAGCACAGGCCCTTGTTCTGGGAGACGATGGAGGCCGCCGTGTACTGGGGAATCATGAATCCGCTGTTGAGGCCGGGAGAAGCCACCAGGTACTTGGGCAGGCCGCGGAGACCGTCGATGAGCTGGAACGTGCGGCGCTCGGAGATGCTGGCGAGTTCGCTCATCGCGATGGCCAGGGAGTCCATGGGAATGGCGATGGGCTCTCCGTGGAAGTTGCCGGCCGATATCACCATGTCTTCGTCGGGGAAGATGTTGGGGTTGTCGGTGGCCGAGTTGATCTCGTTCTCAATGACGGACTTCACGTAGGCGATGTTGTCCTTCACGGCGCCGTGCACCTGCGGGATGCAGCGGAAGCTGTACGGGTCCTGCACATGCACCTTGGGCCGGTTGATGAGCTCGCTGCCCTCCAGGATTTCCATGAACTTTTTACCCGTGAGGATTTGTCCGGTGTGGGGGCGCAGGAGGTGAGTGAGGGGCAGGAAGGGCTCGATGCGGCCGTCGTAGGCATCCAGCGACATGGCGCCGATGATGTCGGCCCAGGCGCTGAGCCGGATGCTCTTGAGGATGCTCCAGATGGCGTGGGCGCTCATAAACTGCGTGCCGTTGAGGAGCGCCAGGCCCTCCTTGGACTGCAGCCGGATGGGCTCCCAGCCCAGCTCTTTCCAGACATCGGCCGAGGGACGGACCTCTCCCTTATACAGCACTTCTCCCATGCCGATAAGCGGGAGGCACAGATGGGCCAGGGGCGCGAGGTCTCCCGATGCGCCCAGGGAGCCCTGCTGGTACACGATGGGCAGCACGTCTTCGTTGAACATGTCCACGAGGCGCTGAACGGTGAGAAGCTGGGCGCCGGAATGGCCGTAGGAGAGGTTCTGCACCTTGAGCAGCAGCATCAGTTTCACAATCTCCGGACGCACTCTCTCTCCGGTCCCGCAGGCATGGGACATGACCAGGTTGTGCTGCAGCTGGCTCAGGTCTTCCTTGGGAATGGTTACGTTGTAGAGGGAACCGAAGCCGGTGGTGACGCCGTAGACGGGCCGCCCGATGTCCTCCATCTTGCGGTCCAGGTACTCGCGGCATTTGACGATGGCTTCTGTCGACTCCTTCGAAAGGGTGAGTTTTTCTTTGTTGTCCAGGATTTCCTTCACTCGCTCCAGCGAGAGGTGTTCACTTGATATACTGTGCATTATTGTAAAGCTTTTTGAATGATCTTTTCATCGGCCGCGTTGGGAAGGGTAACCTTGAGGCCGGGAGTTCTGGCCATTTCACGTTCGATGGCAAAGCGGGCGGCGCTGCTACGGGCCCAGCTGCGGCGGGCAATGCCGTTGTTCACGTCCCAGAAGAGCATCTCACGGATGTGGCGGTCACTGTCCTCGGAACCGTCGATCACCATGCCGAAGCCGCCGTTGATGACTTCTCCCCAGCCCACGCCGCCGCCGTTGTGGATGCTGACCCACGTGGCGCCGCGGAAGCCGTCACCAATGACGTTCTGCACGGCCATATCGGCGGTGAAACGGCTTCCATCATAGATGTTGGAGGTTTCGCGGAAGGGGGAGTCCGTTCCGGAGACATCGTGGTGGTCGCGGCCCAGCACAATGGGGGCCGATATCTCGCCCTTCCGGATGGCCTCGTTGAAGGCAAGGGCTATCTTCGTGCGGCCTTCGCAGTCGGCATAGAGGATACGGGCCTGAGACCCCACCACCAGGTGGTTGCGGCCGGCTTCCTCAATCCAGTGAATGTTGTCGCGCATCTGGCCGGCAATCTCAGCGGGGGAAGATGCCGCTATTTCGGAGAGCACCTTCACGGCTATTTCGTCGGTCTTCTGAAGGTCCTCGGGCTTTTCGCTCATGCACACCCAGCGGAACGGGCCAAAGCCATAGTCAAAATACATGGGACCCATGATGTCCTGCACGTAGGAAGGATAGCGGAAACTGCCGTCTGCCTTGAGGACATCGGCTCCGGCGCGGGAGCTCTCCAGGAGGAAAGCGTTGCCGTAGTCAAAGAAGTACATGCCGTCTGCGGCAAGCTGGTTGATGGCTGCGACATGCCGTCTGAGCGAGGCCTGCACGGCCTCCTTGAAGCGCTCAGGCTCTTTGGCCATCATGCTTTTGGACTCCTCCAGGCTATAGCCCACAGGGTAGTAGCCGCCGGCCCAGGGATTGTGGAGGGACGTCTGGTCACTGCCAAGGTCCACGTGGATGTGTTCTGCCGCCAGGCGTTCCCACAGGTCTACGACATTGCCTACGTAGGCGAGCGAGACGGGCTTACGGGCAGCCACGGCCTCCCGGATACGGGGGATCAGTTCGTCCAGGTCTCGATGCAGCTCATCCACCCAGCCCTGTTCGTAGCGTTTTTCGGCCGCCTTGGGATTGATCTCTGCCGTCACGCTCACAACGCCCGCAATGTTGCCCGCCTTGGGCTGGGCTCCGCTCATGCCGCCCAGGCCCGCAGTCACAAACAGCAGTGCGGCTGTAGCCTCTCGGTGCTGCGTCCCGGGGGCATCGTCCTTTTTTATTGCCCCCGGGGCGCAGCACTGGGAGGCGCGGGGGAAACTGGTCCGTGACAGTACCTTCCTGGCTGCATTCATCACCGTAATGGTGGTACCGTGCACGATGCCCTGCGGCCCAATATACATGTAGCTGCCGGCGGTCATCTGGCCGTACTGGCTCACACCCAGGGCGTTGAAGCGCTCCCAGTCGTCGGGCTTGGAGTAGTTGGGAATGACCATGCCGTTAGTCACGATTACGCGCGGAGCATCCTTGTGGCTGGGAAAGAGCCCCAGCGGATGGCCGCTGTACATGACCAGGGTCTGCTCGTCCGTCATGGTGGCGAGATACTGCATGGTAAGCCGGTACTGGGCCCAGTTCTGGAAGATGGCTCCGTTTCCGCCGTAGATGATGAGCTCGTGCGGATGCTGGGCCACCCGCTCGTCCAGGTTGTTCTGGATCATGGCCATGATGGCGGCCGCCTGGCGGGACCGGGCCGGATACTCGTCAATGGGCCGGGCATAGATCTTATAGGAAGGCCTGTAGCGGTACATGTAGATGCGGCCATACTCCCTGAGCTCTGCCGCAAATTCCGGTGCCAGGCTCTCATGCAGTGCTTCCGGGAAGTACCGCAGCGCGTTCTTGAGCGCCAGCACCTTCTCCTTGGCGCTCAGGATATCCTTGCGCCGGGGTGCATGGTTAATCTCCGTATCGTAGGGTTTGGCTTCCGGCAGCGTTTCCGGAATGCCTTCAAGAATTTCCTTCTCAAAATCCCGTTGTGTGTAACTCATTGGCTATTAGTGTTTTGTGGAATTTCTCTCCGTCGTTTTCACCGGGGAGAAATTGCGTATATGATTGGTTTTCAGTGGTTTCTGCATCACGCCCCAATGTGGGATTCCACGGCGGAAAGCGTATCGGCCTGCAGGGCAAGGGCCTCCGCGACGATGGCATCGGCCCGGTCCAGAAGCGGCTGGGCAGGGGCCTTGTCCTTGAGAGAGGCGGCGTTGATGCGTACGTTGAGGCGGGCGCCCTGGATGGCGGCCACGGCGGCAAGGGCAGCTACACCGGCGTCGGAGGCCGATGCCGGGTTGCCCTTCTGGGCCATCTGCAGGGCCAGGGGCAGTGCCTTGAGAGTGGCTTCCATGGTGCGCAGCGGTACCTCGGCGGCATATAAAGTGGCTTCCTCGATGGCCTTGGCACGGGCCGCTTTCTCGTCATCGGTGCCTTTGGGCATGGAGAAGCAGTCCATGATGCGGTTGAAGGCGGCGGTGTCTTCGTCAATGAGGTGGAGGAGTTCGTCTACCAGCTTTTGGCCTTCTACGGCAACGTCGGAGAATTCCTTCCAGCGGGCGTCCCAGCCGCGCTTGTGGGCGCTCAGGTTGGCCACCATGGTGGCGAGGGCTGCGGCAAAGGCGCCCATCGAGGCCGATACCGACCCGCCGCCCGGCGCTGCACTTTCCGACGCCGTCTCGCGCGTGAAGGCTTCCAGCGTCATCTGGGTAAGGCCGTGCGGCTCTTCGGCCATGAGGTATTCAATCACTTTCTCCTTGGGGTTGAAGGGCTTGAGGTCGTCGAGGGACATGCTCTTCACGGCAATCTTCAGAATCTCTTCCTCGCTGATCCCCAGCGAACGCTGCTGTTTTTCCAGGTAGAAGCGGCCGGCCTCCAGGAGCACACGCTTGGGAACCAAACCCACAATCTCTGCTCCGGTGACACGAAGGCCACGGGCGGCGGCGCAGCGGGAAACTTCTTCAAAAGCAATATGAAGGGGCGTGGCGTCAATGTCCGTGATGTTCATGGATACCTGCGCAATGCCATATTCATCTATATACCAGCCAATGGCCTTGGTTCCCTTGAGGGTGCCGGGAATCCAGCCTTCCCCGGAAGGGTTCTTGCGGCCTTTCTCGCGTACGTCAAAGGCGACGGCCATGGCCCGGCGGGTACTGGTAGTGTTGAGGTTGAAGTTCACGGCCACGAGGAAATTGCGGGCGCCCACGTTGGAGGCACCGGCTTTCTGGGCCGTGAGGTCCCAGCTGCCGCAGAAGTCCGGACGGCGGGCGGCGTCTGCTATTTTTTCCGGAAGGGCTTCGTACTCTCCTTCGCGGCACACGGCCAGGTTCTTGCGCTCCGGCTTCAGGGCGGCGGCCTCGTAGCAGTAGCAGGGAATTCCCAGCTCTTCGAACATGCGCTTTGCGAGGCCCCGGGCCAGCACCGCACATTCTTCCAGGGTGATGCCGGCTACGGGAATGAGGGGCAGTACGTCGGTGGCGCCGCTGCGGGGATGGGCTCCGTGGTGCTGCCGCATGTCAATGAGCTCCTGGGCCTTGGCAGCCCCGCGGAAAGCAGCTTCGCAGACGGGCTCCGGCTCTCCCACAAAGGTGACCACCGTTCGGTTGGTGGCTTCGCCAGGGTCTACGTCCAGTACCTTTACGCCTTCTACGCTGGCAATAGCTGCCACAATGGCGTCAATGACACTCTTATCCCTTCCTTCACTGTAGTTGGGAACGCACTCTACCAGTTGTTTCATAGCTTTTAAATAGATTTACTTTTTCTCAGGATGTGCTGCCATTACCTCCTGGCACCAGGATTTGAACTCGCTCCAGCGATAGTAGTTGCCCTCTACGGGAGTGAACTGCGGAAGCGTGGCGTCGTTCTCGTTCATCACCACCTTGAAAAGGACGTCTCCCTGCTTGTTCTTGTAGAAGACCAGAAGCAGCGTGGCGGCCATGGGGATGTTGTAGTTCTGGAACCAGTATTTGGCATCTTCTGCCTTGGCGGGGATGGTGCCCCAGTTGTTTACGTTGATAAGGGCCGTGAGTGCCTCCAGGATGTAGTCGTGGCCAAAGCGGAGGTGGGCGGCCTGGTTAGGATCTGCGATAGCGGCATCGGCCTTGGAAAGAATGTCCTCCAAAAGCGGAATGACGTTGTAACGGGCCGTGATGTCCGAGTAGAAGGAGAGGTAGTTGTCGCACTCCCAGAACTTCAGGCGCTGCTCCGGGGTGAGGAGGTCGTCAAAGAGCGGACGGGGCTCGTAGTTGTGGTAGCCGCAGAGGTAGGTCCAGAGCTCGCGGGTGAAGCCGGCCACGCCGCCTTCATAGGCGCTGAGGAAACTGTAGTCGGTGAAAAGCTTTCCAAGGACGTTCTCATAACCGGAGTGCTGCAGGAAGAATTCCTCAATACCGGGGAGGCCTGTGTTGTTCTCTGCCACAAAGCTACGGCGAATAGCGCGGGGGGCGCTCGGCGGTGCAATAATGCCCATGCCCACGTGGTCTGAGTGCAGGCGCACCTGCAGTTTGGGGTTGCCGCTCATAAGGCCCACGGTGAAGCCGCCCATGCTCACAATGCAGCGCTGGCCGGTAGAGGAAAGGGCATCTACTTTCTTACGGCCCTTGAACACCTGCGGGAACTGCTCGTACACATACTGGCCAATGGCAAGGTGCTGGTCGTAGCCCATGGGCACCAGGTCTCCGGCATTGATGAGGGGCTCCGTGTAAACGGATTCGTATTTGGCGGCGAACTCCTTGCCGTACGGGGTGAGAACGTCCAACTCCCTGGCTTTGGCGAAGACGTCCCGGAGGAGCGTATAGGTCCTGTCGTTCCAGGCATAGCGGGAACCGTGACGGCCGTAGTGGCTGATGTAGAAAGGCTTGTAGCCCTTGGGAGCCTTGGAAAGCGTCCCGAATTCATCGATCCGGTGCGGCCCTTCCATGCCGTAGGACTTACGGACATCGGCCTTTACTTTCTCCAAAACGTCATATTGCTGTGCTTGGAGGAGCAGGGAAGACAGCAGCACTCCTGCAAAAATGGATATCAGTTTTCTCATAACAATCAAAGGTAGTGATTTTTTTGCAATTCTTCTATGAAAAAACGCCGTGGAGCTAACTGTTTGATGGATATTTTATTGTGCAAAAACGCCTGGTGAAAATTCATCAGGCGTTTTTGCATAATGCTCTCATATAGAGTGATTTGGCTCCACGGGGCGCGTTACTTCTGCCGGGCAAGGAAGCAGGCGATGGTGTTCTTCATGAGCATGGCGATGGTCATGGGACCTACGCCGCCGGGAACCGGGGTGATGTAGGAGGCGACGGGCTCGGCCGATGCAAAGTCAACGTCTCCGCAGAGCTTGCCGTTCTCGTCGCGGTTCATGCCGACGTCAATGATGACGGCGCCGGGTTTCACCATGTCACCGGTCACGAGTTTGGCCTTGCCTACGGCCACCACCAGGACGTCGGCGGTACGGCATACAGCGCCGAGGTCGGCGGTGCGGGAGTGGGCGATGGTCACGGTGGCGTGGCGGTCCAGCAGCAGTTTGGCTACGGGTTTGCCCACAATGTTGGAACGGCCCACCACCACGGCGTTCTTGCCCTTGAGGTCTACGCCCACGCTGTCAATCAGGCGCATGATGCCGGCAGGGGTGCAGGGAACGATGCAGTCCTTGCCCAGCCACAGGCCGGCTACGTTTCCGGGGTGGAAACCGTCCACGTCCTTCTCGCGGGCGATGGTGTCAATCACCTTCTCCTCGTCGATGTGTTTGGGAAGCGGCAACTGCACCAGGATACCGTCTACCAGCGGGTCGTTGTTGAGGGCCACAATCTCTTCGAGGAGGGCTTCCTCGGAGATGTCGGCGGGCAGTTCCACCAGCTTGGACTCCATGCCGGTGTAGGCGGCGGCCTTCACTTTGTTGCGGACATATACCTGGGAGGCGGGGTTCTCACCCACGATGATGACCACCAGGCAGGGCTTGCGGCCGTACTTGGCCTCGAGGACGGGCACTTCGGCCTTTACCTCGTCCTTGACTACTTGACTTAATGCTTTTCCGTCAATAATCATATCTTCTCAAATGCTAAATGTGCAATGTCGTTTCTGTAAAAGAGGTTGTCGCAGGAAATCTTGCGGACCTCGGCGTATACCTTTTCACGGGCATCGGCCAAATCTTTCCCGCTGGAGACGACCATGAGTACGCGGCCGCCGGAGGTAATCACCTGCCCGTCCCGGACGGCGGTTCCCATGTGGTACACCTGCGCGTCCACCTGGTCCAGGCCGCCGATGGCAAAGCCCTTCTCGTAGTGGCCGGGATAGCCCTTGGAGGCCAGCACCACGCCCAGCGTGACGCCGTCGGACCAGACAGGCTGCTCCACCTCGCGGCCGGTTGCCACGCCCTCGAAGATGTCGTAGATGTCGCTTTGAAGGAGCGGCAGCACCACCTCCGTCTCGGGGTCTCCGAAGCGGGCGTTGAACTCGATGACCTTGATACCCTGCGGGGTCTTCATGAGTCCGCCGTAGAGGACACCGGAGAGGGGAAGGCCTTCGGCCACCATGGCCGATGCCGCCTTGCACAGGATCTCCCTGTATGCGAAATCCTCATCCTCCGGGGTGATGAAGGGAAGGCCGGTGTAGGCGCCCATGCCGCCCGTGTTGGGACCTTTGTCGCCGTCGAAGGCACGCTTGTGGTCCTGCGAGAGGGGCATCGGGTACACGCGGGCACCGTCCACAAAGCACAGGAAGGAGAACTCGGGACCGGTGAGGTAGTCTTCCACCACCACGCGGCCCATGCCGAAGGCGTGTCCTTCCAGCATGTCGGAGAGAGCCGTACGGGCTTCCTCTGCATCCTGGGCAATAACCACACCTTTACCGGCGGCCAGTCCGTCGTACTTGAGGACGGCCGGGAAAGGACGCCCCTTCACATAGGCCCAGGCTTCCTCGAAGGAGGAAAACGCCTTGTAGCCGGCCGTGGGGATGCCGTACTTGTCCATGAGCTTCTTGGCAAACTCCTTGGAGCTCTCGATGGCGGTAGCGGCCTGCGTGTGGCCGAAGATCTTGAGTCCGGCGGCGCGGAAAGCATCCACGATGCCTGCGGCCAGCGCTGCCTCGGGACCCACGACGGTAAGGTCTACCTGGTTCTCTATGGCAAAAGCTTTGAGACCTTCCACGTCGGTATCCTTGAGGTTCACGTTGAACGCCTGGCTTCCGATTCCGGCATTGCCGGGGGCGCAGTAGATTTTGCTCACCTGCGGGCTGCGGGAGAGAGCATCCACAATGGCATGCTCCCGTCCGCCGCCGCCGATAACCAGAACGGTTTTCCCAAGGAGGCTTTCCAGCTGGACTTCCTTGCCCTGGACCCTTTCGTTCTCTGTTGGTAAAGGATAAACCAAACCCATATTCTAATGTTTAAAATGGCGTACGCCAGTGAACAGCATGCAGATGCCCAGTTCGTCGGCCTTCTTGATGGCATCCTCGTCACGGATGCTGCCGCCGGGCTGCACGATGGTGGTGACGCCGTACTTGGCAGCGAGGGCCACAGTGTCGTCGAAGGGCAGGAAGCCGTCGGATGCGAGGACGAGACCCTCCGTGAAGCCGGCGTTCTTGGCCTCTTCCAGGGCGATGAGGGCCGATCCCACGCGGTTGGTCTGGCCGGCGCCGATGCCGATGGTGTGGTTGTCCTTCACCACGGCAATAGCGTTGGACTTGACGTGCTTCACGATCTTCCAGCCAAAGTTGGCGTCGGCGAGCTGAGCCTGGGTGGGCTCCACCTTGGTCACGCACATCTCCGAAGAAACGGTCTCCACCTGGGTGTCCAGCTGCTGGGCCAGCAGGCCGCCGTTCACGCTGATGTACTGGGCGACGGGAGCGTCGGTGCGGGTCATGTCCACCTTCATCACGCGGAGGTTTTTCTTGGCCGACAGGATTTCGAGGGCCTCGGGAGTATAGTCGGGAGCAATCACAATTTCCAGGAAGATGGGCTTCATGCCCATGGCGACCTCGGCGGTGAGGGTGCGGTTCACACCCACGATACCACCGTAGATGCTCACCTTGTCGGCCTCATAAGCGGCCTGCCAGGCTTCCTCGATGGTCTTGCCCACGGCGGCGCCGCAGGGGTTCATGTGCTTGAGGGCTACGCAGAAAGGCTCCTCGAAGTCACGCAGCACGTTGAGGGCGGCGTTGGCGTCCTGAATATTGTTGTAGGAGAGTTCCTTGCCCTGGATCTGCTCGGCGAAGGCCAGGGAGAACGGGACGGGTTCCAGGGCGGCGTAAAAATTGGCGCTCTGGTGCGGGTTCTCGCCGTAGCGGAGGCCCTGCTTGAGGTCGTACTCCAGGAAGAGTTTCTCATTGAGGCCGGCAGCCTTTCTCATATAGGTGGCGATGCAGGCATCGTACTCGGCCGTGTGGGTATAGGCCTTGGCAGAGAGCTTCAGGCGGGTCTCGTCAGAAGTCTTCCCGTTAGCCTTGAGCTCTTCCAGGACGGTATCGTAGTCGGCGGGGTCGCACACGATGGTCACGTCCTTCCAGTTCTTGGCGGCGCTGCGCACCATGGACGGACCGCCGATGTCGATGTTCTCGATGGCCTCGGCCAGGGTGACACCCTCCTTGGCGATGGTCTGCTTGAAGGGATAGAGGTTCACGCAGACGAGCTCGATGGTCTCGATGCCGTTCTCCTTCAGGGTCTGCATGTGTGCGGGAACGTCGCGGCGGGCCAGGATGCCGCCGTGTACCTTCGGGTGAAGGGTCTTGACACGTCCGTCGCAGATTTCCGGGAAACCGGTTACTTCGCTGATGCCGATGGTCTTCACACCCTCGGATTCCAGCAGTTTCTGGGTACCGCCCGTGGCGATGATTTCCCAGCCAAGGTCTACAAGGCCCTTCACGAAGGGCACAAGACCGTTTTTGTCGCTTACACTAACTAACGCTCTCATAACAGTTGTTTTATGGTTTGTACATATAATTCATGTTCGATAGGCTGGCCGATGCGGCGCACCTCTTCGGGGTCGGAACCTTCATAGGGGAAGGCGCGCTGGGCGATGATCTTTCCTCCGTCCAGTTCGGCGCTCACCCAGTGGATGGTGAAGCCGTACACCTTGACGCCGTAGGCCACGGCTTCCTCGATGGCGTGCGCTCCCTTGAAGGAAGGCAGCAGGGCGGGGTGGGTGTTGATGATACGGCCTTCGTAGGCGCCCAGAAGGGTTTCTCCCACAATGCGCATATAGCCGGCCAGGCACACGAGGCCTACCTCCAGGGCATCCAGCCTTTTTACGATTTCCGCCTCATAGGCGGCCTTGTCGGAGTATTCCTTCGGGTTAAAGACGAAGGCCGGCACGCCGAACTCGCGGGCCCGCTGAAGGACCGGAGCCCCCGGCTTGTCGCACACCAGCAGCGCCACCCGCGCATCCAGTTCCTTCCGGGCGCAGGCTGCGGCGATGGCGGTGAAATTGGTGCCGGTTCCGCTGGCAAAAATGGCGAGATTCTTCACTTCGTTCAGAATGACATTACTGAAGGATGATGTTGACGCCTTCCTTGTCGGTGACCTTGCCGATGACGGTGGCCTTCTCTCCGTGGGACTCCAGGATGGCGATGGCTTTGGCCGCATCGGCCTCATCCATGACGGCAATCATGCCCACACCCATGTTGAAGATGTTGAACATCTCGCGGTGGGGGACGTTGCCCCATTTCTCCAGCATCTTGAATACGGGGAGGATCTCCCAGGTGCCTTCGTGGATTTCCAGGCCCTGGCCTTCGCGGAGCACGCGGGGGATATTTTCATCGAAGCCGCCGCCGGTGATGTGGGCCACGCCGTGCACGTCGCACTGACGGATCACATCCAGCATCTGCTTCACATAAATCTTGGTGGGGGTGAGGAGTACCTCTCCCAGCTTACGGCCACCGAACTCGGGGATTTCGTCGGTGTACTTAAGACCGGCATCGGCCACAATCTTTCTCACGAGGGAAAAACCGTTGGAGTGGACGCCGCTGGAGGCGATGGCAACGAGCACATCTCCTACCTTCACCTTGGAGCCATCAATGAGCTTGGACTTCTCCACCACGCCCGTGGTGTAGCCGGCGATGTCGTACTCGCCGTCCTCGTACATGCCGGGCATCTCGGCGGTCTCACCGCCCACGAGTGCGCAACCGGCCTGGCGGCAGCCCTCGGCAACGCCTGCCACGATGGCCTCCACCTTGGCGGGGATATTGTGCCCCAGGGCCACATAGTCCAGGAAAATAAGGGGCTCGGCGCCCTGTGCCAGGACGTCGTTCACGCACATGGCCACTGCATCGATACCAATGGTGTCGTGCTTGTCCATGGCAAAGGCAATCTTGAGCTTGGTGCCCACGCCGTCGGTGCCGCTCACAAGGACCGGCTCCTTGATGTTAAGGGCCGACAGGTCGAACATACCGCCAAACGAGCCGATGTTGCCCATGGAGCCCGTACGGGAGGTGGATGCCACGTGCTGCTTGATGCGCCGCACTACTTCATATCCGGCTTCGAGGTTTACGCCGGACTGCTGATAAGATTTTGCCATATTTTATTCTTCGGTATTGGATTCGTTGTAAAGGAGGGTAGGATATTCGCCGGTAAAGCAGGCCTGGCAGGGATCGGCGCAGCCAAAGCAGGAGTCGCGGGTGCTCTCCGGGCTCAGGTAGCCCAGGGAGTCGGCGCCGATGGCCTCGCAGGCTTCCTCCAGCGTGCGGTGGGAGCACAGCAGCTCCTCGGGGGTAGAGGTGTCTACGCCATAGTGGCAGGTGTACTTCATCATGGGGCTGGCAATGCGCACGTGCACCTCGGTGGCGCCGGCTTCGCGGAGCAGCTTCACAATCTTGAGGGAGGTGGTGCCGCGCACGATGGAGTCGTCCACCAGCACGATGCGCTTTCCGCTCACGATGCTCTGCACGGGGGAGAGCTTCATCTTCACGCCCAGCTCGCGCATGGACTGTACGGGCTGGATGAAAGTGCGGCCCACATACTTGTGCTTCACAAGGCCCATCTCGTAGGGAATGCCGCTTTCCTCGGCATAGCCCATGGCGGCGCTCAGGCTGGACTCGGGTACGCCCACGACGATATCGGCCTCCACGGGGCACTCGCGGAAGAGCCGGCGGCCGGCTTCCTTGCGGTAGGCGTGCACGTTGCAGCCGTCGATGTCGCTGTCGGGACGGGCAAAGTAGATGTACTCCATGGCGCACATGCGGTGGCGGCTGAAGCGGGAGAAAAGGGTGCTTCTGATGCCGTGGCTGTCCAGGGAGACAATCTCTCCGGGTTTTACGTCTCTCAGGAATTCTGCTCCCATGATATTGAAGGCGCAGGATTCGCTGGCTACCACATAGCCGTCTCCCAGCTTGCCCAGGCACAGGGGCTTGATGCCGTGCTTGTCACGGGCGGCATAGATGCGGTTCGGAGTCATGATGACAAAGGCAAAACCGCCTTCCATCATGTTGAGAGCCTTGACAATGTTCACGATACGGTCTTCGCCGGCGTTCTTCTTGATAAGGTGGGCAAGGACCTCGCTGTCGGTACCGGTCTGGAAGATGGTACCGCGCTTCTCGAGGTAAGTAGCCAGCTGGCGGGAGTTCACGACGTTACCGTCGGCCGCCACGGCGAAGTCTCCGCTGAAGTGATGGAAGAACAGGGGCTCCACGTTGTCCAGGCCGCCCTTGGAGGCGTTGGCATATTTGACGCTGCCAATGCCGAGGTTTCCCTTGAGCGTCTTGACCTCACCGTTGGTGAAGATTTCGCTCAGAAGGCCCAGGCCCCTGTAACGGTAGTAGGCTCCGTCCTCGTCGAAGGTGGCAATGCCGCCGCCTTCCTGTCCGCGGTGCTGAAGGTTGTGAAGGCCGTAGTAGATATGGGCTGCGGCGTCTTTGACGCCATATACAGCAAGAACTCCCATCGCTTATAAGGTTTCTAATTTTTCAAGTACTTTGGAATAGGCGGGAATGACGTCCCCGAGGTCCAGGCGGAAGCGGTCCTTGTCCAGGCGCTCGCCGGTAGCCTCTTCCCACATGCGGCAGGTGTCGGGGCTGATCTCGTCGGAGATGATGATTTCGCCGGTGTCGGAGGCGCGGCCAAATTCGAATTTGGCGTCCACGAGCTCGATGCCCACTTTGTGCAGGAGCTCCTTCAGAAGCTCTGCAGCGCGCTTGGACATGGAGAACATCTTCTCCAGCTCCTCGTAGGAGGCAAGGCCCAGGGCCACGGCCTGGTCGCTGTTCACGAGCGGGTCTCCCAGCTCGTCGTTGTTGTAGCACAGGTCCGTGATGGTGTTGGCGGGCTTGAAGCCGTCTTCCACGCCCAGCTTGACGGCCAGGGTGCCGGCCATGCGGTAATGGACAGACACTTCCAGGGGAATGAGCTCGATCTTGCGGCACAGCTGCTCGCGCTCGTCAACCAGCTCGATAAAGTGCGTGGGGATGCCGCAGCTGTTCAGATATCCCAGAAGGCAGGCCGATATCTTGTTGGAGTAGATGCCCTTGCTGCGCAGGCGGGCACGCTTGACATTGTTGTACGCAACCGTTACGTCGGTGTAATGGAAAATCACCTGGTGGGGATTGTCGGTGGCGTACACCTTCTTTTCGTTTCCTTCGAAAATGAGTTCGTTTTTCATCGGTCTTTTCTGAAATAGTGGACGGCGTTGTCAAACAGGGGCTGCCGGCAGTTGCCGCTGATGTTTTTATAGAGGTTGTCTTCGTAGCGCTCGCTGTGTCCCATTTTGCCCAGGATGTGGCCGTCGGGACTCAAGATGCCTTCGATGTCGTAGTAGGAACCGTTGGGGTTGTCCAGGTAGCGGAAGGCAACCTGGCCCTTGGCAAACAGTTCTTTGGCCAGCTCCTCGTTTACCACGAACTTGCCCTCGCCGTGGCTGAAGGCGATGCTGAACTCCTCGCCCTCCGTCATGCCGGCGAGCCAGGGGGAATTCAGGGAGGATACCTGCGTGCGGGCGATGAGGGAGATATGGCGGTTGATGTCGTTGCGGAAGAGGGTGGGGGAGTCGGGCGTTACGCAGCCGGCCTTGCCGTAGGGCAGAAGACCGCTCTTGACGAGGGCCTGGAAGCCGTTGCAGATACCCAGGATGAGGCCGCCGCGCTGCTGGAGCCCGGCGATGGCCCTACTCACCTTTTCGTTGCAGATGACGCTGGCGATGAACTTGCCGCTGCCGTCGGGCTCGTCTCCGGAGGAGAAGCCGCCGCAGAAGGCGAGGATATGGGATTCGCCGATGCGACGGGCCAGCTCTTCGATAGAGCCGAGCACGTCCTCGCCGGTGAGGTTGCGGAACACGAAGGGACGAACCTCGGCGCCGGCTTTGCGGAAGGCCTTGGCGGTGTCGTAGTCGCAGTTGCTGCCCGGGAAGATGGGAAGGCACACGATGGGGTGTTCCACGGGGGCGCCGGGATAGACAAGGTTGGCCTTGTCAAAGGCGACAGGCTCCACCGCGGGAACGGGCTCGTCAAAGGCGGGCTTCACGCGCGGAGGGTAGTTGCCGAAGTATCGGCCCTCATAGGCCTCTTCCAGCTTCTGGAGGGGAAGGGTGGTGCCGTTGATGGTGATGCCATCGGCCACAACCTCTCCGAGAAGCGTTGCGCCCTCCAGCTCTCCGGTGGCTTCCACCACTACCGAGCCGTATCCGAGGGAGAAGAGCTCTTCCTCCGGGAAGCGGACGTTGACGCCGAGGGCGTTACCCATGGACATTTTGACCAGGGCCTCGGCCACGCCGCCGTAGCTGAGGGACCAGGCCGATACCACCTTGCCGGCGGTGATTTCCTGCCGCAGGCGGTTCCAGTTCGCTTTGAGCTGGTCCGTGTCGGGCATATAATCGGCCTTGGGCGTATGCCCAATGAGATAAATCTTGTTGCCGGCTTTCTTGAATTCCGGGGAGATGACGGTGCGGGCATCCACGGTGGTGATGCCGAAGGCTACCAGGGTGGGCGGCACGTGGATGTGCTCGAAGGTGCCGCTCATGGAGTCCTTTCCGCCGATGGAGGGAAGGCCCAGGGCTTCCTGCATTTTCACCGTTCCAAGAAGGGCGGCGAGGGGCTTGCCCCAGGTGTGGGGATCCTGCGTCATGCGCTCGAAGTACTCCTGGTAGGAGAAGCGCATGCGGGACCAGTCGGCGCCCGATGCAGCCACCTTGGTGCAGGCTTCCACCACGGCATAGGCGGCGCTGTGGTAGGGGCTCCAGAGGGCGAGGTCGGGGTTGTAGCCGAAGGCCATCACGCTGGCGGTGTCGGTGTAGCCGTCTACGGGAAGCTTCTGCACGGAGACCTGCGTCTCGGTGGCCTGGCGCTTTCCGCCGTAGGGCATGAGGACGGTGGAACGGCCGATAGTGGAGTCGAACATTTCCACCAGGCCTTTCTGGGAAGCGACGTTGGCGCTGCCCATCACGTTGAGGAGCTTCTCTTCCAGGCTGGCGCCTTCCACCTTTCTTTCAAAGGGATTCTTCTTTTCTACCGGGCCGATGGTCGCTTTCGCGAAGTGCTGGGCGCCGGCGCTGTCGATGAACTCGCGGGAGAGGTCGCAGACCTTCTCACCGTGGTGGAACATGCGCATGCGGCCCGTGCCGGTGACATCGGCCACATGGGTTACCTCTATATTATCCAGTGCGCAGAGCGCCTGGAATTTTTCCTTGTCGGCGGCTTCTACCACTACGGCCATGCGCTCCTGGGATTCGCTGATGGCGAGTTCCGTGGCGTTGAGGCCGGCATATTTGGTGGGCACGCGGTCCAGGTAGATGTCGAGGCCGGGGGCCAGTTCGCCGATGGCTACGCTCACGCCGCCGGCGCCAAAGTCGTTGGACTTCTTGATGAGGCGGGTGACCTCCGGACGGCGGAAAAGGCGCTGGAGCTGACGCTCTTCGGGGGCGTTGCCCTTCTGCACCTCGCTGCCGCAGGTCTCGAGGGAAGACTCGGTGTGCTGCTTGGAGGAACCGGTGGCACCGCCGATGCCGTCACGGCCGGTGCGGCCGCCCAGAAGCAGGATGATGTCACCGGGGGCGGGGGATTCGCGGCGAACGGCCGATGCCTTCACGGCACCTACCACGGCGCCAATCTCCATGCGCTTGGCGGTGTAGCCTTCGGAGTAAATTTCACGCACGTGCGTGGTGGCCAGGCCAATCTGGTTACCGTAGCTGGAGTAGCCCTCGGCAGCCTTGTGGGAAATCATGCGCTGGGGGAGCTTGCCGGGGATGGTATCGGCCACCTTGGCGGTGATGTTGCCGGCGCCGGTTACGCGCATGGCCTGGTATACGTAGGCACGGCCCGAGAGAGGGTCACGGATGGCACCGCCCAGGCACGTGGCAGCGCCGCCGAAGGGCTCGATCTCGGTGGGGTGATTGTGGGTTTCGTTCTTGAACTGCAGGAGCCACTGCTCGGGCTTTCCGTCTACATCTACGGTGACAAAGACGCTGCAGGCGTTATTCTCTTCGCTCTGCTCCAGGTCTTCCAGGAGGCCCTTGGATTTGAGGTAGCGGGCGCCGATGGTAGCCAGCTCCATGAGGCAGAGGTTCTTCTTCTCGCGGCCCAGGTCCTTTCTCATTTTGGCGACGAGCGCAAGCGAGGCGTCCAAATCGGCCTTGATGAACGACTCGTCCACCTTGATTTCCTCCAGGGTGGAGGTGAAGGTGGTGTGGCGGCAGTGGTCGCTCCAGTAGGTGTCCAGGATGCGGAGCTCGGTGCCGGAAGGCTCGCGGCCCTCGGCCCGGAAGTACGCTGCGACGCAGGCGAGGTCATCGGCATTCATCGCGAGACCTTTCTCCCGGCAGAAGGCGGCGTACTCGCTGGCGGGCATGGCGGTAAAGCCGGGGAACTGTTCCACGGGCTTCACGCTGGCCTGCTCGCTCTCCTGAATGACGGAGAGGTCCTTGCGGCGGCACTCGACGGGGTTGATGAAGTAGGCGGCTATGCGCTCGATGGTCTCGTCGCTCACGCTGCCGTCGAAAACGAGGAGGCGGGCGCTCTTGATGCGGATGTCGGCGCCGGGTTCAATGAGGTGAACGCAGTCTACGGCCGACGAGGCGCGCTGGTCAAACTGGCCGGGCAGGTACTCCACAGCCAGATATTTGCTGCCTTCGAGTGGCAGGGTGTCGGTGACAAGGTCGGTGGCCTTTTCTCCGAATACGCTGTAGCGGCTTTTCTCCACCAGGTCTTCGGAGAAGCCAAAGAGGTCGTACACGTTGACAAGGCGCAGCGAACGCAGATTCAGCGACAGGTTCTCGTTGAAGTCTTTGAGCAGGCTGGAAGCTTCTACCCGGAAGGATTCCCGCTTCTCTACAAACAATCGTTGGGTCATAAAAGAAAAAAAGTTTGCCCACCGGCGCGTAGGCGTGGTGGGCATTATATTATATTACGGTATTGAGCACTTTGTCGGACTGTTCCTGGCGGAACTGCTGGAGTTGCTGCGTCAGGTGTTGGTCCTGGAGGGCCAGGATGGAGACCGCATAGAGGGCCGCGTTTTTGGATCCGTCGATGGCCATGGTGGCAACCGGGATGCCGGAAGGCATTTGCACGATGGACAGGAGGGAATCCAGGCCGCTCAGGGCTTTTGACTTCACCGGCACACCGATGACGGGGAGCGTGGTGTAGGCGGCGATGACTCCGGGCAGGTGGGCTGCCCCTCCGGCGCCGGCAATGATAATCTGGCATCCGCTTTCGGGCAGGGACTTGATGTAGTCTGCCAGGGGGCCGGGGTTTCGGTGGGCGCTGAGCACGCGTTTTTCGTAAGGGATGCCAAACTGTTCCAGCGTTGCGCAGCACGGTGACATTACATCCCAGTCACTGGCGCTGCCCATGATAACGGCTACTTTCATTGTAAGGGTCCGGTTAGAGATAACTACTAAAAACTAGGTTGCAAAGTTACAACGCGAAGGTGAAACTTACAAGTGTCGCGCGCTTTATTTTTGTCAACATTTTTGTGTTAATAAAGAATTTTAGAAAAAAACTTGCTTTAAATCGAATAGGGTTATAACTTTGTGGCTTACAATTCTTACCTATGAAAGCCGTTGTCAAAACTGATTTCATCCTTCCCGGTCAACTGTCCAAGTACACGGGAAAGGTCCGTGATGTTTACTCCCTGCAAAGTGGCTACCTGGTCATGGTTGCCACCGACCGTATTTCCGCCTTCGATGTGGTACTCCCCGAGGGCATTCCCTGCAAGGGCCAGGTGCTCAATCAGCTGGCCGCCCAGTTCCTGGATCTTACCGCCGACATCCTTCCCAACTGGAAGGTAGCGGTCCCGGACCCCATGGTTACCATCGGCTGGCGCTGCGAGCCCTATAAGGTAGAGATGGTGGTCCGCGGTTACCTGGCCGGTCACGCCTGGCGTGAGTACAAGGCCGGCAACCGTACGCTCTGCGGTGTCACCCTCCCCGAGGGCCTCAAGGAGAACCAGAAACTGCCCCAGCCCATCATTACTCCTACCACCAAGGCCGCAGAAGGCCACGACGAGGATATCAGCAAGGAGGAAATCATTGCCCGCGGCATTGTTCCGGCCGATGAGTACGAGCAGCTGGAAAAGTACACGCTGGCTCTCTTCCAGAGAGGAACGGAGATTGCCGCCAAAAAAGGCCTCATCCTGGTGGATACCAAGTATGAGTTTGGCAAGAAGGACGGCCAGATTATCCTCATGGATGAGATCCATACGCCGGATTCTTCCCGCTATTTCTACGCTGAGGGCTACGAGGAGCGCCTTGCAAAGGGCGAGCACCAGAAGCAGCTGTCCAAGGAGTTCGTACGCGAGTGGCTCATGGCAAATGGCTTCCAGGGCCAGACCGGACAGAAGGTCCCCGAGATGACTCCGGAGGTGGTGAACGGAATTACCGACCGCTACATCGAGCTGTATCAGCAGCTGAGCGACACGCCTTTCCAGCGTGAAGAATGCGACAATGTGAATGCGCGTATCGAGGCCAATATTCTGAAATTCCTTCAAAACAAATAGAGCATGATCGAGCGTTATTCCCGCAAGGTAATGCGGGACGTCTGGACCGAAGAAAACAAGTTTGGCGCCTACCTGGAGGTGGAAACCCTTTCCTGCGAGGCCTGGAGCAAGCTGGGCGTGATTCCCGCAGAGGATGTGGAGAAGATCCGCGCCAACGCCCGCTTTGAAGTTTCCCGCATCCGCGAAATCGAAGAACAGACCCGTCACGACGTGGTGGCTTTCACCCGTGCCGTGAGCGAGAGCCTGGGTGAGGAACGCAAGTGGGTGCATTACGGCCTCACGTCCACCGACGTGGTGGATACGGCCAATGGCTATCTCCTCAAGCAGGCCAATGCCATCCTGCGCAAGGACCTGGAGGAGTTCATGGAAGTGCTGCGCCGCCGCGCCCTGGAGTTCAAGGAAACTCCCTGCATCGGCCGTACGCACGGTATCCACGCCGATATTACCAGCTTTGGCCTCAAGTGGGCCCTGTGGTATGAGGAAATGAAGCGCAACATGGAGCGTTTCAACTATGCCGCCGCCCATGTGGAAGCCGGCAAGATGAGCGGCGCCGTGGGCAACTACGCCAACATTCCTCCGTTCATCCAGGACTATGTGTGCGAGAAGCTGGGCATTGAGAGTGCCGCTATCTCCACCCAGGTGCTGCAGCGGGACCGCCACGCCTGCTATGTGGGCACTCTGGCTCTCATTGCCGCTACCCTGGAGCAGATGGCCTTCGAGGTCCGCAATCTCCAGCGTACAGAGGTGCGCGAAGTGGAGGAAGCTTTCCGCAAGGGCCAGAAGGGCTCCAGCGCCATGCCGCACAAGCGCAACCCCATCTCCTCTGAGAATATATGCGGGTGCGCGCGCGTAATGCGCGGGTATATGGCTACGGCCTACGAGAACGTGGCCCTCTGGCACGAGAGAGACATATCCCACTCCAGCACCGAGCGCATCGTGCTCCCGGATGCCACCGAGCTCCTGGACTACATGCTCACCCGTTTCAAGGGTATCCTGGAAAACCTGGTGGTGTATCCTGAGACCATGCTCGCCAACATCTGGCGCACCCGCGGAGTCATCTTCGCCCAGCGCGTGATGAACGCCCTCATTGCCAAGGGCCTTTCCCGCGAGGCAGCCTACGACACCGTACAGCCCATTGCCATGGAGGCTTGGACAAATAACAAGGACTACAAGACGCTTCTTGAAGCATCGGCAGATGTGATGGGCAGGCTTTCCCAGGAAGAACTGGACGGCTGCTTCACGCTGGACTACTACTTCAAGAACGTAGACGGCATCTTCTCCCGCGTGGGGATTCAGTAGCCGATGTAAGACAGGATAAGGTCCGCGATCTCTTCTTCGCTGTGCCCGTCTGCACTTATGACAAGGTCATAGTGGCGGGCGTCATAGCGGCTGGTGCCGGTGTAGCGCTGGATGTAGTTTTCGCGGGCCTTGTCAATGCCTTCGATAAGCTTGATGGCCTGGTCCCGGTTGAGGCACTGTTTATTCATCACGCGTGCGATGCGGTTTTCCAGTGAGGCGGTGATGAAAACGTGCAGATGGTTGGGATGGTCCTTCAGGATATGGAAACCGGAACGGCCCGCTATGATGCAGGAGCCTTCCCGGGCCAGTTCCCTCAGGATTTCGGTCTCGGCCTTATAGATATCGTCGGGGGTGACGTCAATGCGGAACTCGTGGGTGAAGTGGGAGTCCACGCCCAGCGTCTTGGCCGACGGCATGGGTGTCACGTACTGGATAAACTCTGACAGCCAGTTCTTCTTTTGGGCCTTGAGCTTTTCTATGCCGGACGCGGTGAGGTTGAACCTTTCCTCCAGCGAATGGATGAGGTCCTTGTCAAAGTAGAAAGTATGGAGTTTCTGGGACAGGATGCGTCCTATGGTGCGACCGCCGGAGCCAATTTCACGGCTGATGGTAATGACAAAAGGTTCTTTCAGATTCATAGCAGGATGGGTTAGCAGTAACAAAGATACAAATAATAAAAATATTTCTTCTCTTTCTGCAAGCTTTTTGCTAAATTTGTGCACGTGAGTAGTGTAACCCTTTTTAACAATTCATGGAACAAAAAAAACTTGACGTAGTTCTCGGACTCCAGTGGGGGGACGAGGGCAAAGGTAAGGTTGTGGACGTGCTCACGCCGTCCTACAAGGTGGTTGCCCGTTTCCAGGGCGGCCCTAACGCCGGTCACTCGCTGGTCTTCGACGGAGACAGCTTTGTACTGCATACGGTACCCTCCGGTATATTCCGCGAAGGTACCGTTAATGTTATTGGTAACGGCGTCGTCATGGATCCCGTCATCCTCATGGAGGAAATCTCCGCCATTGAGAAGCGGGGCATTGACGTAACCAATAAGCTGGTCATCTCCAAGCGCGCCCACCTCATCCTTCCCACCCACCGCTCCCTGGATGCTGCCAGCGAAAGCGCCATGGGCAAAGCCAAGATTGGCTCTACCCTCAAGGGCATCGGCCCCGCCTATGCCGACAAAACCGGCCGGGGCGGCCTTCGCGTGGGTGACATCCTCCAGGAGAACTTCCGCTCCCTCTACGAGGCCCACAAAGAGCGTCACTGCCAGCTTCTTAAGCAGTACCCTCCCTTCGAGTCCCCGTTCAACTTTGAAGAGTACGAGAAACAGTGGTTCCAGGCCGTGGAGCAGCTCAGGCGCTTCCCCTTCATCGACACCGAGGTGTACGTGAACGAGGCTCTCGAAGCCGGCACGCCCATCCTGGCCGAGGGTGCCCAGGGTTCCCTCCTGGACATTGACTTCGGCACCTACCCCTACGTCACTTCTTCCAATACCCTCAGCGCCGGCGTCTGCACCGGCCTGGGTGTGGCCCCTTCCCGCGTAGGCAAGGTTTACGGCATCTTCAAAGCCTACTGCACCCGCGTAGGCAGCGGTCCTTTCCCCACCGAACTCTTTGACGAGGACGGCGAGAAGCTCCGTGCCATCGGCCACGAATACGGCGCCACCACCGGCCGTCCCCGCCGCACCGGCTGGCTGGACATGGTGGCCCTCAAGTACACCGTCATGATGAACGGCGTCACAGACCTTATCATGATGAAATCCGACGTTCTGGACACCTTCGACACCATCAAGGTGGCCGTAGCCTATAAGGAGGACGGCAAAACCACCAACCGTTTCCCCTACGACGGCGGCAAGAACGCCACTCCTATATATAAGGAGTTCCCCGGCTGGAAAACGCCCATCAGCGGTCTTCGCAAATTTGAGGACTTCCCTGAGGCTTTCAAGGAGTACATCGCCTATATTGAGGCCGAGACCAAGTGCCGCATCTCCATCATCTCCGTCGGCCCGGACCGCGACGCTACCGTAATCCGGTAGAGATGTATATTCAGTGATTGCCGCCTTGTGCCGATTGATACCCGGCACAGGGCGGCAGTTACTTGTCATCTGACAAAAAAGATGTAACTTTGGTGCGCTATGGCTGTAAAGAAAGGAAAAATACTGGTTGTGGACGATAATGCAGGCATCCGCAATGCGCTGAAGATCCTGCTTCCGATGTACTTCAGTGAAGTGGAGGCAATTCCTTCGCCGTCCACGCTCGTGAGCTCGCTGGAGAGTTTCCGTCCGGACGTGGTGCTCCTGGACATGAACTTCAATACGAGCATCAACACAGGGAATGAAGGGCTGTACTGGGCCGGTGAAATCAAAAAGATGGTGCCGGAGGTGGAAGTGGTGTTGTTCACTGCCTATGCTGATATTGCATTGGCGGTGGAAGGGATGAAGCGCGGGGCCTTTGATTTCATTGTGAAGCCGTGGGACAATGACAAACTGATCGAGGTGCTCACGGCAGCCCGGGATAAAGCCCGGAAGGCGATGAAGCGTGATGCCCGGTCGGAGCAGGCCATGACGGCAGAAAGCCAGATGTTCTGGGGCTCTTCCAGGCCGATGGAAGCCATCCGTAAAACGCTGGATAAGATTGCACCTACCGATGCCACCGTCCTCATCACCGGCGAGAACGGAACCGGAAAGGATGTCCTGGCACGGGAGATTCACACACATAGCCTCCGGAGCGGCAAGCCGATGGTGGCCGTTGATGCAGGTGCCATAACGGAGACGCTGTTTGAGAGCGAGTTGTTTGGCCATGTGAAAGGTGCGTTTACTGACGCGCATACAGACCACGTTGGCAAATTTGAACAGGCCGATGGCGGGACGTTGTTCCTGGATGAAATCGGCAATATTCCTCTGCACCTGCAGGCAAAGCTGCTGCGAGCCATTCAGAACCGGAGCATTGTACGGGTGGGCGGCAATGAGGCCAAGCCCATCAATATCCGTCTGATTTGCGCTACCAATATGGATTTGGAGCAGTTGGTGCGTGAAGGCCGGTTCCGGGAGGATCTGTATTATCGCATCAATACCGTTCATATCGCCTTGCCTGCACTTAGGGAGCGAAAGGAAGATATTGTGCCTCTGGCGCAGATGTTTCTGGAAAGGTTTGCCGAGAAATATCATCGGCCTTTGACGGGGATTGCTCCGGATGCAGCTGCGATGCTGACGGAGGGCCGCTGGAGCGGCAATATCCGCCTGACGGCGAAGGATATTCAGTTGGAGCAGGCGGCTAAGGCGGTCGGCACTACCATCAAGGCGGTAAGTGATGCAGAGGAGGAAAGGCTGGTCCGCCAGGCGATGGACCGCACGAATGGCAATATCTCCGCGGCCGCCAAGATGCTGGGCGTGAGCCGTCCCACGCTGTACGCCAAACTGAAAAAGTACGGGTTATGACCTTCACCCTCTGGCATATCATGGGTGTTGCCATTATCGTTGCCATTGTGGTGGCGGTGATTGCGACGGTCCGTACGCGCCGGAAAGATATCAGGAAGGTGGCCTATATGATGGATGCCCTGGAGGACGGGGAACTGAATTTCCGCTTTCAGGACAAGAACAAGTTCAACCGCACCCTGAACCGAATCCGCACCATCTTCGAGAAGCAGCGCCAGGCCCACGAGCAGGATTCCTGGACCAAGCTCATCCGCGTGCTCACCCACGAGATCATGAATACGGTGTCTCCCATCGCTTCTCTGTCCGACGCGATGGCCAAGTCCGTCGATGAGAACGGCCATAGTGAACTGGACATCAAAGCGGGGCTGGAGACCATTTCCGACTCATCCAAGAATCTGATTGGCTTTGTCCAGACCTACCGCCAGCTCTCCGGTGTGGCTAAACCTATACGGAAGGCCCTGGATCTTGAGGAGCTCATGGATAGTGTCATCGGCCTCAACCGTGAATATGCCACCTCCTGCGGGGCAACCTGTGAGTACCGTCCGGAGGAGGAAGACCTGATGGTCTATGCCGATGAAGGCCAGATTTCCCAGATTCTGATCAATCTCATCAAGAATGCGCTGCAGGCGGGTGCCAGGCATATTGACATATCGGCCCGGATGGGAAAGGATGATGAAGTTGTCATTGACGTTGCCAACGACGGCGAGCCCATCCCGGTCTCTGCCCAGGAGCAGATTTTCATTCCTTTCTATACCACGAAGAAAGAAGGCTCCGGTATTGGCCTGTCCATTTCCCGGCAGATTATGCGGAATCACAACGGCACCATTGAGCTGCTCCGTAGCGACGTTAACCAGACGGTCTTTGAGCTCAGATTCCGGTAGGCGGTTGTAAAGAAAAGTGTAAAGGGAGTGTAAAGATTTACAGACTTTACACTCCTTTGTTATGTGTAAACGCATTGAAAACCAGTATATTGGCAATTTGGCACAGGGCGTGTTACTTACTGGCACTGTTAAACATTAGTGTTGATATGAAAAACCTTTTCATTATCTCTGTAGTTATGGGGCTGGCGGGCGCAGTGAGTGCGCCTGCCAGCGCCCAGGCTACTTTATCCCTTAAGGATTGCATGGCGTACGCCATCTCCCATTCCACGAAGGTCCGTATTCAGCAGGCGGCTTCGGGCGATGCGCAGATTGCCCGGCGGGATGCCGCCCTGGCGCTGTTTACTCCGCAGATCAGTGCGCAGACCTACGCCTACTACAACTTTGGCCGCAGTATTGACCCGCAGACCAATACGTATTTCAACACCACGTCGTTCCACAACAATTACGGCGTGAGTGCTGGGTACGATCTCTTCGACGGGTTCAAGGCGGTTAACAACTACAAGATCTCCAAGACCGGGCTTCTGATTGCCGACTCTCAGGAGAAGCAGGTGGAGGCTGATATCTGCCTGGCTGTTATGGAGGCGTACTACAACGTGGTCTATTACAAGCGCTTATGCGACGTGTACGAGGAGCAGGTGGCTGTGGCGGGGCAGGCCCTCACAAAGGCAAAACGGCAGGAGGAGCTGGGACAGAAAGGACACGCCGACGTGATTCAGATGGAGGCCGACCTCGCCGACCGCCAGTATGATCTGACGAATACCTACAATATGTACCAGGATCAGAAGATGACACTCTCCGATCTGATGTTCTGGCCGCTGGGTGAGGAACTGAACATTGACACCTCCATGCCGGTATGGCAGGTGGAGCCGGTGGCTACGGAATCCATAGTGGACTTTGCACTGGAGCACAATCCGGCCGTAAAGATTGCTTCCTGGCAGGCACTCAACGCCAGGCGCGAACTGAGTACCGCCAAGTGGCAGCTGCTGCCTTCCATCGGCCTGTATGCCGGATGGAGCACCAGTTACTATACCTATCAGGGGTCCACTACGCAGCCGTTCTGGAATCAGTTTAAGAACAACGGGGGAGAGTACGTTGAGGTGTCGCTACAAATTCCCATTTGGAACCGTCTGATGAGGCATTCCACGATTTCCCGGAAGCAGCACGCCTTGGACAAGGCCACTGCAGAACTTGATCAGAAACGGAGGGATGTTGAAAGTGAAGTGCGCAGGGCTGTCCAGGACCGCGACGGTGCCGCCACGGCTTATGAGCTGGCCCAGCGCAAGGCCGAAGTGCAGGCCGAGGCCTACACGCTGAACCTCAAGAAGCTGGAGCAGGGACTCATTTCCCCGCTGGAGTTCCAGACGGCGAACAACAATTACCTCAAGGCCCAGGCCGATGAGATGAACAGCCTGTTCAAGTATCTCATCAAGCAGGCGGTGGTCCGTTACTACAAGGGTGTCGAATATGTAAATCAGTAGGAAACTATGGATAAGATTATTGAGAAGAAGACCGGTTGGCGCGTGGCGTTTACGAAAAAGGCTCTGCCCTGGTGGCTGGGTGCGCTGCTGCTGGTGTTTGTGATTTACCTGATAGCAAGGCCGAATAACAAGACCCTGCGGGTCGATAAGGACACTGTGACTATCTCCAGTGCCGTCAAAGGCGAGTTCAACGACTATATCCGCATCGGCGGAAGGGTTCAGCCGATGACCACCATCCAGCTGAGTCCCCAGGAGGGCGGCATCGTGGAGAAGATCCTCATTGAGGAAGGTTCCCCGGTGAAAGCTGGCGATGCTATCCTCATCCTGAACAACGATAACCTGGATATGCAGATCCTTAACGCCGAGGCCGATCTGGCCGAAAAGGAAAACATCCAGCGCAATACGCAGATTTCCATGGAGCAGCAGAAGCTGGATGTGCGCCAGAATGTGCTGGAATACGGCATCCAGGTGGAGCGACTGCGCCGGGCCTATGAGCAGCAGAAGGCGCTCTATGAGGACAAGCTCATCGCCCGGGAGGAGTATCTGAAGGCCGAAGAAGATTACCGCCTGGCGAAGCAGAAATACGACCTGGTTTGCGAACGCGCCGTTCAGGACAGCCTGTACCGCACTGCCCAGATTAACCGGATGGAGGAGAGCCTGGAGAGCATGCTCCTCAATATGCAGATGATCCGTAAGCGCAAGTCCAATCTCATTGTGAAGGCGCCCATTGACGGCGAACTGGGGCTGCTGGACGTGGTCCTCGGCCAGAGCATCGCTGCCGGCACGAGGATTGGGCAGATCAATTCCGTAGGTACCTACAAGGTTGAGGCGCAAATAGATGAACACTATATCGACCGCGTCATCGCCGGCCTGGAGGCCACCTTCGAGCGCCAGGGCGAGACCTATTCCACCGTTATCCGGAAAGTGTATCCGGAGGTTCGCGACGGCAAGTTCAAGGCCGATTTCAAGTTTGACGGCGTGCAGCCCGACAACATCCGCGCCGGCCAGACCTACTACCTGAACCTCCAGCTCGGCCAGCCCGAAGAGGCCGTCATCATCCCCCGCGGCACCTTCTACCAGAAGACCGGCGGAAAATGGATCTACGTCGTTAACAAAGACGGCACCAAGGCCGTCAGGCGCGAAATCCGCATCGGCCGTCAGAACCCCCAGTACTACGAAGTTCTGGAGGGCCTGGAGCCCGGTGAGAAGGTCATTACTTCCGGGTATGACAATTACGGTGACAGCGACGTGTTAGTTTTCTAAATAATCATGAAAAGTTATCTGAAATTCCTATCCCGTAATAAACTCTACACAGCCATCGAGGCGGTGGGACTGGCGGTGAGCCTGGCGTTTGTGATCCTGATTGGCAGCTATGTGGTGCAGCAATATGAGGTGGCGCGCGAGTCGCCGCAGTGGAAGCGCACCTTCGTGCTGGGAACCGACGAGTTCCTGGGCCTAACCTATTGGGATAAGGAAGAACTGGAGATGAACATCCCGGAGGTGGAAGCCGCTACGCACATGGCGCTCCTCTGGCAGCCCATCATTCAAAACGGCGAGGAGCCGCTTCAGGCCTCCGGTATGGAAGCCGATGCCGACTTCTTCAAGGTGTTCCCGGAGTATCGTCTGGTAGAAGGAAGTGCGGACGATTTTGTTGGAAAGAATGATGTTCTCATCAGCGAGTCCCTGGCCATGAATCTTGGCGCTCAAATCGGCCAAACCATCCAGGTGGACAAGTTGCCCCGCACCGTCAAAGGCGTTTTTGCCGACTTTGACGGCACCTTCTTCATGCCCTACGATATCATTACGCACATTTCAGCCACCTGGGCCGCCGGGCAGAGCAAGGCTTTCAACAGCATCGGCAACTACACCACCTGGTTCCGCGTCCGCGAAGATGCGGACCCTGACGATGTGCAAGCCAAGGTGAAGGCGCTGATGCACAAGAACTACGATGCCAACTGGAGTCCGGAGAGAGTGGATTCCTGGCGGGTATACCGCATGGACGAAGCATTCTTTGCATCGGGAAACAGCAACGGGCTCACCCGGCAGGGTAATGCCCAGATGCTCAGGCTCCTGACGGTGGTTGTTCTGCTGCTCCTCTTATCGGCCATCTTCAATTATGTGAACCTGAGCCTGGCCCTTACGGGCAAGCGGTCTAAGGAAATGGCCACCCGGCGCCTGCTGGGGGCCGACAAGACCGGCATCCTGTGGAAGTACATCGGCGAATCCGTCGCCTTCACCGCTGTCTGCTTTGCCGCGGCACTGCTGCTGGCCGATCTGCTGGCGCCCATGATGAACAGCCTCGTTTCCACCGGCGACCCGGATGAACTGATGCTGGGGATGGGAGACACCAGCGTGAGGTTGTCGTTCATGATGACTCCGGGGTATATCCTGGCGTACATCGCCGGCATTCTGGTCCTGGGTGTAATTAACGGCCTTCTTCCGGCCATCATTGCCTCGCGCTACGAGCCCATCGACGTTATTAAAGGCACCCTCCGGCGCCGCAACAAGATGGTCCTGAGCAAGGTGTTTATCGTGGTACAGAACGTCTTGACAGTATTCCTAATTGCCCTGGCGCTGGTGATGGAAGTGCAGATGCGTCACATGCTCACCCGGCCGATGCACGCTGCCACGGAGAATCGCTATTACATCGAATATTCCGCGCAGAACTACGATATGATGAAGCTCTTCAAGGATAAGGTGGAACAGCTGCCCTTTGTGACAAAGGCAGGCGTGGGACGCGGTATCCCGGGGCTTATCAATATGACGATGGGCATCAAGGTGGATGAGGAGCATCGCGTGGATATGCCCGTCATCGTCTGCGATTCCACCTATTTCAAACTGCTGGGACTGGAGGTGGAGGAAGACTTCGGCCATCCGCTCACGCATTCGCTCTGGATGAGCCGCAGTGCGTTCAATTCCGCTGCGGTATCGGATACGTCCACCGTATTTCCCCGTAGAATCAACATGAATGGCGCCCAGCCGGAATTTATCGGCGGTGTGGTGACGGATTTCCCCACCCGGCCGGCCTCCGAGAGCAGTCAGAATCCCAATGGCGGCGTCATCGTAACCCGGGCCGAAGAGCTCAGATATTCGAATTGCATGCTCATCGGCACCACGGGAGAGGACGATTCTTACGACAAAGCCATCCGGCAGGCATACAGGGAATATCGGCTGGAGACCTCCGGCGTGGAGGAACCCGCCTGGCGTTATGGCTTTGTGCGTGACATTAACAAGAAAATGCTGGCTCCTGTTCAGAGGACGCTGCGTCTGGTGGAACTCTTTGCGGTTCTGGCAGTGTTAATTTCCCTCCTGGGCCTGCTGGCGATGAGTACCTATTTTGCCGATGAAAACACCAGGCAGATTGCCGTCCGTAAGGTGTTTGGGGCTGACGTGAACAGCGAGACATGGAGGAATGTACGCAGCTACATGCTGATGGTGGGCATTGCTTGCGCCATCGGCATTCCGCTGGCCGTCTGGGCCGCAAGGGTGTATCTGGAGCGGTTTGCTTATCGGATTGAAGGCTACGGTTGGGTGTTTGTGGTGGCTGTGATAATTTCCCTGGCTATCGCCTTTGGCACGGTGCTCTGGCAAACGCTCAAGGCCGCCAGGACCAACCCGGCGACGGAACTGAAAAAGGAATAGATTCTTCGCTATCGCTCAGAATGACAGGAAAGCGCTCAGAATGACAGTTCAGTCTTCCATATTCTGCTGGAAACCAATCTTCCGACGCGGTTCATGCTTCTTCTCCTCCATGCGGGAAGAAAGTTCACCGATGGCCAGGTACAGGTTGTCAATATCTTGCCGGACATCCTCCGAAAGGTCGTTCACGGCCCCGAGGTTCTCCTCCTGCTGCATGGCCAGGAGGTCCACCTTAGCGCGGAGTTCCTTCAGTTCGGTAGTCATGGAGGCGCTTGTAAGCAAATATTGCCGCACCTGCACAAATGCACGCATGATAGAAATGCTCGCTGCAACGGCAATAGGACTTTTCAATACACTTGCAAGCATAGCAACGCCCTGCTCAGTGAAAGCAAAAGGCGGCGCGGAAGTCTTTCTTTTTGATGATATCACAAATTGTGACATCATATTTTGGACTTCCTCGCCCGTAAGTTGGAACATGAAGTCGGCAGGAAACCGTTCGATGTTCCTTTTAACCGCTTGGTTCAATGCACCAGTAGAAACCGAGTACAACCTTGCCAGATCAAAATCCAGCATCACTTTCTGCCCGCGAATCTCATAAATCAGATTTTGGACGATAATCAAATCTTCACTCATAGAACAACAATTTATCGTTCGCACAAATATAAACAATTGTAGAAAACATGTCAAGCCAGATATGAAATCTTACCTGAAATTCCTCTCACGCAATAAGCTCTACACCGCCATCGAGGCGGTGGGACTGGCCGTGAGCCTGGCGTTTGTGATTATCATCGGCAGTTATGCCTGGCAACAGTGGGCTGTGACGCGGGAAAATCCGGACAGGAAAAGCATCTATACCTTCAATCTGCCGGACTGGCCGGGACTGACTTTCGGATTCGCCGAGAAATTAGCGGATGCTGTCCCGGAAGTGGTGCAGACCGCCCGCTATTGTCCGGACATACTGACCTACGTCCACGTTGACGATTCAGATATAGAAGCGCGCGTCATTGCCGTCGATCCTTCCTTTTTCAAACTGTTTCCGTATTATGGATTTGTGGAGGGATCTCCGGAGAGCCTTACCACTAAGGAGGATGTGCTTCTCAGTGAATCCTTTGCGCGGGCGCATCACTTCAAAGTGGGAGATGTCCTGCATACGCGGGACTGGGATTTCCGGGTTGCCGGCATCGTGGAAGACTTCCGTCAGACGCTTTTCCCTTCGGTCGATATTATCGCCCATCCAGACAGCTGGCTGAACGCCCAGGCCTGGGAAGTCCCTTTCGACCGTTATGGCAGCACGATAACCTTTGCCCGTGTGGCTCCTGAAACGGACCGTGCTATGCTGCAAGCCAAAGCGGAAGCGCTTTGCAAAGAAATATACCCGGGCATGTTCGGAACGTCCTTCCTTGAAACCTTGTCCGTGGAGCGCCTCGATGAGATTTTCTTCAAGGAGTACGACGGCAACCCGCAAGCCTATCGCCACGGAGACATCGGTACGCTCAGGATCTTGTTGCTGGTGGGCTTGCTGCTTCTTCTGTCAGCTGTTTTCAATTATATCAATCTGAGTTTCGCCCTGGCCGGAAAGCGGGCCAAGGAGATGGCAACTCGCCGTCTGCTGGGTGAAGAGAAACGCAGTATCGTACTCCGGCAGATTGTCGAATCCATCCTGTTTACAGCACTCTGTTTTGGAATCGGCCTGCTGCTGGCATATGCCTTTGTGCCGTCGTTCAACCGCCTGATTAATGATCCGGATGTCCCGGTCTCTATCTTGATGCGGCCGGGTTACGTAATTGCCTATCTGGCTCTCATTGTCCTGACCGGCGCGATTTCCGGGATTCTGCCTGCATTATTGTCAAGCCGATACTCGCCCATCGATGTGGTACGCGGTACATTCCGCCACCAGGCGAAGATGACTTTCAACAAGGTCTTCATTGTACTGCAAAGTGCGCTGTCGGTGTTCCTGCTGGCCATGGCCCTCGTCATGGAGGCGCAGTATCGTCTGTCGATGAACCGACCGCTCCACGCGAATATCGAGGACGTCTATTATCTTCGTGTCCAGAGCCGTTCCGACCAGGGGCCACTGGCCGATATCCTGGCGGCATTGCCCTGCGTGAAAAGAATCGGATTCAGCCAGGGGGCTCCGGGCGCCCGGACGGGAGGACAGTTTTCGCTGACCCGCGACGGAAGCGAGATCATGTACCGGACCTTCAAGATGGACAGCACCGCCTTCGACATTTTCCATTTTGAGAAACTGAAGGACTTTGAGGCGCCCAAATTCAATGCCGTTTGGTTTGGCGAGGCGGCTTTTGCGGCATCGGGATTTGACGACGAGTATCACGACATCAGCCAGACGCTGTCCCAAAGGACGCGGGGGTGTGAGTATGTGGCCGGCGTGATCAAGGATTTCCCGGTGAATCTGTCCAACGCCGGAACGGAAGATTATCTCTTCGTGTCCGTCATGAAGCGTGAGGACTTGATGTGGGGAGGCTGGGTCATCGAGACCGTCGGTGACCGGGCGGAGGCGCGGAAAGCAATCAGACAGGTATATGAGGACTGGAGCCGGACCAATATTGCCAGCGTGGCGGACAACGGTTTCCTCACGGAAAACTATCGGGAAGCGCTCCGCCCTGCCCGCAACAATATGCGCCTGCTGGAACTGTTTATGCTGCTCTCTGTCTTGATTTCCCTGCTGGGCCTGCTGGCCATGAGCACCTACTTCGCCGGCGAGCGCTCCAAGGACATCGCCGTGCGCAAGGTCTTCGGCAGCACCGTGGACGGAGAACTTTGGCACAGTGTACGGGAGTATATGATTCTTGTTGGCATAGCCTGCATCATCGGCATCCCTATCGCTGTGTGGGCGGCTCAGAAATACCTGGAGAGCTATATTTATCGGCTCGAAAACTATGGGTGGATTTTTGTCCTGGCCGTTGTCTTGACATTTGCCATGGCTTTCGGGTCCGTCCTCTGGCAAACCCTCAAGGCCGCCCGGACCAACCCGGCGACGGAACTGAAAAAGGAATAGCTATCGTATGGAAGCAAATTGGTCCAGATACCGGTTGGCAGCGGCAAGTTCGGGGAGGTTACGCTCCTCGAAGGCGGCACAGTACAACTCCCGGAAACGGGCAAAGGCACTCTGGGCACGGTTTTCTTTCCCGGCCTCGAGCGCCTTCAGGACACGGGAAGTTTCGCTGCCGATGTTGGCCATCTGCTGCGGAAAACTCAGTTCGGCCCAACGGCCATTTTCCAGCGACCTGTGTTGTATCTAATACAGTAATTTATTTCCCATGTCGCAGGTCAGAGTCCTTTCCGTCGCAGGTCTGTGTTTTTGGGCCGAACTGCGACGGAAATCGTTGACTCAGAGCGTATAGCGTTGATTATTACCCTTCATACCTGGACACCCGCCGACAAGCCGGCGCTTATGGCGCTCTGCAATGCCGTTGACAGGACATACCTGTCGGACCGGCTGCCGTATCCTTACACCGAAGCGGATGCCGACTGGTGGCTGGGGATGGTGACGGGAAATGACGGAAAAGAGGGTGTCTGGCGGGCTATCGTCGTGGACGGGCAGGTTGTCGGCAGTATTTCCGTGGAAAGGATGGCCAATGAGAATCGCTCCGTTGGGTCGATTGGCTATATGCCCAGGGTATCGGCACAGAAGCGGTTCGGCAGATCTGCGGGATTGCTTTCCGGGAGCTGGCGCTGGAGCGCATAATCGGCGAGGTGTTCCCGGAGAACCTGGCATCGGCCCGGGTGCTGGAGAAGAATGGCTTCCGGCTGGAGGAAACGAAGGTCGGCGCTATTGTGAAGAGCGGGAAGGCGATGGATGTGAGGGAGTACTGCTATAAAGGCACTGACCTTTTTCTCCTATAACGGGCGCGGAGCGACCGTATCTATCGGCCCGAATCATCGGCCTTGTTCCGTTCCGTTCCACGGAATGAGTGGGACAAGTGGAACAAGTTGTGGACAAATTGGTTTCTTATGCCCTGTGGTTTGTCAGGATAGTTTGAACCTCCTCCTTATACTTCCTGGAAACCGGGAGTTCTGCCGTGCCGATAGTCACGGTATCGGGCGAAATGAGCGTTGCATAATTGGCATTGACCAGGTAAGAACGGTGGATACGCAGGAAGTTGTCACCCAGCAGGTCCTCCCACTGGCCGATGCCGGTTTTGTTGCGGAAGCGGCGGCCTTCGGTGGCATTGACCGTCACCTCTTTGTCGTTGGATTCGATGTAGAGAATCTCATCGGGAAGAAGGGATACCGTCTTACGTTCTGAAACAAAACGGATGGGCTTCTGGGTCGTAGGGAATCGTCTGTCCAGGAATCGGGCAAGAGCGGTGTCGCCAACAATGAGGAGCGCCAGTATCATGCCGATAAAGACAGGATTGAAGAGAGTTTCCGGGTAGTCATCATATTGCCACCAGATTACGATGTGCCGCATGTGGACGATTATGATACTTGCCATTACCACCAGTGCAATCTCGGCAACGAGGATGGCAAGCATGACGAAGATGGCATCCCGGATGCCGGCGCTTTTGTTCTGGAATGATATCTTGGATAGAAAGTAGTGTGCGGCTAAAACGCCGGGGAGAAACTGAACGCCGATGAAGAGGGCTTCCGGGAAGGAATACCCCATGCTGACAACCAAGGCGGCAATCAGCACGATGGCGACCACCCAAAGTCCAAGTATGATGAGTGTTTTCTTCATCTGCGAAGCAAAGATAGTCCTTTTTGCCGAAAAACGCTTTCATTCCGCGGCTCCAGGGGGATTTGACAGGTAATGGAGGGGTTTTGACAAGCCGAGTTATCGGCAATTAGTCGTACCTTTGTAGCAGAAACCAATCGATAATGCCATGAATATGCTAACGACACTTCCCGCTCTCTTTGTCCAAGGAGGCATCTTCATCATGTCCCTCATCACCGTGCTCTTCGTCGGGCTGCTATTTGCCGCATGGAAAGCGCCCGCGTGGGTGAAGGAAATCGGAATCATTACCCTTGTTGTAAGCCTGATATTTCCTCTTTTCCCTCTTTATCAGTTTCTGTCCACGCTTCAAGATGTTGCTGCCGTAAAGGGTGAGGCCGTATCCAGCATTTTCGATCTAATCTCTCCAGGTGTGCTCTTTGGCGTGAAGGCCCTTTTGATACCTGTCATTTACGGAATGATCGTTTATGTTGTTTCGCTCGTCATACGTATTATCAGGAAACCTCGTTTGTAATCATTGTGGAGAAAATCTATATAGCATTATTATCAATTATGGCCGTTTTGACCGGTTGTGCCGGAAGAACGGACAATGGAAAGATTGTCATCGATTTGGACAAGCCTTCTTCGAAAGGGATCAATTTGAAAGAATATTGTGAGAAGATAGAAATCATCTCTCTTGATGAGACACAAGGATTGTTTCCGAAGTCAAAGTTTTGCGTGTTTCGCAAGGGATTTATCATCCAAAAAGATTCTACATGCCTTGTCGTTTATGATAATGCGGGACGTTTTCAACACGAATTGAAGTTTGACGTTATTAAAGATTTTTCGACATTTCGGGATAAAAGATTGTACATTCTAACCGCTGACGGGATAGAAATGTATGGCTTGAACGATTTGTCATATGAAGGATGCCTGCCACTTCCGGACACCTCGTATACCTACTGCAAAGTAGGCGGTAAGGATGATAATGCGGTTGTTGTTTTGGCTTTTCGGGACGGTCGGAATTACTCTGGAGAATACGCTATTAGGGAATGCGTTTTTTATTTTCCTGCAGATGGAGGAATGAAAGGGAGCAATCCCGCAATGAAGAGAGTGTTGGACAAAAGTGGGTTTTTCTATTCTGAAACGGATTCATACTACTATTATTCTAACACAGGCGAAATCTATAGGATGGAGGATTTCTATTATCTGAGCTATCAATGGGAGTTCAAGCATAAGGAGCCTGTAAAAGTTAGCATAAGCAACGTGCAAAAGATGTCCAATAAACTGTTTATGCAAATAGAAACCGACCGAGGTACTTATTGTTTGATAACGGAGAGGGACAATGATTACCAGCATTCTTCAAGGCTTTTCTCTGATTCCAGAACGCCGTTTTTCCCGTTGGGTGTGTTTTATGACAATGCCAATTATTACTTGTGCAATTCTATGGATATCGGCAAGTATATAAACAAGGAGTTGCTTGATGACAATATAGACAATGCGATTGATTCGTTAAAATCCATATCACGTAATACAATCATTAAGTATAGTCTTAAATGAGCTTGTGACTTCTATTGCCGGAGCAGATGCTACATGATCATTCGTCAAGTCAAATGATAGAAGAGATTTGTAAGCAGGTTGTTGTTCGAAAAGACGGGTAGATTGTGAAGATGGAATTGTATTTGCAGACACTTTTTCAATGAATTGATTCGACCTTTATGAAACGTCTTTGTGTATTCCTGGCGATTGCAGGATGCTTTGTCTTTTGTGCGGCTTGTTCAGATGTGCCCCAAAGCGGCGCGGTAATTATGGGAGACTTGAGCGGATTCGCCCCGGATGACAGCATAACTGTTTATCTTTTTCACTATGATGGGCCAGCCGGGATGAGCATTTTGACAGACACGCTAAGGGATGGACATTTCTACTTCCGTCTGGATTCACTTTCAGGAGAGAAACGCTATGCCCTCAGTTTGATGCGGATCCATAAAGACATCGGCGCATACGATATGCTTGGTCATGGCCCTGACCTTTATTTGGAGCCCGGCGCACTTGTCCGTATAAAAGGAGAAGGCAGGTATCTGCCCATTGCCAAGGTCTCCAGCCCGGTAAAGGACCAGAAACTTAGGCAGCGCTTTATATCCAAAATGTCCCAGGAGGATTGGAAAAGGAGTCAAGATTTATTCATAGAATATTATGCCTTGCTCAACGATTATTCCTATGGTAGTGATACAACTCGCACATATAAGGAATCACTGAAGAGGAAGATGACAGAAAACATGGCGGCAACAGACAGTGTTGGCATGCTGCTCACGGAGCAGAAACTGGAGATAATGGAAACGGAGCCTTTTGGTGAGTATGCCCTTACTGAACTCAGCTCTATTGCCAGATTTGTTTCTTTAGGCTACAAAGACTTCCCGAAGTACCGTGAAACGGTGACCAGATTGGCGAATCGGCTGACAGAAGAGCAGAAACAAACTCGTCAGGGAAAGGAGATTCTCAGTTACCTCCAGCAAGTAACAAAGGTCTCCGTCGGTGACACTGTACCGGGCTATGAATATGTCGATGCCGATGGAGTCAAGCATCATCTTTCCGAGCTTCGCGGCAAATGGCTATTGCTGGATTTCTGGAGTCTGGGATGTGGCCCGTGTATTAAAGCGGCAAAGGAACTGGCTGAGCTACACAAAGAGACCTCAGACAGGAACCTGCTGCTCGTAAGTATCAGTTTAGATGGCGAGGATGGATGGAAGGAAGCTTCTCGTGAACACGGAATAGTCTGGACCAACTGGCGAGACCCGCTGGGCAACTCGGGAAGCGTAAGGGCCTATGACCAAGGTGGCATTCCTGTCTTTGTCCTGGTAAACCCCGAAGGTATTATCGAAGAGATTCAGCTGGGCTATCACGACCTTCATAAGTTGACAGGGAGTATTGAATAAGCTGTAAGCATACCCCAGTGAAAAATATTTCTCTATTCACATAAGAAGTAAAAAACATGGCAGCACCAATGGCACAAAACCAAAGGTGCTGCTTTCTTCAATTATTCAGATTCAGCGTCGTCTTTGGCGTCCTTGATGCATGCCAGATTCTTGTCGATGCAGTCCAGAAGCCTTTCCGCCTCAGAAATCTCACCTTTTAAACGCCCCTTTGCATCACGATAGAAGTTTTCGGCGTCGGAAAGTTCACCATTCGAAGCTAAAGCAGTGGCATATAACTCACAGGCGTAGGCACAGCCTGTCCACTTTGTCCACCGGTGGACGGTGTGGACAACGGTGGCGCTGTAATTGCGGAAGGCCTGTTTGCGCAGGCTTGATTTTTGCGGGAATCATCGGCCTGGTTTACTACTAACAGAGAATGACCCTCCGGGACCGCATATCACTCACTTGGCGCTATGGGAAAGGCATATTTCTGATTGGCGCAGTGTATAATCTGGTGTGCGCAGGTTTCCAAACCTTAGGATTCTCCTACACATTCATGGTGGATTCATTTATCCTG
>ONKO01000009.1 GCA_900318445.1 uncultured Bacteroidales bacterium
CTTACCGGATCGGGAAAGATCAAGAGGAAGCACGCTTATCACAGCCACATCCTCACCAAGAAGACCAAGAAACAGAAACGCAACCTGGATCACTTCGCCGTCCTGGAGAAAGTGGACATCGCCCGCGTAAAGGAACTTCTGGTCCTGTAACTCTTATTGTTTAACTGGAACGCAGTCTAAAGTGCTGGCACCAAAAACCGCCACTGCCTCCAAAAATGAATTAAAAAATGCCTAGATCAGTTAATTCTGTAGCCTCCAGGGCTCGCCGCAAGAAGATTCTCTCCAGAACCCGCGGCAACTTCCTGTCCCGCAAGAATGTGTGGACAGTCGCAAAGAACACCTACGAAAAAGGTCTCACCTACGCCTACCGCGACCGCAAGGCCAAGAAGCGCGAGTTCCGTTCCCTGTGGATCCAGCGTATCAACGCTGCCGCCCGTCAGTACGGCCTCACCTACTCCCAGCTGATGGGACGCCTGGCCAAGCAGAACATCGGTCTCAACCGCAAAGTTCTCGCCGACCTTGCCATGAACAACCCTCAGGCTTTTGAGGCTATCGTGAAATCCGTAAAGTAATTACTACCTGTGAGCTGGAAGGAAATCATCCAAAACAAGTGGTTTAAGCTGGGCCTCTGGTCCCTGCTTTACACGGCTTGGGTGATCTGGCTCGGAAACAATTGGTGGCTCCTGGGTCTCGGGATCATCTTCGACCTCATTGTGACGAAGAAGGTGAAATGGCTCTTCTGGAAAAAAGAGTACGCCCCCGGGGAGAAGCACAACGTATGGCTGGACTGGCTGGATGCCATCATCTTCGCCGTCGTCGTGGTCACCTTCATCAATATGTTCTTCTTCCAGGCCTTCAAGATTCCTTCCTCGTCCATGGAGAGCACCCTGTATACGGGAGACCATCTCTTCGTATCCAAGCTTGCCTACGGACCGCGCGTCCCCCAGACGCCCCTTACCATTCCCTTCACGCACAACCGTGCTTTCGGCCATGAGTCGTATTCCACGCTCATCCAGAACAAGTACCGTCGTCTGAAAGGTTTCGGCAAGGTTCAGCGGGGAGACATCGTGGTCTTCGGATTCCCCAACGGCGATACGGTCCTTACCCGTCGTCCCGCCGACGACTACTACGCCTGGGTTCGCACCTACGGCCGTGAAAAGACCATCGCCCAGTTCGGCCCCGTCATTGTCCGTCCCGCCGACAAAAAGGACCACTACGTCAAGCGCTGCGTCGCCGTAGCCGGTGACACGCTGGTAGTGAAGGGAGGACTCGTATGGGTGAACGGAGAAAAGGAACCCGACTATCCCGGACGTCAGCTCACATATCAGGTAATTACAACCGGTTCCCGCATCAACCAGCTCAAGCTGGAGCAGCTGGGCCTCAACCTTTCCGAACTCTATTTCGACTCCCGTCTCCCCGGCTATCCCATGATGCCGCTCACGGAAGAGATGATCGAAAAGGTGGTAGCACTCCCCAGTGTGGTGGATGTAACGCTCAACCTGGAGCAGTTTCCCTCCACGGGCCAGGATACCGGCATTTTCCCCTTCACCGGGAAAACCCGCTGGACCTGCGACTACTTCGGCCCGCTCTGGATCCCTGAAAAGGGTGTCACCGTAGACCTTACTCCGGACAACCTGCCGCTCTACGAGCGCATCATCCGGGACTACGAGCACAATACCCTCGAGGTATCCGGCGAGGAAATCCTCATTAACGGGCAACCGGCCGCTACGTACACGTTCAAGCAAGATTACTACTTCATGATGGGTGACAACCGGCATAACTCCCTCGATTCCCGCTACTGGGGATTCGTTCCGGAAGACCACATTGTCGGAAAACCCTCCATCATCTGGCTTTCAACAGACTCCAACAGGAGTTTCCCGGGAAGCATCCGGTGGAAACGGTTCCTCAAGATCCTGTAACCACCCCAAAAAAGTAACAATTAAAAAAGTAAAATATTATGTCTAAGGTTTGTCAGATAACCGGTAGGAAGAGAATGATCGGCAATAACGTTGCCCATTCCAAGCTGCGCACCAAGCGCGACTTCTCCCTCAACCTCAAGACCAAGAAGTTCTGGTCCGAGGCCGAACAGCGTTTCGTCACCCTGAAAGTGACCACCAAGGGTATGCGTATCATCGAGAAGAATGGTCTCGACGCTACTCTCAAGGCCGCCCAGGAGAAAGGATACGTCAGCCTTGTTTAACCCTTTAAACCTAAAGAATTATGGCAAAGAAAGCTAAAGGTAACAGGGTGCAGGTCATCCTGGAGTGCACGGAACAGAAGGCCAGCGGTGTTCCCGGCATGTCCCGTTACATCACCACCAAGAACAAGAAGAACACCCCCGACCGTCTTGAGCGCATGAAGTACAACCCGTACCTCAAGAAAGTAACCCTCCACCGTGAGATTAAATAAAGTATTTGAACTATGGCAAAGAAAGCAGTTGCAACCTTCGATGCTAAGGCTGGTGCCAAGCACATGGTGAAGGTAATCCGTATGGAAAAGAGCCCCAAGACCGGCGCCTACGTGTTCGTAGAGCAGCTCGTTGAAGAAGGCAAGGAGAAAGAATTTTTTAACAAGAAGTAATTTCCCCTTGATGAACTTAAAACCGTCCTTGCTAAAGGGCGGTTTTTTGTGTATATTTGCAGTCTATGGGAATATTCGACAAAGGCGTTAAGAAAACCAATTTGAACTTCTTCCAGAAGCTGGGACGGGCCATTACCGGCAAGTCCCGCGTAGACGACAGCGTGCTGGATGCGCTGGAAGAAGCTCTCCTTTCTTCCGACATGGGCGTAGACACCACCCTTAAGGTCATCGAGAACATCGAGGACCGCGTGGAAAAGGACAAGTACGTGGACATGGAGGAGCTTACCGCCATCATCCGCGACGAAATTGCGGGCCTCATGGGCGACGATGCGCCTGTCGTTCCCTTCGATTTCACAAAGAAGCCCTACGTCGTCCTGGTTGTGGGCGTAAACGGCGTGGGCAAGACCACCACCATCGGCAAACTGGCCGCCATGCTCGCAAAGCAGGGTAAGAAAGTGGTGGTGGGTGCGGCCGATACCTTCCGCGCCGCCGCGGTGGACCAGCTCACCGTCTGGGCAGAGCGTACCGGAGCCGATATCGTAAAGCAACCCATGGGCGCAGACCCCGCCGCCGTAGCCTTCGACACCGTGAAGAGCGCTGTTGCCAAGGGGGCCGATGTCGTCCTCATCGACACCGCCGGCCGTCTTCATAATCGGGTAGACCTCATGAACGAGCTCACCAAAATCCGCAACGTCATCAAACGGGTTGTTCCGGACGGCCCCCACGAGGTCCTCCTGGTCCTCGACGGCTCTACCGGCCAGAACGCCTTCGTGCAGGCCCGGGAGTTCGCCCGTGCCACGGACGTCACGGCCCTCGCCGTCACCAAGCTGGACGGCAGCGCCAAGGGCGGCGTGGTCGTGGGCATCGTGGACCAGTTCAAGTTCCCCATCAAATTTCTGGGAATCGGAGAGGGCGTGGAAGACCTCAAGGTCTTTGACAAGAAAGAATTTGTAGAAGATTTATTTAAGTTAGAAGACATACAATGAAGTTAAGTTACAATTGGCTTAAGGAGTACCTGAAGTGTGACCTTACCGCTGACGAGGTGGCAGAGGTCATGACTTCCATCGGTATTGAAGTAGACTCCGTGGAAATGCAGGAAGTCATTCCCGGCGGTCTTAAAGGCGTTGTTGTGGCCCAGGTTCTCACCTGCGAGCCCCATCCCGACAGCGACCACCTGCACATTACTTCTGTGAACGACGGCTCCCCGGAGCAGCCCGTGACGGTCGTGTGCGGCGCCCCCAACGTGGCTGCCGGCCAGAAAGTGCTCTTCGCCCGCATCGGCACGGTCCTCCCCGAAGACTTCAAGATCAAGAAATCCAAGATCCGCGGCGTGGAAAGCTTCGGCATGATCTGCGCCGAGGACGAGCTGGGCATCGGCGCCAGCCACGACGGCATCATGGTCCTTCCGGAGAACGCTGTCATCGGCACGCCCGCCAAGGAATACCTGCAGCTGAAGGATGAGGCTGTCATCGAATATGAAATTACCGCCAACCGCATTGACGCGGCTTCCCACATTGGCGTTGCCCGTGACCTTTATGGCTACCTCAAGAGCCGTGACATCCCCTGCGAGCTCACCCTGCCCTCCGTGGACGCTTTCCGGGAAGGCGAAGGCGAGTCCATGCCCGTGGAGGTCCTGGATTCCAAGGGAGCCCCCCGCTACTGCGGCATTACCGTGAAGGGCGTGAAGGTGGCCCCCAGCCCCGAGTGGCTGCAGGAGCGTCTCCTTTCCATCGGCCTCAAGCCCATCAACAACGTGGTGGACATCTCCAACTTCGTGCTCTTCGAGACCGGCCAGCCCCTGCACACCTTCGACGCCGCCAAGATTAAGGGCGGGAAGGTCATCGTGCGCCGTGCCGCAGAAGGCGAGGTTATCAAGACCCTCGACGGCGTGGAGCGCAAGCTCGCCGCCTGCGATATGGTCATTGCCGATGCCGAAGGCCCCATGTGCATTGCCGGTGTGTTCGGCGGTGAGGATTCCGGCGTAACCGAGAGCACTGTGGACGTGTTCATCGAGGGCGCCTATTTCGACCCCGTGAGCATCCGCAAGACTGCCAAGAGCCAGACGCTCTCCACCGACGCCAGCTTCCGCTTCGAGCGAGGTGCAGACCCCGAGGCCGCCCTCTACGCCGCCAAGCGTGCTGCCCTCCTTATCCTGGAGACGGCCGGCGGCAAGGTCATCGGCAAGGTGCGCGAAGTGTATCCGGAGAAAATCGGCCGCGCACGCATCCAGCTGGATTACAAGCGCATCCAGCACTTCATCGGCAAGGAAATCGGAGTAAAGACCATTGAGAAAATCCTCGAGGGCCTCAATTACCAGTTCATTGAAAAGACAGCCGAAGGCGCCCTCGTGGCCGCCCCTACCTACATGGTGGACGTGACCCGTGAGTGCGACGTGGTGGAGGAAATCCTGCGCGTGTACGGCTACAACAACATTGAGCTGCCGCAGAACCTGCGCATGAGCGTGAATCCTTCCCAGCAGCCGGACCCCGAAGCCACCCGCAACGCCATCTCCAACTGGCTGGCCGCGAACGGCTTCGTGGAAACCATGAACAACTCCCTCACCAAGGAAGACTATTATACCCAGCTGGAAACCTACCCGGTGGAGGCCTGCGTGCACATCGTGAACCCGCTTTCCAGCGACCTCAACGTCATGCGCCAGACCCTGCTTCTGAACGGCCTGGAGGTCGTGGCCTACAACCTCAACCGGCAGGCAACTTCCCTCCGGTTCTTTGAGTACGGCTCCGTGTACCGCCGCCTCCCCGGCAAGTCAGGAGAAACCCTGGAAGGCTACGAGGAGCACCGCTGCTTCTCCCTGTTCCTGAGCGGAACCCCCGACAAAGTGTGGCGTACCCCCGTCGCCAAGTCCAGTTTCTTCCAGCTCAAGGGATATGTGGAGGCCCTCATGGCCCGCTACCGCATTGACGTGAATACGCTCATCCTGGGCAGCGCCCCCGCAGACCTCTTCAGCGAAGGCATCACCTACAGCCTCCCCGGCAAGGAGCCCGTGCTCCTTGCAACCCTGGGCACCATGAATCCCGCCCTGTGCAAGCGCATGGGCGTGAAGCAGCCCGTGTTTGCCGCGGAAATCAACTGGGAAGTGCTGTTCTCCCTCATTAAGCGCGACAAGTTCTCCTTCAAGGAGCTCCCGAAGTTCCCCGAGGTGCGCAGAGACCTTGCCATCCTGCTGGACGAGAATGTTTCCTATGCCGATGTCCGTAAGTGCGCCCTCCGCGCCGGCAAGAAGCTCATCAAGAGCGTGAGCCTGTTCGACGTGTATCGTGGCGAGAAGATCCTCCTGGGCAAGAAACAGTATGCCCTGAACTTCGTGCTGCAGGATGTGGAACGCACCCTCACCGACACCGACGTGGAAAACACCATGAACCGCGTGCTGGAGTCCCTGAAAAACGAACTGGGCGCCATCCTCCGCTAATGCGAAACACCCTCCATATTGTCCTGCTGCTTTGTCTTGTGGCGGTGTCCTGCGGCCCCCGCAGGATTGCGCGGGGCGACATGGAGAACATCATGACGGACATCCTCATCCAGGACCAGCAGATCAAGAGTGACCGCTCGCTCCGCCAGGCGGCCGATACCTCCCTGGTGTACGAGGGTATTTTCGAGGCCTACGGCTACGATACCGACGACTTCCTCTACAGCATGGAGTACTACCTGCAGGATCCTTCCCGCATGGAAAAGATCATGGGAAAGGTGGCCGACAGGCTGGAGGCCGAGGTCAAGGTTGCAGAAAAGGAAGTGGAGCTCGAGAACTGGAGACGCCGCCTGATGGACATTTACCGCCAGAAGGTGGACACCACCCGGCTGCCCCGTCCCCGCACACGCCCCGTGGACACGCTCCACGTACGTTTTGATGCAGATTCCGTCTGGTTTTACCGGGATACGCTATGAAAAGATTCACTGCAGAATATGTATATACCCTGAGCGGGGAGCCCCTCCGCCACGCCTTTGTGGAAGTGGAGGAGGATGGCACCATCGTCCGCACCGGCGTTTGCCCGCCCGGGGAACCTGTGGATGACGGCATCCTGTGCCCCGGCTTTGTGAACGCGCACTGCCATGTGGAGCTTTCCTACATGAAAGGGCTGTTCCGCAAGGGCACCGGCATGGCCGGTTTCATCGATCAGATCAATGCCCTCCGGGACACCTCTTCCCTGGAAGACAAGGTGGCAGCCCTGAAGGAAGCCATGGACGGCATGTGGGCGCAGGGAGTGCAGGCAATGGCCGATATCTCCAACTGCGACGACTCCTTCGCCGTCAAGGCCTCCCATCCCATGTACACCCGTACCTTCCTGGAGGTGTTCGGCGCAGTTCCCGAGGAATGCGACGCCGTGATGGAGGGTGTGCGCGCCCTTCAGGAGAAGGCCCGTTCCTTCGGCCTGGACGCTGCCCCCACCCCGCATTCCTGCTATACGACCAGTCCCCAGCTGATTAGCGCATCATCGGCTGCCGGTCTCGAAGATGGTTTTGTCTCTTTCCATAGCGAAGAATCCGACGAAGAGGAGCAGATGATGATGACGGGAAGCGGCCCCATGTGGGATAACCGCGTTGCGAACGGCATTCCCACGCCGCCCGTGACGGGTACCAGTTCGCTGGAGTACTTCCTGGAGCGCCTGAAGGCCATCGGCCTGGCTCAGCCTATCGGCGGGCATGTCCTGCTGGTGCACGAGTGTTGCCTTACGCCCGAAGGTGCCGCTGCCGCCCGCAAGGTGCTGGCCCAGCCTTTCCTGGCTGTCTGCCCGCTCTCCAACCTGTTCATCCATAATACCCTGCCGCCCATTCCGGTGATGAGGGAAAGCGGCATTCCCATCTGTGTGGGAACCGATTCCCTGTCTTCCAACGATGACCTCAATATGCTCGCAGAACTGGAATGCCTTGAGAAGGCGTTTGACGTTCCCATGCAGGAACTCCTTACCTGGGCTTGCCTTAACGGCGCGCGTTTCCTGGGGAAAGAAGACGTTATGGGTACGCTGGAACCCGGTAAAAAGCCCGGTGTCGTGAGAATCGTAAATCACAAATCTGTCCGCGTATGCTAAGGGAAGATACGGTTTTCGGGCCCATTTTCAGCCGCCGGCTGGGCAGCTCCCTGGGCATTAACCTTTTGCCGCAGAAAGGAAAAATTTGTAACTTTGACTGCGTGTACTGCGAGTGCGGCTGGAACAAGGACGGGCTGGGAGATACGGCTCTGCCGTCGGCCCAGGATGTGAGGATGGCCCTTGAAACCAAACTGGCCGCCTGCGCGGCCGCCGGAACGCCCATCGATTCCATTACCTTCTCCGGAGACGGAGAACCTACGCTGAATCCGGCGTTTTCTGAGATTATAGACCTCACCCTGTCGCTCCGGGACAGGTTCTATCCGAAGGCCCGGGTGAGCGTCCTGTCCAACGCCACGCGCTGCGGCCGCCCCGGCGTGTTCGAGGCCCTGAAGAAGGTGGACAACGCTATCCTCAAGCTGGATGCCCCCACCGATGCGCAGGCAGCGCTCGTGAACCGGCCGTCGGGCGAGTACCATGTGGAAGAAGTGGTGGAGAACCTGCTGCGCTTCGAAGGCGCCTTTGTTCTCCAGACCATGTTCCTGAAGGGCCCCTCCTGGGCTACGGAAGATTGGGTAGAGGGCTGGATGGAAATTGTTAGAAAGATAAGGCCGCGGGAAATCATGGTCTATACCATAGACCGCGAAACGCCGCTTTCGGGCCTTGGGAAATATACGGTAGAGAAAATGCGCTCACTGGTGCAGCCTCTTATCGATGAAGGATTTACTGTACAAATTAAAGGATAACGCTATGAATACTTCCATCAAATACGGCTATACGCCTAACGAAGAGGAAATTACACACAACCTGGAGCAGATTGCCGCCAATCTGGAGGGCTTTGCCTCCGAGGATGTTTACAAGGCCTGCTTCGGTCTCATGGACCAGACCACCCTTTCCGGAAACGATACTCCGTCTTCGGTGAAGGCCATGGTGGAGAAGGTGAATGCAATTCCTTCGGCTTTCCCGGGCTTCCCGCTTCCTGCTTCCTGCTGCGTATATCCCAACTTTGCGTCTGTGGTGGCGGCCACCCGTTCCACCAAAGACTTGCATGTAACCTGCGTGGCCGGCTGTTTCCCGGCTTCCCAGAGCTTCCTGGAGGTAAAGCTCAAGGAGATTGAACTGGCCGTGCGTAACGGGGCCGACGAAATTGACATCGTGCTGGCTCTCAACAGCTTCCTGGAAGGAGATTACGCTGCCGCCGGGGCAGAGATCAAGGCTTCCCGCGAGTGCATCGACCGCGTTGCCGCGGAGCTGGGTCGCCGCGTTATCCTCAAGGTCATCCTGGAGACCGGCCTGCTGCCTTCTTCCCAGGCGATCGCCGATGCTTCTTTCCTGGCCATGGAAAACGGAGCCGACTTTATCAAGACTTCTACCGGCAAGGTAAAGGTGAATGCTACTCCCCGGGCTGCTTACATTATGTGTGAGTGCATCAAGAAGTTCTATGAGGCAACCGGTAAGAAAGTGGGCTTCAAGCCCGCCGGCGGCGTGTCCTCGGCCATGGATGCCGTGTGCTACTGGACCATTGTCAAGACGGTCCTCGGAAAGGAGTGGCTGAACAAGGATCTCTTCCGTTTTGGGGTCTCCTCGCTGGCCAACAAGCTGCTTTCGGCAGTGATGCAGAACACCGTCACGCATTTCTAGCACTTTTTTACCCTAAAAGTTGAAACGGATAATCGGCCTCCTGGATACCTGGGAGGCCTTTTTTGCACCTTTTGAAAATGTTTTTGCTGCAATTATCCGTTTCGTTTGCCCGAAAAATCGGCCTTCCAGCCATCTGGGAGGCCGATTTTGAAATTAAACGTTTCATATTCATGTGAAACGGATAAGTTTTCTCAGCTTTGCAGGAACAAAACAAAGTGCCTTATGAGAAAACTATTGCTCATCTCAATCCCTCTCTTTCTCCTTGCGGCCTGCCATGAAATGGAAGGTCCCGGAGAACCGTCTTCCCGCCTCCCCGTCGGGGAGGTGTACCACGACATGATCCAGCTGGGCGAAAAGCTGAAAGACCCTTACACGGTTGCGAACATGCAGGAAGCCCTTACCAAGGTGTATCCCACCAAGGCCGGGCGCATCGTGCTGTCGGCTACCGACTACTATGTCCGTTTCCTTCCGAGGGACGATGCACAGCTGCAGCTCCTGAGGAATAAAGGACTTTATCTCATGGATCACCCCATGGACTACAGCATCGCGCGGGAAGGGGACTATTACCAGGACCCTTCCGTGGGAGAGGATGCCATTACCTGGCAGTACGCCGTGGTGCCCAGGGATTTCGCCTTCCCGGAGGAGGTGGAGTGCGAAATCCTGGACGAGTGCTTCCTCTCCGAGCATCAGCCGGAGGCGAAGGCCGATGCCGGTGTGGACTGGGCGCGGGTGGAGGAGGAGGCCTATCGGCTTACCGGGAACGAAGCCCTCTGGCAGCCTGCGCTGACCAAGGGAGGCTCGTCGGTGCCGCAGGGACGCATTACCATCGAGGACCCGCAGTTCAGCGGGGGCAAGCCCTTTGGCGTTGCCGGCGTCATGGTGGCCTGCAACATCTTTGTGAAGATTGCCACCACCTACACCGACCGCGACGGCTACTACAAGATGGGGAAATCCTTTTCCGGGAACCCACGCTACCGCATTGTGTTCAAGAACGAGAAGGGGTTCAACATCGGCTTCAACTTCATCATTATCCCGGCCTCTGTCAGCACCCTCGGGAAGGGCTCGCCGGAGGGCATGGACTATCATGTGAAGGACGGGGACGGCGCGCTTTTCCGCCGCTGCGTGGTGAACAATGCCGCCTACGACTACTACTCGCGCTGCACGCGGGAAGACCTGGACGTGTCGCCGCCCCCGGCCGACCTCCGCATCTGGATTTTCAACGGTCTCACCTCCTCCAGCGCCAGCATGCTGCACCATGGCGCCTATCTGGACGGGTCTGTTCTGAGCGACTACCTGGGGCTGTGGCTCAAGCTCATAGAGATTTTCCTGCCGGATATCACCATCGGCACAAAAGAGATGGATTATGCCGGCATTTACAAATCTGTGGTGCATGAACTGGCCCACGCCAGCCACTACATGAAGGCGGGCAATTCCTTCTGGGACCCTTATATCGAGTATGTGGTGAAATCCTTCATCCTGGAAGGCGGAACGGCATACGGAAGCGGCTTCAAGGAGGGAGCCAGCTACTGCGAGATAGGGGAGATGTGGGGCTATTTCATGCAGGAATCCATCTGCAAGGAACGCTATGGCGGCACCATTTCTTCCTTTGGCAACCGGTTCTGGTTCCAGCCCGATATCTTCACCTATCTGTACGAGCGCGGCATGTCCCGCGGACAGATTTACCGCTGTCTGAAGAGCGAGGTGACGGACATCGATGACCTCAGGGACGAACTCATCAGCCAGAACCCCATGCTGGAAGCGGCCATTGAGAAGGCGTTCAAATACTACGGAAAATGATGAAAACGGAGTGTGCAGGGCGGTATATGCCGGTAATCCTGGTGAGTATTCTCTTTCTGATGTCCTGTAACGCCGTGAAAGAGGACCGGCGCTCCTGCCCCTGCACCCTGTCCGTTGTCCTCGAAGGCCTGCCCGCTTATCCTGTATGGGTGTATGTGAACGGCGCTCCTACGGGGGAGGCGGCGGGTGACACCACCCTCGTGGTGTGGGTGGAAAGGGGACCTGAGGCCGATGTCGCTGTTTTCGCCGGAGCCCCTCCGGGGGAGGACGGCACTGTCCGGGTGTCTTACGGCTCTTCCTGCCCGCCCCTCTATACGTTCATCGGCAGGGCCGACTGCTCCGGAGAGACCGGAAGTCTCACGGTGAAGATGCACCGGCAATTCTCCGTCCTGCACCTGGAACTGGAAGGCCCCGGAAGCTGGGGATCTCCCTACTGGGCCGAGGTAAGGGGGTGCTCGGCCGGGCTTGATTCCGCGGACGGAAGCCCCCTCCCCGGAGACTTCCACTGCCGGCTGGGCCCGGACTATGCCTGCCGATTGCCCCGGCAGCGGCCCCGGGACCCCCTGTGGCTGGATATCGCCATGGCCGACGGCGTCATCCGCAGTTTCCCGCTGGGAGAGTATCTCACGGCATCGGCCTATGACTGGGAGGCCCCGGATTTGGAGGATATCCGCTTGTCAGTGAACCTCTCCATCAGCGAAATCAGCATGAGCACCGACCTGTGGAGAACGGTCATTCCCCTCGAAATCGTGATTTGAAAAAAAAGTTTGGAGATTCAAAAAAAGTGCGTATCTTTGCAGTCCCAAACGATGCGCGGATGGCGGAATTGGTAGACGCGCTACTCTCAGGAGGTAGTGTCCGAAAGGACGTGTCAGTTCGACTCTGATTTCGCGCACAGAAAAAGGATGGCTTTTGAAGTCATCCTTTTTTTGTAATGTACATCCTGCCGGGAGGAATGTGGCTGTAGTAGTTGCGGTCAATCTTTCCTACAATGTTAATTCTGAAGTGCCCGTGCTCGATGCGGTATCCGGCCGGGCGAAGCCCTGCGGGAAGGTATCCTGCCAGAATGCGGTCCAGACGGCGGAGCACTTCTTCCTCCGTTTCCGGGATATTCTCCTCAAGGACCACATGGATGACCAGCGGGTTGTCCTGGGCCGATAGCTGGCAAGCCAGGGCGTCCTTGACGGCGGCGTCTTTCCGCAGCCGGCCGGCGATGTCAAACAGATATACTTTTTCTCCGCCAGGGGCTACGATGTACTGCGCCATACGGCCATACACGAAGAGTTTGCCGCTCGCATCCAGTTCGCCGATGTCCTGGGTGTGCAGCCAGCCGCCCTTGAGACGGGCCTGGTTCAGCTCCGGGTTGTTGATATAGCCTTCGGTGAGGGAGGAAGTCTTTACCCGGATTTCGCCGCACTTCCCGCAGCCCAGCTCGTTGTCATTCTCGTCAAAGATGCCCACGGTGACGCCTGGGAACGGGCGTCCTACGCAAACGGCCTGGCGGGAGTAGTCTTTGTCAAAGCCCTCGGGCTCATAGTCCACCGTGCATACGGAGAAGGTTTCACTGAGCCCGTAGCCGGAGGTGAGAGCCACCGGACTGCCGCAGGCTTCCATCACTTCGTTGATGTGTTTCAGCGCCTTGGGCGTGCAGCCTTCACCGCCCATGACGGGGAAGCGGAAGAAACTCAGGTCCGGGCGTTTTCCGCGCTCGATGAGGCGGTCTGCATGTTCGATAAAGTGTACCCAGAACGCGCCGGTAGCCAGCGTAATCTGCGGCCGGAAGTCGAGGACATTCTTTGTGAACTGCCGGGGCGATACCCGCGGGTCCAGATAGACGGTCATGCCGCAGTACAGGGGAGCCAGCATGAGCACGAAGAAGCCGGTGCAGACAAAGGGCGGCAGGGGGCAGTATGAGCGGGCCCCTTCCCGGAAGGGGGCGCCGGTCTGGTTGAAGGCCAGCGCATTCCGGAACATGGCAATCATGGCTTTGTCGCTCATGCCAATCTGATTGGGAACGCCTTTCCCGGATGTGCCCGAAGTGCAGAATATGAAGGCGGGTCTGCCGGCATCGGCATCGGCCTCTGTCGGCCCGTCGTACTGTCCGAACTGGCGGATGGCGGCTTTGGCCGATATATATCGGGACCTGAGTCGAAGGCCCGGTCTCAGGAGGCCGGAGAAGGGCAGGGCCTCCAGGATGACCACCCGTTCAAACTGGGGGCGGCGGAGGGTTTCGCGAATCTTTCTCTCCAGCCCGTCAAACACGAAGGCGACGCGGCTTCGGCCCACCATGGAATCCAGCGCATCTGCTTTTACCATCAGGCTGGGCAGGTTGGCGGTCACGCCCGTCATGTCGGCCGCCAGCATAATGTACAGGACTTCCGGGAGGGCCGGGCCGTAGAGGAGCAGTTCGTCTCCTTCCTTCAGCCCCATCCCTTTGAGGACGCGCCCCCAGAGGTGCACTTTCTCGATCAGCGTGCTGCGACTTGTGCGGCGACCGAAATAGACAAGGGCGTCGTGCCGGTTTTCATCGGCCAGGATGCCTTTCTCCATGAATTTCCACAGCGTTTCGCTTATCTGTTCCATGGCATCTATTTTACAGTTTTATAGCGCCGCTGCATGTCTTCGGGGTTCTCTTCAAAGGACAGAAGGATTTGTCCCAGGAAGGCGATGACAAGATGCGACATCATTCCGCCGGTGGGTATGAAGCTGGGGAAAGGGATGGACAGCATGTGCACGTTGGGGTTTTTCCCCTCGTCGGAGATGTCGCGGTACAGCTCGTAGGCCTTTTCGTAAGGGATAAAGTCGTCTTTCGGGGCGTGGGCCAGATATACCGGGTGCCGGGGAACCCAGCCTTCCAGCGTGTTGTGCGTTTTGATGCAGGACAGCCAGGCCTCCATTTTGGGGCAGTCGGGATTTACCATTCCGTCCTCCGTCAGAATGTCTGGTGCATACACCTGGTCAAAGGAGGTGAATGTATAGGTGATGGGCTGCGTTATGTCCGACAGGGAAAAGGAGATGGCATCAAGGAATGAAACCATGCGTCCGTCTTCCAGCGGGTATTTTTTCTCGGTATACCACTCCGGGACAAAGTCTTCGGGGCGGTAGCCACCCATTTGCTGCGGGGTAAATGCCCGGTAATAACCCACGAGGCTGATGATTTTGAGGGAAAGGTGTTCCGCGCTCTGAAACAAGGCCCTGGTTGATGACGGCGAGTCCACCGCTGCTTCGGTGGAAAACGTGGAGCGCAGCCGAAGGGCGTCCCGGAACCACTGCGGGGCATCGGTGTCATACCATTTGGCGAACTGCAGGGCGGGCATGGCGCCTTGCGAACTGCCCCAGTTGGTGGTATATCCTTCGGGGGAGAGGGTGACGCCGTGCTGCCGCATCACTTCCAGGGCGGCAACGGTGCAATCGGCCAGCTGTCGTCCCATCTGGATGGAAGATCCGCTGCCGTCGGGTTCTATTCCGTGGTTGATTCCCCAGTTCTGGAAGTCCGGCTCAATGACGGCCGAGTCCCACATGACTTTGAGGGGAGCGAACATCAGGCTCTGGGACGGTGCCCAGGACTTGTCCATGAGGGCCTGGTGCGAGTACAGCGAGATGGATTTGACCTCGTGGGGAATGCCTTCTTCCCTGTTGGCAAGGAATGTGACCCGGCCGGACATTTCGATTTCACGGCCGTCTACCGTCTGGCTGCGGTAAGTGAAGGTGTGGCTCTGGATTTCCCAGCGGCGCTTGGACAGCAGTCCTTTGCCGCACTCCCGGATAAAGCGGACGTCGATGTCGGGGAGCTGGGAGTGGACCCAGGACCTGACGAGGGAGCGGTATCGGGAATAGGTTTTGGGCCGTACGCTGTCCATGGTCATGTCCAGGTTGGGGTTTCCCATGGCATCTACGAATGCATCGGGCGAATAGTGACTCTCCTCGAGGATGCTCACAAGGCTTTGCCTGGAGACTTCCCAGAGATTGTCCTGCGCCAATGCGCTGCTTTGCGAAAGAAAGAGAAGTCCTGCACAGAAAAACGCAAGTTTTTGTGTCAGATTCATGTTTAAGTTCAGTAAGTGGTTAAATGCTATTAGTTTTCTATTAAATAGCAAAGTTAAACAAATAATTGGGAATATGGTATTTTTCTGATTATAACTGAAAAATGCTTATATTTGCAGGTTCAAACGAAGTTTATATGCAGGATATTAGAAATATCGCAATCATTGCCCACGTGGACCATGGTAAAACTACTCTGGTAGACCGTATGATTTACCAGGCCAACCTGGTCCGCAAGCCGGAAGATCTGGGCAACCTTATACTGGATAACAACGACCTTGAGCGCGAGCGCGGCATCACCATCCTGGCCAAGAACGTGTCGGTGATGTACAAGGGCGTCAAAATCAATATTATCGATACCCCTGGCCACAGTGACTTTGGCGGAGAGGTGGAGCGCGTGCTCAACATGGCCGATGGCGTCCTCCTCCTGGTGGATGCCTTCGAAGGCTGCATGCCCCAGACGCGTTTCGTCCTGAACAAAGCCATTGAGATGGGCAAGAAGCCCGTCGTGGTCATCAACAAGGTGGACAAGGCCAACTGCCGTCCCGACGAAGTGCAGGAAGAGGTGTTCGAACTCATGTTCAACCTGGGCGCCAACGAGGACCAGCTGGAGTTCAAGACCATCTACGGCAGTGCCAAGCAGGGCTGGATGTCCTATGACTGGAAAAAGCCCACAAGCGATATTACCGCCCTTCTGGATACCATCCTGGAAGAGATTCCTGCTCCCGAGATGCGGGAGGGCACTCCCCAGATGCTGGTGTCTTCCCTGGAGTACAGCCCTTACGTGGGCCGTATTGCCGTTGGCCGCATCACCCGTGGTTCCCTGAAGACCGGCATGCCCGTGAGCCTGTGCAAGCGCTACGACATGGTGGAAAAGAGCAAGGTCAAGCAGCTCATGGTCTTCGACGGCCTGGGAAAGGCCAATGTGGACGAGGTCCAGTGCGGTGACATCTGCGCCGTGGTGGGTATCGACGGTTTCGAGATTGGAGACACCATCGCAGACTTCGAGAATCCCGAGGCTCTGCCGCCCATCGCCGTGGACGAGCCCACCATGAGCATGCTGTTCATGATCAATAACTCGCCCTTCTTCGGCAGAGACGGCAAGTTCGTGACCTCCCGTCACATCAAGGACCGCCTGGAGAAGGAGCTGGAAAAGAACCTGGCCCTTCGCGTGAAGCCCGGCGTCAACGCCGACAGCTTCATGGTGTATGGCCGAGGCGTCCTGCACCTGTCCGTTCTCATCGAGACCATGCGCCGTGAGGGCTTTGAACTGCAGGTGGGCCAGCCCAAGGTGCTGGACAAGACCATCAACGGCCAGCGCTGCGAACCCATCGAGGAACTCTCCATCGAGGTTCCGGAACAGTTCGTGGGCGCCGCCATCGAGCTTTCTACCCGCCGCAAGGGCGCTCTCATCCGCATGGAGCCCCGTGGAGACCGGACGCTGCTGGAGTTCGAAATTCCTACCCGTGGCCTCATGGGTCTGCGTTCCAACCTCCTTACCGCTACGCAGGGAGAGGCCGTGGTGGCACACCGTTTCAAGGATTATCAGCCCTACAAGGGAGATATCGAGATGCGTACCAACGGTTCCCTCGTGTCCCTGGAAACCGGCGAGGCCATTGCTTACTCCATGAACAAGCTGCTGGACCGCGGCCGTTTCTTCGTGGAGCCCGGTGAAGAGATTTATGGCGGCCAGGTGGTGGGTGAGCACACCCGCGACCGTGACCTCAATATCAATATCTGCAAGACGAAGAAGCTCACCAACGTGCGTGCAGCGGGTTCCGACGAGAAAGTGGCGCTGCCCCCGGCAATCAAATTCTCGCTGGAGGAAGCCCTCGAATACATCCAGGAAGACGAGCTGGTGGAGATTACGCCCAACCATATGCGTATGCGTAAGATTCAGCTGGATCCGCTGGACCGTAAGAGAAATTCATCTTCAGAAGATTGATTTTCCGAAAATTATTCGTATCTTTGCACCCCTTAATCTGTTTTCGTGGAGATGAATCCGTTTGTCATACCCCTGAACGATTGGGCTGCCGGGGAGCGTAAGTTTCACTCCCACGCAGGATTAGAGTTCTTTCAAATGTTTGACAACACAGAAATCCTGGACGCCGATGTCAACGTGGAAATCAGGGTGGTCAAGGAAGGTAACCGCAAGGTGGAGGCAGAACTACACCTCGAAGGAACCGTAACGGTTCCCTGCGACCGTTGCCTGGAACCCCTTGCCGTTCCCGTGGAGGCAAATCCTTCCGAGGTGTTCGAACCGGACACCACCACGGAGGACTGGGACCTGAGCCAGGCAGTATACGACTACATCTGTCTATCACTGCCCTTGCAGCGGGTCCATCCGGAAGGAGAATGCAATCCCGACACCGTCAGGTTTCTGGGTCATGAGGAGCGAGGGAACGAGGAGGCTGAGGCTGAAGAAATGGCGAACAGCCCGTTTGCCGCTCTGAAAGGACTTTTTGATGGTAAATAAACAATTAAAAAAGATAAACAATGGCACATCCGAAACACAAACTCTCCAAGCAGAGAAGAGACAAGCGTCGTACGCACGACTTTGCTCCGGTTCCCACGCTGAGCGTATGCCCTAACTGTGGCGCCACCGTGATGTATCACCGCGTATGCCCTGAGTGCGGCTACTACCGCGGTCGTCAGATCATCGAAAAGAGCGCTGAATAATCGCTCTTTTTTTTGTTAATGGCCCGGCCCGGTAGTTCAACGGATAGAACGGAAGTTTCCTAAACTTTAAATAGAGGTTCGATTCCCCTCCGGGCTACGAAAAATTGCTGGCAAATGCCAGCATTTTTCGTTTTCGCCCGGAGGGGAATCTGGCGCTTCGCGCCAATTCCTCTCACGTTACCCTCTCCCCAAACCCCTCTCCTCGGGAGAGGGGCTGGCGGCAGAAGCCGCCGATTATTCTTCAATTTTTGTATTTTTGGACGAGGTCTGCGGCGTTCAGGAGCAGACGGTGCAGGTTCACGGACAGGCGGCGCAGGTTCCGGGTGTCAACGGCGCAGGTTCCAAAACAGGGGCTGAACCTGCACCGCGAATCGGCCTTCTGCGTTGCTCCGGTGGCGCAGGTTTCGACCCTAAAATGGAACCTGCGCCATTTGGCTTTTTCGCAACTCCCCAGCCGATGTACGTACATTGGTGTCCGTGGCACTTATTACGCTGACAATCAGTGCGTTAGAGTAACTGACGGGTGTGAATAGCATACCCGTCAGTTACTCTAATCGTTTAGTATTCAACTATTTAAGCGCCACGCCACACCGCGTCGACAGTACCGCCACAACACTAAGACCTCGTCCATCCCCTCCGGGCTACAAGACAGCCAGCTTGTAAATCTCTGAAATGTGCGTGAAGCCGCGCTTCTCGAAGAAACGGTGCGCGGCGTGGTTGTCCTTGCCGGATTCCAGGTAGATGCCGCATACGCCGCGCTCGTGCAGCCAGCCGATGGCCGTTTGAAGCAGGGCGTCCCCGGTTCCGTGGCCCCGGTAGTCCTCCTTGACGAGTACGTCGCACACCATTCCATAGGGCGCGTCGCCGTCTTCTTCGATATCGGCCACCACAAAGCCCACAATGTCGCCCTCGTCGGAAAGGGCCTTCCATACCCTCGCAATCGTCTCGTTTTCCAGGTGTAGCCGGATGTACTCCATCCATTTCTCACGGGCGTCCGGGGCCGTTCTCACGATGAGACGGCCATCCTGGACGGAACCTTCCCCCACCCCCATCTGGATTTCTCCGTGGGAGATGTATTCCGGGTGTGCAGCCAGGTGACTAAAGAAAAGGTCGGCCAGGGCCGGAGCGTCTTGCAGTTTTGCAATTTCAATCTTCATAGTTTATCAGTGATTTAATGCGTTCCCAGATGTTCCTGATGGCGTTACTCACCACCAGAAGCAGGGCAAATATGGTGATACAGGCAATTACGGCCACCACAATGGCCGACAGCCGGTTACTCTCGAATCCGAAGTAGGTGAGGAAGGGCATTTCGTCCTCCTGGAAGAACAGCTCAAAGGTAGAAGCCACGGAAATGATGGCCAGGATGATGTTGAGGAGGAACTCGCTGCGCATGGACTTGTAGTCCGAGAGGTTGTGCAGGCTGTTGTCCACGCTCTCCATGAGGGCTCCCAGGCGCTCGTAGTCTTCGCTCAGGCCCAGGCGGGCGGTGGTTCGGTCAAACATCACCTTGTGCGAAGGGAATTTGGAGTATTTGACCACGTCCAGCTGTGTCACCATCCGCGTGAGCCGCATGGACAGGGACGCGTTGGCTCCAATCAGGTCCTGCGACGATTTTTTCTCTGCGTTGAGGGTAGAAAGCACCACCGTATCCGTAGCCAGGCCAATAACATACTTCTTGGCCAGAATCATCTGCAGGATAAGGAGGTATTCCGGCCAGGAGACGTGGTAGTGGGCGCGCTCCTTGAGGTGCTCTTCCCAGTTTACGCCCTCTTCGCCTGCTCCTCTCCGCCCATACGTGCCGATGACCACGCACAGGCTGCTGCCCGCCAGAACGAGGTCGTCCGTGTCGATGGCAATGTTCTCCCCGCATACCTCGTCGAAGGCGGCCGGATCCCGGTAGGGCCACTCCTCCGGATAGAGGGAAAGCAAGCCGATGAGCTCGTTCTTGTGCTCTTCCCGAATGTGGTCAATAATCTGGGCCTCCGTAAGACGGTCCGGGCGATCCGGAGAAAAGAGGTCTGTCCCGTCCGGCTCAATGTGCTGGATGTTCTCCCACACGTCCACCATGGCGTAATGCAGGTCATTGTCCACGGAAAAGGGCGTCTTTTTCCATTGGCGGGCAATTTTCTGCCGCTCTCCTAGCGGGATGTCTTTCTTGAACTGCGAGCAGTGCCGATAGATGAAGTTCTTGTAGCGAAGGGCGACGGCGTCAAAAATGCGGCCGGTGCCCAGGTTCCGGATAGCTTCCGGCGTGTCCAGCGGGTTACCGTCGGCGTCCAGCCAGATGGCGTCAACCGAGAGATGGGCCTTGTAGTCTATGCTGGTTTTGTCTTCGCCTTCGTCCGTAGACCAGAACTCTGCACTGAGCCAGGTGCTCAGGAATACGATGATATGGTCTGTGGTCACCGGGCAGGAAAGCCGGCAGGCCTCTCCGTCAAACAGGAAGCGGTAAGTGATGCTCACGGTGTGTCCGAAGAACAGGTTCATCTCCACATTGCAGTGACCGCTGAGGGTAGCCTCGTAGATAGCTTCGTCACTGGCCGGAACGATGGGCATGGTAAAGTCAAAGCCCCGGAGGCTGTATCGGCGCACATTGCCCTGCCCTTTCAGCGGACTGCTGTCCGGCAGGACGAAGATCTGGTTCTCGATGTCACGCTCCACCCATACGATGGGAGCCCCGAGGGCATCGGCCTTCAGGTCCTTGTCCTTCCTGTCCAGAGCCCCTTTGGGCAAGATGAATTCTTTTGTGTGGTGAACGGAGAACGTCTGAATGAAGACCACGGAGAACCCTGGATAAGTAAGCATCTGTGACATATCGCTCTAGCGTTTAATTTTTCAAAGATAGTGATTTTATTAAAAATTATTAGTATCTTTGTCTCCCGAAGATTTTTTTACGATGCTTCGGACAAAACAAAATAGATAAGGACATTCAGGAAGGCTAGTTCGCGCTGAGCGAATTAGCCTTCTTTTTTACAGGTTATTTAGTTAATAGTGTACTGATGAGCAAGGCAAAGCTTATTTTGGAAGATGGCAGCGTCTACGAGGCGCTCTCTTTCGGAAGCGAACGGTCCGTTTCCGGAGAGCTGGTTTTCTACACGGCCATGATCGGCTACCCCGAAAGCCTCACCGACCCCTCCTACAAAGGCCAGATTCTGGTCCCCACGTTCCCCATGATCGGCAATTACGGTGTCCCGGACGACGAGATGGAGAACGGTATTTCCCGCAACTTCGAGTCGGAGAAAATCCACTGCACCGCACTGGTCATCTCCGACTACTCCGAGAAATTCAGCCACTGGAACTCGGACCGGAACCTGGGCACCTGGCTCAAGCAGCAGGATGTCCCCGGCCTCTACGGAATAGACACCCGCGCCCTTACCAAGAAGCTCCGCGAACGGGGTGCCATGCTGGGAAAGATTGTCTTCGGCGAGGAAGACATTCCCTTCCATGACCCCAACAGGGAAAACCTGGTCGCCCAGGTCTCCACGAAGGAAGTGCGCTATTACGGAAACGGCAAATACAAGGTGCTCCTCGTGGACTGCGGCGTCAAGAACAACATCATGCGCTGTCTCCTCAAACACGACGTCACCATCAAGCGCGTGCCCTGGGACTACGATTTCACGCAGGAGGACTACGACGGCCTCTTCATCTCCAACGGCCCCGGAGACCCCGCCATGTGCAAGGAAACCGTAGAGCACATCAAAGTGGCCCTTACGCAGGACCGCCCCATCATGGGCATCTGCCTGGGCAACCAGCTCATGGCCCTTGCCGCCGGTGCCAAAACCTATAAGATGAAGTATGGCCACCGCGGCCACAACCAGCCGGTCAAGGTTCCCGGAACCCACACCTGCTACATCACCTCCCAGAACCACGGCTTCGCCATCGACGACAGCACCCTTCCCGCCAGTTGGAAGCCCCTGTTCGTGAACCTGAACGACGGCACCAACGAAGGCATCGCCCACGTGGAAAAGCCCTTCTTCTCGGCCCAGTTCCATCCCGAGGCCTCCAGCGGCCCCGTCGACACCGAATCCCTGTTTGCAACCTTCGTGGAGAACATGAAAAAAACCAGAAAGTAATGAGCGAATCCATCCATAAAGTCCTTATCCTGGGCTCCGGCGCCCTCAAGATTGGCCAGTCCGGCGAGTTTGACTATTCGGGCTCCCAGGCCCTCAAAGCCCTCAAGGAAGAGGGCAAGAAGACCGTCCTTATCAATCCCAACATTGCCACGGTGCAGACGTCGGAGGGGATTGCCGATGCCACTTACTTCCTCCCGGTAACCGCCGAGTTCACGGAAAAAGTCATTGAGAAGGAACGCCCGGACTCCATCATGCTTTCCTTCGGTGGCCAGACCGCCCTCAACTGCGGTATCGAGCTGTACCGCAAGGGCATCCTGGAAAAATACGGCGTCAAGGTGCTGGGCACCCCCGTTGAGGCCATCATCAACACCGAAGACCGCGAACTCTTTGCCGAGATGATGCGCTCCATTGGCGTAAAGACCGCCCGGAGCGAGGCCGTCAGCAGCATCGACGAAGCCCTCAAGGTGGTCCGCGAGATTGGATATCCGGTCATCGTCCGCGCCGCCTACACCCTGGGCGGCCTGGGCTCCGGCTTCTGCTCCAACGACGACGAGCTCAGGGAGCTGGCCTCATCGGCCTTCACCTATTCTCCCCAGATCCTCATCGAGGAATCCCTCAAGGGCTGGAAAGAAATCGAATACGAGGTGGTGCGGGACCGCTACGACAACTGCATCACCGTATGTAATATGGAGAACTTTGACCCGCTGGGCATCCACACGGGTGAAAGCATTGTGGTGGCCCCCTCGCAGACCCTCAGCGACCGCGAGTACCATCGTCTCCGCGAAATTGCCATCAAGATTATCCGTCACGTGGGCATCGTGGGCGAGTGCAACGTGCAGTATGCCCTGGACCCCGACTCCGAGGACTACCGCGTCATCGAGGTGAACGCCCGCCTCAGTCGGTCATCGGCCCTGGCCTCCAAAGCCACCGGCTATCCGCTGGCCTTCGTGGCCGCCAAGCTGGGCCTGGGAAAAGGCCTGGACGAAGTGCCCAACTCCGTGACCAAGGTGACATCGGCCTGCTTTGAGCCGGCGCTGGACTATATCGTGTGCAAGATTCCCCGCTGGGACCTCGGAAAATTCGAAGGCGTGTCCCGCCAGCTGGGCTCGTCCATGAAGTCCGTGGGCGAAGTGATGGCTATTGGCCGATCCTTCGAGGAAGCCATCCAGAAGGGCCTCCGGATGATTGGCCAGGGCCTGCACGGCCTCCTTTGCAACAGCGTTGACATCGCCGATGTCGACGCCGAGCTCACGCACCCTACCGACAAGCGCATCCTGGCCATCGTGAAAGCCTTCGAGAAAGGCTATTCCATCGACCGCATCCATGAAATTACCAAGATTGACAAGTGGTTCCTCTTCCGCCTGGAGAACATTTTCCGCTACAGTTCCCGGCTGGAGGCTGTGAAGGAGGTGGACAATCTGGACGCCGAGACCCTCCTCGGAGCCAAACGTCTGGGCTTCTCCGACTGGCAGGTAGGCTGCCTTGTTTCCGGCTCTGCCGGCCCTGACAGCCATCCCCGCGGGCTTGAGGTGAGAAAAAAGCGTCTTTCGCTGGGCATCCATCCCTGTGTAAAGCAAATCGATACCATGGCCGGCGAGTACCCCGCCACCACCAACTACCTGTACCTTACCTACAACGGTACCGAAGACGACATCCAGTGCGAGCAGGACGTGAAGTCCGTGATTGTGCTGGGCAGCGGCGCCTACCGCATCGGCTCCAGCGTGGAGTTTGACTGGTGCGGCGTAACAGCCGTGAAGAAAATCCAGGAGATGGGCTACCGCGCCATCATGATCAACTACAACCCCGAGACCGTGAGCACCGACTACGACGTGTGCGACCGCCTGTTCTTTGACGAGCTGTCGCTGGAACGCGTGCTGGATATCTGCGACATGGAACGGCCCCTCGGCGTAATTGTCTCTACCGGCGGCCAGATCCCCAACAACCTGGCCCTCAAACTGGACGCACAGGGCGTCCGCATCCTCGGAACCAGCGCCAAGTCCATCGACATGGCCGAGGACCGCGAGAAATTCTCCCGCATGTGCGACTCCCTGGGCATTGACCAGCCCCGCTGGAAGGAACTCTCCAGCGTAGAGGACGTCTACGCTTTTGCCGATGAAGTGGGCCTTCCCATCATGATCCGTCCTTCCTACGTGCTCTCCGGCGCCGCCATGAAAGTGGTCTCCAGCCGCGAGGAACTGGAAAGCTCCCTGAAAGATGCCGTGGTGGTGAGCCAGGAGCATCCCGTGGTCGCCTCCGAGTTCCTGCAGCGTGCGAAGGAAGTGGAAATTGACGCCGTAGCCCGTAACGGAGAAATCAAGTGCTACGCCATCTCCGAGCACATCGAGTTTGCCGGCGTGCATTCCGGCGATGCCACAGTGGTGTTCCCCGCCCAGAAACTCTACTACGAGACGCTCCGCCGCATCCGCAAGACGGCCGCCAAGATTGCCGCCTCCCTGCAGATTTCCGGCCCCTTCAACATCCAGTTCCTTGCCAAGGACAACGACCTCCGCGTCATTGAGTGCAACCTGCGCGCCTCCCGAAGCTTCCCCTTCGTCTCCAAGATTACCAAGTTCAACTTCATTGGCATGGCCACGGAAATCATGCTGGGCAAGGATGTGTCCCCTTATGGAAAGACCTTCGCCGACATTGACTACGTGGGTGTGAAATGCTCGCAGTTCTCCTTCTCCCGCCTCCTCAACGCAGACCCCGTCCACGGCGTGGACATGGCCTCCACCGGTGAGGTGGCCTGCATCGGCGACAACTACTACGAAGCCCTTCTCATGAGCATGCTCTCGGTGGGATACACCGTCCCCTCCAAGGAGAAAGGCATCCTCATCTCCGCCGGTCCGTCCCATTCCCGGGCCGAGCTCCTCGAAGCCGCCCAGATGCTCCGCGACGCAGGCTACAAGATTTACGCGACGGCCGGTTCCTCCGCCTTCTTCGAGGAGAACGGCATTCCGGCCCAGACCGTCCACTGGCCCGACAGTGTCAAGAAGCCCAATGTGCTGGAACTGATTGAGGACCACGCCTTTGACCTGGTTATCAACATCCCCAAGAACTTTACCGAGCGCGAACTGCGGAACGGATACCTCATCCGGCGCAAGGCGGTAGACCACAACATCCCGCTCATCACCAACGCCAGGCTGGCCAGCGCATTCATTTACGCTGTGTGCAAGATCAATCTTTCCTCCCTGGCCGTAAAAGCCTGGCAGGAATACTGATGAGGCGTTGAGTTTCACCGATTTTTACTACCTTTGAGGGATGAATACAAGTTTTGATATGGAAGAAAAGACAGTTGTCATCTCAGAAGAGCAGATGTGCGGTACCCTTGGCCTCAAGGGAAAGTTCGGCCACTGGCTGGCCCGCCGCGTCATGCATCTTCTGGAAATAGACCACGTAAACGAGATACAGAACCGATATGCCGCCCTCACCGGTCCGGCTTTTGCCGAAAAAGTGCTGGAAGATGTAGGCGTCGCTTATGACGTCCCTCAAGAAGACCTCGCCAACATTCCGGCAGAAGGAGGCTTCATCACCATCTCCAACCATCACTTCGGCGGCATCGACGGCCTCATTCTCACCGCCGTCGTGGGCGCCCGCCGTCCCGACTACAAAATCCTCACCACTTTCCTCCTCGCGCTCATCCCCAGCCTCAAGGAGTACTTCCTTCCGGTAGACAACCTCTCGGGAGGGAAGGCCGATGCCCGTAGCATCAACGGTATCCGCATGGCCCTCAGGCACATTGCCGACGGTGGTTCCATCGGATTTTTCCCCGCTGGTGAGGTGGCCACCTGGCAGCGCTCGCGTAACCGCCGGGAAGGCGGCTTCAAGACCATCCAGGACAAGCCCTGGGCCGACAACATCACCAAGCTTATCAAACGCTCGGGCCTTCCCGTCGTTCCCATCTACTTCGAGGGGTGCAATTCCAAGGGCTTCCATCGGCTGGGCCTCATCCATCCCCGCCTGCGCACGGTGCGCCTCATCCACGAACTCTTCAACAAGAAGGGAACCACCGTGAAAGTGCGCATCGGCAAGCCCATCCTCCCCGAAGAACTGGAGGGACGCAGCATCGAAGAGCTGAGCTGGTACCTGCGCGGGCGCTGTTATGCGCTTGGAAACGAGGATTAATTAGAAATTATACGTACCTTTGCAGGGTATGGGAAAAAAATCAACCCTTGTAGCTGTAACGGCCCTGGCCCTTCTGCTGTCCGGTATTGCGCTGGCTGTTGTCCGGCTGTACAAGCCGGCAGGGGAGCATGTGAGCGAAAAACGGGTAGATGCTTCCTGGAATATCCTGGGAGCCATTCCCTCGGATGCCACGGCCGTGCTGGTGTTCGACGGCTCCGCAAAGGCCGCCTCCATCCTGGCCGATTCCACCGGCTTCCTGGAAGGAATCCTCTCTCCCGGAAATCCTGCCTTTGTAAAGTATCTCAGTGCGCTGGGCCGCCACAGAGTGGCCGTATCCCTGCACAACAGCGGCTCGCTGGTGCCCCTTGTGGCCGCCGAGGTCCAGGCAGACTCCACGCTGGAGGTCCTGGCTTCCCGGGCCGGCCTCAAAGTGCATCAGGCCGGAGAATACCTGTTGGCTTCCCGCAGCGAAACCTTCCTCAATGCCGGCGTCCGCCAGCTGGAGGAAGGCCATTCCATCCTGGGAACCCGCCGCCTCAAGGAACTCATTCCCCATGTAGATGGCCCGGCGGTTGTCCTCGTTGCCCATTCCCATGCACCCAAACTCCTGCAGATGTATGCCGGAAAGGCCATGCAGCAGTACGCTACCTTTGTGAAGAACCTCTCGGCCTGGAGCGCCTGGAGCGTTGAGGCGCTTTCCCCCGAGCACCTGGTTCTTGAGGGCTGTGCCCTTCCCGGGGAAGGTGTTGCCAGCTATTTCGCCGCTTTTGCAGGAACGCCCGCAGGGCAGCCGGAATTCCCGGATGTGCTCCCTTACTATACCGCTCGTGCTCTCTCTCTCTCTCTGGCCAGTACAGAAGATTTCCTTGCAGCCCGTCGCAAGCAGGAAGACGGAAACGCCTCGCTGGCTACGTATAACAAGGCCCTCAAGGCCAAATCTGGCCGGCCGCTCAGCGTGGAGGAATGGTTTGTGAGCCTGCAGCCCCGTGAGGCGGTGTATGCCAGTTTCCGGGACGAGACCGGCGTGGAACGGGAAGCCGTTCTTGTCCGCAGCGCAAAAGATCTCAAGCTGGGAACGGAAACCGCCAATGCCTACCGTGGAGCTCTCGCTGCCGTCCTGGGACCGGATTTCGCCGTCCAGGACAGCGTGTGTGCTTCCGTTACCGGCCGATGGAGCGTTTTTGCAGACCTTCCCACCGTACGCCTTTTCTCCGACAAGGCATTCCTGGAGTATTCCCTGAAAAACCGCCTGTCCGACGCGTCGGTCACGCTTCCCGCCGGTTTCGTGGCCTATACCTCCTTCTCCGACGCCCCCGAGGAAGCCGGCCGGGTGTTCTCTGAGAGCCTGTCGGCCCCGGTCCTTTCCTTTGTGAAAGGGGCGGGCTTTGCTCCCGCCGCCGCCTCGCTCGATCTTTCCGGAGACCTTCCCTCCATGCACGTCCAGCTGGATACCCGTGCCCTCAAGGGCTCCAAGGTCCAGGTGCTGGAGAGAGATACCGTAGTGGTGGTGCCCGGAGGCCTTTTCCCCGTTACCAACTTTGCTACGGGAAAAACCAATTATCTGTACCAGAACGCGCACGGAGCCATTTGCCTCCGCGATGAGAATAACAAGGACGTATGGGGCGTCCCGTTCCGCGAAACCATCTCCGGACGCGTCCAGACCATCGACTTCTACAACAACAAGAAGCTGCAGTGGCTGTTCTGCGCCGGTGACAAGATGTACCTGATGGACCGTCTGGGCCGATGGGTGAACGGCTTCCCCGTAACGCTCCCGAAACCCGTGCTGCTGGGTCCCGACGTGTATGATTTCACCGGAGCCGGCGGCTATACCGTCCTTATCCTGCACAAGGACAACACGCTGGAGCGCTACAACCTGCACGGTGAGAAAGTGGCCGGGTTCAAGGGAATCCGGGCTCCCGAGACCGTGAAAAACCTCCCCGAGCTCCTGGAGGTGAAGGGCAAGCGCTACTGGGTGGTGCGTACTTCCATCCAGACCCTCATCTATCCGTTCGAGGGAGGGGAGCCTCTCCTGAAGGCCGAGGGCGGCAAGATGCTCAAGCCCGACGCCCTTCTCACTCCCACCTCCAAGGGCATCAGCGCCGAGTGCTATGACGGCAAAACCCGTGAAATCAAACTGAACTAAACCTTACCTGAGAATATGGAATTCAAATCTGTAAATAAGATGCTCCAGGAGAGCATGGTCCGTAACTGGGACCGCCCTGCCCTTACTAACTACCAGGGCATGACGCTGGCCTACCGTGACGTTGCCCGCCGCATCGCCAAGCTGCACATTGCCTTTGAGCAGTGCGGCCTTCAGAAGGGAGACAAGGTGGCCATCTGCTCCCGCAACCAGGCCAACTGGGGCGTGAGCTTCCTGGCCGCCATCACCTACGGCGCCGTAGCCGTTCCCATCCTGCACGAGTTCAAACCCGGCAATATCCACTATCTGGTGAACCATTCCGAGGCCCGCGTCCTGTTCGTGGACGAGGTTATCTGGGAAGGCCTTTCCCCCGAAGAAATGCCGGACCTTTCCGTGGTGGTCCAGATCAATACGTTCAAGTTCCTGCACGCCGCCAGTGAGGAACTGGCCCAGGTGCGCGAACACCTGAACGAGGAATTCGGCAAACGCTATCCCAACAACTTCGAGCCCCAAGATCTCAACTATTATGAGGATACCGCCGAGGAACTGGCCATCATCAACTACACCTCCGGTACTTCCGGCTTCTCCAAGGGCGTCATGCTCCCTTACCGGTCCCTGTTCTCCAACATCGAGTTTGCCGCCAAGGATGCCTGCCCCATGCTCAAAGCCGGCATGAACGTGGTTTCCATGCTGCCGTCGGCCCACATGTACGGCATGATGTTCGAGTTCCTCTTCGAGATGACCATCGGCATGCACGTGCACTTCCTCTCGCGCGTCCCCAGCCCCAAGATCATCATGCAGGCCTTCAGCGAGATTCATCCGGACATCATCATCGCCGTTCCGCTGGTGATGGAGAAAGTGTACAAGAGCAAACTCAAGCCCCTCCTCGATAAAACCCATATCTACCGTCGCATTCCCATCCTGGGTCCCACCATCGAAAAACGCTTCTGCACGGAGCTCACCAACGCCTTCGGCGGCAAGTTCGAGGAAGTGATCCTGGGCGGTGCCGCGTTCAACCCGGAAGTGGAGAAGTTTCTCAACAAGATTGGCTTCCACTATACGGTTGGCTACGGCATGACCGAGTGCGGCCCCATCATCGGCTATGCCCACTGGAACAAGGTGAAAGTGGGATCGGCCGGCCGCGCCGCCATGAACATGGAAATCCGCATTGACTCCGCGGACCCCCGCAATGTGCCCGGAGAGGTGCAGGTGAAGGGTCCCAACGTGTGCCTGGGCTATTACAAGAACGAAGAAGCCACCCGGTCTTCTTTCACCGAGGACGGCTGGTTCCGCACCGGTGACATGGGCGTCCTCGACGAGGACGGGTACCTGTTCCTGCGCGGCCGCTCCAAGTGCATGGTGCTGGGCCCCTCCGGCCAGAACATCTACCCCGAGGAAGTGGAAGCTACCATCAACAATTTCAACTACGTGGTAGATTCCCTCGTTATCGAGGATGACGGCGGCCTCACCGCCCTCATCTACCCCGACTGGCACCAGGGAGAGCTGGACGGCTTCACCCGCGAGGACTTCAAAAGGCGCATCACGGGCATGCTGCCCGCCATCAATGACGAACTTCCCAAGTACGCCCAGGTGAAGAAGATCGAGCTCATGCCCGAGGACTTCGAGCGCACTCCCAAGAAGAGCATCAAACGTTATCTGTATCAGAGAAACTAATGGAAAAATTCGACCACAGCTACCTGGAAATGGCCGATGTGTGGGCCCGCAACTCCTACTGCAAGCGCAGGAAGGTGGGCGCCCTCCTCGTGAAGGACCGTACCATCATCAGCGATGGTTATAACGGAACGCCCTCGGGCTTCGAGAACGTCTGCGAAGACGAGAACGGCGTAACCAAACCCTATGTGCTGCATGCCGAGGCCAACGCCATTACCAAGGTGGCCAAGAGCGGCAACAGCAGCGAGGGCGCCACGCTCTATGTGACGGCGTCGCCCTGCGCCGAGTGCGCCAAGCTCATCATCCAGGCGGGCATCAAGCGTGTGGTCTACCGGGACGCCTACCGTCTCACGGACGGAATCGACCTTCTCAGGCGGGCCGGTATCGAAGTTGAACAAATCCAATAGCTGAATCATGTCGGGAAAGACAAGACAAATCATTCAGGTAGTACTGGGCGTCGTTATCGGCGCCCTTATTACCTTATCGGTGGTCCGTTACCGGGACGCAAAACACCTCATCAATACCCGTTATGCCGACTGGCGCAAGCTCAACCTTGTGCTGGACATGGTGGAGAAGAATTACGTGGACACCCTCGACCGCGAGGGAATGACCGATGCCGCCATCGTGGCGGCGCTCTCCAGGCTGGATCCGCACTCGGTGTATCTGCCGCCCCAGGAGCTGGAGGCTTCGCAGGAAGAACTTGCCGGCAACTTTGACGGAATCGGCATCCAGTTCAATGTGCCCAACGACACCGCCATCGTGCTGGAGGTCATCCCCGGCGGCCCCTCGGAGAAAGTGGGCCTCATGCCCGGAGACCGTCTCCTCAAGGTGGACGACAAAGTAATTGCCGGCGTAAAGTTCCCCCAGGACAGCATGGTGCGCCGCATCAAGGGCCCCTCGGGCACCAAAGTAACGGTGACGGTAAAGCGCGAAGGGGAAATCATCCCCTTCGAGATCGTGCGCGGGAAAATACCCATGCACAGCGTGGATGCCGCCTTCATGCTGCAGGATTCCATCGGCTATCTGCGTCTGAGCAAGTTTTCGCGCACCACCTTCCGGGAGTGCCACGAGGCCGCCCTCAAACTGAAGGAGGAAGGTATGAAGCACCTTATCTTTGACGTCCGGGACAATTCCGGCGGCTACATGGACCAGGCGCTCCTGCTTTCCAACGATTTCCTGTCCCAGGGAGACACCATCGTGTATATCGAGGGCCTGCACCGGGCGAAGGAAGTTTACAAGGCCGATGGCAGGGGAGACCTTCAGGAGATGGGCCTCACCGTCCTTATCAGCGAGAATTCGGCATCGGCCAGCGAAATCTTCGCCGGCGCCATCCAGGACAATGACCGGGGCAGGGTAGTGGGCCGACGCTCCTTCGGAAAGGGCCTGGTGCAGGAACCGTTCTTCTTCAGCGACAATTCCGGCGTCCGTCTTACGGTGGCGCGGTACTACACGCCCAGCGGCCGGTGCATCCAGAAACCCTATGACGGCTCCCGGGACTATGCTTATGATATATATTATAGGTATGCCGATGGAGAGGTGTTCAGCGCCGATAGCGTAAAGCTGGACACCGCCGACGTGCACCATACCCGCAGCGGGCGCCTGGTTTACGGTGGCGGCGGCATCATGCCTGACGTGTTTGTCCCCATGGACACCACCCGCGCCTCCGACTTCTACATCGCCTGCAACAAGAAGGCTACCCAGATGCGCTTTGCATCGGCCATCTTTGACAAATATTCCCGCCGCCTGCAGGCCATTGACAACTTCCGCGATATGGATATTTTCCTGAATAATATTAATTTGAAAGTCGAGTTTTCGCAGTATGCAAAAACCGTGGATAATATCCATTGCACGGAGGCGGAATGGGACGAGAGCGAACCGTACCTTCTGCCGCAGCTTAAAGCATTGATTTCCAGGTATTCTAGACTGGGAGAAAATGCCTTCTACAAGTACTATCTTCCGGTGGACTATACAGTGGAAAATGCAGTTAAATTGATAAAAAATCCATATTAATTATTAGTTTTTAAAAAATAATACTTATCTTTACCGCTCAAAGCATGTGCTTTGGGCGGTTAGTTTATGCGTGTGGGCTTACAGTTTGTAAGAATAGCGCTATTCTAACTTAGAAAACGAAAGAGAGAGTAAGTGTATCAAAATAATCCTATTATGAAAATCGAAAAAGTTGCAGTTGCTGCAATGACGGTACTTTGCGCCGTTTCGCTCGTGACTTCCTGCAAAAAGGTGAAGGAACAGGAGAAACCCGTCAAAGTGGTTGAGACCAATTTCACTGTCGGCCTCAACTCCGTTCAGGCAGAGTACGCAGAGGTTGTGGTACGCCACACCGGTGCTGCGGATGTTACCTGGTTTGGTTTCGTAACGGAAGACGTTACCGGTCCCGAACAGGATCTTATCAGCGCCCAGCTGGCCCAGCTGGACAAGAAAGCCCTTCACGTGGGTAATTCCCAGACGGTGGCACTTCCCGGTCTCAAGGAGTACGTGACCTACCGTTATATCGCCTTCCCCGTCAACGAGGCCGGCGAGACCTTCGGAACGAGCGGCAGCATCACCTTCAACACTTCCCCCAAGTTTGATGTGGCGTTTGCTGCGGAGGCTACGGACGTGCAGTGCCACGAGGCTACTTTCTCTGTGAGCCACGAGGGTAACGCCGTTCTCACCTATGCCTGTTTCGTCACCGACGACCTCAAGAGCGAGGTCAGCGAACTGGCCGCCGCCGACTTCGCTAAGAAGGTAACGGACGGCAAGCTTAACGAGGGCGTGGAGCTCCTTTCCGGCAATAGCCAGACGGTTACTGTGGATAACCTCAAGGACGAGGCCAGTTTCCGCTTCATTGTATACGGTATCTATGATCACGAGGGAACGGTCCTCTATTATGGAACCCCGGCCGAGTGCGCTTTCTCGACACCTCTCGATTTCACTACCGTGGCTTTCGATGCTGCCGTGTCCAATGTCAAGAAGAGCTCTGCCGATGTAGCCGTCACCTACAGCGCCGCCAAGGAAGACCTCACCTGGTATGGCTTCATTACTGATGACATCTCCACCGACGCTGCGTCCCTCATTGCCGCCAAGGTGGCTTCCATCAGCGCCGAGGACTTCAAGACCGGTGAGCAGAGCGTTTCCGTAACCGGCCTTACCCCCGATACCGATTATCGCTACATTGTTACCGGTATTGATGCCAGTGGCGTATACGGCGTCCCCGCACAGGTGAAATTCACCACCATGAGCGAGGCATACGATAACACGGTATTCTCTGTGTCCGCCAGTGATATAACCTTCAAGTCGGCCAAACTTACCATTACCCATACGGGTCTCGACGACTTCGAGTATGCCGGCTTCCTCACCGAAGACCTTACCAGCGCCGTTTCCGAGATTGCCCTGCCCGCCAATGTGGACGCGAACCTCCTGAAGGGTAAGGAGAACACCGTCACGGTCGAGAACCTGCAGCCCGGTATCAGCTACCGTTACGTGGTTGTGGGCCGCTATGCCGGCAACGAGTACGGTACCCGCGGTGATGTTGTGTTCACTACCAAGGACGACGCCGTGGCTGCCAGCTACGAAGACTTCCTGGGTACCTGGACCATCAAGGAAGGCACTTCCTACGACCTGGTCATCGAAAAGAAGGTTCAGGGCCAGAGCTACACCATCAAGAATCTCAACAATGCTACCGTTGCCAAGTGGGGCATCAATACTCCTCTTATTGTGGAAGGCCGCTTCAACAACGGAAAGCTCACCATCGCCTGCCAGAAGATCAGCGAACTCTACCAGGATCCTGAAGATGATGCGTATTACACAGATATGTTCTGCGGCGTCTATGAGTATGAAGGAAGTAATGTCGTTGACGACACCGAAGGCCGGATTATTACCACCTTCGTGATGAAGGAAGACGGCAGCGTCCAGCTCCGTCCCGGTACCAGTTCGGATGGAGACACCTATGTTATGATGCGCTTCTTCCAGGTGAACGACGAACACGTCTATAGCCAGGATACCTTCGGCACTCCGCTGCCCAACACGGCTACTCCTCCCGCACCGGCTTCCGAGGCTTATAACAAGTGGCTGGGAGACTGGACCATCGGCGGTGTTCCCATGCACATTGAGAAGGCTACCGTGAACGCCACTTATAAGATGACCGGTTTCCAGAATGACTTCTACGCCATTGTTGCCTTTGACAGCGCTACCGGAAACATCGTGTTTAACCACATGCAGCAGGATTACACCGTCAATTCCCAGGCCGGAGACACATACCAGATGTTTACGACGGGTATCAACAGCCTCAATTATGTGGCAGTCCGCAGCGGAGACGACACCTCGCTGGCCATCTTCAGCCTGAACAGTGCCGGTACCAGCGGTACCGTAACGGGTGTCACGTACGAGCATGCCACCCAAGGCCAGACCACGGTTACCGAGATTGGCCTGTATGGTTATAACGCCGCTGCAAGCAAGTGGACCAAGTGGAATGGCTGGAATTACTTCACCCTGCCTTGCAATATTGCCAAGGGCAGCAGTACCAGCTCCGTTCCCACCGCCTTCAATACCGTGCCCGGTGTTGATGTCCAGCGCATCAGCCGCACCAAGGAAGCGAACGTGTTTTTCAGCAGAATTCAAAAGTAACGATATATGAAAAAATTCCAATTTTTTCTCGCGGCATTCCTGATGGTCCTTGTGGCCGTCACTGCCCAGGCCCAGCCCAAGACGGTGAAGGGTACGGTGGTGGCTGCCTCGGACGGTCAGCCCCTCGTGGGAGCCACCGTGACCATCGACGGGAATACGAAGTATTACGCGATCACCGACCTGGACGGTAATTTCCAGATCAACAATGTGCCTTCCGGCGCCAAGAATGTCATTGCATCCAACATGGGTTACAAGGATGCTTCCGTACCCGTGGCTGCCAATGTGAAGATTGCCATGGAAGACGACGTGAACGTGCTGGAAGCCGCTGTGGCAACCGGTATGTACACCGTTGACCGCCGTCTCAATACCGGTTCCACCGTCAAGATTGACGCTTCCGAGAGCAATATCTCCGGTATGGCCGATATTTCCCGTTCCCTGGAAGGCCGCGCTGCCGGTGTGTCCGTGCAGAACGTGTCCGGTACCTTCGGTACGGCCCCCAAGATCCGCGTCCGTGGTGCTACCTCCATCTACGGCTCCTCCAAACCGCTGTGGGTGGTAGACGGCGTTATCATGGAAGATGTGGTGGACGTTTCCGCCGACCAGCTCTCCTCCGGTGATGCCAATACCCTTATCTCCAGCGCCATCGCCGGTCTCAACTCCGACGATATCGAGACCTTTGATATTCTGAAGGACGGTTCCGCTACCTCCATCTATGGCGCCCGCGCCATGGCCGGCGTTATCGTCGTTACCACCAAGAAAGGTAAGTCCGGCCAGAGCCACATTACCTATACCGGTGAATATACCTACCGTCTCAAGCCCTCCTACGACACCTTCAACATCATGAACTCGCAGGACCAGATGGAAGTATACCAGGAACTGCAGCAGAAGGGTTACCTCAACTACGCAGAGACGGCCAATGCCTCCAACAGCGGTATCTACGGCAAAATGTACCAGCTCATCAGCCAGTACGACGCCACCAGCGGTTCCTTCGGTCTGGAGAACACCCAGAAAGCCCGCAACGCCTACCTTCGCGCTGCCGAGTTCCGTAACACCGACTGGTTTGACATCCTGTTCAACAACACCATCCAGCACAACCACTCCATCAGCGCATCAGGCGGTACCGAGAAGGCCAACTACTACGCCTCCCTGTCCGTGATGCAGGATCCGGGCTGGACCCTCCAGAGCTCCGTGCAGCGTTACACCGCTAACGTGAACACCGGTTTCAAGCTCTCCAGCAAGCTCACCCTCAACCTCATCGGCAACGCTTCCTACCGTAAGCAGCGCGCTCCCGGTACCATCAATGGAGAAACCGACGTCGTGTCCGGTGAAGTCAAGCGTGACTTTGATATTAACCCGTACTCCTACGCCCTCAACACCTCCCGTGCCCTGGATCCCGACGAGTACTACACCCGCAACTACTCTCCCTTCAACATCAAGCACGAGCTGGAGAACAACTACCTGGATCTGGGCGTGAGCGATATCCGCGTGCAGGGAGAACTCAAGTTCAAGCCCTTCGAATCTCTGGAAATCAGCGGTATCGCCGCCTACAAGCACGCCGGTACCACCCAGGAACACTACGTGCTGGACTACGCCAATCAGGCCCTTGCCTATCGTGAGGCCTCCACTCCGGCTATCCGTGATGCCAACCCGTTCCTCTACAAGGATCCCGAGAACCTGTACGGTTACAAGTACAGCGTCATGCCGGTGGGCGGTATCTACGAGCGCACCGAAAACAGTATGGACGGCTGGGACCTCCGTGCCACCGCCAGCTTCAACAAGACCTTCGGTCAGGACCACACCGTGAACCTGTTCGGCGGCGCCGAGGTTAACAGCCTGGACCGTCACAGCACCTGGTTCCGTGGCTGGGGCATGCAGTTCGACTTCGGTGAAATCGCCAACTACGACTACCACGTGTTCAAGCAGGGTGCCGAGGAAAACACCCAGTATTTCACCATGGGCAACACGCACGTGCGCAGCGCCGCTTTCTTTGCCAACGCCACCTATTCCTATAAAGGTAAGTATGTCATCAATGGCACCGGCCGTTACGAGGGTACCAACTTCCTGGGCAAGGCCCGCACCGCCCGCTGGCTCCCTACCTGGAACATCTCCGGCGCCTGGAACGTCCACGAGGAAGATTTCATGAAGGGTCTGTTCCCCGTTCTCTCCCACCTCTCCCTCAAGGCTTCCTACTCCCTTACCGGTGACCGTCCCCCTGTGACCAACTCCTTCGTGGTCATCCGTGCCGTGAACCCCTGGCGTCCTTTTGCCGACGACAAGGAGAGCGCCCTGGCCATCGAAGAGCTTGCCAACAACTCCCTCACCTATGAGAAGAAGCACGAGCTCAACCTGAGCGTTGAGGCCGGTCTGTTTGACAACCGCGTCAATGTGGCCGCCGACTGGTACACCCGTAACAACTTCGACCTTGTCGGCCCTGTCACTACCCAGGGTATCGGCGGTAAGGTTCGCAAGCTGGGTAACGTTGCTGCCATGCACTCCGACGGTATCGAGGTCTCCCTCACTACCACCAACATCAAGACCAAGGACTTCAGCTGGAGCACCAACTTCATCTACTCCCACTCCTACAACGAGGTAACCGAACTGGAAAGCCAGATGCGCATGATCGACCTCATCTCCGGTAACGGTTTCACCCGCAAGGGATACCCTGTGAGAAGCCTCTTCTCCCTGCAGTTCGCCGGCCTTAACGGAGAAGGTCTCCCTACCTTCATCAATGAAGACGGTGACAGGACCGTTTCCGGCATCTACTTCCAGGAAAACGACGAGGAGAAGCTCAAGAACCTGGTGTATTCCGGTTCCGTAGATCCTACCGACGTAGGTTCCTTCGGTAACATCTTCTCCTGGAAGGGATTCAAGCTCAACGTGTTCATCACCTATTCCTTCGGCAATGTCATCCGTATGGATCCCGTTTTCCGTTCTTCCTACGACGACCTCGACTCCATGCCCAAGGAATTCAAGAACCGCTGGACCGTTCCTGGTGACGAGGCTACTACCAACATTCCGGTTATCGCCTCCAGCTGGCAGAACCGTGTGTACAGCGCCTCCGGTAACGCTCTGAGCTATGCGTACAACGCCTATAACTTCTCTACTGAGCGCATTGCAAAAGGTGACTTTATCCGCCTCAAGGAAATCTCCCTGGCCTACGACTTCCCCAAGTCCGTGACCAAGGCCCTGCACCTGGGAAGCCTGGGTGTGAAGCTGCAGGCCACCAACCTCTTCCTGCTCTATGCCGACAAGAAGCTCAACGGACAGGATCCGGAATTCTTCAACACCGGTGGTGTGGCCGTTCCGCTGCCCAAGCAGTTCACCTTCACGCTCAAGATTGGTCTTTAATTGAATTGGCTCAACGATATGAAAACTAGATATATTTTTGCCGCATCCCTGATGCTCCTGGGCCTTGTCTCCTGCGACAAGTTCCTGGATACCATGCCCGATAACCGGGCCGAGGTAAACTCTGCATCGAAGATCCGGGCTCTCCTTTCTTCCGGCTATCCGGCCAATACCTACCTCACCTTCAACGAGTACATGTCCGACAACGTGGACAACCTGGGTGACGATAACCCCGGCACCAACCGTTTTATGGATCAGATCTACACCTGGTCAGATGTGACGGAAGAGACCAACGACAGCCCCACCAATTTCTGGGGAGAGTCCTACCTGTGTATCGCCCATGCCAACCAGGCACTGGACGCTATCTATGATCTCACTGGAACTTCTTCCATTGCTGAAGCCGACGCCATCGTGGCTGCCGGTTACGGTGCCGAGATGGCCGAAGCCCTCCTCATCCGTGCCTACAACCACTTCATGCTGGTGAATGAGTTCTGTCTCAACTATAACACCCAGACCAGCTCCAAGGACCTGGGTATTCCCTACATGGAAGAAGTTGAACTGGAACTGAACCCCAAGTACGAGCGTGGCACTGTGGCCGAGGTTTATGAAAAGATCCAGAGAGACCTGGAACTGGGCCTCAAGTATGTTAGCGACGGCTACTATCAGGTTCCCAAGTACCACTTCAACACCCGCGCTGCCTGGGCTTTTGCCGCCCGCTTCTATCTCTACTCCGAGCAGTGGGACAAGGCTGTGGAAGCTGCCACCAAGTGTGTGGGCTCCGAGCCCTCCTCTTCGCTTCGCGACTGGCAGTCCATCGGCAAGCTGGAGAGAGACAGGGATGTAAGAAGCTATGAGTTCGTAAAGTCCAAGTATGCGGCCAACCTCCTCATGCTCACCAGCTACTCCGCATTCGGCTACTACTTCTGCTATCCTGGCATTACCAAGTATTCCCACAACTCCTATCTTTCCTTTACGGAAGTAGGATATGCCAAGAACGTCTGGGGCAATGAGCAGACCGGCTGGCGCAATGTGAGCGACTGGTACTACATGTCGCCCGAATGGTACAACGGTGCCACCTTCGACTGCATTGCCTACTTCAAGATTCCCTACATGTTCGAGTACACGGATCCCGTGGCCCGTATCGGTTATGCCCACGCCGTGTGCCCTGCCTTCACCACGGATGAGGCACTCCTGAACCGTGCCGAGGCCAACGTGATGCTGCACAACTACGACGCCGCCACGGCCGATATAAATATCTATATCAAGAGCGTGATCAAGCCCACGTACTTCAAGAAAGATCTCACCACCGAGGACATCGTGGCTTTCTACTCCGCCATTGAGAACGGTACCTGGGACAAGCCCACCATCAAGAAGAAGCTGAATCCGGCCTTCAACATCGGTGCCGACAAGGGCATCCAGGAGTCCATGATCCAGTGCGTGCTGGGCCTCAAGCGTATGGACCAGATGGCCCAGGGCCTGCGCTGGTTCGACATCAAGCGCTATGGCATCGAGATCTGGCGCCGTACCCTGCAGCCGGATCCCAAGGCTGGCCAGTATGATGCTGCCTTCAAGCCGTATCGTCTGGACGATGTCCTCACTGTGGATGATCCCCGCCGTGCCATGCAGATCCCTCAGGATGTAGTCTCTGCCGGCTTCAAGCCTAATCCCCGTGCAACCGACAAGCCGGCCGAGATTGTGCATCAGCCCAAGTCCCTGCCTGTTTCCAACCAATAAACCGGACGTGTTATGAAAAAGTATATCCTTCCCTTTATAATCCTGGCCTCTCTCGCCTTCGCTTCCTGTGAGCAGGACATGCTTAGCGAGACAAGCGTAATTAAGGATTCCACTGTGGAAATGAACGACTTCGACTACTGGTTGGAGGCCAATTTCCTGAAACCCTACAACATCGAGTTCAAGTACCGCTTCACCATGGACGAGTCCGACAAAGGTTACTGGACCGTTCCGGCCGATATCGATGCTTCCATCGTGTATGCCCACCTGGTGAAATACCTGTGCGTAGACACCTATGACGAGATTGCCGGTATCAACTTTACCCGTGCCTATTTCCCCAAGATGTTCTTCCTCATCGGTACCTGGGAATTCAAGAACAACGGTTCCTACATCCTGGGTACGGCCGAGGGCGGCAAGAAGATCATGCTCTCCGGCGTAAACGAGTTGCCGCTGTGGTTTGAGGCCTACGAAGAGGGCCGTATTACGAAGGAAGAACTGGCAGAGGGTCTGAGCAATCAGTACATCAAGACCATCCACCACGAGTTTACCCACATCCTCAACCAGACCAAGAGCTATCCCGAGACGTTCGGAAACATTACGCCTTCCACGTATGTCGGTGATGCCTGCTTCGATACGGACCAGTACTGGCGTGGCCGCGGTTATATCACTGCCTATTCCCAGAGTGAACACCGCGAGGACTTTGCCGAGCTCCTGTCCGAGTACATTACGCACGATGAGGCCTGGTGGGATGCTCAGCTGAAGGCTGCCCACGACGAAACTGCCGAGGTGCGCAAGAAGGATCCCAGCGCTGAATATGGAGACGTCTATATCAAGTCCAAGATGGACATCGTCGCCGAATACATGAATTCGGCCTGGGGTATTGACGTCAACGATCTCCGTGACATCCTGCTGCGCCGCTTTGATGATGTGACTCTTGGTCGTGTAGACCTTAATACCGTAGAACTTTAGCAGTGGAGGAAATGAATATGAAACTGAAAAATTCCATTGTAATCGTGGCAGCAGCCCTGCTGTCCCTTACTTCCTGCCTCAAGGACCAGACCGACGTTTTTGAAACGCCGTCTTCCCAGCGCATGCAGGACTATCTGGCGAATGTGCGTTCCCTCCTCACCGATTCTTCCAACAAGAATGGCTGGGTTCTCTCCTACTATCCCGGGAAGGACTATGCTACCTGCTATATGGGAGTTGTGTTCGAGGCTCAGAAGGTCACGGCCTATGGCCAGGATGCTCCCGAGACCGGCGTAACTTCCAGCTATAAACTCACCGAGGATGACGGCCCCGTGCTGTCTTTCGATACTTATAATTCTGTCCTCCACTATTATGCCACCTCCGACGCCTCCCACTACCAGGCCCGTGGCGGTGACTTCGAATTTGAAATCAAAAGTGTGGAGAAGGACCGTATCGTCCTTCGCGGCAAGCGTTCCGGTAACTACTGCTACCTGGATAAGCTCTCCAAGAGCGTGCCCGACTTCCTCAAAGAGGCAGTTGCTGCAGAAGCTGCCCTGAACATTGTTTCTTTCACCGGGGAAGTTACCGGAGGTCTTGTGGATGGATTCCTGGATGGAACCAGTCATACGTTCTCCATCGGCCGTAAAGATGCTGACGCCACAGAGATGGTATCGGCTCGTTACATGGTGACTACTTTCGGAGAAGATGAGAACAAAAAGGTCGGTATCCATTTCAACGAACCTTTCACCTTCCAGGGTGTGACCTTTGAGGACTTCGTATATGAAGAAGATGCCGAAAATCCGACTATTGGAACTCTTTCCGGTTCCGGTATTGCTTTCACGAAGGTCGTTCCGGAAGGCTATGTCGCGTACAACCAGTTTGTGGGCACATATAAGCTCAAATATGCCAACGGTTCATTTGATGTAACGCTCGTTCCCTATGAAAGTGGTTCCTCCTTCAAACTGAAGGGATTCTGCGACAAGTTTGAACCCATCATCACTTACAATGGCGCCCGTGGCTATCTCTCCTGGATTGTTCAGGAAGTGGGTTCTGCCGGCTCCAACGTTATCAAACTGTGCCCGCTGGATTCCGATGCTGGCTACCTGGGCTGGGCTGACGGTATCGGTATGAACGGCCGCGCCGTTGACAATACCGCAAAGAACATTGTCATCGAGTGGGAGGATAACGGCCTCTGGGGCAGCTATAATGCCACTGGCTGGATTCTTTGGTCCTTCGATGCCAGCGGAAGCTCCGCCGGTCAGTATTCTGACTGGGCACTGGCTTCGGGTAAAGAGTATATCTTTGGTCCCATGACCATGACCAAAATTGTAGAATAGCCTTATGAAAAAGTATATCGCATTTCTTACTATAGCCCTTGCGCTGGCCGCCTGCAAGAAGGCCCAGCCCACCGGTGCCCAGTATCTTGCGGCTCCTGTCCTGGAGACCAGCACGGGTACGGTACAGTTCTCCTCCGAGGGCGGAAAGTCCGTCGTATCGGCCTCTACCTTCGAGACCCTCGAAGCCAAGACGGCCCAGACCTGGCTTACCGTGGCGGTTGATGGACACGATGTCACCCTCACGGCCGCGCCCAACGCTTCCATCGAAAGCCGTTATGCTATCGTGGAACTCAAGTCGGCCGGTGCTTCCCGCTCTGTCCAGGTGGTCCAGTTTGGTTACAACACCAAGTACCTCTGGCAGGAAGGATACAATTTCGCCGGCGCCGGTGGCGTGCTCAATCTGCGGTACGCCAACACCGATGCTACCATCCGCGTGAAGGTTTCCGACAACTGGATTTCGGCTGCTGCCTCCGACGGTATCCTTACCATCACTGTAGCGGAGAATCCCGAGTCTGAACCCCGTGAAGGCTCCATCGAGTGGATTGCCGGAGACGACAATCGTACTATCGTCATTACCCAGGCCAAGGGCTCTGCAGGCGGCGGTGGTGGCGGAAACGGCCCCGTCATCTTCAGCGAAGACTTTGAAAGTATTGACAACCTCGCAGAGTGGATGCTTCTCGACATGGATGGAGATGGCAACGCATGGGGTTACGCGGATTTCCTGGCTGCCCACTCCGGTATCGGCATCATCTTCAGCCAGTCCTATGACAATGACAGCGGCCCTCTTACTCCCGACAACTGGGTAATTACTCCGGGTGTCCAGCTCACTTCCGACAACTACGTCAGTTTTTGGGTGACCGGTCAGGATCCTTCCTACTCGAAAGAGCACTACGGTGTATTCATTGGCACCGTCCTTCCTTCGAGCGCTGCAGATCTGGACGCTTATCAGAATATCTTCGAGGCTACCAATCCGGTGTCCGATCCCTACGAAGAGGAAGTTGTAGTGTTTGAAGGCGCCAACGGTCCCCAGAACATGAACTGGCAGCGTATTGCCGTCAAGATTCCGGCTTCTTATGACAACCAGACCGTATATATTGCGTTCCGTCATTTCAACTGCACCGATATGTACTTCCTGAATCTGGATGATGTGATGGTTACGTCCGGCCAGCCTGAGAAGACGGCCTCCTCCTATGCTTGCGTTCCTTCGGCCCGCCCGAATATGAACTACGACAATCCCTTTGCATTTTACAAGAAGATCAAGTAAATGAAAAGATCCCTCTGGATAGGCCTTATAGGCACAGCCATAGTGCTTTCCTGCACGCGGGAAATGCCCGATCCTGTTTCCGCTCCCGCCGCTTCCCATGCGGCGGGACCGAAAACGGTGACGGCGGTTCCTGAGGAGGAAGTGGAAGCGCTGGCTTTCCAGCCGGGCGTAGCCATCGTCTATTTTGACGAGGCCACCACGGCCCGTGTCGAGAAAGGTCTCACTGTCAAGTCCCTGGTTCCTGGCCTCCAGGTAACATCGGCCGAGCGTCTCTTCCCGGAGGCGGGAGAATTCGAACCCCGCACCCGTCGGGAAGGTCTGCACCGCTGGTACCTGGTCAATTACGACCAGACGGTTTCCCTGTCCAAGGCCAAGGCCATCCTGGAGACCGTTCCCGGTGTCCAGCGTGTGGAGCCCAGCCGCATCATCCGTCGCAATGTAACGGTCAACGACCCCTACTGGTCCCAGATGTGGGGTATGAACAATACCGCTTATGCCGATTATGACGTAAACTGCAAGCCGGTGTGGGACACCTATACCATGGGTAACCCCAATGTGACCGTAGCCGTGGTGGACGGCGGTCTTCAGCTTAACCACCCGGATCTGGCCGCCAATATAGCCAGCACCGGTCACTATAATTATGTGAAGAACAACACCACCATCACGCAGCACTTCCACGGAACGCACGTGGGCGGTACCATCGCTGCCGTCAATAACAACGGCATAGGCGTTACCGGTATCGCCGGCGGCAACGCCGCTGCCGGAAAGCCCGGTGTCAAGCTCCTGTCCCTGCAGGTTTTCGAAACCCGCGACAACGGAACCGATGCATCGGCCTCCAACTTCAATCGTGCGCTCAAGGAAGCCGCCGACAAAGGTGCCATCATTTCGCAGAACAGCTGGGGAAACTACTTCGACTTCAACGATGACGGCCAGATTACCGGTTATGAACTGGATTATGCCCGTCAGGCCCACGAAAACCCCGACCGTTCCTTCACGCAGGCCATTGACTACTTTAACAAGTATGCCGGCTGCGACAATAACGGCAACCAGCTTCCCGGCTCTCCCATGAAGGGCGGTGTGGTCATCTTTGCTGCGGGTAACGAAGATATCCCTTACGGTTCTCCCGGCAACTATGACGGCTGTGTGTCCGTGGGCGCCATCAACCGCAACGGCTCCCGTGCCAGTTTCTCCAACTACGGAGACTGGGTGGATATCTGCGCTCCCGGTGTGAGCGTTCCCAGTACATACATCAATGGCCAGTATACCTCCATGAGCGGTACGTCCATGGCGTGCCCGCACGTTTCCGGTGTAGCTGCCCTCATTGTCTCCTACTACGGAGGACAGGGCTTTACGGCCGACGAACTGCGTACGCGCCTTCTGGGCGGTGCCAAGGAAATCAACGCGAGCCACGGCAATAAGCCCATCGGCCCGCTGGTAGATGCCTGGGGCTCTTTCAACATGAACGCCAACAGCGGAACGCCCGACCCCGTCGGAGATGTCACCATTTCTTCTGTGGGACATAACCTCCGCCTGGACTTCAAGGCTACCAATGCCTATGCTTACATGGCCCTTGCGTCCAGACAGAGATCGGCCCTGAATAATGTGGACTACCAGAATCCCGCCGAGGGAATTGTGACGGCTACCCGTCTTGCTTCCAACAGCGATACCGAGGGAACTCCGCTTTCCATCATGCTGGCCGGCCTGGCGCCCTCTACGGATTATTATGTGACGGTGGTAGCTTACAGCTATGACAGAAAGTATTCTGGCCTTTCCACCATTCAGCAGGTCCGTACCGCCGAGAACAAGAAGCCGGTGGTGGATGTGAAAGATTATCCCCAGGGCGGCTTCGTGTTCAAACACCATGAGATTGTATCCATCCCCGTAACCTGCAAGGACCCCGATGGAGATGCCATCACGGTTACTTACAAGACCAACGGACGCGCCACCTTCGACTCCAACAACGGATCGGAATCCCTGTTCAGCTTTAACCTGATGTGCCCGGTGACTACCGCAGGCAACTATTCGGCTACGGTTGAGGTGACCGATGAGATGGAGGCCAGAACCAAGCAGGTAATCCTGTATGAGATCCTCCCCAACACGGCTCCCGTGATGGTGAAGGATCCCGAGGTCATCCTCGTTGAGGACAAGGGCGCGGTGAAGGAAATTGACCTGAACGATTTCTTCTCCGACGCCGACGGCGAGCCGCTTTACTACCGCGCTTCGGCCATGAATACGGACATTGCTTCCGCTGAGGTCACCGAGGATGGAAAACTGTCTGTCAAGGCTGTTTCCCAGGGTGTCTGCAAGGTGAAAGTGACGGCCGAGGACCATGACGGAGCCCGCGTGGAAGCAGAGTTCACCGTTCTGGTGCGCCTGCCCGGTACCGGCGAAGTATTCGTCTCCGGTTCCACCGTGCTGGAAGAAGGCAGCATCACCATCATTCCCGGCGTGGAGGAAGCGCCCACCACGGTGCGCCTCATCTCGGCTTCCGGTGTGGTCGTGTACGAGCTTTCCGGTAATTATAGCGTGAATACTCCGGTAGAGCTGAACCTGGACAAGGTAGCTCCTGGAATCTATACCCTTGAGGTTACTTACAAGGGTCAAGTTTATACCTTTACCATTGTCAAACGATGAAAATCCGTCATTACATACTGGTGGCCTCTGCGCTGTTTCTTTCCTGGAGCCTGAATGCCCAGGAGAGCGTCCCCGCCAACGAGGTCTTTGAATTCCTGAGCTTCCCCCGTGGGGTGGCCCGGACCGGAATGGCGGGTGCGGGCAGCACGCTTCTCTCCGAGTCGTCTGCCCTTGCGACATTTGACAATCCGGCCGTGCTGGCTTTTGCCCTTAAGCACGTGGATGTGGCAGCTGTTTACAGCCGCTGGGCTCCGGGCAGTACCAATACGCTGTCCAGCAACATCGGCGGCGGCGCTTCCGTGCGTCTCGGAAAGGGCTTTGCCCTGTCGGCCGGTGTATTCAGCCAGACACATTCCGCGCAGGATTTTGGCAGCAAATACGGCAGTTTTACTCCCAGGGACCTTGTCATCGCCTTTGGGGTCGGTGCTTCCTTCGGAGATTATGTGAGCCTGGGTGTATCGGCCCGTCTGGTACAGCAGTCCCTCATGGAAGACTACAAGCTCTCTTCTACCGCCATCACGGCCATGGTGCAGTTCCATCTGAACGGCTTCAATGTGGCCGCCGGCGTTGCCAACCTGGGCTCCGGCGTTACATCGGCCAAGGGAAATGTCTCCAAGCTGCCGTCATCGGCCCGCCTGGCTGCTTCCTATGAGCTTCCCGTCGGCCCCGGTACACTGGCCGCCGCGCTGGATGCCGACTACTACTTCAGCGGCAAGCTGGGGGTGTCGGCCGGTGTTCACTACGGTTTCAAGGACCTTGTCTTTGTCCGCGCCGGATATCGCTATGCTACGGCGGGTGCCGCTTTCCCTTCCCACCTGGCCCTGGGCCTCGGTGTCAAGTGGAAAGGTGTAGGGCTCGACGTCTCTTATCTGACCGCCAACGCGCAAATCGGCAATTCACTTTGCGCCGGCCTCAGTTACCGTTTCTAACCGATTATTAATTATTAACCCAAAAATATTACAGTTATGAAAAAATCCATTTGGACTGTGCTGCTCACCGCGCTGGTTGCGCTCGTGGCAGTTGGCTGCGCCAAGGAAACAGACCTCTCCGGCCTCAAAGAGAAGGTGGATGGTCTGGACAAGCGGGTTACCGCCCTTGAGCAAGCAGTGGAGAAACTCAACAAGGAAACCGTCCCCGGTCTGGAGAACCTGGTGAATGCTCTGAATAAGAAGCTTACCATTTCCTCCATCGTGGAAGGTGATGGTGAGTACACTATCCGTTTTTCCGACGGTACCGAAGCTACCATCAAGGATGGTAAGGACGGTAAGGACGGTCTGGATGCCGAGGCTCCCGAGGTGAGCATCACCAAGGGTGAGGATGGTATCTACTACTGGACGGTCAATGGCGAGCTCCTCAAAGATGGTGAGGGCAATCCTATTCCTGTTACCGGAAAGGGTGACAAGGGTGATAAAGGTGACAAAGGTGACAAGGGTGACCAGGGTGAGAAAGGTGAGGACGGTGCCGACGGCGCCGATGGTGCCGATGGTGCCAACGGTAAAGATGGCATCACTCCTCTGTTCGGCACCAGCTCCGAGGGTAAGCTGATTGTATCCTATGACAACGGCGAAACCTGGAAGCCGCTCGGCTTCAGCGTGATTGACGGCAGCTCCTTCACCTCTGCCTACATCGACAGCGAGAAGTCCACCGAAGACTATATCGTTCTCGTAGTTGGTGAGACTGAGGTCCAGATCCCTAAAGAGAAGGCCTTCTCCCTGAAAATCAACTATGAGGGAGACCTCTCCAGCGTTGGCGCCAATGCCGGTGAGACCCTTGCCATCGAGTACACCGTGCAGGGTGTATCCGCAGCCGATGAGGTGACTGTGGACATCCTCAGCGCTACCCCTGGCATCACTGCCAAGATTGCCAAGGTGGATGCCGCTACCGGTTACATCCTGATTTCCGTTCCCGCCGCCGATCCTGAGGCTGCTACTCCTGCAAAGATTGAGGGCAAGATCTTTGTCTTTGCCGACAACAACAAGGGCAAGACCAACATCAAGGTGATCACCCTCGAGGAAGGTACCATCACGGCTGTCGCGAACGTTGATGCCCAGGCTCCCGCTGCCGGTGGCGAGTTCGAGCTCACCGTGACCACCAACAAGGAGTACGATGTGAACATCAACGACGCCGCTACTTCCTGGCTGTCCGTTGTTGAGACCAAGGCTACTCATACCGACAAGCTTACGATTGTCGCTGCCAAGAACGAGACCGGCGCTTACCGCGTGGGTACCGTGACCATTAACGACCGCAACACCGGTGACAAGATTGAAGAGTTCACGGTGGTTCAGCAGCCGTCTGGCGAAGTGGCTACCGATCTGGCCTCTATCCGTGCTCTGGAAGATGGAACCGAAGTCGCCGCCAATGGCGCTATTGTTCTGGCCGCTTCCAAGGAAGGCGTTCTTGTCGCCGACGAGAACGGTGGTTATATCTATGTGTACCTTGGCATGAACCCCGCTGTTGAACGCGGCGATCTGGTTAGCTTCAAGGGTGTAAAGCAGACCAATGAAAAGACGGCCGTCAAGTATGTTGATGCCAGCAAGGGCGAAGTAGTGGATGACGATTATCAGGGTGAGATTCCCGATCTCTCCGTGTATCCGATGCGTTATCACTATACTTACCAGTCCATCAATTCCGGTGTCACCGGCCTCTTGAAGAAAGGCGATGCTGGTTACTATCTGGATGTTGCCAACTATGCGACTTATTTCCCGAATATTGCTTTTGAGACTCCTCTGACTCTTGACCTCGAACCTCTTGTGGGCAAGTATGTCACTGCTAAGGGTTACACCGTTGGCTCTTATGTGGGTTATGATGAAAATGATGAATTCACGGAGGATTCCTATGTTGATTTCATCGTCAATTCGGTCGAGGAAGTTACTTTCGCTCCCAATGCCAACTGGACCCTCAGCTACGAGGGCGTAGTGGAAGGTGTAGATATTATCAAGAACACGGTGACCGCGGGAACTGACTACTTCTATAACTATGAGACTATTGTTGTTCCTGCCGCTGTGATCGCAAAAGAAGGAACCATTGAAGATTACGTGATCGACAATGGCCTTTACATCGCTGACAAGGTTCAGTATTGGTTCTATAGAAATAAAGAAACGATTGATGACGATGCTACCAACAAGACTTATGAGTTTGAGGCTTCGCTCGACTATGATAAGTATGTAGCTATTGTCATTGGTCTTAAAGAAGATGGCTTTGTGAGTGGTAAGTATGCCGCTCTCGAGTTCGAAAAGATTGACCCGGCTGTTGCTCAGTCTTATGATTACTTCCTGGGTTCTTGGCTTGTAAACGGCGTCGAAATTCTCGTTTCTGCCGATGTGGAAGGCTCCAGTTATAAGATTGAGGGCTTCCCGAATAGCGCATCTACCCGTTGCGGTGTACATACTCTTGCTGCTAATTACAACTCAGAGAAGGGTATCCTCGAGATTCCTGATCAGCTTCTTGGTGGTTACGATGATCCTTCCACCAACAATTATGGCCCTCTGAAGGATTACTTCTGCGGTTGGTATGTTGATGAGGATGATTATTACAGGTATTCTACGAACGAGGATAACTTTGGCGTAGCTGCTGCCTTCTATTCCATGCCTGACGGCACGGTAGAGATTCGTGGTGGTGCCAATGGTGATGGCTCTTACAAATTCCTTGGTTACACCTTCCGCTGGGTAATCCAGACTGGTAACAGCGCTGGTGGCGGAAATGTTTATGGTGGACGCGTTACTACTCCTGTTACGGGCGTAACGAAGATTGTCAGGGTTCCTGCAGATTATGCTGACTTCCTTGGTGAATGGGTATGCTCAACTGGTGGTACCTGGACAATCTCTCAGAAGGACGCCGGTTCAACCTATACTATTACTGGTATCCTTGGACTGAATGGTGAACTTCGTGGAAAAGCTACCGAAGTTGAAGGAACTTATGACGCTAAGACAGGCTCGTTCTATATCATGGAGCAGAAGCTTTCGGGTAACGAGTTCACTGTCGGCTCCTACGGCGCGTGTGATAACTATATTTCCGGTATCTTTAAATACGGTAGTAGTACCTATCCGGCCTATCCTACCAATACGACTTCGGCTGAGAAGATTTTCAGCGCTTCCTTTGATGGGGACGGAAATCTTCAGCTCTATGCAGGCTCCTGCTCATATGGTAGCTTTATTGCTATCGGTTATTCGTGGGTTATCCGTTCCGGAAGCAATGCTGGCAAGGGTAATATGGATGCTTCTGGTTCCCAGACACCTCTTCCTGCTACTCTCGTTAAGGCTGAAGAACCAACTCAGGAATACCTCAACTGGCTTGGTTATTGGAGCGTCCCTTCGAAGGTCTATCAGTACGATGACCAGAGCCAGTATATTGGCGATGCCGATGGTGCCTCTGTTCTCACCATCACTCAACTCATTCCTAACCAGGCTTATTCCATTGCCGGAATCGGCCCTAGCGGAACGAATACATATTCTGCTGTCGCTTCCTTTGATAAGGCAACTGGTAATCTGGTAGTTAAGCCTCAGATTTTTGAGGTATGGAATCATTCAACTGCTGGTCAGATCACCGAAGCGCTGTGCGGTATGTATGGTGAAGGAGAGAACGCTATGGTTACGTGGAACGATGAGTATACTCTCTTCACGGCTTCGTTAGATGGTGATAAGGCTGTGCTTACCCCGGGCGTAATTTCTGAAGAAACCTTCAACGGCTTCCAGGCATTTGAATCTTACTCGGGTGGCGCTTATGGCTATGGCGGTTACTATGTCCTCCCCAATGTGATGACCAAGACAACAGCTCCTACCGTAGCAGCCATTTCTGCAAAGGAAGGCGGCCTTAAGAATGCTGTTGTTGTGAAGGCTCCCGACCTTGTTTCCTGGACTGTGAATCAGGTTGAAAAAGCAGAAGTAGCGAAGACTTCTGTAAAGACCAAATAAACTCTTGGAGAGTTTTCCATTCAAATCGAAGCGCCCTCTTTCCGGGGCGCTTCTTTTTTGATTTCTTATGTCGTATGGCCTTTCCCGCAGACGTATAACGCGTTTTTCCCGGGAAAGTGCGTTACAGGTCCCGGTTGAGGAGGACGTGTAACGCACTTTTGGGCCTTTTTCGCGTTATACGTCTCGGGAGTGCTTAATGCCGTGTGAAACGGGCACGGAATGAAGAATGGCTCCCCGGAGAAACAGTGAATTTTTTTGTATCTTTGTAGTCTATGAGTGACTATATCGTATCTGCCAGGAAGTACAGGCCGGACTCCTTTGAAACGCTCATCGGCCAGGATACCATCGCACGCACGCTGTCCAATTCCATCCGGAGGGGGCAGCTTGCACATGCGTATCTGTTTTGCGGTCCGCGCGGCGTGGGTAAAACCACTACGGCCCGTATCTTTGCCAAGATGATCAATTGCTCCAATCCGGGTCCCGAGATGGAGCCGTGCGGGGAGTGCGAGTCCTGCGTATCGTTCCAGGAAGGCCGCAGCTACTGCATCCATGAGTTGGATGCTGCTTCCAACAACAGCGTGGAGGATATCAAGACACTCATGGAGCAGGTACAGGTGCCGCCTCAGGTAGGGAAGTACAGCGTGTATATCATCGATGAGGTGCATATGCTCTCGCAGGCCGCCTTCAACGCCTTCCTCAAAACCCTGGAAGAACCTCCGGCACACGCCATCTTCATCCTGGCAACCACCGAGAAGCACAAGATTCTTCCCACCATCCTCAGCCGCTGCCAAACCTACGACTTCAACCGCATCTCCATCCCGGACATGGTGCGGAACCTCCAGGGCATTGCGGCCAAGGAAGGCATTACCATAGACGACAAATCCCTTCACGTCATTGCTTCCAAGGCCGATGGTGCCATGCGTGACGCCCTCACCATCTTTGACCAGACGGTGGCCTTCTGCGGCAAGGACGTAAAATATGAAGATGTAATCCGGAACCTCAATGTACTGGACTACGAGTTCTGCTTCTCCCTGGTAGAAAATTTCCTCACGGGAGACTACGCCAGCGCGTTTCTGACCTTCGATAAGATTCTGGCCAAGGGCTTCAATGCGCTTCACTTTGTGGGTTCCCTCTCCACGCACCTTCGTAATTTGGTGGTAGCCAAAACCGGCGGTCTGGAGCCTCTTCTGGAACTCCCGGACTCCCTCAAGGCAGAATACGCCGCCCAGGCAGCCAAGTGCTCCAACCAGTTCCTTTTTGAGGCCCTGAGCATCACGACTTCCTGCGAAACCGGTTACAAGGCAGCCGTGAATCCCCGCCTGCATATCGAGTTCGCCCTCATGAAGCTAAGCTACATTATGGGCAAACCCTCCGATAAGCCTGTAGCGGCCCCTGTAGCCGCTCCTGCTCCTGCAGCCGCCCCTGCCCCTGTAGTCACTCCCGCTCCGGCTCCTGTCGCTGCCCCGGCCCCCGCCGCCCCCGCGCGGCGCCGCGCCGCCAAGACCGGGTCGGCCCTCTCCATGAGCGCCATCATTGAGGAAAAGCCTAAGGAGGTGGAACAGGTGGCATCGGCAGCTGAGGAATCGGCCCTTCCGGAGGACGAAGTCCTTATCCTCAAATGGAAGGAGATGGCGGGCCAGTACGGTTCCAAGCCGCGCCTTGCCAGCATGCTGCAGAGCGGAAAAGTGGAGGTGAGGGAGGAAAACAACCTCAAGGTAGTGGAGTTCTTCGTGACCAACGAGTCCCAGCGGCAGTGGATTGTGGAAAAGATGCTGCGTGAGCTGGAGAACAAGCTCCGCGAGCTCACCGCCTGCAGCCGCATCAATGTAGAAGTGTCGGTCACGCCCATGGAAGATGTGGAGAAGGTGCCCTACATGCCAGAGGAAAAGGCCAAGGATTTAATGGATAAAGAACCCGCGGTGCGAGAACTGGTCGCTGCCATGGGACTCGATACAAAATAAGCGTATGAAACTGAGAGCAGAAAAACTGGTGAAAAAATACGGCGTCCGCACCGTTGTGAAGGGCGTTTCCATGGAAGTGAAGCAGGGAGAGATTGTGGGATTCCTGGGCCCTAACGGCGCCGGTAAAACCACCAGCTTCTATATGATTACCGGTCAGGTCAAACCCAACGGCGGCCAGATTTTTCTGGACTACGACGACGGCAGCACCGTGGAGGTGACTAACCTGCCCATGTATCAGCGTGCCCAGAAGGGTATCGGCTACTTGCCGCAGGAGGCCTCCGTGTTCCGCAAGATGAGCGTGGAAGACAACATCCTTTCCGTGATGGAAATCTCCGAGAGCACAAAGAACATGACCCGGGACCAGCGCCATGCCCGCATGGAGCAGCTCATCGACGAGTTCAACCTTTCCAAGGTGCGCAAATCCCTGGGCATCCAGCTCAGTGGCGGTGAACGCCGCCGCTGCGAGATTGCCCGCGCCCTGGCGGTAGACCCCAAGTTTATCCTGCTGGATGAGCCCTTCGCCGGTGTGGACCCCATTGCCGTGGAAGACATTCAGTACATCATTGCCAAACTCAAATACCGCAACATCGGCGTCATCATCACCGACCACAACGTGGGTGAGACCCTGGCCATCACAGACCGCGCCTACCTCCTTTACGAAGGCGTCATCCTGCAGGCCGGCACGCCCGAAACCCTGGCTGCCGACGAAGACGTCCGCACCAAATACCTGGGCTCGGGCTTTGTGCTCAAGCGCTCCAAATCGGTGGAACGGGCCCGTAGAGAAGTGGAGGAAGAACACCGCATTTAAGTTTGGCACGGTGCTTGCTTTAACTAAGCCAAGGTTAGTTTAATTGGTTTAGTAAATAGGTTAGAAGAGAAAACCGGACCTCGTGAGAGATCCGGTTTTTCTATTGTAATAAGGTGTTTGAAAGCTTACTGCTCTTCCTGAAGACGAAGCTGCTGAACATAGATAGCCTTCTGGAGCGCCATGCGCTTTTTCACGGAAGGCTTCTCGAAGTTCTTGCGGGCGCGCATCTCGCGGACAGCGCCGGTCTTCTCGAATTTACGCTTGAATTTCTTCAGGGCTCTTTCGATGTTTTCGCCTTCTTTGATGGGAACGATGATCATGCTTTTACACCTCCTTTTTTTTCTTGTCTTTTTTAAATGGGCTGCAAAGTTAGAAATAATTTGATAATCTACAAAATAATTTGTTAATTTGCGTAACAGCAATGTTACGACCCAACTAAAACAATATCCATATGAAAAAGAAGGCAGCATCCTATCCCTGGAAATTCGCTTCCGTTGGCGGCACCGTCCGCGTTGAAATCCTTAGCGGAGAAGACATCCGCAACCTTTATCAGCTGGACCGCAAGATGTGGACCGTACTCAGCTGCCCCACCGAGGGCCTGGAGTTTGACGCCAAAGCCCTGCATAGGATTGACTTGGACGCCGATGGCCGCATCCGCGTGGACGAAGTCATCAAAACTTCGCAGTGGCTCACCCGTGTCATCCGGGATGCCAACCTTCTTCTGAAAGAGGCCGACAGCCTCAGGCTCGATGACTTCAATGCCGATGACCCCGACGGCGCACGTCTCCAGGCATCGGCCCGCCAGATCCTGAAAAACCTGGGCCTCGAGAAAGACGAGATTTCCCTCGCCGATACGGCCGACAACGTGAAGATCTTCGCCGGCACCCGCTTCAACGGTGACGGCATCATCACGCCGGCCAGCGCCTCCGACAAGGCTACCGCAACGCTCATCGAGACCATCGCCGGCATCGCCAGCGCCGTAGACCGCAGCGGCGTCCCCGGCATTACCGCAGACCATATCGAGGCCTTCTACACCGCCTGCGAGGAGTATTCCGAGTGGCAGCACGCCGCCGGCGGAGAAATTTTCTCCTCCTCGGAGGAAGTCTTCCCCTTCGGCGACAAGACCGCCGATGCCCTCGCCGCCGTAGACGCCGTGAAGGACAAGGTGGCCGATTACTTTATGCGCTGCAAGCTCATCGGCTTTGACGCCGCCCTCGCCGGCGCCGTGGACGTGAGCGTGGAGAAGATTGCCGGCATCGAAGGCAGTCTGGCCGCATCGGTCGATGAAATTGCCAGGCAGCCGCTGGCAAAGCCCACCGCAGACGGAAAACTGGACTTCTCGGCCGTGAACCCCGCCTGGAAGGCCGCCATGCAGGCCGTGACCGCCCTCACGGGTGTGGGAGAAAAGCCTGTCACCGAGGACGCATGGGCTGCGCTCCTTACCAAACTGGCCCCTTACTGCACCTGGCTCTCGGCCAAGAAAGGCGCAGTCGTGGAGTCTCTGGGCCTTGGCACCGTAGAAGCCATCCTCAAGGATAACAAGAAAGCGGCCCTTCTCAAGCTCATCGAAAAGGACAAGGCCGAGGAAGCCAATGCCCTTTCCATCGAAGAAGTGGACAAGGTACTGCGTCTTAACAAGTACTTCTACCGCTTCCTCAATAACTATGTGGTGCTTGCAGACTTCTATGACCCCACCCGCAAGGCCATTTTCCAGGCCGGAACGCTGTTCATCGACCAGCGCAGCACGGACCTCTGCATCAAGGTGGCCGGTCCTTCTCCGGAGATTTCCTCACTCAGCGGCATGTACATCCTGTACTGCGCCTGCACCAGCGAGAAACTGGGCAAGAGCTTCAACATTGCCGCCGTGCTCACGGACGGTGACGTGGACGGACTCCGTGAAGGCAAGAACGCTGTCTTCTATGACCGCGACGGAAACGACTACACCGCCAAGGTGGTGGCCATCGTGGACAACCCCGTCTCCATCCGCCAGGCCTTCTGGGCCCCGTACAAGAAAGTGGCCCGCATGATCAACGACAAGATTGACAAGAAAGCGGCAGAGAAGAATGAGAAATCCATGTCGGGCCTCACTGACGTGACCAATCAGGCTACGGACGGAAAGACGCCCGCCATCGCTTCCACCTTCGATATTGCCAAGTTCGCCGGTATCTTTGCCGCCATCGGCATGGCCATCGGCTATATCGGCGCGTTCCTTACTTCCCTTGCGACGGGCATCAGGGAAACTCCTTTCTGGCAGTTGGTGCTCATCCTTATCGGCCTCATGCTCGTTATCTCCGGTCCGTCCATGTTCATCGCCTGGAGAAAGATCCGTAAGCGTGACCTGGGCCCCATCCTCAATGCCAACGGCTGGGCCATCAATGCCAGCGCCCTGGTGCGTGCCCAGTTTGGCAAGACGCTCACCTCGCTGGCCAAGTATCCTTCTCTCACCGCCGTGGATCCCGCCGCCCGTGCCCAGCGCGCCCGCAGCTGGATCTATGGAATCCTGGCTGTCCTGTGCATCATCGCCGGCATTCTCATCGGAACCGGCATCATTAAGCTCTGGTAATGGAAACCAATTTCCCGTATGCCCAATATGTGACCGGCCGTAACTTTGTGGGCCGGCGCTCAGACGTGACACTTCTCGGGAACCTGCTCACCCAGGGAGAACACGTGGTGCTGAGCGAGCCCCCCAAGACCGGGAAAACCTCGCTCATCCAGCAAACGCTCTATTCCCTGCGCGTGAAGGGCGTTACCTTCACCGTGGGACAGTTCTCGGCCCTGAACATCCGCACGCCGCAGGATTTCGTGCTGCGGCTGGGCTCTACGCTCCTGCGCATGGCCGGAACCACACCTGCCGAGTTCGCAGACCTCAGCCGGCGCTTCCTGGAAGGGACGCACTTTGTCTTCGACCCCGTTGCCTACGAGGCCGAGGGACGGGTGCTCTCGCTCACCTGGGACCTGGAGGCGGCCGATGTCGCCGCCATCCTGAGCCTGCCTTTCCGCCTGGCGCAGGAGAGGGGAGACCGCATTATCCTCATTATTGACGAATTCCAGTGTCTGACCGCCCTCGATGACCCCGACGCCATCCTGCGACCGCTCTCGAATTCCCTCAAGGAGAACCGGGACAACCGCAGGTTCTCCTACGTCTTTGCGGGATCGGGCGTCAATGCCATGAAGACGATATTCCGCGGCAGCCTGCTGTTCCATCGGCTGGTAGAGCGGGTGAAACTCTCGCCTGTAGACGAGATCGAGATGGCCGACCACATCTACCGGGGCTTCACCTCGGCCGGAAAGGTGGTGGAGAAGGAGCTGCTGCAGGGAGCCTGCCGCCTGTTCCGGGGACATCTGTGGTACATCAACCACTTCGCATCCATCTGCGACGGCATGACGCGCGGCTACCTCATGGAGCCGGGTCTTGTGGATGCCCTGGCTTCCCTTATCTCGGTGCACGAGCCCCGTTTCGTGGACATGATGAGCGGCCTCACCACGCACCAGGTCAACCTCCTGAAGGCCACCGTGGAGGGCGTGACGCGCTTTTCCAGCGCCGAGGTTATCCGGCAGTACGGCCTTAACTCGTCGGCCAACGTAAAGCGCGTGAAGGATGCCCTCATGAAAAAGGAAGTGCTGGAGTTTGACGAGGACGACAAGCCCACCATCATTGACCCCCTGTTCGAGTACTGGGTCAAGAAGTATTACTTCGAAATGAAGGAAGCATGAAAAAGAGAATCGTTGTGTTGACAGGAGCCGGTGTGTCGGCCGAGAGCGGTTTCGCTACGTTCCGGGACACCGGCGGCCTGTGGGAACAGTATGACGTGAATGACGTCGCCTCCATCGAGGGCTGGTACCGCAACCGTGCGCTGGTGCTGGATTTCTACAATCAGCGCCGCTCCCAGCTCAAGGACGCCAAACCCAATGCGGCCCATGAGGCCATCGCCGCCCTGGAGAAGTCCTATGATGTGGACGTGATTACCCAGAACGTGGACAACCTGCACGAGCGTGCCGGCTCCACCCGCGTGCTGCACCTGCATGGGGAGCTCACCAAGGTGAGGCCGGAGAGCGGCATCTACGACCGCACGGCCTCCGAGGCCGAGGTCATAGACGTGGGCTACGAGTCCGTGTCGCTGGGAGACCTGGCCCCGAACGGCAGCCAGCTGCGTCCGCACATTGTCTTTTTCGGGGAAGCCGTACCCAATATAGAAAAAGCCATCGACCTGGTTTCCCGGGCCGATGTCCTTCTCATTGTGGGTTCCTCGCTGCAGGTATATCCTGCGGCCGGGCTGTATCGCTATGCGGGTAACGAGTGCCCTATCTATGTAATCGATCCCAAACCGGTTCCCATCATGGACCCCCGGGTGACGTTCATCCAGGATGTCGCGTCCAAGGGGATGTCCCGGTTCGTTTCCCTTCTGGAAGCGTAGGGGCTAGAACCGGCCTCCGCGGAAGCCGCCCATGCCGCCACGGAAACCGCCGCCCATGGGACCGCCTGCACCGGGACGGAAGCCGCCGCGGTTGTTTCCGCCGCCGAAGCTTCCGAAGCGCCAGGTGAAGGTGAGCATGATGTATCGGCCCAGGGTGTTGTTACGCGTTTCCTGATAGTAGTTGTCGGTGATATTAACCCTCAGGTTCTTGGACTGGTCCAGGATGTCGTAGGCATTCAGGGACAGGGTGGCCTGGCGGTGGAACAGCGGAGTGGAAATCTTTGCATTCCATACCAGCTGGGGATCCTGCGGGGTGGTGTAGCCATTGTACCAGCGGTAGCCGGCGTCGGTGCTCAGTTCAACTCCGCTCTCGCCGATGGTCCACTTGACGGAACCGCGTACCTGGTTGTTCCAGGTAGCGGCCGTGGCGGCCTGCACGGTGTACCAGGGCTTGCTCACACGGGTGCTTCCGGTTGCCTGCAGCTCCAGGTAGTCTGAACGGTAGGTGAGGGACAGGCGCTCCATTACGGAGAGGCTGCGGGTGGTGTTGTCCAGGAAGTTCTGGTCCCACAGGGCATTGCTTCCCTCAAAGTAATCCTGGTGGAATTTCTCGTAGTTGAAACTGTCGGCCGTGAGGTAATCGCTCATGTCCAGGTTGCTCTTGCCCACGAAGCTGCCGCTCTTGGAATAGGAGGCGTTGGTCATGTTGGAGATAGAGAAGTTGGACTTGGCGATAGGAGCGTTGAGGGAGACGCGCAGGCTGCCATTATAGGTGTTGTGGCCGTTGACGGGGAAACTGTACTGTCGGCCGTTGTTGTCGTACCAGGCTGCGTTGGTAATAGGATTCTGCGTCATGCCGCCCTGCAGGTTGATGCGCAGGGAGAAGAAGGTCTGGCGGTTGGAGATTTCCCATTCGTTGCGGAGGTTGTGGCTGAAGTAGGGCGTGAGGTAAGGGTTACCCAGGCTCATGCTCAGCGGGTTGGAGTTGTCCATGACGGGCATCAGCTGGCTGGTGGAGGGCTGGCTGCTGCGGCCGTTGTAGAACAGGCGCACGTTGGAGTTGTCGTTGAAGTCGTAGAAGACCATGGCGCGGGGCGCGAAGTTCCAACGCTTGTCTGTGTATGGATCCGGGTATGAATCTGTCTTGTTATAAGTGTCGGTATGGATAGCGGAGATGCCAATCTGTGCGCGGGCTGCCTCGTTCTGGTACATGAAGGCCAGGCCAATATTCTGGTTGAGGTTGCGGTTGACGATGTTGTTGGTGTAGGTGTCGTCCTTCACTTCGCCCTCGGAGGTGTAGGGAAGAGCGCTGCCCATACCCAGGACAAATGCATCGGGAGCCCAGTTATAGGCACCGCTGTTGTATACGTTCTTATTGGATTCTGAATTGGCGTAATTGACGTTGTAGCTGCCTTCCAGGTAGAAGTAGCCGCCCAGGGGCTCGGTGTAGACCAGACGGGCGCCTACCGACTGGGATTTGGAGCTCTGGTCTACGCGCTGGTTCACCACGGTGCGTTTGCTGGCAACGGGATTGCCGTCTGCATCAAACTGCGTGTTGGTGAGCGACTGGTTGTAACCGTCCATCTTGTTGTTGGACACGTTCCAGGTTACGTTCACGGAGATGGTGCGGCCGGGGATGAACAGGCGCTGGCGAAGGAGAAGGAAACCGCTGCTGCTCCAGTTGCGGTTGTCACCGGAATTGTTGGTGAAACCGCTGTTGGTCTTGTTCACGGTGCCGTCGGCCGCCTTGGTATCGGTGTCGAAGAGGCTCTGCTGGATGTAGCTTCCGTTGCCAAAGTTGAACTGGGGCTGGAAGAGGATGGAGGTGTTCTCGGAGAACTTGTGGTCCAGACGAACGCCAAAGCGGTGGCCGTTGGTGAAGCGGCTGCTGAGACCGTCGGTGTTGCTGATGAGGGTGCTGCCATCGTCACGGTAGGTTTCCTTGTAAGTATTCTCCGTTACGTCTACGTCGGAACCGGTATACATGTAGTTGGCACCCAGCTGCATCTTATTGTCAAAGAGGTCCCAGTTGCCGTTGACACCGGCGTTCCAGGAAGTGGTGATGCCGTTGCCGCCGCCGAACCCGCCGCCGAATCCGCCGCCGCGGCCCATCATGCCGCCTCCTCCCATCATGCCGCCCATCATGTTGCCCACAAAGTCCGTGAAGCCGCGGTTGTTGGTGTTGTTGGCACCGGCGATGATGCTGAGCTGGGAACCTTCCGTGAAGCGGCCCACCATGAGGTTGCTCTGGAAGCGCCAGTCATTCATGGCCTTTGCGCTGGAGGGAACGTCGTGGCCTCCGCCGGCCTGCAGGTTTCCGAAGACGCCGTTCATCATGCCGCGCTGGACGCTGAGGTCGATGATGGTCTCGTCGTTACCGTCGTCAATGCCGGTGAACTCGGCCTGCTCGCTCTTTTTCTTCACCACCTTCACTTTCTCGATGAGCTTGGCGGGGATGTTCTTGGAGGCCAGCTGAGGGTCGTCCATGAAGAAGGTCTTGCCGTCAATCATGATTTTGTTGATGGTTTCTCCGTTGGCGGTGATGTTGCCGCTCTCGTCCACTTCCACGCCGGGAAGCTTCTTCAGGAGATCTTCCAGCATGTTGTCGTCGGAGATCTTGAAGGAAGAGGCATTGTACTCCACGGTGTCCTTCTTGATGACGATGGGATTACCCACGGCGCTGACCGATGCGGCATCCAGCACTTCCTGGTCCAGGGCCATCTTGATGGTGCCGAGGTCGGTATCGGCCTTTACCTCCACCACCTGCTCGCTGGGCTTGTAGCCCAGGATTTCCGCCTTGATGGTGTACTTGCCGGCACGTACCTTTTCCAGGACGGCCTTGCCCTTGGCGTCGGTGAGGGTGTACTTGGGCTGCCCTTTTTCCGGGGTGGCCGATACCGTGGCAAAGCCCACGGGCTCACCGTTCGATGCATCCTCAAGCGTGAGGGAAATCTTGTAGTTCTGAGCACTCAGGGTGAGGGCGGTAAAAAGGCCCGCGAGGGCCACGAGGAGTCTTCTAACCATACTTTTTCTATAAAAACCGATTTCTTTGACACAGCGGTGGCGTCAAGGTTTAAAAGGATTTTAAGAAATTCTTTCGGGGTGGTCCTTGATGAACTGTTCCCAGCCGCCTTTGCCTTTTGCGGAGGCGAGGGGAGAAGAGGTTTCGTAGAAGTGGCAAAGGGCGATGGCCAGGGCGTCGGTGGCGTCCAGATGCCGGCTTTCCAGTTTTACGCCCAGGGTTTTCTCCAGCATGAGCTGCACCTGTTCCTTGGACGCGGCGCCGTTTCCTACGATGGCTTCCTTGGCCTTTCGGGGGGCGTATTCGGTGACGCTCTCCACACCATATTCTTTGGCGGCCAGGATGGCTGCGCCCTGCGCGCGGCCCAGCTTGAGAACCACCTGCGCATTTTTCCCGTAGAAGGGGCTTTCGATGGCGAGCTCGGTGGGGTGGTAATTCCGGCAAACCTCGCCGATGCACTCGTAGATGGCCTGGAGCTTGGAGTAGGCGTCTCCCTCCTTTCGAAGGTCCAGTACGCCCATATCCACGTAGGAGGCCTTCTTGCCCTCTACCCGGATAATGCCAAACCCCAGCAGCTGGGTTCCGGGGTCTATCCCCAGTATGATGCGTTCCTTTCCCATCGGCAGGCAAAGATACAAAACTTTGTCTCAAATGTTGCAAAAAAACCGCCTTGTATCATTTGTTGCATAAGTGGAAACATATGTTACAGCACCCCCACGCACCTTATATTTATATTTGCGGCGACACATCCGTAACACGGAACTATTAACTCATATCACATGTTAAAACTGAAATCACTTCTTGTTTCGGCCCTTCTGCTGGCAGGCATCACCGCCACCGCCCAGCAGATCACGGTTACAGGTACTGTGACCTCTTCGGCCGACGGCTACGGCGTCATTGGCGCCGCAGTCATGGAAAAAGGTACCAGCAATGGTACGACGACAGACTTTGACGGCAACTTCACCATTTCGGTGAAACAGGGCGCTGTCCTGGTCTTCTCCTCCATCGGCTATACTACGCAGGAGTTACCTGCCAAGGCTCAGATGGCAGTTGTCATGGACGAGGACTCCCAACTGCTGAACGAGGTAGTCGTGACCGGTTATACGGTCCAGCGCAAGGCCGACCTTACCGGCGCCATCTCTACCGTCAACACGGAAGACCTGGCCAAGCAGAATGAGAACAACCCTGTGAAAGCGCTCCAGGGACGCGTTCCCGGTATGAACATCACGGCCGACGGCTCTCCGTCCGGTGCAGCGACTGTCCGTATCCGCGGTATCGGCTCGCTCAATGATGGTGCCAACGACCCGCTGTTCATCATTGACGGTGTTCCCACGAAGGCGGGTATGCATGAGCTCAACGGTAACGACATCGAGTCCATCCAGGTCCTCAAGGATGCAGCCTCTGCCTCCATTTATGGTAGCCGGGCTGCTAACGGCGTTATTATCATTACCACCAAAAACGGTAAGGACGGAAAGGTGAAGGTGGACTTCGATGCCAGCGTAGCGGCACAGACCTATGCCAACCGTATGCAGGTACTCAATGCCGAGGAATTTGGGCAGGTTATGTGGCAGGGTTATGTGAATGACGGTCTCAATCCGGAGAGAAACTCGCTGGGTTACCATTTTGACTGGGGCTACGACGCCAACGGCGTCCCCGTCCTGAACAAAATCCGTATGGACAAGTATCTGGATGCCGCAGGAACCACTCCTGCCAGCGATACCGACTGGGTAAAGGAAACCACCCGTACCGGTCTCATCCAGCAGTACAACCTTTCCCTGAGTAACGGTACCGAGCGCGGTAATTCCTACTTCTCCCTGGGTTACTACCGCAACGACGGTATCATCAAACATTCCGATTTCTCCCGTATCAGCGCCCGTATCAACACGGACTACAAACTCCTGAAAGTGGGAGACCGGAATATTCTTACCATCGGCGAACACTTTACCCTGAACCGCACCAGCGAGGTACAGGCTCCCGGCGGATTCCTGGAAAACGTTCTCCAGTTCAATCCCTCCATCCCGGTCTATACCACCAGCGGTGAGTTCGCAGGTCCCGTGGGAGGTTATCCCGACCGTGAGAACCCCCTTGCCCGCCTTACCCGCAACAAGGACAACCGTTATTCCTACTGGAGACTGTTCGGCGATGCTTACCTGAACATCAATCCCGTGAAGGGACTGAATATCAAGACAACGTTTGGTATCGACTATTCCCAGAAGGAACAGCGTATCTTCACTTACCCTGTTACGGAAGGAACCGTAGCCACCAAGACCAATGCCGTAGAGGCCAAGCAGGAACACTGGCTCAAGTGGATGTGGAATGCCATCGCAACCTACAATTTTGAGGTGGGCAAGCATCGTGGCGATATCCTGGTGGGTACGGAAGTCAACCGGGAAGATGACACCTGGTTCAGCGGAAAGGCATACGATTTTGCCGTGCTGAACCCCGACTATATGTGGCCCAACGCCGCTGTCGGCGAGGCCGAATCCTATGGCGGTGGCGGTGGTTACACCCTCATCTCTTATTTCGGAAAGGTGAACTACAACTACGCCGACCGCTACCTGGCCAGCGTCACGCTCCGCTATGACGGTTCCAGCCGCTTTGGCCGCAACACCCGTTTCGGTCTTTTCCCTTCGGTGAGCGTGGGCTGGAGAATTGACAAGGAAAAGTTCATGGAAAATGCTACCTGGCTGGAGAACCTGAAGATTCGTGCCAGCTGGGGCCAGACGGGTACGCAGGACATTGACAACATTGCCCGTTACTCCATCTATGAGAGCAATTACGGTGAAGCCAATTTCGGCGGACAGAGCTATGGCACCAGCTACGATATCGCCGGTACCAATGGCGGCCAGACCCTTCCCAGCGGTTTCCGTCGCATCCAGCTGGGTAATGACAACCTCAAATGGGAGACGACCACCCAGACCAATGTGGGTCTTGACTTTGCCATGTTCAAGAGCGCACTCTACGGCTCCCTGGAAGTTTACTATAAGAAGACCACCGACATTCTTGTAAGAATGCCCGGCATCGGTGTCATGGGTGAGGGCGCCGACCAGTGGATCAATGCCGGTGAAATGGTCAACAAGGGTATCGAGTTCAATGCGGGTTACCGCGGAGACGTAGGGGACTTCCACTATGACCTGGCGGCCAATATCGGCACGTATGACAACCGCGTTACCAAACTCCCCGAAACCCTTGCCGCCCGTGGCGACTTCGGCGGAAATGGTGTGGAAAGCGTTGTGGGTCATCCCAGGGGCGCCCAGGTGGGCTATGTCTATGACGGCATCTTCAAGAGTCAGGATGAGATTGACAACCATGCCATCCAGAGCGGTGCAGGCCTCGGCCGTATTCGCTGGAAAGACCTCAATGACGACGGCGTCATTACGGAAAAGGATCAGAAGTGGATTTACTCTCCCGTTCCGGACTTTACCTGGGGTCTCAACATCTACCTCCAGTACAAGAACTTTGACCTTACCATGTTCTGGCAGGGTGTTCAGGGCGTGGATGTGATTACCAGCGACTTCAAGAAGCAGACCGACCTCTGGACGGGTATGAACATCTCCAACCTGAACAAGGGACGCCGCCTCCTGGATGCCTGGAGCCCGAACAATATGGCTTCCAATATCCCTGCCGTCAGCGTAATGGATAACAACAACGAAAAGCGTGTTTCCAGCTACTATGTGGAAAACGGCTCCTTTGCCAAACTGCGTACCATCCAGCTGGGATACAACTTCTCCGGGAAGGTTTGCGAAGCCCTGCACATGTCCCGCCTGAGGGTGTATGTGTCGGCCCAGAACCTGTTCACCATCAGAAGCCGCAGCTTTACGGGCGTAGATCCGGAAAACCCCACCTTCGGTTATCCTATTCCTTTGAATATCACCGCTGGCATCAATGTTTCCTTCTAAAGAAAGTTCAGTTATGAAAAAGATATTTTTCTTCCTGTGCATGGGTCTTGCCTTCTCTGCGGCTGTTTCCTGCCAAAAAATGCTGAGTGACCAGGTGCCCCAGGGTACCCTCAGCGACGAGCAGGTGAAATCTCCTGCCAATGCAGAGGCCATGGTGGTATCGGCCTATGCCATCTTCACCACCGCGGAGGATATCAACTCCTCCTTCTCCATGTGGAATTTTGATGTCCGTTCCGACGATGCCTACAAAGGTGGCAGCGGTGTAGGTGACGGTGACGTTTTCCACCAGCTGGAAATGCAGCAGGGCGTCCTTACCACCAACTGGAACATCAATGACATCTGGGTGCGCCTGTATAACAGCCTTTCCCGCGTGAACAGTGCCATCGCCCTTCTGAACGAATGTGACGACTCCTTCACGATGAAGGAGCAGCGGCTGGCCGAGATGAAGTTCCTTCGTGCCTACGGTCATTTCCTCCTCAAGCGTCTGTTCAAGCACATTCCTTTTGTGGACCGCTACGACTTCACTTACGAGGAATATCAGAACATGTCCAACACGCTCTACTCCAACGATGAAGGCTGGCAGGTTATCATCAATGATATCAAGGATGCCTTTGACGTGCTGCCCAAGGTGCAGGCCGACAAGGGCCGTCCCACCAAGGCTGCTGCCGCCGCCTTCCTGGCCAAGGTCTATCTGTACAAGGCTTACCACCAGGATGACGAAAAGACCAACGAGGTTACCTCCATCGAAGTGTCTGATCTGGAGAAAGTCATTGAATACACCGACCCCAAGTATTATGCCGGTTACGGCCTGGAAGAGGACATTCACAACAATTTCCGTCCGGAAACCGAGTACGAGAACGGTAAGGAAAGCCTCTGGGCCATCCAGTACTCCATCAACGACGGTTCCACCTATGGTAACCTGAACTGGAGTTATGGCCTCATCGTTCCCAATATCACCGGTGTTACCGACGGCGGCTGCGACTTCTACAAGCCCAGCCAGAATCTGGTGAACGCGTTCCGTACCGGAGCCGACGGTCTTCCACTTCTGGATACCTTCAACAGCAAGGATTATGACAAGGCGACGGATAACGCAGACCCCCGCCTGTTCCTGACGGTGGGCATGCCGGGCTTCCCCTACATGTTCAACCGCAACTACATGATGGAGCAGACCACCGTATGGAGCCGCTCCGGCGGAAACTATGGCTACTATGTGACCCTCAAGCACAACGTAGATCCGGCCCTTTTGGGTAAATACCTTATCAAGGGCTCCTACTGGGCTTCTCCCATGAACCGCATTGTCTTCCGTTATGCCGATGTCCTTCTGGAGAGGGCCGAAGCCTATGCCCAGTTGGGTGAATGTGACAAGGCCATCGACCTGGTGAATGAGATCCGCCGCCGTGCGGCTTCTTCCACCCAGATGATTTCCGACTATCCTGCCCGCTACGGCGTCAAGTTCTTCGCCGCCCAGTACAAGGGTACTTATGACAAGGCCACGACCATCAAGATTGTCAAGATGGAGCGTCGTCTGGAACTGGCCATGGAAAGCGAGCGCTTCTTTGACCTCGTTCGCTGGGGCGATGCCGCTACGGTCCTCAACAAGTACTATCCCGAGGAAATTGACAACTGCTCGTTCTACAGCGAAGCCCACTTCACGGCCAACCAGGGTGAATATCTCCCTATCCCGGCCAGTCAGATGGCTGCTTCCAACGGCCACTATACCCAAAACGTCGGTGCCTGGTGATAAATTGCTACGTATATGAGAAACAAATTGATTTATATGGCAGCCGCCCTGCTTTGTCTGGCAGCCTGCACAAAGACCAAGGTCAGTGACCTCCAGCTTGGCGGAGACTGCCTTGTCACAGCCCTCTCCCTGGACGGATATGAGGGGAATATCGACCTCGTCTCCCGCAGCATTGTGGTGAGACTTCCCGAGGTGTACGAAACATCGGCCATGGAAGTGACCTCGCTGGTTATTTCCGAAGGCGCTACCTGCCCTGTAAAGCAGGGAGATAAGCTGAACATGTCCTCCGCCAAAGGTCTGAAGGTCCAAAACGGAGATGTCTCCCTTGACTGGACCCTGAGCGTCCTTCACGACCAGGCCCGGATTACGCGCTTTGTCATCAATGATATGTACAACGGAATCATCGACCAGGAGGCGAAGACCATTTCCGTGTTCCTTCCCGGTACCGAAGATGTTCACTCGTTGGTGCCTACTATCGAAATCAGCGCCAACGCAGCTGTCGTTCCGGCTTCCGGTGTGGCCCAGGACTTCTCTGCGCCCGTCACGTTCACTGTGACCAACAACTCGGCCCGGAGTGTCTATACGGTTACCGTTACGGTGATCGAGAAGCCCAAGGCCCTGTTCCTGGGTGCGGCCTCCAACAAGGAGGATCTGGATCCGGAGGCGCTTACCGCCTGCAACTGGATGATTGCCAATGTGCCTGGAACGCTCTATGCCTCCTTCGCCGATATCAAGAACGGTACGCTGGATCTTTCCGAATGCAAGATTATGTGGTGGCACTTCCACCGGCATCCCTTCGTTGACGGACACGACCAGTTCATAGATATGGCCACCGAGGCCCTGGATGCCAAGAACCAGATCCGTGCTTTCTATGAGAATGGCGGAGCGCTCCTGATGACCCGTTATGCCACCAACCTGCCTTCCTTCATCGGCGCTACCGGTGACGACGACTGGACCACTCCCAACAACTGCTGGGGCGGAGAAGAAAACAGTGCCGAGCTTTGCGGCGGTCCTTGGGACTTCCGTATTTACGCTGGACAGAACGAGCATCCGCTGTACAAGGATATCATTATGGGAGACGACCCCAATAAGGTTCTGTGCACCGATGCCGGCTACTATATCACCAACTCTACCGCCCAGTACCATATTGGAACTGACTGGGGAGGATATGATGACTACAATGCCTGGACCACCCGCACCGGCGCCACCATCATCGGCGTGGGCGGAGACGGAGCCATCGTGGCCTGGGAATATCCTGCGCACGACGGTAAGGGCGGTATCATCTGCATCGGCTCCGGCTGCTATGACTGGTATTCCTATACCTATGGGGCTGGTTATGTGGAGAACTACCATAAGAACATTGCCATCATGACCGCCAATGCCATCAACTATCTTACAAAATAGAGTCGTATGAAACACAAGACATACATTTCTGCCATCCTGATGCTGGGCGCACTGACGATGGCATGCAGCAAAGAAAACTATGGGGATGCACCCCGCGACTGGGATGCGAGTGCTACCTACTTTGCCAGTGCAGATGACAAGGGATTCAGCACCTATTATACTCCGGCCCTTGGCCGCGTGGGCGACCCCATGCCCTTCTGGGATGCAAAGGCCGGTGAGTTTAAGGTTCTGTATCTGCAGGAGTTTGACAACAATGCGTCCATGAACTTCCACCCCATCTGGGGCGTATCCACCAGGGACGGCGCTTCTTATACGTCCCTGGGAGAGGTTCTCCCTGTGGGAGCCTCTGTCCTGGAACAGGATGCCGCTATCGGTACCGGATGCTGTGTGTATGATGAGGCCCAGGGCCTGTACTACATCTATTACACCGGTCATAACGGGAATTGCACCAACCGTGAAGTGGTCCTGAGAGCCACCTCCCAGGACTTCAAGACCTGGACCAAGGACCTTCTGTGGGCGCTTAACGGCCCCGACTTCGGATATTCCGGAGTCGATTTCCGCGATCCCCAGGTGTTCAAGGCCGACGACGGCATGTGGCACATGGTCATCTCCAGCAACCTCAGGTTCGCCGATTTCAAGTCGGCCGACCTCAAAAACTGGGAGCACGTGGGTTCCTTCAACATGGTGTGGGACCGCATGTGCGAATGCCCGGACGTGTTCAAGATGGGTGACTGGTGGTACTTCATTTACAGCGAAGGATACCGCGCCCCCTGGAGCCGCAAGGTTAAGTATATGATGGCTTCCTCCTGGGAGGGCCTCAAGAACTGCTTCGCCGACCCCGGTGCCCATTGGCCGCAGGACGGTCACGAGGGCGTTCTGGACAGCCGTGCCTTCTATGCCGGAAAGACGGCGTCGGACGGTACCAACCGCTATATGTGGGGCTGGAGCCCGTTCCGCAGTGGAACTACCGTGTTTGACAAGAACGTCAATGTGGGGGCCGATGGCGAACCCAACTGGTCCGGATCCATGGTATGCCACAAGATTATTCAGCACGAGAACGGTACTCTCACCCTGGGTGAGGTTCCCGCGATGGCTGCCAAGTACAATGTCTCCAAGGAGCTGAAGGTCATGGCTTCCAACGGCTATGAAAACGGAACGCTTACCGGTGATGATGCCTATGTGCTGTATAACCGCCTGGGCCGCGCCAACCATATTTCCCTCAAAGTGACTACTTCCAACAACTGGGACAAGTTCGGCTTCTCCTTCGTGCGGGGTACCGACAGTAAAAAGTACTATACCATGGTGGTCAAACCCGAAAACGAATGGAACCGCAAGGTGAACTTCGAAGAGGAGGGAGAGGAAGGCAAGCACTTTATCGATGGGGCGGACGGCTACTGGTTTGCCCGTCCGGATGACAATGTGTATAACGTTGACATTTATACGGACAACTCCGTGGTAGTCATGTACATCAACGATGTGTGCGCCTATACCCAGCGTATCTACGGTATCCAGAAGAACTGCTGGAGCATCAATAACTACGGCGGCAGCATCACGGTGTCGGATGTCGTGGTGACCCAGTACTAAAGTCGCTTTATTTTCACTATCTTTGACGCATGAAACGACTCTTTTTTGTCCTTGCTCTTGTGCTCCCGTTTATGGCGGGGGCACAGAGCCTTACGGTTCATCATCTCAGTGAAACCCATACGCTGATTCAAGTGAGCGGGAACGACCGCTACGTAATGCTTCCGGTCCAGGAAACGGCCCAGGAAGCGAGTGTCAAGGTGCTTTCCAACGGGAATGTAGTGCTAAGGGCCAACATTTCCCTGGCCATTGACAAGACCGACTACCTGGTTCCGCTGGACCTGGGCAAGTGGGGCGGAAGCAGCATTCTGCTGGATGTCACGATGACGCAGGGGCGGGGTGTACGCCGGGACCCTTCCGACGACGTATGTTGGTCGGAGATGGTCACGGTTCCCGTGGTGGACCATGCCAATAAGGAAAAGCAATACAGGCCCACCTATCATTTTTCCCCCGAGTGGGGGTGGATGAACGACCCCAACGGAATGGTGTACAAAGATGGTGAATGGCATCTGTTCTACCAGTATAATCCCTATGGCAGTTTCTGGGGCAATATGCACTGGGGACATGCCGTTTCCAAGGACCTGGTGAATTGGGAGCATCTGGGCATCGCCCTCGCTCCCGACGACCTGGGCGCCATCTTCAGCGGAAGCGCTGTTGTGGATACGGACAATACGGCCGGCTTCGGCCGCGGCGCCATTGTGGCTATGTACACCTCTGACGGCTCCAACCAGACGCAGAGCATCGCGTACAGCCTGGATAACGGCCGCACCTTTACCAAATATGCCGGCAATCCGGTGATTATGGCCGAGGATACGCCCGACTTCCGGGACCCCAAGGTGTTCTGGGACCATCAGACGCGTCAGTGGAAAGTGGTTCTGGCCGCAGGACAGGAGGTGCAGTTCTACAGCTCCTCCAACCTCAAGGACTGGACGTACGACAGCAGTTTCGGTCTTGCTTACGGTAACCATAACGGTGTTTGGGAATGCCCGGACCTTATCCGTCTTCCCTTTGAGGGAAAAGACAAGTGGGTGCTTCTTCTGAACATCAATCCCGGCGGTCCCTTTGGCGGCAGTGCTACCCAGTATTTTGTGGGTAGCTATGATGGAAAGACCTTCAAATGCGACGATCTTCCTACCGTTACCCGCTGGATGGATTACGGCAAGGACCACTATGCCGCCGTTACCTGGAGTAGTGCTCCGGACGGACGCGCCGTAGCCATTGCCTGGATGAGCAACTGGCAGTATGCCAACTCGGTTCCCACCCAGCAGTTCCGCAGCGCCAATTCCGTTCCCCGGGACCTTTCCCTCATCCGCAGGGGCAAGGAAGTCATCCTGAAGAGTACTCCGTCCAGGGAAGTGGAGGCCCTTCGCGGCACCCCGGTCCAGTATACGCTTTCTACGGCACCTGTAGAGCTGTTTGACAAGCCGGTAAAAGCTTATGAACTGGTCATTCGCTTCTCCCTTCAAAAGAAGGAAGGCGCTACCTTCGTGCTTTCCAATGAGGCCGGAGAACAGGTGGTCTTCTCCTATGAAGCAGCCACCCAGACTTTCTCCATGGACCGTCGCGGAAGCGGGATGGTGAAATTCTCCAAGAAGTTTGCTGCCGTTACTTCTGCTCCTACCCGTGTGGGCGGCAAGATGGAACTGCGCCTTCTCATGGATAGCGCCAGTATCGAGGCTTTTGGCGAAGACTTTGCCATGACCAACCTCGTTTTCCCTTCGGCCCCCTACAATACCCTCCGGCTTTACGGAAACCTCAAGGCCGACGTAACCCTTTATCCTCTTGCTAAGTAATGAATAAAAAGATACAACTTTTGCCGGTGATGCTGTGCTTTTTCGCCATGGGCTTTGTGGACCTGGTGGGCATTGCATCCAACTACGTGCAGGCAGACCTTGACCTGAGTGATTCTGCTGCCAATATCTTCCCTTCGCTGGTCTTTTTCTGGTTCCTCATTTTCTCTGTACCTACGGGTATCCTTATGAACCGGATCGGCCGCAAGAATACCGTGCTCCTTTCGCTGGTGGTGACGGTGATTTCGCTGATTATTCCCATTTTCGGGGAAAGTTATGGCGTCATGCTGGTGGCCTTTTCCCTTCTCGGAATTGGCAACGCCCTCATGCAGACTTCGCTGAACCCGCTCATTACCAATATTATCAAGGGTGACAAGCTGGCCAGCACCATGACTTTTGGGCAGTTTGTAAAGGCCATTGCCTCTTTCATGGCCCCGTACATTGCCATGTGGGGCGCTACGGCCGCTCTGCCTTCCTTTGGACTGGGCTGGAGAGTGCTGTTCCCCATTTACGGTGGTATTGGCATCCTGGCTGCCCTCCTGCTGGGCATTTCTCCCATCGAGCGCGAACAGGTGGCCGACAAAGCCTCCGGTTTTGTGGAGTGCTTCAAGCTCCTTGGAAAGCCGGTGGTGCTTCTCAGCTTCCTGGGCATCATGTGCCATGTGGGCATTGACGTAGGTACCAATACAACGGCTCCCAAGCTCCTGATGGAGCGCGTGGGCATGACCCTTACCGAGGCCGGTTTTGCTACCAGCCTGTACTTTATCTTCCGTACGGTGGGCTGCCTCAGCGGCTCGTTCATCCTCTCCAGGTTCAGCCACCGCAAGTTCTTCCTCGTGAGCGTCGTTCTCATGGCCCTTTCCATGTGCGGCATGTTCCTGGGGCAGAGCAAGGAAATCCTCTATGTGGCCATTGCCCTGGTCGGTTTTGGTAACTCCAACATCTTCTCCATCATCTTCTCCGAGGCCCTTCTGGCTGTTCCCGAGAAGCAGAACGAGGTAAGCGGCCTCATGATTATGGGCCTGTTCGGCGGTACCGTGTTCCCGCTCCTCATGGGCTTTGCCTCCGACGCAGTGGGCCAGGCCGGCGCTGTAGCAGTGATGACTATTGGCGTAGCCTATCTTTTCTACTATTTCACTAAAGTGCGTAAATAATCATGGGTAAATATGTTATAGGCATCGGGGAAGCGCTGTGGGATATGCTTCCCGAGGGAAAGAAGCTGGGCGGCGCCCCCGCCAACTTTGCATATCATGCCAGCCAGTTCGGCCTGGAGGGAATGGCAGTGAGCGCCATCGGTCAGGATGAACTGGGAGAGGAAATTGTGGAGGCGTTGGAAGAGCATCAGCTGCCATACCACCTGGATCGTGTCTCCTATCCTACCGGCACCGTCCAGGTCACGCTGGATGCGCAAGGCGTGCCGCAGTACGAAATCAAGACCGACGTGGCCTGGGACAACATCCCCTACACGAAGGAACTGGCCGCCCTGGCGGCAGACTGCAAGGCGGTATGCTTTGGTTCCCTGGCCCAGCGCAACGCCGTTTCCCGGGAAAGCATCGGCCTGTTCCTGGATGCGGTCCCCAAAGATTGCCTCAAGGTGTTTGATATCAACCTCAGGCAGGACTTTTACAACAAGGAAGTGCTGGAGACCTCTTTCCGCCGCTGCGATATCCTGAAGATCAACGATGAAGAGCTGGTGGTCATCGCCCGCCTGTTTGAACTCCCGGGCCTTTCCCTGGAAGAGAAGTGCCGCAGCCTCATCATGACTTATGGCTTCCGGATGCTCATCCTTACCTGCGGTGTCAACGGCAGCTATGTCTTCTACGAGGGCGGCATGTCGTTCCTGGATACGCCCAAGGTGCAGGTGGCCGATACCGTAGGTGCCGGAGATTCCTTCACCGGTGCGTTCGTGGGCTCTCTGCTGGGCGGGAAGACCGTTCCCGAGGCACATGAGTCTGCCGTAAGGGTATCGGCCTACGTGTGCACCCAAAGCGGAGCCATGCCCGAAATCCCGGAGTCTATTAAATAGTTCGCATGAAAAAGACACTTCTTCTTCTCATATCGGCTGTACTTCTTCTCTCTGCCTGCGGCGGGGGGAAGAAGTCGCTGGTTATAGGCGTTTCCCAGTGCAGCAACGACATCTGGCGTTCCAAACTGAACGAGGAACTCAAGCTGGCGGCCCGCGCCAATGGCGTGGAGGTCCGTTTTGTGTCAGCCGATGACAACAGCGAGCGCCAGATGGAGCAAATCTGGGCGTTCATGAAAGAAGGAGTGGACCTCCTGGTGGTGTCTCCCAACCAGACCACCACCATCACACATGCTGTGGAAGATGCGTTCGACGCCGGCATTCCGGTCATCCTCTTCGACCGCAAGATTGACTCCGACAAGTACACGGCCTTCATCGGGGCCGACAACGTGGAGATTGGCCGCATCATGGGAAATTTTATGGCCGATGTCATGGATGGGCAGGGAAGTGTTGTGGAAATCCAGGGACTGGCGGGCTCGTCGCCGGCCGATGACCGGCACAAAGGTTTTGTTGAGGCACTGTCCCAATATCCGGGAATACAGCTTTTGGCAGCGCCCTATGGCAACTGGCTGGAAGAAGATGGCTATGATGTGATGCTGGACCTGGTGCGGCAAGGTGTTTGCCCGGATGCCGTCTTTGGCCAGAACGACCGCATGGCGCGGGGCGCCCGCCGGGCTTTGGGAGAGCCGGAAGACATTCCTTTCTTTGGCGTGGACGCATTGCCCGATGCCGGCCTCCAGGATGTGATTGACGGCGTCCTTACCGCCTCCTACCTCTATCCTACCCGCGGAGACCTGGTCATTGAACTGGCCATGAATATTCTCTCCGGAAAGCCTTTTGAACGGGAGAACCGGCTGGAGAGTGCGCTGGTAGACAGCCATAATGCCCTTATGCTCAAGATGCAGGAGGAAGAAGTAGCTACCCAGCGTGCCATGGTTCAGCAAGTGAACGGTCAGTTGGACCAATCCCTTTTACAGTATAACAACCAGCGCGTCATCGTGTGGCTGGTCATCGGTTTTGCCCTCCTGCTTATCTTGATTACGTGCCAGGCCTACTGGAGTTATTGGAATACCAGCCGGCTCAAACAGCAGCTGGAAGAATCCACCAAGGCCAAGCTGGAATTCTTTACGGCTGTGAGCCACGACCTCCGCACACCGCTCACGCTGGTGGCCGGGCCTCTGGACCACGTGCTGGAGGGCCATATGGAGGAGTCCCAGCGAAAAACGCTTCTGATGGCCAGGCGCAATGTGGATGTTTTGCGCCAGCTCGTCAACAACATCCTCGATTTCAGGAAGATTGAAAGCGGTAACATGGCGCTGGAAATCGCAGCGTTTGACCTCCCCGCAGCAGTGCGGGAATGGATGACCGGTTTTGCCGACGCTCACCGGGATTTCCGTTACGAAGGAGAAGAACAGCTGACGGTAGAGGCCGATATGCGGCTTCTCGAGCGCATCCTCTTCAACCTGCTGGGTAATTCCATCAAGCATACGGCTGCTGACGGAATCATTACGGTCTCTGTCCGGCGGGAGGATTCCGATGCGGTCCTCACGGTAGAGGATAATGGAGAAGGTATTCCGGCCGATAAACTTCCCTTTATCTTTGACCATTTCTATCAGGCCGGTAATTCCACATCCGGTACCGGTATCGGGCTTGCGCTGGTGAAGGCGGTGGCCGACCTTCATGGCGGCTCCGTATCAGTTACCAGCACGGTAGGAAAAGGATCGGCTTTTTCCGTCCGGCTGCCCCTCGTTCAGCAGGGAGTGGCCGTGGGCGAAGGGAAAGACGCATCGGCCTATACCGAACAATATGCAGAGACCTATGCCCTGGAGAATACGCGGCAGCAGGAGGCCGCCGGACGCGTCGTCCAGTCTGAGGAAAGGCCCACAGTCCTCATCGTGGACGACAACTCCGACCTCCGTACCTTCATAGGGACACTTTTGGAGGGGGAATACCGGATTCTCACGGCCTGCAATGGCGAGGAAGGTCTGGAAAAGGCATCCCGTGAACTGCCGGACCTTGTTGTGAGCGATGTCATGATGCCGGTCATGGACGGGCTTCAGATGTGCCGGGCCCTCAAGGACCAGCTGGCTACCAGTCACATTCCCGTCATCCTTCTCACAGCCAAGTCCCTGGAGGACCAGCGGGCGCAGGGATACGACTCCGGGGCCGATGCCTATATTTCCAAACCGTTCAGCGAACGGGTGCTGCTCTCCCGCATCGGCAATCTGCTCAAGAGCAGGATTCTCCTCAAAGAACATTATCTGGAAACCGGAGAAAGCGCCGCAAGGCCGCAGGAGAATGATTTCCTGGCCCGCTTCCGTTCTGTCGTGCGTGGAAATCTCTCAGACGAAAACCTTAGCGTGGAGCAGATAGGCTCCGAGCTGGGATTGAGCCGCGTTCAGCTATACCGGAAAGTGAAAGCGCTTACCGGCTATTCGCCCGTGGAACTTATCCGCATTACCCGGCTCAAGGCCGCAGAGCAATTGCTCAAGAGCTCCGACAAAACCGTGGCGGAAATCGCTTATGCCGTTGGCTTTGGAACTCCCTCCTATTTCTCCAAATGCTACAAGGAACTCTTTGGGCATCAGCCCGGGGAACGGCGGTAGTTTTGGCGTGGTTCCGGGGTCTATCCCCAGTATGATGCGCTCCTTGTTCATCGGCAGGCAAAGGTGCGGATTTTCCAGGATGAGCCGGCGCGTGGACGTAACGGTCTTATTATACGACACATAAGCAAAAACGCCCGTTGAAAATCCAACAGGCGTTTTTGCTTAAATTATTAAATCACAGCGTGTTACGTCTACGCCGCAAAATTAGTCAATACGGTCAAAGCCGGTGTAAGGACGCAGGCACTCGGGAATCTCGATGTAACCGTCCTTCTGGTTGTCTTCCAGGAGAGCGGCCACTACGCGAGGCAGGGCCAGGGAGCTTCCGTTGAGGGTGTGAGCGAGCTGCATCTTGCCGTCCTCGTCCTTATAGCGGCACTTGAGACGGTTGGCCTGGTAGCTCTCGAAGTTGGACACGGAGGAAATCTCCAGCCAGCGGCCCTGAGCGGCGCTCCAGAGCTCGAAGTCGTAGGTGATGGCGCTGGTGAAGCTCAAGTCTCCGCCGCAGAGGCGAAGGATGCGGTACTTAAGACCCAGTTCATTCACGAGGCTTTCCACGTGGGCCACCATCTCATCGAGGGCGGCGTAGCTGTTCTCCGGCTTCTCTACGCGCACAATTTCCACTTTGTCAAACTGGTGCAGGCGGTTAAGGCCACGAACGTCTTTACCGTAGGAACCGGCCTCACGGCGGAAGCAGGGCGTGTAGGCGGTAAGCTTCTGGGGGAACTGGTCGGCGCTGAGGATGACGTCACGGAAGATGTTGGTGACGGGGACCTCGGCGGTAGGGACCATATAGAAGTCGTCCAGGTTGGCGTGATACATCTGGCCTTCCTTGTCGGGCAGTTGGCCGGTACCAAAACCGGAAGCGGCGTTCACCATTACAGGAGGCTCCACTTCCTTGTAGCCGGCTGCGGTGTTGCGGTCCAGGAAGTAGTTGATGAGGGCGCGCTGCAGCTTGGCGCCTTTGCCTTTATATACAGGGAAACCGGCACCGGTAATCTTCACGCCCAGGTCGAAGTCGATGATGTCGTACTTCTTGGCCAGTTCCCAGTGCGGGAGTGCGTTCTCGGGGAGGTTGACCTCGGGGCCGCCCATCTTCACCACCAGGTTGTCCTCGGCACCCTTACCCTCGGGAACGAGGTCGCAGGGGATGTTGGGCAGGAGCACCAGCTGGTTCTGGAGCTGCTCGATGGTCTCGTCGGCCTCCTTGAGAAGGGCGGTGGAACGCTCCTTGATGGAGGCGACTTCTGCCTTGGCGGCTTCGGCCTCGGCCTTCTTGCCTTCCTTCATAAGCTGGCCGATGGCGGCGGCAGCCTTCTTCTGCTGGCCCAGGAGAGCGTCGCTCTCTGTCTGGAGAGCCTTGCGTTTGTCGTCCAGGGCGATGACGTTTTCTACAATGGCGCGGGCGTCAAAGTTCTTGACAGCCAGTTTCTTGATAACAAACTCCGGGTTTTCGCGGAGGAGTTTCAGTGTAAGCATATACCTTAGTATTAATGATAAAGGAGGACTGTCCCCTAGGGTACAGGTCCTCCTTTTACAATCTTTTGTACCT